>NZ_RZNJ01000003.1 GCF_003994485.1 Arsenicitalea aurantiaca
CTCCCTCCGAAGAGGGCGTTCGACTTGCATGTGTTAAGCCTGCCGCCAGCGTTCGTTCTGAGCCAGGATCAAACTCTCAAGTTTGAAATCTGACTATAGTCGACGCATGCACGTTTGCATTGACGAGGACACACAACGCTCAAACACCAAAAGGCGTCCAAGCAAAAGTGTACCTCTTGAAGAAACGTAGCACCGTCGTTGTCGATTAAAACCACACCAGAGCCTCAGCCCCGGCAGGTCTCGCAAGACCACTCGCCGTCCACGTTTCTCTTTCTTCAATCTTCACAATGTCAAAGAGCCGACCTCACAACCCCAAAAAGGAGCGTAACGTCATCGGAGGCAAAACCTCCAAATTCCGCAGAACACAACCTACCATCCGGTCACCCGGCAGCAGACCTGCCCTTTCAGAAAACCGCCAGACAGTGGGAGCAACTCGCTCAACGTCGCCAGCAGTGGGCGGGTTATACTCAGACCATCCGGCCCAGTCAACCCAGTTTTTTCGCAGTCTCCGTTTTTTCTTCCGNACAACCCCAAAAAGGAGCGTAACGTCATCGGAGGCAAAACCTCCAAATTCCGCAGAACACAACCTACCATCCGGTCACCCGGCAGCAGACCTGCCCTTTCAGAAAACCGCCAGACAGTGGGAGCAACTCGCTCAACGTCGCCAGCAGTGGGCGGGTTATACTCAGACCATCCGGCCCAGTCAACCCAGTTTTTTCGCAGTCTCCGTTTTTTCTTCCGGAGGCATCGCCACATTCCCGTTCCGCTTCAGCAGTCTGCCGGGCGGAACCGGATGCGTCGTGGCGACGGATGGGGATGTAGCCCCTCCCCCTTTTCGGGGCAAGGGGCCATCGTGCATTTTTTCCAGCCTGTGGAAAACTTTTCGGCCTATTCGCCCGCCGGGGTCCCCCGCCGCACGAAGCCCTCGGGGTCTTCGGTCGCCTTCCGCAAATGCTCCTCGGCCTCGGTTGCCTCGCGCTGCCGGCTCCACATCTGGGCGTAGAGCCCGCCCTTTTCAAGCAGCTCGGCGTGGCGGCCGCGCTCGGCGATCCGCCCGTCCCTGAGCACCAGGATCTCGTCGGCATTGATCACCGTCGACAGCCTGTGCGCGATGACGAGCGTCGTGCGCCCTGCCGCCACCCGGTCGAGCGCGGTCTGGATGTCGCGCTCGGTCTTGGTGTCGAGGGCCGATGTCGCCTCGTCGAGGATGAGGATCGAGGGCGCCTTGAGGATGGTCCTCGCGATTGCGACGCGCTGCTTTTCGCCGCCCGAGAGCTTGAGCCCGCGCTCGCCCACCGGGGTTTCGTAGCCCTTGGGCAGCGAAGCGATGAAATCGCCCACCTGCGCCATTTCGGCGGCCTGGCGCACGGCCTCGTCATCGGCATCGGGCCGTCCGTAGCGGATGTTGTAGGCAATGGTGTCGTTGAAGAGCACCGTATCCTGCGGCACCATGCCGATCGCGGCGCGCAGGCTCGCCTGGGTCACGTCGCGCAGATCCTGCCCGTCAATGGTGATCGCCCCGCCCGTCACGTCGTAGAACCGGTAAAGGAGGCGCGAGAGCGTCGACTTGCCCGCCCCCGATGGCCCCACCACCGCGACGGTCTTGCCCGCCGGCACCTCGAAATCGATGCCCTTGAGGATCGGCCGGTCCGCGTCATAGTGGAAATTGACGTTCTCGAAGCGGATCACCGGCCCTGCGATCTCGAGATCCTTCGCCCCTGCCCTGTCCTCGATCTCGGGGTTCTGGTCGAGCAGCTTGAACATCTCCTCGATATCGGTCAGCCCCTGGCGGATCTCGCGATAGACGAAGCCGATGAAGTTGAGCGGCCGGTAGATCTGCATGAGGAACGTGTTGAGCAGCACGAAATCGCCCAGCGTCAGATCCCCGTTCATCACGCCCGAGACCGCCATCACCGAGATGATGATGAGCCCGGCATAGAAGATCACCGCCTGGCCGAAATTGAGAAAGCCGAGCGACGTCCAGATGCGGATGGCCGAGCGTTCGTACTTGGCCATGGAGCGGTCGAAGCGCTCGGCCTCCATGCGCTCATTGGCGAAATATTTCACCGTCTCGAAATTGAGCAGGCTGTCGATCGCCTTGGAATTGGCGTCGGTGTCGCTCTCGTTCATGTCGCGGCGGATGGCGATGCGCCAGTTCGAGGCCTTGATGGTGAAATAGAGGTAGAGCCAGATGGTGACGACGAGCACCGAGAGATAGCTCACCCCAAACATCACGACGAAGATGATGCCGACGATGACGAACTCGACGACCGTCGGCGCCGTGTTCAGCATGGTGAACCGGACGATGGTCTCAATGCCCTTGGTGCCGCGCTCGATCACGCGGCTGAGCCCGCCCGTGCGCCGCTGCAGATGGAATCTGAGCGAAAGCCGGTGCAGGTGCTCGAAGGTCTGGAAGGCGAGCTTGCGCACCGCATGCTGGCCGACGCTCGCAAAGAGCACGTCGCGCAATTGCTGGAAGCCGGCATCGATGACGTTGCCGAGCCCATAGGCGATGACGAGCACGAGCGGCACGGCGAGCCCCAGGATCAGCGCGCCATTGGGCGCACTGCCATCGAGCGAATCGATCACCCCCTTGTAGGCGAAGGGCACGATCGTGGTCGCGACCTTGGAGAGCAGCAGCGCCCCCACTGCGAGCAGCACGCGCAGCTTCAGATCGGGCCGGTCGGCCGGCCACATATAGGCCCAGAGATTGCGGACGGTGGAGAGCACCGCCCCCTCGTCGCCGCTGACGCGAGGACGGTTCGGCGCGTCCTGTGGAGAGGTCATGGAGTTCTTTCTGCCTGGCTTTCGCAGGCGGGTTGTTCCGAAAGGGCCCCGAACAGCCGGTCGGCGGCAAGGCTGATCGCCTCGACGCGGTCGGTGCGCAGGGCATAGCAATTGCGGGTGCCGCGCTGATGACGCTCGAGCAGGCCGGCATCGAGCAGCACCTTGAGGTGCTGGGAAACGGTGGACTGGGCGAGCGGCAGGCACTGGGTCAGATCCATGCAGCAGCAATCGCTCTGCCGGCGCGCGGCCAGAATGCGCAGGATGGCAAGGCGCGCCGGATGGCCCAGCGCGCGCAGCATGCCCGCGAGCTGCTCGTCGTCCATCCTTGCGCGATCGTCGACCGGGAGATCTTTCATCGTAACCCTACGATAAAAGAAAGAGCCTTCCGCGGCAAGGCCGCGCCCGCTTGCGGTCAGTCCTCGAGCGCGCCGTCGATACCCTCGCCCACGCCCGGCAGGTCGAACACCTGGCCGGGATAGATGAGCCGCGGAATCCGGATGCGGTCGCGATTGGCCTCGTAGATATCGCGATAGCGCAGCCCGCTGCCATAGACCCGCCGGGCGATCGTCCAGAGATTGTCGCCGCGCCGGATGATGGCCTTGCCCGAAGCGAAGCGCTGCAGTTCCGGATCCCCGAGCGGCGTTGCGACCAGGGTTTCGACCTCCTCGTCGTCGAAGGGCTCGCCCGTCATCTGCGGGACGGGACGAACGGGCTCGAGGCCGGGTTCGGGCGCGACGGGCGCATCCGGCGTTTCGACGGCTGGCACATCCGCTTCGGGCACGACCGGGCTCTCCACCGCAACCTCCGGCGAGACCGGAGCCGCCTCAGGGGTCGACGCCTCGGCCGGCTCGGACAGTTCGGGCCCGACCGGGGCCATCGGCATCGGTTCGGCCGGCGGGGTGTCTTCGGGCTGGTCCACGATTTCCGCGTCTGGCGCGGCGGCCAGTGGCGCAATCGGAGTTTCGGCGTCGCCAAGGTCCGGCGCGGGCGCGCTTTCAGGCTCAAGGTTTGGTTCGAGGGCGGCCGGCGCCTCGACCGGATCCGCCGAAGGCTCGGGGACGACCGGGGCGAACTCGACCGGCTCCGCGGGCTCGGCCTCGGGACCCGCTTCCACCGTTTCGCCCTCGGGCGCAACGACCGGTGCCGCTGCCGGCGCCTCTGGCTCGGGCCGGGTTTCGCGTTCGGCCGCTGGCGCGACGGGTTCGGTCGGAGCTCCCGGCGCCACTGGAGCCAGCTCACCGGCTTCCGCGGGCGTTGGCTCCTGACCGGCGACCACCGGTTCGCCATCGGGCTCGGCAGGTGCCGGCGCAGGCTCTGGCAGGCTTTCAGGGGTGGCCGGCGCCGGAACCGCGTCCGGCGTCACCGGACCATCCAGCGATTCGGCAGGCGCCGCGGGCACGATCGGATCGGACCGAGCAGGTTCGGCAGGCAGGTTCTCTTCGGCAGCCTCCATCGGCGCGCCCGCAGCTTCGGCAGCCTCCATCGGCGCACTCTCGCCGTCGACACCGCTTGCCTGTGGCGCAGTCTCGAGCTCGGGCAATGGTTCTGCTTCGGGTGCTGCGGGCGCCTCGACCGGATCGGCCGAAACCTCGGGCACGACCGGAGCCAACTCCGAGGCTGCCGCAGGCGCGGCCTCCTCCGGGGTATCCACCGTCTCGCGCTCGGGCGCGATGGGGACCACAGGGCTCCCGGCTTCGGGCGCCGCTACGTCTTCGTCCGCAGGCGCCACTGGCAGTGCATCGGACGCTTCGGCCTCGGCCGCAGCTGTCGCGGGTGCCTCGTCGGGCGCCGCCGGCTCGGGAAGAGTCGGCTCGGGCAAAGCAATTGCTTCCGGCTCGGCCTCGACCGGGTCCGGCAGCGCGTCCACCGCCTCCTCGCCCGGGGCCTCTGCAGACTCGGGCAGCACCGGGGCGAGATCGCCATCGCTCTCGGCGTTCGCGGGCGCAACAGGTTCCTCATCGAGAATTTGCACCGGAGCCGTGGCAGGCGGCGTCACCGGCTCGGTCGAGACCGGTTCGGACGCCCCCGGCTCGACCGGCTCTTCGCTCGCGGCCTCGACCGCTGCCGCCGGCGCCGCATTATCAGCGGGGGCAATCGGGGCGGCTTCCACCTCGGGCACGACCGGCGCGGACTCGGTAGTTTCTGCTGTGGGCTGAGGCTCGGTCCCAGGCAGGGCCGATCCGCTCTCGTCAGCGATCGCGTCCGCCTCCGGCGTCGCGGGCACTTCAGACCCGGCACCGGCCACGGGAGAGGTCTCCTCCTCGGTCGGCAGTGCGATCTCCGGCACGACCGGTTGGGGCAGAGCCTCGCCGCCTTCCGCATCCGATGCTGCTGACGCCGCCTCGGTTTCCAGCGCCGCATCGGGCTCGGTCGCCGGCACCTGCGGTTCCGCCGGCGCATCGGCGGCAGGTGAATCGGCGGTGTCTGCGAGGTCGGCCGCGTCGGGCGCGATCTCGTTGACCTCCTGCCCCGGCTGGTCGGGAACGACCGGCTCGGGCAGCGTCGTCTCATCGGCGGCCGGCACGGCCTCTGCCGCCGCAGCGTCGTCTGCAACGGGCTCGTCTGCTACAGTCGCCTCGGTCGGCGTGTTCTCGGCATCCGCTTGGGGCGCGGCCTCCGCCGGAGCCGCCATCGGCGCGACTGGCGCGAGCGGTGCCGCCGGAGCGGTCTCGGCGGGCGCGGCTTCGCCGGCATCGGCCAGCACCAGCGGCGCGGGCGCAGGCTCTAGGGTCTCTTCGGCCTCGGCAACCGCCGGTTCGGCCAGCCCCTCGATGACGAAATTGATTTCCGAGCGCGCGACGACGAGTTCATTGCCGGGCGCGACCATTTCGACGCGAAGCCGCTGGCTCGGCGCGGTCAGCACGCGCCCCGCCTCGACGATCCAGCGCCCGCCCTCGATCGGGCTCTCCCCGACATAGGTTCCGTCGACGAAGAGTCTGATGGTCCCGCCATCGGTGCCAGCACCGGCGATGAAGGTTTCGTCTCCGTCGATTTCGACCGCGTCGATCGTCGGCAGCGTGGTCGGCACAAAGGCCGCCGGGGCTTCGGGAGCCTCGGGCAGGGCCCGCTCGGGGTCGATGGCCGCAATGGCGATCTCGTCTTCTTCGGGCGCCGCCTCGATTGCGGGAGGCTCCTCGGACACGGTCTCGGGCTCGGACGCGACACCCCCCTCCGCGTCCACCGCGACGGCCGGTCCGGCTTCATCCGAAGCTTCGGGCAGGGCCGGCATGGGCACGGTTTCGCCCGCGGGCTCCGCGGCCGGTTCGGCATCGAGCGCCGCGACGGCCAATTCCTCCTCGGCCGTTTCCTGGGCCGGGCTCAGTTCGGCCAGCGCCGCAGCCGCAGCGCTCCGCGTGCTCTGGGACACCTGCGGGGCATTCGTCCCTTCGGGATCGATGACCACGAGATAGGCGGTGTCGCTGCGCGTTTCCTCTTCGGGGCCGCCCAGCGTCAGCGCCGTGCCCCCCGCAGCGAGCGGCGCTTCGGGGATGAACACCCAGTCCCCGCCCGAATCCGCCGTCGTCGTTCCGAGCAGCGTCTCATTGGCATAGACGCCGACTTCACTCCCCGGCGCCGCAGTACCGGCAATCAGCAGCGAGCCATCGGTTTCCGCCCGCACCAGCCCAAAATTCATCGCCTGCACGCCGGGCGCTTCGGGCACCGGGGCGGCATCGGCCGGGCTCTCGAGCGCCGCGACGTCCGTCTCCTCGCCTTCGGCTGGCGCCTCGGCCTCCTCGGCTTCCGCAACTGCGGGCGTTGCGCCGGCCTCGGGCGTCTCGCGATCGGCGACCATGGCCGGGGCCGGCAAGAGCCCCGCATCGATCAGCCGGTCGCGGAAACAGAGCCCCAGCCGCTGGTCGCTCGTATAGCAGCTGACGATCGCCGGTCCCGCGAGAACCCCGAGCACGACCACGAGCGTCGCCCCCGCCGCCCCGAAAGTGAACAATACGCGTTTGTTGGACAGCGGGCTCGGGGTGGGCTTGGGCGCAGTTTCGGTCAGTTCAGCCTCCAAAGGGCGGGTGCGAATAAAGTCCGATCTCCGCCCTGGTCGGGTGTTCTACTCCGCGCCCCCGGCCGCTTGGGGCGCCGCTTTCAGCAGCTTGTAGTTAATCGACTCATATAGCGCCTCGAATGAGGCATCAATGATGTTCGCCGAGACGCCGATCGTATACCAGCGCTCTCCGCTGCCATCGCGACTTTCCACCAGCACACGGGTGACCGCGCCCGTGCCGCCGTCCAGGATACGCACCTTGAAGTCGACCAGTTCAAGATCCTCGATCCGGTCCGAATACTTGCCGAGGTCCTTGCGCATGGCGAGGTCGAGCGCGTTGATCGGCCCGTTGCCCTCGGCCACCGACATCAGCCGCTCTCCGTCGATGCGGATCTTGACCACCGCCTCGGTCACCGTCACCTGCTCGCCGCGCGCATTGTGCCTGCGCTCCACGCTCGCCCGGTAGCTCTCGACGGCAAAGAAATCGGGCAGCGTGCCGAGCACCTTGTGCGCCAGCAGCGCAAACGAAGCATCGGCCCCGTCATAGGAATAGCCGCGCGCCTCGCGCTCCTTGACCGTCTTCAAAAGCTTGTCGAGCCGCGGATCGTCCTTCTCGATCGCGATCCCGTGCCGCTTGAGCGCGGTCAGGAGGTTCGATTTGCCCGCCTGCTGGGAGACCATCACCGAGCGCTCATTGCCCACCGTTTCGGGCGGCACGTGCTCATAGGTCGAGGGATCCTTGGCGAGCGCGGACGCATGGATGCCCGCCTTGGTCGCAAAAGCCGACGCCCCGACATAGGGCATCTGCCGGTCCGGCGCGCGGTTGAGCAGTTCGTCGAAGGTGCGCGACACCGAAGTCAGCCGCGCCAGCTGCTCGGCGCTCACCCCCGTCTCGAAGCGGTCTGCAAAGGCCGGCTTCAGCAGGAGCGTGGGGATGATGGTGACGAGATTGGCATTGCCGCAGCGTTCCCCGAGCCCGTTCAGCGTCCCCTGGATCTGCCGCACGCCGGCATTGACTGCCGCGAGCGTATTGGCCACCGCCTGTCCCGTGTCGTCATGGGCGTGGATCCCGAGCCGGTCCCCCGGCACCTCTGCCGTCACCGCGCGCACGATCTCGTCGATCTCGCTCGGCAGCGTGCCGCCATTGGTGTCGCAGAGCACCACCCAGCGCGCCCCTGCCTCGAGCGCGGTCCTGATGCACCGGAGCGCGTAGTCGGGATTGGCCTTGTAGCCATCGAAGAAATGCTCGCAATCGACCATCGCCTCGCGCCCCGCGGCCGCCGATGCGGCCACCGTCTCGCGCAGGCCCTTCAGGTTTTCCTCGAGCGAGATCCCGAGCGCGATGCGGATCTGGTGGTCCCAGGCCTTGGCGACGAAGCAGTTCGCGCTCGCCGCCGACGCGATGATCGCCTGCACGCCGGGATCGTTGGCCACCGAGCGCCCGGCTCGCTTGGTCATGCCGAAGGCGGTGAACACGGCCCGCCGCGTCCGCTTCTCGGCGAAGAACTGGTCGTCGACCACATTGGCGCCGGGATAGCCGCCCTCGATATAGTCCACCCCGATTTCCTCGAGCAGGCGCGTCACCGCGATCTTGTCCTCGAGCGAGAACTCGACCCCCGCGGTCTGCGCGCCGTCGCGCAGCGTCGTGTCGAACAGGTATAGGCGCTCTTTGGACATCAGGATCGGCTTTCGTCTCGGGGCGGCCATTCGGCCGTGTCATGGTCGGGATGCTGGTTGGAGTGGATGCCCGAGAGGAAGTCGGTCCACTCGCTGTCCTGGTTCTCGCGCACCGGCAGGCTCGTCAGTGTGTCGAAGAAGGAGAGTTTGTCGCGCGGGTTGACCTGGATCTGCGGGGCCACAGCCTCGGGCGTATCGAACGCACCGATGGCGAGTTCGAGCCCGAACCGCGTCTCATAGGCGAGCGGCGTGCCGCACGCGCCGCAGAAGGCGCGCCGCGCCAGGTTCGAGCTCTGGAACCAGCGCGGTTCGCCCCGCGTCCACTCTCCGTCATGGGCCGTCACGAGGGGCCCGAAAAACCCGCCAAACGCCTTCTGGCACATCCGGCAGTGGCAGATCGAACCGCGCCCCACGAGCCGCGCGCGAAACCGCACCGCCCCGCACTGGCAGCCGCCCGTCAGCGCCACCCTTTCATTCTTTTCCATGGCAGACCGCCTCCACATTGTGCCCGTCCGGATCGAGGACGAAGGCGCCATAATAATTGGGGTGGTAGTGCGGCCTGATGCCCGGCGCCCCGTTGTCGATCGCCCCGAGCCCCAGCGCCACGGTGTGAAAGGCATGCACCTCCGCCCGGCTCCGCGCGAGAAACGCGACATGAAGCCGGCCGCGCATCGGCTGGCCCGAGCTGATCCAGAAATCCGGCTTGCCGCGCCCGAACCCCATATGGCGCACCCCGCCGACGTCGTACTGCATCATCGGCTCGATCCCGAGCGCCCCCAGCACCGCGCCGTAAAACGCCTTCGAGCGCTCGAAATCCGAGACCGTGAAGCCCACATGATCGATGATCTGCTCCATCACACCCCCTCCCCTCCAACCCGCACCCAAACCGCGTCCAACACCCCCTCGCGATTGGCGAAGAGCTCGGAATTATAGACCCGCAGGATGTCGAAGCCGCGGCGCCTCAATTCAGCATCCCGCGCCGCATCGTAGAGGCTGCCCGTATGCTGGCTGCCATCCAGCTCAATGATCAGGCGCGCCTGGTAGCAGACGAAATCGGCGATGAACGGGCCTATCGGCACCTGCCGGCGAAATTTGTACCCGGCCAGCCGTCGATCCCGCAGCACCCGCCACATGATCGCCTCCGCCTCGGTCGGATTGCTCCGCATCTGCTTGACGAAACCACGCAACCGCCCCTCCGCGCGCGCCGCTCCCCCCTCACCCGCCCTTCGGGCACCCTCTCCCACAAGGGGAGAGGGAGGCGCAGAGGTGGGATCGGCGCCACCTTCCGACCGCGCCGCTGGCGCAGTTTCATCCTCCACCACACCCCGCAGCGACGCACCCCCCTTCTCCCCCCGTGGGAGAAGGTGCCCCGAAGGGGCGGATGAGGGGGCCGCACCCTCCTCCACCACACCCCGCAGCGACGCACCCACCTTCTCCCCCCGTGGGAGAAGGTGCCCCGCAGGGGCGGATGAGGGGGCCGCACCCTCCTCCACCACACCCTGCAGCGACGCAACCCCCTTCTCCCCCCGTGGGAGAAGGTGCCCCGAAGGGGCGGATGAGGGGGCCGCACCCTCCTCCACCGCACCCCGCAACGACGCACCATCCTTCTCCCCTCGTGGGAGAAGGTGCCCCGAAGGGGCGGATGAGGGGGTTCTCCCCCTCACAGCTTGCGCTCCCATTTCGTCCGCCGCTCTCCGGTCTCGGCGTCCTTGAAATCCATCAGCTGCACACCCTCCGCCAGCAACTCGGCGCGGATCGCGTCGGCGGCGGCGAAATCCCTGGCGTCGAGCGCCGCGAGCCGCGCGGCGACCCGCGCCTCGATGGCAGCATCCCCGCCCTCGGCCGCGCCTTCCGCCCCGACCTCGCCCAGCCCCAGAAACCTCAGCGTCAGCGCGAGGCAATGGGCGGCCTCTCCCTCCCCGCGATTGGCCTTGCGCGCCATCACGTCGATCGCGACCGCCGCGCGGTGGAAGCCGAGATCGTCCGAGAGCGCCTCGATCACCGATGCATCGGGCCCGCTCGCACGCCCTTCGCCGCCCTCGCGCGCGGCGCGCCACCAGCCTTCGAGCTTTCTCGCTGCCTCTTCGAGCCGCGCCACCGAGAAGTCGATCGGCTCGCGGTAATGCGTCATCAGCATCGCAAGGCGCAGCACCGCCCCCGGCCAGCGCCGGCCACCGAAATGCTCGGTCTCCAGCAGATCGTGGATGGTGACGAAATTGCCCTCGGACTTGCTCATCTTGCGCCCCTCCACCTGGAGGAAGCCGTTATGCATCCAGACCTGCGCCATCAGCCTCGTGCCATGGGCGCAGCGGGACTGGGCCAGTTCGTTCTCGTGATGGGGAAAGGCGAGGTCGATCCCGCCGCCATGGATGTCGAAGACCGGCCCCAGATGCTTTTCGCTCATGGCCGAGCATTCGATGTGCCAGCCCGGCCGCCCGCGGCCCCACGGGCTCTCCCAGCCCGGTTCCTCGGGGCTCGAGGGCTTCCAGAGCACGAAATCCATCGGGTCGCGCTTGTAGGGCGCAACATCCACCCGGGCGCCCGCCAGCATGTCGTCGAGCGAGCGGTTCGAGAGCCGTCCATAGTCCGCCATGGTCCCGGGCGAAAAGAGCACATGCCCCTCCGCGGCATAGGCATGCCCCTTCTCGATCAGCACCCCGCACATGGCGATCATCTCGGCGATATGCTCGGTCGCGCGCGGCTGCACGCTCGGTTCGAGGCATTCGAGCGCCTTCACGTCCGCCTGGAACTGGGCATTGGTCGCCTCCGTCACCCGGCGGATCGCCTCGTTCAGCGGCAGGTCCGGAAAATCGCGGGCGGCGCGCGCGTTGATCTTGTCGTCGACGTCGGTGATGTTGCGCACATAGGTCACGTGCGCCTCGCCATAGAGATGGCGCAGCAGCCGGAACAGCAGGTCGAACACGATCACCGGCCGCGCATTGCCGATATGGGCGAAATCGTAGACCGTCGGGCCGCACACATACATGCGCACATTGGATGCATCGAGCGGCGTGAACGCGTCCTTGGTCCGCGTCAGCGTGTTGTAGAGCCTGAGGGGAGTGGTGCCCGAAGCCATGATGTCTTCCTGAAACGAACAAAGCCCACGCGCCGGCGGCGGGGCTCTTCTTGTCTCAGGAAATTCGGGATGAAGAAAACCGCGCCACCGACGATCGTCAGCGGATAATGATGCAGCCCGTAATGATCAGCGCGTCGCCGGTTTTCATGGGCGCCACTCTGATCGCAAACAGAAGCGAAAATCAAGCCTGAGGAAAAGGGCCCGTCGCTTATTTGCCGAGGATGGAGACGCGCTGGGTGATCGCCCCGAAGATCGGCTGGTCCATCCTGTCGAGTGCCGCCATCTTCACGCTGTCCCCGCTTTTCAGAAACGGCGTGCGGGCGCGGCCATATTTGGCCTTCTCCACTGTGCGCGCTTCGGCGATGCAGGCAAAGCCGATGCCGTCGCGCTTGATGGGCAGAGATTCCTCGTGCCGGTTGGCGACCGTCCCCGAGCCGATGATCGTCCCGGGCCCCAGCGTTCGGGTGCGGGCGGCTTCCACGATCAGATCCACGAAGTCGAAATGCATGTCCACCCCGGCATTGGGCTGGCCGAAAAGCACGTCGTTCACATAGACCTGCAGGCGCGCCGAGAGCTTCTGCCCGTCCCAGAGGTCCCCCAGCTCGTCCGGCGTCGCGACGACGGGCGCGAACGCGGTCGCGGGCTTGGCGTGAAAAAAGCCGAAGCCGTTCTGCAGATCATCGACGACGAGCCGCCGCAGCGAGACGTCGTTGCAGATGGTGACGAGCCGGATCGCCGCGGCCGCCTGCTCGCGCCCCGGGCGCATCGGCACCGGGCCGAGAATCGCGGCGACTTCGGCTTCGAAATCGAGCGCGAGGTCTTCCTCGGGCACGATGATCGGGTCGGTCGGCCCAGACAGGCTGTCCGATCCGCCCTGGTAAAGCAGCGGCCGCTCGCTCTGGAGTTCGGCGTCCTTGGAGCCCTGCAGCGAGCGCACCCGTTCGAGGTGGCCCAGATATCCCGCACCGTCGATCCATTGATAGGCGCGCGGCAGGGGCGCCATCGCCATGTGCGCCTCGAAGGGCTGCGCGGCGATCCCGCCTGTGTCGAGCGCTTCGGAAAGCCGGTGCAGTTCGGGCGCCAGCGTCTCCCAGCTGTCGAGCGCCGTCTGCAGATCGGGCGCGATGCGACCCGCCGAGACGAAGTGGCGCAGGTCCCGGGATACGACGACGAGTTGCCCGTCGGGCCGGCCGTTACGCAGCGTTGCGAGTTTCATTCACGCTTTCTCCATGGGCTGGGTTGAGGCTGGCCGAGCGGGGCCTCGGCACTTATACTGGACGGCAGTCCCTTGATCCGGTCTTAAGGGGCACGATTCTGGCGTTGGAGCGTTGAGGCGGCGCTGTGGAGTTATGGAGCGCATGCTGAACACAACCAGAAATGCCTTGCGGATGTTCCTCGCCATCGGGGCGATGGGCGTCCTGTTCGCTACTGACATGTCCGCAGCCCATGCGCAATCGGCCAGCTGCGCCCAGCTCAATGCGAGCCTGCAGAGCCTCGAGCGCAATAATGATTTCCGCAATTCCGGCTCGAACGACCGGCGCGCCCGCGATGTGCAGCGCAGCCTGCAGGCGGCCGAGAGCACCTATGTGCGTTCGGGCTGCAACGACATCGCCCGCTCGGGCCGGCAATTGCCGCGCCAGTGCCAGCAGCTTGCCCGGCAGATCACGTCGGGGCGCGAGGAATATGCCGCCCTCACCCAGTCGGTGCAGACCGGCAGCAACGTCTCCCAGCAGCGCGAGGCGATCCTGCAGGAGATGGCGCGGTTCGGCTGCAATGCCGGCTCCAATTCCCGCGTCGTGCGGCAGGACCAGCCGGGCCTTTTCGACCGGCTCTTCGGCGGGTTCACCCGCGAGGGTCAGGGCGAAGGCTTCAGCAGCGATTCCAACAGCCAGATGCGGGGCGGCCAGTTCGGCGGCTATGGCAATTATTCGACCGTGCGCAGCCTCTGCGTCCGGCGCTGCGACGGGTTCTACTGGCCCATCAGCTATTCGACCGTGCGCGAATATCTCCAGAACGACGCCATGCAGTGCCAGCAGCAATGCCCGGGCGCCGAGGTCGAGCTCTATTATCACGACAATCCCGGGCAGGAGCCCGAGCAGATGGTGAGCCTCACCGGCCAGCCCTATACCGCGCTCCCCACCGCCTTCCGCTTCCGGCGGGAATACGACAAGAGCTGCGCCTGCGGGCAGCAGATGAACCAGGGCACGATCGGCATCGCGGACGTCGCCGGCGGCGGTCAGTCCCAGGCCAGCATCGCGTTCGGGGATGCCAATGTGCCGATGCCCCAGCGCGATCCGCGCGGGCGCATCGCGCCGACCAATATCGAGGTCGCCGAACTCATCAGCGTCCCCCTGCCCCGCCGCCGCCCCGCCGCGCCCGGCGAGGTCGAGCCCCCGCATGCGGTGCCGGCCATGGCCGATGCCGCCAACGCCCAGCCGCGCATCGTCCAGTTCGGCGAGCGGCGCGTCAGGGTAGTCGGTCCGAACACGCCTTACGTCCCAGAAGCGGAAGAAGAGTCCTGAGCTCCGGGCCGTCGGCCCGGCCCGTCAGCGCCAGCCGCAGCGGCAAAAAGAGCGCCTTGCCCTTACGCCCGGTTGCCGCCTTCACCTGATCGGTCCATGCCTTCCAGGTCTCCTCGTCCCAGGGCTCCTCGGGCAATAGCCGCGCGGCCTCGGCAAGGAACGGACGGTCCTCCTCGGCGATCACCGGCTCGACCGGACCCGTCACGATTCGCGCGAGTTCGACGATCTGCGGAAAGCGCGAGAGGTTCTCGCGCAGCGCCTCCCAGAGCGCCGGATCGGCGAGCCCCAGCTCGGCAAGCCGCGCCTCCGCCACCGCGAACGGCATCGCATGCAGGATCCGCGCATTGAGGCTTTCGAGCTCGCCCGGATCAAACCGCGCCGCGCCGTGCGAGACCACCCCGAGCGAAAACACCCTCGCCAGCGCCTCGAGGCTCGGATGGGGCTCGACCGGCAGGCTCGTGCCCGTCAGCACCGCCACCAGCGCCACCGCCAGCGGCTCATACCCGTCTGCCCGCAATTCGGCCAGCGACAGCGAGCCGAGGCGCTTGGAGAGCCCCTCGCCCTCCGCCCCGGTCAGCAGATTATGGTGCGCGAATACCGGCACCGCGCCACCCAGCGCCTCGAAGATCTCGATCTGCGTGCCGGTATTGGACACATGGTCCTCGCCCCGGATCACGTGAGTGATGCCGAGCGCGATGTCGTCGACCACCGAGGGCAGCGTATAGAGATAGCTCCCATCCTCGCGCACCAGCACCGGGTCGGACATCGAGGCGGTGTTGACCGTCTGCCGCCCCTTGATCAGATCCTCGAACTGCACCGGCCGCCCGTCGAGCCGGAACCGCCAGTGAGGCCGGCGGCCCTCGGCCTCGAGCCGCGTACGGTCCGCGTCGGTCAGCGCCAGCGCCGCCCGGTCATAGATCGGCGGGCGCCCGATCGCGCGGGCGCGCTTGCGCTTGCGGTCGAGTTCGTCCTCGGTCTCGTAGCAGGGATAGAGCCGCCCCGCCGCGATCAGCCGGTAACGCGCCTCGTCGTAAAGCGCGGTGCGGTCGGACTGGCGGACCTTGAGGTCGGGCACGATGCCGAGCCAGCCCAGATCCTCCTCGATGCCCGCCGCAAACGCCTCGGTCGAGCGCTGCCGGTCGGTATCGTCGAGCCTCAGCACATAGCGTCCGCCCTCGGCCTTGGCAAAGAGCCAGTTGAGCAGGGCCGGCCGCGCATTGCCCAGGTGCAGTCGCCCCGTCGGGGAGGGCGCATAGCGAACGGTCACGCTCATCGGCCCGATCCGTCGCGATAGCCATTGGTGATCGGATATTTCCGCCCGAGCCCGAAGGCGCGCTCGGTCAGCTTGGGCCCCGGCGCCGATTGCCGGCGCTTGTATTCGGCGATGTAGAGAAGCTTCTCGACCCTCTTGACCAGGTCGTATTCGAACCCGTCCGCGACGATGTCGGACACTGCGCGCTCCTCCTCCACCAGCGCCCGCAAGATCGCATCGAGGACGGGATAGGGCGGCAGGCTGTCCTGGTCCTTCTGGTCGGGACGCAGTTCGGCGCTCGGCGCCTTGTCGATGATCGCCTGCGGGATCACCTCGCCCGCCGGTCCCTTCGCATCGCCGGGCAGATGGGCGTTGCGCCAGGCGGCAAGATTGTAGACCTCGGTCTTGTAGAGATCCTTGATGGGGTTGTAGCCGCCATTCATGTCGCCATAGATGGTGGCGTAGCCCACGGCCATCTCGGATTTGTTGCCCGTCGTCAGCAGCATGGCACCGAACTTGTTGGAAATCGCCATCAGCACGAGCCCGCGCATGCGCGACTGCAGGTTTTCCTCGGTCAGCCCCGGCTCGGTGCCTGCAAAAAGCGCGCCGAGTTCCGCCGTCACCGCCTCGACCGGACTGCCGATCGAAACCGTGTCATGCTTTATGCCGAGCGCCCTGGCGCAGGCCTCGGCGTCCCGCAGGCTCTCCCCCGAAGTGTAGCGATAGGGCAGCATCACCGAATGCACCCTGTCCGCCCCCAGCGCATCGACCGCAAGCGCGGCGACCACAGCGCTGTCGATCCCGCCCGAAAGGCCGAGGAGCACCGATTTGAACCCATTCTTTTCGATGTAGTCGCGCAGTCCGAGCATGGCGGCCCGCCATGGCGCTTCCTCGGGCGAGGGCAGCGGCACGATGTCCTCGCCGGCACACCGCCAGCCTTCGGGTCGGCGGAGCCAGTCGGAAACGAGGAAATCGGGCATGAAGGACTTGCCCTGCAGCACCAGCCGCTCGCCCGGCTCGATCGCAAAGGAGGCGCCGTCGAACACCAGTTCGTCCTGCCCGCCTACCTGGTTGAGATAGAGGAGCGGCACGTTGTCTTCGCGCACGCGGGCGCGCACCAGCTCCTTGCGGATATGCTGCTTGTCGGTCCAATAGGGCGAGCCATTGGGGCAGAGCAGCAGTTCGGCGCCGCGCCGCACCAGAGCCGCGCAGACGCGCGGGTGCCAGATGTCCTCGCAGATCGGAATGCCGATCCTCACCCCGTTGATCTCGACCGGCTCGGGCAGCTCGCCCGCCGCGAAATAGCGCTTTTCAAAGAAGACGTCGGTATTGGGCAGCTCGACCTTGAAGCGGGTGGCGATGATTTCGCCCCCCTGCGCAACAATCACTGCGTTGCGCAGCACCCCCTCCTCCCGCCAGATGGTGGGGAGGATCAGGGTCAGTTCGCCGCCCGCCGTCTCCTCGGCCAGCGTGCCGGCCAGGGTGATCGCATCGGCCACGAAATGCGGCTTGCCCAGGAGATCCTCGGGGAAATACCCGGTGAGGAAAAGTTCGGACAGCATCAGGATGTCCGCGCCGGCCGCGTTCGCATCGGCCATGGCCTTGCGGGCAAGTTCGAGGTTTGCGCCCAGCGCACCCACGGTCGGGTTGAGCTGGGCGAGCGCGATGCGGAGGCTGTCGGTCACGGGGGCGCCTTGCAGGTCCGGGGAAAACGGGGGCAAGACTTAGCCGCTCGCCCATTGGAGGGCAAGCGCGGCGGGCCCCTCCCGGTTGCGGCTAGAAGCGGTAGGTCAATTCGGCGAGCAGCCCGTAGCGCAGCGCCGAGAAATGATCGCTCTCACGGCCTTCGCCCTCGAAGGTGACGGTCGTAGGCCCGGTCAGGTACCAGGCGCGGCCGCCGAACCGCATCGTCATCCAGTCTGTGGCGTGCACGCCGAGCATCACCTCGCCGGCAGCGCCATAGAGCCAGCCCTCGACGTCCGAAAGGCCGAGATATTCGAGCGTGTCGCTGTCATAGGCGCCATAGGTGCCGCGCAGCCCCGCATAGGGGATGAGCGCCGCTTCGGCCGTCAGGTCGACCATGTCGGTGATTTCGGTCCGGCCCGAAATGCCGAGCCGCAGCAGGTTGAAATCGAGCCCGCCGATATCGGTCCCCCCGAGCCGGGGCGACTCGTTCCAGTACTGGTAGCCCACGAACCCGCCAAAGCCCGGCGCGATCATGCCGAACCCCAGATCCGCGCCCGCATAAAGCACGCTGCCGATCTCGGTGGTCTCGGTTCCCACGGGCGAGGTGTATTCGGTCGTCTTGCTGCCCGAATAGCCGATCATGCCCTTGAGGTAGTAGTCGGTCGTGTAGTCGTTGATGCGGAAATGGGCTTCCCCGATATGCGCCGTGTCGTAGCCGCTGGTCAGATTGCCATCGATGCGCGTCTCGAGCGCCCCTTGCGAATACCAGTAGCGCATGCCGATTTCGAAGCCGATCGCCTTGGGATGTGCCTCGGCATACCATTCCTCGCCATAGGCGCCACGCAACGGCGTGCCCCAGTCCGCGCCGACGGCGGGCGCGGCGATCAGGATCCCCGAAAGGGCTAGGCAGATCTGGGTGGCGCAGCGCATGGCGTCCTCGCTCTGGGGCAACTCGACTGCCTAAGAGTTAAAACCGTTAGGGTTAATGTTCCGATAAGCGCACGCCCCCTCCACTGGAGGGCTCAATCGCGTCAACACATTGGAAACCATTCGGTAAAATTTGCGTCGAATTGTTTTCAATTCTGGGGCAGCCGCAGCAACCCTCAGGGGTGCAGCACGTTCACTCTCCCGAGCCGGCAGGTTTGACCGGCACAATATCTAGGCCAAGACCATGAGTTGCCGCGTACTGGTAGTAGAGGACGAAATCTTCGTCGCCATCGAAATCGAGACCGTTCTCGAGGAGATGGGCCACGAGCCGATTGGCATTGCCGCCGATCGGAAGACCGCTTTCGCGCTCGCGGATGCGGCCGAAGTTGCGCTCGTCGATCTCAACCTCAAGGATGGTCCGACCGGTCGGGAGATCGGCGACATGCTCGCGCGTCGGGGGGTCACTGTCCTCTTCATGACGGCAAATCCCTCGCAGCTCGGCGATGGCGTACCGGGCACGGTCGGCGTGCTGCCCAAGCCCGCGAGCGAAGCCGAGCTTCGCGCGGCAATCGACTATGTCATCGCAGCACGCGACCGGCTCGATGCAGAGCCGCCGCAACGCATGCGGCTCTTCACCCTGCCCAAGCCCGATCTGGGCGGCGCCGCCTATTCCTGAGCCGAGCCTTCGGGCTTCCCGAGGCGCATGGAGCGGCGAAGTGCCGATAGCGGTACTTCGATTTCGACTCGAAGCCCGTCCGCGTCCCAGTGCCGCTCATAGCTCCCCTGGAGCTGCCCTTCGACACTGAGCTTCATCAGCCGCGAGCCGAACCCCTCTCCTGTGCCGGGGCCCAGCGTCGGCACGCCCGTTTCCTTCCACGTCAGATGGTAGCGCTCGCCGAGCCCTCGGGCGCGGATGGTCACCTGTCCGCCCGTATGGGCCAGCGCGCCATATTTGGCCGAGTTCGTCGCCAGTTCGTGAAAGATCAGCGCGAGCGGCGTCGCCGGTCCGTCGTCGATCGGGGCATCCTCGCCTTCGAAGACGAGCCGCCCGTCACCCTCGGCGCAATAGGGCTTGAGGAGTTCGGCGACGAGCGCGAACAGCGAGTTCTGGTCGAAGACCGGCCGTGACGCTGTGGAATGCGGGCGCACGAAATCATGCGCCTTCCCCAGCGCCAGGATCCGCTGCCGCAATTGCTCGGCGAACTCCCGCATCTCGGGGTGGGTGCGCGCGGACAGCCCCACGATCGCTGTCACCACCGCAAAGATGTTCTTGATGCGGTGGCTCAACTCCTGCGCCACCACCTCGCGCTCCTCGGCGATGCGCTTGGAATCGTCGATATCGGTACAGGTCCCGATCCAGCGCTGGATCGTGCCGGTCTCGTCGCGGATCGGCAACGCGCGCCCCAGCACCCAACGATAGACCCCGCTATGGTGCCTCAGCCGATACTCGATGTGATAGGGCTCACCGGTTTCGAGCGCCTCCCGCCACACGCCCCAGGCGCGCGGCTGGTCCTCGGGGTGGAAGACCCCGGCCCAGCCCTCGCCGTCGGTCGAGCCGGGCGTCGTCCCGGTGAACTCGTACCAGCGGGCATTGTAGTAGTCGTGGAAGCCGTCCGGCCGCGTCGCCCATACCATCTGCGGCATGGTGTCGGCGAGAATGCGGAAGCGCGCTTCGCTCTCGGCGGCCGCCGCGGCGGCAAGCTTCTGCTCGGTGATATCAACCGCCACGCCCGGGAAATGGGTCGGGGTACCGCTTTCGTCGCGCCGCACCTGGCCCGAGGCCAGCACCCAGCGCGTCCGCTCGCCGCCTCCGAGCACACGGTACTCGCTGCGGTACGACCCGCCCTCGGCGATCGACTTCTCGATTGCCGCGCGAACCGGTCCATGATCGTCCGGATGGATGGCCTCGACGAAGCGCGCAATGGGAATGCCCTGCGCCGCCGCGACCGGGTCGATGCCGTAGAATTCGGCAAACCGCGGATCGGCCGTCACCCTGTCCGCCGCGATGTCCCAGTCCCAGGTGCCCACCATCAGCGAGCCCCCGAGCGCCATTTCGAGCTTTTCCTGGGTCGCCCGCAGCCGGCGCTCGGCCACCACGCGCTCGGTCGTCTCGATGACGACCGCGAGCACGCCGAGCGGCTTGCCGTCATCGTCGAGGATGGGGCTGTAGGTCAGATCGAACCAGGCCGAGGCGAGCTCGCCGGTGCGGTTGAGCGTCAGTTCCTGGTCGGCAAAAGTCACCGTCTCGCCGGTCGAGGCGCGCGCGATCTGCTGGTCGGTGAAATCGGCGATCTCGGGCCAGGCCTCGCAAACCGGCAGCCCGAAGATCTCCGGGTGTTTGGGCCCGGCGATGACCGCATAGCCGTCATTGTAGACGAGCCGCGCGCGCGGCCCGATCATCAGCGCCATGGCGACCGGCGACAGCATCATCGCGCGCACCGCGCCCTTCAGCGCCTCCGGCCAGGACCGGGGCTCGCCCAGTTCCGTGCCGCACCAGTTGAACCGGTCAAAGCGCGCGACCGTGTCGCGGGCGTAAACGCGCTCGCGCAGGGTGCCGTCCGCGATGTGGAACAAGGCATGCGGCATGGTGCGTTCTCTGTCTCCCGGTGACGGAGCGCCGGGCGACGCTCGTGACAGAGCCCTAACGGCCCGCAGGTGATTCTATAGGCGATCACGCCGCGGGCTGCATTTCATTATTTTATGACTGCGTCATCCCGCAGCGCGCTGCCGGTCCCGCGCCGGACGCTGCGATCCGACCTCCTCGGCGACGAGGAAGGCCAGTTCCAGCGCCTGGCTGGCGTTGAGGCGCGGGTCGCAATAGGTGTGATAGCGGTCCTGAAGCGTCGCCTCGGTCACCGCGGCCACCCCGCCCACGCACTCGGTCACGTCGTCGCCGGTCATCTCGATATGGATGCCCCCGGCATAGGTGCCCATCTCGCGGTGGACGTGGAAGAACGCCTTCACCTCCTCGAGCACCCGGTCGAAGGGCCGCGTCTTGTAGCCGTTCGAAGCCTTGATCGTGTTGCCGTGCATGGGGTCCGAACACCACACCACAGTCCGTCCGGCGCGCTGCACCGTCTCGATCAGCCGCGGCAGATGGTCGGCGACCTTCTCGTGCCCGAACCGGCCGATGAGCGTGATGCGCCCTGCCTCGTCCTCGGGGTTGAGCTTGTCGAGCAGCTTCAGCAGGTCGTCCGAGGAGAGGCTCGGCCCGCACTTAATGCCGATGGGATTGCGGATGCCCGAGAAATATTCCACATGCGCGGCGTCCGGCTGGCGCGTGCGATCCCCGATCCAGAGCATGTGGCCCGAGGTCGCGTACCACTCATTGGTGATTGAGTCGCGCCGCGTCAGCGCCTCCTCATAGCCCAGCAGCAGCGCTTCGTGGCTCGTGAAGAACCGCGTCTCGCGCAGCGCCGGCGTGTTCTCGGGCGTCAGCCCCAGCGCGCGCATGAAATCGATCGCGTCGTCGATCTTGGTCGCGAGTTCCTCGAAGCGCGGATAGGCGTTCGAGCCCTTCATGAAGCCCATCGTCCATTCATGGACGCGCGCGAGGTTGGCATAGCCGCCGCTGGCGAAGGCCCGCAGCAGGTTCAGCGTCGCCGCCGACTGGCGGTACGCCATCAGCAGCCGCTCGGGATCGGGCGTGCGCGCGGCTTCGGTGAAGGCGATGTCGTTGATGATGTCGCCGCGATAGCTCGGCAGCGTCACTCCGTCGATCGTCTCGCTGTCGGACGAGCGCGGCTTGGCGAACTGGCCCGCGATGCGCCCGACCTTCACCACCGGCTTGCTCGCGCCATGGGTCAGCACCACGGCCATCTGCAGGAAGACGCGGAAGAAGTCGCGGATGTGGTCCGCGCCATGCTCGGCAAAGCTCTCCGCGCAATCCCCGCCCTGCAACAGGAACGCTTCGCCGCGCGACACGGCGGCCAGCCGCTCCTTGAGGTCGCGCGCCTCCCCGGCAAACACCAGCGGCGGGAAGGTGTGCAACTGCCCTTCGGCATCGCGCAGGCGGTCGGGATTGGGATAGGCGGGCACCTGCGAGATCGGCTTCTGCCGCCAGCTGCTCGGGGTCCAGGTGCTCATGGGCTGCTCGCTATCTGCTCTTTTGGCAATGCCGCGCGGTCTATCAAGCTCGGGCTGGCCTGCCAATAGGCTTTTGGTCAGACCTTTTCGCCCTTCCGGTAACGAATGCTCGGGGATTTGAACGTCACGAGTTCCTCGGCCGCCGTCGGATGCACCGCGATGGCGCGGTCGAAATCGGCCTTGTCGGCCTTCATCGCCATGGGCACGGCGACCAGCTGCACGAGTTCGGCCGCGCCGGGCCCCAGGATATGGCAGCCGATCACCCGCCCGCCATCGGCCAGCGTCACGAGCTTCATCACCATGCGTTCCGAGCGGTCCGAAAGCGTATTGATCATCGGCCGGAAGCGCGCGACGTAGACATCGACATCGCCATGGGCAGCGACCGCATCGGCCTCGGTGAGCCCGATCACGCCGACTTCGGGTTCGGAAAAGACCGCCGTCGCGATCTGGGAATGGTCGACCTCGGTGGGGTTGTCGTTGAACACCGTCTCGGCAAAGGCCGAGCCCTCGCGGATCGCGACCGGGGTCAGCGCCGCACGCCCCGTCACGTCCCCCACCGCATAGATCGAGGGGCAGGAGGTCTGCGAACGCGCATCCACCGCAATGGCGCCCCGATCGGTGAGGCTGACGCCCACCGTCTCGAGCCCGAGCCCCGTCACGTTCGGCGTCCGCCCGGTGGCGAACATCACCGCCCCATAGGGCGCGACCACGCCCGAGGAATAGGTGACCGACACGTCCTCGCCCGCCTTTTCCAGCTTCTGGATCGTGCAATCATAGATGAAGTCGATGCCGCGCAGTTGCATGCCCGCTTCGAGCGCGACGCGGATGTCCTCGTCGAAGCCCCGGAGGATCCGGTCGCCGCGATAGAGCACCGTCGTCTTGACCCCGAGGCCCGAAAAGATTGTCGCGAATTCGAGCGCCACATAGCCCCCGCCTTCGATCAGGATCGAATGCGGCAGGGTCTTGAGGTGAAACGCCTCGTTGGAGGTGATGCCGAGCTCATGGCCCGGGATCGCGGGCACATAGGGCTTGCCGCCCGTCGCGATGAGGATGTGGCGCGCCTCAAGATCGCGCCCTTCGGAGACGAGGTGGACGGTGTTGGGCCCCCGGATCACGCCGCGGTCGCGGATGATCTCGACGCCCGGCTTTTCGAGCGCGGCGACATAGGCGCTTTCGAGCCGGGCGATCTCCTTGTCCTTGTTGGCAACCAGGGTCGGCCAGTCGAAGCTGGCGTCCACCGTCCAGCCGAAAGTCGGGGCGATCTCGAAGAGATCGGAAAACCGGCTTGCATAGACGAAGAGCTTCTTGGGCACGCAGCCGCGGATCACGCAGGTTCCGCCCACCCGGTATTCCTCGATCACCGCCACGCGCGCGCCGAAGCCGGCCGCCATTCGCGCAGCGCGCACGCCACCCGATCCTGCACCGATCACCACGAGGTCATAGGCGTTGCTCACGAGGCGTCTCCGTTGTTCTTCAGGTCCCGGGGGGTAAATGCACACAAAAAAGGCCCCGCACAAGGCGGGGCCCGGTCGCGCCGGCCTGTGGCGGCGCCTAGAATTCGTGTCCGGCGGTGCGCAGCTCCGAGCGCACCCGCGCGAAGAACTCGGTCCGCAGATTGTTCTGGAAAACCTGCATCACCGCGGCGATGTCGCTGCTGATCGTCGAGTTGACTTCGGCAAGCTTGGCGCCCACCGGCGTCTCGTAGAAATCGACGATCGCCTGCAATTCCTCGATGGTGAAACGCAGCGCATAGAGCCGCCCGAACTGGTCGAGCAGTTCGCCCTTGCGCGCGGCATAATGCTGGAGGGTCGTGCTGATCGCGTCGTCGACCGGCTCGCGCAGATCGGGGTTCTGGCGGAGGATCGTCCGCTGGCTCTCGATGGCGGTCTCGATCAGCGCCACTTCATAGATGCCGGCGCGGTCGGTCAGCTCGACATATTTGCGGCCGAGCGCGACATGCTCGGGCGCGAGTTCCTGCGCGGTTGCCGGTGCGGCGAGTGCCAGCATCGGTAGTGCCACAGCCACGGCTGCGAGCCGCACGAATCGCTGTCTGAGCCCCATGGTCGTCCTCTTGTTCATCGTCTGCTTCCCGATGCCTTGGATAAAGGCCCCTCGCCTAGGCGTCCAGTGTCGTGATCCCGTCCGCGCCCGCAACATAGGCCCGCCTGCACAGCGACAGGAACAGGCCATGCTGGACCACGCCCGCAATCTCCAGCAGGGCCGCCGACAGCGCTTCTGGGCGGGAAATGCGGCCAAAAAAAGCATCGACGACGTGATGTCCGCCATCGGTCACGAAGGGTTTCCCGTCGCTTGTGAGCCGCGGACGCAGGTCACCTTCAGCCTCGAAATCTTCCATCACCCGCCGGATCGCCCGTTCGGTCGCCCCCTGCCCGAAGATGTTGACTTCCACCGGAAGCGGAAAGCGCCCGAGCACATCCACGCACTTGCTCTGGTCCGCAATCACGATCATGCGACCCGATGCTGCCGCGACGATCTTTTCGCGCAGGAGCGCCCCGCCACCACCCTTGATGAGGGCGAGCCCCGGGCCGATCTCGTCGGCCCCGTCGATCGTCAGGTCGAGCTCTGGGGTGGCCTCTAAGTCGGTGAGCGGAATGCCGAGCTCGCTCGCCTGCTTTGCCGTCTTCTCGGAGGTGGGCACGCAGAGGACGTCGAAGCCCTTGGCGACCTCGATGCCGAGAAGATCCACGAAATGCCAGGCCGTGGAGCCGGTCCCGAGCCCGAGCCGCATTCCGGGCTTGACCTCGGCCAGTGCCGACCGCGCCGCTTCGCGTTTCAGATCTTCGCTCATCACACCCTCCATGCTCGGAGCGGTGCTATTGAGGGCGGGAATGGCTGTCAACCGGCCCGATCACGCATTGGTGAACGCCCTTCGTAGCAACATGGCAACACATTGCGCATTACGTGGTCATTATGTGGCCGAATCCGGGCAGGGTCGTCTTACGGGGCAGCCGGAAAGCGGTTAGGGGAAATCATTGCGCCCGCGTGGCGCGACTGTCAGAGGCACAGTGAGACATGAGGACTTTGAAATTGTTGGCGGCCGCCTTCGCGGCTCTCCTGGTCAGCTTTTCGCTCGTCGCGCCCGCTACGGCGGCGCGGGTCTACAATTTCGACACCAACACCTGGGAAACCCAGGCCGAGGCAGCGACGACGCGTCGTGCGCCGCGCGGCAGCTCGATCCCGCGTGAAATCGTCGCCTATTCCGGCAAGGAGCGTCCCGGCACCATCATCGTCGAGACGTCCGAGCGCCGGCTCTACCTCGTGCTCGAAGACGGCAAGGCCATGAAGTATGGCGTCGGCGTCGGCCGCGACGGCTTCCGCTGGGCCGGCACCCACAAGATCACCCGCAAGGCCGAATGGCCGGGCTGGACCCCTCCCCCCGCCATGCGCAAGCGCCAGCCCGAGCTGCCCGCCTTCATGCCTGGCGGCCCGGACAACCCGCTCGGTGCGCGCGCGCTCTATATCGGCTCGACGCTCTATCGCCTTCATGGCACGTCCGAGCCCTGGACCATCGGCCATGCCGTATCCTCGGGCTGCATTCGCCTCACCAATGAGGACGTGATCGATCTCTATGAGCGGGCCCGCGTCGGCGCCACGGTCATCGTGCGGCACTGAGCGTTCCATTCGAGACGTCCGAAAGGCCGGCGCGATGCCGGCCTTTTGCTTTTTCGGGGCTTTGTTTCTGAGGCTCGCGCCACTAGATTGATCCGATGGTTACTCTGATCGGCCAACCCGGTGATACCCCCCGCAGCGATGCCCCGCCGCTGATCGACAGCTATGGGCGGCAGATCACCTATCTGCGCATCTCGGTCACCGACCGGTGCGACTTCCGCTGCACCTACTGCATGGCCGAGGACATGCAGTTCATGCCGCGCAGCGAGATCCTGTCCTTCGAGGAAATCGAGACGATCGCCGGCGCCTTCATCGCGCGCGGGGTCCGCAAGCTCAGGCTGACGGGCGGCGAACCGCTCGTGAGGCGCGACATCATCGCTCTGGTCGAGCGCCTCGGCAGCCGGATCGGCCATGGCCTCGACGAGCTGACCATGACCACCAATGGCAGCCAGCTCGTGCGCCACGCCCCTGCCCTGGCAAAGGCCGGGATCCGGCGGCTCAACGTCTCGGTCGATACGCTCGATCCGGAGCGCTTCGCCGCCATCACCCGCCGGGGCCGGCTCGACCAGGTGCTCGATGGCATTGCCGCGGCCGAAGCCGAAGGCATTGCCATCAAGCTCAACATGGTCGTGACCCGCGGCGTCAATGACGACGAACTGGTCCCGATGATGCAATGGGCCCATGGCCGGGGGTTCGAACTCACCCTCATCGAAGGCATGCCGCTCGGCGAGGTCGGGATCGACCGAGTCGACAGCTATCTGCCGCTGCGCAAAGTCCGCGACCGGCTCGCCGAGACCTTCACCCTCGAGCGCATCGAAAAGCGCACCGGCGGCCCCGCGCGCTATGTCCGCGTCGCCGAGACCGGGGGCGTGCTCGGCTTCATCACCCCGATGAGCCACAATTTCTGCGAAAGCTGCAATCGCGTCCGGCTGACCGCCACCGGGCAGCTCTATCTCTGCCTCGGGCAGGACGATCGGGTCGATCTGAGGGCCGCCCTCCGCGATGGCGGCGAGGCCGGCCTCGCCGCCGCCCTCGATCATGCCATGGTCATCAAGCCCAAGGGCCACGACTTCCTGCTCGACCGCGCCCGCCCCGCAGCGCCTGCGGTCGCCCGGCACATGTCGGTCACCGGCGGCTAGCCGCTATTTGTCGTCGTCGCTGACGATGGCGAACTCGAGCGGCAGCGCCGTCGTGTACTTGATCTGCCCCATCGCGAAGGACGAGCTGACATCGGTCAGCGCGATCCGGCTGATCAGCTTCTTGTAGAATGCGTCATAGGCCGCGATGTCGGGCACGACGACCCGGAGCAGATAGTCCACGTCCCCGCTCATGCGGTAGAACTCGACCACTTCGTTGAACTCGTCGACCGCCGCCGCGAATTTGCGCATCCAGGTTTCGTTGTGCTCATTGGTCTTGACCGACACGAACACCGTCACCCCGGCATTGACCTTCGCCGGATCGAGCACCGCGACCCGACCGCGGATCACCCCGTCCTCTTCCATCTTCTGGATGCGTCGCCAGCAGGGGGTGGTGGAGAGACCGACCTTGCGACCGATCTCGGCGACCGGCATCGTTGCATCTTTTTGTAAGATTGATAAAATTTTACGGTCAATCTTGTCCATTTCGGCCCCGAGCCTTTCAGAAATGAGTTTGCGCCAAAACGGCAATTCTGCGGCGCCTTTGGTATATCGCGCGCCCTAACCGCCAAGTCAACGCAACTAAGTTGCGCCAATCAGCGTCAAAAGCCAGTTCCTGAGGCTTTCCACCCAATCAATGCTATCCCCGCCGCTCCGGCGCCAGGCCCGCGGCGATTCGAACTCGCCCTTCCACATGCCCCGGCCCGCATCCCGGGCCCGCCGCTCCTCGGCGGCATAGCCGCCCTCATTGAGCGCCAGCCCCTCCTCCACCATCACCGATCCGAGGTCGCGCCCATCGACCGAGCAGGTCGCGAGGTACCGGTCGAACTGATCCCGACCCGTCGTCTCGCAGGTAAGATTTCCGGAATTCAACAGCTGCGCCATGCGGTTACGTGCCGTGTCGCCGCACGGCCAGGCCTCCCCATCGCGCCTCGTGCAGGTTTGTCCGAGCTCCGGAGCGTCGAGGCCCACGAGCCGGATCCGCTCGCTGCCGAGCCGGAAGGAATCGCCGTCCGACACCCGGGCGCGCCCGCCCATCAGCTCCGGCGCCGGCTGCAGCAGCACCGCAACCGCGCCGGCAATCGCCAGCACCGCAAAGGGAAACAGGCTCCGCCAGAGCCCCCTCCGCACAATCCGGCGGCGTCTTGTCCGAGCCAGTTCACCGCCCCTTAACCACGATCCCGCTAGGGTTTTCACCAGCGTCGCGAAAGCGTTCTTTTTCGCGTTGAATTAGTAAATGAGTACCGCAATGCCGTTGCAACAGGCAACGAAGGATGGCGACGCACGTGCCCCGATCGTCCGCGACGCGCGGCGCGGGGCGCAGCGCGCGGTATTCGATGCCCGCCAGCGACTGACCTCGAGCTCTGGCACCCGCGCGGCGTTCGATTTCGAACTTCTCGACGAATACGCCAATTCGCGCCTCTCCGGCGCGCTCGCAGTGCCTGCCTTGCTCCTCATCCTCGCGCTCTTTGCGAGCCTCTGGGTGCCGCCACTGATCGCGCTTTGCTGGGCTGGCCTCGTGATCGCGGCCAATACCGGTGTCGTGCTCCTGTGCCAGCAGTTCAAGCGCAGCCCGCGCGAGCGCTTCAATGCCGGGCAGTGGACGACGCGCTTCGTGCTCGCCGAGACGCTCTACGGCATGTCCTGGGCGCTTCTTGCACTTGCCGGCTTCATCGTATCGGCCGAAAGCCTGTCGGTCGTCAGCTTCGCCATGGTGCTGGTGGGCATCGCTGCAAATGCCGTATCGACACGCACCCTGCCCGCAGCAACGCTGACGAGCACTGCACCTGCAACGCTCGCGGTCGCAGCGAGCCTCCTGATCGCCGGGGGTCTGCTCGACTATGCGCTTGCCGCGGTGTTGATCGGGGGCGAGATTTTCTTTGTCTACCTCGCCCGGCAACTGCACCGTTCTGAACTCGAGACGGTCGCGCACCAGGCCGAGAAGGACGCGCTCATCAGCGAGCTCGAGGCGGCCCGACAGATGTCTGACGAGGCGAGGCGCCATGCCGAACAGGCCAATATCGCCAAATCCCAGTTCCTCGCCACGATGAGCCACGAGCTGCGCACGCCGCTCAACGCGATCATCGGGTTTTCAGAAGTGCTGAAATCCGAGCTCCTCGGCGCCCATCAGGTGCCGCAATACAAGGAATATGCCGCCGACATCCACAATAGCGGCCAGCACCTGCTGAACCTCATCAACGAACTGCTCGACCTCAGCCGCATCGAAGCAGGCAAATACGAGCTCAACGAGGAGGCCGTGTCGCTCGTCGAGATCGCCGAGGACTGCCGCCGGATGATGGAGATCCGCGCCAAGTCCAAGGGCATCGAGCTCGCCTTTCACTTCGGCAAATATCTGCCCAAGCTCTGGGGCGACGAGCGGGCTATCCGGCAGGTGGTGCTCAACCTCCTGAGCAACGCGATCAAGTTCACACCCGCAGGGGGCAAGGTGGTCCTCGTCGTTCAGCGCAGCGGGGACGGCGGTCAGATGATCTCGGTTCGCGACAATGGCCCGGGCATTCCCGAGGACGAGATCGAGACCGTCCTTTCCTCTTTCGGGCAGGGATCGCTTGCCCAGAAGAGTGCCGAACAGGGCGCGGGGCTTGGGCTGCCGATCGTCCAGAAGATCATGGAGCTGCACCAGGGCCGGTTCGATCTCTTCTCCAAGCTGCGCTTCGGCACCGAAGTGATCGCGACCTTTCCAAGGGCGCGGGTGATGGATGCCCTTGCCCCGATCGTTGAAAAGAAGGACCGCGTCGAGATCATTTCCGACGCGGGTTGATCCTCAGCTCTCGCGATCGCTCACGGCAGCTTCTTCGAAGGTCGCCATGCGATTGTGCAGGTGGAGCGCGGTTTTTGCGAGCACCGCTGCAAGCGCTGCGCCGCTTCCCTCCCCCAGCCGCATGCCAAGATCGAGGAGGGGCCGAACCTCCATCGCGTCCAGCGCGCGGCGGTGGCCCGGCTCGCCGGAGACATGGGCGAAGATGCAATGGGCGATCGCATCGGGATTGACGGCATGGGCGAGGCTGGCCGCTGCCGTCGCCACATAACCATCGACGATGACGGGGATGTTCTGGTGCCGGGCCGCGATCAGAGCGCCCAGCATGGCCGCAATCTCCCGACCCCCGAGCCGGGCGAGAATCGCCATCGGATCGACGAGATGGTCGCGATGAAGGGCCAGGGCCCTGTCGACCATGGCGGCCTTGTGCGCGAGCCCCGCGTCATCGAGACCCGTGCCCGGCCCCACCCAGTCCGCGCCGCTGCCCCCGTAGAGGGCTGCGTTGATGGCAGCGGCAATCGTGGTGTTGCCGATGCCCATCTCCCCGATGCAAAGCAGGTCCGGCCGGCCGGCAATCGCCTCCATGCCATAGGCGATGGTGGCCGCGCACATGCGGTCATCGAGTGCCGGCTCCAGCGTGATGTCCCCGGTCGGAAGTTCGAGCGCGAGCTCGAAGACGCGCAGGTTGAGCTCGTGGAGCGCGCAGATCTGGCTGATGGCGGCCCCGCCAACGGTGAAATTCTTGACCATCTGCGCCGTGACGTCCCGCGGATAGGCCGACACGCCCTGATCGGTCACCCCATGATTGCCGGCAAAGATCGCGACCATCGGATTGTCGAGCGTCGGCTCGCCATTGCCCTGCCAGCGGGCCAGGAATTCGACCAGACCCTCGAGCGCACCGAGCGAGCCTCTGGGCTTGGTGAGCCGGGCGTCACGCGCGCGCACGAACTCGACGGCGGCTTCGTCGCCGGCCGGCAGCACGCTCAGCAATTGCACGATCTCGCCGAATGGCGCGCGGGGAGCTTGGGGCATGGCGCGGGGACTTCCTTGTGCTAGAGCTTGGCAGATACGGCGCACCTGCCCGAAAGGATCGATTTTGCGGCCTTCTGGACGAAGCGTGGATAAATTGCAATCGGACGCAGGCGGGGTGCCCCCCGAGCACAGGCCGGGCAATGACAACGCCGAACCGGCGCCCGGCATCCGGCTCGGCGACGACGTCCTCATGGCGCTGCGATTCTTCTCACGGCTGCCGACCGGGAGCCGGGCCCATGAAAAGCCCGATCTCGGACGCATGGCCCGCGCGCTCGGCTTTGCGAGCCTTGTTATCGGCCTCGTTCCCGCGCTATCCGTTTTCGGGCTCGGCCTCCTGGGCCTGCCCCCCTTCTTTGCCGCCGCCTTTGCGGCCGGCATCGCCATCATCGTCACCGGCGCCATGGGCGAAGACGGGCTGGCTGACGCCGCGGACGGGCTGTTCGGTGGTATTACGCCCGCCCGTCGCCTCGAAATCATGAAGGACAGCCGGCATGGCAGCTATGGGGTCGCCGCCATGGTCATCCTGCTTCTGCTGCGCGTCAGCGCCCTTGCCGCCCTCCTTACCATCAGCCCGCTGGCTGCGGCGCTCGGCTGGCTGTCGGCCATGGTTCTCGCCCGATCGGGCGCACTCACCCTGCCACTGGTGCTCGCCCCTGCCCGCGCCGATGGCGCCGCGGCCACCGCCGGCCGGCTCCGGATCCGCGATTTCGCGATCGGTGCGGTCTTTTCGCTCATCATCGGGTTCATCCTTGCCGCCCCGGTCGTGGGACTACTCGGGCTCGGGCTGGCGCTCGCGCTGATGGGGCTCGCCTGCTATGGCTGGATCGCACTCTGCCGTCGTCTCGTCGGCGGCCAGACGGGGGATCTGACCGGTGCGCTGCAGTCCATCCTTGAAATTGCCGCGCTCAGCGCCTTTATCTTGAGTGTCTGAATCACCGACCGAAAGGGCCGCGCAGTGCTGTTTGTAGGGGTTGCACTGCTGGTGGCCACCGGGCTTGCGCTGCTGATCAGTGCGGATGCGGGGAGCCTCGTGGGCCTTTCGCAGGTGCAGACCGGCCAGCTTGTCCCGCTGCTCGTCCTGCTCATCGTCTTTGCCGGGGGGCTCTTCACCCGGCGCCAGCGCTTTTCGGAGATCCTCGGCAACCTCTTCCTTTGGCTCGGGATCTTCAGTGTCGCGCTTGTAAGCTATGCTTTCCGCGATGAATTGCAGATGGTCGCCGGCCGCGTCTTCAGCGAACTGGCCCCCACCGCCGCAGTGATCGATGCCGAGCGCGGCACCGCCACCTTCCGCAGCGGACGGAACGGTCATTTCCAGCTCGAGACCAGCGTCAACGGCGCGCCGGTCACCATGCTCTTCGACACCGGAGCGAGCGCCGTGGTGCTTTCGATCGAAGACGCGGAAGCCGCGGGGATCGATACCGGCGGGCTGCGCTTCGACATTCCGGTCCAGACTGCAAACGGCACCGGACGCGCTGCCAATGTGGTGCTCGAAACGCTGGAAGTCGGCGGCATCAGGCGCGACCGGGTCCGGGCGTTCGTCGCAGAAGCGAGCGCGCTCGATACCAGTCTTTTGGGCATGACCTTTCTGCGCACCCTCAGCCGCTACGCCGTGAGCCAGAACTCGCTCGAACTGGTGGACTGAGGCGCCTCACCCCGCCATCGCGGCCGCAGGCTCGACCACGGAAAGCGCCTTATGGAGCACGTCGGGGCCTGCACCGGGCCGGCAGGCCTCAACGCTGAGGATCTGTCGGAACTGCCGTGCGCCGCGCATTCCGTTGGCAAGACCCAGCATGTGCCGGGTGATCTGGTTGAGCCGCCCGCCTTGGGCGATGACGCTTTCCGCATAGGCCGCCATGGCCTCGATTACCTCGGCGAGCGCCGGCGACGGGCGGCTGGCCCCGAACACCTCGGTGTCCACGGATGCGAGGAGCCATGGATCATGGTAGGCCGCCCGCCCGAGCATCACACCGGAAGTCACCTCGAGATGAGGCCGGGCCGCCTCCAGCGTCTCGATCCCGCCATTGATCATCACCGGAAGCGGGCGCAGGCGGGCCGCGAGGCGATGGACGCGCGGATAGTCGAGCGGCGGGATCGTACGGTTTTCCTTCGGGCTCAGCCCCTGCAGCCAGGCCTTGCGCGCATGGACGTAGAGTGCGTCGACGCCGGCATCGACGAGGCGATCGACGAACCGATCGAGGCTCTCTTCGGTGTCCTGATCATCGATGCCGATGCGGCACTTCACACTGACCGGGCGGTCGGTTACCCCTTTCATCGCGGCGACGCAGCGCGCGACGAGCTCGGGCTCGGCCATCAGGCAGGCGCCGAAACGGCCCGACTGCACGCGATCGGAGGGACAGCCGACATTGAGGTTGATCTCGTCATAGCCCCAGTCCGCCCCGATCCGCGTCGCCTCGGCAAGCTCCTCGGGATCCGATCCGCCAAGCTGCAGCGCAATCGGATGCTCCTCAGGCGAGAACCCCAGCAGGCGCTCGCGCGGACCGTGAAGCACGGCCGGGCTCGTCACCATCTCGGTGAACAGCAACGCCTCGCGCGTCAGCAGCCGGTGAAAATGCCGGCAATGGCGATCCGTCCAGTCCATCATCGGGGCGACGGAAAATCTGCGGGCTTGTGGGTTCATCACTCATCAATCGCTGGGCAGGCGGTCCTATACACGCTTGGCCGGCGAAGGTCCAAGGCTGGATGCCGCACCTCTGTGTGACCGTTTCAGCTTTTGCCGCGCTCCCCTGCCCGCAGGCGCTCTGCCAGGTCCATGGTCGCAATCCAGGATGCGTATTTGAAGGCGTCCGACGCCCGCAGCAGGTCGCCGAGCGCCTCGAACGCGATTAGCTCGAAGGCCTCGATTTCGCCGTCCACGCAGCGCGGATGAAAGTCCTGCGGGAGAGCGAGGTCGTAGGTCAGGATGCGCTCCTGGTGGAAGCCCTGGTCCGAGGCGTAGTGAAGTTCGATCTCGGTCCGCCGAACGAGGCGCGCCAGACGGCCCTCGTTAAGTCCCGCCTCCTCCCAGGCTTCCTTGACGACCGTCTCCTGTTCGGTCTCGGATGCCGCCTGGCCGCCGGCAACCAGCGTATCAAGACATCCCGGGGCGTGGCTTGCCGCGGCAGAACGCCGGGATAGCCAGAGCCCTGCGAGACGACCCTTTTCATCCTCCACCAGCCCGTGCACATGCACCTTGGTCGCCCAAAGACCCAGATGGCGCATCGCACTGCGGTCGATCCTGCAAAGCACGGGTCCGCGGCTCGTGGCCCGCACGGGCATCAGCTCGCCCCTCAGGGGCTGTATCAGACCTTCCGAAACGAGGAGGGCGCTCGCGTCCGCCAGTTGCGCGTCAAGGTTCGTTCCGGAGACGACCAATCGGCCACCCTCGACGTCGAGAACGCCAGCCTCAACGAGGAGGGACGCCGATCCGACCGGCAGATAACCGAAAGGCGCATCGAAGGACGGGAGATGAAGCGGCCGGAAGCCGCCGGATCGCTGGTCGGTCATACCCGGGCATCTGCCTCGAATGCGATGACGCTGCTTTCGGAGACGAGCACGCGCGCCCTCTGACCGAGGCCAATCCGTGAGGGATGCATGACCGAGAGGTGCTGCCCGCCGAGGTCGATCGCAACGCGCCAGCCATTGCCCTCGAACAGCTCCTGCATCACCGTGCCGCAAAGCGCGTTATCCTGGTGTCCATCAGCGTCGACCAGCCGAAGCCGGCCTGGGTTAACCATCAGCCGGATCGAATCACCCTCGGACACCGGCGCGGTGGGCGGTCGCACGGATAGCGCCTGATCGCCCAGCCTGACGCGGATCTCATGCTCGGCACGCGAAACCACAGTTCCATCGAGCCGCGTGTCATACCCGGCAAGGGTCGCGATCCATGCAGACCTCGGCGCGGCAAAGAGGGCCTCGGGCCTCCCCATCTGCTCTATCCGACCTGCGCTCATGACGACCAGCGTGTCCGCAAAGGCGCAGGCCTCGAGCGGGTCATGGGTCACGTAAAGCACGGTCTTGCCGAGCGCCTTGAACAGCGACCCGAATTCGCGCCGCATCTCGAGCCGCAACTGTACGTCGAGACTAGAAAGCGGCTCGTCAAAGAGAAGCACGTCCGGATCGGTCGCGAGGGCGCGCGCAATCGCGACGCGCTGCTGCTGGCCTCCCGAAATCTGCGATGGCAGGCGATCGGCCAGATCGGCGATCTGCATGAGTTCGAGGAGGCGGTCGACCTTCTCCATCCGCTCTGGCGCGGGCAGGCGATTGAGGCCATAGCCGATGATGTTCCGGACCCTCATATGCGGCCAGAGGGCGTAGTCCTGAAACACCATGTTAAGCCGCCGCTTGTGCGGCTCCAAGGCCCAGCCCGGCTCGGAAATCGTTTCGCCGCCGATCGCGATCGAACCCGCATCGGGCCGGTCGAGCCCTGCAACCAGCCGAAGGAGCGTGGATTTTCCGCAACCCGAAGGCCCTACGAGGCAGGCAACCTCGCCTTCGGGAACCGAAAGACTGAAGACATCGAGCGCGGCAGCAGCGCCGAAGCGGCGGGAAAGGTCTTTGATGGTCAGCATCTTTGCCGTCCTCAGGATTTGGTGGTCGCGCCGAAGAGGCGCCGGATCAGCATGCCCGAAAGAGCCCGGACGCCGACGATGACGAGGATGGTTGTTCCGCCCGCAACCAGCGTCGCCGCCGTCGCGGCCCCGAACATGCCCTGTTCGAAGGCGCGGTTGACATAGACCGGCAGCACGTCGAGGCGCGGCGGGCGAAGGATGGAATTGATCGCGAGGTCGAATACGGCCGAGCCGAAGGCGGTGAGCGTAGCCGAGACCAAGGCGGCCGCGATGATCGGCACGACGATGGTGGCGAGACGGCGGGCGAGGCCGGCGCCCTGCATGGCCGCTGCCGACAACATGGAGGCGGGCACCTGCGCCATCGCCCCGAGCAGGACGCGAACTGCGATCGGCACCGCCCCTGCAGTGCCGGCAAGCACGAGGATGACGGGCTTGCCGTAAAGGGCGAGGCCCAAATCATCGAGAGCAGGGGAATTCCAAACGAAGATGTACCCGATGCCCAGCACGACGCCCGGAACCGCGAGGCTGAGCGTGCAGGTCAGATCGATCAGGCGGTTGAGCCGAAAGTCGGAAAAGGTGACGACATAGGCGGCCATCGCCGCGAGCACGCCGCTCGCGAGAGCGGCCGCAACGGCAATGCCCATTGAATTGCCCAGCGCCGACAGGAACGCACCGCCCGTCTGGAGGACATAGCCATAGTGCTCCAGGGTGAGGTTGGCCGGGGCCAGCCCCTGTGAGAGCGAGCGGGTGAAGGAGACGAGAACGCTCGACCCCAGGGGAACGACGATCGCCAGGCCGAGAGCGACGAGCGCGATCGCATCGGACCATTTGGAGCGCGGACCGCCCGGTGCGCCCCGCAATTGTGCCTTGCCACCGAGGAAGTCATAGCGGCGGTTTCTGAGGATCCAGAAATAGGCCATCACCGCAAGAAGCATGATGCCGGTGACGTAAAAGGCCAGCACGCCGGCAAGATCGAACCGGATCGGCGACTGGTTGATCGCCACGTAGATTGCATAAGTCAGGGTCGGAAACCGATAGGTGGTCGCGAGGGCTGCGGGCAGGCCGAAGTCGCCGAGCACGTCGATGAAAATCAGGATGGCGCCTGAAAGCACCGCCGGCACGAGCATCGGGATCTGGATCGTGGCGAGCACGCGCAGGGGTGATGCCCCGCAGAGCTTGGCGGCATGCGAGAAATCATCCATCCGCCACTGCATGGCGGCAGACACCGTGAGATAGGCGAAAGGAAAGGCCTTGAGGCTCATCACCGCGGCAAGGCCCCAGGGGTTGAACACCATGTCCGGCACGATGCTCCAGCCCAGCCACTGATTTGCGATGCCGCCACGGCTCGCAAACAGGATCCAGCCCTGCGCCAGGATGAAAGAGGGGAGGACGATGATGGCCCAGGAGGCGATGTCGAGCGCCGGCCCGAGCGCCATGCGCGTCGAATGCCGCAGCACGGCCAGCACTGTCCCGAGCAGGCCGCCAGCGACAGCAGAGACGGCGGCAAGAAACAGCGAATTGGTGAGCGAGCGTTGCCAGAGCGGACGGGAAAAGACCTCGAGCAGGCCCGAGAAGCCCGGTTCGGCCATCTGCCGGGTGAACATGCCCGGCCAGAAGGCCTGCACCAGAACCGTCGCCATCGGGCCAAGAACGAGGACGATCAGGGCGAGGACAACGAGCATACCCAGCCCATCCTCGGCCTTGAGGCGCAGGCGGCGACCAAATCCGATGCGTGCGGGCGATGCGGCGAGGCCCGCAGGGCCGCCGCGCGTGAGATCCGTCATGGCGTCCTCGCAAGTGAGAGCCCCGAAGCGCAAGGCGCTCCGGGGCCATGATGCTCTAGTCGAGCGCGCGGTCGGCGAACCAGGTCTTGATCGCCGCTTCGTTGGCGACGGCGAAATCGTCAGGGGCAACGCGATAGACCGAACCCTCAGCCGGACCATCGGCGCGACGCACCGCGCCGGTCACCGTCGGCTCGAACAGGCCATCGGCGGGAGCCGCCTCGCCGAGATAGGTCTGCGTCGCGGGCTCGAGCAGCCATTCAACGAAGGCCTTTGCCGCTTCCGGGCGCGCCGTCTGCGCCTGGATGCCGACGCCACGGACCACGCCGGGCGCACCGTCTTCGGGCCAGACCACTTCCACCGGCACCTCACCTGCGGCCTTGAGCGAGAACGCGACCTGCGAGGTGATCAGCGCCAGCGCGATGTCGCCTGAGCTCAGCGCCTGGCCGACCGGCCCGTTGGTGCGGAAGACGCGGAGGCCGTTATCGAAGAGGCTGGTGAAATAGGCTTCCGCTTCCTCTTGGCCAAGGCTGTTGAAGAACTCTGCGACGCAGGGATAGGCCGGCGCAGCCACGGCGGGATCGGCCATGCCGAACATGCCGTTGAAGGCGGGATCGGCAAGGTCCGCGAAGCTCTGCGGGGGCGTTTCGATCAGGTCGGTGCGATAGAGCATGACGCAGGATGCGGCCAGCCCGATGGGGAACCAGGAGCGGCTCTCGGCAAGATATGTCCGTCCGAGTTCGTTGAGATTGTCGAGATTGGCCGGCTCCACGCCCTGCAGAAGCTGGCCCTGCTGGTCGAGCCCGTGGAAGCTGTAGGAACCGTTGAAGATGAGCACATCCCATTGCGGGTTGGAGGCTTCTGCCGCGATGCGGGCGAGGATTTCCCCGCCACTCATCTGGACCACGTCGATCTCGCGCCCGGTATCGGCTTCAAACCGGTCGGTGATCACGCCTTCGAAGTCATTGGTGTAAAGAACCAGCGGCCCGGAGGCATCCTGGGCGGCTGCCGGGGCGGCGATGGCGGCGGTCAGGGCCGCGGCGCCGATGGCTTTGGTAAAGGTGTTCATCTCGGTCTCGCTCTCGCGCTTTGGAGTGTGTGGCGCGGGCCGGCTCGGTTCTGCGGCGCGCCCGGACTGGCTAAGAGCGGCGGATGACAGTTGGATGAAATCGGAGGTCCGCCCGATCGGGACGCCCTGTCCCGCTTTCGGGAGGGGCTGGCGCTCGAGAATGGCTGATTTCGCTGCTGCGCCGAGCGTGTCGGCCACATGCCGGAGCGTCGGGTTCATCAACCGTCGTGGCGGGCTGAGAAGCGAAATGGTCACCGACGGTCCGGCCCATCCCGGGATCGCCTCCACGAGTTCGCCAGAGCTCAGTGCGGAACGGACCGCATATTCGGGCAGGAGCGCGATGCCCGCCCCTGCCCTGACCAGCGCCACGAGGCTCCTCGTATCGGCTGTGACGACGCGCGGGTCCAGGGCGATCTGGCGACGCTCTCCAGCGTCAACCAGATCAAAGCGTCTCGGCCCGAGCGACAGGCCGTAGGCGAGCAGCGGCGTCCCGGAGAGCACTTCGGCACCACCCTGCACCGAGGGGTCGATGCCCTTCCCTTGGTGCGCAACGAGCATCATGGGATTGCGGCAGATGCGGCGCTGAATGAGCGCGGAATCGCGCAACTCCCAGTCATGGGCAAGCAGATGCAGGTCAAACCCGTCGCCGGCCTGATCGAGATCGCGCGTCGCCATGTCGAGCGCGATCGAGAGGCGGGGATGGCGAGACGTCATCTCGGCGAGCCAGGGGGCAATGATCGGCTCGAGAAGCGTCGAGACGCTGACCGACACGCGGCCGGAAATCTCGTCGCGCTCTGCCAGCAGGTCGGCCTCGGCAGTGCTGGCCGCATCGGTCACGATCCGACCCGCGCGGTAGGCACGCTCACCGGCCGGTGTCAGCCGAAAGCCTTCGCCGCTGCGCACCATGAGGCGGGATTTCAGCTGGTCCTCGAGTGCGGCAAGCCGCCTGCTGATGGTCGACTTCGGCAGCGAAAGGGCTCGCCCCGCTTTCAGAATGCCCTGGTTGTCCACGATGTGGACGAAGAGTCGCAAATCGTTGAGGTCCAGCATCTGCATCTCCGGTCTAGCCGGGGTGCAGATGAAGGGAGGAAGATGACAGTTTGACTACAATGGCGCCTGCTCTGTCATCGAAACGTCGCAGATCGCGCGCGGCGACGCGCCACGGGGAGGACGATCGCCCTTTCACATGCGCCGGAAACGAAATCGGGCGCCCCGAGGGGCGCCCGACTGAAGACTTAGGCGAAACGAACGATCAGGCAGCGCTGATGTTGTTCACGGCCATCTTGCCGCTGCGGCGATCTTCGGCGGTGTCGAAGGAAACCTTCTGACCTTCCGAAAGGCCGCGCAGGCCGGCACGCTCAAGAGCGGTGGCGTGCACGAACACGTCCTTGCCGCCATTGTCGGGCTGGATGAAGCCATAGCCCTTTTGATCGTTGTAGAATTTGACGGTGCCCGTTTCCATGGGTGCTGTCCTCTTGCTTAGTGTCTCAGTGAGCTCAGGACGGCAGAAACAGCGCGCCTTTGCCCGGCCAGTCGATGTTTGGAGTCTAGGTACGTCTAGCCTTGGCAGGGGCGAAACGGCCGAACGTCAGCCAAATGTCGATGGCGCATCGTATTGCTTTTACGGCCTTTTGACAAGCACCTCGCGGCATGCCGATCAGCCATGCTCGCGTTCGCCCGCAATCGCGGACCGGACAAATCCCAGAGTGATCCAGCCGCCCAGCGCGACGCCGGGCAACCCCACCAACGCAAAGGCGAGTACGGATCCGCCAAGCACCATCGCGATCACCCAGCCGATGGTGGCGATGGTGCCCCAGGCGTAACCCAGAACGAGGAATATGGCCGGCAGCGCTCCGAGCACGGCGCGGGTTGTCGACATGGTCTGCGGGGCGGCCGCGGAGGCGCCCTCTTCGGTGATCGAGAGTGTCATGATTTCATTCACTTTCCCGGCGGCACGCGGCACGCCGTTGCGCACGGCGATGGCCGGCGCGCTATCCTGATGGGAGTTTGGAGATGGCCCGATGGGCCAGATGCGCCTCAGGCGCTAGCTCACCTTCACCGGAGGCGCGCAGGCGTCGAAGTGAACGAAACTGGCCGCATGGAGGCGCGGCGCTCCGGCGCAATCGGGCTCGAATGCCAATGCGGCGGGCAGGTCGAGGCCTGACGCGATGCCGGCAGGACCGGGCGCGGCGCCGTCACGATCCTCGGGCGGCGCCGTGCGGAGGTGGGCGGGCTGGAGGGGAACGAGCGCGGTTGCCGAGCGCAGAGCCAGCGGATTGGCAGGCGCGGAGACGGCAGCGAGGCTCGCATCGGCATCAGCGTGCGGCAGCGGGCCCGCAACGAGCGGGCCAAAGCCATGCACGCCCATGCCAACCAGCATAAGCAGTGCCATCGCGATGCGTTGAAGCGTGCCGATCATCTCGTGGGGCAGTCCATGATCCCCGACAGCCTATACTGCGTTTCCCACATGTAGACCTTCGGCAGGCCCGCGCCAAGTCTCTGTTGCATCCTCCCTCAAAGACGCAACCGGGAGCCTGCATGACCGTTGACAAACCACGCAGCATTTCTGCTAATAGGAATTATTCGCAACTGAGAGGACCTGCCTATGCCTGCCGCCTGCCGCCGTCTCATTGCCAGCCTCCTCGCCGGCCTTGCCCTAATCGGGCCCGCGGCAGCGCAGGAGCCGTTCAGGGTGGTGACGACTTTCACCATCATCGCGGACATGGCGCGGAACGTTGCGGGAGACGCCGCCGAGGTTCTATCGATCACGCGCCCCGGGGCGGAAGTGCACGGCTATCAGCCCACGCCGCAGGACATCGTCCGCGCGCAGGATGCGGATCTGGTTCTGTGGAACGGCATGAACCTCGAACGCTGGTTCGAGCCCTTCTTCCAGAACCTGCGCGACGTGCCGCAGGCCGTCGTCACCGAGGGGATTACCCCCATTCCCATCAATGACGGCCCCTATGGCGGCAATCCCAACCCCCATGCGTGGATGTCGCCAGCCAATGCGGTGATCTATATCGAAAACATCCGGGAGGCCCTGTCGCTCCACGACCCCGAGAATGCCGAGGTCTATGCGCGGAATGCCGAACGCTATGCGGCTGAGATCGAAGCCATCGACGCGCTTCTTCGAGAGCGGCTCGCTAGCATTCCCGAGGAGCAGCGCTGGCTCGTGACGAGCGAGGGCGCGTTCAGCTATCTCGCTCGGGATTACGGGCTGCGCGAACTCTATCTCTGGCCGATCAATGCGGATCAGCAGGGCACTCCGCAACAGGTGCGCGCGGTGATCGACGCGGTACGGGCAAACGCCATCCCCGTCGTCTTTTCCGAAAGCACCGTGTCGGACCGTCCAGCGCGGCAGGTGGCGCAGGAGACGGGTTCAGCCTATGGCGGCGTCCTCTATGTCGACAGCCTCAGCGAGCCGGACGGGCCCGTCCCGACCTTTGCCGACCTTCTCTCAGTGACCGTCGAGACCATTGCGGCAGGCTTCGGGCGATGACGCCATTATCGCGCGAGGTGCCGCATGAGGCCTGGCGCGACGCGCGTCCGGAGCCCCTGCCCTCGATCCGGGTCGAGGATGTCACCGTTGCCTATCCCAATGGCACCGTGGCCATGCGGGACGCGCGCTTTCACCTCGAGGGCGGCACGATCTGCGGCCTCGTCGGCGTCAACGGAGGCGGCAAGTCGACGCTTTTCAAGGCGATCATGGGTCTGCTTCGGCCCCAGCGCGGCAGCGTGACCATTGCCGGGCAACCGGTAAAGGCGGCTCTCAAGGGCAATCTCGTCTCCTACGTCCCCCAGGCCGAGGAGGTTGACTGGAACTTTCCGGTGCTCGTCGAAGACGTCGTCATGATGGGGCGCTACGGCCATATGGGCTTTCTACGCCTCCCCTCGCCTGCCGATCGCAAGGCGGTGTCCGAGGCTCTCGATCGAGTGGGAATGGCCGATTTCCGCAAGCGCCAGATCGGAGAACTCAGCGGCGGACAGAAGAAGCGCGTCTTTCTTGCGCGCGCGCTCGCACAGGAGGGCAGGATTATCCTCCTCGACGAGCCCTTCACCGGGGTCGACGTCCAGACCGAGAGCGCCATCGTCGCACTCCTCGGCCAGTTGCGGGACAGCGGGCACTTGATGCTTGTTTCCACGCATAATCTGGGCAGCGTGCCCGACTTCTGCGACCAGGTCGTTCTCGTCAACCGCACCGTGATCGCCTCAGGCCCGACGGCCACCACCTTCACCCGAGCCAATCTCGAGCGGACCTTTGGCGGGGTGCTCCGGCATTTCGAGCTCCAGGGCGCCGATCTGCACGACGACAGCGACCAGCGCCGCGTCACCGTCCTCACCGATGACGAACGTCCGGTCGTCTTTTACGGCGAAGCGGATGCGGGCGGTCCGCATTCGGGCAGCGGACGGCCGGCCAAATGATCGAACTCCTCGCCCCCTTCGAGTACCAGTACATGGTCCGGGCGATGTGGGTGGGCGCGCTCGTGGGAGGGGCCTGCGCCTTTCTTTCGGCCTATCTGATGCTCAAGGGCTGGTCGCTGATCGGCGACGCCCTGGGGCATGCCGTGGTGCCGGGCGTTGCGATCGCCTATCTTGCCGGCCTGCCCTACGCGGTGGGGGCGTTCTTTTCCGGCATTCTCGCCGCGCTCTCCATGGTGCTTGTCCGGCAGCGGACACGGCTCCGCGAGGACGCGATCATCGGTATCGTCTTCACCGCCTTCTTCGCGCTCGGGCTCTTCATCGTCTCGCTGAGGCCCACCGCAGTCGACGTCCAGTCGATCGTGCTCGGCAACATATTGGGCATCAGCGACGCCGACACCGTACAGGTCGTCATCATCGCGGCCGTGTCACTCGTCATTCTCCTCGCAAAGTGGAAGGATCTGATGCTCGTCTTCTTCGACGAGAGCCATGCGCGGACGGTCGGCATCAATCCGCGGGCCCTGCAGATCCTCTTTTTCGCGCTCCTCTCTGCGCTCACGGTCGCCGCGCTCCAGACGGTCGGCGCGATCCTCGTCATCGCCATGGTCGTGACGCCCGGGGCAACGGCCTATCTCCTGACCGACAGGTTCGGCCGCCTCCTCATCATCTCGGTCGCACTGGGCGCCGGAACCTCCTTTTTCGGCGCCTATCTCAGCTTCTTCATCGACGGGGCGACGGGTGGGGTCATCGTCACGCTGCAGACGCTGCTCTTCCTCCTCGCCTTCGTCTTTGCGCCCAAGCATGGGCGGCTCGCTGCGCGGCGCCGTGCGGGGGGGATCGCTTGAGCGCGCTCTGGGACTTCTTCGCCCTTCCGCTGAGCTTTGACTTCATGCAGCGCGCGCTGCTCGTGGCGGTGCTCGTCGGCGCGGTGTCCGCTGCCCTATCGTGTTTCCTCGTCCTCAAGGGCTGGTCGCTGATGGGCGATGCGATCTCCCACGCGGTATTGCCGGGCATCGTGCTGGCCTATGCTGCCGGACTGCCGCTGGCGCTCGGGGCGTTCGTTGCCGGCCTCTTTTCCGCGCTCGCGACGGGCTATCTCAAGGCCAACAGCCGCATCAAGGAAGATACGGCGATGGGCATCGTCTTTTCGGGCATGTTCGCCCTCGGGCTCGTGCTCTTTACGCGCATACCGACGGACCAGCATCTGGACCACATCCTCTTCGGCAACATTCTGGGGGTCACCCCGCGGGATCTGGTCGAAACGGCAGTCGTCGCCGGCGGCGCGCTCGCCATCGTTCTGATCAAGCAGCGCGATTTCCTGCTCTATTGCTTTGATCCCCAGCACGCTCGGACGGTGGGCCTGCCGGTCGGGCTCCTGCATTATGGGCTTTTGACGCTGCTCGCCCTCACTATCGTGGCGTCGATCCAGGCAGTGGGGATTATCCTCGTCGTCGCCATGCTCATCGCACCGGGGGCTATCGGCTTCCTCGTCACGCGCAGTTTTGGGCGGATGCTGGCAGTCGCCATGACGGTGGCGATCGGCGCAAGCGTGATGGGCACGCTCATCAGCTTCCACATCGACGCGGCGCCGGGGCCTACGATCATCCTGCTGCAGACGGCCGTCTTCCTTCTCGCGCTCTTCTTCGCGCCGGGGAGCGGGCTGCTGCGCCGCGCTCGCGCCTAGCGGGAAAAGAGTGCCGTCTCGGTGTGCTCGATGATCGTTGGCATGACGAGATCCTCCTCATCGGCCAGATGCCGCAGCAGCCAGTCGAGCAGGCGGTCCGCGCTTTCCGCATAGGCATCGGCCGCAAACCGGCGGGCGTCGCCTTCCTCTGCCAGCGCCGCAATGAAGGCCTGGCCGGTCTGCGCCGACAGGATCAATTGCTCGTGGATATATTCATGGTCTTCCTCGAGCAGGTCGAACCCAACGATCAAGCGCTTGTCGTAGCTCCTGAAGAGCGGAAAATACTGCGCATCCTCGATGCCGTGATGCCCCTCGAGATGCCCGAGGAAATAGCGCAGGCGCGGCGCAAAGAAGCGGTGGAACTCCTCAGGCGCCATTCCGCCTTCGCGAAAATGATGAGTTGCGGTCTTCAGCATGCCGCCCAGTTCGCGAAACATGTCGTGCATCTGCATCCAGAACCGCGCGGTGTCGCCGAAATTGCGATGCGCGTCCCAGGTCTCGCGCGGGTATTTCTCGCGAAGATAGGCGATATCGGCCGGCAGCGGCGCAGTGCGGTTCGGCAGGATCAGGTGTGGCGTGCTCATGCCCAAGAGCTAGCCGCTCGAGGGCCGCCGCTCAAGAAGGCACGCCGGTGTGACTATTCGATCGGCGCGCTCAATTGCTTTTGAAGCTTGCGCTCGCGCAGCCAGATGTAGAGGCCCGAGCCCATCACGACCGGCGCGCCCACAAAGATCCAGACGTCGGGGGGCTGGTTGAAAATCAGCCAGCTCGAAATGCTGAGGAAGACGATCTGGAAGTACGAGAAGGGCGCGATGACCGAAGCGGGGGCGAGCCTGTGGGCGATGGAGACTAGCATGTGCCCGGCAACGCCCGCCACGCCCATCATGAAGAACGCGACCCAGGTCGCGGGATCGGAGGGCCACATCCACCCGTGGAAGGCGAAGGGCGTGATGCAGGCCACCGCAATCGCTGCCGAGTAGAACTGCTGCGTCGCCGCCGAATCAACCCCCGCCAGTTTGCGGGTGAGCAGCATGTAGAAGGCCGTGAAGCCCGCCGAGAGCAGCGACAGGAGCGCTGCCGGATGAAACGCCTCAGTGCCGGGCCGAACGATGATCAGGACTCCGCCGAAGCCAACGAGAATGGCGAGCCAGCGCCGCCAGCCGACCTTCTCGCCGAGGAACGGCACCGAGAGCGCGCAGATCATCAGGGGCATGGTGAAGGCAATCGACCCGGTGACCGTCAGCGGCAGCACGGAAATGGCGAGGAAGTTCGTGATCGTCGACCCCAGCAGGCAGAGCCCCCGCGCAATTTCGAGGCCCGGACGTGCCGTCTTGACGAGCGCGGTGCCCCGTCGCGGCGCGAAGAGCGCGATGATCAGGACGAAATGCACCGCGTAGCGCAGAAACACGACCTGGTTAGTCGGGAAGCCCTGCCCGCTCAGCCATTTGCTCGAGGTATCGATCAGCGTGAAAAACAGGAAACCGATCAGCACGAGGGCGATGCCGAGCAGGCGGCGCTCCTCGACTGGCGCTATTGCATAAGTCATTTCGGTTCCAAAACGGGCGGCCGGACAATTGGCGGCGGGGCAGCAAAGAAGAGCGTGGCCATATCCACGCCTTCAGACTGCCCCTCACCCGGCCTTCCGACAAGTCCGGCAGCGCCGGATCGGTTCGCTCGCCCGATATTGATCAGAGAAAGGAAGCATAATCGGAGACGAGCAGGCGGGTCGGCGCTACATCCTCTTGCAGCCCGGAAAACCGCGACACGCGCGGGTCGGCGAAATAGTTGTCGCCCGCGTCATCATTGACGGTCGAAACCTCGCCGACGAACACATCCGAACCCTCGGCCCAGAAGGCATGCCAATCTCCGGGCATCAGCGTGACGCTCTCCCCCGGAGAGAGCTTCAGCTTGTCACCGCCCGCAATCCTGCGCTCGATCCCGTCGCAGCGCACCGTCACCGGTCGATCGCGGTCAGGGCTTCCGTCGGCATCCCCGCAGAGTTCGAGCACGAGCGTGCCCCCGCCGCGATTGATGATGTCCTCGGCCTTCACCTTGTGGGTGTGGGTCGGGGTCAGTTGCTCCTTGCGGGCGATCATCGCCTTTTCGGCGTAGAGCATGCCCCGTCCGCGTGCGAGATCGGCCGCCGACCCGTTGCGCACGGTGAAGAGGAAGAGCCCGCTCTTTTCGAAATCGCCAAGGCCGAAATCGGTGATGTCCCAGCCTAGCGCGCCGGCCCTGATGCCCTCGATCTGCCCTGCCCGCGACCGGAAATCCTCGGGAGACCAGTAAGCGAAGGGCGGCAGGATATAGCCGAAAGAGCGGATGAAGGCGTCACCCCTCGCAATGATTTCGTTCACGTCGCTGCGCTTGAGTGTGGTGGCGCCCATGGTCTTCCTCCCCTTTTTCAAGGGAGCTTACCGGGCATTCGCCGGGCGGTGAAGTCCGCTAGACCCCCGCTTCCTCCTCGGCGCCACCATCGGCACCGACATCGATGAAGCCGCCGGACTGGCGCGACCAGAGCTGGGCATAGTGCCCGCCCAACGCCACGAGCTGGGCGTGGGTCCCCTCCTCGACGATCCGCCCCTTGTCGAGCACGATGAGCCGATCCATGGCCGCAATCGTCGAGAGCCGATGGGCGATGGCGATCACCGTCTTGCCGACCATCAGCGATTCGAGCTGGGACTGGATCGCCGCTTCCACCTCGCTGTCGAGCGCCGAGGTCGCCTCGTCGAGCACGAGAATCGGCGCGTCCTTGAGGAGCACGCGGGCGATGGCGACCCGTTGGCGCTGCCCGCCGGAGAGCTTTACCCCCCGCTCCCCGACATGGGCGTCATAGCCCGTCCGGCCCTTGGGGTCGGCCAGCGTCTCGATGAAGCTGTCCGCCTCGGCCATCTCGGCGGCGGTCGTCATCTCCTCGTCGGTGGCGTCGGGTCGACCGAAAACGATGTTCGCGCGCACCGAGCGGTGCAGGAGCGCGGTATCCTGTGTCACCACACCGATATTGCGCCGCAGCGAGTCTTGCGTGACGCGGGCGATGTCCTGCCCGTCTATGGTGATCCGGCCCTGCTCGAGGTCATAGAAACGCAGCAGCAGGTTGACGAGAGTCGACTTGCCGGCCCCCGAGCGTCCGATCAGCCCGACGCGCTCGCCGGGGGCGATCGAGAGATCGAGCCCTGAGATGATCCCCCCGGGCCGGCCATAATGGAAATGGACGTTCTCGAAGCGGATCGCACCTTCTGTAACCTGCAGCTCCGTGGCGTCGGGCGCGTCGACGAGGTCCAGTGGCCGGGCGATAAGTTCGGCCGCGTTCTGCGCCGTGCCGAAATTGCGCATCAGCCCGTTGAGCTGGGTCATCATGCGGCCGAGCAGATTGTAGAGGCGCAGGACGAGCCCCATGGTGAAGGCGACCCCGCCGACGCTGATCGATCCTTGCGTCCAGAGATGGATCGCGAGCGCGCCGATCGCGACGATCATGATCCCGGACAGCATCGCCATCGATGCGCGCACCGCCGTAATCGTCCGCGTCATGCGGATCATGGCCGCAAGGAACGTCTCGAAACCGCGCCTGACGTAGCGATTGTCCTCGTCTGCATTGCCGAAGAGCTTCAGCGTCTGGATGTTGGAATAGCTGTCGACGATGCGGCCAGACAGCGCCGAGGCGCTCTCGGCGGTGGCGGCGGAGAACTTGCGCATGCGCGGGACGAAATAGCGCGCCAGAACGGCGAAGATCGCGATCCAGAGGCCCACCAGCGCCGCCAGCCGCCAGTCGAGCTGGGCGACCAGAACCATGGTGGTGACGGTATAGACGCCGATGAACCAGACGACCTGGATCAGGCTCACCATGAAATCGCCGACCGACCCGCCCGACTGCCAGACCTTGGTGGCGACCGAGCCGGCGAAATCGTTCTGGAAGAAGGAGAGGCTCTGGCGCGAGACGTGGGTGTAGGACTGCCACCGGATGCGATTGTAAAAGCCGGTATTGATGGTCTGTTCCTCGACCAGCGCCGAGGCCCAGGTGACGACGAAGCGGATGAGGAGGATGACGACCAGCATGAAGGTAAGCTCGGCGCCATGCCGGTCGATCAGCCCCGCCCACCCCTCGGCCTGCGTGCTGCCATCGAGCAGATCGACGAGCCGTCCGACGAAATAGAAGAGCCCCGCCTCGACCAGCGCGACGAGGCCGCCGAGGATGAGCAGTGCGATGAAGGGGAGCCGGGCCTGGCGCAAATGATGCCAGAAAAAGGCGACGGTGCCGGTAGGTGGCACGGGTCGCCCCGCCGGACCGAACGGATCGATCCAGGATTCGAACATTCGGTTGATGGCGTCGACGAACTTCATGGGCGGAGGGCAACGGCAGGATCGGGGAAGCGTTCCCCCAGCACTAGCCGATCACGCCTTCCCTGTCGCGGACAAGCGGTCGGGCGGAACCGATGGCCCCGCCCGATGCACTCATTCGGCAGCCTCTTCGGCAGCGTCCATATCGATGAAGCCGCCCGATTGGCGGTTCCAGAGGCGGGCATAGGCACCCCCCTGTTCGAGGAGTTCGGCGTGCGTGCCCTGCTCGATCACCCGGCCCTTGTCGAGCACGACCAGCCTGTCCATGGCCGCGATGGTGGACAGCCGATGGGCGATCGCAATCACCGTCTTGTTCTCCATGAGCATGTTGAGCTGCCCCTGGATGGCGGCCTCGACCTCGCTGTCGAGTGCGGACGTCGCCTCGTCGAGCACGAGGATCGGCGCGTTCTTCAAAAGCACGCGTGCGATGGCGATACGCTGGCGCTGGCCGCCCGAAAGCTTGACGCCCCTTTCGCCCACATGCGCGTCATATCCCCGCCGCCCCTGGGCGTCTGCAAGCTCCATGATGAAGTCATGAGCTTCGGCGAGACGCGCCGCGGCGATGACCTCCTCGTCTGTCGCATCGGGCCGGCCATAGGCGATGTTCTCGCGGACCGATCGGTGGAGCAGCGAGGTGTCCTGCGTCACGACGCCGATATTGGCGCGCAGGGAATCCTGCTTGACCGTGGCGATATCGATGCCGTCGACGCGGATCGCGCCACTCTCCCGATCGTAAAAGCGCAGCAGCAGGTTGACGATCGTCGACTTGCCCGCACCGGAGCGGCCGACGAGCCCGATCTTCTCGCCGGGCCGAACATGCAGGTCGAGCCCTTCGATGACGCCCTTTTCGCTCCCGTAGTGGAAGCCGACCTTTTCGAAACGGATGTCGCCCTCGACCTCGCCCAGCGGCTTGGCGTCCTTCTCATCGGCGACGACGCGCGGCAGCGAGATCGAGTTGATGCCGTCACGCACCGTACCGATGTTTTCAAATAGCGAAGACATCTCCCACATCACCCACTGGCTCATGCCCTGGAAGCGCATGACGAGCCCGAGCGACACGGCGATCGCTCCCGGCGTCATCGCGCCGCCCAGCCAGGACCAGATGCCGATCGCGCCGACCGCAAATAGCAGCAGGGCGTTGAGCGTGTGCACGGCAAGGTAGAACCAGGTGATCATCCGCATCTGGCGGTAGACGGTGTCGAGGAAGCCCTCCATGGCCTCCTTGGAATAGCTTTCTTCCCGGCTCGAATGGGAGAAGAGCTTCACCGTCGCGATGTTGGTGTAGCTGTCGACGATGCGCCCCGTCATGGTCGAGCGCGCGTCGGCCTGTGCCTGCGAAATACGCCCCAGCCGCGGAATGAAATACCACATGACGGTGGCATAGGCGCCGACCCAGACGATGAAGGGCAGCGCGAGCCGCCAGTCACTGGACGCCGCTAGGATCACCGCGCCGGTGAAATAGACGACGACATAGACGACCATGTCGAGCAGCTTCATCACCACTTCGCGCACGGCGAGCGAGGTCTGCATGAGCTTGGTGGCGATGCGGCCGGCAAACTCGTCCTGGAAGTAAGTCATCGACTGCCGGATGAGGTAGCGATGCGCCATCCAGCGAATGCGCTGGGGGAAATTCCCCAGCAGCGTCTGATGCATGATGGCCGAACTCAGAAAGACGAGCGTCGGCATGACGAGGAGCAGGAAGAGCCCCATCAGGCCGAGCTTCCACCCTTCGGTCGCAAGGAAGGTCTCGCGATCGGCATTGGCCAGCCAGTCGACGATGTCCCCGACAAAGCCGAAGAGGATGATCTCGCCGGCCGCGATCGCTGCGGCGAGTAGCGCCATCAAGAAGAGCCAGCGCTTGGCCCCATGGCTATAATGCAGGCAGAAGGCGAGGAGACCCTTTGGCGGCTGGGTCGGATCACCGGGCGGATATGGATCGAGACGCCGTTCGAACCAGGAGAGCATGTTACACCTGTTTTTGTCGTGCACAGGACGCGCGGGCGGCCTTCGGGCCGACATGCGAAACGGAAATATGCCTCCCTCGTGACAGCCGGGAGACGGGCACGAGCGAAGGCCGGGGCGCATGAGGCGCGGTCTGGTGCAGGGCCGGGTCTTTTACGCTCCGAAGTCCGGTTCGTAAACCGCTCGTTTGCCTTTGCCGGGGCGTGCGATCGGGCACCCGGGCGTTCCCCTTGTGACGAGGGCCCCGAGACCGCTAGAAACAGGGACCGGCGCGCCGAACGCGTCCGCCCGAACACAGGGACCCCAGGCCAATGCGCACCGAGACCGACCAGACCATCTACCTCAAGGACTACGCGCCGAGCCCCTACCTGATCGAGCGGGTTGAACTCGACGTGCGCTTCGAGGAATCCGAGACGCGTGTGCGCGCCCTGCTCACCATCCTCCCCAATCGCGATACCGAGCCAGGTACGCCCCTCGTGCTCGATGGGGATGAACTCACCCTCGACACGATCGCGATCGACGGGCTGCCGCTCGTGCTCAGCGCTTATGCCGCCACGCCGGACGCGCTGACGCTGATGGAGCCCCCCCACCGGCGCTTCGTGCTCGAGACCGAAGTGCGGCTCACTCCTGAAACCAACACCCGGCTGATGGGCCTCTACCGCTCGAACGGCGTGTGGTGCACCCAGTGCGAGCCCGAAGGCTTCCGCCGCATCACCTATTTCCTCGACCGTCCCGACATCCTGTCGACCTATAAGGTGACCATGACGGCCGATCGCGCCCTGGCGCCGATCCTGCTGTCGAACGGCAATCCTTCAGGTGGCGGCGATGCGGGCGATGGCCGCCATTATGCGGTCTGGGAGGACCCCTTCCCCAAGCCCGCCTATCTCTTTGCCCTGGTCGCCGGCGATCTCGCCGCCATCCATGACAGCTTCACCACCGCCTCGGGCCGCAAGGTCGCGCTCGCGATCTATTGCGAGCACGGCAAGCAGGAACAGTGCGCCTACGCCATGGATGCCCTCAAGCGCTCGATGGCCTGGGACGAGCGGCGGTTCGGGCTCGAATACGATCTCGACGTGTTCAACATCGTGGCCGTCTCCGACTTCAATTTCGGCGCGATGGAGAACAAGGGCCTCAACATCTTCAACGACAAGCTGGTCTTCGCCCGGCCCGAAACGGCGACCGACGTCGACTATGCGGGCATAGAGAGCGTCATCGCGCACGAATATTTTCACAACTGGACCGGCAACCGCATCACCTGCCGGGACTGGTTCCAGCTCTGCCTGAAAGAGGGGCTCACCGTATATCGCGACCAAGAGTTCACGATGGACGAGCGGTCCCGCCCGGTGGCGCGGATCGAAGACGTGCGGAAGCTCCGCGCAACGCAGTTCCCGGAAGATGGCGGCCCCCTCGCCCATCCCGCGCGGCCCGACAACTATCGCGAGATCAACAATTTCTACACGGCGACCGTCTACGAAAAGGGCGCCGAAATCGTGCGCATGCTCGCAACGCTCCTCGGCGAGGCGGGCTTCCGCAAGGGCATGGACCTCTATTTCGAGCGCCATGATGGGGATGCCACGACGATCGAGGCCTTCATCGCCGTCTTCGCCGAAGCCAGCGGACGGGATCTTTCGCAGTTCGAGCAATGGTATCTGCAGGCCGGCACTCCGGACCTGGAGGTCGGCGAGACCTGGGACGAGGCGACCCGGCGCTACAGCCTGAGCTTCCGCCAGCGGACCCGGCCGACACCGGGCCAGCCCGAAAAGGCGCCAATGGTGATTCCGGTCCGGTTCGGGCTCGTCGGCCCCAATGGCAGCGACATGGGCTGGAGCGGCGTCTCGGGCGGCCGAGTAGAAAGCGACCTGATCGTGCTCGAGGATGGCGAGACCACCATCACCTTCGAGGGAGTGGCGAGCCGTCCCGTGCCATCGCTGCTGCGCGGATTTTCGGCGCCGGTCAACCTCACAAGCAGCCTCGGCCAGGCCGAAAAGCTCTTCCTCGCCCGCCATGACGCGGACCCGTTCAACCGCTGGCAGGCCCTGCAGGACGTCGCGATGAAGCTCATCATCGATGCGGTGGACGGAGCGGCCTTGAGCACTGCGGACGCGGACGCCTTCACCGATGCGCTTGTGGAAACGCTCGGCGCAGAGGGCCTCGACGACGCCTTCAAGGCTCATGCCCTCACCCTGCCCGCCGAAACCGACATCGCGCGCATCATCGGCAAGTCGGTCGATCCGGACGCCATTCATGCCGCCCGCCAGTCGCTGATTGCCGCCATTTCCGAACGGGCCGGCCACGCGCTTGGCGAGGCCTATGACGCCCGATCCGCCGATACCCCCTATTCGCCCGGCGCGGCGGAGGCCGGACGACGCGCGCTGCGCAACACGGTGCTCGGGCTCCTCGTGCGCGGGGGTGCACCTGGCGCTGCTGCACGAGCCACCACCCAGTATCACGAGGCCGGCAACATGACCGATCGGCTTGCTGCGCTTTCGAGCGCGGTCGCGGCCTGGACGGGCGATGCGCAGGCGCTTCTCGAGGATTTCCGCACCCACCACACCGCCGATCCGCTGGTCTACGACAAATGGCTCGCGGCAAACGCCATCGCGCCCCATGGCGGTACGCTCGAACGGCTGCGGGCGATCCTCGCCGACCCCGACTTCCCCCGGAACAATCCAAATCGGCTGCGGGCGCTGGTCGGCTCGTTCGCAAATGCCAACCCCACCCAGTTCGGCCGGGCGGATGGCGCGGGCTTCCGCTTCGTTACCGACTTCGTCGCCGACGTCGATCGGCGCAACCCCAATGTTGCGGCTCGGGTGCTCACCGCTTTCCGCGTCTGGCGCACCTACGAGCCGGGGCGACGTGAGGCGGCGGAGCGGGCGCTGCGCGGCCTCGCCGAGGCGGGCGGGCTATCCCGGAACACCGCCGACATCCTGGCGCGAACGCTCGACACGGCGAGCGGCTGAGGCGAATCAGCCTCTCGCCGCTCGTGGCGTCGTGGGCCCGAACGGCGCCTGGCACAATGCTGTCGGATTTCGACCATCATGGTTAACGAGGCCTTACCGGTAGAAGAATTTTTCTCTCCCCGTAAGTGACTCGCTGGACTCGCAAAATCCGGCCGCCCTGCCGCCCGGCAAAATCAGCCTACTGGACAGCGCGGACGCCACGATTCAATGTCCATTTCGCGGGGCAATCGCACGGGCTATCCCCTGGGTCATTGACGGAGAACTACATGCGGTCGGCGGAGACATCCGGCGCCGAAGGTGATGGATTCGGCAAAAACAAAGCCACGGCCATCGACAAACCCTTCAGCGCTCTGAGTGGCACACTGGGCCATTTGGCCGGTTCGCTCTCTCCGGTCACCCTCGCCATATCTGCATCCATGCTCGGCAGCGCGAGCTTCTTCATCCTCCTCGATGCCAGCGGCGTCCTGGGCACAGAGCGCAGCGGCGTCCTCGGGCGCGCCCTTTGCGCCTTCGGCCTGGCGCTCTTCGTGGTCGCTCTCGCGATCAAGCTCTTCCCCCGGTCAGCCATACTGATCTCGGAAAACCGCAGCTATGAGGATCTCGTCGCGACCATCCCCTTCGGCGTTGCCTGCTGGGACCGTGCGGGAGCGCTCCTCACCTGCAATGATCAGTATCGGCATCGCCTCGGTGGCAGCACGGACGTCATGCCCGGCAGCTCCTACCATCGGGCGGTCAACCAGCTGGTCCGTGGCGGCTACATGCGGGTCGTCAGCGAAGACGAGAACAACCGCGTTCTGGAGCTCCATCGCGAGGATGGCTCGTTCCTCCTCATCGACGAACGCCCGCTGCGCCATGGGGGCTTCATCACACTCGTCACCGACATCACCGAGCGCCGACGCGGCGAACAGCTTCTGACCGCTATCCGGGAGGAGCAGCGCCAGCTGGCCCGGCGCTATCACGAGGAGAAGCTGAAGGCCGAGGCCGCCAGCCGCTCCAAGACGTCGTTCCTCGCTCATCTCAGCCACGACATCCGCACCCCGCTCAATCACATCATCGGCTTTGCCGAGCTGATGCGGCACCAGACCTATGGGCCGCTCGGGGACCCGCGCTATCTGAGCTATGTCGATACCATCAAGGGTTCGGGGGAACGCCTGCTCTCCTTCTTTGCCTCCATTCTCGAGCTTGCCGAGCTCGAAAGCGGCCAGAAGGCACTGAAGGAAGAACGCTTCGGGATCGATGACGTGTTGTTTGCCGCCTCGAGGCGCTTCTCGATGCAGGCGCGCCGGGCCGGCCTCGTTCTGGTCGTCGGCGCAGCCTCGGGCGCGACGGTCAAGGCCGATCGCTATTCGCTCGACCGGATGGTCTGCAACATCGTGGACAACGCCATCCGCTTCACCCCCGCAGGTGGCAAGGTGACGCTCGGGGCCTATGCCGCGCCTGACGGGGTCGTCATCGAAGTGACCGATACGGGCATCGGCATGAGCGAGGAACAGCTCGAGACGCTTTCGCAGCCCTTCGCCTTCGGCGACGCCGCTTTCGCCCGCGAGCACAAGGGGGCGGGCCTCGGCATCGCCATCGCCCGGGCCATTGCCGAGCTCAGCGGCGGACATCTGGCCATCGACAGCCGCCCGGCGCTCGGCACGACCGTGGCGGTTTCACTCCCCATCGCAGCCATGGAGCGCGCCCAGGCGGCCGAATAGGCCCTAGCGCCAGCGGCCGTACCAGTCGGACGCCGCCGCCTCCACTTCACCCCGCATCGCCGCAATGTCGTCGGTCAGCCGCTCGAAGCTCGGATAATGGGTGAGCCCCGCCAGCAATTCGCGGAAGGCGGGCGTCCAGCCGGCGTCCTTGAGCGGATCGACCAGCGCGGCGCTCATGATCTGAAGCACGGCCGAGTATTGCCGGTAGATTTCGGCGAGACGCATGCCCTCGGCCAGCAGTCCCGTCTCTCCCATGCGCGTGAGGACGACGGCAGGTGGCGCCTGCGGCGCATCGATCGTCGCCCCGGCCACGAGCTGCCCCGACTGGGCGATGAATTCAAGATCGACGAGCCCGCCCGAAGCAAGCTTCAGATCGAAAGCGTGGCGCTGCGGACGCTCCTTGGTCATCAGGGCACGCATCTCGAGGACGTCGGCGATTGCCTTGCCGGCATCGCGCGGAGCGGCCAGCGTTTCGGCGATTACCCCGTCGATCGCGGCATCGAGCCCCGCCTCCGCCATCACCACCCGCGCGCGGCTGAGCGCCAGATGCTCCCAGGTCCAGGCATTGTCCTTGTGGTAGGCGGAAAAGCCCGCAAGGCTGGTGGCGAGCGGCCCGGCATTGCCCGAAGGCCGAAGCCGCATGTCGGCCTCGTAGAGCACGCCTTCGGCGGTCGGCGCGGTGATCGCGGCCACGAGGCGCTGCGTCAGCCTCGTGAAATATTGCGGAGGCGACAGGGGCCGCTCCCCATCCGACTCCTCGGTGCCCGCCGGAACGTCGTAGAGCATGATGAAGTCGAGGTCCGACGTCGCCGTCATTTCGCGGCTTGCCATCTTCCCGAAGCCGAGCAGCGCCGCCCGCGCCCCGTCGATATCGCCATGACGTTTGCGGAACTCGCGACGGACCGCGGAGAAGAGCCGCTGCAGCAGGGTTTCGGCCAGCGTGGTGAACTGTTCCCCGGCCCGCTCGGGCGTCACATTCCCGGTCAGCAGCCCCGTTGCGATCAGGAATTTCTGTTCCTGCCCGATGATCCGGGCCCGGTCGATCATCTCCTGATAGTCGGCGCCATCGTCGAGCATGAAGGCATCGATCTTGCCGATCAGCGCCTCGCGCATCGAGACGTCCCCTGCAAAGGCAGGATCGATCAGCGCGTCCATCACATGGGCGCGGTCGATAACGGACTCGGCGATGCGCGGCGCCGATGCCATCAGCGAAACGAGGAGCGAGCGTAGGTGCTCGTGATTGCGCAGGAGCGCAAACAGCTGCACGCCGGCCGGCAGGCGGGAAAGGAAATTGTCGAAGCGCATCAGCGCATCGTCGGCATTTCCAGCTGCCGCGATGGTGGTCAGGAGCGCGGGTAGGAGTTCGGTCAAATGGGCGCGCGCTGCGGCGGCACGGGTCGCGGCATACCCTCCATAGTGCCATTTGCGCACGGTGGCCGAAACCTTGGCCGGGTCGGCAAATCCCATCGCCGAGAGCGTCTCGAGCGTACCCGGATCATCGTCGCTGCCGGTGAAGACGAGGTTGCCCTCCCCCGAGCCGAGGCTTTCCCCTTCGGCAAAAAGCTCGGCGTAATAGCTCTGGATCTGATTCAAGGCGTCGACGTAACGGCTTTCGAACGCTTGCAGATCGGGCTCGCCGAGGAGTGCGGCAATGACCGCGATCTCATCTTCGGTCTCGGGCATGGAATGGGTCTGGGCATCCTCGCGCATCTGGAGCCGGTTCTCGACGGCGCGCAGGAACCAGTAGGTCTCGGTGAGCTCGCGCGCGGCCGTCTCCGTGATCCAGTTGGCCCCGGCCAATGCGGCCAACGCGGCGCAGGTCGGTCGGACCCGCAGGGCCGGATCGCGCCCGCCGGCGATCAATTGCTGGGTCTGGGTGAAGAACTCGATCTCGCGGATCCCGCCTCGCCCGAGCTTCACATTGTGCCCGGCGACCCGAGCCGCACCGACATTCTTGGCGATGTTGATCTGGCGCTTCATCGCCTGGATATCGGCGATGGTCGCGAAGTCGAGATGGCGCCGCCACACATAGGGTGCAAGTTCGGCGAGGAAGGCCTCGCCCACCGCCTTGTCGCCCGCGCAGGGCCGAGCCTTGATCCAGGCGGCCCGCTCCCAGTTCTGGCCGCGGCTCTCATAGTAGGCAAGCGCGGCGTCAAAGGAGATGGCGAGCGGGGTCGAGCCCGGATCAGGGCGCAACCGCAGATCGGTGCGGAAAACATAGCCGTCCGCGTCGCGCTCCTGCATCAGGGCCGCGAGCCGCTGGACGATCCGGGTGTAGCTGCGCGTCGCCTCGGCCCCGTCCACGAGCGCATGCCGCGCCGGGTCGAAGAAGGCGACGATGTCGATATCGGAGGAGTAGTTCAGTTCGCGCCCGCCATGCTTGCCCAGCGCGAAGAGCGCGAGGCCCGAATTGTCGACCTGCGTTTCTGGCTTCAGCACGCCCTTGTCGACGGCGCGCCGTACGAGAAAAGCGAGCCCCGCGTCGAGTGCAGCATCGGCGAGATCGGAAAGCGCCTCGGTTGCCCGCTCGGTGGTCCACCGGCCGCTCGTCTCGGCAATGGCGACCAGCAATGCGGCTCGTCCCTTGGCAAGGCGCAGCGCGCGCGCCACCTCAGCTTCGGTCTGGGCCTCGCGCCCCGCACCGGCCGTAACCTTGAGGATCGCGGAAAAGGCTGCATCCGGCTCCGCCTGGGGTTCGTCTGCGAGCCATTCGCCATGGGTCACGGCAAGGCCGGCGAGATAGGGGGAAGCGGACAGAAGCGTTTCGAGAGGGACGGTCATCGGTCCGGCATAGCCCCGCCCGGCGCGGCCGGCAAGCCTTAGGCCTGAGCGGGCCGCGTTTCGGTCTGGGGCAGGTCCATGACGGCACGCACGCCTGGGCCGTTATCCTCGATGCGGAAGCTGCCGCGATGAAGCCGCGCCACCGCCGCGACGAGCGAGAGCCCGAGACCGGACCCCGCATCGGTGCGGCTGCGCTCGAGCCTCACGAAGCGTTCGATCACGCGTTCCCGATCATCCTCCGGAATTCCCGGCCCGTTGTCGCTGACGGTCAGCAGCACCCGGCCGTTCTCGGGCCGAAGCCCCACGATGATCCGCCCGGGCCGGCCCTCGGGGGGCATGCCGTATTTGAGGGCATTCTCGACGAGATTGACCAGCGCCTGCCCGATCAGTTCCCGGTTTCCGCGCAGCACGATGCCCGGCGTCACCGCCGCCTCGATCACCATGCCTTCGTCCTCGGCGAGGGGGCCGTAGAGCTCGGCGACATCGGCAACGATTGCGCTCACGTCCACGTCGGCGAATGCGCCGGAGGGTGCGCCGGCCTCGGCCCGCGCGATCATCAAGAGGGCGTTGAAGGTGCGGATCAGCTTGTCGCTCTCGGCGATCGTGGTTTCGAGCGCCTCGCGCTGCGTCTCGGGTTCGCCGCCGCTCCGCAGCGCCGCCTCGGCCTTGTTACGCATGCGGGTGAGCGGGGTCTTCAGGTCATGGGCGACGTTGTCGGTCACCTCCTTCAGCCCCTGCATCAGCCCCTCGATGCGATCGAGCATGGCGTTGAGGCTCGTTGCGAGCGCATCGAACTCGTCGTTCCGCCGCGTCACGGGCACGCGCTCGGAAAGGTTGCCGGACATGATCTGGCTCGAGGTCGAGTTGATCGCATCGATCCTCTTCAACACCCGGATCGAGGTGAAGACGCCGGCAAAGATCGCCGCCACGATGATGCCGACGACGCCCCAGAGAAAGCCCTGGAAGATGATCGCAGTGAACCCGCGACGCTCCACGACGTCCCGTCCGACGACCAGCAGCAGCCCGCTGTCGAGCACGAGCGAACGCACGAGCGCCGTCCCTTGCGGCGCATCCCCACCCCCATCGAAAGGGCGCTGCCGCGCGTAGTTGAAGCTGTAGCCGCCGGGCACCTGCAGGATCAGCGGGGGAAAGTCATCGACGTTGCCAACGATCATCATGCCCGTGGGGTCGCCCAGATAGTAGATCCCCGGCCCCGGCAACCGGGAGAGGCGCTCGACAGCGCGCACGACTTCCGTAATGCCGCGCACCCGGTCGATGTTTTGGATCTGACGCACCTCCCGCTCGATGTCGGCTGCCTGCTGGCGCTGGATCTGGATGGAGGACTGGAAGGTAATGAAGGCCAGCAGCAGGACCGAAAAGACCGCAAAGATCAGGACAAAAGTCGCCGTCAGCCTGACGGTGCTCGTGCGCCAGATCTGGACCAGCCTATTCACGGATCATGTATCCCGCGCCCCGGATCGTATGCAGCAGCGGCTGGGCGTGCCCCTTGTCGATCTTGCCGCGAAGCCGCGACATGTGCACGTCGATCACGTTCGTCTGGGGGTCGAAATGATAGTCCCAGACATTCTCGAGCAGCATGGTACGCGTCACCACCTTGCCGGCATTCTTCATGAGGTATTCGAGGAGGCGGAACTCGCGCGGCTGCAGGAGGATCACCTCCCCTGCCCGCTCCACCTTGCGGCTCAGCCGGTCCAGAGAAAGGTCCCCGACCTCATATCTGGTCGCGGCCTCCGCCGGGCTCGAGCGGCGCGCCAGCACCTCGATCCGCGCGAGGAGCTCGGTGAACGCATAAGGCTTGACGAGATAGTCGTCACCGCCGGCCCGCAGGCCCGTCACCCGGTCGTCCACTTCCCCGAGGGCCGAAAGAATGAGGACCGGCGTCTGGTCGTCCTCGGCCCTCAGCGTTTCGACGATCGAGAGCCCATCCCGTCGCGGCAGCATGCGATCGACGACCAGCACGTCGTAATCCATGCCCGAGGCCATGGCGTAGCCCGTCTCGCCATCGCTGGCATGGTGGGTGACGTGTCCGGCCTCGTCGAGGGCCTGGATCAGGTACTGGGCGGCTTCCCTGTCATCCTCGATCAGAAGGATCTTCATCCAAGGGGCTCCGGACGGGGTCTGGCGGGTCCCATTCCGGCACAGGCGGGGATCCGTATGGGGCTGGCGGCCGGGCGCGTCGGGGGAAACGCGAAATGACCGGCCGCAGTCCTAGCGGATTCCCGCCTGCGCGGGAATGGCGCCCGAAGGGGCGGGCCGCCCCGGGGATTGCTCCCCGGGGCAGGACGTCTGCTTACTGGGCCGACTCTTCGAGGGGCAGGCCGATGAAGCGGATATTGTCGTTGCGGCTGGTCTTGATCAGCACCGTGCCGCGGTCGCTGTCGCGGACGCCCTGGATGGCGGCCTCGAACTCGGCAGCGGTCGACACCGGGGTGTTGTCCACTTCGAGGATCACGTCACCGACGGCAAGCCCGCGCGATGCGGCGATGCTGGCTGCATCCACGTCCTGGATCAGGACGCCTTCGTCATCGGCATTGGGCACCACGGTGACCCCGATGCTCGACGGCGTGGGCTCGTCGGGCTGCGCAGGCTCTTCGACTTCCGCGGGCGGGGTCGGGGCTGCGGTTTCCTCGAGGGTGTCGAGCGTCACGCGCAGCGTGTCCTCGCGCCCGTTGCGCCACAGGGTCAGTTCGACCTCGGTGTTGGGGCCCTTGGAGGCGATAGTCCGCGACAGGTCGAGCGCATTGCTGATCTGCTGGCCGTCGACGGCCGTGATCACGTCTCCCGAATTGATTCCGGCCCGTTCGGCCGGACCGCCTTCGGCAGGCTCGGTCACGAGCGCACCGCGGGCATTGGGCAGGCCGAGACTGTTGGCGAGGTCGGTGTTCACGTCCTGGATCGACACGCCGAGGAACCCGCGGGTCACCTCGCCATTCTCGATCAGCTGGCCAACGATCTGCTGGACGGTGTTGGCGGGGATCGCGAACGCGATGCCCACATTTCCGCCATTGGGCGAATAGATCGCAGTATTCACGCCCACCACTTCGCCACGCAGGTTGAAGGTCGGGCCGCCCGAATTGCCGGTGTTGACCGCGGCGTCGATCTGCAGGAAATCGCCATAGGACGAGCCGCCGATGTCACGGCCGCGAGCAGAAACGATGCCGACGGTCACGGTGCCACCGAGGCCGAAGGGATTGCCGACCGCCATCACCCAGTCGCCGACGCGGGTTTCGTCGCTGGCGAAGGTGACGAAGGGCAAATCCTCGACGCCGTCGACCTTCAAGACGGCCAGATCGGTCCGCTCGTCGGTGCCCACGATCTCGGCGACGCGCTCGTCACCGTTCTCGAAGACGACCGTCACGCGGGTGGCATCGGACACCACGTGGTTGTTGGTCACGAAATAGCCGTCCGCCGAGATCGCGAAGCCGGAGCCGGCTGCCATGAAGCGGCGCGGCGTGCGCTGCTGGGGCTCGTTGCCGCGATTGCCGAAGCCGTCATTGAAACGGTCGAAGAAATCGCGGAAGGGATGGTTCTCCGGCAGGTCGGGGAAATCGAAGTTGAACCCGCCGCCGCCGCCGCCACCGCCGCCCCGGCGCTGCAGCGAAGGCGCGCGCTGCTCGGATTCGACGACGATCGACACGACCGCAGGCTGCACGGCCTCGACGAGGTCCGCAAAGCTCGCGGGCTCAGCGATCTGGGGCACCTGGATCTGCGCAGCCGGGGTAAACTGGGGCGCGTTGATCTGGGTCTGTGCTGTCGCGATCTGGCTGGTGGTGGCCATGAAGGTGGCACCTCCGCCGACGCCGGCGAGAATCGCAAGGGCCGAAGCCCCGATCCAGCGGCGGGCGCGAGAGAGGAAAGTCGAGCGCATTGTGGTCTCCTTGACGGCTCTCAACAGTAAGTGCCTCCTATATGGACCCCCGCGCCTTTCCTTGAAGTGACGCCAACATTAAACCTTGGTAATCCAGCCTCAGCCGAAGATCGCCCCGCGCAGGAGGTCGAGTCCCACGATCGTAACGACGATCTTGAAACCGATCCGGAACGCCCTGTCCGGCACGCGCATCAGCAGCATGCCGCCGAGCGCCGTGCCCCCGAGGCCGGCGAGAATCATCGCAAGGACCAGCGGCACGAAGTCGGCGAAGGCAAATCCGATGGCGATGAAGACGATGACCTTGAAGGTGTTCTGCAGCGTCATCGCCGCGGCCTGGGTCGCCACCAGCTGGCGACGGTCCGCAAGTCCGCGGAAGAACATTGCGATCAGCGGACCCACCGCGCCGACCAGCATGCTCAGCGCCGAGATCACCGCGCCGCCCACCACCAGCGTCTTGCGGCCGTGAAGGTCGAGCTTGGGCTGGGGCAGCCAGGTCGTCACGATGATGAAGAGGCCGATCGCCATGGCAAAGATGGTCTCGGGGAGCATGGCAACGAACTGCCCGCCGACCACCGTACCCACGGCCGCCCCGATGCCGAGCCAGAACACCAGCCGCCACTGCACGTGGGGAAACTGCAGCGCCACCCGACCGGCATTGGAGCCGAGCTGCACTGCGCCGAGCACCGGCACGACGATTGATGGGGGAAAGACGAGCGCCAGCGCGGCCAGCATCAGCATGCCGCCGCCAAGGCTGAACGTCGCCGTCAGCATGGAGGTGAAGAAGCTGACCACCATCAGCATCAGCGCCACGGTGGCCGAGACGCCCTCGGGCAGGAAGGATGTGAGATCGAAAGGCACGGGCGGGACCGGTTGTTTTTCCCGTGTTAGCCCTCACCCCGCCTGTGAACAAGTCGAGGGCTCTAGCCAATAAGGCTAGGTCGCGCGATCCGAGGGCGTTTCGTTCCGCGCAAGGGCTGCGAGCGCGGCTTCTTCCTCGGCGCTGAGCGTCAGCCCTTCGGCCGCCGGGATCGGTTGAGCCTTCCGCCGCCTGATCCCGAAAAAGATCGCAACCCCGCCGGCGATCAGGATCAGCGGCGCCGCCGACCAAAGCAGGATGGTGTGCCAGCCGAGCACCGGGCGCAGCAGCACGAACTCGCCATAACGGTCGACGACGAATTGCAGGACCTGCGCGTCGCTGTCGCCCTCCACCAGCCGCTCGCGCACGAGCACACGCAGGTCCGAGGCGAGCGGGGCGTCGCTGTCGTCGATCGACTGGTTCTGGCACACGAGGCAGCGCAGATTGGTCGAGATCGACCGCGCGCGACTTTCGAGCACGGGATCATCGAGGATCTCGTCCGGATTGACCGCCAGGGCCGGACCGATGGCGAGCGTCAGCGCCAAGAGAAATGCGATGAGGCCCTTCATTCGGCCGGCACCGTTCGCTCGCCCGGCCGCGCGGCCTTGGCCGGGGCGCCGACGCGCAGGCGGCGATAGCTGAGCGAAAGCAGCCCGCCGGCGGCCATGATCAGCGTGCCGATCCAGATCAGGGTTACATAGGGCTTGTACCAGAGCCGGACGACGTGGCTTTCCCCGCTGCCGTCCTCGCCGAGCTGCATGTAGACCTGCGAAAAGCCATAGGTCAGGATCGCGGCCTCGGTCGTCGGCTGGCCCGATGCGGTATAGATCCGGCGTTCCGGATGCGCAGTTCGCGTGCCCCCGTCGGGCGCGGTCACGCTGAACGTGCCTTCCTCGGAAACGAAATTGGGACCGGGCACGTCCTGAATGCCGTCAAAGGCGATGCTGTAGCCTGCGATCTCGGTCACGTCGCCGACATTCATGGTCAAGACCCGCTCGGTCTCCCAGGCGGTGACCGAGACGACGCCGATAACCGTCACCCCGACCCCCAGATGAGCGATGGCCGTCGCCCAGGCCGTACGCGGCAGGCCGAAGAGCCGGCGCATGCTTTCGCGGAAGGGAAGCCGGCCGATGCGCGCCCGGTCGATCAGCTCGGCGATGGCGCCGAAGCCGACCCAGAAACCGAGCAGCAGGCCAAGCGGCGCAAGGGAGATCGAGGCGCCCGACAAAGCGAAGATGAGAATGGCGACGAAGAGCGCGAGCCCCGCGGCGCCCGCCAGCCGCTGCGTTACCGCCACGAGGTCCCCGCGCTTCCAAGCGAGGAAAGGCCCGAAGGGTAGCACGATCAAGAGTGGCACCATGATCGCGGCGAAAGTCAGATCGAAAAAGGGCGCGCCGACCGAGATTGAGCGACCCGTCAGCGCATCGAGCACGAGCGGATAGAGCGTGCCCACGAGGATCGCCCCGGTCGCGGTCGCAAGGAAGAGATTGTTGAGGATCAGCGAGCCTTCCCGGCTGATCGGCGCGAAGAGCCCGCCCTGGCGCAGGCTCGAGGCGCGGAAGGCGAAGAGGCTGAACGCACCGCCGATCAGGATGGCGAGCATGGTGAGAATGACGAGGCCGCGCGTGGGGTCCGACGCGAAGGTGTGCACCGAGGTCAGGATGCCCGAGCGCACGAGGAAGGTGCCCAGGAGCGAGAGCGAGAAGGTGATGATGGCGAGGAACACCGTCCACACCTTCATCGCATTGCGCTTTTCCATGACGAGCGCCGAATGGAGAAGCGCGGTGCCCGCGAGCCAGGGCATGAAGCTTGCGTTCTCGACCGGATCCCAGAACCACCAGCCGCCCCAGCCGAGTTCGTAATAGGCCCAGTACGACCCCATCGAGATGCCGAGGGTGAGGAAGACCCAGGAGAGGAGCGTCCATGGCCGCACCCAGCGTGCCCATGCCGCGTCGATCCGGCCCGAGATCAGCGCCGCGATCGCGAACGAGAAGCAGACCGAGAACCCGACATAGCCGATGTAGAGAAGCGGCGGATGGATGGCGAGGCCGATGTCCTGCAGGACCGGATTGAGATCCATGCCCTGCAGCGGAGCAGGGTTCATCCGCTCGAAGGGGTTGGAGGTAAAGACGGTAAAGCCCGCAAAGGCAGCGGTCAGCAGCGATTGCATGCCCAGGACGAGCGAGAGCAGGTCCCTCGGCAACTGCCGGCCGAACGCCGCAACCGCCGCCCCGAACAGCACGAGGATGAGGACCCAGAGGAGCATCGAGCCCTCATGGTTTCCCCAGACCCCGGTGATCCGGTAGAGGAGCGGCTTGTCGGAATGGGAATGATTGACCGCAAGGGCGAGCGAGAAATCGGACAGGACGAAGGCCTGCACCAGAACCGCAAAGGCCGCCCCGATCAGCACGAACTGCAGGATCGAGGCCTGCTGTAAAAAGCCCGCGATCCGCTCGCCGCTCTTCCAGAAGCCCAGCCCCACCACGGCCGAAACGCTGGCGATGGCGAAAGCCAGAACCAGCGCGAAATGACCGAGCTCGATGCTCATCGCGAAGCCCCCAGCGCCACGTCCTCGGGCTCCCATTCGCCCCGCCGCTTCAGCTCTTCGACGAGTTCGCGCGGCATGTAGTTCTCGTCGTGCTTGGCAAGCACGTTCGACGCAAGGAAGCTGCCGGTCGGGGTCACGCTGCCCTCAGCGACGACGCCCTGCCCCTCGCGGAACAGGTCGGGCAGGATGCCCACATAGCGCGCCGACATCTCGGTCTGCCCGTCGGTCACGACGAAATCATTGGTCTCCCCGACCCGCGTCCACGAGCCGGTCTTGACGAGCCCGCCGAGCCGGATCGGCTCGCCCGCCGCAACGCCGCGCTCGGCGATGTCGCTGGGGCTGTAGAAAAAGACGATCTGGTCGCGCAGCGCGACGAGCACCAGCGTCGTCGCCAGTGCCAGCACCACGGCGAACCCGGCCAGAATGCTGAGCCTCTTCTGCTTGCGCGTCATCGGTTACCTCCACCAATCGTCAGTCCGGCCGGGGCCGCAGTGCTGTCGAGCGGCGCCCGGTCGCCGCCGTCGGGATAGGCCTCGAACGCCAGATCATAGATCCGCTGGGCCTCTTCGACCTCCCCGAGCACCAGTCTCGCCCGGACCAGGTCGGTCCATTCCTCGATCGTTCCACCCTCGGCCTCGAGCCGGGCCGTGAGCCCGTCGACCATACGGCGGATCGCGGCCTCGTCGACCTCGCCCGCTGCAGCCGGCGGCGCTTCGCCGCGCAGCGCCGCCTCGGCAACCGCCAGGCCTTCGCGTGCGCTTGCAAGCCAGGGCTCGTTGCCCTCCGCCTCGGCGAGCAGCTCCCGCCAACGCGGCGCAGCCGCGTCGTAATCCTCGCGCCGCATCGCATCGCCCGCAAGATAGAAGCGCGAGCGCATGTCGCTGGGGGCCCGCTCGGCGACACTTTCGAGCAGACCGATGATCTCCTCGTCCGCCACCCCGCCGGCCGCCAGCAGCAGCGCCTCGGCCAGGTTGCCGTCATTTGCGGGCGTCGATCCCTCGAGCGCGACGATGCGCCGATAGGCGGCAACCGCCTCGTCATAGCGCCCCATCTGGAGATAGACCGGTGCGATCACCTGCCAGCCGCGCAGATCCTCGGGGTTCGCTGCAAGCTGCCTTTCGATCTGGGCAATGGCGTCGCCGAGATCAAGATCGCGCGCGATGAACTCCGCGCGCTGGGCCAGCGGCTGGGTCGGCAGGTCGGGCCGGCCGATCAGCCCATAGGTCAGCAGCGTCACCCCGGCGATCACGGCAATCGACGCGGGCACGACGATACGATCGGCCTGCGAGGCACGGCTTTGCCGGCGCTTGGCGTCAGCGCGCAGCCGCAGCAATTCGCGCGCCAGCTCGCCCTTGGCGGCCACGCCTTCGGCCTCGCCGAGCCGGCCGCTGGCAATGTCGGCCTCCAGTTCGCGCAGCTGCAGGCGGAAATGGCTTTCAAGCGCCGCTTCCGCCGTTGTCTCCGGCGCGTTGACCGCGCGCCCGCGCGCCGCGTAATAAAGCGCAGCGCACGCGATCAGGGTGACGGCGATGGCGATTGACCAGAAGACCATGGATCCGGGGCGGTTGCGTGAGACGGCGACGGCTCAGCCATCTATAGGCGGAATTTGGCGAAAAGGGCACCGTCCTGCCCCATTCGAGGCCGGGCGCATTGCCGCAGCCCCCGGGTTTCCAGGGCGCACATGAGCGTGATTTCCCCCGCACCCTATGATTTTGCCGTCTTCGGATCGAGCCCTCTCGCCCGGCTTCTTGCCGGCCTTCTCGCCCATGAGCACGGCCAGCGGGCCTGTCTCGTCGGGGAGAGCCATGGCGCCTTCCGGCTGACGCGCGGCATCGACCTCTCGGTCGCCCCCCTCACCCGCCCCGAAACCTGGAGCGTCCTTCGCCGGGGCAGCGTCGAAACCGAGAAGCTCCTGCTGCGAATCGCGCCGCGCGGGCTCGAGCGCGCCGATCCACTCTTCGTTGCCGAAACGGCCCCTGCCCGCGAGGCGCTCGCCCATGTGCGCCACATGGCCATGGGCTATGGCTATGCCGTCGAGCGCGTCGGCGAGGGCATCGTCGCCCCGGGGGCGACCGCGCTGCGCATCCGCGACGCGTTGACGCTCAACCGGCCGCTGCTCGAAACCGCCCTCGACCCATGGCTGAAATCGGCTGGCGTGCGCTGGATCGACCCGCATGACGGCGAACCCGTCATCAAGCGCGATGGCAGCGTCCGGTTCGGTTCGGGCGGCTCCAGCCTCGAGGCCGCGCACGCCATCCTCGTCGATGACGCTCCGATCATCGCCCATCTGCCGGCTGACGAGCGGGCCCGGCTCCTCACCGTGCACAGCACGACCACGCTCCTGACTGAACCTGCGGCGCCCCTTGCGGCCCCGATCATGGATTTCCTCGATCGCGGAGTCCGGCTCAGCCAGCGCCCGCGCCGAGGCATTGCCGCGCTTGCGAGCGGCCCGGCGGATGAGGCGATTGCGCGGATCGGCGCCTCGCTCTCCCATCTGGGGCGGCTGCGCCGGGCCGGACAGGCGGTCTTCCAGACCGTCGAAACGCGTGATGGCGCGCCCCTTGTCGGGCCTGCCCGCGGGCTCAGGGCAACGCTCGTCACCGGCCTCGGTCCGATCGGGGTTTTCCTCGCGCCCAGCCTCGCGCGGTTCATTGCCGGCAAGCCCTCGGTCGAGGAAGCCGCTTATTTCGGGCCACGCGAACCCGGCCGTTTCCACCAGCGCGCGCTCGTGGCCGATTATCAGGGCCCGATCGCAGCCGAAGCCGCGCTGGAGGCCGTCTCTTGATTTCGCCCAATCGCATGCGCCCCGGGCTTCCGCATTTCGCAGGCGAGCTCATCGACCGGGACAAGCCCCTCACCTTTCGCCTCAACGGGCGCGATGTGTACGGCTTTGCGGGCGACACCGTGCTTTCGGCGGCGATCGCATCCGGGATCGAGAGTGCCGGGCGGCATCTCGGTGCCGAGCTCGCGCTCGGGGAACGTCTCGCCCCTCTCGTCATCGAACGCGGGCAGTTGCGCCGGGACCGGGCTCTCGCCCTGCCGATGAACCGCACACCGGCCATTTCTGGTCTCGACCTCGTCACGCTCGACTGGCAGCGCCATCCCCTCAATCGCGATCCCCGGCTGATCCGCGCCCGGGACTGGCTCCTCGGCGCGCCACGCACGCTCGGGGTCGATCTCACCGACGCCGCCAATCTCGACGGCCCCTGGTTCGATGCAGGGCCCGAGGAGAAGCTGGAGGCCGATCTCGTCGTTGTCGGCGGCGGGGTCGCGGGCATGGGTGCGGCCCTCACCGCCGCCGGCGCGGGGCACCGCGTGCTGCTCGTCGAGCGGCGCACCCGGCTCGGGGGCGACGCCCGCCTTTTTGGCGCCGTCGAGGGCGAGGAGGCTCCCGATGTGCTGGTCTCGCGCCTGCGGTCCGAAATCGCCGCCCACGCCAATGTCGAGGTCCTGCTGGGGACCGAGGCCTTCGCACTCTATGGTGGGCTCGTGCGCGCCCACCGTGTCGGAACCCGCGACGGGCGTCCCTTCGGGCAGACACTCGCCCTGCGCGCCCGGCGCATCGTGCTCGCCCCAGGCAGCATCGAGCGGCTGCCGGTCTTTCCGGGCAACCGCGCCGCGGGCGTCGTCGCCATGGCGAGCGCCTTTCGCCTCGCGCAGGATTTCGGCGTCTGGGTCGGCCGCAAGGCGATCTTCAGCGCCAGCACCAATCTCGCCTATCGCCTTGCGCGACAGGTGATGGAGTGCGGCATAGAGGTCCAGCGCATGACCGATACGCGCGTCAATCCGCAGTCGCGCTTCATCGATTTCTGCAAGGCGCTCGGCATCACCATGGCGCCAGGGCTGATCCCGGCCTGGGTCCGGCCCGCCAGTCGCGGCATGGGCGCGGAAGGCCTAGGCGGGCTCACCGTCCGCTTCGTTGCCACCCATGAAGAAGAGGGCGCCGAAACCGCGCCCCGATGGACCGAGCGCTTCGTCGTCTCGGGCGGATGGCAACCCGATCTCGGCCTCTGGCACATGGCTGGCGGGGGCAGCCGGTGGGCCGTCGAAACCGCGCGCCTCCTTCCCGCAGGCCAGGTCGCTGGCGTCGCGCTTGCCGGCGCCGCAGCCGGCTATCGCAGCACGGGCGCCTGCAGCCTCAGCGGAGGCGTCGCGGTCGCCCAGCTCTTTGGGCGCAAGCGGCGCGAAGTGATCGACCGCACCGTGGACGCGACCTATGAGAGCCTTGATGCGGTGACGCCGATCGCTCCGCGGCGGCGCGACCATCAGGGCGCGGCCTATCTCGATCATGGCGGCAGTCTCGCGGTTCGGCCTGCGATCGAGCGGCGGGGCCGGCGCTTCCTCGTCAGCCGCGACTGGCCGGCGCTTCTGGCCGATCAGGCCCGTGCCCTCGGGGTCGCCGACATCGCGGCGGCCATCCAGCTCGGCATCATCCCGGCGCGGGACGCCATGCTGGTCGCCCAGGAGAGGTGTGTCGTCGCGGGCAATATCACCGAGCCCGGCTCCGCCATTCCCGCCATCCTCGCGAGCCCACGCCATGCCCCCGGCCCGCCGGCCTTCCTCGCCGGCCGGTTCGGTGCCCGGCCCACGCTCTGGCATGTGGCTTCCGACGAGCCGCGGGATTTCGAGGAAGGTTCGCTTCTTTATCTCAATTCCGACGTCACCGACCCGGCCCAGGCCGTCGGGGTCATCATTGCCTCGGCGCCCGGCGGCAAGCGCGGCGGCCTTGCCGTGATCGGGCTCGAAACCGCCGAGGCTGGCGGAGCCGTCGTCCTGCGGGATGGCAGCACCACCCTGCCCGCGCGGCTCGTCGAGCATTTCGAAAGCATGGAGGCCGCCGCCGCCTTGCCGCTCGGCCCGGTTCCCGTGCCCCCGGGGCGCGAGACGACCGATGCCCCGCCGGCTCCACCGGCACCGCCCGAGCCACTCAATCCCCCCGAAGCGCCGGCGCCGACCTCTATCGAGGATGCCGCGCCACCTGTTCCGGACGAAGCGCCACACCTCCCGCCTGCACCCACCTCACCGCCACCGGCACGCGCCTTTCCGATGGTGCGCGTCGGCGTGCGCCTGCTCCCGCTCGCCTCGGTCAGGCCCGCGGTCGCGCTCGATCTCGATGGGTTGTTTCCAGCCGAAAGTTCAGGCGGCGGGTCCGAGCCTGCGCAGGGCAGCGGACATGGCACGGCGGATGACGCCGGCATAATCGGGCCCGAGCCGGAACTCGGCCATGCGGATCCCGAACTCGAGCCGCGTTGAGATCGCATCGTCATCGGGGGCCCGCCGCAAGCCCTCGAGCAGGCGATCCACATGCAGCTCCAGCGATTGCCCGGCCTGCGTCCAGCACTGTTCGAGCAGCACGTTGAGCGCAAGGGAATCGCGGCACTCGCGCACCGTGGCGAGCAGCGCGACGCCGTTGAGCGCGTCGAACAATTGCCGCTCGTCGAGGCGCCCATCCCTGCCGATCCGGAGGGCCGCCGTCATATCGGGCTGAACGCGCCGCAGCCGCGGCTCGATCCGTTCTGACACCCGCGCGACCATGCGCGCGAGAAGCGCCGCGCGCCGCCCGACCCGCAGCAGTTCGAGCGGCGTCCGCAGTGCCCGCACGAGCCGGTGGAACCGCTCGAGCGCCCGTCGCGTCGCCTCGATATCGACATGTCCGGGTGGCGCGATCTTTGGCAGCTGCGCCTGTGCATGGGCCATCAGCGCCTCGATCAGCGGCGCGAAGCCCTCGCGTTCGAAACCGAGCTCGGTCGTGCTTCCGGTCATCCGCGAGATCGTGGCGACGATCCGCCCCGGATGCTCCACCGCCCCGATCGCGGCGGTCCAGAGCAGCGCGGTCATCGGCGTGTCTTCGCGCGGCACCCGGGCGAGCGCCGCCTGCAGGCCTGCCTCGTCGGCGATGGCGTCGAGCCCCTTCCCGAAGGCCCGCGCGCGCACGAGCAAATGTCTCGATTTCAGCGCGCCGAGGACGAGCCGGAGTTGGGAGAAGGCCGCATCGCTTCCCAATTGTACGCGGAGCCGCCGCTCTGCCTCGCTTTCGGGGGTCGCCGCGTCCAGCGCTTCATGCGCGCGGGCCAGCAGTTCGGGCATCAGCGCATCGAGCGCGTCGACCGCCCCCGGCTCCACTCCCGAGATCGCAGGATCGATGAGGTCGCCGCCCAGGTCGCGGACCATCCAAATCCAGCAGGCCTCGGCAATGCCCAAGGGGATCGCACCGGCAAAGCCGGCATCGCCGTCTGGCAGGATCACCGTATCGATCAGCCCGAAGAAGGGCCGTGCCACCGGGCGCTCGAGCAAGGCGAGTCCGGCCGCTGCGCTGCGATGCGCGATCTCAGGCGTCGCCGGGCTCTTGTTCATCTGCATGGCAAGGACACAAGCGGTTTTGGCCGTTGTCCTCAGCCTATGCCGGGCGCGGTTAAGAAAAGCTGATGCCGATCGGTAGAAACGACAAAGCCGCCCCGCCCCGCTCAGGGGGCGCGACGGCCAGGCAATCGATCGGATGCGTTACGGCGCTCTTAGCTCGCAACGGTCCAGCGGCCGTCCGACTCGCGGCACGCGGTGCCGGACTTGGCGTAGCTCTGCCCGCTCCGGGTCACGGTGTGGGTGAAATCGCGGCAATCGATATTGTTGACCCGCACATAGGGGCCCACGGTGATGCTGCCGGCCGTGCCGCCGCTGCCCGACCAGGTGCGGGGCGCGCCGGGGCGGCCGAACTGCAGGGCGTTGAACTGCGCGGTCGAGGCGGTACCGCGATCGGCGGTCGAGAGGAGCGAGACCGCCTGTGGATCGAGGAAGGCGAGCCCGTCGGTCATGGCCTGCGCGGTGGCCTGCGCCTGCACGGGGTTGGTGACCGGCGGCGGGGTCAGCGAAGCGGTCTGGACCGGGGCTTCGGGCAGCGCCGTCATCGGCGCCGAACTCAGGGTCGGCCCGCTGCGCAGCTCTCCGGACGGTCCCATGCCGGTGCAGCCGGCAAGAGCGAGCAGGGCGATCAGCGGAAAGGCGATTCTGGGTGCGTGCATGTCGATCTCGGTTATGGCCATGGCCTTATTTGTCGGCCAATGCGGCGAAAGTGGGTCAGGAGCGCCCCATGCCGCCCAGCTTGGCGACGGGCAGGCGCAGCTCGGCGAGTAGTCCCCCCAGCACAGAGCGCTTCAATTGCAGCGAGCCGCCATAGACGTCAACCAGCTCCTTGACGATATCGAGCCCCAACCCGCTTCCGGGCGTCCTTTCGTCCAGCCTGACACCTCTGCGCAACACTTCGCGCGCCTCGGTCTCGCTCAGGCCCGGCCCGTCATCCTCTATGCGAATCAACAGCATGGCGCCGCTGGCCACGCGCTCGGCCTGCATCGAGACCGCCACCTGCCCCCCTGAGAACTTGCATGCATTGTCAAGCAGGTTGCCAGCCATTTCCTCCAGATCCCCCTCATCGCCCCGGAACCAGGGCAGCGAGGCATCGGGCCGCTGGAAGGCGATCACGCAATGGGGGTTGAGCTTTTCCATTACCCGCACGAGGCGCAGCATCACCATCGTGGCATCGGCCTTCTTGCCCACGATCGCGGTGCGCGCCGCGATGCGTGCGCGGTCGAGATAGGTGGACACGAGGGTTGTCATCTTCTCGCTTTCGGCAAGCACGACCGTTGCGAGCGCGCCCTGCTCCGCGCTCGCCTCGTTGCGCATCACCGCCAGCGGCGTCTTCAGCCCATGGGCGAGATTGCCCACTTGGTTTCGCGCCCGCTCGATGATCTGGGTGTTGGAGCGCAGCAGCTCGTTCACCTCCTCGGCGAGTGGCGCGATCTCGCTCGGATAGCTGCCCTCGACGGCCTGCCGCTCGCCTTCGCGCACCTGCTCGATCGCCTCGCGCAGTCGCTCCACGGGCCGCAAGGCGAGCCGGAACACGATGGCGCTCATGATGGCCAGCATCACGCCCACCGCACCCAGCACGATCAGCGTCTGCCCGCGGAAATCGTCCACCAGCACCAGAATCTCATCGAGGCTGCCGGTGACGAGGAAGCGCAGCCGCTGCCCGTTCAGCGTCACTTCGCGCTCGATCGCGCGGATCTGCGTGCCGAAGCTGTCGCGGATCACCTGGGTGCGCAGCGTGCTGGTGCCGAATGGGGTCTGTATCGACGGCGGAATGCTGCCGGCGAGACTTGCGGAGAGATTGACCACCGGTCCCTCCTGCGCGGTCACCGCCCAATACCAGCCCGAGCCCGGGCGGGAAAAGCGCGGATCCTGCACCGCGACCTCGGCGCTCGCCGGATCACCTTCGACCAGCGTCCGTTCGACCAACGTTCCGAGATGGAATTCCAGCGTTTCGGTAAGGCTCGTGTCGAGCGCCCGCGAATAGAGCTCGGTCAGGAGGAACGCGGTCGCCACCAGCGCCACGATCAGCCATCCGGCCGAGAGCCAGAACAGCGAGGCGGCGATCGAGCCTTTCTGCATCAAGGCGGCTCAGTCCTCCGCGATCTGATAGCCCAGACCGCGCACGGTCTGGATGCAGTCATCGGGCAGCTTCTTGCGCAACCGGCCCACGAACACCTCGATGGTGTTGGAGTCGCGGTCGAAATCCTGGTCGTAGAGGTGCTCGGTCAGCTCCGTGCGCGAAATGACCTTGCCCTTGTGGTGCATGAGGTAGGAGAGAAGCCGCAATTCATGGCTCGTCAGCTTCACCGCCTGCCCGTCCACGGTCACCCGCCCGGCCTTGGCATCGAGCCGGACGCGGCCCGCGACGATCTCGTTGGAGGCGTGTCCAGCCGCGCGGCGCACCAGCGCCCTGATACGCGCCAGCACCTCCTCCATGTGGAAGGGTTTGGCGACATAGTCGTCGGCGCCGGCATCGATCCCCTGCACCTTGTCGCTCCAGCGGTCGCGCGCAGTCAGCAGCAGCACCGGCATGGTCTTTCCGGCCCGCCGCCATTCCTCGAGCACGGACAGCCCGTCCATCTGCGGCAGGCCGATGTCGAGCACCACCGCGTCATAGGGCTCGGTGTCGCCCAGGAAATGGCCTTCCTCGCCGTCGAACGCCACGTCGACGGCATAGCCGGCATCCGTCAGCGCATCCTTGAGCTGCCGGTTGAGGTTGGTGTCGTCCTCGACGACCAATAGCCGCATCTTCGCCCCCCTTGCCCTGTCGGCCGCACCCTAGGCGCGACCGATCTTCATTGCGATTATGGCTGAAATGTCCCGGCCCTAGAAGCCTGCGGGCAGGGTCAGGTTCTGTGCGTTGCCGTCGGCGCCGAGCACCCCGACCACATAGACGATCCGCCCGCCTTCGTCACAGGCCCGAACTGAGAGGACCTGCTGGTCCCGGCCGACTCCCGCCCGCGCCAGCACGTCCGCCACCGGCGCCACCCGACCCGAGGACACCGCCTCCTGCAATTCCTGGTTGGACAGGCACGCCTGTGCCTGCACGCTCTCGGCGGGCGCGAGGCTGAACAGGGTTCCGGCGGCGAAGAGGGCGAGGAGGGCGTTTTTCATCGTCACAATTTAGGCGGAGGTCCCTGAACGCGGCATGAACATGAAGGTTCCTAGCGCGCCAGTGACGCCTTCAGCCCTGAGCGGAGGAAGATCAGCGCGAACGCCTCCATCACGAGGTGCCCCGCAGACTGCCCCGAAAAGCTCGGCAGCTCCACCCCCAGCATCTGCGCAACGCCCGCCAGCAGCATGGCCAGCGCCACGATATAGGTCTTGTACCCTTGCAGAAAATCCATCCCGATCGTCCTTTCCGTCCCAGTTGAACCCGTGTCCGCAAGTCCGGCCGCCCGCGCCATGGCGAGCGCGGCGCTGCGCACCGCCTCGACCCGGTTCGACCAGCCCCGCCCGAAAATCGCAAAAGTCCGCAGCGCCTTTAAAAACCCGAGCCGCCCGTCGCAGAGCGTCCCGATCAGCGCCGCAGTCCCGCCCGCGGCGACACCTGCCTCGAGCGCGCCCAGCGTCACCGGCCCGATGATCCCGTCCCGGCTGACCCCGAGTGCACCCTGCAGAGCCCGGATCGCCCGGTCGGCGCCCGAATTGACCGCAAAGTCGAATATGGCGAGATCGACGCCCGCCGGCAGCATTTCGCCCCGGCAGCGGTCCCAGTAGAGCGCCCGGTAGATCGCCTCGGCCTCGGCTCGCCCGAGGCTCCGCACCTCCGCCTTGGGCAGGGCAGTGACCGGGCTCACTCCCCGCCAGGCCGCGAGCGTCGCCCGCGTGATGCCCATGTTCGTCGCGCCGCCCGGGTCGGAGGGGTGGTCGACATAGCCCCCCTCATGGCCCAGCACCTCGTTCAGGCAGGCCGCGAAACGCCTTTCCTCAACCATCGAACTCTCCTCTTGCCTCATGTCCGCCGCCCAGAACCGGGCTCACCTGCCTCACGGCGAAGTCGAACCGCGTCGGCAGCGCGCCGAAATCGGTAATCTGCTCGGCCTCGCCGTAGATGACCGAAGGCCCGCCCGCCTCGAGCGTCCGCACCACACGGCCCTCGTCATCGAGAATGGTGACCCGATAGGCCTCGGGAACGAGATCGAGCGGGGCATCGACCCCGCTCCAGCCATCGGTCTCGGCACGGCTGCGCCGCACCCAGCTCAGCCTCACCGCCCCGCCTGGCATCTCACGCCGGGCGCGCAGATGGACCGGCGCCAGTGGCAGCGCCGGCGCCGTCGTCAGCGCAAGGCTCGCAGGCGTTCCCTCGATGTCGTCGCGACCGGCAAAGAGACGCAGGCTCATCGCCTGATCGAGCCATTCCCCGCCGATCGGCCAGCTCGCCACCGCCTCGTCCCGGAAGACGATCCGTCGCCCCACCCCGGCTGTGCCGATCGCATGATCGGTACCTTCGAGCCCCCGCAGCAGGCCTCTGAGCCGGTAGAGCCCCGGGCCCTCGAGCAGCGCCTCCGCAAAACCGATAACCTCCCAGTGCCCGTCATCGGTTTCAAGGAGCAGCCGGTTTGCGCCCGAAAGCACCTCGACCTCCGCCCGGGCCGCCAGATGCCCCGCATAAAGCCGAACGAGCGGCTGGTTTGCCCGGTCCCACAGGTCCGCCCGCCCGGGCCCCAGCGGCTCGACCAGTTCCCCCATGACCGCCGAGCGCCCGATCCGCCCGCGCACCGTGCCGGTCAGTGCGTCAGTCACCACGACATCGCCCGGCCAGGGCTCGGCGAGCGCTGCCGCGAGGACCCGAGTTTCCCCGGACGATCCGGGCAGGCCGGGCAGGTGCGCGAGCACCAGTAGCGGCATGGCGCGCGGCGATGGCGCGGTCGTCGTCTGCCGCGGGCGGTCGGTGACGATTGCCGCATTGACGCGTCCAGCGAGCCCCCGCGCCGTGATCCGCCGCGCCGCGCCGTCGCGGATCTCGGTCACCTCGAACGGGCCATCCACCTCGCCTTCGGGCGCGATCACATCGCCCGGCTCGATCCCCGCCAGCGAATGGGGCAATGTCAGCTCAATCGTTTCACGCCCCGCCATCCGGTCGGCCAGCATGCGCTCGGCCGCGCCGCGTGCACCGACGAGATCGAGCACCAGCCCCGCCCCTTCGGTCCCGAGCGCAGCGCCCTCGAGTTGTGCCGCCGTCACCGTGCCAGTGAGGTAGTCGCGCTCTCGGTCCGCATAGGCGAGCGAAAGTCGCCCGAGCGCCTCGGAGGGATCGGGCCGGCGCCGGGTCACGAGCGCCCCCTCATCGGCAACGAGGCTTTCGCGCGTGACCGACAGCGCCGATTTCGGCGTCGCCCGCGCCACCGCCAGCCCCTCGGGATGATCGTGGAGGCTAGCGCCCGTCGCCGACAGCACAGGGGCCAGCGCATCGCGCGCGCCCGCCACGGTCTCGATCAGCATGCCGTGGATCAAGGGCGGTTCAGCCTCGAGCGCGCCGAAATCGATCCCGTAGTCGGCTCCGATCGCCGCGATCAGTTCGTCCCCGGCCAGCGCCCCGAGCCGGCCAGTGAGCCAGTGCCCCGTCAGGTGATTGGGCCCGTCCGACCACGCCTCGACATTGGCCGGAAACGCCGGGAACGGCCGCGCGTCCCAGGTCCAGAGATAGATCCGGTCGGGATCGAGCATCGGCCCGCCATAGATTTCCGAGACCGGATTGTTCTCCGCCTCGCCCCAGTATTCCAGCTGCGCGCGCAGAAACTGCCGCTGCACCAGCGGATCGGGCGCACCGCTCGAAAACCAAGGCCGCCCGCTCTCCGCACTCTTGGGATCACCGAAGACATTGGGCTGGTTCGGCCCCTTGTCGACCGCCGCGCAACCGAGTTCGGTGAACCAGATCGGCTTTCCCCGCGGCACCCAGGCCGTAGGTTCGCTCGCCCGCACCCCGCCCGGCCGGTCGTGATGGGCGTTCGCCCACCAGTTCCGCAAATCCTTGAACCGCCAGATCCAGGGCTCGCCATGCACCCCGTCGGCGATCGGCGTACGCACCCCCGCGATGCGGTCGGCAAGGCTCGCATAATACCAGTCATAGCCCTCCCCGCCCGCGATGCCGGCCTTCAGATACGCCCGGTCGTAAAGCCCGCCCCACGCCTCGGCATTGGCATGGGCCTCCCCGTCCCGCCAGTCGGTCAGCGGCATGTAATTGTCGATCCCCACCGCATCGATCGCGTCCGACGCCCAGAGCGGATCGAGGTGGAAGAATTTCTCGCCCGGACTGCCCTCGGGCTGGAGCCCCGAAAATTCCGACCAGTCCGCCGCATAGGTGATCGCGGTACCGCCCCCGAGGATCGTCCGCACCTCGCCCGCCAGCCCGACGAGCCCCGCGACGAACGGAAACCCGTTGCCCCCATCGCGCAGAAAGCTCATCCCGCGCATTTCCGAGCCGATGACGAACCCGTCCACCCCGCCCGCTGCGACAGCAAGGCTCGCATAGTGTCGGACAAAGCGGCGGAACCGCCAGTCGCTCCCCGTGCCGAGGAACGCCGAGACCTGTGCCGCAACCCCTGCCGTCGTGTCGGGCGAACCCTCCCGCCCCGGCGCCGGCGCGCAGGTGATCCGCCCGCGCCAGGGATAGGCCGGCTGCCCCGCGCCGCCCCCATAGGGGTTCTCGAGCGCGTTCCCGGCCGGAATGTCCATCATCACCAGCGGATAGAGCGTGACCTTGAGCCCGCGCTCCCGCAGATCGGCGATCGCCGCCCGCACCGCACCATCCGAAGGCGTGCCGCCATAGGCCGGCCCGCCCGCATGGGTCGAAACCACGGGCACGCTCCCGCGCCCCTGCCCCGCCACCTGCCAGTCCGGCCCCGACACCGCCCGGCCCGCGCTCTCGACGCGTGGGCGGATCGTGCAGTTGCCGCATCTCAAATCATCCCCGAACCAGGCGACCACCAGCGCGACATGTTCGAGATTGGGGCAGAGCGCGGTCAATTCGTCGATCGACAGCGTCCAGTCCGACACTTCGCGCGAGAGATGGGTGTTCTCCACCCCCGTCCGCCCCGGCCCCACGAGCCGCACGCGCGGCTCGGGATCGTAGCCGAACTCGCTCGCCCCGGGGATCACCGTCACCGCCCGGATGGCGGGCTCCAGTTCCCCCACCACCCGGCAGAGCTCGACCGAGATGTTGGGAATGCGGTTGCCGAACGCCCCGAGCGGCAGGCGCTCGAAGACGAGATAGCAGAGCCCGCGATAGGCCGGCGCGCCGCCCGGCCCCTGCTTGGCCTCGATCAGGCTGTCGGGCCCCTGCGTCTGGGTCCCGCGATAAAAGCGCAGCGACAGCCCTTCGGTCTCGAGCGGCTGGCCATCCGCCCAGATCCGCCCCAACCGTTGCACCTCGCCCTCGCAGAGCGCCACCGCAAAGCTTGCGACGATGGTCGGCTCGGACGCCGCCTCGGGCGGGCGTGGGGCCAGAAACCCCTTGCCGCCCGACGCCGTCCCCGAAATCTCCTCGAGCTCGGTCGCCCAGATGATGTTGCCCGTCACCCGCGCCCAGCCATAAAGCCGCGGCACCGCTCCGCCCTCGCTCGAGCCCTGCAGGCGGATATCCGCGCCCGTCCGCGACACCGGCTCCGGCCGCGCCCCGAAGATCGCGCCATCGACCGCCGACCCCGCCAGCGCCCCCAGCGCCCGCCCCACCGTCGCCCCGATCGGCCCACCCACGAGCCCGCCGACCATCTGGCCGGCCAATGAAAATGCAAGCGTCGCCATGCCGGCTCCGATCTGAATGAATTGCAGGCCTCGCCCCCTCACCCGTCCCACGCTGCGCGCGGTCCACCCTCTCCCACGAAGGGGAGAGGGGTGACGACTGAGGCCTCAGCGCGCGCCCTTCCTTCTCCCCTTGTGGGAGAAGGTGGCTCGCGCATAGCGCGAGACGGATGAGGGGTCTGAGATTTGGCGGCTCTATCTACTGCTGGGCGGAAACCCAAAAACCCCCGCCACCCGCACCCGCCACCCATCCGACAGATGCGCCTCGACCACACCGATCTCCTCCTGGGCGTGGACGAACCGGTCGGGCGTAACGAGGATGCCGCAGTGTCGCGCCCCCGCGCCGCGCCGCAGTCGAAAGACCAGCACGTCGCCGACCGCAGCAGCGCCCTCACGCTTCACGAGATGCCGCCCGGCTACCGCAATCAGCGCCGCCCGCCCCTCCTCCTCTCGCCAGTCGGGCCGATAGGGCGGCACCGTCTCGGGCTCCCGCCCATGGATCTCCCGCCACACCCCGCGCACGAGCCCGAGGCAATCGCAGCCGGCGCCCCGAAGCGACCCCTGGTGCCGATAGGGCGTGCCGATCCACTCCCGCGCGAGCGCTGCAATCCTAATGCCCTCGCTCATCTGACCAGCGCCCGCCCGTCGCGCCGATCGCCCTTTTTGGGATAGCGCAGGACGAAATCGCTGCCCGGAATGTGCGGGAAGCCGCGGAAATTGAGCCCGTTGGCAAATTTCTCGCGGCACGTCGCAAAGCGCCGGTCGCAGCCGGCCAGCGCCGTAAATCCGTCGCCCGGCACGACCCACTCCCCCACCGCCCGCGAAAAACTCAACACGTCCACCCCGCCGACCCGGTCATGCGCGACGATCCGCTCGTCGATCCCCACGCGCCGCCCGTCGCTCCAGCGCAATCGCCCGAGCCCGAACCAGCCCGCCTCGAACCCCGACAGCCCCGCAACCCGCAGCCGGTAGCGATCCTCGATCGCCAGCACGCTCCCGCTCGCGGAAAATGCCGGGCCCTCGACATTCACCCCGCAGCGCGCATCGCCCAGCTCCGCGTCGCAGAGCGGCTGGTAGAGCCGCCCCTGCGGCCGGCTCAGTGCATGCTGGCCCGAGCGCAGTTCGGCGCGAAACACCCCATCCTCGCGCACGATCTCCCCGATGCTCGCCCGCCGCACGAGGTGCCGGATCTCCGGATCGGGCCAATGGACGCGAAACGTCTCCACCACCGCCCCGTCATAACGCCCAAGAAGGATATCCTCCTCGGTGATCGCCTCGGCCCGGAGCACGCCTACCACCTCGGTCGTATCGGTCTGGGCCCCGAGTTTCCCGCTCACCTCCCCGCCATCGAGCCCGCCCGCCGGCAGATAGGTCTCGCCCCCGAACGCCACCGGCTCGTCATGGTCGGTGAACCCCAGCACCACTCCGTCGCTCCGCGCAATGCGCCAGCAGGTGCAGAGCCGCGTCGCTCCGCTCGCGATATGAGCTGCAAATCCCGGATCGAGCGCCCTCATGCCCGGATCTCCACCAGCGGGATCACCGGCACATCCGCCGCGTCGAAAGAGGAGAGCTCGATATCGAGCCGGTCGATGTCGAACCGCACCGGCACGTCGAACAGGAACCCCGCCGTCACCACCGCACCCGCAGCCGGCGCCGCCTCGAAGGTGACGACACCCGTCACCCCGTCCACCGAAAACCCGGTCTCCACCACCACCCCGTCGACGGCAAGCACGACACTCCCCGCCACCGGCTTGGTGATCGGGCGCCAATAGGGGTCGTGCGCCGCCCCATAGCGCTTCCTCAGCGCAAAATCGGTCCGCACCCCGTCGCCGATCCCCAGCGCCTGGTCGTCCGGCCCGGGCGCGCCATTGCCGTCCCTGGATGAAAAATCGAGCCCGTCGCGCCAGAGGAACCCATGAAACCGCCCGCGCCGCTCCTCGAAAAACGACAGCACCGCCTGCATGTCGGCCCGCGATTTCACCCCATACCCGGCATTGTAGCGCCGGCGCGAATGGGCCCAGCGCTGGTTGCGCTCCTCGGACCCGCTCTGGAGCGTTACCACATCGGTCGCCCATCCCGGCCCGCCCCGCGCCCCCAGCGCCACATCGAGCGGAAACCGCACCCCATGAAATGCCATCGTCACTTCTCCCAAACCCCCACCCAACCTCCCCCTGAAAAAGGGGGAGGAGCAGCGCAGTGCCTATGGCGAAACCCCGCCCCCTCCCCCCGCGTCCCTCCCCCTCTCAGGGGGAGGCCAGGTGGGGGTAAGGCCACACGCACAGACCCATCCATTGTCTTGACGTTGAGGTGCGAAGGCGCTGTGCCCCGCCAGACCCCCACCCCACCTCCCCCTGAAGAAGGGGGAGGAGCAGCGCAGTGCCCATGGCGAAACCCCGCCCCTCCCCCCGCGTCCCTCCCCCTATCAGGGGGAGGCCAGGTGGGGGTAAGGCCCCCCGCTCGACGCCCCCTAACTCCCCCGCGTGCCCCGCCGCACCGCGCGCAGCAGCATGGCGCTCACTTCGGCCTCGCTCGCCCGGAAGCTTCGCGCATCCGGGCTCGTCACGTTGAACGTCACGTTGACCGCCCCCGCGCCGCCGCCGGTGGCCACGCCCAGCCGCCCGTCGCTCCCGCGCGCCAGCGGCAGGATCGCCTCGGGCCCGGCCTCGCCCATCAGCCCCATGCGCCCGTTCCCCATGCCGAAATAGGCGGGCGCCGCGATCACCCCGCCCTTGGCGAAGGCCGTCACGCCCCCGAGCGCGGGGTTGGTCGCGGTAAAAAGGCTCTCGACGAGCCCGCCCACCAGATTGCCCACCGGCTTCAGCGCTGCCCGGAGCGCGATGTCGGCGAACGCCTTGCCGATATCGGCGAGCAGCGTCCGCAGCGACCGGCCCTCGGTGATCGCGCCGCGAAACGCATTGGTGAGCGAGCGCGACACCCCGTCCGCCAGCCTGCCGATCCTGTCGAGCTCAAGGCTCACATCCCCGAGCTCGCGCCCGAACCCATCGGAAAACACATCGTCCGCCATCATCTCGTCTCCTCGTCCGGAAAAGCCTCCATCAGCGCTTGCAGCCCGTCGCGCCCGAGCGGTCCGCCCCCGGCGCCCCGCCCGGTTACGCCCTCATGGGCGCGGGCGAGCTCCCGCGGCGTCATCGCCCAGAACTGGGCCGGCGCCAGCCGCAAGACCCCGAGCCCGAAGCGCATCGCCTCGGCCCAGGGAAAGGCGCTCAACTCTCGTCCCCGAAGGTCGCCTGCAAGAGCCGCACCGCGATCCCGGCCGCGCCGGTCAGCCCGCCCTCGATAGACATGCGCGCCAGCTCGTCGTCGGAAATCGCATTGCCCGCCCCGCGCAGGCCCGCTCCGAGGATCGCCGTCAGGTCGCGTGCCGAAACCCGGCCCGCGCCGAACCGTTCGGCCAGCCCCGCCAGATCCCCCGCGCCGAGCCGCGCCTCGAGCTCGGCCAGCGCCCCCAGCGTCAGGCACAACACCCGCGCCTCTCCCCCGATCACCGCCCCTACCTCACCGCGCCGCGCATTCACCATCCAGCTTCTCCTGCCAAATTCACCGTTCCTCTCCCTCCCCCTCCCAGGGGGAGGGTCGGGGTGGGGGTCGCCACAGGCACCAGGCCCCTAAACCGCAAACCCCAGCTCCCCCGCACTCTCCAGCGCCAGTTCGAACACCACTTCCCCTGCGTGATCGCCGGAAAACTCCAGCGCCACGATCTGGAACGGCCCCGAGATCGTGCCGAAACCGGGCAGGATCAGCTGCCAGTCACGGATGGCGCCGGCAAAGAACAGCGCGCGGATTTCGGCATCCGATTCCCGATCCTTGAAGATCCCCGCCCCCGAAACCGCGGCGCGCTTGATGCCGCCGCCCGCGAGCAGTTCGCGCCAGCGCCCGGCGCTCTCGGCGTCGGTCACGTCGATGCTCGCCGCGTTGAAGGCGATGGCGCGCGTGCGCAGCCCCGCCACCGTCAGGAAATCGCCCGACCCCGTCCGGTCGAGCTTCAACAGCATGTCCTTGCCGCTCTGGGCCGCCATGTCCAAATCCTCTCAAAAGTGAAATCAGCGCGGCTCGGAGAAGAACCGCAGCACCAGCACGGCGCGCGCCAGCCCCGTTGCCCGATCGATCGCCGTCTCGGTCCGCTCCTGCCGGCGATGGGTCACGCGTAGCGTTTCGCCACCGAGATCGGCCGAAAACGCAACCGAGAGGATGCGCTCGACGATCGCGAGCGCCGCCGCCCGGTCGGGCGAACCGGCCCATACATGAAGCGTCACCCGATGCTCGTGCCCGGGCGCCAGATCCCCGTCGCGCGCCAGCACATCGTGCCGATCGATCGCGACATAGGGCGGTTTTCGTCCACGCGGCGGGGCGTCGAACACCCCGTTCTCGCCGGTCAGCGCAACGAGCCCCGCATCCGCGCCGAGCCCCGAAACCAGGCTTTCCTGCAAAGCCATGATGGGGTGGCTCATCCGATCACCCTCCCCGCGCTGCAGGCACAGCTGAGCCATGCCCGCCGCCCGTTGAGATCACCCGCGCTCACCACGTCGAGCGGTTCTCCGCGATAGATGATCCGGTCGCCCGGCCCGATATCGGAGCGCCAGCGCAGCACCACCGCGTGGCTGATGGTCACCGCCCGCCCGTCCGCAAGCTCGCCGCGCCGTCCGCTCAGCACCCGCACCCGCGCCCAGGCCCGCCCGAGCGGGACGTAAATCACCTCGTGCCCGCCGCCCGGCAGAGGCGCCATGTCCCGCCGCGCCAGCTCCACCCGGTCGGTCAGCGCGCCGATCCCCGGCGCCCGCTCGCTCACAGCCGTACCCGGCGATAGGGCGCGAGCACCCGGTCGAACCCGCTCGGGATCACCGCACCCGACCCCGCGACGATCACCGCGTCCCGATGCTCGAACCAGTAAGCAACGAGCGCGAGGATCGCCTGGCGCAGATCCGCCGGCACGTCGCCGGGATCTTCGCCATGGCCCGCCACATAGTCGATCTCGATCCCGCCCCGCTCGCGCAGCCCCGGCGCGCCTGCAATCATGCGCGGCAGGAAAAGCCGCGCCGGGCTCACCGCCGTCTCGCGCCGGATCTGCGCGAGCGCGATCTCGTGGGTCTCCCCGTCCGCGCCGTAGCAGACGATCTTTTGCAGCGCGATCAGCGGCCCGACCGCCAGGGCGATCACCCGGTCGGCCGGCCAGGCATCGGCCACGAGCCGCCAGGTCTGGGCCATCAGCGCCCTGCCCGTCACGCCCTCGACATGCAGCCGCGCCGCCCCGATCAGCGTCTCGACCAGCCCGTCCTCGGCGTCGTCCTCGACCCGCAGATAGGCCTTCGCCTCGGCAAGCGAAACCGGCTCGCCGGGCGGCCCGGAAAGAAGATAGGAGGTCATCTCGATGTCCTGATTGATTTGGTGGTGGGGGGCGGAGGCAAGGCCCCGCTTTGATCCCGCAGTCGTCATCCCTCTCCCCTTGTGGGAGAGGGTGGATCGCGCGCAGCGCGAGACGGGTGAGGGGACTGAGATGCAGAGGCTCTTTCACCGAAGGGCCGCCCGATCCAGACCCCTCATCCGGCCCTCCGGGCCACCTTGTTCGGCTCGGAGCGCTCCACTGGAGCGCTCCGTGGCTGCGCCACCGCCTCCAAGTCCCACAAGGGGAGAAGGAAAAGGCGCCCTACTCCGCCGCGAACTTCAAAAGCTTGATCGCGTCGAAATCCTGCACCCCGCCGCCCACGCGCTTGGTGGTGTAAAAGAGCACATACGGCTTGGCCGAATAGGGATCGCGCAACACGTTCACCCCCTGCCGGTCGACCACGAGATACCCGCGGCGGAAATCGCCAAAGGCGATCGGCGTCGTGCCCGCGCCGATATCGGGCATGTCCTCGGCCTCGACCAGTTCGAACCCCATCAGGCTCGCCCGCCCGCCCGGGCTCGCCGCCGGCTGCCAGAGATAATTGCCGTCCGCATCCTTGAGCTTGCGGAGCGCCCCTTGCGTGCGCCTGTTCATCACCCAGTTCGCGTTCTGCCGATACCCCGCCTTCAGCGCATAGACGAGGTCGATCAGCACATCGCTCTCATGGGCATCAGGAAACGCCCCCGCCTCACCCGTCGCAACATAGCCCAGGCTCTCCCACGCCCAGTCCGCCTCGGCGACCTGCGGCACGTCGAGAAAGCCGCGCGGCTTGTTGACGCCATTGCCCCCGATGAAGGCCGCCGTCTCCTGGGCCGCGAACGCCGCGTTCACCTCCTCGGCGATCCACTGGCCGACATCCACCGCCGCATCGTCGAGAAAGGCGCTGGTCGCGGCCGGCATGGCGTAGAGCTCGGCGGTCGGGAAATCGAGCGCGTCGATGGTCTGGCTCGCCGTCTGCGGCCGCGCCGCCGTCTCGGCGACCCAGCCGACCGCCGGCCCTGCCAGCGTCACCGGCTTGCGATAGACGCTGCTCGACACCTGCCGCACGCTCGCAATGGCGCGGATCGGGGAAATCCCGGTCAGCAGCCGGGAGATCTCGGTCTCGGTCTCGGCCGGCACCAGATACCCGCCATCGGGGTTCGAGCCGATCGAGAGCGCCTTTTCCTCACCGCGCTTCACATAGGCGGCAAAGCCCTGCTTGTACTCGTCATTGGCCTCGATCCGTCCGCCCTCGAGCCGGGGCCGGGCGCGGTCCAGCGCCTGCCGGTCGATGGCCGATTTCGCCCCGTCGAGCACCGCGTTCAGCCGCTCGAGCTTGTCCTCGGTCAAAACGTCGACGCGCCCCCGGCGCTCGATCTCGGCGAGCCTTGCGTCATTGGTCTGCTTGAACTGCTCGAAGGCTGACATGAAGGTCGAGAACATCCCGGCCACGTCCCCCTCCCCGCCCGTCGCCGCCTTGATCTCGAAATTGCTCGTCTCTTCGCTCATGAAACCCTCACTGGTTGGCAAAAACGGAAAGCGCGGCGGACAGGGCCCGCTGCGCCTTTTGGTGTGCGCCCTGCCCCGCGCCGGCCGCGATCCGCGCGCCGGCCATCATGGGGAAGGTGACGATGGAGATTTCCCAGAGTTCGACCTGCCAGAGCCGGCGCGGCCCGCCGCGCCCGTCCCGCGTCGCCCGCACGGTGCGAAAGCCGATGGAGAGCCCGTCGAGCGCCCGCGTCTCGATCAGGCGCCTGAGCGCATCGGCCCGCGGCACGCCCGCCAGCAGCCGTCCCCGGGCGAAAAGCCCGAAGCCATCCTCGCGCAACTCCTCCCAGAGCCCGATGGGCTCCTTGGGGTCGTGCTGGAACAGCATCCGCACCCGCCCGCGCTCGACGAGCGAGCGGGAAAAGGCGCCCGGCATAACGATGTCCCCGCCATCGTCGGGCACGCCGAAAATGCTGGCATAGCCGGCAAAACGCCCCTCGGCGTCGATCGGAATGGGCAGCATCAGCGCTTCCCGGTCCGGCCGGCCGGGCCCTCGGCAGACCGCCCCTGGGTCGCGCTCTGCCGCGCGACGCTGCCGGCGAGGTTCCAGGCGAACTGGCGGAACACCTGCTGGGCCATCTCGGCCTTGGCGTCTGCCCGCGGCTGACGCACCGGTTTCGGAGTCTTCTGAATCACTTAGTCCCTCCGCTTGAAGAGTTGATTGAGGTGGGCGATCTCGCTGACGAAGGCGTTGAACCGCCGGTTGGCGGTCGCCAGTTCGCGCAGCGTCCAGACCAGCAGCGCACTCGCGCCGCTCGCCCACAAAAACAGCGCCAGATGCGCCAGATCGCCCCGCTCGGCGACCGTCCGGGTGAGTTCGTCCATGATGATGTCTTTCAATTGCTGCCGACGACGCCGCCCTTGCGCGCTTTGGCGGCGCACGGCAGACTGGAAGGAGGGAGGGCGCAGCATGCCCACGGTCCTTCGGCTCGACGGCTTTCGCTTCTTTTTCTACAGCGGCGAAAACGACGAACCGCCGCACATCCATGTTGAAAGCGGGGACCGGATCGCCAAGTATTGGCTGACGCCCGTAGAGCTGGCGTTATCAAAGCGCTTCAGGGCGCACGAGCTATCGAGCCTGCGCGCTATCGTCACCGCTAACCGATCCATGTTCATCAAGGCCTGGCATGAGCATTTTGACACTCAACTCTGATCCGCTGGCGACCGACGTGCGTGTCGAGGACGGGTTCCTCATGGTCACGCTCGACGACGGACGCATGCTCTCGGTGCCCATCGAATGGTTCCCGCGCCTGCGCGATGCCGCTCCCGCTGCGCGGCAAAACTGGCGCCTGATCGGCCGGGGCGACGGCATCCACTGGCCCGAGATCGACGAGGATATTTCCGTCATCGGTCTCCTCGCCGGTCGTGCCGCCCGCCCCCGCGCGGCCTGATCCCTACCCCGTCACCCCCACCAGCGCGCGCTTTTCGGCGTCGCTGAGGAAGTCGGCGCTGCTTACCCGCGCCCAGAGCGCCGCTCGGTCCTCGGCCAGCGCCTCCACCCCATCGAAATCGGGCGTCAGCACCAGCTTTCCCCCGAACGCCGGCGACAGCCAGTTGCCCAGATCGTCCGCCACGCGTTCCACCAGCGGCATCACCGTCTGGCGCCAGAGCGCGCGATTGGCCTCGACGAGGTTCGCGTACGTATTGTCGCCCGGAATGCCGAGCAGCATGGGCGGCACGCCGAAGGCGAGCGCGATCTCCCGCGCCGCCCCGTTCTTGGCCTCGATGAAATCCATGTCGCGCGGGCTGAGCGCGATCGTCTTCCAGTCGAGCCCGCCTTCGAGCACCATGGGCCGGCCGGCATTGGCCGCGCCCTGAAAGCCGATCGCGAGTTCGTCCTTCAGCCGCTCGAACTGCTCGGGCGTCAGATTGCCCGCAGCCATCGAATAAACGAGCGCGCCGGATGGCCTGGCCGCATTGTCGAGCAGCGCCTTGTTCCATCTGGACGCCGCGTTGTGGATATCGAGGCTGGTCTGCGCGGCTTCGAGCGGAGCCATGCCGTAATGATCATCGAGCGGATGAAAGAGCGCCATGTGCAAGACGCTCGGGATCGGCTCGGCCTCCTGGCTCAGCCGCATCGTGCGCCCGCCGGCGGTGTAGCTATAGGCGACCGGCCAGCCATCGGCGCCCGCCACCACCCGCATCCGGTCGGGCCGGAGGCAATAGAGCCCCTTGATCTCGCCCTCCACTGTCACCGCTTCGAGATAGGCATTGCCTGCCGTCTGCAGATAGGCATAGACGCTTTCGAGCATCTCGCCACCCGACTGGCGCGGATTGGGCCGCGCCAGCAGGTCCAATGCCGGATGCTCGCTTAGCGTCTGCCCACCCTCGCGCGCCTTGAACGGCACGCGATTGGCCGCTTCCGCGATCAGCCGCACGCAGCGATAGACGATCGGGTTGCGCCCGAACCCTTCGGCGGCAAGGCTCGAAAACCCCCGCCGGCTCCACTGCGCATCCCCCGCCCCGGTCATCGCGAACACCGTCTGCGCCCCCGCAGCCTTCCGCTCCCCCGGCCCCCGCAGCCTCTCCAGCCACTTGCCCATCGCCTTGCCTTCCTTGAACCTTCACCGAATTCATATTATGTAGCAACGTAGCTACAACTGGAGCATCGCCATGCCCGAGACCGTCATCACCGCCCGCGCCTTCAACCAGGATACGAGCGCCGCCAAACGCGCCGCCGAAGCCGGCCCCGTGGTGATCACCGATCGCGGTCGCCCGACCCATGTGCTCCTGACCGAGGCCGAATACCGGCGCCTTCGCGGCCGGCCACAGAGCCTGCTTGACGCGCTGGCCCAGCCCGGCGGCCCCGATACCGATTTCGATATCGAGCTTCCCGCGCGGACCGTCGAACCTGTCGGCGCCGATATCGAACCGTGAGCTATCTGCTCGACACCAACGTCATCTCGGAAATCCGCCGACCCGAACGCGCCAATCCGCAGGTCCGGAGCTGGTTCGCCAGCATCGACATCGCCGATTGCGCCATCTCCGTCGTCACCCTGCTCGAGCTTGAAACAGGCGTTGCCCGCGCATTCCATCGCGGGCTCCCTCACGCCGAAATTCTGCGGCGCTGGCTCGACGCGCAGGTCGTGCCGGCCTTCGCCGATCGCATCCTCTCCGTCGATACCACCATCGCCCGGCGCTGCGCCGCGCTTCACCTGCCCCAGACCCGCCCCTATGCCGATGCCCTGATCGCCGCGACCGCCCTCGTCTCGGGCCGCACGCTCGTCACCCGCAATCTTACCGACTTTGCCGGCACGGGCGTGCCGCTGCTCGACCCCTGGGCCGGCTAAAGCCCCCGTAGCCGCGGTCTTGTCGCGTCCACCAGCATCAGCTCGGTCAGCGCCCAGACGAGCGCGTCCACCCGGTCGGGCGAATGGCCCTCGGCCCGTCCATCGGCGCCAAAGGCGCACATCTCGTCTTCGAGTTCGGTCAGCCCCTCGGCATGGGCGACGAGCCCGCGCCCATAGAGCGCCGCCACCGGCTCGGCCCGGAGCCATTTGCCGCGATTGGCGCGCACCGCCTTCACCGGCACATCCGGGTCGACCTGCGCGATGACGGCCTTCACCAGATCCCCACCCTGGTTGACCTCGGCGATGATCGCGTCTGCCCCATAGGCATGAAACGACGCCACCGCCCGGCGCGCCCAGCCGAGCGGGCTCGCCGGCTTCAGCGTCCGGTCCTCGAGCACCACCGCGCCCTCGCCCGCCCGGCCCGCAACGATGATCCCGCAGGCGTCCGACCGGCTCGTGCCGGTCACCGGGGGATCGACCGCAATGACGATCCGCTCGGCCGTCACGCCTTCGGCCCGGCGGAACATCGCCCGGCTCCAGAGCGCGTCGGGCAGATCCTCGATCATCTCGCCATCGAGTTCCTGGCGCCCCAGCACCGAACCGCGATACCGCCCCACCACCGCCTCGAGAAAATCGGGCGCGAGGTGAGCGGCATTGTCACCGGTCTTCATCCGCGTCACCGCCGTGCGCGGATCCGCCAGAAGGCGCTTCAGGAGCCGCGTCGGCTTCGGCGTCGTCGTCGCGATCTGGCGTGGGCAGTCCCCGAGCCGCAGCGAAAACTGCAGCATGTCCCAGGCGGCTTCCGCATCGGGCCATTTGGCGACCTCGTCGCACCACGCCGCCGCAAATTGCGGGCCGCGGAACCGGTCCGGGTCGGAGGCCGACATCACCTGCGCCACCGCGCCATTGGGCCAGTGCACCATGTTGCCGCGCACCACCGGGCGCTCATCCGAGCGGTGAATGGCGAGGAGCCCGCTCTCCCCCCGCACCATGACCGCCATCGCCTCGATCATCGTCTCGCCGACGAGCGCGATGGGCGAGACCGGGCGCTCGGCGGTCGCGATCGCCCGCACCCATTCGGCCCCCGCCCGTGTCTTGCCCGAGCCACGCCCCCCGATCAGCAGCCAGCTCGTCCAGTCCCCCGCGGGGGCCAGTTGTTCGGGCCGCGCCCAGCTCGTCCAGTCGCAAAGCAGCGCCTCCACCTCGTCATCGCCGAGCGTGGCGACGAACTCAGCCCCGCTTGAGCCGGTCAATGCGATCCGCCAGCGATCTGCGCAGCGCCTTCATGTCCCGGGCCCCGCCGCGCTCGTCTTTCGGCTGCTCGGCGGTTTCGAGCGCGATCAGCTTTTCGAGCGTGCGGGCCATGTTGCCCAGCAGCGCCACTTCCTTGTCCCCTGCGTCCTTCATTCCGTTCTCCACTTGCACCAATTGCCGGTCCAGCAGGCCGAACATCCGGCCAATGATCCGCGCCCGGTCGACCTTGCGCATCGTATTGCGCCCCAGCCACCCATCGAGCCGCGCCCGGCGGCTCACCGCCCAGGGCTTCAGCCCATGGCGTTCGGCGATCTGCGGGATGGTTTCGCCCCGGCCCTCATAGGCCTCGCGGATGGCCGCCCAGTCCGGCCCGCGCGCATCGCCATCCATTGCCCCTCCCCTTCAGCCCGACGCAACGGCATCGCCCGCCCGTTGGTTATCCACGGGCGAGGTGCCGCTATGCCGTCGAGCGTGATCGCCGACTACACTTACGATGATGAGAGCGAGACGCTCTTTGTGCGCTTCCGCCCCAGCGGGCGGCTCTACGCCTATCTCGAGGTTCTCCTCGAGACCGTCGCCGCACTCGACGCCGCGACCTCCAAGGGCCGCTATTTCAACGCCCGGATCCGGGACGCCTTCGCCTTCGTTGCGATCGAACCGTCTGACCCGATTTCCCGACCATAGCCGAACTCTAGCATTCCCCCGTCACGCGGGGATAAGTCATCGGCCGAACCGGCTTTCGAAGGCGGCCTTCACCGCCTCGCGGTCCCCTTCGTAGTCGAGCCCGGAGAGCGCTCGCGCGAGCGCCTCCTCCGCCATGCGGCGCGCGACATCGCCATAGCGCTTGGGCGCGAGCACGCAGAGCGTCGCAAGGCTGTGGAGAAGCCGCAGCACCACCTCGACCTGCCCTGCCCCGTCCCGCGCGATGGGGCGGAACGCATCCTCCATGATGTCGCGCATGTCGAGCCGCGGCACCGTCACCCGCTCATATTCCGGCGCATCCTCGAGCGTGAGGCTTTCATCGTCGAGCGTCCCCACCACCCGCACCAGCGTCCCCAGAACGTCGATCGCCGTCCCCGGATCGTTGATGCCGGGCGACAGCGCGCGCGAGGCGATCTCGTTGAGCACGATCAGCCCGAATCGCGGATCGTGCTCGAAGGTCCGGTTGTCCCCGACGACGAAGCAGCTCGCGACCTCGCCAGCCAGCGCCTCGTCGACCGGCCCGACGATGATCGCGACCGGCCGCCCCGGATCGACATAGGCGCCAGGGCGGGCGGTCACGTGAACGAGGACATTCTTCTCCTTGGCGAGCGCGTTGAGCCCGGTCGGGTTGAAATGCTGCACATAGCCGATGCGCGGGGCATGCACCGCCACCCCCTCCGGCAGGGTCTCGGGCTGCGGCGCGCACGAAAAGAGCGGCGCGTCGGCCACGGCCTGGAAGGCGCTGGTCGCGGCCTTCTCCACCCGGTCGATCGTGCCGCCCACCCGGCCCATTCCCGAGATCTGTCCGATCCAGGTGATGAGCGCCATCACCACCAGCACCACCACCCCGATGGTCACGACGAAAAGGATGAGCCGCCCCGCCTCGCTGTAGACGCCGCTCGAAAGCCCCAGGATGCCGACCACCGAGAACATGAAGGCGCCGATGAAGACCGAGATCGCCGTCTGCGCCCGCCGGTCCTCGGCGATCAGCGACACCGCGCGCGGCGTCGTCGTCTGGGTCGCGGACGAGAGCGCGCTCACAAGCGTCGACAGCGCGAAGACCGCGACCGAAAGCATGGAGGATGCAACGATGGTGAGAATGGACGTCACGGCGTCCGACGGCATGGTGAAGGGCAGTTCGTCCGGCGTGAATCCCGCCGAATAATAGGCGATCGCCACCGTCCCCGCCGCCACGAGCGAAAACGCCGCAGGCATGAACCAGATCTGCCGCGTCATCCGGTTAAGGTGGAACCGGATCTGTCCCAGCCTGTAGCCAAGCTTCATTGAAATATGCCCCCCGAAACTATCGGAGGTTAAAGCCCGGCGCGCCCGCCGGTTCCACGCATGGTGATGAAGCTCAGTGCCTGGGGCGCAGGAGGGATGGGGTCATGCCCCATGGCCGCGCGAGGAAAGCCCGTCGCACAGCCCGTGTGCCCTGCGGCTCGGTGCCGCCCGGTTCGGGCACGAAAAGCTCGTCCTCGGCCCGCCTCGCCTGGCGCGCCCTGAGCCGCTCGCGCACAAGGACGCTACGGCTCGTCGTCGAACCCTGGATCCTCATCCCTCACCTCCCTTGAACGAAAGGCAGAACCGCCCTCTTTGCGGAGCGTTGGACGGCAGGATCGTCTCTGCCGTCGTGAGGAGAACTCGGGGACCGCCGTGGGGTTCCGCCCCCACCTTACATCGGCATGCCGATCGTGATCACGCCCGTTGCGCGCAGCGTCATCCAGACCGCCATCGCGACCATCATCACATTCTCGGTCAGCGAGACGAAGCCGAGCGGCACGTTGCTCGATCCCCCCACGCAGGCGCATTTGAGTTCGCGCCGGTCGATATAGACCGCCTTGAACACCGAGACCGCCCCCACCGTGCCGATAAAGAGCGCGATCGGCACCGAAAGCCAGGTGAGCGCGCCTGCGATCATCAATATCCCCGCCGCGCCCTCGGCATAGGGGTAGATATAGGAATAGGGCACCCAGCGCTTGGCGAGCAGGTCGTAATTGAGAAACATGGTTGCAAACGTCTCGACGTTCTGGAGCTTCAAAAGCGCCAGCACTGCCATCGAAAACGCGATGAACCATTCGGCCGCCGCAATGGTCAGCGGCGAGCCGAACGCGGCGAAGCTTGCCGCCATCGCCATCAGCGCCGTCATCGAAAAGAGCGCCATCACCGGCCGGTAGCTCACCGCCTTGGGGTCGGCGACGGGCTTGCCGAAATGGCGCCGCAGATCGTCATAGCCGCCGATCCGCTCGCCCGCGATGAAGATCTGCGGGGTCGTCTTCACGTCGTGTTCGGCCTTGAACCTGTCGGTCTCGGCCCGGTCGCGCAGGGGATGGTCCTCGACGGTGAAGCCCTGGCGCTTCAGCAGGTCGAGCGCTTTGAGCCCATAGGGGCAGGTGTGGGTCGGGGTCACCATCCGGTAGAGGCTGGCCATACGGGTCGTGCTCATTGTCGTCGTCCTTGTCGGCAGGGGTCTGCGCACCCCATATGGGGTCCGTACCATGATACGGAGTCAAGGGATGGACACGACAATCGGTGGCCTCGCCCGCGCCGGCGGGGTCGGGGTCGAGACGATCCGCTACTACCAGCGCCGCGGCCTCCTGCGCACCCCTGCGCCCGGCCCGGGTTACCGCCATTACGATGCCGAGGACCTGCGCCGGCTGCGCTTCATCCGCTCGGCCCAGACCGCCGGCTTCACCCTCGCCGAGATCGCCGAGCTCATCGCGCTCGATGCGAGAAGCGACCGCCCCCGGGCCCGCGAGATCGCGCGCTCGCGCATCGCGGTGCTCGACGAGAAGATCGCCGAACTCACCGCCGCCCGCGCCGCCCTCACCCATCTCGCCGACGCCTGTGGCGCCTCGGACGACGGCCCCTGCCCGATCATCGATGCGTTCGCCCTCGACCACCACGAGAAGCGGATCGCGCCCTAGTCCGCGCCGCCGGCTGCCATCAGCGCCGGCCAGTCCGCCAGCAGATGCTCGCGGGCGCGTAGGCCGCCCGACCGGCTGGGGCGTTCCTCGTCCTGGTCGAGCCGGGCGAACACCAGCCGCCGCCCGTCGCGTTCGGCCCACCCCACGAACCAGCCCCAGCCGCGCGCGCGGTCGAAACTGCCATCAGCCCGGCGCGGATAGGCCGAACCGGTCTTGCCCCAGACCCTCCACCCCCCGCCCGGGGTGCTCTCTTCGATGATCGCCATCGTCCTGTCGCGCGCTCCGGCCGGTATGGGCAGTGTCCCGTTGACGAGCCCGGAGAGGAACGCGACCTGTTCGATAGGCGAGATCTTCAGCGAGGAGCTGATCCAGCCCCGTTCCAGCCCATTGTTCTGCCCCGGATCGCCCGAAAAATCGGCGTTGCCATAGCCGAGCCGTCGGGCCCAGTCGGTCAGCTTGGCCTCGCCCAGTTCAGCGGCGAGGAGCTGCGAATACCAGACGATCGAATGGCGCATCCAGCGCGCGGGGTCGGCGGGCCGTGTCCATTCCGCCCCGCCCCAGTCGGGATAACCCGGTCGGAAGTCCCGCGTCGGCGCATCGGCGCTCTCGAGCAGCCCTTCGGCAAATCCGATCGTGGCGAGCGCGATCTTGAAGGTCGAAGCGGGGGTCACCTGCGTCCGGCAATCGCCGGTCTCGACGAGCAATTGTCCTGTTGCCGCATCGGCGAGCACCGTGCAGACCATGCGCGCCTGCGCCGCGCCGCCCGTGACGCCGAGGCCGAGCGCAAAAAATCCGGCAAGCAGGACTTTGCGCATGCCTAAAACCCCTCCGGCGGCTCCCAGTCGGGCCAGTCGGCCACATGGTCTTCCCATTCGCCCGGCTTCACGTCCTTTTCGTTGATCGTGCGTCCGCGCACCGAAACGCCCACCTGCACCACCGTTTCGGGATCGCCCGAAACCAGCGGATGCCACCAGGCGAGCCCCCTTCCCTCGGCAAGCCGGCGATAGGCGCAGGATTTGGGGATCCAGCCGATGGTCCGCACGTTCTGCGGGTCGAGCTTGATGCAGTCGGGCACCTTGGCCTGGCGGTTCGGGTAATCGGTGCAGGCGCAGCTTTCCCCGTCCAGCAGCCGGCAGCGCACGTCCGAGGTATAGATTTCGCCCTCGTCCTCGTCCTCGAGCTTGACGAGGCAGCAGCGCCCGCAGCCATCGCAGAGCGCCTCCCATTCCTCGGGGCTCATCTCTTCGAGAGTTTTTTCTTCCCAAAAGGGCATAGCGTAACCTTGCCTGAACGCCGTCACGATCATATTCGAGCGAGTGCCTTGCGCTCGAAGCGCGATTTCACGAAAATCGGCACTTCAGGTTCAGAGGTCGCACGTGCAGGATCCCTTCTACCATAAAGAGAAGCGGCGCAAGAAAACCAGCATGCTGGCCGCCGACGCCTGGCTGGATTCCACGCTCTACGAGTTCTGGCAGTCGCTGGGCCAGGGCTATCGGCGCTTCCAGGACTTCATGTCGGTCTTTCACGTCTCCGGCATCAAGCGCTTCTTCGTCGAGATCACCTCCGATGCCCTGACCTTCGGGGCCATCGGCGCCGTCCTCATGACCGCGCTCGCGCTGCCGGCGTTCGATGCCACCATTTCGGGCCGTTTCAATCAGGCCGAGGACATCTCGGTCATCTTCCTTGATCGCTACGGCAACGAGGTCGGCCGGCGCGGCATCCGCACCGATGATTCGGTCGCGCTCGACAAGATGCCCGATTCCCTGATCAAGGCGACGCTCGCGACCGAGGACCGGCGCTTCTACGAGCATTTCGGCATCGACATCATCGGCACCGCCCGCGCGCTCGTCTCCAATACCGGGGGCGACAGCAGCCTGCAGGGCGGCTCCTCGCTCACCCAGCAGCTGGCCAAGAACCTCTTTCTGACCTCCGAGCGCACGCTTGAGCGCAAGATCAAGGAGGCCTTCCTCGCCCTCTGGCTCGAAAGCCATTACACCAAGGACGAGATCCTCAAGCTCTATCTCGACCGCGCCTATATGGGCGGCGGCAATTTCGGCGCGGCAGCCGCCGCCGAGTTCTATTTTGGCAAGAAGGTCACCGACATCAGCCTCGCCGAGGCGGCAATGCTCGCCGCGCTCTACAAGGCGCCCACCCGCTTCGCCCCCCATGTCGATCTCGCGGCCGCGCGTGGACGCGCCAATCAGGTGCTGACCAACCTGGTGGACGCAGGCTTCCTCACCGAGGGCCAGGTGACCGCCGCCCGGCGCAATCCGGCAACCCCGATCGACCGCTCGGCCGAAGCCAATTCGCCCAATCACTTCCTCGACTGGGCCTTCCAGCAGACCAAGCAGATCATCGGCAACAACCCCTCGCCCTCCTATGTGGTGCGCACCACGATCGATCCTGTGCTGCAGTCCTATGCGGAGGATGCGGTCATCTCGACCGTGCGCGAGCAGGGCGAGCAATATGGCGTCTCCGAAGCCGCCATGGTCGTCACCGAGCCCAATGGCGCCATCCGGGCCATGGTCGGGGGCACCGATTACGGCAACAGCCAGTTCAACCGCGCCATCGTCTCCACCCGCCAGCCCGGCTCGGCCTTCAAGCCCTTCGTTTATGCCGAGGCCTTCGAGCAATTGGGCATGGATCCCTCCACCACCATGTCGGACCGGCCGGTCTGCATCGGGGACTGGTGCCCGCAGAATTACGGTCGCAACTATCGCGGCTCGGTGTCGCTCGAATCGGCCTTCGCCTCCTCGATCAACACCGTGCCGGTCACCCTTTCGATCCGCACCGGCCGCGAGCCGATCGCCGAGCTCGCCCATCGCATGGGCATCCAGAACGAGTTCCCGGTCACCCGCTCCCTCGCGCTCGGGGTGGCTTCGGTCAGCGTGCTCGACATGACGTCGGCCTACGCCGTCTTTGCCAATGGCGGCTACAAGGCGCAGGGCTATGGCATCACGCGCATCACCACCCTGCGCGGCGACGTGGTCTACGATGTCGATGACAATCCCCCGCCTGAGCGCATCCTCTCCGAGCGCACCGTTGCGGGCATGAACAAGATGATGCGCACCGTGGTCACGGGCGGCACCGGCCGGCGTGCCGATGTGCAGGGCGTCCCCGCCGTCGGCAAGACCGGCACCACCACCTCCTATCGCGATGCGTGGTTCTGCGGCTTCACCGGCAATTACGTGGCGTCCGTCTGGTTCGGCAATGACGACTACCGCCCCACCCGCGACCTCACCGGCGGCCTCCTGCCCACCATCGCCTGGCAGAAATTCATGGCCTACGCCCACACCAATACCGAGATCAGGCCGGTCTTCGGTGTGGATTTCACGCCTGAGCCCTTCATCATCATGGCCGCTGAGGATGGCGCTGCGCCCGAGCTCACCGCCGAGCGTCCCCCTTCGCTGAAGCCGGCTGCCGCAAACAAGCTCGTCGATGTCGCCGAGCGCTTCCGCAACTCGCTGCGCACCGTCCTGCCCCAGAGCGACCAGGCCTCGCTCGCCGTCACCGCCGCCGAAGAAAGCCTTTAGCGATTGCGCTTCGTACTGAACCTTCTCGCCATGTTCGCGGTGGCGCTGGCGGTCGGATTCGGGCTGAGCTATTACGCGCTCACCGATGGCCGGCTTTTTGCCGCCGTGCAGGTGGGCCCCTGGTCCACCTGGCCGCAGATCGGCGCGCCGAGCCCCGATCCCTACACCCGCGCCTATCTCGCCCGCACCGGCGCGATGCAGCTGGGCCAGGCCGAGGGGCTGCAGTTCATCGCGCATACCGATAGCGACGGCCAGCCGCTCGAGCGCGCCTGCACCTATCGGCTCGCGGGCACGACGCCCGTCGCGAGCTTCTGGACGCTGGTCGCGGTCTCGCCCCAATGGGTCAATATCGCACCCTCCGGCAGCGCCCCGGCGCTCCACAGCACCCGCATCGCGCGCGAAAACGATGGCAGCGCCGTCATCGCCGTCTCCCCCCGGCTCGCCACCGGCAACTGGCTCGAAACCACGGGCGTGGGTCCGTTCTGGCTCGTCCTCACCCTTTACGATGCCACCGCCTTCTCGGGCTTCGGCGGCACGGTCTCGAGCCTGCCGGCGATCACGCGGGAGGCCTGCTGATGGTGCGTACGCTCCTCTGGCTGCTCTCGGGCCTCGTGCTCGGCATCATCATCCATATTGGGGTGATCCTCGCGCTGCCGGCCTATGCCACCAACGACGTCTGGAGCCGGGTCATGGCGCTCGGGGGCGGCAATGGCGAGATCGTCGTGCTCGATCCGGTCGTCCCGGGCACGCCCAATCCCGTGCAGCTCGATCCCGAACTCGCCTATGCGCTCTGCCGGATCGACCTGCGCGAAGGCCCCGGCGTCGTCAGCGGCACCATGCCCGACGGGTTCTGGTCGCTCGCGGTCTACAATCGCAACGGGGTCGTCCTCTACTCCACCACTAATCGCGACGGCATCGGGGACACGCTCGATCTCGGCATCTTCAACGCCCAGCAGACGCGGCTCCTCGCACGCCAGCAACTCGATATCGCCGAGGGCCTGCTGATCGTCGAATCGCCGGTGGACGACGTCTTCGTGCTCGTGCGCCTCGCCCTGCCGCACCAGGCGGTCCGCGCCCGCTATTCGGCGGCGCTCGCCGACATCGTCTGCGACAATCTGCAGTCCTGAGCGCTCACTTGGGCACCACCGGCCCCGAATACGGCCGCCCGTACCGCGAGGGGATCGGCCCGGCGCTCACCCCCGGCGCGACGCCCTTGCTGCCATCCCCGCTGAAGGCGAGCCCGCCGCAAAACCGCCCGCTCATCGCAAGCGCCACATCGGGCGCCATGGCGTTCAGCAACGCGTCCACCTCCCGCACCTCGGCATGCGGGGTCTCGACCAGGAGATTGTCGAGCGCGAACCGGTAGGACTGGTAGCGATAATCGAGCGCCCGAGCGAACCAGGCGATATGGGCATCGTTCTCGGCCCGCCGCGCCCGCACATCGGGGCCCGCATTGGCCGTCAGCCGCCCCAGCTCCCCAAGCGCGATCGCGCGCTGCCGGTCGATCTCGATCACCCTGCAGATGATCGCGAACGTCGCCGGGATGGTCGCCATATCGGCCTTCACATCGTCCGCAATCCGGTTGTAGCGCGTGCGCGAGGAGCCGAATCGGGTCGAGACCAGCCAGTGGTGATAGCGGTTGATCTCGAAGGAGAGATCGGTTGGCCCGGTGAGCCGCGTCCGCTGCAGTTCCACCGCCGCATCGAACATCCAGTCGCGCGCATGCGGCGCAGTCAGGAACCGCCAGACGCGGTCGTGCATCTCGCGCTCTTCGTCGGACTGGTTGAAGCCCGAGACCGGCTCGCCGGCATAGCGGGCGCGATGCGCACCGGCGGCCGGCAGGATCCGGTCGTGGATCACATCGGGCGCGGCGCGGCCGAAATCCCCCGTCGGGCGCGTCACGCACCCGGCGAGCATCAGGCAGGCGAGCGTCAGCCCCGCCCCCTGCGCGATCACGCGCGAAAGCCTAGCCACGCTTGCGCTTCGGCTTTGCCGATTGCGGCGGCTTGCCCGGCAGAACCGGTGCTCCGCGCTCATATCGAATACCTGTGAACAGCACCACCTTCGCCCCCCCGGGCGGCGCCGACCGAAGGCTGGGCTTGCGGGCCTCGCCATCCAGTCTGATCAGCTGTCCCACGAGTCCTGCCTCCGTGGTCTGCCGGAAGGCGCACCATGCCCTTCCGCCGGCGGGGACGACGCAACCCCGCCAATGCCATTAAGGGTTCGTCAAGGTTAACAGTCCGCTAACGAATTCTCTGAAATAGTGGCACAACCTGTTGCGCGCCTGCGCATGGGGGGTATCAGGACGTTTCATGATCGGTTTCCAGCCCTACGAAACCTTCCAGCTGCTGATCGAAAGCGGGGGGGTCGAACGCACCAACACGCTGCTCGTCGCAGCGTGCGACGCCTATGCGCGCCGGGGCAAGCCGACGGCAGCCGAAACCGAGCAGTTCACCGCGCTCGCCACCCGCCTCTTTCCAGAAGCCGCGCCCGCCGCGCGGGTCAAGGCGGCCACGACGCTCGGGCGCTCCGAGCATCTGTCCGCGGCCCTCGAGCAGCTCGTCACCGCCCATCTGGGCGAGGACCTCGCCGACTACATCGTCACCGCCCCGCGCCTCTCCGAGCCGACGCTCCTCAAGCTCCTCGCCGATCCCGCGCCCCATATCGGCGCGGCCATCGCCCGGCGCGGCGATCTCACCGCCCCGGTCCTTGCCCGGCTCTTCCAGATGAACAGCCGCAAGGTCTATCGCGCACTCGCGTCCAACATTGCGATCGTGCCGCGCGGCCCCTTCCTCAGCGCGCTCGCCCGCTCCGCCCAGATGGACCACCAGGTCGCCTGGTCGCTGGCGGCCCGCGGCGATTTCGATTGCGCGCTCCTTGCCCCGGCCTTTTTCGACCTCACCGAGACCGACCGGCTCAAGGTGATCACCGCCTTTGCCCGACGCGAGACCCCGAACGCGCCCATCCGGCGCACGCTCGAGCAGCTGTCCGTCGCCATGGACGAGCTCACCCGCGCGCTCATGAAGCTCTTTTCGGAGAATCGCCGCCCCGAGGTCACCCGGCTCCTCCACCAGATCACCGGGCTCGACGAGGTCCGCTGCGGCCAGATCGCCCATGATACGAGCGGCGCCGCGCTTTTCGTCGTCCTGCGCGCCTTCGGCTGCACCGCCCAGACCGGGCTCAAGGTGCTGATCCACGCCACCTCCCATGATGAGGATCGCTCACCGGCCCTCGCCATGTTCACCCGGCTCTTCGAAACCGTCGGCGTCGATGCCATGGCCTTCCTGATGAGCGCCTGGCGGGGCGATGTGAACCTGCTCGAACTCACCCGCCCCCAATACCAGCCCTTCACCCCCGAAAGCCGCCGCACCCCTCAATCCGCCTCCATCCCCAATCCCCGCCTCGAAGAAGCCATCCAGGCCCTCGCCCGCTTCGGCACCCGCGAAGCCGGCTGAGCGGGATTTTCCGGGGTTGCGAGGGGGCGCGCTCGAACCCCCACCCAACCTCCCCCTGAAGAAGGGGGAGGAGCAGCTCGGTGCCCCCGCCAGCCTCCGAACCCTCTCCCCGCGTCCCTCCCCCTATCAGGGGGAGGCCAGGTGGGGGTAAAGCCACACGCTCAAACCCATCCAAAACACACGAAAACCCGACCCGGCCGGGGCCTACCCCACCACCGTTACGCCAAGATCGAGTCCGCGCATGTCGATGCTGATCACCCAGAAATCGGGGTCGAACTCCGCCTCGCGGGCGATGCGCGCGCGGATCTCGGCGGCCGGAACGCGGGAGAGGCGCAGCTGGAACTGGTGGTCGGCCTCGTCGGTGCGCAGCACCGATGGCAGCGGGGTCAGAAGGCTCCCGGTGCCGTCGAGATGGTCGACTTCGATGAGGATCTGCCCGGCGATCGGGTCGCCCCGGCGCGAGATCACGCAGAGCCGGCCCAGATCATTGTGCCGGCGCACGAAGGCGCCGACCCAGAGGTCAGACCGGAGCGCGGCCATCGTCTAGATCTGCGCGCCCGCGGCCGTCAGCAGGTCGACGAGTTCCGGGGTCACCTGCCCGGTCACCTCGTAATTGTAGTAGACCTCGAAATTGCGGATGGCACGCGCCGTCGCTTCGCCGGCAACGCCATCGGCCTTGCCATGGAGGAAGCCGAGGCTCGCAAGCCCGCGCTGCACGCGCGCAACGACGTTCTGGTCGGTGGCCGCAGGGGGCGTCGTCATGGCGAGGGTCTGCATGGCGGCCGGTTCGGCCACCGATGCGGTGACGATCTCGGCCACTGCCGCGTCCGCTGGACGGGGCGGCATGGGCTGGCTCGGCGCGCTCGCCTGGGTCACCGGCACGGTGGCGACGGGCTGCGCAGCGGGCACCACCGGCATGACGGGCGCGCGCGCTTCGGCGATTGGGGCCGCCGGGCGGATGGGCTCTGCAGCCGCCGCCGGCCGCGGCGCGGGCTGGCCGGCCACCTGCCCCACCGCCGCAACGATGGTGTCGATTGCTTCGCCAGCAGTGCTGACGGCAATGTCGAGGGCCTCATTGGGCGAATTCGGCATCTGCCGGCGCAGCACCGGCGGCTCGCTGTCGGCCACCGGCACGGTCTCGGGCACGGGCACGCTCGGGGTCAGCTGGGCGTAGTTCATCAGCTGCGCCGGCTCGACCTCTGGCTCGACGGGCCGGATCGGGGCCGGCTGCGCCACCTGCTGGCCGGGCGTCGCGGCGAGAATCGCCGTCACCACTTCGCGGTTGAGCGCGCCAAGCGGGCGCATGCCGCGCTCGGTCTCGAAAGCGCGGATCGCGCTTGCGGTCTTGGGGCCGTAATAGCCGTCCACCGTGCCCTCGAAATAGCCGAGCGCCATCAGCTTGCGCTGCACTTCGGCCACGTCCTCATTGCCCACGGGCCGCTGGTCGGCGCTCGCGCTTTGGGTGGCAGTGACGGCCGGCGCCGGGGTCGCCGGCTGGGCCGGCATCGCGGTACGCTGCACCGGCTCGAGCACGGGCAGCGCCTCGGGCGTCGCGGGCGCGGCGGCGCTCGCCACCCGGTCGGGCGCGTAGAAGGGCGCCGGATGCATCCCGGTCTGGAAATAGAGCGCGTTGGAGGCGGCCGTCAGGGTGAGGCCGGCCATGGCGAGGATCGCGGTGTTGGTCAGGGGCGCGCGCATGTAATAGCCAAGCGCCTTGAGCGCCGCGCGACCGGCCAGGGTCGCCACGGCGCTGCCTGCCGCCAGAGGCAGGTGCGTCAGGGTAGCTGCGGTCATTGAGCTCTTCTTCTTGCGTCTTGCCATGAGGGCGTTTGCTGGGAAACCTGGTCTTTGTGGAGCGGAGTGACCACGCCAGTGTGCCCCAGCTTTATTGCCGGACCGTTTATGGGCAGAAGAACGGTCATCGTCGTGCCTTCTTCCAGCGCCGAGCGGGCGTGCAGCCGCCCCCCATGCAGGTCCACCAGCCCCTTGACGATCGACAGTCCGAGCCCGGTCCCCTCGAAACGGCGCGTCATTGCGTCGCTGGCCTGGTAGAAGGGCTCGCCGATCCGCTCGAGCTCCTCGGGGCCCATGCCGATGCCCCCATCGGCGACCGAGAAGAGGACATGCGCGCCCTGGCGCTTGATCGAGACGCTGATCCCCGCCCCGTCCGGGGAAAACTTGATGGCGTTCGAGAGCAGGTTGATCAGGATCTGCCGGCAGGCGCGCTCGTCCGCGTTGAGCGCGGGCAGGCTCGGCTGCACCTCGGCGGCGATGGTGATGCCGCGCTCGGCCGCCATGGCGCCGACCATGTCGAGGCAGGGCTCGACGAGGCTTTCGGGCGCGAAGGGCTCGGGCAGGATCTCGAACTTGCCCGCCTCGATCCGCGACATGTCGAGCAGCATGCCCACGACGTCCAGCAGATGTCGGCCACTCTTGTGGATGAGCCCGGCATATTCCTTGTGCACCGGCGCGATGTCGCCAGCGACGCCCGTCGTCATCATTTCGGAGAACCCGACAATGGCGTTGAGCGGGGTGCGCAGTTCGTGCCCGATGGTCGCGAGGAACCGCGTCTTGGCACGCGAAGCCTCCTCGGCTGCCCGGCGGGCCGCCTGCATCTCGGCTTCGAAATCCTTGCGCTCGGAAATGTCGCGCAGAAGCGTCACCACCTCGTGCCGCCCGGCCCCGCCCGCATCGATCACCGGGGAGAGCGAGAGCTCGATCCAGACGAAATTGGGAACCCGGTTCTCGCCGGGCAGGTCGCGCCGCAGCCGCACCTCCAGCGTCCGGCGCACGCCGAGCCGGCAGGCTTCATCGATTGCCGAAAGAAAGGCGGGCCGGTCGAGCACGTGCAGCCGGGCAAAAAGGCCCTTGCCGCTCAGTTCATAGCGCTGGCAACCGAGCAGCGTCTCGCTCGAGGCCGAGGCGAAGACCACCTCCCCACCGGCGGCGAGGCGCAGCACCGCATCGGGCACCGCCTCCACGAGGTGATGATAGGCCGTCCGCTCACCTTGGGCGAGCGCATCGGTCTCGGCGCGCACCCGGCCCGCCGATCGCGCGATCAGCACGCCGAGAAGGCCGAGCACCAGAAGCGCCGGCGCCGTCGGATCCATAGTCCCGAACGCGAACCCGGCCTGGCCGAGGCCTGCCGCAACCGCCGCGCCCGCAAGTCCGAGCCCGACGGCCAGGCGCCGCGTGCCGGCCGTCCCGACGATCCCGGCATAGGCAGGGGCGAGCAGCATGATGGCGAGCCCCGCATCGAGCGGCGCCGGATCGGCGAGCGAAAGCCCCAAGCCGAGCGCGAGCAGCCCGAGCCCCTGCACGGCGGCGGCCTCGTCGGCACGGCGCGCGCGCAGCAGCGTCAGGCTCGCCATGAAGATCGCGACGCCGAGGGTCGAAAGAAGAAACGGCAAGGTCATCCCGCCCAGCATCAGGTGGAGCCCGAAGGGCATGGCGAGCAGGCCCGCCCCCAGCCCCATCGCCCCATTGCCGGCGAGCAGCGTTCCGCGTCCGTCGGGCGCATGGCCGAGCAGGCGGGCAACCCATTTTCCGCCGTCGACCGCAAGGAGAGACCAGACGCTACGCATATACACTTCCGTTCCGATATCCAGCGGCGGGGCAATCGGCTTGCATGCCCCTCTTCGCTCTGGCTCGAACCTTCCATCGAAGAGCTAAGACACGATTAAGTGGAGCTGCCCGCCGGCCCGGGGATAAGCAGGGCGGGGATAAATCGGGGTGCTTTCTCGGCTTATCCTAAACAAGCCCTTGCCGCGGCCCGCGAAGTGCAAGATCTGCAATTTGCATCAAATTTTACGCATATTCCGCACCACGGTTTAAAGGCCCGTGGCCATGATCGCTCACATCGGGCCGCCGCACCGGCAGCCCCCAGCAAGGGATGCACCGATCATGTTTCTCGTCCGCTCTGCATTCTGGCTCGCCCTCGCCTTCATCGTCATCGGCCCCAGGGACGTCGATTTCGAAAAAGGCGCGGAGGCGCTCTCGGCCTCGGCACTCGCCGCCGGCCAGCAGATCGTCACCGAGCAATTGCTGGGCACCGAGTGCGACACCCTGCACTGCGCCGGCGGAAAGGCCCTGCTTTCAGCCGCATTGACCTCCAATGCTCCGACTATGCGCACCGAAGTCGCCGCCGATCCCATGCACCCTCAGATGGCGACCCCGGTGCCGCTGCCCCGCCAGCGGCCGAACTGAAGCGAACTCCACTCCGTGGGGGTTGCAGGCCACAGTGCCTGCGGCCCTTTTTCTTTTTTGCCGCAGCCCGTTGGCGGCGCCGCATCGCTGCATTAGATAGTGGCCATGGCACACCCTGCAGCATTCCAGGATATCGCGGACAATCTCGGCTTCCTCGACGATTGGGAAGACCGGTACCGCTACCTCATCGAGCTCGGGCAGGCGCTTCCGCCCCTGTCGGAGACTGAGCGCAACCCGGCCAACAAGGTCAATGGCTGTGCTTCCCAGGTCTGGCTCGTCTCCGAGGCCGGCGAGGCCGATGGACGCAAGGCGTTGATCTATCGCGGGGAATCCGACGCGATGATCGTGCGCGGCCTCGTTGCCGTCCTCATCGCGCTCTATTCGGGCCGCCCGGTCGACGAGATCGCCGCGACCGATGCCCTCGCCGAATTCGACGCCCTGGGGCTGCGCGAGCACCTCACGACGCAGCGCGCCAATGGCGTCGCCTCCATGGTCGATCGCATCCGCAGCGAAGCCCGGGCCGCCGCGGCCGCCTGAGCTATTCGAACCGATCGGGCCGGCCATCGGGGGCCATCCACCCGTTGATCGGCGCCGCCCCCAGCCCCTGCCCCACCGCGCTGATCCCGAAATGCCGCGCCAGCTGGTCGAGCCCGATGCGCAGCACCAGCTTGGCGCTCCGCCGCGGCCAGCCACGCTCGGCTTCCACGGTCTGCAAGCCCTTGAGGAGACCGCAGACGTCGATGACGACGCCTGCACAATCGGGCGGTAGCGCCTCGCGGATCCGGGCGATCTTCTTTCGCGCATCGATGGCGCTCTCGCCCGGCTCAAGACCCCGTGCAATGCCCCGCGGAGCCCTCGGGCTGCCGTCATATCGCATGGTAACCCGTTGCGAAAGCGACGCCTTTTCCCAAAGACGACGCAGGCGCTCGCCTGCCTCGACCTGATGGGCCTCAAGAAACGGCGCATCGCCCCTCAGTCCGACGGCCAGCCTTGCCAGAGGGCTCTCGGCAAGATTGACCGTCAGTCCTCCGGTCGAGCGGTCGAGCACGCGGTCCGCAACCTGCTCACTCTCTCCCGGTGAGGCGAGGCGTCTGCGGATCCAGCTTCGCGTCTCGGCATTGGCCCTGACGGCCCGCGCATCTCCCGCGATGGCGCCGCAGCTCAGCAGGCCCCGGACCAGCGCAGCATCGAGCGTTGCCCGGGCCGATCCCGCAGCCGCGAGATACCGCCCGTCTGGTCCGGCCACGGCGTCCTCGGCCCGCAGCAATACCCGCATAAATTTGAGCGTGAGGTCAGGCGACATGGCGCACCGCCACCTGTTCGGCCCGGTCGTCCGAAAAATCCTCGGGGGCCGCGGCCTCGGCCAGGATCTCGTCCTCGATCGGGTCGAGTTCGGCATCGAATGCGGTTTCTCGGAGGTCTTCGATCAGCGCACAGGCATGGGCGACGGTGGTCCGGTCACGGCCGAAGACACGGCCGGTCTCGGTAAGGCTTTTGTCGAGAAGCGTGCTCATCAGATACATGGCGATCTGCCGGGCAAAGGCGATCTCGGCGCGGCAGCGGGAGGTATGGAACAGGGATTCGGGCCTGAGGCCCCGGTGATGGGCGACGATTTCGACGAGGCGGCGCACCGGTTCCGAACACCGCCTGAACCTCAGCAGCGCGCCATCGTCGCGCGTCTCGCCGCCATTTCTTCCACCTGCTCCTGCACCCCTCGGCATCTGCGACTTCCCCCAGTCTCCAAATTATAGGACATTATTCCTATATCGGGAATGTGGCGGAGCGGGGATAAGTCACAAAAGCAAACGGCCGCCAGATGGCGGCCGTGTGGCTTAGCTTGGGGGCTAATTGTCGTTTCAGGCCGAGGCTTTACGCCCGAGGCCATTGTCCTTGGCGAGGCGCGAGCGCGTCGCCGAGTAGTTCGGTGCGACCATCGGATAGTCGGCGGGCAGGCCCCACTTCTCCCGATATTCCTCGGGGGAGAGATTGTAGTGCGTGCGCAGGTGGCGCTTGAGCGACTTGAACTTCTTCCCGTCCTCAAGACAGATGATGTAGTCGGGCGCAACGGACTTGCGCACGGGTACGGCGGGCTTCAGTTCTTCGACCGGCTCCTGGACGCCTTCGGTCCTGAGGGCGCGCAAAGCAGTATGCACGTCGGCGATCAGCTTGGGCAGATCGGCGACACTCAATGCATTGTGCCCCACATAGGCGCTGACAATATCGGCACTCAGCTCGATGAGGTCATAGTCAGCCCCCGGCCCTGCGCCGTTGAGTTCGTTCATATCTTATCCCTTTTCTAGATGCTGATGACGCTTCGGGCTTCGGGTGCCCGCTCGCGAACTATTTAGTCGCTTTGCGTACACTTCGCAATGATATCTAGCGTTGATCTATGACCACAAAACGACGCAGGCCATATTTCCTGTAGGAGACTTCTATTCGTCGCCCAGGAAACTTCACTTGGTACGTACAAATGAAAAGTCACGCGCTTTCGCGGCGGCACGTCCAAGCAGATGCGCGGACACCGGCGTCGTCAGGATCAGGAACACGACGCCCAGGATTGCACGCAGCGCGACCCCGAAATCCAAGGCAACCAGCGCGATTGCGATGAGGATCAGGCCTGCCCCGACCACGCCGGCCTTGGAGCCGGCATGCATGCGTGACAGCAGGTCGGGCAGCCGCAACAATCCGATCGCCGCAAGCAACGCGAATAGAGATCCGATGATCACGAGAATTGCGGCAACATATTGAAGAATTTCGGAAATCATTGCCCCACTCCGGCGCCCGTCCCGGTACTGACGGCCTCCGCCTCGGCCTTCTTGAGCAGATATCGGGCGAAAGCCACGGTCGCGAGAAAGCCCACCAGCGCCAGTGAAACGGCGATGTCGAGATAGAGAAAGTATCCGGTCCTCAGCGCAATGGCGCCGATGAAACCGAGAGCCACGGTGGTCAGCGTATCGAGTGCGAGAATGCGGTCGGCGAGTGTCGGCCCCAGGATGAGACGGACTAGCACCAGCAGTAAAGCGATGCCCAGAACGACCAGCGCAAAAGTCGTACTATATGCCAGTATTTCACCACCGCTCATCCGAACACCTCCATTACTTTGGCTTCGAAGCCAGAAGCGATCGCGGCAATCACCGCGTCGGCATCGTCGGCCTCCAGCGCGTGGATGAAGAGCGTGCTCCGATCATCGGAGACGTCGACGCTCAGCGTGCCCGGGGTCAGGGTAATCAGATTGGCCAGAACGGTGATCTGCACGTCGCTCCGCGCCTTCAGCGGATAGGCGATGATGCCCGGCGAGAGCCGCTGCTTCAGGTCCGGACGCAGGACCAGCAGCGCCACCTTGGTCGCACTGATCATGAGCTCGACGAGAAACAGCCAGGCGAGAGAGACGAAAGCGCCGAGCCGCCGCAGCGAGGCCGGGCCACGCATGCTGTTGCGCAGGAGCAGCGCCGCGATGCCCCCGACCAGCCCGCCGAAGAGCAGGTTGGGCAGTGTGAAGCTGCCCCCGATGGCCGCCCAGAGGATCGCCATCCCGATAATGAACCCGGCAAGACTCATTGGCCACCTCCGAGCCCGACGGCTGCGAGATATCGCGCCGGATCAAGCAGATCGGTCGCCGCGATCCGCGCTGCGCCGATCGCGAAATCGGGCAGCAGCCCGGCAATGACGATGCCCCCCACGAGGAGCCCGGTGCTTCCAAGGCCGATCAGTGCCTCGCGGCGGCCGAGCCGCACCAGCCGGTCATTGGGCTGCTCGGAGAGCGCGCCCTCGCGGCCGGGCCGCAGGAAGATATGGGCCCAGAGCCGCGTCCCTGCAATCAGCGTCAGCCAGGCATTGAGAATGATCGCGCCGACCAGCAGCAGCGGCACCGCCTCGTAGCCGGGCGCTCCATCGAAGAACCCCGACAGATCGAACCCGGCTTCGACCAGCATCAGCTTGGGCCAGAAGCCGAGGAAGGGCGGCACGCCCGCGGCCGCGAGCATGACGACGAAAAAGAGAATGGAGAGCCAGGACTGCGCGCCGTAAACGCCGCCCATGGCGCGGGAATCGGTTTCACCCGTCACCTTCTCGACGAAGCCGGCGAGAAGATAGAGTGCCGTCATGGTCACCATGGCATGGCCGAGATAAAAGCTCGTTCCGGCAAGCCCGTCGACCGAAGGCAGGGCAAGGCCGGCAAGGCACGCCCCGATCCCGCCCATGACCAGAAAGCCGATTGCGCGCCTCAGATTGGTCTCGGCAATGGCGCCGAGCGGGGACAGCAGGAGCGTCGCGATCGCTGCCGTGACGATCACCGGGTCGAGCAATGCGCGGGCGTCCGGAAACATGGTGATGAGCGTGCGCAGCAGCGCGTAAACGCCCACCTTGGTCAGAAGCGCGCCCATCAGTGCCGAAATCACTGCCGGGGGCGTGTGATAGGATGCGGGCAGCCAGGCGTTGACCGGAAACGCAGCGGCCTTGATGCCAAAGGCGAGCAGCAACAGCGCCGCAATCACGCCCATGGCCGCCGGGTTCGCGTCCCCTGCGAGGATCGCCATATCGGCCATGTTCAGAGTGCCGAGCAGCCCATAGGCGAGCCCGAGCGCGGCCAGAAAGAGCGAGGTCGCAAGGAAGTTGATGAAGCCGTACTTGATCGTGCCGTCGAGCACGAGGGGCGTCCCGGTGATGGCCATGAGGCCGAACGAGGCGATCAGCATCACCTCGAACCAGACATAGAGGTTGAAGAGATCGCCGGTCAGGAAGGCGCCGCTGACCCCGCAGAGCAGCATCAGCACGAGCGGATAGAGCGAGTCGCGCCCTGCATGCCGCCGGGGCTCGGCGCCGAGCACGACGAGAATGACGAGCGTCACCAGCGCCGAAATCGCCGCGAGCCCTGCGCCCAGGAGGTCAGCCGTGAAGCTGATCCCGAAGGGCGGCAGCCAGCGTCCCATCGTCATCGCGATCGGCCCGGTCTCTAGGACGCGAAGAAAGAGGGCGATATCGAAGACCAGGACGGCCAGCGTGACGAGGAAAGCGACCGGAGCCTGCGTTCCGCGTATGGCGCGCAGCGCCAGCATCAGGGCGGCGCCCATCAGCGGCAGCACCACGGGCAGGATCAGAATCCAGTCCGCCCAGCTCGTCGGGGTGGTGATCATCGCCTCGTTCATCAATAGCTCAGCGGCGGGCGGGGCCCGTCCTCCGGTTCGGCGAGGCGCATGGTGTCGGTGTGGTCCGCATCAAGGCTCTGATAGGCCCGCATGCCGAGGATGAGCAGATAGGCGAACATCGCAAAGCCGATGACGATGGCCGTGAGGATGAGGGCCTGCGGCAGGGGATTGGCGATCGCGCCCTCGGGCACATAGGCGCCCGGCGGCACGATGGGAGGGGCCTCCCGCGAGAGCCGACCGCTGACGAAAATCAGCAGATTGATGCCATTGCCCAAGAGCGCCAGCCCCAGCAGCATGCGGATCACCGAACGCGAGAGCATGAGGAAGATCCCGAGCGTCATGAAGGCGCCGACGAGAAGTGCGATGGCCACGTCCATCAGTCGATCTCCCCATCCGTTTCGAGCCCGAGGATCACCGCGCCGAGCGCCCCGAACACCGCAAGATAGACCCCGAGGTCGAAAAAGAGCGGCGTCGAGAGCGCCACATGGGCCTCCCCGAGTTCGAGTTCGAGCCAGAGCCCCGTGAGGAACGGCGCATGGGCGGCCATGGATACCATCCCCGAGACGCCGGCCATGAACACCCCGAAGCCGGCAAAGACCAGCGGATGAATGTGGAGCGACCTCCTCGCCTGCTGAACGCTGGTCGCGATCGAGAGAATGGCGAGGGCTGCCGCGGCGATCAGCCCGCCGATGAAGCCGCCACCCGGCTCGTTATGGCCGCGCAGGGTGATGAAGATCGAGAACACGACCATGACGGCAACGATCAGCGGCGCGATGGTGCGGAAGATGAGCGTGTTCATGCCCCTGCCCCTCCGGTTTCAGGGCCCGCCTTGCGCGTGCGGCGACGCGGGGTCTGCGCGCCTGCCCTGGCCTTGGGCGCCGCCTTCGCCTTTGGCGCCACATCGCCCGCAACGGATTTTGCGGCGCTCTTACGCGGCGACCGCCGCCGCACGGGCGTCGGATCAAGGGGCTTCCTCACCTGGCTGCGCAAGAGCGCGAGGATGGCGATGCCAGCTACCATGATAACGCTCATCTCGCCCAGCGTATCGAGCCCGCGGAAGTCGACGAGGATCACGTTGACGATGTTGCGGCCATGGGCAATCTCGGTGCTGTAGCGCGTGAAGAACTCGCTGAGGCGCCCGTTAAAAGGCTGGCCAAGCACCACCAGCAGCACCATCACGAACCCGACCCCGCAGAGCAGCGCCACCGCACCATCGCGGATCGCTTCTTCGAGCGAGCGGGAATCGCGCACGTCGAGATTGAGCCGCGTCATCACGAGCGCGAGGATGACGACCGACAAGATCTCGACCATGAGCTGGGTGAAGCTGAGGTCGGGCGCCCCGAACAGCATGAAGATCAGGGCCACCGCCAGCCCCTGCGCGCCGAGCGCCAGGATCGCAAAGAGCCGTGTACGGGCGAAAAGCACCGAAACGAGGCCGGCCAGCGCGAGGACGACGACAACGGCTTCATGGAAGTGGAGCGCAGGCAGCTCCGGCCAGGCCGGCAGGCCGGAAAGCCCGAGCACCGGCAGGATGAGCGCCAGAGCGAGCAGGACGAAGATGACGAGCATGTAGAGCTCGAGCCGCCCGTGATGCCAGAGCCGCGTGAGGGCACCCGCCATGCGGATCAGGCCGAACATGAAGACGTCGAACCCGTGGTCGAAGCTGAGCCCGGGTGCGGCTGCGGCGCGGCGGAGCCCGGTCCGGAGCTGGTCCCACTTCCAGTATGCGAGCCCGCCAAGCGCCCAGGTCAGCAGCGAAAGCCAGAGGATCGGGTTGAGCGGATCGATGCCCGTATGCAGATGCGCCGCGATCGCCATCCCTGCAATCGCCGAGCTCGTGGGGGACAGCACCATCTCGTCGAACCAGGGCGTGAAAAAGCCGAAGAGCACCGCCCCCACGCCGAGCGCCAGAGGCCCGACGACCATCGCCAGGGGCGCCTCATGCGGGGTCTTGGGCGTCACGCCGAGCCGGCCCATGAAGGGACGGATGGCAATGATCAGCGCAGCGGCGGCCAGCAGCGCATTGCCGAGGATCAGCACGGCGAGGCCCAGAATGCCCTGCCATTGCCCGCCAAAGAGCGCCAGATACATCTCCTCCTTGGAGAAATAGCCCAGCGTCGGCGGCAGGCCGATCATGGAGATCGCGGCGAGGATTGTCGCGATGAAGGTCAGTGGCAGCTTGTCGCGCAATCCCCCGAGCGCGGTCAGGTCGCGCGTGCCGGTCTCATGGTCGATGATGCCCGCGATCATGAAGAGCGCGGCCTTGTAGGCGGCGTGGGCGATGAAATAGACGACCATGGCGATCAGCGCCGTCTCGCTGCCGATCCCGATCAGGAAGACGAGGAGCCCGAGCGAGGCGATCGTCGTCTGCGCGAGCATGAGCTTGATGTCGGTCTGGCGCAATGCGGCAAACGCGCCCCAAAGCAGAGTCACGCCACCGACCGTGCAGAGAATGCCGGTCCAGGCCGGCGTTTCACCGAGGATCGGCGTCATCCGCGCGAGCAGGTAGACGCCCGCCTGCACCATGGTGGCCGAATGCAGGAAAGCCGAAACCGGCGTCGGCGCCTCCATGGCGTTCGGAAGCCAGAAATGGAGGGGGAACTGGGCCGATTTGCTGAAAGCCGCCGCAAGGAAAAGCCAGAGCACGAGGAGGTAGACCGAGCTCTCCCCGAGCGTGCCGCCAGCAGCACGGATGGCGCTCAGATCCCAGTGCCCCAATAGACGCTGCGTCGCGATTGCGCCCAGAAGCAGCGCGAGCCCGCCCAGATTGGTGATGACGAGAGCCTGGATCGCCGCCCGCCGCGCGGCCTGGCGACGATGGTCGAAGCTGATCAGCAGGAAGGAGGTGATCGAGGTCAGCTCCCAGAAGCCGAAGAGCGCCAGCATGTTATCGGCGAGCACGAGCCCGAGCATCGCCCCCATGAAGGCGAGGAGGTAGGCGAGGAACCGCCCCAGATGCGGGTGCCCCTTGAGGTAGGACCCTGCATAGATGAGGATGAACGTGCCCACGCCCGAAATGGTCAGCGCGAAGGTCAGAGCCAACCCGTCGATGAAGAAGCTGAGGTCGAGCCCGAGGCTCGGGATCCACGCGAACGCGATGCGGACCGGCTCGCCATCCGCCACCACGCCGATCAGGCCGAGGAGATAGACGAAGATGGTTGCAGGCACGAGCGCAAGCACCAAGCCTGCGGCCGGCGCCGTTGCGCGATGCACCAATGGAGCCAGCGCCGCTGCGAAAAAGGGCGCAAAGGCGACTGCGAGGATAGCCAGATCGAGTGACAGTGGAGCAACCTAGGTGCATGCCGCAGCGCAGCGGCCGAAGTGAGGTGCACATTACTCATGGCGCGGCCGGCCACAAGCCCCAACGCAGACGTGAACCCGCCGAACACGAAGAAAAGTGTGGCAGACCCGCGCGTCGATACCTACATCAAGGCGCCCCGAGGAGAACCAGCGATGAGCGAAACCTTCAAGATCAGCAAGTCCAAGCAGGAATGGCAGGCCGAGCTGACGCCCGAACAGTACCATGTTACCCGTGAGCACGGCACAGAGCGCCCCTGGTCTCACATCTACAACGCCGAAAAGCGCGACGGCGTGTACCACTGCAGCAATTGCGGGCAGGCCCTGTTTGCCGCCGACACCAAATATGAGTCGGGCTCGGGCTGGCCGAGCTTTTTTGCGCCGATCAGCCAGGATGCGGTTGGCGAATCTGTCGACCGGTCGTTCTTTTCGGTCCGCACCGAAGTCCATTGCGCCAATTGCGGCGCGCATCTGGGCCATGTCTTTCCCGATGGGCCGGCGCCCACCGGCCAGCGCTACTGCATGAACGGCGTCGCGCTCGACTTCGAGCCCAAGGAATAGTCTTGCAGGCGGTGCAGCGCGCACCGCCTCCCTCCCTCAGCGTCAGGAGCATCCATGTCCAAGCCCACCCCGCCCGTTGCGGCCACCCGGCCGCACACCGCCACCCATCATGGCGTGACACGGGAGGATCCATGGGCCTGGCTTCGGGCCGAGAACTGGCAGGAGGTCATGCAGCGCCCCGACGCGCTGCCGGCAGAAATCCGCGCCTATCTCGAAGCGGAGAACGACTATTTCGAATCCTGCTTCGGCCAGCCGACAGCGGATCTCCAGGACCAGATCTATCGGGAGATCCGCGGACGCATCAAGGAAGACGATTCGGGGATCCCGTCGCCCGACGGACCGTGGGCCTATAATTCGCGCACGCTCGAGGGCCAGCAATATCCGCTCCTCGTGCGCACGCCGCGCGATGGCGGGCCTGAAACCGTTCTGCTCGACTGCAATGCGGAGGCGGGCGACGGCTATTTCGGCTTTGCCGGTGCCGAACATGATCCCAGCCACAGATTCCTCGCCTGGGCAGCCGACCGGAACGGCTCCGAATACTATACGCTCCACATCCGCGACCTCGAGACCGGCCGGGATACCGGAGAAAAGCTCGAGAACATTGCCGGCGAAGGCGTGTGGTCGGCCGACAGCAAGAGCCTCTATTACACCGAGCTCGACGAGAACCATCGGCCCTTCCGGGTGCGCCGCCATATCATCGGCACGCCGCAGGCCGAGGACGAAATCGTCTATGAGGAGCAGGATCCGGGCTTCTTCGTTGGCGTCGACAAGACGCTGACGAACCGGTTCATCGAGATCACCGCCCACGATCACCAGACTTCCGAGAGCTGGCTGATCGACGCCGAGACTGGCGGTGCGCCGCGGGTCGTGGCGCCCAGGGTGACCGACCGCGAATACGACCTCGAACATGGCGGCGAGCACCTTTTCATCCGCACCAATGCGGACGGCGCCGAGGATTTCAAGATCGTCTCGGCCCCCGTCGACGCACCTGGACACGAGAACTGGGTCGATCTCGTGCCGCACCGCCAGGGCGTCCTCATCCTCGATGTCATCGTGCTCCGCAACCACCTCATTCGGCTCGAACGTGAGGAGGGCCTGCCGCGCATCGTGGTGCGCGATCTCCGCGACGGACGTGAAAGCGAGGTGTCGTTCGCCGAGGAAGCCTACGCGCTTAGCATGTCCGCCGGGTACGAGTTCGACACGAGCACGATCCGCTTTTCCTATTCCTCGCCCACCACGCCATCGCGTACCTATGATCTCGACCTCGATACCGGCGAGCGCAAGCTGCTCAAGGAGCAGGAGGTGCCCTCGGGCCATGATCCGGCCCATTACGTCACCCGTCGCATCCTTGCCCCTGTCCCCGATGGCGAGACGGTGCCGGTCACCATCCTTCATCACCGCGACACGAAGATCGACGGCAGCGCGCCGCTGCTCCTCTACGGGTATGGTGCCTATGGCATGTCGCTGCCGGCCGGCTTCTCGATCTCAGCCCTCTCGCTCGTTGATCGCGGTTTCGTTTACGCCACGGCCCATGTGCGGGGCGGCATGGACAAGGGCTATCGCTGGTATCGGCTGGGCCGGCGCGAGCACAAGCCCAATACCTTCACCGATTTCATCGCCGCAGCCGAGGCCCTGATCGCCGAGCGCTACACCTCGGCTGGCCGCATCGTCGCCCATGGCGGCTCGGCGGGCGGGCTGCTCGTCGGCGCCGTTGCAAATCTGCGGCCCGAGCTCTTTGCCGCCATCCTTGCCGACGTGCCGTTCGTCGACGTCCTCAACACCATGCTGGACGACACCCTGCCCCTGACCCCGCCCGAATGGCCCGAATGGGGCAATCCGATCGCCTCGGAAGCGGACTATCGGCTCATCGCCGGCTATGCGCCCTATGAAAACGTCGCAGCAAAGGACTACCCGGCGATCTTTGCGCTCGCGGGCCTTACCGATCCGCGCGTCACCTATTGGGAGCCGGCCAAATGGGTGGCAAAGCTCCGGGCAACCAAGACCGACGCCAACCCATTGTACCTCAAGACGCATATAGGGGCCGGCCATCAGGGCGCGTCAGGGCGGTTCGACAGGATCAAGGAGACGGCGCTGAGCTACGCCTTTGCGCTCGATGTCGTCGGATTGGCATGATCTGCCCCTTGGCCCCGATTGTTGGTTGGCAGCAAACCGCCTATACCCGTTGAACAATTTCACCGCGCGCCGTGCGCGCATCCACCACGCAACAGGAGACTGAACATGGCCTTCGAACTGCCCGAACTCCCCTATGCCAAGGACGCGCTGGCGCCGTACATGTCCGCCGAGACGCTCGAGTTCCACCACGACAAGCACCACCAGGCCTATGTCACCAATGGCAACAAGCTGCTGGAAGGCTCGGGCCTCGAGGGCAAAAGCCTGGAGGAGGTCGTCAAGGAGAGCTATGGCAAGAACCAGGGCCTCTTCAACAATGCCGGCCAGCATTACAACCACATCCATTTCTGGAAGTGGATGAAGCCGAATGGCGGTGGGCGCTCGCTCCCGGGCGCGCTGCAGAGTGCGATCGAGTCCGATCTCGGTGGCTTTGACAAGTTCCGCGAGGATTTCCTCGCCGCCGGCGCCGGCCAGTTCGGTTCGGGCTGGGCCTGGCTCGCACTGCAGGACGGCAAGCTCGCCGTCACCAAGACCCCGAACGGCGAGAACCCGCTGGTCCATGGCGGCACGCCGCTGCTCGGCGTCGATGTGTGGGAGCACTCCTATTACATCGACTACCGCAATGCGCGCCCGAAATACCTCGAGGCGTGGTTCGACAACCTCGTCAACTGGGACTACGTGGCCGAGCTCTACGAAGCCGCCCGCTGACCCCTCCGCGATGATCGGAGAAGCCCGGTCGCCGAAAGGCGGCCGGGCTTTTGCTTGTGACTAAGGCCGCCGGGCGGCTCGCTTCTTTTGAACGCCATGGTTAATTTCGGCCTAACGAAGCGATTCACGAAGGCCGGCGAGCACCATGAAGACCGTTGCCGTCATGACGGCGAGCCCCGCGCTGACCGCCATCGCAACCATGATGGCCGCGGCCCTTCCCGGCGTCACCGCGCGCCCGTTCGTCGAGCCGCTGGCCTTCGCGGCAGCGCTGCGCCATGAACGGATCGACCTCATCATCGCCGATTTCGATTGCCCGCGCATGCCGGCCGATCGCCTCGCACACGCCATAAGGGTCGATACGCGTGTCGGCCGCACGATCCCGATCATCGCGCTCGGCAAAAATCTGGGACGGGATGCGCGCTGTTTTTCGAGCGCGGTAGGGATCGACGAGGTGATCCTGAAGCCGATGTCGCCGCTTCATCTTTACGATCGGATCCGCGCCCGGCTCGTCGCCCCCGCGCCGATCGGCCCAGCCAACGTCATCCCGCTCTTTTCTCCCCTCCCCAACTGAGGGTCGTGACCGGACTTTGCGGCTCTGTGCCGCTTGGGTGAAACCGCAGCGTCTAGCGGACGCGGATTTCGTTCAGCAGCCAGTTCGCCTTGTTCCAGAGGTCATCGAGCGAGTCTGCGAACTGGATGTAGCGGTCGTGCCGCCTGATGCCGTGAGACAGCACGTCTGCGGACCAGCCGCGCACGAATTCGAAGGCGTTGTTGTGGTTGTAGAGGACCACGGGCTTGCCGCCGGGTCCGCTGCCGCCGCGTACCCAGGCCCGATAGAGATTGGCCGCCGAACCGAGCGAACCGGGGAGCCCGACATAGAGCGTTGCGAGACTGGCGAGCCGGGCAAGCCGCGCCTCGGGCTCGGCGATGCGCTCGATCGGGACCTCCGAGAGTGCCGAGGGCACGCGCACGCTGTCGTCGGCGATGATCGTCACCTCCCCTCCCGCCGCGCGGGCGGAGGTGATCAGCCCCACGGGAAGGTCACCCGCTTCGGCGAGAACGAGCAGCTTTGCGCCGCGCCGCGCCAGGAGGCGTCCGGCCTGAGACATGATCGAGGCGCGCTCGGCATCGCCGGGACCCTTGTCGGAGGCAAAGACGGCGAGCGTGGGGGTGGGCTGGGGGTGGGCCATCTCAGCGGCCCCGCTTGAGGCTGCCGAGCACACCGCGCACCAGCGCGCCGGCGATCTGGGTGGCGACCGAGCGGGTGAAGGATTTCATCGCAGCCTCTCCTACGCTTTGCCTGTTGCTCGCACGGGGGCGGGTTTCGCGCTCGAGGGCTTTCTCGGCCTTCAACTTTTCGGCCTCGAACCGCGCCTCCTCTTCGGCGGCTTGCCGCTCCTTTGCGGCCCGCGCGAGGATTTCATAGGCGCTCTCGCGGTCGACTGCCGTGTCGTAGAGGCCGGCGACGGGCGAAACCGCCATCAGCGCCCGCCGCTCATCGGGGGTGATCGGCCCCAGCCTGCCCGCGGGAGGCCGGATGAGCGTCCGTCCGACCATGGAAGGCACGCCCTTTTCCTCGAGGGTGGAAACCAGCGCCTCGCCGGTCCCGAGCTGGGTGATCACCGCTTCGGTCGAGAACTCGGGATTGGGCCGGAACGTCTCGGCGGCCGCCCGGACCGCCTTCTGCTCGCGCGGGGTATAGGCGCGCAGCGCATGCTGGACGCGATTGGCGAGCTGGGCCAGCACCGCTTCGGGAATGTCGGCCGGGTTCTGGGTCACGAAATAGACGCCGACGCCCTTGGAACGGACGAGCTTGACCACCTGCTCCACCTTGTCGATCAACGCCTTGGGGGCGCCGTCGAACAAGAGGTGCGCCTCGTCGAAGAAGAAGACGAGCCTCGGCTTTTCGGGGTCGCCGACCTCGGGCAGGGTCTCGAAGAGCTCCGAAAGCAGCCAGAGCAGAAAGGTCGAATAGAGCCGTGGCGAGGCCATCAGCCTGTCGGCGGCGAGGATCGAGACATAGCCCCGCCCCTCCGTCGTCGTGCGCATCAGATCGGCGATCTCAAGTGCGCGCTCTCCGAAGAAATGCTCGCCCCCCTGCTGCTCGAGCACGAGCAGGGATCGCTGGATCGCCCCGATGCTCGCGGTCGAGACGTTGCCGTAGCGCGTCGATATCTCCTTGGCGCGCTCCCCAATCTCGACGAGGAGGGCCCGCAAATCCTTGAGGTCGAGCAGCAGTAGGCCCTCATCGTCGGCGAGGCGGAAGGCGATGTTGAGCACACCCTCCTGCGTGTCGTTGAGATCGAGAAGCCGCGAGAGCAGCAGCGGCCCCATCTCCGAGATGGTGGTGCGAACCGGATGCCCCTGCTCACCGAACAGGTCCCAGAAGATCGCCGGGAATTTGTCGTTGGCGTATTCGGCGAGTCCGATCGTCTCGGCCCGCTTCAGCAGAAAATCCTGCGGCGTGCCGAGCACCGAAAGTCCCGAGAGATCGCCTTTGATATCGGCGCAGAAGACCGGCACACCGGCCCGCGAGAACCCTTCCGCCATGATCTGCAGGGTCACGGTCTTGCCGGTACCCGTCGCCCCGGTCACCAGCCCGTGGCGGTTGGCGTATCTCAGCGTCAGATATTCCGGGCGCGTGCTGGTGCCGAGATAGATCTTGTCGTCAACGAGCATGGCGCGGTCCTCGGGGGTATGTCGAGCAACCCTTAGCGTGCTCCGCCCCGATGCGACAAGGCCGCGGGGCGTGGGAGGACGGCATTCACCAATTCCGCCGCTCGCGCTGGCGTCTCCCGTCCGGCTTTGTCACCATCCTCGAATGCAAACGCGTTCGCCCCGTCCCCCCCGGCCCGACCGTCGCCTCGTCCTCAAGGGCGCGGTCGCCGGTCTCATCGGGCTCGTCTTCGCCCGACCGGCCCTCGGGCAGGGCGGGGCCGCGCTGGCCCGTGGACTTGCCAACGGCCTCGACCATGGGCTCGTGCCCGGTGCGGCTGGCGATCAGTCGGCGGCCCTGCAACGGGCGCTGAACGAGGCGGCCGCTCTCGGCATTCCGCTTTTCCTGCCCGGCGGGCGTTACGAAATCTCGGACGTAGCGCTTCCTGCCCGTTCGATTCTCCTTGGCGCAGGCCCCCAGACCATGCTCGCTGGCAGGGGTGGAAGCACCGTGCTTTCGGCAGAGGGCGCCGACGACATCGCGATCATGGACCTTTCCGTTGACGGATCGAACGGGAGCGAAATGCCCGACCGGGACGGCCTGATCGCAATCCGCCGCTCCTCCGGCCTCAGGCTCGAACGGATCGCGATTGCGAATGCTGCGGGTAACGGCCTCTATCTTGAAGGCGTCGCGGGCCGCCTCCGCGACCTCAACATCGGCCGCTGCACACGCTCGGCGATCTTCGCGCTGGATGGCACGGGCCTTTCGGTCACTGGGGCTGCGATAAACGACTGCGGCAATGCCGGCATCCGCATCTGGCGCGAGCGCCCGGGCTCCGACGGCACCATACTCACCGGCAACCGCATTGCCCGGATCGACTGGACCGGCGGCGGCAACGGGCAGAACGGCAATGGGATCAACGTCTTCAACGCCGACGATGTCATCGTCTCGGACAATCACCTGTCCGACTGCGCCTTCTCGGCGATCCGCCTCAACACCACCGCCATGTCCGGGTATCGGGCAATACCTGCCTGCGCAGCGGCGAGGTGGCGATCTTTTCGGAGTTCGGGTTCTCAGGCTCGCTGATCGCGGACAATTTGATCGACGGGGCCGCGCTCGGCATTTCGATGACGAATCTCGACACTGGCGGGCGGCTCGCCATCTGCAGCGGCAATCTCGTGCGCAACATCGCTCCCGCAAGCGCGGTCAACCCCGACACGGTGCCCGTCGGCATCTTCGCCGAAGCCGATGCGGTGGTGACCGGGAACATCGTCGAGGACGTGCCGGGCACCGGCATCCTCGCGGGCTGGGGCCCCTATCTCCGCGATGTGCTCGTCACCGACAATCTCGTGCGCAACGCCGATATCGGCATCGCCGCAAGCGTAGCACCCGGCGCGGGGCGCGCGCGCATTGCCGGCAATCTGATCACCGGGGCGCGGCGGCATGCCATCGCCGGCATGGCATGGAGCGAGGTTGCGGCGCCCGATCTCGTCGCGGAGGCCGCCGCCCATCCCCATCTTGCGATCGGCGAGAACACGATCGACTGACCGTTTCAGCATCCGAAGGCTTCGAACACCGCATCGGTCACCGCCATCATGCCCACTTCGCGCCGCCGGACATTGGTGATGATCTGCCGCGCATAGCGCTGGAGGAGCGCCGTCTGTTTCGCATCTGGCCGGGCGACCGCCAGCAGCAGGCCTGCCGCCATGGCCTGCGAGGCCGCCATGTTTCCATCATCGCACTTGATCGCATAGCCGAGCCCGAGATCCCGGATTGCGCCGCACTGCACGCCCTCGGCGCCGCCCTTCTGCATCACGCGCCCGCCGAACGCCTCCATGACGAGCGTATCGAAATGGCCGGTGCCCGCCACCAGATGCGGATGACTGGTCGCCGCATCAAAGAGCCGCATCGCCGCGGCGCCAAGTTCGGGCGACAGCCCCTGCCCCGTCGCCATGCGCGCAAAGCCGCCCGCAAAGGCCGAGAGCGGGGCGGCATAGGTCGGGATCGAGCAGCCGTCGGTGCCACACCGTTCGGTGGTGAGCGCCACGCCGAGCACGGTCTCGACTGCCGCGCGAACACGCTGCTGAACCGGGTGGTCGGGATCGACATAGTGCTCGGGCGGCACGCCGAGCGCCCGCGCCACCGAGAGCATGCCGGCATGCTTGCCCGAGCAATTGTTGTGAAGCGCGCTGGGCTCCTCGCCCGCGGCACGCAGGGCCGAACGGGCAGCGGGGTTTGTCGGCGCGTGGGCGCCACATTCGAGGGCGTCGGCAGCAAGCCCGATTTCGCCGAGAAAGCGGGTCACCCCCGCCACATGGTCGGTTTCGCCATGATGGCTTGCGCAGGCAAGGGCCAGATCCTCGTCGCTGAGCGCAAAGCGCTCGATCGCGCCGGCGCCGACCATGGCGAGGGCCTGCATGGATTTGATTGCCGACCGCGGAAAGACCGGCCAGTCCGTATCGCCAAGGCTCGCGACGATCTGCCCCTCGGCGTCGGCAAGAACCATGGCGCCGCGATGGCGGTTCTCGACCCAGTTGCCACGTATGGTCTGCACGAGAATCGGATTGGCTTGCATGAGAAAACGGCCCGGTTGATGTCCCCTGAGGGAGGGACCTTACCGGGCCGAGAAAGTCAACGGCAGGAGGTCAGGCAGGACCCGGCCATGCATGGACCGGGGGAGAGGCGAAGATCAGTGGCCGGCGAGCGTCAGATAGCGGGAATTGACCCAGCCCTTCTGGAAGCCGCGTTCGATCAGGCACCAGTCGGCACCCTGGTCCATCACGATGCAGCGCTCGACCCAGACCCGGGCATTGGGGGAAAGCTCACCGGTCTTCTGGGAGTAGGAGGCCGGCCATTTGCGCACGTTGAGATGGTCCCAATGCGCAACACCCGTCACGCGCGCCGGCTGCTCCACATGATAACCGGCGGCCATGGCCGGCTGCACGGCGAACACTGCGGCGCTGGCGATCACCATGCCGGCCAGCGTGGCGACCAGAAGCTTTTCATGGTTCTTTTTCATCTCAAGCCCTCGAGCTCTTCAATTGCGATAATGTGAAGCTATCGCGAGCGATTTGAACGCCTCGTGAGATCGGCATTCATCTGCCATTCAGCGTTTGCCTATGACACGCGCCTCGGGCACTCTCGCGCTGCAAGCAACGGAGCCGGCCCATCTCGAGCTACGACCTCATCGTCATCGGCGGCGGCATCAATGGCTGCGGCATAGCCCGGGACGCTGCGGGGCGCGGCTACGGGGTCATGCTCGCCGAGATGAACGACCTTGCAAGCGGCACGTCCTCGGGCTCGACCAAGCTCGTGCATGGCGGGTTGCGCTATCTGGAGCATTACGAGTTCCGTCTCGTGCGCGAAGCGCTGATCGAGCGTGAAATTCTCTGGGCGAACGCCCCGCACATCATCTGGCCGCTGCGCTTCGTGCTGCCGCACCACAAGGGCCTGCGCCCGGCCTGGCTCCTGCGGCTCGGGCTCTTCCTTTACGATCATCTGGGCGGGCGTAAGCTCCTGCCCCCGACGCGCACGCTCGACCTGCGCAAGGACCCCGCAGGCGCCCCGTTGCGCGAGGGGTTCTCGCGCGCCTTCGAATATTCCGATTGCTGGGTCATCGATTCCCGGCTCGTCGTGCTCAACGCCATGGATGCGGCCGAACGGGGCGCGCGCATCCGCACGCGCACCGCAGTGCGCTCGGCCCGGCGTGAGGACGATCGCTGGCATGTCGAGTTCGAAGATCTGCGCACCGGCGCAAGAGAAGTCGCCACGGCCCGCATGCTCGTCAATGCGGCGGGCCCATGGGTCGACAGCGTGCTCGGGGGCGTGGTCGGGCGGAACGGCGCCCACAATGTGCGACTCGTTCAGGGCAGCCACATCGTCGTGCCGAAAATCTTCGAGCACGACCGCGCGTATTTCTTCCAGAATGCGGATGGGCGGATCATCTTCGCCATCCCCTATGAGCACGACACGACGCTGATCGGCACCACCGATCGCGATTACACCGGTGATCCGGAGGACGTCGCCGCGACTGACGAGGAGATCGGCTATCTCTGCGCGGCGGCGAGCGAGTATTTCCGCGTACCGATCCGCCCCGAAGACGTCGTCTGGACCTATTCGGCCGTCCGCCCGCTCTACGACGACGGCGCAAGCGCCGCCCAGGAAGCCACCCGCGACTATGTGCTGAAGACCGATACTGCCGCGGGCGTGCCGCTTCTCTCGGTCTTCGGGGGCAAGATCACCACCTATCGCCGGCTCGCCGAATCGGCACTTGAGAAGATCGAGGCCGAACTGGGCGCGCGCGGTACGGCCTGGACCGCCAAGGCTCCCCTCCCCGGCGGGGAGTTCGCACCCACGGGCTATGAAGCGGAGGTCTCGCGCCTTCTTGCCGACCACCCCTTCCTGCCCGAGGCCCTCGCGCGCCGGCTCGTCCGTTTCTACGGCCGCCGTACCTGGGCGATGCTTTCGGGGCGCGACAGCCTCGCCGCGCTCGGAGAGCATTTCGGAGAGGGGCTCCACGCCGCCGAGGTCGACTATCTTCTCGCCGCCGAATTTGCCGAGACCGCCGAGGACATTCTCTGGCGCCGCACAAGGCTCGGGCTTCACGGCGAGGCCGTGAACCGGGTCGCGCTCGAGCACTATCTCAGCGGCTCAAGGCAAAGCGCGAGGGAGGAACGATGAAAAAGCACATCCTGGCGATCGATCAGGGCACGACCTCGAGCCGCGCCATCATCTTCGATGGCGACCAGAAGATCGTGGCGGTCGCCCAGAAGGAATTCACCCAGATCTACCCGAAATCCGGATGGGTCGAGCATGACCCTGAGGAAATCTGGGACAGCGTTCGCTGGGCCATCGGCGAGGCGCTCGCCAAGGCCGGCCTCGAGGCGAAAAACATCGCCGCGATCGGCATCACCAACCAGCGCGAAACCGCGATCCTCTGGGACCGCAAGACCGGCAAGCCCATTCACAACGCCATCGTCTGGCAGGATCGGCGCACCGCTTCGGTCTGCGAAAAGCTGCGCAAGGCCGGCCATGAACGCATGGTGAGCCGCAAGACGGGGCTTCTGCTCGACCCCTATTTCTCGGCGACCAAGATCGGCTGGGTGCTCGACAAGGTCCGGGGGGCACGCCGGCGCGCCGAAGCGGGCGAACTGGCCTTCGGCACGGTGGACAGCTTTCTCATCTGGCGGCTGACGGGCGGGCATCGCCACCTCACCGACGCCACCAATGCCTGCCGCACGCTGCTATTCGACATCGGGGCCCATCGCTGGGACGACAGGCTGCTCGCGCTCTTCGGCGTGCCGGCCGCGCTCCTTCCCGAGGTCAAGGACTGTGCCGATGATTTCGGCGAAACTGATCCGGACCTGTTCGGGGCGGCTATTCCGATCCGCGGGGTCGCCGGCGACCAGCATGCCGCGAGCATCGGGCAGGCCTGCTTCATGCCGGGCATGATCAAATCCACCTATGGCACGGGCTGCTTTGCGGTGCTCAACACCGGCGAGACGCTGGTGCGCTCCAAAAACAGGCTCCTGACCACCATCGCCTATCGCCTCGATGGCAAGACCATTTATGCGCTCGAAGGCTCGATCTTCGTGGCCGGGGCAGCTGTGCAGTGGCTTCGCGACGGGCTTGGCATCGTCAAGGCCGCGAGCGAGACCGGTCCCCTCGCCCGCTCCTCAGATCCCGAACAGCAGGTCTATCTGGTGCCTGCCTTTGTCGGGCTCGGGGCTCCGTGGTGGGATGCCGATGCGCGCGGGGCGATCTACGGGCTGACGCGCAATTCGGGCCCTGCCGAGATCGCCCGCGCCGCCCTCGAATCGGTCTCCTACCAGACGCGCGACCTGCTCGACGCCATGCATAGGGACTGGAAGCAGGCCGGTGGCGAAACGGTGCTGCGCGTCGATGGCGGCATGGTCGCGTCGGATTGGACGATGCAGTTTCTCGCCGACATCCTCGATGCGCCCGTCGACCGGCCAACTGTCCTCGAGACCACAGCCCTTGGCGCGGCATGGCTGGCGGGGCAGGCCGTCGGCGCATGGCCAGACGCCGAGACCTTCGCCGCCCGCTGGGCGCGCGACCGCCGGTTCGAACCGCAAATGGACGCCAAGACCCGGAAAGCCAAGCTCAATGGCTGGCGCGACGCAGTCAGGCGCACCCTGAGCCACTAGCGGCAAGCTTACTCATCCGCCCTTCGGGCACCTTCTCCCCCTTGGGGGAGAAGGTGGCTCGCGCAAAGCGCGAGACGGATTAGGGGGACCGTCTAGTAACTCGCCTCGAGCATCGCGAGAAAATCCCCAACCTCGGCCTTCCGCGGATTGGTCGCCGTCGAGTGGTCGCGCACCGCGTGCTCGGCCATTTCCGGCAGAACGTCGCGTGGCACGCCCATCGCCGACAGGGTCGCCGGCAGCCCCAGATCCGCTGCGAACCGCCGCAGCGCATCGGCCAGGTCCGCGTTCGGCTCGAGACCGAGCACCCGTGCGATGGCCTCGTATTTGCGCCCCGCCTCAGGCCTGTTGAAGGTGAGGACAGCCGGGAGCAGCACGGCGTTGAGGGTGCCGTGATGGAGTTTCACCGTCTTCAGCCCACCCAGGGGGTGCGACATCGAATGCACCGCGCCAAGCCCCTTCTGGAAGGTGAGCCCGCCCTGGAGCGCGGCCATCATCATGTCGGTGCGGGCAGCGATATCGCGGCCATCGGCGACAGCCCGGGGCAGAGCGCGCACGGCACGGCCAAGCCCGTCAAGCGCGATCGCTTCGGCAACCGGGTTGTAGCGGGGGCTGAGATAGGTCTCGATGCAATGGGTGACCGTGTCCATCCCTGTCGCGGCGGTAAGGTAGGCGGGCAGGCCGGTCGTCAGTTCGGGGTCGCAGATCGCGACGCTCGGGATCATGTGTGGTGAGATGAAGCCGAGCTTGCGCCCGTCCTCGAGCGTCAGGAGCGCAGCCCGCCCCACTTCGGAGCCCGTACCGGCCGTCGTTGGAACCGCGATCACCGGTGGCTTGTCGGCGGTGATCCGGTCGAGCCCGCCGAGGATCGCTGCATACTGGGCGAGCGGCCCATCATGAGTGACGAGCAGCGCAACCGCCTTTGCTAGGTCGATCGCCGAACCGCCGCCGACCGCGACGACGCTGTCGCAGCCACCCGCCCGGTACGCCTCGACGCCGGCATGCGCGGCCGCTTCCGTCGGATTTTCAGGGGTCCCGTCAAAGACCGCGACCGAGGCGGGAAGCCCGCTAGCGGCGATCACCTGATCGATGATGCCTGCAGCCACGATGCCGCGGTCGGTGACAATCAGCGGGGCGCTCGCGCCCAGGGCTTCGAGTTCGGCGCCAAGCAGGCGCACCGCCCCAGCTTCGAACTGGATGCGGGTGAGGTAGGTAATGAGCGCCATGGCACACCTTCTGGACGGGTTGGCTCGCGGAAACGGGAGCGCGATGTTCCACAGTGAAGGCCGGCAGGTAAACCCCTTCAAGAGGCGAACCGGTTCGGCCGGTGCGCGTTAGCCCCTGGCGCGACAGGTCGTGCAGTTGACACGGGGCGGTTTGGTGATACCACTGCCCGAAAATTCGGCACCGCGCGCGCGTGGCGCGGCTGGGCATTGAGCGAGAGGGTTTGGGCATGGCTTCCGAGACGGGACAGGGCGAGGCGCTGGGCGGCATCGCCATCGGCATGATTGTGATTTGGCTCGGGGTGGCGGCCGCCGGCATCGGCGTCGCGCTGACCTATGACCATGCCGAGGCTCCCGTTGCGGCCGCAGCCGCTGCGCCTGCCGCACCTGCTGCGCCGCAGGGCTTCTACACCGAAGCGCAGGCCACCCGCGGCGCCGAGGCCTATGCCACAAGCTGCGCCATGTGCCATGGCCCCAACCTTACCGAAGCCCCTGTCGGCCCGGCGCTGGCCGGCGTCGATTTCGCCGCCAACTGGAATGACCGCACCGTCGGCGAGTTCTACGCCTATGCGCGCGAGTTCATGCCGCCGCAGGCTCCGGGCTCGTTGCCCGACGAGACCTATGCGGACATCACGGCCCATGTGCTGGCCGTCAATGGCGAACCGGCAGGCGATACCGAGCTGCCGGCTGACGAAGAAGCACTCGAAGCCATCGTCTTCGACATTGCCGAGGCTGCCGCCCCGGCCAACCCCTGATAGAAAGTCCGTCGGCTTTTTCGAGGGCGCCCGGCACTGCCGCGGCGCCCTTTTTCATGCGCGCACCGCGTTGTTCTCCTGCGATAATTGGTCGCGAGTAGAATTGACTTCCACAAATTGAGGTGCCTTCATCGGGAGGTTGCGCAAGGAGGGTGATCCGCCCGTCCGGCCGCACATCGACCCCGCGGAGAGACCGGCCCAAGCCGGCAGGCGGGTTTGGGGAGGGTTGCGGCGGCATGGCTGCAGGGATGAACACTTCTGCCGGCATCAGGCATGCGGTCGCCGCGCTGCGGCGGCGCCAGCGGCTGCGTATCCTGCTCGATGGCGCGCTCTTCATCGCCGCACTCGTTTCACTCACCCTGCTGCTCGCCCGCACATTCGACCTCGAAAGCCGCATCGGCCTGCCAGTCGTGCCCCTTGCTTTGGGCGCTGGCATTGCCGTCTTCCTCATCCACGCGGCCATCGCGTTGGCCGTCACCCGCGCACTCGGCACCACGGCGCGACGCACCGAGCAGAAATTCGGCCTCCAGGAGCGGTTGAGCACGGCGCTCGAAGTGTCCGAGGGGGCGAGTGAGCCGGTGCGCGAGGCGCTCCTTTCGGACACATCGGTTCGAGCGGCGAGGCTCGATCGGCGCGCTGCAGCGCCGCTTGCCGGGCCGAGCACGGCGCTCGCTGCGGGCCTGCTGGTCCTCTTTTCCGCCGGTCTTCTGGTCACCGCGCCTGCGCCTCGACCCGCCCCCCTTCCGGCCACGGCCGAAGCCGAAGCGCCCGCCGAGCCCGATGCCGAACCGACCGACACGCTTCTCGAAGACATTGCGCGAATGGCGGATCTTCTCGCCCGAGACGCCGAGACCCGCGAAGAAAGCTATCTCGAAGCGGTGTCGAACGCGCTGCGCGAGCTTGCCGAAGAAGCCCCGGGCCTCGATCGCGAGGAGGCGCTGGAGCGCTTCATGGCGCTCGCGGAGCATGCCGCCCTCGGCTATGGCGACACCCCGCCCGAATGGATGGAGCCGGGCCAGAGCAATATGGGCGAGATCGGCCAGCGCATGGCTGCCTTCGAGGCTGCCGAGACGGCCCGCGCCGCCGCTGCCGAAGCACGCCAGGCTCAGGCCATGATGGACGATGAGTATGGCGCGCCCATCCTTTCGAGCGACGCGCTCGCCGACATCATCCGGCAGGGCCTTCTGGAGCCTGCCCAGCTCGATCCGGCCATGGCCGATGCTGCCGGGCAGGCCCAGGGCATGGCCGAAACGCTTCCCGATGGTGCACCCATGTCGGGCGGCAGCTCCCAGCCCGAGCCGATGGAGGAGCAATTGATGCGCCCCGGCTCGGCCATGCCCATGGGTGCGGCGATGGAATCGGGGCGCGGCGACAGCAGAATCGCCGGTGGCGGATCGCAGGACCTTGCCGAGAGCAGCGAGTATATGCGCGCCGAGTTCGCCGAGAGCGAGGAGATCGTGATCTCCGCAGCCGAGACCGAACCGGGCAGCCGCATCCGTATCCAGATCGCGCCCGAAACGAGCGCCAGTGCCGTCGCTGACGATGCGGGGCCTTCGCGCGACTGGCGGCGACAGGCCGATACCGCGGTGACGCGTCACGCCGTGACCCCCGACGCGCGTCCGGTCATCGCACGCTACTTCGCCCGCAGCGCCACCCCGCCAACGACGGGGCGCTGACCAGATGAGCCTCGTCGCACCGTTCTTTCTCGGGCTCCTCGCGCTGGTCGGGCTGGTCATCCTGCTGCACGTGCAGCGCCGGCGAACGGTGACCGTCCCCAGCGTCGAGATCTGGCGCCGGTTGCAGAATGCCGGTGCCGAGCGCCGGCGACGGTTCGAATGGCCGCGCGCGAACCTCTTGATGCTCCTCCAGATCGCCATCGTCACCGCGATCGCCTTCGCCCTCGCGCAGCCCCTCCTGGGCAATCGCGGCGCCGACCATCTGGTCATCCTGCTCGATGGCACCCCTTCCATGGGCGCCAGCGACGGGGATACAAGCCGGATCGAACTGGCACGATCGGCCATCATCGATCGCTTCGCCGCGCTCGATCCCGCCCGTGTGTCGCTGGTGCGCGCCGACCATGCGCCGCTGGCGCTTCTGGCCCGTCAGCCCGCGGATGCGGACGCGCTGGCGGTCAGGCTCGATGAGATCGAGCCGGGCGGTCGGTCCGCCGACTGGCGCGACACCGCCGAGATCGTCGCCGGCCTTGTCGTTGTCGGGGAGGCCACCCGCATCCTATGGGCTTCGGACACGCCGCTGCCGGCGATCATCGGCCAAGCCGGCAATGCCGAGATCGAAACTCTGAGCGTCGGCGCCGAGACGGGCAATGCGGGGCTATCGCTCGCTCTCGTTCCCGACGAGAGCGTCGATGGTGGCTGGCGCCTCCGGGGCACCGTCACGCTTCACGCCCCGATCACCGCGAGCGCGCTCAGCATCGCCTATACCCCACGCAGCGGCGGCCAACCCCTCGTCCTCGCCAGCCGGCAGCTGGGCAATCCCGCCCGTCCCCCGCGCCCCGACGCCCCCCGCGTCGAGCAGATCGACATCCCCCTCACCCTACCCGGCCCCGGTCTCGTCACGGCAGGTCTCGCCGAGGATGCGGCAGCTTTCGACAACACTGCCTGGTTTCTCGCTGATCCGGCGCCCGCGGGGCTCGACATCCTTTATCTGGGCAGCGGCAACCAGCCGCTCTTGAGGGCGCTGCAGGCGATCGAAGGCGTCTCGCTCTATCAATCCGGCACGCTGCCGGAGGATGTTTCGCGCTTCCCTCTCGTCATCGTGGACGGCATCGAGATCGCCCGCGCGCCCGAAACGAGCACGCTCTGGATCGGTGCCGGCCGGGTCGCGGGCATGCCGGCCCCCGAGCCCGTGCCGATCGAGGGGCCGACCAATTGGGACAATGCCCATCCACTGGCGGAGGGCCTCGCCTGGTCGGAACTCGATATGCGTTCAGCGTTTCCCGTCGAGGACGCTGGGAGCTACCGCACCCTTCTCGAAGCGGAGGGCCTGCCGCTGATCCTCGCACGCACCGGTCCCGCTGGCCGGGACCTGCGCCTCGCCTTCGATCCCGCCGACAGCAACTGGCCCGATCTCGCCGGTTTTCCGGTCTTTGCGCGCAATATCGTGAGCTGGCTCGGCCCCATGCCCGGCGCCCCGATCGCGCAGGCCTGCATGGTGGGCCAGTCCTGCCTCCTCGACGTTCGCATGACCGGCGGCACCGTGACGCTGGACGCCGGGGGGCCCGAGGCGCTCGCAGGCAGCGTCATCGTACCGGCGCTGGAGGAGCCCCGCTTCCTGCCCCGCTGGCCGGGCCTCTATACGATCTCGAACGGGCAGATGCAGCGCCAGATCGCCGTCGGGGCCTCGGCCGACGGCGAAAGCGCGATCGCCACCGCTCCCGAAACATCCGGGCCAAGTCTGACCGGCGTCCTCACCGCGCTCTGGCCTTGGCTTGCAGGCCTTGCCCTCGTGCTCCTCATCGCCGAGGGCGCCCTCGCCGGGCGGGGGCCGGAACGGTTCCTCAAGCGCGCCGGACTGTCATCGGCCAATCCGCTTGCCGGCCGCCGCCGCATCCTCCTTGGCCTTCGGGGTTTCGCAATCGGGCTCGTCGTGCTTGCGCTCCTCGACGTCCCCGTGCTCGGGCCCACGGCGCGCGAGAACGTCGTCCTCGTCACGACCGCGCCAGCCGACGGATCGGCAGCAACCGGCGCAGACCTCGTGGCCCGCGCGACCGCAGAAGCAACGGCTCCCCTCTCCGAGCGCGGCCTGTCGGTCGTCGCCGAAGGCGCCCCTGCGCGCGTCATGGCCGATACGGACGCCGCCCTTGAAGATCAGGGCTTTGCCAGCGGCGGCGGCCGAGCGCTCCTGCTTGCTGCCGCCCTCTTGCCCGAAGACGCGCCGGGGCGGATCATCCTTGCAAGCGATACCGGGCCGGATGACCCGGAGCTCGCTGCGGCACGGAGCCTGCTTGCTGCGCGCGCCATCCCCATCGATGTCATGCCACCCGCTACGCCCGCGGCCGGCGAGGCGCTGGTGCAGGCGCTGGAGGCGCCCTACCCGCTCTATGCAGGGGATAGTTTTGCGCTCACAGGCCGCATCTTCGCGGTAACCGCGACCCGGGCCGAAGTCTCTGTGCTCCGGGACGACGAACTTCTCGCCGCACAGGATGTCGAGCTGCAGGCCGGTCATAACCGGATCGAGACCATGATCACCGACCTGCCGGAGGGCCGGGCGCTGTTCGAGATAGAGATTGCGGCCGAGGGCGACGCGGTTTCCCGCAACAATCGCAACGGGCTCTGGATCGATGGGCGAGCACCCGGCACGATCGCCGTCATCACCCAGCAGGCCGAACAGGGGGCCGCCTTCGCCGAGGCCCTCTCCGGACAGGGCTTTTCGGCGACGGTGCTCGCGCCGGACCGCGCCCCCTATACCCTTGCGGACTGGCTCTCCTACCAGGGGGTCGCGCTTCTCAACGTGCCGGCGATCGCGCTCACCACCCGCCAGCAGGAACTGCTCGAAGTCGCGGTCGCCCAGCACGGGCTCGGACTGATGATCCTCGGGGGCGCCAACAGCTTCGGGCCCGGCGGATATCTCGAGACGACGCTCGAACAATTGTCGCCGCTCTCGAGCCGCGTGCCGCGCGAAGCGCCTGAAGTGGCGCTCGTCTTCGTGCTCGACCGATCAGGATCCATGCAGCAGATGGTGGGTGACGTCACCCGGCTCGACGTCGCCAAGCGGGCGACCCTCGCTGCGATCGAGCTGCTCAACGAGCAGAGCCGCGCCGGCATCGTCGTCTTCGATTCCGAAGCCCAGGTGATCCTGCCGCTGCAGACGGTCGGGGACGCCGTCGGGGCCGAGGCCGCACTCAACCGGATCGATACCGGGGGGGGCACGTCGATCTATCCCGGACTTGTCGAAGCCCACCGGATGCTCGCCGGCATCGAGGCGCCCGCCCGGCACGTCATCGTCATGACGGACGGGCTGAGCCAGCCGGGCGATTTCCCGGGCATCCTCGCGCGCATGCGGGAGGACAACATCACCGTCTCGGCTGTCGCCGTCGGGCGTGGCGCAGAACTCGGCACGGTCGAATCCATCGCCCTTGCCGGGGGCGGCGCCTTCCATGCCAGCGACGATTTCGCTGCCCTCCCCTCCATTCTCTCACAGGAAGCCATGCTCCTCTCAGGGAGTCCGATCGAGGAGACGACGAGCCAGCCGATCTGGGTCGGCTCTGGCGAACGCTTCCTGTCGGGCCTGCCCGGCCAGATGCCGCCTGTCGAAGGGTTCGTGCTGACCACTCCCAAGCCCGAGGCCAATGTCTCGCTCGTCGCCCCGGACAGCGAGAGCGAGTTCATGCCTCTCCTCGCCTCCTGGCGCTATGGCAACGGGCACGTGCTTGCGCTCGCAACCGATGCCGCCGGCGCCTGGACACGCGCCTGGCAGGCCCTGCCCGCCTATCCGCGCCTCTACGCCCAGGCGCTCCGCGAGTTTCTGCCGGCCACCAGCGGTCCGGGCCTCGAACTCACCACCCGCCGCGACGGGGACAGCGTGCTCGTTGTTCTTGAAGCCGCCGCGCGTGACGGCGCAGCGCGGACCGGTCTCCATCCCGTCGCTGAGGCTGTGGGTCCCTCCGGCGAACCCCTGGCGTTTGCCCTCCGCGAGCAGCGCCAGGGCCGCTATGAGGGGCGCTTCGTGCCGCCCGAGCCGGGTGACTACGCGATCAGCGTCGCCGATGGCGAGGACGATGCAACCACCCGGGTGCACATCGCCTATCCCAGCCGCTACGATTTTTCCCGCCGCAGCGATGCTGCCCTGCAACTTGCAGCAGCCACGGGCGGGCGGGTGCTGGGGCCCGAAGACCAGATCTTCACCGGCACGGAGACGCGCTGGGTGGCGAGGGCCGGCTGGCCGGTCTGGATGCTCGGCGCGCTGGGGCTTTTCGTCATCGACCTTCTCGTCCGCTATGCCGGCCTCTATGGCCGGATCCGCTCGCTCATTCCCAGCCGCTCGCCGAGGTCTGCAGACCTCGCGCCGGCTCCCGCACCGCTCTGATCGACAACAGTCAGGACCGAACCATGCCGGCACATGCTCAATCAACTGACCCCGCGCTCAACCCCGTCCCGGCAGCGGGCAATGCGGAACTTGAGCGCCTGCTCGTCGCTCTGCGTGAGACCCGCGAATCGATCGGGCGTCTCGTGCTCGGGCAGGGCGAGGTGGTCGAGCAATTGCTCATCGGGCTCATCGCCGGGGGCCATGTCCTGCTCGAGGGTGCGCCGGGGGTCGGCAAGACACTGCTCGTGCGCACTCTCGCCACGGCCACCGGCCTCAGCTTTTCGCGGATCCAGTTCACCCCGGACCTGATGCCCGCCGACATCACGGGCTCCATGGTCCTCGTGCCCGATGAGACGGGCCGCAACAGCCTGCAGTTCCAGCCCGGCCCCGTGTTCAGCCAGCTGCTGCTGGCTGATGAGATCAACCGGGCGACCCCGCGCACGCAGGCGGCGCTCCTCGAAGCCATGCAGGAGCGCACGATCAGCGCGGCGGGCCGCTCCATGCCGCTGCCCAATCCGTTTTTCGTGCTCGCAACGCAAAACCCCATCGAGATGGAGGGCACCTACACCCTGCCCGAGGCGCAGATCGACCGCTTTCTTTTCAGGATCGACGTCGCCTACCCCACCGAGGAGATCCTCACTACCATCCTCGAAGCCACGACCGGCAATGCCGAGGCGCAGCTGACGCGCACCTTGCCGCCCGAGGACATTCTGGCGCTCCAGAAACTCGTGCGCGCCGTGCCCATTGCTGAGCACGTCCGCCGCGCCATCGCCCGGCTCTCGCTGATGACCCAGCCGCATTCGGGGCTCGCGACAAGCGAGGTCAATCGGTTCGTCCGGTTCGGGCTCAGCCCACGCGGCGCGCAATCGCTGGTACTGGCGGCAAAGGCCCACGCACTCTTTGCAGGGCGCTACAACGTCGCCTTCGAGGATGTCGAGGCGGTGCTGATGCCCGCGAGCCGCCATCGCGTGCAGCTCAATTTCGAGGGGATCGCCGAAGAGGTGAAGCTCGAGGCGATGGTGACCACGCTCTTCCAGACCGCGCGCAGGCAGGTGTCGTGAAACCGTCGACCACTATGCTCGAGCGTCTCTCGACCTCGCGGTTCCTCGTCAACCGCGCCCAGCCCTCCGTCGGGGCTGGCGAAAGGCGCTCGAAAGCCAAGGGAGCAGGTCTCGAATTCGTCGATCACCGTCCCTATCGAGAGGGCGACGACGTCCGCCATCTCGATCCGAGGCTCCTCGCTCGGCTCGGCGAAAACTTCATCCGCCAGTTCTCGGTCGACAAGCGCCTGCCCGTCTTTATCCTCCTCGATGCAAGTGCTTCGATGGGCTATGGCGAGCCCGACAAATTCGCCTTCGCCAGGGGCCTCGCACAGGCGCTGGGCTTCATCGGGCTCAATGGCGGAGACCAGGTGCAGGCAGGCGTCTTCACGGATGGCCGCCTCGTCTGGTCGCCCCACGTCCATGGCACCTCGCGCGCGCCGATCCTTTTCGACTGGCTCGATGGCCAGGAGGCAAGCGGCGGCGGCGCCTTTACCGATGCATTGCGCAAGGCGCTGCCGCACATCAAGTCCGCGAGCCTCCTGATCCTCATTTCCGATTTCTGGGGCGAGGAACCGGCCCGGGCGCTGCGCGCACTCGACGCCGCCCATCACGAGATCATCGCCTTCCATGTCTCCGCGCCCCAGGAAATCGATCCGAAAGGGATCGGCGACGGGCCACTCGACATCATCGATGCCGAAACCGGCGAGGAGGTGGAGCTCGCCCTCGACGCAGACGTGCTCAGCCGCTATCGAAAGGCATTCGATGAGTGGCAGGAGACGCTGCGCGAGCAGTTCGTCCGGCGCCAGGGCCGCTATTTCGCGCTCAGTTCCGCAACCGATCTCGAGCACCTGTTCATGCGCCAGTTGCGCGCGCTAGGAGTGATTTCATGACCGGCACCGAAGCGCCCCGCCCCGCGATCGTCGTGGAGCACCTGTCCAAGCGCTACGGCCGGATGCTGGCGCTCGATGACGTCAGCCTCAGCGTCGGCGCCAACGACATGTTCGCCCTTCTCGGCCCCAATGGCGCGGGCAAGACGACGCTCATCCACATCCTGTGCACCATTCTCGCGCCCGATGGCGGTTCGGCGAGCGTCGCGGGCTTCGACGTCAAGAAGCAGGCCGTGAAAGCGCGGCGCAATATCGGCGTCGTCTTTCAGGAGCCCAGCCTCGACGACCGGCTGACCGCCTATGAAAACCTCAATTTCCATGGGCTCGTCTATCAGGTCGGCGGCGCCGAGCGGAAGCAGCGCATCACCGAGATGCTGGAGCTGGTCGAACTCTCGGACTGGCGCGACAAGCTCGTGCGCACCTTCTCCTCGGGCATGAAGCGTCGGCTCGAGATTGCCCGGGCGCTGCTGCACAATCCGCGCATCCTCTTCCTCGACGAGCCCACAGTGGGGCTCGACGCCCAGTCCCGAGAGCGCATCTGGGCCTATCTCGACCAGCTCCGGCGCCAGCGCGAACTCTGCATCGTCGTCACCACCCACTACATCGAGGAAGTGGAGAATTGCGACCGGGTCTGCATCATCGATCACGGCAAGATCCTCGCTGACGGGACGCCCGACGCGCTCAAGGCCGCCCATGGCAGCGAGCTCGTCCGCGTCACGCCCCGCGACAAGGCGGCGGCCGAAGCCATTCGCGAGCGCTATCCGGACGCTAAGGACGGCCATGGCGGCACGCTCGTTCTTGCGGTTGACGACGTCAACTTCATCGACGGTTTTCTTGCGAGCTTCGGGACGCGGGTGAGCCAGGTCTCGCTAGATCGGCCCAGCCTCGAAAGCGTCTTCCTCTCGCTCACCGGTCGCGAACTTCGCGACAAGGGCGCCGACGAACAGGACAGGATGCGCGCAGCCGGACGCCGGGCGGGCCGCAGATGATAGCCCCGACCTCCACCGCGGCAGGGGGATCGGCCCCATGATCGCACTTTACCGGCTGGCCTTTCTGGGGCTCCTCATCTTCCTCTGGTGGGTTGCCTCGATCAATGTGGGGCGCAACCTCGTGCCCTCCCCGCTCGCGACGTTTCAGGCGGCTCAGGTGATGATCGGCGAGGGCCGGCTCGCCACCGCTCTTTGGGATTCGCTCTCGATCTATCTTTCGGGCTACGCCATGGCGATCGTCGTGGCCATTCCCATCGGCGTCGCGATGGGGGCCTTCCGCGTCCTCGGCAAGACCGTGGAGCTCTATCTCTATGGCCTCGCCGCCACGCCCCGTGTCGCCTTCATTCCGCTCGTCATCGTGCTCTTGGGGCTCGGCTTTGAAGCCAAGGTCTTCATCGTCTTTCTCGGGGCGATCATGCCCATCCTCATCAACACCTATGCCGGCGTGCTCGACGCCGACGAGGAGCTGATCGAGATGGCGCGGTCGGTGGGGCTCAGGCGCACGCGCATCTTCGTCCAGATCGTCCTGCCCAGCGCCGTGCCCTTCGTCATCGTCGGGCTCAGGCTCGGGGCCACCATCGGGCTCATCAACACGGTCGTTGCCGAACTCTATACCGCAGTGCGCGGGCTCGGCGGGCTCCTCGCCATCTATGGCAACACTTTCCGCATGGCCGAATATTTCGTCGTGGTGCTGACCCTCGCTGCCATTGGCATCGTGGTCACCGAGGCGCTGCGCTATCTCGAAACGCGTCTCGGACGCTGGCGGAAGGCGGCGTGATGAGCATGGATAGACCGATCGACGGCATCGATGGGCGTACGGAGCCAGGCCCTGGGCGCAGCCCCGCCGGCGCGGTCCCGGGCGCGCGCATCGTCCTCGACAATGTGGTCAAATCCTTCACGTCTGCGGGGTCGGCGAAATCCGTCCTTGCCCTTAAGGACGTGTCGCTCTCGATCGAGGATGGCGCGTTCGTTGCCCTGCTCGGCCCCTCCGGCTGCGGCAAGACGACGATCCTGCGGCTCGTCAACGGGCTCATCCTGCCCGACAGCGGCACGGTGCGCGTCTCCGGCAAGGCTCCGGCCCCGGGCCCCAATGCCGGGTTCGTCTTCCAGTCCTTCCGTCTCATTCCGTGGACGAACGTGCTCGGCAACGTCGCCTTCGCGCTCTCGGCGACCCGCCTTTCCGGCGCCGAGAAGACCGAGCGGGCGCGCCGCTATGTGGAGCTCGTTGGCCTGGGGCGTTTTGCGGAAGCCTATCCGAGCGAGCTTTCGGGCGGCATGAAGCAGCGCGTCGCGCTCGCGCGCGCGCTCGCCACCGAGCCCGACATCCTCCTCATGGACGAGCCCTTCGCCAGCATCGATGCGCAGACGCGCGAACTCATGCAGATCGAACTCATGCGGCTCTGGACGATGCGGCGCTCGGTGGCGCTCTTCGTCACTCACAGCGTCGACGAGGCGATCCTGCTCGCCGACAAGATCGTGCTGATGGGCCCGCGTCCCGGCCGCATTCTCGAAGTGATCGACGTGGGGCTCGAGCGGCCGCGCTGGTCCTACGATCTGCGCGCGCATCCGCGCTACATCGAGCTGCGAAACTACCTCTGGGAGCGTATCCGCGACCTCGTGATGAACGATCCGGGGTCGGACTTCTATGGCCGCGACCTCGGGGTAATGAGTTCATCGGGTCGCAGCGACTAACGACAATGTGCCCGGCTGAGGCGGCGCAGGAAAGGAGACCGAAGTGGGCTTGTTGGGGGGGATCTACGCGATCTGGCTGCGTGAAGTGAAACGCGCGCTGCGCGACCGTGGCCAGCTGATCGGTGGCGTCAGCCGCCCGCTGCTCTGGGTGCTGATCATGGGCATCGGGCTCAACCCCTATTTCCGCGGCGAAGTCTTCGGCGAAGTTCGGTTCGTCGTTCCCTACACCTATCTGCAGTTCATCTTCCCCGCGATCATCGTGCTCAACATCATGTACACCTCCGTGCAGTCGGCGGTATCGGTGATCTGGGATCGGGAGTTCGGGTTCCTCCGCGAGGTGCTGGTCTCGCCCATGCCGCGCTGGGCCATCCTCTTCGGCAAGATTCTCGGGGGCACGACCATCGCGGTCATGCATGGCTGCCTCGTGCTCGTCCTCGCCCGCTTCACCGATGTGCCCATGGCCTGGAGCACGGTCTTTGAGGCGCTGGGGTGGATGACGCTCCTAGCGTTCGGGCTCACCTCGTTCGGGGTGATCATCGCCAACCGCATTCGCAGCTTCGAGGGTTTCGGGGTTTTCTCCAACGCCGTAATCCTGCCGCTCTATTTCACCTCGAGTTCGGTCTTCCCGCTCGATCCGGCGCTGACCCGCGCCCAGACGCTTGTCGTCTACCCCGAATGGCTGGTCTTCCTCGTTGAGGCCAATCCCCTCACCTATGCGGTCGACGCACTGCGCGGCGTCTTCCTCAATTTCAACCAGTTCGACCCCGCCCTCGGCCCCATCATCATGACGGCCATGGCAGTCGGCTTCTTCCTCCTCGCGCTCTGGGATTTCCGCAAGGCATGAGCACAGATCCCGAAACCGGCCCCAAGGGCAAAGGACCGCGCAGGGTTCACAAGGACCGCCCGCGCTGGCTGGGCGATCTGGCGACGCTCGGCATCGTGTTCGGACTGCTTGCGGCAGTCTACGTGCTGCCGGCGGACACCTCGCTCAGCCAGCTCGAACGCGTCGGCCGGCTCACCGCCTGCATGCCCGATTCCTACCCCCCGCTCGTCACGGGCGATCCGGCCCAGCCGGGGTTCGATGTGGAGCTCCTCCGCGAGGTCGCAAACCGGCTCGGGCTCAGCTTCGGGGTCAACTACAACCGCGCCATGGCGCAGGATTTCAATCCTCGCAGCTGGCGCGTCACCCGCGCGCAATGCCAGGTGCTCGCGGGCGGGATCGTGCTGTCCAACACGACGCTCTCGTTCCTCGATGCCACCCCGCCCTATCTCACCACCGGCTGGGCCGTGATCACGCCCGCGCCGCTCGCGTCCCTCGATGGGCAGCCCGTTGCCTTTTATGCCGGCATCACCGGGCTTGACCGGATATCGCTTTCGAGCCAGCTGCGCGCCGCCGGGGCGCAGATCGCCATCGTCTCCACCCTTGCCCAGTTCGAGGCCGGGCTCGCCGACGGCACCTATGCGGCCGGCGTGACCGAGAGCCTGCGCGCCCGGCAGGTGGCGACCGACCGCGGCTGGCCCGTCTCCTGGCTCTCCGAACGCGAGGGCGACTTGCCGCTCGGCATCGGGCTCTGGAAGGGCGATCTGACGCTGAAGCGCGCCATCGTCGGCACGCTCGAGGATCTCGAGCAGGAGGGCTTCATCGCGGCGCTTTACGAGAAATACGACATCCCACCGATCGAGACCGTATTCGGCGCCCCTGATCCCGCCTGACGCCTCAGCGCAGGAGGAATGCGATGATTGGCTGCGCGAAGGGCTGCAGGAACGCGCCGCGCGTCAGAAGCATGATCGCCGCGAGCCCGAGCCCCACCCACATCGCATGCCGCAGCACGACCGCATGGACCCACGGCGCGATCGCCAGAAGGATCAGCCCACCCGTCAATGGCGGCAGCGGGATGAGGTTGAAAAGCGCGAACCAGACCGACATCTCCGCGATCGCGTTGAGCACCAGCAGCACGTAATTGGCATAGGTGAGCGGCATGATCTGAAGCGTCGGCGTCCGCAGCCCGAGCGCAATTGCCCCGAAGCCAATGGTGAGGAGCAGCGCGAGGAGGACAATCGCGAGGAGCCCGAACCGGCCACCCTTCAGCTGCGCCGGATCGACCGACAGCGGCCGGATCCAGCCGGTGCGTGTCACCACTGCGGCAACGAGCCCGATGATGTCGAGATGGGTGAAAGGATTGGGCGTCAAGCGCCCGTCATAGGCCGGTCCGCGATCGCCCAGGAGCCTCGCGAGACCCGCAATGAGCACGCCATGAACGCCGGTCAACACGATGAAGGCGACGATCCTGACGAGAACCTGGGCGAGCGACAGATCGAACACGTGAACCCCCGGGGCCTGGCTTGTGGCAGGGGCGGCGGCGTTCAGCGATCGGGATCGGCGGGAACCAGCCTGTGCCGCGCCAGCAGATCCGCGATCGTGCCCTCGTCCAGCAGTTGCTGGATGGCCGCGCCCAGCGTCACATTGAGATAGCTGTTATCGGAGCGCGTGGCGATACCGATCTCCACCTGCGGTGTGGGAAAGGGCATTGGCGAGATGACATGGAAGCCCGCCGCCTCCGGATCGCCGTCGGTATGGACGTAGAGGGCCGGCGCCCAGACGAGCCCTGCCCCGATGGTGCCGTCGGCGAGGCGCTCGAGCACCACCTCATTGTTGAAATAGGGGTGCCGGTGCCAGCGCCGGTCGGCGCTCCGGGCCTGCAGGTACATGATGAGCCGGTTGTCCGCCATGCTCATCCCACGTGCGCCGACCGGTCGGTCGAGCGGCACGTCATCGAGCGTGCGATATTCGGGGTCGGCCACCACCAGAAGCGTGTCGCTCGAGAAATAGGGCCGGGTCACCGAAAGCCATTCGGGATTGCTCGAAGAAAGCGCGTAGCCGAGGAGCGCGCTACAGTCTTCGGCCAGAAGCACGAAGAGCTGGTCCGGCAGCAGCGGCAGGCGATGGTCGAGCGGGGGTGTCGTGATCTGCGTGCCGGGGATCGGGCGGGTCGAGACTTCAACCAGCAGCGCGTCGCCGATGGCACGGGCAAGGTCGAGTTCGAAGCCGGCCATCATCCCATCGGCATTGTAGCAGAAGGTGATGGCGTTCCCCTCCCGCTGCAGGCGCTCCACATACATGTCGCGCGGGATGTATTGGACGTCCTGGCCCGTCGCTGCTCCCGGCGGCAGAAGGGCGGCAAGGCCGATCGCCATGGGCAGGATCGCGCTGCGGCAGGCCGCAATGGCGGCATTGATCCCAAGGGGCATGTCGACCTCCCGAACGCAGAAATCTCGGATCCGGCGGGCTCTGGCCCGCCGGATCGCTGTCGGTCCTCGACCGGTCAGTCGTTCTGGGGCAGCGCGAAGACGTAGATCGCGTTGCTGCCGGTGATGCCGTCCCAATTGCCCGGGGTCACGGCAAGGTTCGCCGTACCGCCGCCACCGCCGGCGGGGATGGCCACGTATTGACGCCCGTCGACTTCATAGGTGATGGCATGGCCCTGGGCCTGCGAGGCGAGGCGCGTGCGCCAGATTTCCTCGCCGCTCTCCTGGTCGATGGCGCGGAAGTACCGATCGAGGCCACCGGTGAAGAGGAGGCCGCCCGCGGTGATCATGGTCGGCGAATAGGTCGCCGCCGTGGTCTCCCAGGACCAGACCGTCTCGCCGGTTTCCACATTGATCGCGTCGATGCGCCCGGCATTGGTCTCGCCTTCAGGCAGGACGCGGACCGAGCCGACATTATAGGTGTCGAGCGCGGTGAATTCCTGATCGAGGGGCGTCGATTCCTGGCACATGTTGATCATGGGCACGAAGTAGATGTTGGTCTCCGGATTGTAGGAAGCCGGGGGCCAGTCGCGCCCGCCATTGAAGGACGGGCAGTGCAGCATGGGCTCGCCGACGGTCGCGAGGATCTTGTCCTCCCGCACGGTCACGAGGCCGTTCTCGTCGATAGTGTCGATGATGTCCTGGTAGTTGGTGTCGCGCGCCCAGAGGAACTCCCCGGTCTCCGCGTCGAAGGTCCACATGGTGCCGGTCTTGCAGGGCACGCCGGTCAGCACCTTGCGCGGTTCGTCGCTGGGGCTCCAGCTCGCGCCGATGGCCTGAAGGCCTTCCATCGATTCGCTGGGGTTGACCGGGGTGGTCACCGTCAGCATCTCGAAGGTGCATTCCTGGTCCCAGTTGTCACGCGGCAGCACCTGGTGTTCCCAGACGATCTCGCCGGTGCGCGGGCGCACCGCGTAGCGGGTGTTGGTGCCGGCCTGCGTGCCGCCCACCGTGCCGCGCTGCACTTCGGAAGCGGGGCCCGTGGCGCTCGTGCCATAGAAGACGAGGTCGAGTTCGGGATCGTAGGTCAGCTGGCCCCAGACGCCCGTCATCCAGCGCGATTCATAGGGCGATCCGCCCCAGGTCTCGTCGCCCGGCTCGCCCGGCCGCGGGATGAAGGTGTTGCGCCAGAGTTCTTCGCCCGTCTCCGCATCATGCCCGGTGACGTAGCAGCCCATCGACGCATTCTGGCAGGTGCTGCCGGCCATCACCACGCCGTTTGCAACGACGGGACCGGTCGAGTTCGAGATGAGGTCAGTTGCCTGGCCGCGATCGCTTTCCCAGGCCACCTGGCCGGTCGCCGCGTCGAGTGCCACGACCTGGTTGTCCCAGGAGAGGAAATAGACCTTGTCCTCATAGATCGCGATGCCGCGCTTGCGCTCGCCGTGGCGGGCGAGGGTCGACACGTCGGGCAGTACGCGCCGGTGCTCCCAGATCAGCGTGCCATCTTCGGCATCGATCGCCTGGATGACGTCGCCGGCATTGCCCATATAGATGACGCCGTTGACCGCCAGCGGGGCGATCTGATTGAAGCCCGGCTCCATCGCGCGCGACCACACCAGCTGCAGCTGGTGGACGTTCTCGGTCGTGATCTCGCTCAGCGGGCTGTAGCGGTAGTTGTCGAGGCCGCGCCCATAGGACGGCCAGTCGCCTGGGGCCGGATTGGCCAGCATCTCGTCGGTGACGGGCTGGAAATTCTCCACCGTCTGCGCAAGGGCCGGGGCCGCGGCGACGCAAAAGGCCACCGAGCCGGCCAGGAACATCCTAGTCAGTTTCATCTTTCTCTCTCCCTCCGGGTGCGGCCGGCTGCTTCCGGTCCTGCCCCCGTGTTCAGTCTGAAGTCCCCTCAGTCGATTCGATTTGTCGGGCGCCTCCTCTGCTTTGGTTCAGCGCCCCCTCACTGGGGCGCGCGGACGATCTGGATGGCGCTCAGCCCCTCTTCGTCGAAGGGCAGTTCCTCCTCTCCCGCTGGCGCGCCGTGCAGCGAGAGGATGTGCGCCATGATGTCGGCGTAGGTCTGGGGCGGCAGGCTGTTGCCTCGCCCCAGCGGCATCGTGGTCTGCATGATGTGGAAATAGGTCTGGAGGGGCTGGTCGGCATATTTGTTGTTGAGCGTATGGCCCACGAGTCCCGGAGCGTCCGAACCGCCGCGTGCGGCATTGCCGTGACAGACCGCACAGTTCTGGCTGAAGACGCCAGCGCCGCGATCGGCCTGCTCCTGGGTGAACACCCCGTCGAAAATGGTGCGTTCCGCGGACGCCTCGGCATCCTGGGCCAGCGCGGCCCCCGTCATCGCACATGCCGAAAGCACGACCATCGCGCTCCCCAACATCGCCTTCAGTCCGGTCTTGCTGGACACCAGCTTCCTCCTCATCAAACGTCTACTCTTGTGCTGTTGCGCACGATTTTCTTTCGCCTGCACGCCACAGCCGAGCGCCACCCGACGCCCGCAAGAGACGGCGCGGCTGACGGGTAACTCCAAACGAAACAGGAATTTTTTATGACTTGATGCGTAACATTGACGCATGCAGGTCAGAGGGTGTCAAGGCGAACACAGCTAGAACTAAAGTCTAATTCAATGAGCGCCTCGAAGCGTCATCATCGATGCTTTCGAGGGAGGCCTCGCCATGCGCCTGCTCGCCAGTCTCGCCACCGCGTCGGCATTCGCCTTTGCGCCACCCGCACCTCTTGCGCATGAGGTCGGCTGGGCCGCCGGCGGCTCCGCGCCGGCCGAGCGTTCCGAGGTGGCCGTTGCTGAACTTGACGGCAAGGCCTATGTGGTCGGCGACTACAATGGCGCGACCGAAATCCTCATCTACGACCTCGGCACCGAAACCTGGTCGACCGGCGCGCCCTTCCCCTATCCGGTGCACCACACCGCCGCGATCGGGCATGCCGGCGAGATCCTCGTTTTCGGCGGCTATGTGAATGGCTGGAAGGCAAGCGACCGGCTCTGGATTTATTCGCCAGCGACCAATTCCTGGCGTGAAGCCGACCGCATGCCGACCGCCCGCGCAGCAGGCGGTATCGGCATGCTCGAAGGGCGCATCCACCTCGTTGGCGGCAGCACGAGCAGCGCGATCAACATTGCCGATCACGATGCATTCGACCTGGCGACGGGCCGCTGGGAAAGCCTTGCCCCCATCCCGACGCCTCGCGACCACCTGGCGGTCGGCGTGATCGGGGACCGGCTGGTCGCCACCGGTGGCCGCGTGGATGGCGATCCGGCGCGCAATCTCGACACGACGCAGATCTACGATCCGAAAACTGACAGCTGGTCGGAAGGCGCCCCCATGCCGACCGCCCGAAGCGGCATGGCCTCGGCCGTATTGGGCACGGAGCTTTTCACCTTCGGCGGGGAAACGCGCGTCGTCACCTTCCCCGAGACCGAGGCCTACGACCTGCCATCTGACGGCTGGAGCCGGCATGCGCCCCTGCCCACGCCGCGCCACGGCTTCGGCGCGGTCACCCATGAGAGCCGCATCGTCACCCTCACGGGAAGCCCTGTTGCCGGAGGCGGGCGTTCGGATATCGTCGAGACCTTCACCCCGCCGGCGCGCTGATCGGGCTAGCCCAGCCGGTTGTGATGGCGGAGTACGAGCCCGACTGCCCCCAGGCACGCATCGCTGCGCGCAAACGTCCCGGCGACGATGCGCGTGCGGGCGACGCCCGGCACGTCGGTCGATTTCACCAGTGCGTGCTTTTCATAGCTTGCTGCGAGTGGCCCCAGCAGCATGTCCCCGGCACGCGCCATAGAGCCGCCGATGACGATGAGCCCAGGATTAACCGTCGCGCAGATGATGCCGAGCCCCCGTCCTGCGGCCTCCGCCGTATCCTCGATCAGTCGCCGGCAACCCACATCGCCCCCTTGCGCCCGCGCGATGACATCGGCGATCTGCAGGGCATACCCGAAACGCCGGCTCGCCATCTCGAGCGGGCGCACGAAGCTCGCCGTGAGCTCGAGGCACCCCCGGTTCCCGCAGCGGCAGAGATCGCCTTCGGGATCGATGCTCATATGCCCGAATTCCCCGGCCGCCCCCGCGACGCCCGTGATCACCCTGCCATGGCTGACGATCGCCCCGCCGACGCCGAGATCGAGCTTGAAGAGCACGAAATCCTCGTGCCCCTGCGCCGAGCCCCACATCATCTCGGCGATGGCCGCGCAATTGCTCTCATTGTCCGCAAAGATCGGGCAGTCGAAGAGCGGCTCCACCAATTGCCGGATGTCGAGGCCGGCCCAGGTGGGCAGCCCGCCCCCGCGCAGGATGCGACCGTCCTGCGGGTTGACCGGTCCGGCGATCGCGACCCCGACCCCGAGCACTGCATCCCGCGACAGCTGCGGGTCGGCATAGCTTTCTACGAGGAGCGCCTCGATGGTCGCCAAAGCCTCCTCTGGCGTGTAGTCGGCGGCCAGGGTCCGGCTCTGGTCCGAGAGAATCGTGTGCGCGAGATCGGCCACGATCAACTGGATGTGGAAAAGTCCAATCCCGATGCCGATGCAGGTGCCCGCCCGCGGGTTGAGCGTCAGCGCCGTCGCGGGCCGTCCTGCCCCGATGCTGCGCCCGTTCTCAAGGCTGCCGCCCTCCACCACTATGCCCGATTTCCGCAGGGCATTGAGGGTCGTCGATACCGTCGATTTGGCGAGCCCGGTGACGTTTGCGATCTGGCTCGCGCTCAAGGTGCCGCGCTCGCTCAGGGCGCGCACGATGCGCCCCGGCGGGGTCTGGTCCTCGCGATCCGACAGCAGGGCGACTAATTCGCTCGTGGCCATTTTTCGTCCCATGCGACGCGTTGACACATATAATAAGTTCGTCCTAGAACAAATAGCGCCGTGATTTTTTGAGGAAGAAATCCGGCGCTCAGCACGGATCGCCGCGACGGCCGCAACGAGCCGGGTGGTCCGCTCACCAAGGGAGAGGACTTATGACCTTCAGAATGAAGGCGGTATCCTGCACGGGTATCATCACCTTCGCCTTGCTCACCGGCACGGCTTTCGCTGAACCCAAGACGCTGATGCTGCATCAGTGGGCCACCGGCTCGGATGCCGCGGCCATCGCCAAGCTGGGCGAGATGTTCGAAGAGGCCGGCGGCACCTGGGAACAGACGGCCATTGCTGGCCACACCGCCAATACCCTCGCCAAGCTCCGCGCCGACGTCATCTCGGGCAATGCGCCCGCCGCCGTCCAGCTCAAGGGCCCCGAGATCGCCGAGTGGAACGAGACGGGCATGACGGCCAATCTCGACGATCTCGCCGCCGAGGAAGGCTGGGAAGACACCGTCGCGCCCGAGCTGCTGCCGGTCATGAAGCCGGAAGGCTCGTGGGTCGCCGCGCCGATGAACATCCACCGCATCAACTGGCTGTGGGGCTCACCCGCCGTCATGGAAGAAGCAGGCGTCGCCGAGATGCCCAAGACCTGGGCCGAGTTCAACGAGGCCTGCGACAAGGTCGTCGCCATCGGCAAGATCTGTCTCTCCCATTCCACGGCGGACTGGACCGATTCGACGGTCTTCGAGGTCGTGGTCTACGGCATGGACATCGATCTGTACCGTCAGGCTTTCGTCGAAGGCGACGTGGATGCGCTCCGCAGCGATGGCATGATCGCGGCGCTCGAGCAGTTCCGAAAGATGACCAGCGAGTACATGGACCCCGGCATGGTCGGGCGCGACTGGGATACGATGTCCCATCTCGTGGGCAATGGCGAGGCCGCCTTCCACATCATGGGCGACTGGACCATCGGGCTCCTGACCGCCGGCGGCTTCGAGCAGGGCACCGACTATGTCTGCGCCCAGGCGCCGACCGATTGGGGCCAGCCTGGCTTCATCCTCAACGCTGACTCCGTGGTCTTCTTCCAGCAGAACGATCCCGACTATGTCGAGGGCCAGCAGCTGCTCGCCAGCACGATCCTCTCGCCGGAATTCCAGACCATCTTCAACCAGGCCAAGGGCTCCATCCCAGCCCGGCTCGACGTCGATCTCTCCGAAGGGTTTAATCCCTGCCAGCAGATCGCCCAGGCGGACCTGCAGGCCTCGATCGATGCCGGCACGCTGGTGCGCTCGATGGCTCACAACATGACCATCCCGCAGGCCCAGCGCGGTGCGATCATGGACATGGTCACCGAGTTCGTCTCGGTCGCGGACATGTCCGCAGAGGAAGCCGCTAACGCCATGGCGGACGCCGTCGAAGCGCAGATGTAGGCGCTCAACGCGAACCGGGGCGCGGCATCGGTCCGCCGCGCCCCGTCCCCGGAGCTGGAAGGCCTCGCCATGTCCCTTGAGCGTGCATCCGCCACGCGCCCTCGCCTGTTTGGCGGGCGGCGTCTGGGCGAACTCGTCCCGATCATCGTGCTCGCGCCATCGCTGATCGCGTCCTTCATCTACGTTTTCGTGTTCTCGATCTGGACGCTCTACATCGCGATGAGCAACTCCTCGCTCCTGCCGAGCTACGGCTTCGTGGGTCTGAGCAATTTCGAGAGCCTCTGGGCTAACCGGCGCTGGAACATCGCCTATACCAACCTCTTCTTCTTTTCGGGGTTCTACATCGTGGGCTCGATGCTGGTCGGGCTGCTGCTCGCGATCCTCATCGACCAGAAGGTGCGCGGCGAGAGCGTGTGGCGCACGATCTTCCTTTATCCCCTCGCCGTCTCCTTCATCGTCACCGGCACGGTGTGGAGCTGGCTTTACAATCCCGTCGACGGCATCCAGGCGCTGGTCAGGAGCTTCGGCTGGACCGATTTCAGCTTCGCACTCGCCTCTGACCGCAATTACGCGATCTGGGCGATCATCATCACCGGCATCTGGCAGTCCTCTGGCTTTGCCATGGCGCTCTTTCTCGCCGGGCTGCGCTCGGTGGATGGCGACATCATCCGGGCCGCCCAGATCGACGGCGCCTCCACCTTCCGGACCTACCGCAAGGTAATCCTGCCTTCCATCGCGCCGATCTTCCTTGCCGTTGCGGTGGTACAGATCCAGTTCGCCATCAAGACCTTCGATCTCGTGGTCGCGCTCACCCGCGGTGGCCCGGGCGTCTCGACCACCTTCCCGGCCATCTATGTCTACGACCTCATGTTCCAGCGCGGGCAGATCGGCGAAGGCGCCGCGGCCGCCATCATGATGCTCGCGGCGCTTGCCGTGGTCCTCGTGCCCTACTCGCTCTTCCTCGTCTGGCGCCGGAACAAGGAGGTCCGCAATGGCTGACATCGCCCTCTCCCGCGTCGAGGATCACGAGGCCGTCCGCGCCAGCCGGCGCCGGGGCTGGACCCGCGCCGTCATCTACGGCCTGCTGACGGTCTTTGCGCTCATCTACGTCATCCCGCTGCTGGTCGTAGTCTTCAACGCCTTCCGTGCCCAGCCCGAGATCGCGCGCAACGGCCTCATCGCCTTCCCGCAGAGCTTCCAGCCCGATGCCTGGGTCGCCGCCTGGGACAATTACTGCATCGGGGGCACCTGCCAGGGGATGAAGCGCTATTTCTACAATTCGCTCCTGATGACCATCCCGGCCACCATCATCTCGACGCTGCTCGGGGCGATGAACGGCTACATCCTCTCGAAATGGCGCTTCAAGGGGTCGGACGTCCTCTTCACCTGCATGCTGCTCGGCGTGTTCATGCCCGGCCAGATCGCGCTCATGCCCTGGGCCTTTATCCTCGGCAAGGTCGGCCTTTCCAACTCGGTCTACGGGCTCGTCCTCATCCACGTCGTGCAGGGCATCTCGTTCACCACGCTCTTTTGCCGGAACTACTACGTCTCGATCCCGGACGACCTCATCAAGGCCGCGCGGATCGACGGGGCCGGCTTCTGGCGCATCTTCTTCAAGATCATTCTGCCGCTCTCCCCGCCCATCCTGATCGTCACGGTCATCTGGCAGTTCACCGGCATCTGGAACGAGTACCTGTTCGGCGTGGTGTTCACCTCGGGCACCCAGCAGCCGATCACCGCCGCCCTCGTTGCCCTCACCGCCAGCGGCACCACCGCCTCGGCCTATGACGTGATGAGCGCCGCCGTGCTGATCGGGGCCATCCCGCCGCTGCTGGTCTATTTCCTGGGCGGAAAATACTTCGTGCGCGGCCTCACCCAGGGGGCAATCAAATGAGCCTTGACCAGACGAGTCGCCATCACATGACGGGGGTTCCATGTCGTCTCTGACCGTTCGCAATCTGCGCAAGAATTTCGGCATGGTCGAAGTGCTCAAGGGCGTCGACCTCGAGGCGAAGACCGGCGAGTTCATCGCGCTGGTCGGTCCCTCGGGCTGCGGGAAATCGACGCTTCTGGCCATGATCGCCGGGCTTGAATCCGTCAGCTCCGGAGAGATCTGGATCGAGGACCGGCTGGTCAACTCCGTCGCGCCCAAGGATCGCGACATCGCCATGGTGTTCCAGTCCTACGCGCTCTATCCCACCATGACGGTGCGCCAGAACATGCTTTTCGGCATGGAAAGCCGGGGCGTGCCCAAGGCCGAGCAGGTCGAGGCGATCAAGCGGGTGGCCGCGCTCCTGCAGATCGAGCCCCTGCTCGAGCGCAAGCCCGGCCAGCTCTCGGGCGGCCAGCGCCAGCGCGTCGCCATGGGCCGGGCGCTCGTGCGCGATCCCAAGCTCTTCCTCTTTGACGAGCCGCTCTCCAACCTCGATGCCAAACTGCGCGTCGACATGCGGACCGAAATCAAGAAGCTTCATCACCGGGTGGGCAAAACCACGATCTACGTCACTCACGACCAGGTCGAGGCAATGACGCTCGCAAGCCGCATCGCAGTCATGCACCAGGGCGAGGTGCAGCAGTTCGCCGATCCGGACACCATCTACAACCGACCCGCCAACATGTTCGTCGCCGGCTTCATGGGCTCGCCGGCGATGAACTTCATCCCCGCGCGCTTCACCGAAACCGGGGGCCCTGCCCTTGCGCTTTCGGGCGCGCCCTCGGCCGCGCCGCTCGGCGTCGCGCCTGCTCATGCGGCCTCGGTCGCCCCCGGCCGCCAGGTCGTGCTCGGGGTCCGGCCCGAGCATCTTTGCCGCTATGCCCTCCAGACGGAGGAGCGCAAGGCCAACCTCGCCCGCCTCACCGTCCCGGTCGAAGTCGTCGAGCCCACCGGTGCCGAAACCATGGCCGTGATGCGGCTCGGCGAGCAGGAGATCGTGGGACGCTTCAACCCGGACGAGGCCCCGCGCATGGGCGAGGAGATCGAGCTCGGCGTCGACATGACCCGCGCATGCCTCTTCGACCCGGAGACGCGCCGGCTCATCTAGACCTTCTGCTGAGGAAAGAACCACATCATGGAATTCGCGCGTTACCCCAGCCTTGCGGGCCGGGTGGTGCTGATCACGGGCGGGGCCAGCGGCATCGGGGCGGACATGGTCCGTGCCTTTGCAGCCAATGGCTGCCGCGTCGCCTTCATAGACATCCAGCCCGAGCCGGCCGCCGCCCTTGTGGCCGAATGCGCCGCCTCGGGCGGTGAGGCCCGCTTCTACCCCTGCGACCTGCGCGATATCGGCGCGCTCGGGGTCAGCATCGCCCGTATTCGAGAGGATCTGGGGCCGGTCTCGGTCCTCCTCAACAACGCCGCCAATGACGATCGCCACGACGCGGACGCCGTGACCCTCGAATACTGGGACAATTGCCAGGCGGTGAACCTCAGGCACCAGTTCTTCGCCGCCCAGCAGGTGCGCGCGCACATGCGCGAGTTCGGCCGCGGCTCGATCATCAACATGTCCTCGATCGCCTGGCGTGGCGGGGGTGGTGACATGTCGGTCTATGCCACTGCGAAGGCGGCGGTGATCGGGCTTACACGCAGCCTCGGGCGCGCCTTCGGGGACGACAATATCCGCGTCAACGCGATCGAGCCGGGCGCCGTCATCACCGAGCGTCAGCGCCAGCTCTGGTTCACGCGACAGGCCGACATCGACGTGATGGTGTCGCGCCAGACCCTCAAGCGCGTGCTGCTGGGGGACGAGATCGCGCGCACCGCGCTGTTCCTCGCCTCGGACGACAGCGCCATGATCACGCGACAATCGATCGTCGTCGACGCCGGCCTCCTCTAGCGGCCGGTCCCGGAAGGAAGACCCATGCTCAAACTTGGACTGAACCCCTATGGCCTCACCTGGCATCTCGGGCTGCAGGGCCGTGGCACGCCGCGCACCAATCCCAATGGCACCGGGCTCGAAGGCCTGATCGCTATCGCCGAGGAGATCGAGGCCGAAGCCATCGAGATCTTCGATCCCTGGCTCGCTGCGATGAGCGACGACGAACTCGCCCGCCTCTCGGACCGGCTCAAGAGCCTCGGCATGACGCCCATCGTCAGCGCCGGGCTCGACATGATGGGCCCCATCGAAAGCGCGCTCCGCTCGGCGAAGGCGCTCGACGCCAAGGTCATCCGGCTCGGCCTCAGCCCCGTGCTCGAGGGCAGCCGCAATGCCTGGGGCGGGAAATGGGGTGCGCTCAACGCCTCCATCCGGGCCGGGCTCGGAAAATACGCCCCCATGGCGGCCGATCAGGGCCGCGTCCTCGCCATCGAGAACCATCAGGATTTCACGAGCCGCGAGCTCGTCGCCTTCTGCGAGGAGTTCGGCCCGGGGCTCGGCATCACCTTCGACATGGGCAACACCTTTCCGGTGCTCGAGGCCCCCCTCGATTTCACGCGTATCGTCGCGCCCTACGTCAAGCACGCCCATCTCAAGGATTACCGCGTCCAGGCGACCGACGAGGGCTATCGGCTCGTGCGCTGCGCGATCGGGGATGGCGCGGTGCCGTTCGTTGAGATGATGCGCATCCTGCTTGCTCACAATCCCGACCTCACCGCCGTCCTCGAGCCCGGCGCGCTCGAGGCCCGGCACATCCGCTTTCATTCCCCCGACTGGTGGCAGGGCTATGCGCCCAAGAGCGCGCCCGAACTTGCGGCGTGCCTTGCTGCGGCCTGCCGCAACCGGCTCGGCCCCGATGAGGACTATCGCACCCCCTGGGAGCGCGGGGACGACGCCGCCCTCGAAACCTACGAACTCGACATGATCCGGCGCAGCGCCGCCAATATCAGGGCCCTCGGGCTCGACAGACTGGAGACAGCACAATGACCAGGGAACTGGACGGAAAGATCGCCTTCGTGACCGGCTCGGGACGCGGGCTCGGGCGCATGATGGCCCAGAAACTCGCCGAAGCGGGCGCCGATATCGTCCTGCACGATCTCAGCTGGGAGGCGACCGCCAAATATGGCGAGGCGGCCAATCTGGGTGAAGTCGTCGAGACCTTCCGCCAGATGGGCGTGCGCGCCATGGGCGTCACCGGCAATATCGGGGACAAGGACGCCGTCGCCCGCATGAAGGCCGAGATCGAGCAGGAGCTCGGCGAAGTTGAGATCCTCGTCAATTGCGCGGGCGGCGACATCGGGGCGGCGGGCGGCAAGCCCAATCCCAACAACGCCCTCGACATCTCGCTCGAGGACATCCAGACGCTGACCAACAACAATCTGATCGGCACGATGCTCGTGACGCAGGCCTTCGTGCCGCCAATGGTCCGCGCCGGCCGCGGCTCGGTGATCAACATCGCCTCGGCCGCCGCCCATCTCGGCTGCTCTCCGGAAGTCGTCTACTCGACCCTCAAGGCCGCGGTCGTCCACTACACGCGCTGCCTTGCCAAGGAGCTTTACGAACAGGGCGTGCGCATCAACGCCGTCAGCCCCGGCCCGACCAAGACGGCCCGCTTCCAGGCCACCCGCGTCGTTGATCCCGCCAAGATGGATTCGGGCGCACGCTCGTTCAACCGCTATGCCGAACCCGAGGAGATCGGCGACGCCGTCGCCTTCCTCGCGAGCCCGCGCGCAAAATTCATCAACGGGCAGGTGCTGCGCGTCGATGGCGGGCTGACGCTCTTTCCGGGCTGATCTCGCGGGGGGCGCCGCCGGCGCCCCCTACTCCCGCGGCTCCATCGCGTCCCGCAGCCCGTCGCCGACGAAGTTGACCGCGAGCACCGTGCACAGGATGCAGAGCCCCGGCGGAATGGCGAGCCAGGGCGCGACGGCGAGCCAGGCGCTGGCGCTATTGAGCAGATTGCCCCAGGTCGGGACCGGTGGCTGGATGCCGAAGCCGAGAAAGGAGAGCGCGGATTCCAGCATGATGGCGCTGCCCACGGCGAGCGTCGCTGCGACCGTGATCGGCCCGATCGCATTGGGCAGGATATGCCGGAACATCAGGCGCGCGCCCCCTGCGCCGAGCGCTCGCGCGGCCTCCACGAACTCGCGCTCGCGCAGCGCCAGGAACTGGCTGCGCACCAGCCGCGCCGTGCCCATCCAGATCAGTATGCCGACGATCGCGACCAGCAGCGGCGGGCTTGGGCGGAAGAGCCCCGAGAGCAGCAGCACCAGCGGCAGGGTGGGGATCGACATCACGACGTCGGTGAACCGCATCAGCACCGCATCCACCCAGCCCCGATAGAACCCTGAAAGTGCGCCGATCAGCGTGCCCAGGAGCGTCGCGATGACCGCGCCCGCAAGCCCGACCGCCAGGGAAACGCGCCCGCCATGGATCAGCCGCGTCAGCGCGTCGCGGCCGAGTTCGTCCGTGCCCAGCCAATGGCTCTGGCTGAACTCGCTCGGCATGCCGATCAGCTCGAAATCCTGGTAATCATAGTCATAGGGCGAGACGATCGGCCCGATGATCACGATCAGCCCCATGACCGTGAGGAAGCAGAGCCCAATCACGGCGAGGCGATGCTTGAGGAAGCGTGCGACGACGCGCGACCAGTAGCTGCGGGGCTTGGTCGCCGCGATCGCCGCGGGAAGCGTTGTCTCAGCCATAGCGGATCCTTGGGTCGAGGCTCGCATAAGCGAGATCGGCAATGATGTTGGCGAGGATGATCCCCACCGAGCCCATCATCATCAGGCCCATCAGCATGGGATAGTCGCGCCCGTTCATGCTCTCCATGAAGAGCCGGCCGATGCCGGGCCAGGCGAACACGGTTTCGGTGATCACCGCGCCCGAGATGATGGTGACGAAGTCCACCGCGATGATCGTGACGGCCGGGATCATCGCGTTGCGAAGGGCATGGAAGGCGACGACCCCGCGCTCGCTGCGGCCCTTCGCATAGGCGGTGCGGATATAGTCCTGGTTGAGCACGTCCACCATGCCCGAGCGGATGAAGCGGCTCCAGCTGGCGATCGTGGCAAAGGAGAGAACGGCCGCAGGCATGGCGATGTAGCGCAGCCTGTCGAGGAAGGAGCCATCTCCGATCGACTGATAGCCTGCCGACGGCAACCAGCCCAGTTGGACGCTGAACAGCAATTGCAGCAGCAGCGCGAGCCAGAAGACGGGCGTAGAAATGCCGGCAAAGGAAATCACGGTCACCGCGCTGTCGAGCCGCGAGCCGCGCCGCGCGGCGCTCACGATGCCGAGCGGTACGGCGATCAGGAGCGAGATCAGCATGGCGAGCCCGCCCAGTTGCAGAGTCGGCCCGAGCCGCATCACGATCTCCCCGAGCACGGGGCGCCCGGTGCGGATCGAATAGCCCCAGTCGCCCGTCAGCATCGCCGACAGCCACATGAAGTACTGGATGGGCGGAGGCTGATCGAGCCCGTAGCGCGCCGCGATCTGGGCCAGCGCCTCGGGGCTGACGGAAGGATTTTCGGCGTACATGTCCAGCGGCCCGCCGGGAGCCAGCTGGATGATGGTGAACAGGATCACCGATATGCCGAGGAGCAGCGGGATGGCGCCGAGGAGCCGCCGCACGATGTAACCAAGGCTCATGGCATTCCCCGGGCGTCCTGGAAAGTCGGTCCCCGGCGCATGGCGCCGGGAACCCGATCATGGTTGAGGCTGGCGTAATCCGCCATCACGATTCCAGATACCACTCCTTGGTATCGACGAAATTGGTCATGTTGGTCGGGTTGGGGATGAAGTTCTGCAGCCGCGTCGTCACCGCGATCACGGCGGTGTTGGTGGTCAGGGCGATCGCCGGCATGTCCTCGGCGATGATGCGCTGCATCTCGGCCGCGGCCGCCTTGCGTTCATCCATGTCGAGCGTGTTCTCGAGGCGGACGAACACTTCGTCGAGCTCGGGATTGGAGTAATTGAGCCCGTTATTGGTGCCTTCGGTCCCGTAGAAGTTCGAGTAGACCGGGTCGGCCGAGGTGATCCAGCGGCCATAGATCAGGTCGAAGCCGCCATTGTAGCGCGCCTCGCGATAGGCGACGCCGGTCTTGTTGTCGGCCTGCGCTTCGATGCCGATGGCACGCAGCTGGGCGATGATCACCTGCTGTGCGTTCTCGTCATCGGCGCGGCCGGCCTGGACGACGAAGTTGTAGGAGAGCCGGTTGCCGTCCTTTTCGCGCACTCCGTCCGAACCGCGCACGTAGCCCGCCTCGTCGAGAAGCTGGTTGGAGCGCTCCGGATCATAGGGGAATTCGGGCGTTTCCGGATCGTAGAGCTCGAAGATCGGCACGACAAGCGACTTGATCGCTTCGGGATAGCCGCCCTGCGCGCGGATCAGCGTCTCGCGGTTGATCGCGTGGGCGATGGCGTGGCGCACGGTGCGGTCCGAGAGCGTGGGGTTCTCGAAGTTGAAGTCGAGGTGCTGCCAGGAGAGCAGCGGGCCGCGGATCAGCTCGAGCCCGTCGATATTGGCGACCTGGGCCGCCTGCGAGTACGGGGTCTGCACCACCATGTCGAGCTCGCCCGAGCGCAGCTGCGTCACGAGCGTGTTGGAATCGGTGATCATGCGGAAGATCAGCCGGTCGAGATAGGGCAGCTCGTCGCCATTCTCTGCGGTGCGCCAGTAGTTCGGATTGCGGTCGAGCACCACGTACTGGCCGCGAGCGAACTCGGTGACCATGAAGGGCCCGGTGCCCACCGGCGTCTCGTTGTAGCTCGAGGTGTTGAGGTCCTCCCCTTCGAGCAGGTGCTTGGGCATGATGCCGAAGGTGAAGAGCGTCGAGGCGAAGGTGGGCGTCACGGTATTGTAGTTGCAGACGACGGTATAGTCGTCGGGCGTGTCGATGCTGTCGATATCGGCCGTGCCCTGCTTGGATTCGGCGATGAAATTGGGATCCTTCACCGCTTCCCAGGTGAACTTGACGTCGGCCGAAGTAAAGGGCGCGCCGTCGTGCCAGGTCACGTTCTCATGGAGCTTGTAGGTGATGGTCATGCGCCGGCCGTCCTCGGACAGCACGATCCCGCCATTCTCGATGGTGGGGACTTCCTTGGCGAGCACGGGAACGTAGCGGGCGTTCTGGTCGGGCGCGAGGAGGCCTTCGACCACCGCGTGCTGGGCGTCCGCGAGGAAGCCGGTGGAATAGGTGTTCATGGTGTCGATCTCATAGGTGAGACCGACACGCAGCGTGCCGCCGCGTTCCTGGGCCATGCCGGGCAGCGCCCGCATGGTGGTGAAGGCGGTGGCGGTCGCCAGGATCCCCTGCAGGGTGGCGCGGCGGGTGAGTTTGAACGTCATTTCAGATCCTTCTTGCCTTGATTGCTGTCGCACAATTGGTGGAGGAAGTCCCCGGTTGGCCCGGGTTGGCGTTAGTAACCCCGCTGCCGGTCGACGAGATGGGGGATGGGTTCGGTCCGCTCGAAGCGGCGGATATTGCCGGCCATCTCGGCCACGGCCATGTCCAGGTGAGTGGGCGCCGCCACGTGGGGCGACACCAGAATGCGCCGGTCGCTCCAGAACGGGCTTTCCGGGGGAAGCGGCTCGGTGCGGAAGACGTCGAGCGCTGCGCCGCTGAGCTGGCCTTGGTCGAGGGCCGCGATCAGGTCGGCGTCGACGACATGGCCGCCCCGCGCGCCATTGATGAGGAAACTTCCCGGGGCCATCGCCGAGAACACCGATGCATCGAGGATGTCGGCGGTCTCGGTGGTCAGGGGCAGCAGATTGATCAGGATGTCTGCTCCCGAAACCGCCTCGATGAGACGCTCGCGTCCGGCAAAGCTCTCGGCACCCGCGACCGGACGGCCCGACCGGCTCCAGACGCGCGTTTTGAAGCCGAAGGCGAGAAGGTGCTGGACGACCGGCGCCCCCAGCGCACCGGATCCGAGCACCGTCACAATGCGTTCGCGGGCGAGTTTTTCGGGCTTCGGCTGCCACTGGGCGGCAGGCTGGATCGCCTCGTAATGGCGCAGATTGCGATGCCAGCCCAGGACGTGGGCCATCACCCATTCGGCCATGCCTTCGGCGAGGCCTTCATCGACCAGACGCACGATGGGCAGGTGATCGGGCACCTCTCCGCTCGCCAGAAGATGCTCGACGCCGGCATTGAGGCTCAGCACCAGCTCGAGCCCGGGCACAGCGGCAATGACGCCCGGAAGCGGCCGACCGACCACGATGTAGGGCACGGCCGGTCCCTGCGGATCGGGCTGCTCGACCAGCACGTCATGGTCGGGCAGCTGGGCCCGGAACAGACTTGCCAGATGCTCTGGATTGCCGCGAGAGGCGATAAATATCCGTTTCATGACGGCCAGCATGAAGCGCTCGGCTGCGAACGCGCAATGCGCGAAATAATCCGATTTGTCCGCAACTCAACTCATGCATGGCGCATGTCGGGCCGACTGCGCGATTGCGTGGCATTCCGCCGAATTGTTGAGCAATAGCAAAGGCTAGCCGCCGGGATCGGGCGGCCGGCCACAAGGCGTTGAGGGAAATGATCTATTCGGTAAGGTCGAGTTCGCCCGCGCGGATGCAGGCTACCTGGTGCCTTGCGCCAACCGTCTCGAGCGGCGGGACCGTCTCGGCACAGGCCGCGATCGCAAAGGGACACCGCGTGCGGAAAACGCAGCCCGAGGGCGGTGCCGAGGGGCTCGGCAGGTCGCCTTTGAGCGTTATGCGTTCGCGCCGCTTCCGCGGATCGGGCACCGGAGCGGCATCGAGCAGCGCGCGCGTATAGGGATGGCGCGGATTGGCATAGAGATCGGCCGCGGTGGCGGTTTCCATGATCCGGCCGAGATAGAGGACGACGACGCGGTCACAGAGGAATTCGATCACCGAAAGATCGTGCCCGATGAAGAGGATCGAGAGACCCAGCTCCTGCCGCAGGTCCTGCAGCAGATTGATGATCTGGGCCTGGATCGACACGTCGAGCGCGGAGACCGGCTCGTCGGCGACGATGAAGCCGGGATTGACTGCGAGCGCCCGGGCGATGCCGATCCGCTGGCGTTGCCCGCCCGAAAACTCATGCGGGAAGCGCTGCGCGACCGCCCGCGGCAGCCCCACCTGCTCGAGCAGATCCCCGACCCGTTCCGCGCGATCGGCCCGCGTGCCAATCGCGTGCAGCTCCAGCGCTTCGCTCAGGGTCTGGCCCACGCTCATGCGCGGGTTGAGGCTGGCATAGGGATCCTGGAAAATGATCTGCATGCGGCTGCGCAGGCGCTTCAGCCGGCTGGGCGGCAGCGTGGTCACCTCTTCGCCCTCGAACCGCACCGATCCGCTCGTGGGCTCGACCAGTCTCAGGATCGAGCGGCCGAGCGTCGTCTTGCCCGACCCCGATTCCCCGACCAGCCCGAGAACCTCGCCGCGCCCCACATCGAAGCTCACCCCATCGACGGCCCGCACCACCGTCCCCGGCGAGAACATGGTGCGGCCCACGGTGAAGTGAACCTTGAGGTCGGCGATCGAGACGAGCGGTTCAGCCATCGAGTTCGTTCCACCTCAGGCAGCGCGCGCCATGGGTCGGGGACACCGGAAAGACCGGCGGCACGGCCTCGCGGCATGCCGGGATCACCCAGCGGCAGCGCGGATTGAAATCGCAGCCGTGGGGCGGGTTGCGCGGATCGACGACGCTGCCCGGAATGGCCTTGAGCCGAGCGACCTTTCCGGCGGCCCGGGCCGCGTGATCAACGCTCGGCAGGCTGTCGAGCAGCCCGCGGGTGTAAGGATGGCTCGGCCTATCGAAGAGTTCTTCGACCGGCGCCGTTTCGACGATCCGGCCCCCATACATCACCGCCACCGTGTCGGCGATTTCAGCGACGACGCCCAGATTATGAGTGATGAAGAGGATCCCCATGCCGATCTCGCGCTGCAGGCGCCGCATGAGTTCGAGGATCTGCAGCTGCACCGTCACGTCGAGCGCCGTTGTCGGCTCGTCGGCAATCAGGAGCGCAGGGTTGCACGCCAGCGCCATCGCGATCATCACGCGCTGGCGCATGCCGCCCGACATCTGGTGAGGATAGATGTCCGCGCGCCGCGCCGGATCGGGGATCTCGACGAGGGTTAGCATTTCGATGGCGTGCTTCCAGGCGTCGGCCCGGCTCAGCTTGCGGTGAAGCCGCGCGACTTCGGCGATCTGCGCCCCGATCTTCTGGGTGGGGTTGAGGCTCGTCATGGGCTCCTGGAAGACCATGGAAATCTCGTTGCCGCGAAGCGCGCGCATGGCCGGTTCGGGCTCGTGGACGAGATCGCGGACCCGCCCGTCACGACCACGGAAAAGGATTTCGCCGCCCACGATGCCGCCGATCGCCTTGGGGATCAGCCGCATGACCGAAAGGCTCGTCACCGATTTGCCCGAACCGGATTCGCCCACCAGCGCTACGGTCTTGCCGGGCTCGACGACGATGTCGACGCCCTTGACCGCCCGCACGACGCCGGTCTCGGTGCGGAATTCGGTGACGAGATCGCGGATCTCGAGAAGCGGGCCGGTCCCTGCCATCAGCCCAACTGCCCCGCGCGGTCCATTTCCTCGGCGATCCAGGCGAGCGGCATGTGGCCGAATGAGAGGAGCGTGTCGTGGAAGCTCACCGTGTCCCCCCGCCAGCGGTTCCGCAGCGCCTTTATGCCCTCGACCCCCAGCCAGTACATCAGCCGGGACGCCGGCAGCATGGTGTTGCGCACGACTTCGCCCGCGACGCGTGAAGGCGCGAACCCGGCCTCGTCGCGGTAGAAGGCAATCGCCTCCTCCTCGCTCCATTCGCCCAGATGCAGCCTGATATCGACGAGGACGCTCGCGGCATTGCGCCGCTCGAATTGCTTGAGCAGCAGCATCTCGGCCGGGGAATAAAAGCCATCGGCCTCCATCAGCAGGTCCTCGACGTAACAGGCCCAGCCCTCGATCAGCGTGCCCGATCCGAGAAACGCCAGCCCCAGAGCGCAGTCGGTGCCTGCAATCCGCGCGAGCCGGGATGCCGCAACGCGCGCCCGCGCGTTCTGCGTATGGTGGCCCACCCCGCCATGATGGACCGAATGGATCGTCTTGACGATGGCGGTCGGGTTTGCGGCAAGGAATGCGGTTTCGTCCGATCCCGGCGGCGTCACCCAGTAGACGCTTCCCGATCCGGCATCGAGGCCCGGCGGCGAGCGATAAAAGAGGAAATAGAGCGTCTGGCTCACGCGGCGGAAGCAGGGCGCCATCCAGCGATAGTCGAGACCATAGCCTTGGGCGAGCGTCATCAGGCCCTCGGCCGCCTTTCGCGCCTTCTGGTCGATCGCCTCGTAGCTCTTGAATGCCGCGTCCACGCTTTCCGGCCCGATGGCAGCAAGTTTGGCGAGGATAATTGCGGCGCTGGCGCCGGGGCGGATGGCGTCGGCCATCGCCTCCATCTCTTCGCCGAGCCGAGCGAAGGCGGCTTCGGCGCGCTCCAACGCCTCGCGCGGGCCGAAATCGAGCCCGTGCTGGGTCCTCATCAGAAGCGTCAGATAGGCTTCGCCGGCTGCCGGATCGGCATCGTCAAGTCCATCCAATGCAGACGCAAACCGCTCGAAGGCATCGGCGGCACGGGTAGCGGGCGCCTGCCACCCTTCCGCCCAGTCCTCATGGAGCGCGATGTCCTCCCGCAGGAACAGCGCCATTGCCGCGCATTCGCGCCGCGCGCGCGCCACCCATCCGGCGGGGACGGCGACGCCCGCAAGCCGCTCCGCCCCTTGGGCAAGAAAGCCGTCCACGCCCTCGAGCCGGTCGAGCAGCGCCGCCTCGCGGACGGGCGCACTTTGCGGCAGGAGGAGCGAGATGATCCCGAACGCCGCCTCGCCTGAATACCACGCAGGATTGGCGAGCCGCGGCCGGCTCTCGGCTGCCGCCTGTCGCACCGTCAGTTCCGCAATCATCATGCGCCGGTCGAGGCGCTGGCCCAGATCGTCGGGCTCCTCGCTTGCCTCGAGCATGCCGAGCAACTCAGCGATCCCTGCGCGTTCGTCGTCCAGCGTCTCGGCCCCAGCAGGCGGCAGGCGATGGTCGTATCCCCTCTCCCCCATGAAGGTCGCGTCGACCGGATTGAACCGCCAGTGATGGGCGAGGAACCGGTCGACGAGCGCGGGATCGAACCGGCTCATGCGCCCGCGCCCGGCAGGTCGACCCAGCGGCGCTCGTAATGGGCCTTGATGATCGCGTCGACGATCTCCTGGCTCTTTGCACCATCAAAGAAGGTGCATTCCCGCGGCCGGTCCTCGAGGATCTCATCGACGAAGAACCGAACCAGATTGCGGTAATAGAGCTCGGGCCAGGGCGTATTGAGCGTCGTGCCCGGGGGCAGCGCGTCCTGCCCGATCTCGACGGGCTTGAACTCCACCGCATCGGCGGTCGCGAGCTTCAGGGTTTCAGCCACGCCGAATTCGTCGATCAGCCGCGCCACCGCAGCCCCCTTCGAGCCATAGACGCGGATCTCGACGCCCGGGTAATTGCCCACCGCGATATAGCTCGTCTGCAGCAGCCCCTGCGTGCCATTGGCATATTCGACGAGCGCCACCGCCCCATCTTCGACCAGCACGCGCTGGCGACCGGGCTCCCCGCGCACGACGCGCTCGGGAATGAAGTTCTTCATGCTCGATGCGACCGAGCCAAATTCTCCGCCGAGCCAGCGCATCAGGTCGATCAGGTGCGATCCATAGCCGATGATCGAGGACGGGATCAGCTTGTCGCGCACCGCGTCGGGCGCAATCTGGCGCAGCGGAAAATCGGGATCGAGCCATTGGGAATTCTGCTCGAAGCCATGGATGTGGAAGATTTCGCCCAGCGTGCCGTCCTCGATCCAGGTCTTGATCTGCCGGATCGCCGGGGAATAGCGGAAGGTGAAGCCCAGCTTGGTGCGCACGCCGCCCGCATCGGCCCGGCGCGCCGCATCGAAGGCCGGCGCCGCCTCGGTGTGCAGCGGCTTTTCGGAAAGCACGTGCTTGCCGCCGGCAATCGCGGCGAGGCTCAGCGGCAGATGGGTATGAGTGGGCGTGCACACATCCACCATCTGCACGTCCGGATCGGCGATCATTGCCTCGGGATCGGTATAGACCTTTCGCGCACCGAACTTCTCGGCCATGGCGCGGGCCCGACCCTCCTCGATGTCGCATACGGCCACCAGGTCCACCCGCTCATGGGCCGCATAGCCGGGAAGATGGGCCTTCTCCGCCCAGGTGTGCGCGCCGATCAGGCCGACGCCCAGAGTGCTCGTCATGGCAGGGTCTTTCCAATGGAGGCCGCATAGGCCTCGAGTTCGTCGAAATTGGCAAAGCCGAGCGGGCGCCGGCCATCCTCGATCTCGTAGATCATCTCGAAGAGCCGGGCGTTGAGCCGCGTATCGGCGCCGACCGCCTCGCCATAGGCGAGAAGCTTGCCGCTCGAGGAGCGCGTCTCGGAGGGGCGCTTGCGATAAACGATATCCCACCAGATGCCCGAGCCCTTCTTCTTGAAGCTGTGGCTGGGCTTGTTCTCCTGGTCCTTCTTCAGAAGCCAGATGGCGTGCTCGATATTGGCCAGAAGCTTCCTTGTGTCCTCGGCGGTCTTCACCCGGTAATTGGCCGGATCGAAGAAATCGAACGCCTGCACCTCGATGCCGCTGGCATCCGCAATCTCGAGCGCTTCCTTGACCACTGCGCCCGCGAGCCGCGCATAGCGCTCGACGCCCAGCGTCTCCTTGATCGGCGCGTCGGCGAGCGCGGAAAACACCACCTGCGAGGCATAGACTTCCTTTGCCCAGATCTGACCCCAGATCTTGTCCGAGAGCTGCACCTGGGTCAGCGCCTCGAGCGCACCGGCGAGTTCGCTGAGCCGCGGGCTCGTCGTGCCGTCGAGTTCGCCGAGCTGGATCGGCCCTTCATGGACGAATTCGACATAGCCCGGATCGACCAGCGCGCCACCGTAATTGGGGATGGACCCCATGACGATGCGCTGGCCCGGCAGGCCCGCGCGGTCGAGAGCGGCAATCATGTCGGGCTCGTTGAACCCGTTCTGGAATGAGACGACACAGCTTTCTGCCGTGAGCAGCGGAATGATCTGTTCGAGCGCTTCGACGGCATGCTGGGACTTGGTCGCGATCAGGACCGTTCCGAGATCGCCCGAGAGCTGATCGGGGGTCGCAGCGCGGACCGGAATGGTCATCTCGCCGCGCACGCCGTCGATGAACATCCCCTTGTCATTGAGCGCGGCCACATGCTCGCCCAGCGGTCGACCAGGAGCACGTCGTGGCCGGCGCGGCTCATATAGGCCCCGGCGAGCCCGCCGATGGCGCCCGCGCCGATGATGGTGATCTTCATCTCAATGGTCCTGGGCTGGCGTCTGGGGGAACATGTCGAGGCTCGCGGGGCTGTTGGCGTGCCCGTAGAGCGTCTTGAGGAAATCGGGCCATTGCGCCTCGGTCACGCGTTCGCGCACCCGGCGTACCGCTTCGTTGCCCGCCCAGTAGGAGGCGATGAACGGGCCCCGGAACGGATGGGCCGCCATGCGCAGCCGGCCCTGCACCCAGGCTTCCTGGCCCATCGCGGTCTCGCGGAGGTAGTCCGCCACCTCATCGGCAGGCACGCCTTCCACCATCAGCATCCAGGCGGCGCTCGTCTGGCAGGCGCTGCGCAGGCGGCGCAGATGAAGGTGAATTTCGTCGTCCTCGTCCTCGATGTAATCGATGAGCTGGACGCCCTGGTCCCCGATGCCTTCCTGCACGCAGCCGGTGATGGCATTGGCCGTGATCAGAAGCGCGTCCGCCGGCGCTTCCCCTGCGTCGACGGCCGCGCGGGTCGAGAGCAGCTGGGTGGAATGGCCGGGAAAGACCTCATGACAGACGAGGTGCTTGAGGGCGGCGCGGGTGAAATGAAGGTCGAGATTGAGATCCATCTTGCCTTCATTGAAGCTGCACCGCGCGGTGTAGTGGGCGTTCCGGATCGGGTTCAGCACCATGTCGTACGCGCCCGTATCAAAGATGCGGGCATCGGTCCGGGCCTTGGCCTCGGCCATCAGTTCGCGAAAGACGGCCTCGATCCGGTCGGCGGGGATGGCCTTCTGCTTCTCCCATGCCGAGACGCGCGCACCGAGCCCGCCCTCGGCGAAACCGGCACGCGTCAGAAGCGCGTCTAGCCGGTCGCGCGCCGTCTCGATAAGCTCGGGATCCTCGCGCCCGGCAGGCGCGCCTACCAGATCGGTCACCTTTTCCTCGAAGGACGGCGCGGCGCCTGAAAAGAGCCGGACCGCGACCTTGAGCGAGCGCAGCATGCCTTCAAGGAATGTCTTGCGCGGTCCTTCACCGAGCCCCGCCACCGCATCGGCGAGTGCGGCAAGGTCGGCGCGCGGGGCGCTCCAGTCGGTGTAGGGGCGCGGCGCGACGATGTCCCCGCCCATGTAGATGGGCACCAGCCCCTCGCCATCGAGCAGGCTCTCGCCATTGGCCTTGGTGCGCTCGAACGCATCGATGCCCATGGTGACGGCGGTCAGTTCGCGCCCGATGTCGAAGCCGGTCATGCGTGGTTCCTATGATATCGGCGAAATGCCCCTAGTGCTCGAAGAGCCCTTCGGGATGGCGGAAGGATTTGAATTCGAGCGCATTGCCCGCCGGATCCTTGATGAAGAACGTGCCCTGCTCGCCCGGCTCGCCCTCGAAGCGCACATGGGGCTCGAGCACGAAGGCATGCCCGTTCGCCCGCAGGCGCCCGATCAGCGCGTTCCATTCGTCCCAGGCGAGCACGGCGCCGAAATGGTGAAGCGGCACCAGGTCGTTTCCGACCCTGGAGGTCGCGGCGGATTTCGGATCGGTGTTGAGATGAGCCGAGATCTGGTGGCCGAAGAAATCGAAATCGATCCAGTTGTCGGCCTCGCGGCCCACCTTGCAGCCGATCACCTCGCCATAGAAGCGGCGCGCCTGTTCCTTGTCGTCGATTGCGAACGCCATGTGAAAGGGAGTCATTTTCGCTTGGAGCCTCTGTCCGTGATGGCTGCGGATTGGGGGCCGGCGGGCGGCCCGTCAGGAAAAACTAGCCGCTTGGCAGTCGGCCGCAAGCCGCATAAAGATCGCCCTTCCATGACTTCAGAGAATGGCATCCCATGCGTGGTCGCCTCTTGCCTTCCCTCAACGCCCTGCGAACCTTCGAGGCGGTTGCCCGCCACAACAGCTTCACCCGTGCCGCCGAGGAGCTCAACGTCACCCAGAGCGCGGCGAGCCGTCTCGTGCGCAGCCTCGAGGATTATCTGCAGGTGCCGCTCTTCACCCGCCAGAGCCGGCGGATCGAGCTGACCGATGAGGGACGCTTCTACAACGCACTCGTGCGCGACTCGCTCGATCTGATCGAGGCGGGCACGGTTGAGCTGATCTCATCGAAGGACGGCAAGGGCACGCTCTCGATCGGCATGCTCCCCACCTTCGGCACGCGCTGGCTCCTGCCGCGCCTCGCCTCCTTCCAGGAAGCGCATCCGGAAATCTCGCTCAACATCATCTCGTCCGATGGCGAGCTCGATTTCACCAAGGAGCGGATCGACGTCGCCATCCGCTTCGGGCACGGCAACTGGCAGGACGCGATCGTCGATCCTTTGATGGCCGAGGAAATCCTCGTCGTGTGCAGCCCGGTGCTGATGGATGGTCCGCACCCGATCACCAGTTATGAATCGCTCCGCCATCACCGGCTGATCCGCCACTCGACCCGCCCCAATGGCTGGGAGCACTGGTTCCGCTCTGTCGGAGCCAATCGCGATCACCTGCGCTGGGGGCCGAGCCTCGAGCATTTCTTCATGATTATCCAGGCGGCCATCGCAGGGCTCGGCGTCGCGCTCCTGCCGAGCTTCCTCGTCGAGGACGAAATCCGCAACGGCACGCTCGTCACCCCCTTCCCCGTCCGGATCGCCGGACCCGGCGGCTACTACCTCGTCACCTCCGCGGCCAAGAGCGAACTGCCGCGCGTAAAGCTCTTCCGACGCTGGATCCTCGACCAGATCGCCCGAAGCTAACCCGGCACCTCGCTCGAAATCAGCAGCGCGGTGCGCAGGCCGCGTGAGCGGCCTGTTCAAGTGCCCGAGTTCGCTTCGAGCCGGAAGGCGAGGATGTTGCTGGGGGCGGCTTCGAGCAGATGGCCGGCGCGTTCGGAGGTCATCGGCCGGCCAAGGAGATAGCCTTGGGCCGTGCCGCAGCCGAGCTTGACCAGAGCCTCGAGTTGCTGCTCGGTTTCGATGCCTTCGGCCGTCGTTTCGATCGAAAGCTCCCGCGCAATGCCCATGACGGCGCGTACCACGGCGTCGGCGCTCGCATCATGGCCCACCGTGCCCACGAAACTGCGGTCGATCTTGATGCGGTCGACCTTGAACTCGCGCAGATGGGCGAGCGAGGAATAGCCGGTGCCGAAATCGTCGATCGCCACCCTTATGCCCAGCGCGCGGAAGCCTGCGAGCGTCGCCGCGATCTGCTCGCTGTTGTCGACCATTGCCGTCTCGGTGATTTCGATCTCGACCTGACGGGGGGAGAGCCCGTAGCTCTCGAGCGCCTGGTGGATCTGCGTCAGGATCGCCGGCGAGCGCATCTGGATCGGCGAGACGTTGATCGAGACATAGAGGTCCCGCGGCCAGTTTCCGACCTGCCGGCACGCCTCGTCGATGATCCAGGCCCCGATCCGCTCGATGGCGCCGCACGCCTCGGCGATGGGGATGAAGTCGGCCGGCGAGATCAGCCCGCGGTCCGGATGGTTCCAGCGGATCAGTGCTTCAAAGCCCTTGAGGCGCCGCCCGGGCAGCGCAAAGAGCGGCTGGTAGTAGAGCTCCAGCTGGCCACGCTCGACGGCATGGATCAGCTCTTCCTCGAAGAACTGCCGCTCGGCCGCCTCCTCCATCATGCCGTCGCGATAGGTCTCGACGCGCCCGCGGCCCTGGTTCTTGGCCTTGTAGAGAGCAAGATCGGCGCGCTGCTGCATGGTCGAGGGATCCTCCTCGGCCAGCGTCGACGCGATGCCCACGCTGCACCCGATGCGCGCAATGTGCGGGCCGATGGCGAAGGGCGCGGTCATCGCCGCGACGATGTCGTGGGCGAGCCCGCGCGCCGCCTCGACCTCGCCTTCGAGGATGATGGCGAATTCGTCGCCGCCGAGCCGGAACGCCGTGCTGTTCGGGCGCGCCAGGGCCTTCAGCCGCGCGGCCGCCTGCACCAGCACCTCGTCGCCGAGATTGTGCCCGAACTTGTCGTTGACGGCCTTGAACCGGTCGAGGTCGATCATGAGGAGCGCGAGGCCGTCCGGCCCCATGGCGGTCGCCAGCGTCTCCGAGAAGAGCCGGCGATTGGCGAGGCCCGTCAGCGTGTCGTGATAGGCCATGTGCGCGATGCGCTTCTGGCCCTCGCGCGCTTCGGTCATGTCCTCATAGGTGAGGATCGCGCCGCCCTCGGGCAGCGGCCGGCAGACAACCGCGACGACGCGCCCGTCCTCGAATTCCTGCTCCACGCGGGTCGTCGTGTCCTTGGCAAACCAGACGCGATGGTTGTTGAGCACGCGTCGGATGCGCGAGGGCTCCCAACCGGCGCGGCTGCCGATCAGACCGAGAAAATCGCCGAGTTTCATCTCGAGGGCCATGTTGGCCTGCTCAAGCCCGAAGATCTCCGCGGCGCGGCGATTGTAGAGGGTGATCCGTTCCTGGGCAGAAACCATGACGAGCCCGCTCGACATGTTGGTGAGCGCATCGGCCGCGCGCGCCCGGGCGTGGTCGTCGATCATGTTGCTGGCGAGGCCCGCGGCCACGATGACGAGCGCGACGCCGGCAACCGCGATGGCGAGCGCCCTCAGGGCCGCCGGATTGGAGAACGCGCCGTCGACCAGCATGGGCTCGACCCGGAAGGCCGTCATCCCGGTGAAATGCAGCCCGACAATGGCCAGCACCAGCAGCGCCGTTCCGCCATAGGTGCTTGCCTTGCCCCGATCGGCGCGCAGCATCTGCAGCGCCGCGGCCGAAAAGCCGCACGACACGATGATCGAGGCGACCAGATAATTCATGTCCCAGCTGACGAGGCCCTGCACGCGGTAGCCCATCATGCCGGTATAGTGCATGACGACGATGGCGAGCCCGACCACCAGCCCGCCCACGATGGGCGCGAAACGCAGCTCGAGTGCCGCGATCAGGAAGCCGAGATAGGCCCCGGCCATCGCGACCAGCAGTGAAATGATCGTCAGCACCGGATCAAAGCCGATCGGCGTGCCCGGATCGTAGCCCAGCATGGCGACAAAATGTGTGCACCAGATCGCCGCGCCGGTGACTGTGGCGGTCAGCAGCAGCCAGGCCGCCTTTTCGGTCGAACGGGTCGCCGCGGCGCGGTTGAAGAGCCGCACCGTCGCCCATGAGCCCGCGACGCAGACCAGCGCCGCAAGCATGATCAGCCACGCATTGTGATCGTCGGCGATGCACGCCAGGATGGTCATCATCTGCTTCGCGCTTCCGTCTCCTGGACGGCGCAATGCGGCCCATCGGCACTGCCGTAGCATTTTCCGCGCTGTCGCAGAATGGCTCCGGCGGCGCTATCTTCTGAGACGGTTACGAAAGCCCTTCGCAAAAGGCCTGCGCGCCCGCTCAGCCGCGCCAGAAGCGCGGCAAAAAGAGCACGAGCACGGTGAAGAGCTCGAGCCGCCCCAGCATCATGCCGAAGGAGAGGAGCCATTTGGCGCCATCGGGCAGCGGGCCGAAATTGCCTGCCGGGCCGATGATCTCGCCAAGCCCCGGCCCGACATTGGAGAGCGCGGTCGTCGCACCGCTCGAGCTCGTCAGGAAATCGAGCCCGAGCGCCATCAGCGCAATGGTCAAGACCGCATAGCAGCAGAAATAGACCGCAAAGAACGCAACGACCGAGCCGATCACCTCGTCGTCGAGCGTGCGGTTGGCATAGGTGCGCGGAAACATGCCGCGCGGGTAGATCAGGCGCATGAAATGGGCACGCAGCATCACGCCCATCACCTCGAAGCGGAAGATCTTGATGCCGCCCGAGGTCGAGCCGGTGCAGCCCCCGATGAAGGTCAGGGCAAAGAAGATGCCGATCGCCGCATTGCTCCAGCTCTGGTAGTCGGTGGTCGCGTACCCGGTCGTGGTCACGACCGAGACCACGTTGAAGGCGGCGTGGCGGAATGCGGGTTCGAGCGCGTACTGGCCCGAGATCGCGAGCCAGAGGCCGAGCACGAAGGCGACGATGACGACGAAGGCGAGCAGGGTCATCACCTGCCTGTCCCACAGCGCCCGCCCCTCGCCGGCCACCAGTCGCACATAGAGCACGAACGGAATGGCGCCCGAGAGCATGAAGGCGGTTGCGAACCACTGGATGCCATTATCCTCCCAGGCCCCGAAGGAGGCGTCGGAGGTCGAATAGCCGCCCGTTGCGATCGAGGTCAGCCCGTGCACGACTGCATCGAACGGCGCCATGCCTGCAAGCCAGTAGACACCTACCGCAAGCACCGTCAGGCCGAGATAAATCCCGCCGATAGCCGTCGCGATCTGCCGGATCTGGGGCAATGCCTTTTCGGAGCGATCAGAGGATTCGGTGCGGAAAAGCTGCATGCCGCCGATGCCGAGAGCAGGCAGGATGGCGATGGCCGAGGCGATGATCCCGATCCCGCCCATCCATTGGAGCAGGCCGCGCCACAGCAGCATGCCCGGGGGCGCTTCGCCGAGGCCGGAGATCACCGTCGCGCCGGTTGTCGTGATGCCCGAGACCGCTTCGAAGACCGCATCGGCGAGGCTGCCGCTGACGATCCCGTAATCGGAGAAATAGAAGGGCAGCGCGCTCACCACCGCCACGCTGAACCAGCTCGTTGGGGTCAGCAGGAAGGCCTGGCGCAGGGTCAGCCCGCCCTTGAGCGCGCCGCGGCACGAGGCCATCAGGCCACCGCCGATGATGGCGGAAATCGCCGCCGCGAGCCCGAAGGATCGCCAGTCGCCATTGCCGACATAAAGATCAACCAGGAGCGGCGGCACCATCATGATGGCGGTCGCCAGCAGCACGGTGCCGACCAGATAGAAGACCGGCCGGATCCCCGGTATGGTCGCCCCGCCCAATTGCAGGGTCTGGATCGGCTGGCTGCTCATTGCTCGCGTCCGGAGGATGCCCCGAAGAGGGCCTCGGCGAGCTTCAGATAGCTGTAGGTGACGAGTGCGATCACGTGATCGCCCACCTCGAAGCGGAAATCGGCGGGCGGAAAGATCACCGTGCCGTTGCGCAACACCGCCCCGATCTTCATGCCATTGGGCAGACCAAGCTCGTCCAGCGGCCGGCGCAGCAGGCGGGAGCCCTCGTCCACCTCGGCCTCGACCACTTCGCCGAAATCCTCGCGCAGCGTGTAGAGCGCCGAGATGGCGCCGCGCCGGACGTGGCGCAGTACGGTCGAGATCGTGACGGCGCTCGGGCTCACCACCGCATCGATCCCGAGCGTCGGGATCAGGGTTTCGTAGGAGCGCTTGTTGACCAGCGTGATCGCGCGCCGACAGCCGGACTGCTTGGCGAGCACGGAGGTGAAGATGTTGGTCTCGTCATCATTGGTGACGGCAACGATCGTCTCGGCGAGCCCGGCCTGCGCCTCGTCCAGCACCTGGCGCTCGAGGGCATCCCCGTGCAGCACGATCACGCTCCCTCCCAGCTCCTGGGACACGAATTCGGCCCGTTCCCGGCTCGATTCGACGATCTTGATGTCGACGCCCGGGGAGGTCCGACGGATCTTGCGCGCGAGGTGCAACCCCACATTGCCCGCCCCGACGATGACGAGCCGGCGGCCGACCTTCTCGGCGTGCCCGAAGGCGAACATCACGTCCCCGACCCGCTCGTGCCTTGCGACCACATAGACGTCGTCGCCCGGCTCGAGCCGATCCTCGGGCTCGGGCACGAAGCTGGTCCCGCCCCGCACGATGGCGACGATGCTCATGTCCTCGCCGTCGAACCCCTCGACGATGTCGCCAACCCGCTCCCCGGTCACCGCGCAGACGCCCGGCTCGATATGAAGGCCCAGAAGCTCCACGAGCCCCTTGGCGAGCGGGACCATGTCGAAGGCCCCGGGCGTGCGCAGGCGTCGCGCGATCCCCTCGGCGATCTCGATCTCGGGGGAGATGATGACGTCGATGGGCAGGTGCTCGGCCGCAAACAGCCCCGATTTGTCCTGGGCGAGATAGCCGGCATGGCGCAGCCGCGCGATGCGGCGCTTCACCTTGAAGAGCGAATAGGCGACCTGGCAGGCCACCATGTTGACCTCGTCCGAGCGCGTCACGGCAACCAGCATGTCCGCGTCGCGCGCCCCGGCCTTGGCGAGGATGTTGGGGTGGGATGCGTGTCCCACAATGCCGCGCACGTCATAGCTGGCATCGATTCGGCGGACCTGTTCGGGATCGCTGTCGATCACCGTCACATGGGCCCCCTCGCTGGCGAGGTGTCGGGCGATCGTCGTGCCCACTTGGCCGGCGCCGCAGATGATGACCTTCATTGTGCCTCCGGAGCGTGGGCTCGGTCGCCGCCGTCCTATCCCAACTGGCTGCGCAAGCCAAGCCGTACCCCGGCGCAAGGCGTTGCCAGCAGGAGCGCCTCACCGCATACTGATCTTCCGAACCTTACCGGAGCGCACGACATGCCGCTTGCAAGGCTCATCGTGGAACGCGCTGGCGGCCGCTCCGGCAGCCAGGACTGGGGTGCGTTCGACTTTCTCTCCGTCCCCTCCCCGGGCGACCGCGTCGCGGCGCCGTTCGAAGGCGATGTCCACCACCTCACCGTGATCAGCGTCCACCACCGCCCCGTCGCTGCAGGCAGCGCCTCCGGCGCGGCCGAGGCCGATGTCGTCGCGCGCTGGACGAGCCGGGAGTGAGCTAGACCCGCTTGGCGGTCAGGACCTCGAAGGTGCTGTTGATCGTGGAGAGCGCGCGGTCATAATCGGCAAGCGCAAGGCAGGCGATCAGCGCATCGACGATCGCGAGCTGGGCGATGCGGCTCGTCATCGCCTCGGTGCGGAACTGGGTTTCCCGCGCCAGCGTGTTGAGCACGATGTCGGTGTGGGCGAGCAGCGGCGATTTGCCGAAATTGGTGATGGCAATGGTCGTCGCGCCGGCCTCCTTGGCAATGCGTGTCGCCGCCAGCGTTTCCTGCGTGCTGCCCGAATGGGAGATCGTCAGCACCGCAACCTCGGGTCCCGCCAGCGACGCTGTGATCGCCTGCACATGGCTATCGACGCTCGCGCGCGAATTGATGCCGATGCGCAGGAAGCGGTAATTGGCGTCCTCGGCGATCGGGGCGGCGCTGCCGATGCCGAACACCTCGACACGCTGCGCAGCGCGGATCGCAGCCACCGCGCGCTCGACCTCCACCCGGTTCAGCGCCTTCTCGGTATCCTGCAGCGCCTGCAGGCCCGAACGGAAGATCTTGGAGATGATCGCATCGGTGCCGTCTTCGCGTGCCAGGTCCTCGTGGATGAACTGGATCGGCTGCACGAGATCGCGCGCCAGCGCCAGCTTCACCTCCTGAAAGCCACGCGCCCCCAGCAGCCGGCAGAGCCCGATCACGCTGCCTTCGCTGGCATTGGCGCCTTCGGCGACCTCGGTCACCGACATGTGCACCACGTCCTGGGCGTTGGTGGCGATGAACTCGGCGATGCGCCGCGCGGTCGGCGGCAGGCCCGGCGTCAGCGCGGCAAGCCGGTTCATGATGCCGCCAAGGGAAGGATCGGGTCGGTTCATGCGATGGCAGCCTCCTGGTGCGGGGCCGGCGCAGGCCGGGCGAGCGCGGTTCGGATCAGTCCCTTGCGGACCTGCAGGAAGCCCATGCCGAGCCGCAGGGCGCCTGCCCCGTCGGTCTCCGCATTGTCCCCGATCATCAGCCCGTCCGATGGCGCGATGCCGAGCCTTGCACATCCGAGTTCGAAAAGCAGCGGCTCGGGCTTGCCGATGATCTCGTAGCGCTCCGCCCCGCCCGCCGCGGCGACCGCGAGCCCCAGCGCACCTGCTTCGGGCACGGGCTGGCCGCGCGGGCCGGGATGATTGCGGTCGGGGCAGGCGACGACCAGACGGGCCCCCGAAGCCACGGCTCGCGCCGCCTGGGCGAGGCGCTGATAGGTGAACCTGCGGTCCCGCGTCACAAGCACGACATCGGCATGGTCTTCGACGAGCTCCAGCCCGATCTGCCGGGCATGGGCACGCAGCGCAGGGCTGCCCAGCAGCAGCACCCGTGCGCCCGGCTGGCCTTTGGCGATGTGTCCGAGCGCAGTCGTTCCGGCAAGCACCATCCGCTCGGGCGGAATCTGCAGCCCGATCTGGCGCAGATGCCGCGACAATTGCTCGGGGGTGTGTTCGCTGTTGTTGGAGACGAGCACGAAGCGCTCGCCCACCTCCTGCAGCAGCCAGTGCGCATCGGGCAGCACGGTTCGGCCGCTGACGAGCGTTCCGTCGAGGTCGATCAGAAAACCGGCGGCACCGGAAAGCAAGGCGGACAAATCACCCTCCATCGTTTCACCGAGCCCTATTGAGGAATGCTCAATATGTCAAACATGAAAAAATGAGGAAAGTTCATCGTACTGTCATGGACCCGCGCTAGGCCTCTCGCCATCGCAAACGGCAGGGGCCCACCATGAAGATCTCCATCGTCACAGACATCCACCATGGTCCGCTTTCCCACACCAAGCTCGAGGGCTGGAATGCGCTCGAAGCGCTAGAAACCGCCATCGACTGGGCAGAGGCCGAGGGCGCCGACCTGCTGCTCGATCTGGGCGACCACATCTCGGACACAAGCCCCGAGGCCGACCGGCAGGTGATGGCCGAAGTGGTCGAAACCTTCGCCCGCACCGCCCTGCCGCGGGTCCACGTGCTCGGCAATCACGACGTCGCCAATCTCTCGGTTGCCGACAATGAGGCGATCTTCGGGGTTTCGATGCAGAACCGGGTGATCGATCTGGGCGAGTTCCGCCTTCTTGCCTGGCAGCCGGACGTGCGCATCACCCGGCCGCACGGCTTTGCGGCCACCGCCCCGCATCTCGACTGGCTCGTCGAGACGCTGCTTGCAGACGAACGTCCCGCGATCGTTGCGACCCATGTGCCGGTTTCGGGGCACTCGCAGATCGGCAATTACTATTTCCAGAACAATCCCCAATACGCGAGCTATCCCGACCACGCCCTGATCCGCGAGGCTGTCGAGGCCACCGGGCGCGTCGCCGCGTGGCTTTCGGGCCATGTGCACTGGAACACGGTGACCAGCGTCGCCGGCATCCGGCACATCACCATCCAGTCGCTGAGCGAGCGCTTCACCACCATGCCCCGGCCCGCCGGCGCCCACGCCATGCTCGAGATCGCCGACGGCATGCTGTCGCTCCGCGTCCATGGCGAAGACCCGTTCGAGGCCCGCATGCCCTTCGCGGCATCCGGCGTCCGGCCCTGGATGGCACCCCACCGTCCCTTCACCGCCGTCGAGACGGATCGGGAGGTCGAACATGCTTGATTATCTCGGCCGCCGGGTCCTCGGGGGCGTCCTCACCATCGTCATCGTCATCACGGCGGTGTTCTTTGCCACCCGGCTCACCGGTCCTGCCGTCGAATTCATGCTGCCGCCGGGATCCGATCCGACCGTCCAGGCGGCGCTCGCGGCCCATTACGGGCTCGACCAGTCGATCTGGGTCCAGTTCGGCCGCTATCTGCAGGGGCTCTTCACCGGCGATTTCGGCATCAGCCTCGGGGAGCGCCGTCCGGTCATCGACATCTACGCCGAGCGCCTGCCCAACACGATCACGCTCTTCGTCTATGCCCTCGGGCTTGCGACGTTCGCGGGGCTACCGCTCGGCATCGTCGCCGCACTCGACCGCAAGGGCCCCATCGGCTCGGCGATCATGACCATCGCCTTCATCGGCTATGCGACGCCCAATTTCGTCCTCGCCATCATGATGATCCTCGTCTTCTCGTTCCAGCTCCACTGGCTGCCGAGTTCGGGATCGACGACGCCGCTCCATTTCCTCATGCCGGCAATCGTCCTCGCCCTGCCCATGCTGGCCGAGATCGTGCGGTTCACCCGCAATGCCATGCTCGACGTGATGGGTCAGGACTATCTGCGCACCGCCCGCGCCAAGGGCCTGCCCGAACACATGGTCATCGGCAAGCATGCGCTGCGCAATGCGGCGGTCCCGGTGGTCACCATCATCGGGCTCCAGGTCGCCGGGATGGTCGCGCGCTGCGTGCTCGTGGAAGCCATCTTTGCCACCAAGGGCGTCGGCGACCTCATCGTCTACGCCACGATCGGGCGCGATTACCCGGTCCTGCAGTTCGGCGTCATCCTCATCGCCGTGCTCGTCGTCACCGTCTCCCTCATCGTCGACCTGCTCTACGCCGTGATCGACCCCCGCGTGAAGGTTGCAGCATCATGACCGACATCGCCTCCCCCCTTCCCGTCCTCACCCCCGCCATCCCCTCGCCGGGACGGCCGGGGCGGATCACCCGCCTCTGGCGCAAGACGTCGCTGGGCATGAAGATCTGCCTCTCGAGCTTTGCCGGGGTCATCCTGCTCGCGCTTTTCGCGCCCTGGATCGCGCCCTACGATCCCAATGCGCAGGCGCTCCTCTCGCGCCTCCTGCCGCCGGTGGGGTTTGCCGGCGCCAATCCGGCCCATCCCCTCGGGACCGACCAGCTCGGGCGCGATCTCCTGTCGCGCACCCTCTACGGGCTGCGGCTCACCCTCGGCATCGCGCTTATCGGCTCGTTCATCAGCCTCATCCTCGGCACCGTGCTCGGCACCATCGCCGGTTATATCCGCGGCCGTATCGGCGCGGTCATCATGGGCGCGGTCGACGTGCAGATCGCGGTTCCCTTCACCTTGATCGCGCTCCTCGTCATCGCGCTCCTGGGCAATTCGCTCCCCGTGCTCATCTGCGTCATCGGGCTCACCGGCTGGGAAAGCTACACCCGGATCGTGCGCGCCCAGGTGCTGACGGTCTCGCGGCTGCCCTTCATCGAGGCGGCGATCGCCGCCGGCGCGCCACGCGGTCGGATCCTCGTGCGCAACGTGCTTCCCAACATCGCCTCGCCCATCGTCGTGGTGTGGACGATGACCTTCTCGGCCCTGATCCTCACCGAATCCTCACTCTCCTTCCTCGGCCTCGGCGTCCAGCCCCCGACCGCTACGCTGGGATCGATGGTGGGCCTCGGCCGCGACTTCCTCGCCTCGACACCCTGGATCGCGATCGTGCCCTCGCTTGCCATCATGCTGGTGTCGCTGCAGGTCCTGCTTATCGGCGACTGGCTCCGCGACGCGCTCGACGTGCGTCTCAAATAGCCTGACGCCTTCCCGTTTCCCGTTCCGCACAACCGCCTTCGGGCGGAACGGGAGAGCCTTGTCCCAAAACCCGGATGGAAACCATGACCAACCGCATCCTCCTTGCTCTCGGCGCCGTGCTCCTCGGCACCACCGCCCTCGCCGCGGCCGAACTGACCGTCGCGACGCAGAACATGTCGAGCTTCGTCGACCCCGGCCGCGACCATTCCAATGTCGGCTCGCAGAACTACGTCAACGCCTTCGATCCGCTGATCGAGAAGGACTATAGCCAGGCCGGCGCGGTCTTCTCCCCGGGCCTCGCCACCGAGTGGGAGCAGACCTCCCCAACCACCATGGAGGTCACCCTGCGCGAGGGCGTGCTGTTCCATGACGGCACCGAGATGACCGCCGAGGACGTGGTGTTCTCCTTCCACCGCATCATCGACGAGCTGACCCCCGAATATAAGTCGATCAAGACCCAGTTCTTTACCAATTTCGAGAAGGTCGAGGCGCTCGATACCTATCGGGTGCGGTTCACCACCATCAATCCCGAGCCGCTCTTTGAAACCCTGCTCAACGCCCAGCAGGGCTACATCGTCCCCAAAGCCTACATCATGGGCCTGACGGGCGATGCCGAGACCGCCGAGATCGCCGATTTCGAGGCCTTCGCCCTCGCTCCGGTCGGCACCGGCCCCTACCGCATCACCCGCTTCCAGCCCGGCGAGAACCTCGTTTACGAGCGCTTTGCGGACTATTACGGCGATGAAGCCCCGCTCGAACGCTTCGAGATGCGCCGCATCTCGGAAATGGCGACCCGCCTCACCGCGCTCGCCAATGGCGAGGTCGACATCATCACCAACGTGCCGCCCGACCAGCTCGCCACCATCGAGAACAACCCGAACCTCAAGGTCGAGGGTGCGGTGACGCCGCTCTTCCACGTCGTCATCTACAACGCCATGCATCCCAAGCTCGAGGACAAGCGCATCCGCCAGGCTCTCAGCCTCGCGATCGACCGCGATCTGCTGAACCAGGCCCTCTGGCTCGGCGAAGCGGTCGTGCCCTCGACCCACACCTATCCCCAGTATGGCGAGCTCTACATGCCCGAGCTCGAGACCTTCACCTACAATCCCGAGCGCGCCCGCGAACTGCTCGCCGAAGCCGGCTATGACGGCACGCCGATCCGCTTCGACACCGATGCGGTCTATTACACCAACGGGCTCCTCGCCGCGCAGGCGATAAAGGAGATGTGGGCGGCCGTCGGCGTCGAGATGGATCTCAACGTCACCAATTCCTGGGGCGAGCCCAGCGCACTGGAAAGCCGGAACTGGTCCAACCCGATGTATTTCGCTGACCCCGCCGGCTCCTACGGCACCATGTGGGCGCCCGGCGGCGCACGCATCGGCAACACCTGGCAGCCCAACGAGGCCTATGTCGAGATGTGGGAGCGCTTCCGCTACTCGACCGATGTCGAGACGCGCAAGGCGGCCTATGCCGAGATCATGGAATACGTCGCCGACGAGATGCCCGTCCTGCCGCTCTACCAGCCCTATGAATCCTACGGGCTTCGCCAGAGCGTCGAGTGGAAGCCGCTGCCGGGGCACATCCCCTACGTGCTCGACTTCCGCGCCGGCTCGATCGCGCTCGCGGACTGACGCTTTCCCCGCCGGCGGGCTTCGGCCCGCCAGCATCCCCCCGATCCGGAGAACGATGATGAACCCGAGCGATCCCCTGCTGTCGGTCCGCGACCTCAGTGTCACCTTCGCCAATGATGCGGGCACCCTCACCGCCGTCGACGGGCTCGGCTTTTCGGTCGCGCCGGGCGAATGCCTCGCCATCGTCGGGGAATCGGGATCGGGAAAATCGGTCACCGCCATGTCGATCCTCGGGCTGACCCGCTTCAATGGCGGCACCCTCACGAGCGGCGCGATCCGCTTCCGCCGCCGCAATGGGGAAACCCTCGATCTCGCACGCGCCGACGAGCCGACGCTGCGCACCGTGCGCGGCAACGAGATCGCCATGATCTTCCAGGAGCCGATGACGGCGCTCAATCCAGTCTATCCGATCGGCGAGCAGATCGCCGAGGCCATCCGCGCCCACCGCCCCGTCTCGCGCGAGGCCGCGAACGCCGAAGCCCTCGCGCTCATCGAAAAGGTGCGCATCCCCGAGCCCGAGCGCCGGTTCGGCCAGTATCCCCACGAGCTCTCGGGCGGCATGCGCCAGCGTATCGTCATCGCCATGGCGCTCGCCTGCCGGCCGAGCCTCCTCATCGCCGACGAGCCCACCACCGCCCTCGATGTCACCATCCAGGCCCAGATCCTCTATCTCGTGCGCTCGCTCGCCCGAGGGAACGGCATGGCCATGCTCTTCATCACCCACGACATGGGTGTCGTCGCCGAGATCGCCGACCGCGTGCTCGTCATGCGCCATGGCCGCAAGGTCGAGGAAGCCGCGGTCGGCCCATTCTTCTCGGCCCCCGAGGAGAGCTACTCCCAGGCGCTGCTTGCCGCCGTCCCGCGGCTGGGCTCCGCACCCGCGCCCGAAACGGTGCCCCAGACGCCGACCCCGCTCCTCGAGGTCCGCAACCTCGTCACCCGTTTCCCCGTCCGCCGCGGCATATTGGGCCGGCACGTGGCCAATGTGCACGCGGTCGAGGATGTGAGCCTCACCATCTCGCGGGGCGAAACCCTCGCGCTCGTCGGAGAATCGGGTTGCGGCAAGTCCACCACCGGCCGCTCGATCGTCCGGCTCGTCGATCCGCTCTCGGGCTCGGTCGCGCTCGAGGGCGAGGATGTGCTGGGGCTCGACGAGGCGCGTCTGCGCCGCCGCCGCCGCGACATGCAGATCATCTTCCAGGACCCCTATGCCGCGCTCGATCCGCGCCAGACCGCCTTCGAGCAGATCGCCGATCCCATGCTGATCCACGGCATGGAGCGGGGCAGCGCGCTCAGGGATCGCGTCGTCTCGCTGCTCCGGCGCGTCGGGTTGGGCGAGGAGCACATGAGCCGCTACCCCCATGAGTTTTCCGGCGGCCAGCGCCAGCGCCTCTGCATCGCCCGTGCGCTCGGGCTGTCGCCAAAGCTCATCGTCGCGGATGAAGCCGTGTCGGCGCTCGACGTCTCGATCCAGAAGCAGGTGGTCGAGCTCCTGCAGCAATTGCAGGCCGAGCTCGGCATCTCCTACCTCTTCATTTCCCACGACATGGGCGTCGTAGAGCGCATGAGCCATCGCGTCGCCGTCATGTATATGGGCCGCGTCGTCGAGATCGGCCCGCGCGCCTCGGTCTTTGGAAATCCGCGCCATCCTTACACCCGCGCCCTCCTTGCGGCCGTGCCCACGCCCGATCCGGCCAACCGCCGCCGCGAGGCGCCGCCGGTGGTTGCGCTGCGCTCCCCCATCCACCCGATCGGCTATGCCGCGCCCGCCGCCCGCTACGACGATTTCGGCGACGGCCATCTCGTCCTCGCCTCCTGAAAGGTCCTTTGATGCTCGACGCCTTTTCCGCCCCCGGCCGCTTCCTTCGCGGCAATCTCCACACCCATTCGGACCGCTCGGACGGCGCGCTGCCACCCGCGGAGGTCTGCCGCCGCTATCGGCAAGCGGGCTATGATTTCCTCTGCATCTCGGATCATTTCCTCGACCGCTTCGGCTTCCCCTTGACCGACACGACGCCGTTCAGAACCGAGGGCTTCACCACGCTCCTCGGCGCCGAGCTCCACGGGCCGCAGACTCATCTCGGGGATCACTGGCACATCCTCGCGGTCGGCCTGCCGTCGGACTTCGCCGCTGCAGGCGACAGCGAGGCCGGCCCGGACCTTGCCCGTCGCGCGCGTGAGGCCGGAGCCTTTGTCGGCATCGCCCATCCCCAATGGTATGGGCTCAATACCGCGGACGGTCTCTCGATCGACGCGGCCCATGCGGTCGAGATCTACAACCACACCTGCGAGATGCTCTCGGCCCGTCCGGACGGCGTCGCGCTCCTCGACCAGCTGCTGCAGGAGGGCCGGATGCTGACCGGCTTTGCCGCCGACGACGCCCATTTCAAGAGCAACGACCCGTTCGGCGGCTGGGTGATGGTCAAGGCAGAGGACATGGCTCCCGAAACGATCCTCGAAGCCCTGAAAGCGGGCCGCTATTACGCGAGCCAGGGGCCCCAGATCCACGATGTGCGGCGCGATGGCGACAGCCTCGTCGTCACCACCTCGCCCGTTCGTTCGATCGCGCTTGCCGGCCGTGGTGCCCGGTCGGCCGCCGTCCATGGCGATGGGATCACCGAAGCCCGCCTGGCGCTTACGAGCTTTGCCGGGTCCTGGTGTCGGCTCGTCGTCACCGACGGGGCCGGCCGCCGCGCATGGGCACAGCCGGCCCGGATCGACTGATCGCCCTATTCGACGACGAACGTCCCGGTGAGGGTCTCGACGGGCTCGACCGTGTCATTGATCACGGTGAAGTCGTAGCTGCCGCGGCGCATGGGAAAGAAACTCACGCGCGCAGCGGCGTCGAGGCCCTCGCAATCGATCATCCCCACCTGCATGCCCTGCATGTGGAAGTTGATCTCCGGCACCTCCTGGAACCCGCTCTCGGGGTCGCTGACGCTGACGATGCGGATATGGGCGTCCCGCCAGAACCTGTCCGCGATGAAGCTGACCCCCGCCTCGTTTTCGAGCCCGTCGCCGGGACAGAGGAGGTTGAACCGGTAATAGCCTCCCCAGGCGAGCGTGAATTGGTCCTCGGACATCTGAAGCTCCCCCGCCCCGTTGAGGCTGAACTCCAGGAAGATGTCCTCGGGCGGTCCGGATCCCACCGTTCCCGATTGCTGCTGGCTGATCGCCGTGCCGGCGAGTGCAAGGCTCGCCACAAGCCCGAGGGCCACGCGGCCCGCTCCTGATCTTTTCATCTGCCTCTCCCTTGGCTTCAAAGCCCTCCGAGCATGCCTGCTCGAAGCGGGATCCTCATCCTATCAATGCGATAGGCGAGGCTGATGGCGGGCCCCTCAGCCCGCAGCCGCGTCCCCGCCCGGACCGGGCGAGACGGGCAGCCGCAGCCGCACGGCGAGCCCACCGAGTTGGGAGCGTTCCAGCGTCATCGCCCCCCTGTTGAGTGCGACGATCTCCTTGGCGATCGCCATCCCTAGCCCCGTGCCGCGCCGCGTCTCGTCGAGCCGCTGGCCGCGCTCACCGATCCGCTCCATCTGCTCCCGGGTCAGTCCCACCCCGTCATCTTCGATCGAGAGTTCGACAAACCCGTCCAGCATCATCGCGCCGATCCGTACGCGGCTCTCTGCCCATTGGCAGGCGTTTTCGAGCACCACGCCGACGAGCTCGATCAGGTCCTGCTGGTCCAGATTGACCGCCACGTCCGGCCCCAGCTGCAGCTCCCAGTCGATGAGTTCGCCCGCATGGGTCTTCTTCAACACGAGCGCGATGCGCAGCACCGCAGCCTTCAGCGATGCAGTCATCACATGCGATTCGGGCCGAAGGCGCAGGCGCGCGAGCCGCAACTGGTAATCGATCCGCTCGTCCATCTCCTCGCAGAGCTCTTCGAGAAAGCGCGCGGTGTCCTCGTCACCGGCCTCTCGCGCCCGGTTGGCGGTCGCCGCCAGCACCGCAAGGGGGGTCTTCAGCCCATGGGCGAGGTCGGCTGCACGCGCCCGCGCGAAATCGATCGATTTGTCACGGGCCTCGAGCAGGTCGTTCACCTCGCGCACGAGCGGCACGATCTCGTCGGGAAAAGCGCCTTCGAGCCGCTCGGCCTCCCCGAGCCGCACCCGTTCGACCCGCGCCCGCACCGTCTCGAGCGGGCGCAGCCCCAGATAGACCTGCAGCGTGCCCGCACAGGTGAGAACGAGCGCGAGGAGCAGGAGCGCAATGCTCATTTCCCCGCCAAAGGCAATGATGGACCGGTCGATCACCGAGCGGTCTTCGGCGACGGTCACGCGATAAGCGCGCTCGCTTTCCTCCACCGGGAACCGCACGAGGCGCGACACCGCGACCAGGACCTGCCCGCCCGGCCCCTCGATCTCGATCAGCCCTTCATCGGTTTCCTCCGCATCGAGTGCGGCATCGACGAGCGAGGGGGATCTCAGCACCGCGCCCGAGGCCAGATCCTCGATCTCCCAATAGAGCCCGCTCAGCGGCAGCGCATAGCGCGGATCGGCGAGATTGGCGCGCAGCGTCGGCGCCTCGGCTTCGGGAATGATGAGGGCGACCGCGCGGTTGAGATTGGCTTCGAGATCCGCGCCGACCCGCCGCTCCAGATGCGTGCCAAAGAGGAGCAGGAGCGCGATGCCGGCCAGAACGACCGCCGCAGCGACCAGCAGCGCGGCGAGCAGCAGCAGCCGCAGCCTCAGGGATGCAAAGCTCACTCGGCTTCGTCCCCGATATAATAGCCGAACCCGCGGCGGGTGCGGATGATATCGCTGCCCAGCCGCCGGCGCACGCGCCCCACCAGCACCTCCACCGAGTTCGACGCCCGGTCGAAATCCTGCGCGTAGAGATGCTCGACGATCTCCATCTGCGAGACCACGCGTCCGCGCTGGTGCGCGAGAAAGGCGACGAGCCGGTATTCCTGCCGCGTCAGGTTGATCGGGAAGCCGTTGCGGGTCACCCGCATCATCTGCGTGTCGAGCATCAGGTCCCCGATGGCGATGCGCGCGGAAGCGTGCCCGCCCGCGCGGCGGATCAGCGCCTTGACCCGCGCCACCACTTCCTCGACGCGGAAGGGTTTGACCACGTAATCGTCCGCGCCCGCCTCGATTCCCTCGACCCGTTCCTCCCACTGGCCGCGCGCCGTCAGGATCAGCACCGGCACCTGGATGTCCGCCTTGCGCCAGCGCTTGAGCAGCGTCAGCCCATCGAGCCGCGGCAGGCCCAGATCGAGCAGCACCGCGTCGAAACGCTCGTTCTCGCCCCTGTAGTGGGCGATTTCCCCATCGGCTTCCACCTCGGCGACGAAGCCGGCAGACGCAAGCGCCGCCACGAGCGTGTCGGCGATGCGTGCATCGTCTTCGGCAATCAGAACCCGCATCGCTCAGCGCACCCGCCGGCCGGAGCGGGCATAATAATACTGGGTCTCCACCGCGCCTCCCGGCCGCAGCATGCGCACCTCGTAGATCAGGAAGCCCTGGACCGTCAGGAGCCGGGTATCGATGATCTCGCCACCGCCATCACCGCGGGCGATCCCGGCAATGCTCTCGAATGGCAGCGCCCGGCCCGCCTCGACCGCGCTGTGGGGCTCCTCGACCGTGACCGGCCCAGGCTCGGCAGGCTCGGTCGCCCTCCCGGGCGCGTCGCCGCTTCGCCCCGGCGTGCCCCCGGAATTGCCCGGGCCAGCCGCGTTCCCGGAGTTTCCCGAATTGCCCGAGTTGCCTGAGTTGCCTGAGTTGCCTGAGTTGCTCGAATTTCCTGAGCTACCGGAGTTTCCGGAGTTACCGGCACTACCCGAGTTGCCAGAATTCCCGGAATTGCCCGAGTTGCCGGCATTGTCGGAATTGCCCTGTCCGCCGGAATTGCCCTGCCGCCCCGAATTGCCTTGCGCCAGAGCCGGCGTCACCGCCCCTGCAAGGGCAAGGACGGCGATGGCAAGACGGGCAAATCGCAACAGGGTGATCATTGCGCCATCCTAGGCTCCCGAAACTGACAAAAAGCTGACAGAGAGGCCCTCATCTCTGTCAGCTTGGGCTCGCTATGTTGGGCGCACGTCGTCCCGGTATTCCCATGCATGGACGACGAAGCAGAAGGACAATCTTCCGGCTCGACCCGCAATCGGCCGGATGATGGTGGCACCGGCGCATTACCCGCCCCCGCGGCGCTGGTGCCACGTCCTGCTCTTCACTCCGCTCCGCAGCGCCGCCATGCTCCTTCGCCGCGCCGCCTTGCGCGCTTCCTGACGCGACGCTGACATTTCCTGTCAGCTATTTTTCATTAACGAAAACAGTGACTTGGTGGAACCTGAGGGTCGTTCACGGGTTCTTGTGCCATCGAAGCAATTCGACGGGGCCGCCGCACCATCCCGCCCCCGCCGGCGGCCCTGACCCTCATCAAAGGAGACTTCTCATGGCCATCGAACGTGAAACAGTGGTCGAGCGCCCCGTAGAGCGCGAGACCGTCGTGACCGGCGGCAGCCCCTTCGGCGCCATCGGCGCGATCATCGCCGTCATCCTGCTCGTCGTGCTTGCCCTGTGGCTCTTCGGCGGCGTCTTCAATGGCGGCGAGAGCGTCAGCGTCGACCTGCCGACCGTCACCGTCGATCCCTGATCGTATCCCCCACCCCAAACAATCAGGAGATCAGCAAATGATCCGCACCACCGCACTCTCGGCCATGTTCGTGCTCTCGCTCACCGTGCTGGTCGGCGCCTACAGCCTCGTGCCCGCCGGGCTTTGAGCGACAGGCCCGCCGAGCGTCCGATGGACCCGAGCACCCCTTCCCCGCGACCCGTCCGCAGCGGCCCGCCACGGCCGAGCGTCCTCGGGCTCGTCGCGGGGATCCTCGCCGTCCTCGCCCTGCTCAGCCTTCTCGGCTTCATCATCATGGGCACGCTGAAAAGCGCGGGCGACCTCGCCGGCGAACTCGGCACCATCGCCACCGAGACCGAGCCGGAGGCGGGGCCCTAGGCGTTTCGCATGCGCTGCTTCTGCTGGTCTGGCTGGGGCGCCAGGATTCGAACCTGGGAATGTCGGTACCAAAAACCGATGCCTTACCACTTGGCGACGCCCCAACGCGCGGGTTCCTACACGGTTTGGAATGGCCGCGCAACAATCGGGCGGAGCGGTCGAACTCCCCGCTTGAACCGCCGCCCCCGCAGGTCTATAAAGCGCCGCGTCGGCCCGGGCGAAAGCCCGTCGCCGACCCTGACGGAGTATAGCGCAGCCTGGTAGCGCACCTGCTTCGGGAGCAGGGGGTCGGGTGTTCGAATCACCCTACTCCGACCAATCAACCCCGGTCTCTATGAGGCCGGGGTTTTTCTTTAGCTATCCTGCGCGTCAGTAGCCGCGCGGCTCTTGCTTCGCAACGCAGGCTCGCCTATGACCCGGCCTGCCGGATGGTCTCGCCGACCGTTCGGTTTGGCCCGGCCGGAGATTCCACCTCCTGGCCGGGTCATCCCTTCCGATCCATCCGAGTGCCCTCAGTCGGTCCGCCGGCCCGTCCGCGTGTCGAACGGGTGGAGCGCGCGCGGGCTGCACCAGAGACGCAAGGGGCTGCCTTCGGCTTCCACCACGCGCCCGCGCATCTGGGCGATGAGGGTCCTGCCGCTTGCGGTATGGCGGAGGTGGAGATGGGTCTCACCCCCCACCGGCTCGATCAGCTCGACGATGGTCTCGAATTCCAGCGCCGGCCCCTCGGGGCGTTCAAGCGAAAGCGATTCGGGCCGGATGCCGACGAGGTCGGTGCCCGCCGGCAGGCCCGGCGCATCGGCGCCAAGCTCGGAAACCGGCACGAAGTTCATCGGCGGGGATCCGATGAAGCTCGCAACGAACACCGTTTCGGGCCGCTCGAAAATGGCGATCGGGCGCCCCACCTGCTCGATCACCCCGCCATTCATCACCACCAGCCGGTCCGCCAGCGTCATCGCCTCGAGCTGGTCGTGGGTGACGTAGACGCTGGTCGTGCCCAGCGTACGCTGCAGGCGCTTGATCTCGACGCGCATCTGCCCGCGCAGCTTGGCGTCGAGGTTCGAGAGCGGCTCGTCGAAGAGGAAGGCGCGGGGCTTGCGCACGATCGCCCGGCCCATCGCCACGCGCTGGCGCTGCCCGCCCGAAAGCTGGCGCGGCTTGCGCTCCAGATAGGGCTCGATCTCGAGGATGCGCGCCGCCTCCTTCACCCGCCGGTCGATCTCGTCGCGGGGGGTGCGGCGGTTCCTGAGCCCGTATTCGAGGTTTCCGCGCACGCTCATATGGGGGTAGAGCGCGTAGTTCTGGAACACCATGGCGATGTCGCGCTCGGCCGGCTCGAGCCGGTTCACCACACGGTCCCCGATCCGCACCTCGCCGGCGCTGATCGTCTCGAGCCCGGCGAGCATGCGCAGCAGCGTCGACTTTCCGCAGCCCGAAGGCCCCACCAGCACCACCAGCTCCCCGTCGGCGATCGACAGGTCGATGCCCTTTATCGCCTCGACATTGCCCGGATAGACCTTGCGGACGGATGCGATTTCGATCGCGGCCATGATTATTTCTCCGTTTCCACGAGGCCTTTGACGAAAAGCCGCTGCATGAAGATGACGATGAGGACGGGGGGCAGCATGGCGAGGATCACGGCCGCCATGACGAGGTTCCACTGCGGCTGCTGGTCGGCATAGGCGGCCATGCGCTTGATGCCCATGACGACCGTGTAGTAGCGGGAATCCGTGGTCACCAGCAGCGGCCAGAGATATTGCACCCAGCCATAGATGAACATGATCACCGAGAGCGCCGCGATATTGGTGCGCGAGAGCGGCAGGAGGATATCGATGAAGAACTTGACCGGCCCTGCTCCGTCCACCCGCGCCGCCTCGGTCAGTTCGTCGGGCACGGTGAGGAAGAATTGCCGGAACAGGAACGTCGCCGTCGCCGAGGCGATGAGCGGCAGGGTCAGCCCCAGATAGGAGTTGAGCAGCCCAAGGTTCGAGACCACCGCGAAAGTGGGAATGATGCGCACCTCGACCGGCAGCATCAGCGTGACGAAGACGATCCAGAAGCAGAGCGCCCGCAGCGGAAATCGGAAATAGACGATCGCATAGGCCGAGAGGATCGAGATCGAGATCTTGCCCACCGTCACGATCACGGCCATCCAGGTCGAATTGACCAGCATGAGCCAGAGCGGCGGGGCCCCCGAGGTCGACATGCCGTCGGTCAGCATGGTCGTGTAGTTCTCGATCATCGCCGGCCCCGGCAGCAGCGGGGTGACACCCCGGAAGAAGGTGCCGGGGGCCTGGGTCGAGGCGATGAAGGCCACATAGACCGGGAAGACGACGATCGCGACCCCGATGATGAGCACCAGGTGGGTGGCGATGTTGAGCAGCGGGCGGTTTTCGACCATTTGGGACCTCAGTACTGCACGCGCCGCTCGACGAAGCGGAACTGCACGAAGACGAGTGCGATGACGATCAGCATGAGGATGACGGACTGGGCGGCCGAGGAGCCGATGTTGAGCCCCAGGAACCCGTCGGCATAGACTTTGTAGACGAGGATGTTGGTCGCCTGGTTCGGCCCGCCCGACGTCGTGCCGTCGATGATGCCGAACGTGTCGAACATGGCGTAGTTGACGTTGATGATGAGGAGGAAAAACGTCGTCGGCGACAGCAGCGGCAGCACGATCGTGAAGAAGCGCTTGAAGGGCCCGGCGCCGTCGATCGCGGCCGCTTCGCTCAGCGCATTGGGGATCGATTGCAGCCCTGCGAGGAAGAAGAGGAAATTGTAGGAGATCTGCTTCCAGGTCGCCGCGATGACGACCAGCACCATGGCGTCGGTGCCCGAGGTGCGATGGTTCCAGGTGATCCCGAACTGGCCCAGCACATAGGGCAATATGCCGATCGAGGGGTTGAACATGAACCACCAGAGGATGCCCGCGACCACCGGGGCCACCGCATAGGGCCACACCAGGAGGGTCGTATAGGCGTTGGCGCTCCGCATCACCCGGCTCACCGCCGCCGCCAGCACCAGCGCGAACGCCATGGCGAGCACTGTGACGGCGGTCGCAAACAGCAGCGTCCGGCCGAAGGCGCTGAGATAGGTGGGGTCGGCAAAGAGCCGCGTATAATTCTGGAACCAGACGAAGCTCGTGCGCAGCCCGAAAGGATCCTCGCGCTCGAAGCTCGAGCGGATCGCCTGCAGCGCCGGCCAGATGAAAAAGATCAGCGTGATCACCAGCTGCGGGGCGATGAGCGCGATCGGCAGCGCGCGGTTCGAGAAGATGGTGCGTTTGGTCTGCATGTCACCCGCTTCGGCGCCTGAGCGCCCGTCGCGATGGAAAAGGCCCGCCCCTTGCGGGGCGAGCCTCGTTCAAGCCGTTGGGTTTAGCTGTTGGCGGCTTCGAATTCACGCAGCAGCTGGTTGCCACGCTCGACCAGCGAGTCGAGCGCTTCCTGGCCGGTCTTGTCGCTGGCGAGCACGGCCTCGAACTCTTCGTCGATCAGCGCACGGACCTGGGTGTAGGAGCCGAAGCGCAGGCCCTTGGAGTTCTCGTTGGGCTCGACGCGGGTCATCTGCATGATCGAGGTGTCCGAACCGGGGTTGGCCTCGTAATAGCCCTGCTCCTGGCCCAGATCGTAGGCGGCGTTGGTGATCGGCAGATAGCCGGTGTCCTGATGCCAGTCGGCCTGCACTTCGGGCTGGCTGAGGTAGGAGAAGAACGCCGCGACGCCTTCGTATTCCTCGGCCGGACGACCCTGCATGACCCAGAGGGTGGCGCCGCCGATGATCGAGTTCATCGGGGTTTCGACGACGTCGTCATAATAGGGGAGCGGTGCGAAGCCGACTTCGAAATCGGCATTGGCGACCACGGCCGCACGACCGGCGGACGAGTTCATGAAGAGCCCGCATTCGCCGGAAAGGAAAGCCGGCTGTGCGTCCGGGCCGCCCTCGGGGCCGCCATAGCGGAACACGCCTTCGTCTTCCCAGTGGGCCAGATTGTCCCAATGGCGGGCGAGGTGCTCGTTGTTCATGGCGAATTCGGCGCCGAGGCCACCGAAGCCGTTCTCGAGCGTGCCGTAGGAGAGGTTGTGGAGCGCCGAGAAGTTCTCGGTGTGGATCCAGGAGATCCAGGCGGTGGTCATGCCGCAGGGGGCAGCGCCGGACTCGACGATCTGGTTCATCGCCGCTTCCATCCCGGCCCAGGTCGCCGGGGGCGTCTCGGGATCGAGGCCGGCCGCCTCGAAGATTTCCTTGTTGTAGTACATGATCGGGGTCGAGGAGTTGAACGGCAGCGAGAGGATGTTGCCGCTGGTGTCCGAATAATAGCCGACGACGGACGCGAGGTACTCGGAGGGCTCGAAGGGCTGGTCGTTGTCGGCCATCAGCTGGTAGACCGGATAGACGGCGCCCTGGGCGGCCATCATGGTGCCGGTGCCCACTTCATAGACCTGCACGATTGCCGGCTGCTCGCTGGCGCGGAAGGCGGCGATGGCAGCGGTCAGCGTCTCGCCATAGGTGCCGCGATAGACCGGAACGATGCGATAGTCGTCCTGGGTCTGGTTGAAGCCTTCGGCCACGGCCTCGAGCTTGGCGCCGAGTTCGCCGCCCATGGCGTGCCACCAGGCGATCTCGGTCTGGGCATAGGCAGTGCTGGCGAAAAGCGAAGTCGCAAGGGCGGCAAGGCCGGCCACATGGCGTACGGACATGATGTGTCTCCTGCATGACGAGGATTTTGCTGGCAGGGACCCTTCCCCGCCGGCCCGCTCGGAGCGGACTGCGGGGGAAGTAGCAATGGCGCACGACGGCTGGGTGACGGCGGGATGACAGCTCTGTTTCAGTCAGATGTCGGCTTGATGACAGCGCGGATCCCGTGTTCATATGCCTCCTGGCCGCAGGAAGCGGTTTCGCCACAAAAACGCCGCCTCGCCAGCCTGTTGTGGGCTGGACGATCCTGACCCCGAGCGCCATTCGGCATGAGGAGGACGAGATGAAACTGCGCCTTGCAGCAGATATCGCCGATCGGATTGCGATGGCCTCCCGCACGCGCGACGCCTTCGATCCGCATAGCGAAGCCGATGCGCTCCTCAGCGCTCACCCCGAAGCCAGCGTCACCTATGAGCAGGTGCTCGAAGTGCTGATCGAGGAGACGGCGGGCCTGCGCACCCCCAATTACGAGACCGCCTGAACCGTTCTTGTCCTCTGAGCCTCCTCGGCCGCGATCCGCCGCATATGGGCGGCAAAGGCAGGGTCCTCCCCCTGCAGCAATTGCGGCAGCATGAGCCGGAAATCCTCCCGCTCGCACCATTCGCGCATGAAGTCTTCCCAGGTCAGCCAGTAGCGCTGCTGGCGCGGGTTGAGCCGGTCCGCATGGGTCAGCACATAGGCCCGCTCGAAGAGCGAGATCAGGATCGAATAGAGCGCCCTGATGCGTTCGGCCTTCTCCTCGGTGGGGTCGGGCGTCACCGACGAGCCCAACAGCCGCAGGTCCGGATTGTCGAGGCAGAGCCTCAGGAAGTCGGTATAGTTGTCGGCCAGCAATTGCTGGATCTCGTGCTCCTCATTGGCCCGCTGCTTGCGCTGCTCGACAACGAAGATCACGATGGCGAGCGGCAGGCCGACCACCGTCACCACATAGCTCGCCAGTTCCCACGCCCCCAGCCAGTCCATGGCCCGCTCCCTACCAGTTCTGCGCGATTTCGGGCAGGCTCTGTTCGATCCAGTCCGCCAGCGCCCGCACCCGCGCCGCCCCCTCGCGCCCGAGCGGGGTCAGCCTGTATTCGACATGGGGCGGCACCACCTCATGGGCGATGCGCTCGACGAGCCCGTCGCCCTCGAGCCAGTGGAGCGTCTTTGCGAGCATGCGCTCGCTCACCCCGCCGATGCGGCGCCGAAGCGCGGAAAAGCGCAGCGTCCCGCCTTCGAGCGCGAGCAGCACCAGAACGCCCCAGCGGCTCGTCATGTGCTTGAGCACCTCGCGCGACGGGCAGGCCGCCGAGAGCAGATCGCCCCGCTCCATCCGCGCCGAAAGCGCCACCGGCACCGCCATCGTCTCGCCCGGGTTCATACTAACATTCCTGTACGTACTTACGAAAGATAAGCACCACCGCTATATCAGGTGCGACCTCATCGGAAAAGGACATCGCCATGACCATCGCCATTACAGGGGCCAGCGGCCAGCTCGGCCGCATCGTGCTCGACAAGCTGGGCGCGAAGCTCCCGGCAAGCGAATTCATCGCGCTCGCCCGTTCGCGCGAAAAGCTGGCCGATTCCCCCGTCGCCGTCCGCGAAGCCGACTATACCCGCCCCGAAACGCTCGGGCCTGCGCTCGAGGGCGTGGACACGCTGCTGCTCATCTCCTCCAGCGAGGTCGGCCAGCGCGCCGCCCAGCACCGCAACGTCATCGCAGCCGCCAAGGCGGCGGGCGTCGGGCACATCGTCTATACGAGCCTGCTGCATGCCGACCGCTCCCCGATCAGCCTTGCCGAAGAGCATCGCCAGACCGAGGCCGAACTCGCTGCCTCGGGCATCCCTCACACCATTCTGCGCAATGGCTGGTACACCGAGAACTATACCGGCACCCTGGGGGGCACGCTCGCCGCGGGCGCGGTGATCGGCAGCGCCGGAAACGGGCGGATCAGCGCGGCCACGCGCGAGGATTATGCCGAGGCCGCCGTCGCGGTCCTCGTCGGCACCGGCCATCAGGGACGGATCTACGAGCTTGCGGGAGACGAGGCCTTCACGCTTGCCGACCTTGCCGCCGAAATTTCGCGCCAGACAGGCCGCGACATCCCCTATCGCAACATGGCTGAAGCCGACTACGCCAAAGCGCTTGCCGGCTTCGGCCTCCCCGCCCCGGTCGCGGCCGCCATTGCGACCTGGGACACCGCCGCCGCCGGCGATGCGCTCTTTGACGACGGGCACGCGCTGTCGGATCTCATCGGGCGCCCGACCACCCCGCTCGCGCAAGCGATCAGCCGCGCCCTTCCCTGACCGGTCCCCGGGCCTCAGACCATCGTGGCCAGCAGGTCCCCGGCCAGCATGGCGAGGACGCCGAGGCCGAGGACGACCATGGTGATCTTCTGTTTGGTGTTCATCCGGTCACTCCGATTGATTTCGGCTTCAATCTAGGGCGCCCGCCCGTCATTGCAATGGTGCGGGCGCCCGCCGGGCCTTCAGGCGGCCCCATTCCGGGCTCACTCTCCCCGCTTTGGGAGGACTTGCCATGCCACGCCTCATGAGACGCACGCTCCTGGCCGGCCTTGCCGCCATAGCCCTCGCCGGCCCCGCCCTCGCCCATCACGGCTGGTCGTGGACCGAGAGCGGCTTCTTCCAGCTCGAGGGCGTCGTCACCGCAGTTTATGTCGGTAATCCCCACGCCACGATCGATCTCGATGTCGAGGGCGAGATCTGGCGGGTCGAGCTCGCCCCGCCTTCGGCCACCATCGCGGCCGGCTTCACCGAGGATGCCGTCGCAGTCGGGGACGAAATCATCGCCATCGGCAACCGCTCGATGGACGAGGCCGAAACCCGCATGAAGGCCGTTCGCGTCATCGTCGGGGACGAAACCTACGACGTCTACCCCGACCGCGCCCGCGAGATCTGAGGGTTTGGGCCTCATCGAGGCGATCGGTGCGTCCGCGCCCGCATCGGCGCTGCGCACGTCCTTTTACGTCTACCCGGTGGTCAACGCCGCCCACATCCTCGCGCTCGGCATGCTCGTGACGAGCGCGATCCTCATGGATCTGCGCGTTCTGGGGCTCGGGCGCGGCATCGCGCTGCCCGCCGTCATCGCCGCGCTCCGCCCCGTAGCGATCACCGCGCTCGTGGCGGCGCTCATCACGGGCGGGCTCCTCTTCATCGTCCAGCCGGTCACCTATGCGGGCAATCCGGCCTTTCTCGCCAAGCTCGCGCTCCTTGCCCTCGCGCTCCTCAATGCCGCAGCCTTCACGCTAAGCCGGGCGCATCTGCGGCCAGAGCACAGTCTCACCCGGCTGATGGCGGGGCTGTCGATCCTCCTCTGGCTATGCGTGCTCCTTGCGGGCCGCTTCATCGGCTTCCTCGTCGGCTAGAAAAAAGGCGGCGCCCCGCGGGACGCCGCCTCCTTCAACTCTCCTTACGCCGGGCAGACGCCATCCACGCGCTGCTCTGGCGGGCAGTCCTGCGGAGCAGCGGGCGCTGCCGGGGCAGGTGCCGCTTCGGGCTCGGGCGCCGGTTCTGGCGCGGGCTCCGGCTCGGGAGCCGGTTCCGGCTCAGGTGCGGGCTCGGCTGCAGGGGCGGGCTCGGGCTCGGGGGCCGGCTCGGGTTCTGCAGCGGGCGCAGCTTCCGGAGCAGGCTCGGGCGCAGCCTCCTCGACCGGGGCCTCCTCGACGGGAGCCTCCTCCACCGGGGCGGGTTCGGCCTCGGGCGCGGGCGCGGGCTCGGTCTCTGCGGGGGTCTCGGGCGTCGCCTCTTCCTCAGGCGTCACCTCTTCGACCGGAGCGACCTCTTCCTCCACCGGAGCGGCCTCCTCCTCAGTGGGAGCCGCTTCTCCTTCGGGCTCTACGCCCTGCTCTTGAGGAGCGGCCTCGCCTTCGGGCGCCGCCTCATCGACCGCGCCGTCCTCGACGGGCTCGGCAGACGCCGCCGATTCGCTCTCGTCGGCAGACTGTTCTACCGCCTGCTCGTCGACCGGCGCCGGCTCGGCCTCCTCGGGCTCGACGACCTCTGCGGGCGCTTCTTCCTCGGTCGGCGTCACCTGTGCGGCAAAGACGGGTATCGTCGTGCCGTCGGTCTCCTCGACATTGGCCGCGTCGGGGTCATCGACCACCGCCGCCTCGACGATGGTGACTTCCTGATTGGTCTGCTGCTGGATGAAATCGATGTCGATGACGTTGTTGATCACCACATTGTTCTGCACGATCACCGGACCCAGATATTCCGTGCGATCGTAGAAATCGGGCTGGCGCGAGCCGAACACGATATCGACGCTCAGATTTGGGGCGAGGAAGCTCTGCGTCGGCACGTAGAACCAGTCGTCGCGCGGCACCGGCCGGTTGCCGATCTCGAAGCTCAGCGAGAAGCCGGGGCGTTCAGGCGGCAGCGGGGCCCAGCCCACATAGTCGCCGCCACGGCGCCAGCTCACCCAGGCCGGTGCCCAGGTATCGCCGGGGACCCAGCACCAGCCGAGCCGCGCATCGTCATACCAGCGGCCGTAATGATAGACTGCCCAGGCATAGGGGTCGGACGAGGCGAAATACCAGCCATAGTCGCGCAGGTAGATCCAGCGCCCGCGCGTATAGGGCGCCCAGTCGGCGCCCACGTTGGTCGGGCACCACACATAGCGATAGCGCGGGTGGCGGACCCATTGTCCGTGCGGCGCGAGCCGGTCGTAAAAGAGGTTGAAACTGACGCTGACCGACTGCGCCTGCGCGCTTGTGGGTCCAACTGGCAAAAGGCCGCCGGCCGGTATCGGCGCAGCGACCATGAGAGCGGCTATAGCGACGCTCGTAACAAGTCTTGCCTTGATCATCTGGGGCTCCTCGATCTTTTTCTTGCTTGCTCCCGCGCAACCAGAAATTCCGATCCTCACGAACCGGTTCCGCAAATGTGAACGGGGTTATCGCCCCATCGTATGGAATGCATAAAAAAACCCCGGCGCCGCTGGGGGGAGCGGGCGGCCGGGGCAGGACCCGATAGTGGCATCGGGATCAGTTGGTTCAGAAATCCATCACGGGAAGGTGATGTTCCGTGAACGCGCCACGCGGCGGATAGGTTCCAAAAGAAAAGGCCCGCCGAAGCGGGCCTTTTGCAGATCGTGAAGACGTGGCTTAGGCCTTGCGCCGCAGCGCCGCCCAGAGGCCGGCCACCGAAATGGCGGCGAACGCCATCTTGAGCAGGTCCCAGACGATGAAGGGCTGCACCGCGACCGCGAAGGCTGAACCCAGCACATTGGACTGGTCGATCCAGGCAGCCCCGCCCGACATCGCGACGAGCCAGAGATAGCCGGTGCCGAAGGCGAGCGCGTTCGCCCCGACCATCACCGCAAAGAGCGGGACGATCTTCTGGGAGAGGCCGCGATCTGCGGCGAGGCCGATCAGGAATGCCATCGGCACCCAGCCCAGGATGAACCCGAAGGTCGGGGAGAACACATAGGCCGCGCCGCCACCGCCGGCAAAGACGGGAAGCCCGGCAAGACCCTGCAGGATGTAGAGGACGACCGTCGCCGTCGCGAGCCGTGCACCGAGGCCGGCGGCGATCATCGCCACGGCCATGGTCTGCAGCGTCACCGGCACCGGCAGCATGGGGATGTTGAACCGGGCAGCGGCGGCCAGCACGAGCGTCCCGAGCAGCACGCTCGCCACCGAGGTCGCAAGGCGCGCCCCCTCGGTGCGGGACTGGACTGCGCCGAGCAGCGTCTTGGGAGTGGTCAAGCTGGTGGCCATTGGATACCTTCCGCGGCGAATGATGAACCTTGAGCCTGTTTAGTCCCTCCCCTATTGGAGCGCAATGCCGCCCGCCGCCGCCCCCGCCTATCGCACCGATTTCGATCCGCAGACTGGCCGCCCCATCGTCGCCGGGCCCGGTATCGTGCGGGTCACCGCGCCCAATGGAGGGCCCTTCACCTTCACGGGCACCAACAGCTTTATCCTGGGCGACGAGACTGTCGCCGTGCTCGATCCCGGCCCCGATGACGAATCGCACCTCAAGGCGCTGCTCGGCGCCATCGGCGGCCGCCAGGTGGAGGCGATCCTCCTCACCCACACCCATCGCGATCATTGCGGGCTCGCCGCCAAGCTCGGCCGGGCGACCGGCGCACCCCTCTGGTTCTCGGGTCCGCACCGGCTCTCGCGCCCCGCGCGTCCCTTCGAGGTCAACGGCACCGGAAAATCCTCGGACTTTTCACTGCGGCCGGCGCGCATGCTCGCCGATGGCGAAGTCTTCACCGCCGGCGGCATTGCGCTCGAGGCGATCGCGACGCCTGGCCATTGCGACAATCACTTCGCTTTCGGGCTCGCGGGCACGCGCATCTGCCTTACCGGCGATCACGTCATGGGGTGGAATTCGAGCCTCGTCTCGGTGCCGGACGGGTCGATGGCCGCCTATCTGCATTCGCTCGAAAAGCTGATCGGCATGCCCTACGGGCTCTATCTCCCGGCCCATGGCGGGCCGATCCCGGACGGGCCGACCTATGCCCGGGCTCTCCTCGCCCATCGGCAGGCGCGCAACGAGCAGATCGTCGAGGCGGTAGAGGCCGGCGCCCACACCATCACGAAGCTCCTCGTCGCGATCTATCCCCGGCTCACCCCGCAGCTGATCGGGGCGGCGCGGATGACCATCAAGGCCCATGTCGAATATCTTGCCGAGACCGGCCGGATCGGCATGCGGCGGGGACTGTTCGGCCCCCGCCTCTTTGCCTTGCGGGGATAGCGCTAGTCGCGGACCGAATAGGGCTTCTGGTCCCGCCAGAACCGCATCAGGCTTTCCAGGTCCGGATCGCCACCCTCGGGCAGCACGATCTTGATGTTCACGTAGAGATCGCCGTTCTTGTAGAGCCCCTTGCCCTTGAGCCGCAGGGCCTTTTGGGTGTTGACCCCGGGCGGCAGATTGAGCTCGACCGATCCGTCGAGCGTCGGCACCCGCACCTTGGCGCCCAGCACCGCCTCGTAAAGCGTGATCGGAACGTCGGTGCGCAGATCGTGCCCGTCGCGGCGGAACTGCTTGTGCCGCTCGAACCGAACGGTCACGAGCGCATCGCCCGGCTCCCCGCCGAGGGGGGACGGCTGGCCCTGGCCCTTCAGCCTTATCTGCTGGCCCTCTTCCACGTTCTCGGGCAGCTTGACGTTCAGCACCTTGCCCGTCGGCATGCGGAGCGGCAGGCTCGCGCCGGTATGGGCGTCCTCGAGCGACACGGTCGCGGTTACCGCGATGTCGTCGCCCTTGACGCCCGCGCCACCGCGATTGGTGAAGCCCGCGCCACCGCTCGTCGTCCCGGTGAAGGGGTCCCAGCTCGACTGGCTCGAGCTGCGCGCGCCGGGCCGGCGCGGCGCGCCACCGAAGCCGCTCATGAACTCCTTCAATATGTCCTCGGCCGAAAAGCCGCCAGCCTGTCCGCCGCCAGCGCTCCTGCCGCCCGCGGACCGGCCGAAGCCGGCAAAGCGCGGCTGTCCGTCCGCATCAATCTCGCCACGGTCGAACTGGCCGCGCTTCTCGGCGTCCGTCAGGAAATCATAGGCGGCCGAGATCTCCGCGAACTTGGCGTGAGCGCTCGGGTCGTCCTTGTTCTGGTCGGGGTGGTGGGCCTTGGCGAGCCGGCGATAGGCCGACTTCAGTTCCTTTTCGCTCGCGGTCCGAGGCACCCCGAGCACTGTGTATGGATCGCGCATGTCGGGTTCATCTCTCCAGCGTTGCAAGCACGCTTGTCGGGGTCCTATATGGCGACGCCCCTCCGCCTTGTCCAGCCGGGGTCCCCGATCATCCCAACGCACAAGGTCTTCAGATGGCAGAGAGAACCCTCACCGATCGCCTCTTTTCCGATGACGGGGACCGCAGCGTCGTCGATCCGTTCGCGCTCTTTGAAGACTGGTTCGCCCTTGCGCGCGAGACCGAGCCCAACGATCCGCACGCCATGGCCCTCGCCTCGGTCGATCCGGACGGCCTGCCCGACGTGCGCATGGTACTGCTCAACGCGCGCGATGAGCGGGGCTTCTGCTTCTTCACCAATTTCGAGAGCGAGAAGGGCCGCCAGCTCCTCGCCCGGCCTGCCGCAGCCTTCGTCATGCATTGGAAATCGCAGCGCCGCCAGGTGCGCGTGCGCGGCCCGGTCGAAGAGGTGAGCACGGCCGAGGCCGACGCCTATTTCGCCACCCGCCACCGCAATTCCCAGCTCGGTGCCCACGCCTCGGACCAGTCCCGGCCGCTCGAGCGGCGCGAGGTTCTGGCCGATCGTGTCGCCCGGCTCGAGGCGAGCCTCGAGGGGTCCCCCGTCCCGCGCCCACCACACTGGTCGGGCTTTCGCATCGTGCCGGTCCAGATCGAGTTCTGGAAGGATGGCGAATTCCGCCTCCACGATCGGGTCCGCTTCACCCGCCCCGCGCCCGGCGCGCCCTGGGAGGCACTCCGCCTCTTCCCCTGAACGCGGCTTGCGGGGCGGCGGGCGGCGTGAAATCCTGCCATCCGGGGGCCTCGGGGGCGGAAAATGAGCGAATCGGGAGCGATGACGGGCCGCGCCGGGGCCGAATTCACCGGCACGCGCAGCCAGTTGCTGGGCATACTGCTGACGGGCTATCTCCTCCTCGTGCCCACGCTCGGCATCTACCGCTTCTGGGTCGTGACTTGGAAGCGGCGCTTTTACTGGCACAACACCATCATCGGGGGCGAGCCGCTCGAATATACCGGCACGGCGCTGCAGCTGCTGATCGGCTTCCTCTTCGCGCTCGGCTTCTTCCTCCCGCTCTATATCCTCTTTTTCTACCTCTCGACCCAGGCCCCGCAGGTCATCGTGCTCGGCTATGCGGGCGTCGGGGTCGTCCTCTGGTTCCTCGCCGGCTACGCGATCTACCGGGCCCGCGATTTCCGCCTCTCGCGTACCCTCTGGCGCGGCATCCGGTTCGACCAGCGTGGCAGCGCCTGGGTCTACGCGCTCCGCCGCTTCGGCTGGACCCTCGCCATGATCGTGACGCTGGGGCTCGCCTATCCCTTCATGGCCGCCGATCTCTGGCGCTACCGTTATGCCCATAGCTGGTATGGCGACCGCCGCTTCGGCTTTTCGGGCAGCTGGCGCCAGCTCGCGCTCCCCTATTACGGCACCTATTTCCTCGTCGCCGCGCTCGTCGTCGCGGGCTTCGTGTTCCTCGGTGCCGACGGGGCGACGCGGCTCGAGGCGCTCGAAATGCCCTCCCCCGGCGCGCTCGGCATCTGGGCGCTCGCCGCGCTCGTCGCCGGGCTCGGCTATTACCGCTATCGCGCGCGTGAACTGAGCGCGATGTTCTCGGCAGTCAGCCTGGGGGAAGCGCGGCTCGCCATGCGCATCAGGGGCCGCTCGCTCATGCTGATGACGCTCTCCTATGGCTTCTGGGTGGTGGTGGTGCTCGGCGTGCTCCTGATCGCAGTCATTGCCGCGATCATGGTGCTCGACCCCGGCGACATGCCCGATCCCGAAACGGCCTTCGACATCCGCTCGGCGCTCGGGGGCGGCTGGCTCGCCATCGCCGGTCTCGTCGGGGGCTATCTCGGCGTCCTCGCCACGCTGTCGCTGCTTGGCGAGCTCATCTTCGGGCTCGGCTTCTGGCGGCTCGTCGTGCGCGGGGCGACGATCGAGAACCTCGATAGCCTCGCTACCGTCCGCGCCGCGCCCGAGGACCGTTCGCTCGCGGGCGAAGGCCTCGCCGACGCACTCAATGTCGGGGCCTATTGATGGAGCTCTCCGCCCGCTACCAAGATGGCCTCGTCGCCGAAGTCCATGAGGTCGCCTGCCGCATCGAGGGGGACGCCCTCGTCATCCGCGACGCCGAGAGCCTCTTCGTGCGCGACCGCTGGCCGGCCGACCAGGTTTATCCGCTCCACGGTCGCCCGATCCAACTGCGCATCGCCAATGGCGCAAGGCCGCTCGGCGCCCGGCTCGTCTTCAGCGGCCCTGCCGACATCGCCGCCGCCCGCGCCATGCTCCCGGCCCTCAAGCGGAAATCCGCAGCCTACAAGGCCCGCCAGTGGAAGCTCGTCGGGCTTTCCACCATGGCCCTCGCCTCGGTCGTCGCGGCCTATGTCTATGGCGTGCCGCTGCTTGCGAGCCGCATCGTCGGGGTCATCCCGGTGCAGTGGGAGGCCGATCTCGGCACCACCGTCGCCCGCCAGATCGAGGAGGCGCTGGTTGCGGATGCGGGCTGGGAGATCTGCGATCCCGATCCCGACAGCCTCGCCAATCGGGCCATCACGCGGTTTTCGACCGCCGCGCTCGAGGGCGCCGGCTCTCCCTTCGTGCCGGACGTGCAGGTCATCCGCACGGACGTCCCGAACGCCTTCGCGCTGCCGGGTGGCCGGGCCTATTATTTCTCCGCCCTGCTCGAGCAGACCGAGAGCCCGGATGAATTCGCGGGCGTGCTCGCCCACGAGCTCGGCCATGTCGCCCATCGCCACGCCATGGAGCAGCTCATCGCCACTTCGGCGACGGGGCTGCTGATCGGCTTCATCCTTGGGGACATGACAGGCCTCTCGATCGCGGGCGGCATCGGCGCCTCGCTCATCGACAGCCGCTTCTCGCGCGAAGCCGAGCGCGAGGCTGACCGCTTCGCGGCAGATGTCGCGCGCCGCATGGCCTTCCAGCCGGTGGGGCTCGCCAATCTGCTCGAGCGCGTTTCGGGCGATGACGACTATGCCGAGGCCTTCGCGCTCCTGAGCACGCACCCGCTGACCAGCGAGCGCCGCGCCGCACTCGAGGCGCTGGAGCCGAGCCCGGCCGCCAGCCCCGCCTTCACCGACGAGGAATGGCAGGCCATCCGCACCATGTGCGACGCGGGCACCACCACCAAGACCGCCACCGATACGCTGGCCAAGGGCGAAACCGTCGGCTTCTCCACGCAGGCCGAAGAGGATCAGGAAGAGGACCCGGAAGAGGACCTCCTCGATTCACCGGTTCCTTAAGCCCCCGCGATAGTCTAGTGCAAATGGCGTCGTCGGGGGGCGGCGGTCACTCGGTAAGGGCCTTCATGCGCATACTCATCCGCACCTCCAAATGGGCGATCTGGTCGCGGCGGCTGGGCAGCTTCGCGCTGCCGCTCGCCATCATCCCGGTCTTCATGCACCGCGAGCGGATGATCCCGAGCGACACCTTCCACGTCATCGAGGCCCTTGCGATCGCCTGCGCAATCGCTGCGCTCGTGCTCGGGCTCGGCGCCTATCTTCGGCTCTGGTTCACCGGCGACAGGGGCTGGGGCAAGGCGACGCTCGGCATCCTGTTCAGCCTCGTCTGTCTCGCGCCCGCCCTTTATGGCGCAAGCCTCGCGCTCCGCTACCCGATGGTCGTCGATGTCAGCACCGATCCCACAAACCCGCCTGCGATCATGAGCCAGGTCGTGCTGCCCGCCCGCGCGCTCGAAACCGAGATCGCGGTCATTGCCGCCTTTCCCAATGCGCGGGCGCGCGCCTACCCCATCGATGCCCAGCAGATGTTCGACATCGTGCTCTCGCTCGTCACCGAGCAGGGCTGGGACGTCCGCCAGCGCAGCCGGCCGCAGACGCCGCTCGAGACCGGCACCATCAACGCCATCGTCACCACCTGGCTCGGCTGGCGCGATGAAGTCGCCTTCCGCATTGCCGGGGATGTGGAAGGATCGACCGTCGACATGCGTTCGGTCTCGCTGCAGGGCCGACATGACCTCGGCACGAACGGGCAGCGGGTCGAAGGCTTCATGATTGCGCTCGACGACGCCGTCACCCGCCTCCTCCGCGATACCCCGGTCGCCCTGCCCGAGCAGGAAACCGAAGTCGATCCCTCGATCGAGGTCGAGACCGAGCCGGCGGGCTGAACCCGTTCAGCGCGGCGCGGCGGCCCTCCGCAGCCTGTCATTGATCGCCTCGCCGAGCCCGGTTTCCGGGATCGGCGCCACCGCAATCCGTTGCGCCCCCGTCGCGTCGAGCGCATGGAGCATCGCGAAAAGATTGCGCGCCGCCTCCCTCAAATCCCCCGAAACCGAGAGATTGCGCAACGCTCCGGTTGCCGTTTCAGGCTCTTCTCCGAAGGCCAGATAGGCCTCCCCGGGCTCCGGAGAGGCCGCGTTGAGCCGCATGGCGGCGTTCGGGGCATAATGGCTGGCGAGCATGCCCGGGGCGGCGATTGGCGAGTCTTCCGAAGCCCTTGGCACCGGACGCTCGAGAACTGATTCAATCTCCTCGCGCCCCAGCGCGCCCGCGCGCAACTGCACGACGGCGTCGCCATCGATCGCAATGATGGTGGATTCGACGCCTGCGCTGCAGGGACCCCCATCGAGCACCGGGACCCGTCCGCCGAAACCGGCGACGACCTGCGCCGCGCTCGTGGGGGAAAGCCTGCCCGAGGGGTTCGCCGAAGGCGCCGCGAGCGGAACACCCGCCGCCTCGATCAGGGCGCGGGCGAGCGGATGGGCCGGAATGCGGATGCCCACGGTACCGAGCCCGGCGGTCACGATGTCGGCGATCCCGGCATCGGGGCGCAGCTTCAGGACCATCGTCAGGGGCCCCGGCCAGAAGCGCGCCAGCCGGTGCGCCAGCGGCGAGAATTCGGCAATCCGCTCGGCCATGTCGAGGTCGGCACAATGCACGATCAGCGGATTGAAGCGCGGCCGGCCCTTGGTCGTATAGATCCCGAGCACCGCATCGGCATTGGTCGCGTCCGCGCCCAGACCATAGACCGTCTCGGTGGGAAAGGCGACGACGCCGCCATTGCGCAGGATTGCCGCGAAATGCGCCAGATCGGGCGATAAAGGCTGGGTGTCGCTCATCGGCCGTGTTTGACAAGGCCCGAGCCCCGCGTCAAGAAAGCCCGATGACAACCCTGCTCGTCAGCCAGCGCAATTTCGATGCCCATGTGACCCCGCACGGTCATCCCGAACGCCCCGACCGGCTGCGCGCCGTCGAGGAGGCGCTCGATCATCCCGCCTTCGGGGCGCTCCGGCGCGAGGATGCGCCGTCGGGGGACCTCTCCCTCGCCGAGCTCGTCCACGGCCCGCGCTATCTCGCAACGCTCCGCAACGCCCGGCCCGCCGAGGGCATCGGCCAGCTCGACGCCGACACCTTCATCGCCTCGGGCTCGCTCGACGTGTGCTCGACCGGCATCGGAGCCGGCCTGCGCGCGCTCGATGCGGTGCTGCTGGGGGAAGTCGACAATGCCTTCTGCGCCATCCGCCCGCCCGGCCATCACGCCGAGATCGACCGGCCGATGGGCTTCTGCCTCGTCAACACCATCGCCATCGTCGCACGCGAGGCACAGCGCAAATACGGCGCCGAGCGCATCGCCATCGTCGATTTCGATGTCCATCACGGCAATGGCACCGAGGATATCTTCAAGGACGATCCGAGCGTCTTTTATGCCTCGAGCCACCAGATGCCGCTTTATCCGGGTACCGGCGCGCCGAGCGTCACCGGGGTCGGCAACATCTGCAACGTTCCGCTCGACCCCCATACCGGCGGGGAGGCCATGCGCGCCGCCTATGCGGACGTGATCTTTCCCGCAATGGCCGATTTCGCGCCCGACCTGCTGCTTGTTTCGGCCGGGTTCGACGCGGACCATCGCGATCCCCTCGCCCAGCTCGACTGGCTGCCGGCCGATTTCGGCTGGCTGACCGCCAGGCTTCTCGAATTTGCCGACCGTCGCTGCGGCAACCGGCTGGTTTCCCTTCTCGAGGGGGGCTATGACCGCGACGGGCTTGCCGAAGGCGCCGCCGCCCATGTCGCGAGCCTCATGACCGGCAACGCCGCTCCACCCCTTCGCTGAGGACCATTTCCATTGGCTGACACAGACCATCAGGACATCAAGGCGCTGAGCTTCGAGGCTGCCCTCGACCAGCTCGAGCAGATCGTGCGCAAGCTCGAGAGCGGACAGGCGCCGCTCCAGGAATCGATCACCATCTACGAGCGCGGCGAAGCGCTAAAAGCCCATTGCGAAACCCTGCTGCGGCAGGCCGAGGCGCGGATCGAGAAGATCACGCTTTCCCGCGACGGCAAGGCCACCGGCACTGAGCCCCTCGATCCCTGATCTTATCTCCGGAGTCCGATCCCATGGCCCAGGAGCCTAAGGAATCCTCGCGCGTCCTCGCCCGCTTCCGCGTCATGCTATGGGCGCTCGTCGCCATCGTCGCGGTGGGCGCTACGGGGCTCTATTTCATCCGCCCGCCGGCCAACCCGCTCGGGGTGACGGGCACCGCCTTCAGCGCCGAAACCACCGATGGCGCAAGGTTCACCGAGGCGGACCTGCGCGGCACGCCCTCGCTCGTCTTCTTCGGCTTCACCTGGTGCCCGGATGTCTGCCCGACCTCGCTGGCCGAGATGACCGCGATCCGCGCCGATCTCGGCTACTCCCCCGACCAGCTCCGCATCATCTTCGCCACGGTCGATCCCGAACGCGATACGCCCCAGGTGCTCGCCGACTATCTGGGCACCTTCGATCCCACCATTGTCGGGCTCACCGGCACCGAGGCCGAAGTCGAGGCCACCAAAGCCGCCTTCGGTGTCTATTCGGAGAAGGGCGAGGATGACGGGTCGGGCACATATCTCGTCGATCACACCGCCAGCGTCTTCCTCATCGGCGCGGATGGCGGCTTTGCCGGGACAATCGCCTACACCGAAAGCCGCGATACCGCCCGCGCCAAGGTCGAGCGGCTGGTCGAGGGTTGAGCGTGGAGCGGCTGCGGCTCGACCGCGCGCTCGAACTGCGCGGGCTCTGCCCCAGCCGGGCCCGCGCGCGCGACGCGATCCTGCGCGGCACGGTCAGCGTCAACGGCCAGAAAGCATCCAAGCCCAACATGATGGTGGCGGAGGCCGACCGCGTCACGCTCGATGATCCGGCCGCCCGCTACGTCTCCCGCGCGGCGCTCAAGCTCGTCGCCGGGCTCGACACGGGGGCCGTTCAAGTCGCCGGCCGCATCTGTCTCGATATCGGGGCCTCGACGGGCGGCTTCACCCAGGTGCTCCTCGAGCGCGGCGCGGCGCACATCCATGCCGTCGATGTCGGCCACGGCCAGTTCCACGACACGCTTCGCGCCGATCCGGCCATCACCCTTCATGAAGGTCTCAACGCCCGCGACCTCACGCCCGCCCAGATCCCCGAGCCGGTCGGGCTCATCGTTTCGGATGTGAGTTTCGTCTCGGTCACCAAGGTGCTCGCACCGGCCCTCGCGCTTGCCGCGCCCGGCGCCGATGCGGTCATCCTCATCAAGCCGCAATTCGAGGTCGGCCGCGCTTTCGTGGGCAAGGGCGGCATCGTCACCGACACCACGGCGATCGGCCGGGCCATCGCCGAGGTGATCGCCTTCATGGCCGAAAACGGCTTTGCGCACCGCCTTTCCATCCCCTCGCCCATCGCGGGCGGGGACGGCAATCGGGAAACGGTCGCCGTCTTTCGGGCTGCTGGAACCCCTCAGTAGCCGACCGGGCCCTCGCGTCCCGTCTGCCCCCGATGCATGAGCTTGTGGTCGGCGAGCACGCACGCCATCATCGCCTCCCCGATCGGAACGGCGCGGATGCCGACGCAGGGGTCATGCCGGCCCTTGGTGACGATGTCGGTATCGACATTCTCTGTCGTCACCGTCTGGCGCGGCGTCAGGATCGAGGAGGTCGGCTTCACCGCGAACCGCACGACCACCGGATCGCCATTGGAAATCCCCCCCAGAATGCCGCCTGCGGCATTGGAGAGGAAATAGGGCCGGTCCGGCCCTGCGCGCATCTGGTCGGCATTTTCCGTTCCGGTCAGTGCCGCCGCCTCGAAGCCCGCCCCGATCTCGACCGCCTTCACCGCATTGATCGACATCATCGCCGAGGCGAGGTCGGCGCTGAGCTTGCCATAGATCGGCGCGCCCCAGCCCACCGGCACGTTCTCGGCCACGACCTCGACGATCGCGCCCACCGAATCGCCGCTCTTCCTGATCCCGTCGAGATAGTCGGCCCAGCGTGCCGCAGCCTCCTTGTCCGCGCAGAAGAAGGGGTTGTTGCCCACTTCATCCCAGTCGAAATTATTGTAGTCGATCTTGTGCGGCCCCACCTGCACGAGGCTCGCGCGCACGACGACGTCGCCGAGCACCGCCCGCGCCACCGCGCCTGCCGCCACCCGCGCCACCGTCTCGCGCGCCGACGAGCGCCCGCCGCCCCGATAGTCGCGCAAGCCATATTTCTGGTGATAGGTATAGTCGGCGTGCCCGGGCCGGTATTTGTCGCGGATCTCGGAATAATCCTTGGAGCGCTGGTCGGTGTTCTCGACCATCATCGCAATCGAGGTGCCCGTCGTGCGCGGGCCATCGGTCCGCTCGTCCTCGAAGACGCCCGAGAGGATGCGCACTTCGTCCGCCTCGCGCCGCTGGGTGGTGAAGCGCGACTGCCCCGGCTTGCGCCTGTCGAGGTCGCGCTGGACCATCTCGGGGGTCAGCACCAGCCCCGGCGGGCACCCATCGACCACCACGCCCACCGCCGGCCCATGGCTCTCGCCCCAGCTGGTGAAGCGAAACAGATGGCCGAAACTGTTGTGCGACATGGGCTCTTTCTCCGATTGCAGGCTTTCTAGGCAGGCGATGGCCCCGGGTCAATCGAGGGCGTCGAGCGCACGCGCTGCCGCAAGATAGACCTTGTCGGCTTCACGCTTGCCGACGGCGAGGACGATCACCGTGACGATTTCGTCCTCGACCCGATAGACGAGCCGATAACCGGCGCTGCGCAGCTTGATCTTGTAGCACCCCGCATCTTGCGCAGTGCATCGGCTTCCACGCGGGGCGCCTGCAGCCGCTCGGCAAGCTTGGTCGCGAACTGCTTGCGCAGACCGGGGTCGAGACGCTGCCATTCCTTGTGGGCACTCCGCGCGAAGCGGAGGCTATAGCTCATCGATAGCGACCTCTACGGTCGGCTCATCCTGCCGCTCGCGCACGATCTCGGCCAGCCGCGCATCGTCGATCTCCTCGAGAAGCGCTTCATAGACCGCCGGATCGACGAGATAGGCGACGACGCGATTGTGATTGAGCACACCCACCGCACCGCCGCTCGCTGAGCTCGCAGCGATCGCCGCCGACGGGTTCTTTTTCAGATCGGTGATGCTGACCACGAAGTCCGCATCGATCCTCTGCACATGCCTGTTCATTTCAGCACCTTTTTCCGTACTGAATTTAGCACTTTTTCTGATCGGTGGATAGCAATCCTTCGTCCCGTTCGGGTAGCTCAAAAGCCAGTGGCTCAAGTCCTGCAAGGACATCTCGCAGGCTAGGACGTTCGACCGGCTCGACAATCAGACGATGTCCGTCGCGACGGATTACCGCCTCGGTTCCAGGAACCTCGAAACCGGGCGGGAGTTCAATAACTTGAATACCGCTGGTCCTCTGCAGTCGCACGCGTGCTTGCACCGGAAACCTCCTTCCCGAGCCTGATCCGCCTATCCCCCGATCAGCTCCATCATGCCGGGCCGAAAATGCATGATCACGTCCTGCGGCGGGGCCCAGTTGATGACGTCCCCGATCGCCGCGCCCTCGATCAGCACTCGCAGCGTGCGCGCGATCCCGCCATGGGCGACCACCACCGAGGGGCCGGTCAGGACGCCGGCAAATTCGAGGAGCCGCGCCTCGACGTCGCGATAGTTCTCGCCCGCCTCGGGGCGGAACTCCCAATAGCTCGCGTCGCGCTCGCCGGTCGCGGTCACAAGGTCAGACGGCAGTTCGGAGTGCAGGAGCCCCTCGAGCGCGCCGAACGAAATCTCGACGAGCCGGACATCGAACTGCACCTCGGGCAGGGGCGCAGGAAAAGCCGCCCGCACCCGCTCCATCGTCTCGCGCGTGCGGGTCAGCGGGGAGGCGTGCCATTGAAGCGACGCCGGGTCGATGCCGCGTTCGGCCAGCACCTTGTGCAGCACCACGCCATTGCGGTCCGCCTGCGCCTGTCCGCGCGCGTTGAGGGGGATGTCCTTGCGGCCCTGATAACGCTTTTCGGCGTTCCAGGGCGTCTCCCCGTGGCGGATGAAATAGATCTCGGGCCAGGCGATCTCGGCCATCTCTACTCCTGCGGGGCGGCCTCGGCGTCGAGCAGCTTCATGCCCACGATGTTGTAGCCGGCATCCACGTAATGGATCTCGCCCGTCACCCCGCTCGCAAGGTCGGACAGCAGGTAAAGCGCCGAGCCGCCGACATCGTCGATGCTCACATTGCGCCGCAGCGGCGCATTGGCCTCCTGCCAGTGCAGCATGTCGCGCAGGCCCGAAATCCCCGAGGCCGCGAGCGTCTTGATCGCGCCGGCCGAGATCGCGTTGACGCGGATGCCGTTCTTGCCCATGTCGACGGCGAGATAGCGCACCGAGGCTTCGAGCGCGGCCTTGGCGACGCCCATCACATTGTAGTTCGGCACGTATTTGTCCGAGCCGTAATAGGTCAGCGTCAGCAGCGATCCGCCGGGGCTCATCAGCTTTTCGGCGCGCTTGGCGACGGCGGTGAACGAATAGACCGAGATGTTCATGGTCAGCGCGAAATTCTCCGCGCTCGTATCGATGTAGCGGCCCTCTAGCTCTTCCTTGTTGGAAAAGCCGATGGCGTGGACGAGGAAGTCGAGCTTGCCCCAGCGGCTCTCGATTTCCGCAAAGGTCTTGTCGACGGCCGCATCGTCGGCAACGTCGCATTCAACGAGGAAGTTCGAGCCGAGCTCGGCGGCCAGCGGCTCCACGCGGCGCTTTAGCGCTTCGCCCTGATAGGAGAAGGCGAGCTCGGCGCCCTGGCTGCCCAGCGCCTTGGCAATGCCCCAGGCGATCGAGCGGTTGTTCGCCAGTCCCATGATCAGGCCGCGCTTGCCGTTCATCAACCCCTGAGCCATCGTCTCGTCCTCTCGTCTTGGTTCCGGCCCGGTTTGTGGCACAGCCCCCCCGCCGCGGCAAGTCCGGCCGGTTTGGGCTTTGCACCCGGCGGCCGGCGCAGCTAAGGTCGGGAACATGAAGCTGACCCGCGAAGAGATCACCGCCGCCCTTGTCGGGCTCCTGGGCGCCGACAGCGTCATTGTCGAGCCGGTGCGGATGGATCCCTATCTGAGGGAGCCGCGCAAGCGCTTCCACCAGCCCGCCGCCGCCATCGCCCTGCCCCACGACGTGCCTGCCCTGCAGGCGCTGGCGCGCTGGGCCAATGAGCATCGCGTGCCGCTGATCCCGCAGGGCGGCAATACCGGGCTCGTCGGCGGCCAGGTTCCGCTCGGTGAAAACGAGGTCGTCGTCAGCCTCGTCCGGCTCGACAAGGTGCGCGCGCTCAATGCCGAGGCCGGGCACATGACGCTCGAGGCCGGCGTCGTCCTCGAGACCGCCCAAAGCCTTGCCGCCGATGCCGGCGCGCTCTTTCCGCTCTACCTTGCAAGCCAGGGCTCCGCACGCATCGGCGGGGTGCTCTCCTCCAATGCAGGGGGCGTGCAGGTCCTCGCCTATGGCAACGCGCGCGAACTCTGCCTCGGGGTGGAGGCCGTTCTTGCCGATGGCCGGCTCTATCAGGGGCTGGGCTCGCTGCGGAAGGACAATACGGGCTACGACCTCAAGGACCTGCTGATCGGCGCCGAAGGCACGCTCGGCTTCATAACGGCTGCCACCCTGAAGCTCTTTCCCATGCCCCAGGGGCACGAGACGGCGCTCTGTTCGGTCAATTCGCCCGAGGCTGCGCTCGCTCTTTTCTACGACATGCGCAGGCGCGCCGCCGGCACGCTCACCGCCTTCGAGATCATTCCCGCCTTCGGGCTCGACATTCAACTGCGCCACCGCATGCTCGATCGGGATCCCACGGCCGGGCCCTCGCCCTGGTATTGCCTCCTCGAAATCTCCCGGCCCGCCGGCGGTCCGGAGGGCACGCTGATGGCGGCGCTCGAAGCGGCCTTCGAAAGCGGCGGGGTCGATGACGCGGTGATCGCCGAATCGCTCGAGGAGCGCGCCCGCATGTGGGCCTTCCGCGAGCAGATGTCCGAGTGCCAGAGCCGCGAGGGCGCTTCGATCAAGCATGATGTGAGCGTGCCCATCGCCGCGGTGCCGGAACTCATCGCCCGCGGCTCGGAAGCGGCGGTCAACCTCCTACCCGGCATCCGCCCCTGCCCGTTCGGGCATATGGGCGATGGCAACATCCACTTCAATTTCAGCCAGCCCGTCGATGCCGATCCCAAGGCCTTCATGGCCGGGGCCGAGCCCATCCACGCGGCGATCTACGAGATCGTCGTAGGCCTTGGCGGCTCGGTCTCGGCAGAGCACGGCATCGGCCAGCTCAAGACCGGCCTTCTCGCCTCGGTCAAGGATCCGGTGGCGCTACAGATGATGGCCGCCATCAAGGCCGCGCTCGACCCGCACGGCATTCTCAATCCGGGCAAGCTGCTGCCGCCGTCACCCTGATGCCCAATTCGGCACTAAGGTGCCGCCCCTTCTCGCCTTCTCCGCCACAAGCCGATACGGATCCCATGCGCCGCCTCATCCCGCTGCTGCTGCTCCTGCTCTCACTCTTCCCGCTTCAGGGCGCCCTCGCCCAGGTCCCGGGCCTGCCCGGGGGCAGTGCTCCTGCGGCCGAAGCCGAGGCCGCCGCACCTGCCGAAGCCGGCATCGACGAGCTGATCCGCATCCTCGAAAACGACGCGGCGCGGGCCGAACTCCTCGCTCGGCTCCGCGCCAGCGCCGGTGAAGTCGCCGCGCCCCCCGCAGAGGACGAGACGCTGCCCCAGTTCGACCTGACGCTGGCGGGGGATCTTGCCGAATACACCCGCTCGATCGCCGAGGGCGCCTCGAGCGCGGCCCAATCGATCGTCGAAGCCGGCGGGGAGATCGCGCAGAGCCTTGCGGGCCGCACCGCCGCCGACAATGCGCAGATCCGCCAGGTCGCGCTCGGGGTGCTGATGGTCGGCGCCGCGCTCTTTGCCAGCTTCTTCGTGCTGCGCCTCGGCTCGGGCGCGATCCAGCATGCCATCGCGCGGCGGGCCGCCGGCCGCAGCTGGGTGGGGCGGTCGGTCGCGGTCCTCATGTCCACGCTCGTCGACCTTGCCGCGGTTCTGCTGGCCTGGGGCATCGGCTACCTCGTTGCGCTCCTCCTCGTGGGCGGCACGCCGGGTCGCATGGGCATCAACCAGACCCTCCTGCTCAACGCCTTCCTCATCGTCGAAACCGTCAAGGTCGGCGTGCGCGCCGTCTTCCAGCCGCGCGACGGGGCGCTCCGCATCCTGCCGATTTCCGACACCAGCGCCAATTACTGGGTGTTCTGGTTCGGCCGCATCATCTCGCTGCTCGGCTATGCGATGATGTTCGTCTCGCCGATCCTCGCCGCCTATGTGTCGATCGGCGCCTCGCAGGCGGTCGAGGTCCTCGCCATGGTGACCGCGGTTATCATCGCCATCCTCATCGTGCTGCAGAACAAGCTCGCGGTCCGCGGCTTCCTCACCCGCCGCGCCGCGGCCGGCAAGCACGATGTCCTCAGCCAGTCCGCCGCGATCGTCGGGCGCTACTGGCACATCATCGCGATTGCCTATCTCATCGCGCTCCTGCTCGTCTGGCTCGCCAATCCCGAGACGGCGCTGCCCTTCATGCTGGGCGCGACCGTGCAATCGCTCGTCGCGATCCTCGTCGGCTCGCTCGTCGTCAGCTTCATCTCGCGCTTCGTCAGCGGGGGCATCCGCCTGCCCGATGACGTGCGCGACCGGCTGCCGCTGCTCGAGAGCCGGCTGCATGCCTTCGTGCCGCGCGTCATGCAGGTGGTGCGCACCATCGTCGTCGTCAGCGTCGTCATCGCGATTGCCCAGGCCTGGGGACTGATCGACTTCATCGCCTGGATCGGCACCGAAGGCGGCCAGCGCGTCGCGGGCTCGCTGGTCAGCGCCGGGCTCATCATCCTCGTGGGCATCGCGGTCTATCTCGCCATGTCCTCCTGGGTCGAATACAAGCTCAACCCCAATTACGGCACCGTCCCCACCGCGCGCGAGAAGACCCTCCTCTCGCTCCTGCGCAATGCGGTCACCATCGCGCTCGTCGTGCTCGTCACCATGCTGGCGCTCGCCCAGATCGGGGTCAACATCGCCCCGCTCCTCGCCGGTGCGGGCGTGCTCGGCCTCGCCATCGGTTTCGGCGCGCAGAAATTCGTGCAGGACATCATCACGGGCGCCTTCATCCAGCTCGAGAACGTGATGAACGAGGGCGATGTGGTGGAGGCCGGTGGCCGCTCCGGCGTCGTCGAGAAGCTTACCATCCGCTCGGTCTCGATCCGCTCGCTCGATGGCACGCTCCACCTCATCCCCTTCTCCTCGGTCGATCTCGTCTCCAACATGATGAAGGGCTTCTCCTTCCACGTGGCCGAGATCAGGGTCGCCTATCGCGAGGACATCGACGAGGTGAAGGAGGCCATGTTCGAGGCGTTCGAGCTGATGAAGGACACCGAACACGCGCCCTTCATCCTCGGGGACCTCGAATGGCACGGCGTCACCGCGTTCGGGGATTCGGCGGTCATGGTGCGCGCCCGCATCAAGACCCTGCCCGGCAAGCACTGGGGCGCGGGCCGCACCTATAACGAGTTCGTCAAGCGCGTCTTCGACAAGCGCGGCATCGAGATCCCCTTCCCCCACGTCACGCTCTACATGGGCGAGGGCAAGTCCGGCGAGGCGCCGCCGCTCCATCTGGCCGGCAAGCCTGTCATCGCGCCGCCCGAGGACGGCGCTTCCGGGCCCGACGGGACGCCGGCGCCCGAGCCTGCCCGGGGCTGACCGGGCTCAGAAGAGATCGAGCTGCCCCGAGCCGCCCGCCTTTTTGAGGCGTGGCGGCTCGGGCGCTTCGGGGACGACTTCCTCGATCAGTTCGGGGTCGTCGAAGCGCGCCGAGTTCACCCGCGTCGAGACCGGATGGAATTTCAGCGCCCCCTCGGGCAGCGGCAGCGCCAGCTGATGGGCCTCCGGCGCGCGCACATTGCGCACGTCGAGCCACGGCCCGATCGCCGCCTCTGGCAGGATCGCGGGCATCCGGTCGTGGATATGGGCGAGGTCCGCGCTCGCGGGCACGGTGATGGTCGCGGCGCTGTCGATCTCCTCGCCATCGGGCCCGCTCCAGGTCGCGTGGAGCCCCGCCAGCGCCATCGGCCGCCCATCGGCCCGGGTGATGAAATAGGGCTGCTTCTTGCCGTCCGCGCGCGTATGCCACTCGAAATAGCCGCTCGCCGGCACGATGCAGCGCGTGTTCTTGAGCGCGTCGCGGAAGGCGGGCTTCCTGTCCATCCCCTCCACCCGCGCATTGATGATGAGCGGAAACTCCCGCGGGTCCTTCACCCAGCCCGGCACGAACCCCCAGCGCACCAGATGCACCCGGCGCTGCCCCGCTTCCTCCCAGATCGCAGCAATCGGCTGGGTCGGAGCGATGTTGTAGCGCGCCGGATATTCGATCCTGTTGAGCAGCTGGAAGAATTCCACCATCGCATCGGGCGGCAGGGTCACGGCGTAGCGTCCGCACATGGGGTGCACTCCTTGGACAGGCTTGCTATGAAATAGGCCGAACGGAGCCCACCCACAATGGACCTGCCCCCGCCCAATGCCGCGAGCGTCGCGCTCATCGATCGCGGCCGCGTGCTGCTGATCGAGCGCGCCTTCGCCCCCTATAAGGGCCTCTGGACACTGCCCGGCGGCCGCTGCGAGCCTGGCGAGAGCGCCGAGGACTGCGCGCGGCGCGAGGTCGAGGAGGAGACCGGCCTGCGTGCCTTCGCCCTCCGGCAGGTCATGGTCCAGTCCCTCGAAAGCCGCAGCGGCAGCTGGCGGCTCGCGGTCTTTGCCACCGAGGGGTTCGAGGGCGAGATCGTCCCCTCAACCGAGATCGCCGCGTGGCAATGGGTGCGCCCCGAGGCGCTCGGTGCGCTGAGGACCACGAGCCGGCTCGATCTCGTGCTCGAACGCGCCTTCGGCCTGTTCGACCGGCGTTGAGCACGATGCTGCGACGCCGCTTGCGCCCCCGCCCTCCTCTCCACTAGTGATGGCCCATGGCCAATCGACCGCACAGATCGCCGCTCCTGCCGGGTCTCCGGATCCTCGGCATCGCCCTCCTCCTCGGGCTTCTGCCCGCGGGCGGGGCGCGCGCGGTCGATCCGCCCTATCAGGGGCAGATGGAACGGCTCGCCGAGATCATGGGCAGCCTCTATTTCCTCCAGCCCCTCTGCCAGCCGGGCGGCGAAGACTGGCGCCAGCAGGCCGCCGAGCTCATCGAAGCGGACCTGCCCGATGACGACCGGCGCGAGCGCCTTGCTGGTGCCTTCAATGCGGGTTACTCCGCCTATGCGCGCCTCTACCGGGCGTGCACGCTGTCGGCAGAGGAGGCCCTGACCCGGCTGCTCGTCGAAGCCGAGCGCACCGCCCGCGATATCCACACCCGCTACGCCGAGTAAGGCCCTGCCCCGCCTCGCTTTCGTCGCAAATCCCTCCGCCGTGTTAACCTTGCGCTTACTTCTGGCGGGAGGCCTCGCCGGACCCATGTTAGGCCAGAGCCATGAGAATGATCAGATCGCCCTTTGCCAGCCCCGACCGGCTCACCGGCCAGGATGCCGAAACCGAAGCCGAGAGCGAGGCACGCCGCATCGCGCTCGAATATCTCGCCGAAGCCTGGAACGATGCCGAGGATGACGGCGTCGATGGCCAGGCCCTGGCCCATGCCGCGCTCTTTGCCGCGCTGGCGACGCTCGTCGAAGGCCATGGCGAGGACCAGACGGCGAGCTTTGCCGAAAAGCTCGCCGACCGCATCCGCGCGGGTGAATATACCGTGGGGCGCACCCTGCAATAACCGCCCGGCCGGTTGAAGATCGGGCGCGCCTGCGCCATCTCTTGGGTCACCTCCACGAGGCTTGAGGATTGCCCATGACCATCCTGCGCTCCGGGCGCGCCGCCTTCCGCTTTTCCGGCCCCGATGCCACGCGCCTGCTCGCTGACGTCATCACCGGCTTCGTCGCCCCCGAGCCCGGGCCGGCGCGCTGGTGGGCGCTCCTCTCGCCCCAGGGCAAGATCCAGGCCGAGGGCCTCATCGGCGTCGATGGCGAGGCCTATCTCCTCGACGTCGCGGCGGATGCCGCCGATGCCTTCTTCAAGCGCATGAAGATGTACCGACTCCGCGCCAAAGTGGAGATCGAGGATCTGCGGGAAACCCATCGCGTCGGCTGGCAGGCCGAAGCGCCGACGCCCGCAGAGGGGCTCGTCGCCCATGAAGACCCCCGTGCCGGCGGACTCGGCTGGCGCGTCATCGCGCCCGGCGCCCTCGCCGAAGACTGGAGCACGGACGAGGCGCCATGGCACGCCCGGCGCGTGGCTGCCGCAATCGCCGAGATGGGGCCCGACTTCCTCCCCGACAGCCAGTTCCCGCACGATCTGGGCATGGACCTTCTCGACGGCATCGATTTTTCCAAGGGCTGCTATGTCGGCCAGGAGGTCGTTTCGCGCATGAAGCATCGCGGCACCGCGCGGCGGCGCCCGGTCATCGTCGAGGCCTCGGGCCTCACCCCCAAGGATCCCGTGGTCGCGGGCGGGCGCGAGGCGGGACGCGTCGGCACCATCGCCGATGGCACTGCCCTTGCGATCATCCGGCTCGACCGCGTCGTCGATCCTGAAGCCGTCACCGCCGGCTCGGCGCCCGCGCGCCTCCACCTGCCCTCATGGGCGAGCTATCGGTTTGGCGAATCGGCCGAGACCGAATAGCCCTTGGATGATTGTGCCCGCCGCCATTGGCGGAGGGCGAGAAGAACAAGGGACGCCCATGGCGCGCGCAAAGGAACGGGCCTGGCAGCGCATGCTGTCGGGCCGCCGGCTCGACATCCTCGACCCCTCCCCGCTCGATGTGGAACTCTCCGACATCGCCCACGGGCTCGCGCGCGTCGCCCGCTGGAACGGGCAGACGCAGGGGGACTATTCCTTCTCGGTCGCCCAGCATTCGGTGCTCGTGCTTGAAATCTTCCTCGCTATCTGTCCCGGCGCGACCGATCGCGATGCCCTTTATGCGCTTTTGCACGACGCGCCCGAATACGTCATGGGCGATATCATCTCGCCCTTCAAATCGGCCATGGGCGGCAATTATCGCGAGGTCGAGCAGCGCCTGCTCGGTGCTATCCACATCCGCTTCGCTCTGCCCGCCAAACCCTCGATGGCGCTCGCCCGGCAGATCAAGCGGGCCGACCGCGAGGCCGCCTTCTTCGAGGCGGTTCATCTTGCCGGCTTCGAAGCCGATGAGGCGCGCAAGCTCTTCGGCGAGCCCAGCCTTCCCGCCTTCGATCTCGACCAGTTTGAGCGGCTGATCCGCCCCTGGCCCGCGCGCGAGGCGCATGATCGCTTCCTTGCAGCCTTTGAAGAGCTCTTCTCGGCCCTCTCGGTCTGAAACCGCACCGATTAACCCTTCGCCCGTCCGCAAATTGACCGGCCCGCTGGCATGGTTGATAAACTCTTAATGCGGCGTGACGGAATGGAGGATGCCATGAGGGTTCCGGACCGGTCCCGGCGCGCGCCCATGGCGCTGGCGCTGATCTTTGCAGCGCTCGGCGCGAGCGGCCTGCATGCGGCCGACTATGATTTCGAACGCCTCGTCACCCGTGCCGCCGGCATATTGACGCCCTCTCCGAGTCTCGACGGGTTCGTGCACTACGAGGACGACGGCACCGTCATCCGCTTCGACGGCACGGTGTCGAACGAACCCATTGCCTCAAGAATCGTCCGCAAGATCGCCTATGGGCGGATCACCGAAATCGTCGTCGCGACGACCCCTACCGGCACCTATTCGAGCGATGCCGTCACTTCGCCCCACACCCGCTATCCGGGCGTCACCGTCACACGGCCGGGCTATACCGGCTTCGTCCGCTATCTCGAGGATGGTCGCTGGCTCGTGCGCACCGGTCCGGGTGCCCGCTCGGTGCTCACCGTCCGCGTCGGGCCCGGCAGTCGCCTCGTCGTCACCGAAGACAGCCGCTGCCTCTCGACCCCGACGCTTTTGACCTGCGTCTGAGCCCAAGGCGGCCAAGACCCTATTCGGCCGCCTGGGCTGCGCCTTCCTCCAGCAGCACGCCCCAGCGGGGCTGCCAGAGCGCCCTGTCCTCGAGCGAAACGAGCACGCGGCTCAGCCCGAAGCGCTGCGCGACGAGATGAGCACGAAGGAAAGACCTGTAGACCGGAAGCGGCTCGGTGGTCATATTGCTGAAGCCGGTGCTGCTCCGCCACACCACGACCCCGCGCACACCCTCGTCCTCCTCCGAAAGGAAAACGACCACCTCATTTTCCGGCACCCTGTGTCCTTGAAGTCGAGTGTACGTCTGGTGCATGCGCAGTCCCCCTGCACGAGGCTCACCATACTGACGCGACGCTGACAAGACGACTTTTTTAATTGTGATCGGCATCCGGACGATTGCCAATCAGGACAAATCCGCACCGACGCCCGGGACGTGCCCGTCTAGCCGAAGCGCCAGCCGCTCTTGAACTTGTAGAAGATGTGGAGCCCGATCTGGGTCACCTTGTCCATGCGCCGCGCCCAGGTCGGGCTGACATAGGTCGCATGGTAATGCGTGCTGTCGGCGACTTCGGTCAGATAAAGGCTCGCATTGACCGTGCCGCGCGCGATTTCCTCGGCCTGGGCCCAGGCGCGCTGGTCGTTCACCCGGTCGGGGATACCGTCGCAGGCAAACGAGAACTGGCAGGCATTGCGCCGATGCTGGTTCTGGAACACGACCCCGCAGATCGTGCTCGGATAGAGGTGATGCTTCACCCGGTTGAGCACCACCTGCGACACCCCGATCTGGCCGCGATAGCTTTCGCCGCGCGCCTCGAAATAGATCGCGGTGGCAAGGCACCAGAGCTCGCGGTCGGAAACCTTCTTGCCGTTGAAGGTGAGATCGAAATCGGTCATCGGCTGGTTGGCGCGGGCATAGGCGATCTGCTCGGACGCCATGCGCGGGGTCGGGACGCCCGATCCGGAAACGCCGTCGATCGCTTCGAGCGCGGCCGATGCGCCGACGCCCGGCGTCAGCGCCGCAACCTGCACCGTGCTGTCGGCGACCGCGCCCCGATCGGCGGGACGAACGGCGTCGCCCGCAACCCGGGTCGCCTCGCCCGCCGTGCTCGTCCTCAGCGCCGCGAGCCGCACCCGCACGTCCTCGAAGCTCCGCGCCACCGTCAGCACGTCCGGCACCACGCGCGGCCGGTCGCGCTTGTCGGCCCGGTTGGGCCCGACAAAGGCATTGGCGGCAAACATGTGATCGATCGAACCGGTGATCGTCAGGTCCTCGCCCACACGGGTGAGGCTCGCCGAAACGATCGGCAGGGCCGCCATCATCTCGGCCGGTTCCTCGCCGGCCGGCCCCATGGCCGGACCGACGAGGGCCGCATACCCGATGACGGTGCAGAGGACTGCCGCCAGAGCCTTCAAGGCACGATGCTCTGGGCGGGCCGCAGGGGCCCGCATGGTCCGGTTCTGGGCCATGAAAACGCTTTACTACTGACTCAACGCAACGACGACGAGGTTGACGCAGGCATGCGCCAGACCCTCGGGCCCGAACGCACACCACCTCTCTCGACCACGACGATGGTGCTGCCGTGTCTAAAATGCCGATGAGGGAGATTATGCGGCGTTAGGGTTAGCGGAGGGTAAACAGTGCAATTGAGCCCTCGCGAAGTGCGAATTCCGGTGCAGGAATGGCAATTTCGAGCAAATTTTATGTGGGGTTCTGCGTAGCCTGCGCCAGCGTCAGCCGCGCCACGGGCACCCGGTAGGGCGAGCAGCTCACATAGTCGATCCCGAGCCCCGCAAGGAATTTCAGCGATGCCGGATCGCCCGCATGCTCGCCGCAAATACCGATCTTCAGCCCCGGATTTGCGGCCTTTCCGCGCTCGATCGCGATCGCAATCAGCTCCCCCACACCCCGCTCGTCGAGCGTGACGAAGGGGTCGTACTCATAGATCCCCTTGCGCTGGTAAGGCGCGAGGAAGGTCGGCGCATCGTCGCGCGATATGCCAAACGTCGTCTGTGTCAAGTCGTTGGTTCCGAACGAGAAAAAGTCTACGGACCGCGCTATTTCGCCGGCCCGGAGCGCCGCGCGCGGCAGCTCGATCATGGTCCCGAACGCGAACGCTTCCCGGGATTCGGCGGGGATATCCGCTGCCTCGAGGATCGCCATCACCCGCTCCCGGATGAACAGAACCTCGCTCGCCGTCGAGACGAACGGCACCATCACCTCGAGCCGCACTGGCTCCGCTTGGGCCCGGCTCGCCGCCCTTATGCCGGACATCAGCGCCTGCATCTGCATCTCGAGAATCTCGGGATAGGTGATCGCGAGCCGGCAGCCGCGATGGCCCAGCATCGGGTTGACTTCGGCCAGCCGCTCGAGCCGCTGCCGCAGCGCGCGAACGGAAAACCCAAGGGAAACAGCGGTTTCCTCGATGTCCTCGTCGGTTCGGGGCAGGAATTCGTGCAGCGGCGGATCAAACAATCGCACCGTTACCGGCCGCCCGCGCATGGTCGCGAAGATGTCGGCATAGTCGCCCGTCTGGAAGTCGACGAGCCCGCGCAGCGCCGCGGCCCGCTGCTCCTCGTCTTCGGACAGGATCATGCGGCGCAGCGCCACCATGCGCTCGCGCGAAAAGAACATGTGTTCTGAACGCGCTAGCCCGATCCCCTCGGCGCCGAAACTGAGCGCGGTCCGCGCTGCGTCGACCGTTTCCACGTTAGTCCGGACGGCGATCGTTCGGCTCGCATCGGACCAGCCGAGCAGGGTGGACATCGCCCCGCCGATATGGGGCTGGCTGAGCCCCATGGCCCCGAGATAAACCGTACCATCCGTGCCATCGATCGTCAGCCGGTCGCCGACGTGAAATTCCTTATCCCCGATCCGGCAGATCATCTCGCCAAGGTTGACCGAAAGCGTGCGAACCCCCGCCACACAGGGCTTTCCGGTGATTCGCGCGACCACCGCAGCGTGACTCGTCATGCCGCCGCGGGCCGTCAGAATGCCGGTCGCGGCCTTCATGCCATCGATATCGGTGGGGCCGGTTTCGGTCACGACGAGGATGCAGTGCCGCCCGCGCGCCCGCATCCGGGCGGCATCCTCGGCGGTAAAGACAATGACGCCGCTCGCCGCGCCGGGCGACACGCCAAGCCCCTGCGCGATCGGGTCGGCGGCGTGGTCGGACTTCAGGCGCGGGTGGAGAAGCTGCGGAAGCCGCGCCGGATCGGTGCGGCGCACAGCCTCCATCCGCGTCCAGCTGCCCCGGCTGACGCGATCGACCGCAGCCTCGAGCTCGGCCGCCGCGCTTGCCGCGCTTGGCCGCACGGAAACGAGCCGCACGGCGTCTCCCTCGAGACTGACGAGACCGGTCATATGCCCGCCCGCGACGCCGTCGAGCCAGGCGATCAGCGGGGCCATGGAAGCCGGCAGCGCCGAGCCGGCCCGCTGACCCATAGGGATCGGACCAAGGACGCCGGTCTGCGGATCGCGGGTCACAAAGCCGCGCAGGGTCTCGCGTTGATGGGCCTGCACGATGACGATCTGGCGCCCGGGCGCCTGGGCGTCAGCAGGGCCGTAGGAGGCAAAGGCCTCCGAGATCGCACGCGCGAGCGGTCGGGCGGGATCGACCGATTCCGCTTCGTTTCGTGGCGCGGGAAGGCCAGTCCGCGCCGGCATCAGCCCGGGCGAGCGGTTCGCCGCGGACGTTCGGACGACGAGCCCGGGTGGTTCGGCGTGCCGCCCCACCAGCTTGAAGAGCGTCGCGACCCAGTGCGTGCGCAGCTTCCGCTCGCGCCCGCCCCGCTCGGCCTGCAGGCCGTCCCACGCCGCGCGGGTAAGGCAGATCGTCGGGACGACACCAAAGCCCTGCCTGCTGGCCTCGTGGAGCCAGAAAGCCTTGCCGACGAGCAGCTCTTCCTGCCCCGCCGACAGGTTCGCCTGCCCGATTGCGGGCGCGAGGGCAAACATCTGCTGGGCGAGGGTCAAGAGAATTGCCTTTGTCTGGACGGTCCGGCCATATTGCCCGCAGCCTCCCGCTGCCGCAACAAGACTTGACTTGCCGCCCGTGAGAAAGCATCTGATTTCCTATGCAAACAAGGCCGCAACTTGACATCACCCTGTGCGCGCCGCGCGGCTTCTGCGCCGGCGTGGATCGCGCCATCCAGATCGTCGAACTGGCGCTCGAGAAATATGGCGCGCCGGTCTATGTGCGCCACGCCATCGTGCACAACAAATATGTCGTCGACGGACTGCGGGACAAAGGCGCAGTTTTCGTAGAGGAGCTCGAGGAAATTCCGGCCGGCACCGAAGCTCCGGTGGTCTTTTCGGCCCATGGCGTGCCCAAGAGCGTCCCTGCCGACGCGAGGGCGCGCGAGATGTTCTTTCTCGACGCAACCTGCCCGCTCGTCTCGAAGGTCCATGTGGAAGCCCAGCGTCATTTCGAGGAAGGCCAGGACATCGTCCTGATCGGCCATGCCGGACACCCCGAAGTGATCGGCACGATCGGGCAGCTGCCAGAGGGCGCAATCAGCCTCGTCGAGGACATCGATGATGCAGAGCGCTTCACGCCGCGCAATCCGGAGGCGCTCGCTTTTGTGACCCAGACGACGCTTTCGGTCGATGATACTGCCGAGATCGTCGCAGTGCTCAAGCGCCGGTTTCCGGCCATTCGCGGGCCGCACAAGGAGGATATCTGCTACGCCACGACCAATCGTCAGGAGGCGGTCAAGCAGGTGGCGCGGGAGGTCGATGCGATGATCGTCGTGGGTTCGCCCACCTCTTCGAACTCGGTCCGTCTCGTCGAGGTCGCCCAGCGTGCCGGTTGTCCGCGCGCCTATCTATATGATCGTGCCGCCGATATCGACTGGAGCCTTTTCGAAGGCATCAAGCGGCTCGGTATCAGCGCCGGGGCTTCCGCCCCCGAACGCCTCGTCGACGAGGTGATCGAAGCCTTCGCCGAGCGCTTTGCCATCAAGGTTTCGGCGAAAGTGACGGCGGTCGAGAACATCGCTTTCAACGTCCCCCGCGAATTGCGGACAGTCCCAGCCGCATGACCGATCTCAAGGTACTGGAAACGGAGCGCCTCATCCTCACCGGCTGGCGCGCAGACCAGCTCGACGACCTCGTCGCGCTGCACGGCGATGCCTCTACGGCCCGCTATCTCTCGGCGAGCGGCGCGCCCTGGACGCGCGAGCAGGCCGAAAGCCGGCTGGCAGTCTGGATGGACGAGTTCGCCAATCATCGCATGGGCAAGCTGCGGGTCATCCGCAAATCCGACGGCGCGCTCGTAGGGCGGGCGGGCTACTCCCTTTATCCGCCGACGGGCGAACCGGAGATCGGCTACGCGCTCTACCCGGAGTATCGGGGGGCGGGCTACGCGCGGGAAGCCGCCGAGGGCCTGCGCGACTGGCTTTTCCGCGAAACTGACTGGACTCACTTCATCGGCTTTGCCGATGTGCGGAACGCCGCATCGCTCAAAATCCTCCGCTCCATCGGCATGGAGCCGACCAAGGTCGCTGTGGACAACGGCATGGAGTGCCAGTTCCACGTGTTGCGCAAGGCCGTCTGATGGCAGGCCCGGTGATCATTCATACCGATGGAGCCTGCTCGGGCAATCCGGGCCCTGGTGGATGGGGCGCGGTCCTGCAATACGGTGCGAAAATCATGGAGCTCAAGGGCGGCGAACCCATGACGACTAATAATCGCATGGAGCTTACCGCCGCCATAGAGGCGCTGAACAAGCTGTCCCGGCCCTGCACCATCGAACTGCACACCGACAGCCAGTACGTCAAGAACGGCCTAAATAGCTGGATCCATGGCTGGAAGCGTAATGGCTGGCGGACTGCGGACAAGAAGCCGGTCAAGAATGTCGAGCTCTGGCAGGCGCTCGATGAGGCGGTCCAGCGCCACACGATCAACTGGCACTGGGTCAAGGGGCACAATGGGGACCCGATGAACGAGCGCGCAGATGCTCTCGCCAATGAAGGCATGGCGCCGTTCAAGAGCGCGCGCCGCGCCGTCTAGCAGGCGCTAGCCTTCCACCACATCTTCGAGCAGACGTGCGACACATTCCCGGGCGAGCCGGGCGGCCGTTAGCGCCGTGAGCCCTCCAAGGTCTCGGGCTGTGGCGCATTCGACGATATCGGCTCCCACCATCTCTCCCCTCACCCGATGGATGAGCGACATGACGTCCCGCACGCCGAGCCCTCCCGGCTCGGGCCGCACGACGCCGGGACAACATGCGGGGTCGATGCCCGAAAGGTCGATCGAGAGGTAGAAGCGCCCGCCGAAATCGATCTCGGGAACGCCACGCCAATCCTTCATTCGCATGCCGACAATGCCCAGCTCCTGCATGCGCTGAGACTGCTCGGCACTCGGCGCGCGCAGGCCGACCTGCACCATATGGCGCACAAGGCCCTCTTCGATGAGGCGGGAAAAGACCGACACTGCCGGCGATACGCCGTCGGACGAAGCCTCGATGTCGGGGCGTGCGTCGATATGCAGGACATCGATGGCGCCGGCACTCGCCTGGCCTGCGATCAGCGAATAGGAGACCGACTGATCGCCGCCGAGACCCATGACGCGGTGGCCCTTCTCGACAAGCCCCTCGGCGGACGCGCGAATGACTACACCCGCCTCCGCGGCCGGCCAGCCCTCGAGTTTCAGGTCGCCCATGTCGGAGAGTTCGGGGTGGCCAATGACGGCGACACCCAGTTCGCTGGTTTCGGCGCCAGGGGCGAACAGGGCGCGCCTGATCGCCTCGGGCGCCTGGGCCAGACCGGTCGGGAGGATGGAACCGGCATCTGAATCGAACGGAACGCCGAGAATGGTGACCTTTTGGGCCAAGGAGTCTCCACAAGGATTGCCGCGAGCATGCGGTCAGACCCGCCGGGGCGGGCAAGGAGGGCACGCCGCGGCGCCTGCCCCCGGATGATCAGCCGCTGATGCGGCTGAAATCGGCCACCAGATGCATGGTGTCGCGCAGACGAGCGAGAAGGTTGAGCCGGTTCTCACGCACCGCCGCGTCCTGGTCGTTGACGAGCACGGCTTCGAAGAACCGGTCTACCGGGTCACGCAGCGCCGAGAGTGCCGCGATCGCGCCGCGATAGTCATCGGCAGCAACGCGATCGGAGACGGCCGTTGCCGCGGCATGAACCGCTTCGGCCAGACCCGCCTCCTCGGCCTGATGGAGGAGCGAAGTCTCGACCAGACCGCCATAGGCACGGCCGTCCTTCTTTTCCTCAGCGACGAGGATGTTGACCGCCCGGCGATAGCCCGAGAGCAAATTCGTGCCGTCCTCACTCGAAAGGAGGCCAGAAAGCGCTTCGACACGCTGGGTGATCTCAAGCATGTCGTCGCTTTGCGGAGTGATCACCGCGTCGACGAGATCGTGACGAGCACCGGCATCGCGGAGCGACACCTTGAGCCGGTCATGGAAGAACGCCAGCAGGTCTGGCTCGACCGCGAGCTTCAGCCTGATCGCGTTCTCGGTGAGGATCCGGATGACCCCGAGCGCCGCACGGCGCAGAGCAAAGGGATCGCGCGAGCCCGTGGGCTTCTCGTCGATCGACCAGAAGCCGGTCAGGAGATCGAGCTTGTCGGCGAGCGCCACCGCGATCGCAACCGGCTCGGAAGGGACCGTGTCCGTCGGCCCGACGGGCCGATAATGGCCGGCGATGGCGTTGGCGATCGCATCCGGCTCGCCCTGGGCGCGCGCATAGTACTGCCCCATCAGGCCCTGAAGCTCGGGAAACTCGCCCACCATCTGGGTGACGAGATCGGCCTTGGCGAGACGGGCGGCCCGGCGCGCCGCATCGGGATCGGCGCCCACCTGCGGTGCCAGTGTGCCAGCGAGTGTTTCGAGACGCGTGACGCGCTCGTGCTGGGTGCCGAGCTTGGCATGAAAGACCATTTCGCCCAGCCGCGGCAGGCGGCTTTCGAGCGGCGCCTGCAGATCGGTTTCGTAAAAGAACTTGGCGTCCGACAGGCGCGCACGGACCACCCGCTCATTGCCGGCGACGATCGCATCCCCGCCGTCGCTGGCCAGCGTATTGGCAGTGATGATAAAATTGGGCGCCAGCCGGCCAACGGAATCGCGCAGGCAGAAGCATTTCTGGTTTGCGCGGATGGTGGCGATGATCACCTCTTCGGGCAGGCCGAGGAACGCGGGGTCAAAACTCCCCATGAGGACGACGGGCCATTCGACGAGCCCGGCGACCTCTTCGAGGAGGCCGGCATCTGCAATGACCGTCAGCCCCCGGGCAAACGCGAGATGCTCGGCCTCGGCCTCGATCACCTGCTTGCGGCGGTCGAGATCGAGGATCACATGGGCGCGGTCGAGCGCGCTCACATAGTCGTCGAAACGCCGCACGGTGATGGGCTCGGGGAAGAGGAAGCGGTGGCCATAGGTGGTGCGGCCCGATTGCAGCGTGCCGATCGAAAAGGGCACGACGACCGGATCCTCGGTCTCGGGGCCGAAGGTCGCCGTCACCGCCCGCAGCGGCCGGACCCAGGAGAAGCTGCCCGATCCCCAGCGCATGGACTTGGCCCATGGGAACTCGGCAAGGATGCGCGGCAGGGCAACGGACAGGAGCGTCACCGCATCCTCGCCGCGCTTCTCGACCCGCGCAACGTAGAATTCGCCCTTCTTGGGATCGGTCTCGATGCTTGCCTGCTCGATCGACGCGAGCCCTGCAGCTTTGAGAAAGCCCTCGACGGCCTGGGCAGGCGCCCCAACGCGGGGACCCTTGCGCTCTTCGCGGGTATCGGGAGACCTGGCGGGAACGCCCGACACCGTCAGCGCGAGGCGACGCGGCGTGGCGAAGGCCTTGGCGCCCTCATAGACGAGACCCGCATCGACCAGCGCGTTGGTCACGGCCTTCTTGAGGTCCTCGGCAGCCCGGCGCTGGAAGCGTGCCGGGATTTCCTCGGAGAAAAGTTCAAGCAGCAGTTCTGGCATGGCAAACCGGAGGGTTGGAAGCGCGGGCCTGCCTAGCAAGGGTGGAGGGTCTTGTCCATCGCGGATCGGGCCGGCTACCAGCCGCCGCCGCCGCCACCGCCGCCGCCCCCTCCGGAAAAGCCCCCGCCGCCGCCCGAAAAGCCCGAGGAGGAGGCGGAGACCGGTTGCGACGCGATCATCGCTGCGCTGACGCCGGTCGCGACTGAACCGATGGTGCGCGAGAGATTGCCCGAGCTGAAACCGCTGCCCGAATACCAGACCGGCCGATAGCCCGGCTGCGCGTCAGCAACCGCATTGCGCGCAAGTTCGCCTTCGAAATGTTCCGCCCAGGGCTTTTCCACCTCCAGCGCAATGGCATAGGGCAAAAGAGCCTCGAAGCGCTCGACGGTCATCGGAGGCTCGCCCGAGATATTGAGACGCTCCTTTTCGGCCGTCTCGAGGTACATACGCAGGCCCTCGATCTCATCCATGCGCTTTCGACCCTGCACGGTCGGCGCGCGCATGAGGATTGCGAACACGACGTTGATGAGGACGATGGAGCCGGCCGCGAGCGCCGCGGTATTGATTTCCAATGCGGGCACCTGCCCAAGGAGGCCCCCGCCGATATTGGCAATGATGACGCCGAACCAGATGACCGCCAGGAACCGCCGAATTCCCGAACCATTCCAAAGGGCCTTTACCGCGCCGGTCAGGAGCGCGACCCCGATACCGCCGGCAAAGGCGGCAAAAAGCCAGATCGGCGCGAGCACCTGGCTCCAGATCAGCACGACGATCGCCCCGAGCGAGAGCACCAGCCCAAGAGCGACATAGGCGTAATTGTTGAGGAAGTAGACCTGCCGATTTTCGGCCTCGATGGCGGAGACGAACTCGCCGCGCTTTTTGTGGATCTTGCTGCCCGTTTCCTTGTCGACGCGCAGCACGCCCTCGCGGCGCACGAAGTCCTCGAGCACGCGCTGGCCCGGGGGGAGATCGGCCGGGGCCGCCTTGCCGGTGTGGGTGATGGAGAGGGTCTTGCCCCGGTTGTCGATCTCGACGAGCCCCTTGACCCCGAGATCGAAGAGCGAGGCGGTGAACGCGGTCCAGCCGCTCTTTTTCCACCCCCAATTGTGGATGTAGTGGACGAGGGCCGGCGAATAGCCCTTGGGGGCATAGAAACGGGGGATGATGGTGCCCTTCGCCGGATCGCGCCCTACCGCGCTCCAGGCGAGGAGGTAATAGAGCAGCACGATCAGCACCGCGATCGGCGGCAGAATCAGGTCACGGTGATCGGAGAGGTAGTAGGCGATCCGGTCGAGGCCTTCGGGTTCGGAAAGGACGCCCTTGCCGAGGGCGACCACGACCGTCATGCCCTCCTGCGGCCCGAGGGTCCGGTCAGATCTGAACTGCGCGCGGGTATCGGAGAGACGAGTAATGGTCAGGGCCTGCTCGGTGGCCCCCTGTGGCCCGGTAAACCCGGTCAGGTCGGTGATGACCGCCCCGTCGGGCAGCGTGATGGTCGCGACCGCGGCCTCGATCGGAAAGGCCCAGAAATTGCCGGTGGCATTCCAGTAGAGCTCGTCGTGATCCGCGAACCGCCGCGCCATCCGGCTCATCGTATAGCTGATCGTGTAACGATGCAGGCCGGGATCGAGGAGGACTTCCGAGCTCCCGATGCGGATGCGTGCACCATTGGTAATGGTTTCGACGGCAAAGGGCTCCGCCTGACCGTTCCGCGTGACACGCTCGACGAAGATCGCCGACCTCAGACGCGACCCGTCCGGGTTCTGCAAGAGCGTCGGAATATCGCGAAAGATGCCACGCCGGATTTCCAGTCCAGCCGCGTTGACCGTTATCGTCTCGGTCACCGCCACCGATCCGTCCGTCCGCAGGGTGACGTCGGCCTCGAAGCTTCTTATGACCTCCTGCGCACCGACGGGCAGGACGGCGAGGATGAGGCAGAAAACAAGAGCGAGAAGCCGGGCAGCAAGCCCCCCTGCCCTAGCGGAATGAGACATTGGGAACGGCCCTGTCCGCCTCGTTCTCGAGCTCGAAATACTCGGCCTTGGTGAACCCGAACCCGTTCGCGACGAGGTTGGAGGGAAAGGATTCGACGGCGATGTTGAGATTGCGCACCGTACCATTGTAGTAGCGCCGCGCCATCTGGATTTCATCCTCGATGGTCTGCAGGGCGGCCTGGAAATCGAGGAAATTGGTGTTGGCCTTGAGGTCGGGATAGGCCTCGGCCACCGCAAGCAGTCGCCCGAGCGCACCAGACAGCATGCCTTCGAGCCGCCCCCGCTCCTCCGGGCCGGCAGCAGCGCCGGCCTGCGCAGCCGCCCGCGCCTGGGTTACAGCCTCGAGCGTCTCGCGTTCGTGGCCCATATAGCCCTTCACCGTCTCCATCAGGTTCGGGATGAGGTCGGTGCGGCGCTTCAGCTGCACATCGATGCCGGACCAGCCCTCAGCCACCAGCTGACGGTTGCGAACGAGGCCGTTGTAGAGAACCACGACATAACCGCCGATGGCCACGACCAGTATGAGGATGACGATCCATTCCATGGCGATGCCCCTTCGCGCACAAGGCTCAATGCGGGAGCGAGAGTGGCATCGCGGAGCCGGGATATCAACGCCCCGACCTGAGGAGGGTCATGGTTTTACCCCCGATTGACGCCCTATGGGGCACGGCCCTAGGCTTTAGAAGCTACAAGCAAGGAGAGAGCCATGGCCGATGCCAGCTATCTGTCCTCACCGCCGCGTTCGGAGCTTGAGATTCTCGAGACAACGGAGATTCCGGCGGCGGTGATCCGGCGCAGGGCGTTCCCGGTTGCAGACCTCCGGACATTGTTCGACGGCGCGTTCGGCGCACTGTTCCCGGCTCTCGCAGCGGCCGGGATCAAGCCTGTGGCGCCGCCCTTTTCGCTCTATACCAGCCACCCGGGAGCGACGGTGGATATCGATGTCGGCGTCCCGATCGAGCGGCCATTGGCGCAGTCGATCGAGGGGGGAAATGGATATCTCGTCGAGCCGGCATCCCTCCCGGCTGGACAGGTGGCGACGATTTCGCATCTTGGGGCATATGACGGGCTTGGGCAAGCCTGGGGCGGGTTCATGAACACTCTTGCGGCACGCGGAGAGCGGCCGGGCTTTCCCCTTTGGGAGGTTTATGTCACCGAACCCACGCCGGAGACGGCGCCCGAGACCCTGCGCACCGATCTCTACGTGCTGCTAAGCTAGGCGCCGCCACCTGCGGTGCGCAGCCACGCTTCGCCGCATGCCTTGGCCAGTTCACGGATACGCAGGATGTAGCTCTGGCGTTCGGTGACCGAGATCACCCCGCGGGCATCGAGCAGATTGAAGGTATGGCTGGCCTTGATTACCTGCTCATAGGCAGGAACCGCGAGCCGGTGCCGGCCGGCATCCTCGCCCTTTTCCAGCAGGGCGCGGCATTCCTTCTCGGCATCCGCGAAGTGCCGAAACAGCATTTCGGTGTCGGCCGCCTCGAAATTGTAGCGCGAGAATTCCTGCTCGTTCTGCAGGAACACATCGCCATAGGTGACCTTCTCGGCGCCGCTGCCGCCGTTGAAATTGAGCTCGTAGCCGTTGTCGACGCCCTGCAGATACATGGCGAGGCGCTCGAGCCCATAGGTGAGCTCGCCCGAGACGGGATTGCACTCAAAGCCGGCCACCTGCTGGAAATAAGTGAACTGGCTCACCTCCATCCCGTCGCACCAGCACTCCCAGCCGAGACCCCAGGCACCGAGGGTGGGGCTCTCCCAATCGTCCTCGACAAAGCGGATGTCGTGCAGCCCAGCATCGAGACCGATTGCGGCAAGGGACCGCAGATAGAGCTCCTGCAGATCGTCCGGAGATGGCTTCAGGATGACCTGGAACTGGTAATAATGCTGGAACCGGTTGGGGTTCTCGCCATAGCGCCCGTCGGTCGGCCTGCGCGAAGGCTGCACATAGGCTGCCTTCCAGGGCTTTGGCCCCAGCGCGCGCAGGGTGGTCGCGGTGTGGAACGTCCCCGCCCCCATCTGCATGTCATAGGGCTGGAGAATGACGCAGCCCTGCTCCGCCCAGAAGTTCTGCAGCGTGAGGATGAGGCCCTGGAACGAGTTCCGCGGGTCCATACGGGAATTGACTGTGGTCATGGGGCGCTATCCGGTCGAATGACGGCGCGAACCTAGTGGCGCGACCCCATCGGGTCAATCCCGCCGATCGCGCTCCTCGCCAGGCCGAAAGACGCCATCATCACTCCGCTTGAGTTCGATCACGTCCGCACGCGTGCGTTCGGCCAGATCGCGCTCGCGCTCGCGCTGCCGCTTTTCGGCATCGACCTGCCTGAAGCTCCTGGTCCAGTCCCGCCAGATGCGCCTGACCCCAACGAAGATCATCCCCAGGACGATCGCAACGACAAGGACCCGCCAGAGCATGGGATTCATCTACAGCCCCAGTCGCGACCAGTGCGCGCGTTCCTCGAGGCTGGCGACGGCATCGCCGGCCACGCCTTCCATCGACATGCCGAAGCGGGGAAGCGAAAACAGGGGACGCTTGGGCTCGATCAGCTTGAAGCGCAAATTGGTGCCATAGCGTTCGCGCAGAACCTCGTAGAGATCGCCCGTGGCATCGACCAGTCCGAGCTCGACGCCGCGCCGGCCAGTCCACCACTCGCCGGTAAAGAGGTGATCGTCGTCTGCCCGCAGGCGATCGCCGCGTCTGGCTTTCACATGGTCGATGAAGGTCTGGTGGATGTCGAGTTCGACCGCCTTGATGCGAGCCACGTCCTCGGGCTTTTCGGGCAGGAATGGATCGAGCGTCGACTTGTTGCGACCAGCAGTATGCACGCGCCGGGTGACGCCGAGCCGATCGATCGCGCCGACGAAGCCGAAGCCCGCGAAGATCACGCCGATGGATCCGACAACCGAGGAGGGATCGGCGATGATCTCGTCACCTGCCACGGCGATGAAATAGCCGCCGGAGGCCGCGGCATCTTCGACGAAGACGATGACTTTCCGGCCCTTCTCGTCCGCCAGATCGCGGATCCGCTTGGAGATCAGCCGCGACTGCACCGGCGAGCCACCGGGTGAATTGACGATGATGGCGACGACAGGCGCCCGGTTGATCGCGAAGGCTCGGGCCAGGAGCGGGGCGACCGACGCGATATTGAGCCGCCCCGGACGAGAATCCGACGTTATGACGCCTTGGAGGCGGACAACGGGTATGATCGGCCCGTCGCGCCCCAGCAGTCTCCGCAGCCAGCCCATGAAGCCCTTTGATCTGCCGGCCGCCATGCCAATCCCCTTTTCCGGTGTTGTCACGACGATTTAGGTCGAGCCGAGGGCGATTACCAGTCCAGCCGGGCGCTTCCCCTGAAGATGGCTTCGAACTCCGGCGCAAAGCCCCGTCCCTCGACGGCGTGGAGGGCGCGCGTGGCGAGCAGCGTCATCGGCGCGCGCGAACCCTTCAGCGCACGGATGAGAATGCGCGTCGCGGGACGCCCCGGTCTTGGCGCCAGGGGCAGGACGGTGATGCCCCCAAACCGCCGATCGAACGCCCCAAGCAGCGGCGGCAGGCTCTCGGCGCGATGAATGAAGATGACCTCGCCTCTTGGCGCGACGGAGGTTGCGGCAGCGCGCACCCAGAGATCGAGTTGATCGGCGTCCATGTGCCGTGCCGCCGCCCGGCCCGGATGCGGGGCGGAAGATCCCTCTCCCGACCCGTAATAGGGTGGGTTGGCGATGACACTCCCATAGGCATCGGCCATCACGCCTGCCGCGAGGCGCGACGAACCGGGCGCAGTGACGTCCAGGCATAGCACCCGGGCGCGGGCGTTAAACCCGTTGCGGGCGACATTATCGGTCGCGAGTGCTGCCGTCGCTGCATCGCGCTCAAGGAGAACGGCATCAAGGTCGGGATTATGCGCCATTGCCACGAGTGCCGCAGTCCCGACACCCGCGCCGAGCTCGAGCAGGCTCTTGCGTCCCTCGCCGACCGACGCGCCGAGGAGGACGGAATCGAGCCCCGCGCGAAAGCCCGCGGCGGGCTGCGACACAATCAACCGACCGTCCAAAAACGCGTCAGTGCTGAGCGATTGCCGTTTTACAAAACCGGTCGCTTGGTCTAGGGACATCCCACCCGCCGGGTCGCGATTGCTTTTGCGCCATCATACGGCCTGCAGCGTGTGGCTCAACCGGATTTCCCCGCTTCGTGCCGGGAAGAGAAGGCAGTTGATGGCTTTGCCAGTTTCCGCAGATCTCGATGAGGCAATGGTGACGAGCGCGCTCGATCGCCTGCTCGCTGCTACCTCCGGGGACATGGCGCGGGTCAACGCGCTGATTCTCGAGCGGGCCGAGTCGCATGTCGAAATGGTCCCGGAACTGGCGCGCTACCTCATCGAGGCCGGCGGCAAGCGCATGCGCCCGATGTTGACCGTCGCGGCGGCCGAGCTTTTCGGCAAGGCGAGCGGGGCGGAGATCAAGTTCGCGGCTGCCGTCGAGTTCATGCACAATGCGACGCTCCTTCATGACGACGTCGTCGACGAAAGCGACATGCGCCGCGGTCGTCCGGCCGCGCGGATGATCTGGGGCAATCCCGCAAGCGTCTTGGTGGGCGACTTCCTGCTCGGCCAGGCCTTTATGATGATGGTCGAGACCGGCGACATCGAGGCTCTGGGCGTGCTTGCGCGCGCCGCGGCAATCATTGCCGAAGGCGAGGTTTTCCAGCTCGCCAAGACGCGCGATCTCGCAACGACGCCGGCAGAATACGAGCAGGTGATCCGCGCCAAGACCGCGATGCTGTTCGAGGCGGCAGCGGAAGTCGGCGCCATGGCAGGCGGAGCGGATGAAGCGGGGCGCCTCGCCATGCGCGCCTATGGCGCCGAGCTCGGCTGCGCCTTCCAGCTCGTGGATGACGTTCTCGACTATCGCGGCGAAAGCGGCGCCATGGGCAAGAACATCGGCGACGATCTGCGCGAGGGGAAGATGACCCTGCCGCTGATCCTGGCGCTCGCCGAATGCGACGAGACCGAGAGAAGCCTCATTGTCTCGGCGCTCGGCCGGCAGGACGCGCCGTCGGAGACGCTGGCAGAGATCGTTGCGATCTTCGAGCGCTATGACACGCTTTCGCGGACGCTCGAGCGTGCCAACAAGAATGTCCTTGCTGCGCGTGAGGCGCTCTCGGAGCTCCCCCCCTCGCCGATGAAGGCGCTGCTGGCGGACATCGCCGAGTTTACGGTGCTACGCGCCTATTAAGGGCGCGGCGGCAACCCAATGGCCGGGCCACCGCTCGCGGAGGTCGTGGGCCGCCTGATGGGCCTGTGACTCTGATCCGAAGAGCCCGAAGACGGTGCCGCCCGAGCCAGACATCCGGCCAAGAAGGGAACCCTGCGCCTGCTGCAGCGCGTCCACGAGTTGGGCCAGCGCCGGCACCAGGTTGAAAGCCGGTGCTTCGAGATCGTTGCGCGTGCCCTCGAGCCAGAGCCCCAGTTGCGCTGGCAGCGTCATCGGTTCGGGCAAGGGGGGAAGGCCTGGGTTGTCGTGCCGCTCGAGCCTGCGGAAGACGTCCGCCGTCGCGACCGGCACGAGCGGGTTGACCAGCACCACATGCATCTGGGGAAAGTCGCGCAACGGGTGAATGATCTCGCCTATGCCCCGCATCTCGCATGGGCGCGAAAGAAGGCAGGCCGGGATATCGGCCCCAAGTGTAGCGGCGAGCGCGGAAAGGTCGGCGTAATCAATTTCACCGGCAAGCCGCGCGAGCAGCCGCAGGACAGCGGCCGCATCTGCGGACCCCCCGCCAATGCCTGCGGCCACCGGCAGGTTCTTCGATAGCGTGAAGGCCAGCCCATCAGGCAATCGGTCAGGCCAGTGTGCGCGGAAAGCACGGGCAGCCCGCAACACAAGGTTGGAGGGGCCATTGCCGAGCCCGGCGGTAAAAGGCCCGACGACGAGAAGCGAATCCGCCTTGGAAGGCGAAACCGAGATTTCGTCGCCAATGCCTGCAAAGACCACGAGGCTTTCGAGTTCGTGATAAAAATCCTCGCGCCGCCGTGTGATGTGGAGCGCGAGATTGATCTTTGCCGGGGCCGCCTCGGTGGCGAGCACGCTCATGGCGGCGTCACTGAAGTTCGAGCGACACCGGATTGACCGTTATGGGCTCGCTGCCCTCCTCCACGGGCGCCGCATCGAGCCCGCCGGCGAGTTTTGGACGCACCCGCTCCTGAACATTGCCTTCCGTGTCCACAGAGGACGCGATGGTCCACTGGAAGCGCGCCTCGAGCTCGCGACCGACACGCCAGTAGGCGTCTCCCAGATGGTCATTGATCTCGGGATCCATGGGGCGGATGCGAACGGCGCGCTCGAGCTCCACGACGGCTTCCTCGAACCGTCCGAGGCGGTAGAAGGCCCAGCCAAGGCTGTCGATGATGTAGCCATCATTGGGCGCAGCCGCGACCGCGCGTTCGATCATTTCAAGCGCGGGCTCGAGATTGATGCCCTGATCGACCCAGCTGTAGCCGAGATAGTTCAGCACCTGCGGCTGCTCGGGATTGAGTTCGAGGGCACGCAGGAAATCGGTCTCGGCAAGATCCCACTGGTCGTTGCGCTCATAGGCAATGCCGCGCAGGTACCAGAAACGCCAGTCGGCCGGATGATCACCCCCGACCTGATCAATGGCGCGCGTGTAGATTTCCGCGGCCTCGTCATATTGCTCGTCGATGCGCAGCAGATCGGCAAGCACCGAAAGGGCATCGAGGTCGTCGGGGCTTTCCGCAATGATCTCGCGCAGGCGGTCGATCGCACCAGCGCGATCACCGAGCGAATCGAGGTTTTGCGCCACACGAATCGTCGCGGTCGACCGCATCGGGGAGGTCGGCGCTACGTCCTCGTAAAGCCTGTTGGCCACATCGTGCTGGCCGGCGCGGTCGAGCATCTGCCCGACAAGAAGGGTCAGCAGATCGGAACGCGGATCGAGGTAGCGGCCGAGCTGAAGAAAGAGAATCGAAACGTCATTGCTGCCGTCCCGGGCCAGTGCCACACCGACCGAGTGGAACATTTCGGCGGCGCCGGCCTGAACGTTCGAGACGAACGGCCCGGGACGCCGGCCTGCCCCGACCGCATCCTCGACGATGGTGACGAGCGGATGGCTAAGCCCTTCGGCGTCGTAGCGCGCCAGAACCTCGCGCGCCTCATCGAAGCGCCCCTGATTGCCGAGCATCCGCGAATAGGCCTCGACCATGCGCGCAACGAGCGGGTCTGCTTCATAGGCGCGCGCGGCCAGGTCCAGCGCTTCGTCCGATTCGCCCGCAACATCGGCCATCAGCGCGCGATGGTAGACGAAGAAGGCCTCGAGGCCATTTTCACCGGCGCGATCGAGAAGCGTCTCGGCCTGATCGAAGCGGCCCTCGCCCGTCAGTGCCCAGGCGCGCAGCAACGTGCCGGTGATGGCAACGAAATTGCCGGTGCCGAGGCGCTCGAGCTCGTTGGCGGCCGAAGCGTAGCGACGCTGGCGCATCGCCTCGGTCGCGATGACCAGCCGCGCAAGCTCGTTGCGCGGCTGGTGAACGAGGAGCCTGCGCGCAGCCAGCGCCGCCTGCTCGATCTCCCCATTGATGGCATAGGCGAGGAACGACCGCTCGACGACGAGCGCATTGTCCCATTCCCGCTCGACGGCCGACCGGAAATATCGAGCCGCCTCATCGATGCGCAGGTCCGAGAAGGCCTGCTGGCCAGCAAGGAACGCGCCGGTGGGACTGGGCGAACGGAAGGGGAAGACCTGCCCCTGGGCAAAGGCTGGCGCCGATAGGGTGGCCAGCGTGGCAACAGCGAGTACGGAACTGCGGAACAGGCGCTTCAGATGAGTCACAGGCACACGATCTCCCCGGCGGCGTTGGGTCCGGTTTCGGCGCAGAGATTGGCCATTTTGCGGCCTCACCGCAAGCTCATCGCGCCTAAATGATCGGTTTACGCGATGCTGGCGAGGCGCGCGCGCATGTGAGATAGAAGCGCCATGGCCGATCCGCACCAGATGTCCGATGCAGAATTGCTGGCCGCGCTCGAATGGTATCGCGCCGCGGGCGTGGATATTGCCGTCGGCGAAGCGAGTATCGACCGGTTCGCCATCTCCGCGCCGCCCCGCGCCATTGCGGTCGCTGCCGCCGCCGCGATCCCGCAACCTGCCCCTTCCCTGCCGCTGCTCGGCACCGATCCCGACGAGGCGATGGCGCTTGCCGCGGCCTGCACCACGCTCGATGAATTGAGGGAAGCTTTCGCCCGCTTTGAGGGCTGCGCGCTCAAGCAGCGCGCAAGGCAGATCTGCTTTGCCGATGGCAATCCGCAGGCGCAGATCATGCTGCTCGGCGAAGCGCCCGGGGAGCAGGAGGATATGGAAGGTCGCCCGTTCGTCGGACGCGCAGGGCGCCTCTTGGACCGAATGCTTGCAGCCATCGGGCTTGATCGCACCAAGGTCTATATCGCCAATGTCGTGCCCTGGCGCCCCCCGGGCAACCGCAATCCGACACCCCAGGAGATGGCGGCGTGCGCGCCTTTCCTACATCGCCAGATCGCACTCGTTGCTCCCAAGCTTCTGCTCACGCTCGGCAACATTGCGAGCAGGACGATCTTCGAAAGCACGACCGGCATCATGCGGCTGCGTGGCCAGCAGAAGAGCGTTACCATTGGCGGGCACGGAACGACGGCGCTTGCGACGCTTCATCCGGCCTATCTGCTGCGCACGCCCGGAGCCAAGCAGCTGGCCTGGCGGGACATGCTGGCCCTCGCCGAACTCATCGAAAAAGAAAATATCGAAACGGGTTGATTTGACCGCCCGAATTATGTCCGAGTTGGACGGCATCCCGCCCCGGTCGCTGCCTTGCGACCCATTTGGTGCAATGCCTTAGCCATGAGAGCGTCATGTCATCGGTCGTCAAGATTTACGCCCTGTTCATCGGCTCGGCGCTGCTCATGTTCGGGGGCGGGCTGCAGGGGCTGCTGCTTTCAGTGCGCGGCGCCGAAGAGCAGTTCTCGCTGCTGGCGCTCGGGCTGATCGGAACGGGCTGGTCGGTCGGGTTCGTCACCGGCTCGATCACCGTACCGATGCTGGTCAAGCGCGTCGGCCATATCCGCGCCTTTTCGGTCATGGCGGCCGTAGGTACGGTGACCATCCTGCTCAACCTGCTGCTGATCAACGACGTGGCGTGGATCCTGCTGCGCGCCCTGTCGGGGTTCTGCTTTGCCGGCGCGGCGATGATCGTTGAAAGCTGGCTCAACGAAGTGGCGGACAACCGTTCGCGCGGCACGATCTTCTCGATCTACACGACCATCAACATGGCGGCATCAACGGCCGGACAGCTCGCGATGTCGATCACCGGGGTCACCGGATACCTGCCCTTCGTGGTGGGTGCGATCAGCTTCATCTGCGCGGTACTGCCAAGCGCTCTGACCTCGACGCCCCAGCCGCGCCCGCTCTCGTCGGCCAAGCTCGACGTGGGCCTACTGTACCGAACCTCGCCGGTAGCAGTGATCGCCGCCTTCTCGGTTGGCATGGCCAACGGGACCTTCGGCACGCTGGCGCCGGTCTATGGTTACGCCCGCGGTATGGTGGCGAGCGACATCGCGGTGCTGTTCGCGACGACGGCTGTACTTGGCGCAGTTGCCCAGATCCCGGCGGGACGGCTCTCGGACAAGATCGACCGGCGCATCGTGATGATTGCGCTCAGCCTCTGCGCGGCCATCGTCGGGCTCGTCATGGTGCTGTTCGATCCCGGTGGCGGGCCCTGGCTCTACGTTCTGTTCGGAACCTATGGCCTTTCAGCCTTCCCGATTTACGCGATCGCCGTCGCCCACGCCAACGACTTCAGCCGGGAAGGCGAGTTCGGCAAAGTCGCGGGCGGGATGCTGCTCGTGCTCGGGATCGGGCTCGCCATCGGGCCGATCATCGGCTCGATCATGATGAGCAACTGGTCTCCTGCCGGGCTATTCGTCGTCACGTGCTTCTTTCATGCGATGCTTGCGGTCACGGCCTTCCTGCGCATGCGGATCCGTCCGGTGCGTGATGCGGCGGGCAAAGTGCGCTTCCGCCCCATGCCCAACGGGGCCGCCAAGAGCACGCCCGAGACCATCGCCATGGACCCCCGTTCGGAGGGCGAGGAGCCCGAAGCGGCCACCCCAACCCCTGGAAAGGATTGACATGTTCAAATCCGATATTGACCTCGAACGCCCCTTCACACCGCTTTCGATTGCCGTGCTCGCCGTATCGGACACCCGTACGCTTGAAACCGATACGGGCGGGGCGCTGCTCAAGTCGCTGCTCGAGGAGGACGGACACCGCTGCGCCGAACGCGCAATCGTGCGCGACGACGTGCAAGCCATTCGTGCACGCGTTCAGGGCTGGGTGGCCGATCCCGAGATCGACGCGATTCTGACCACTGGAGGCACCGGCTTTTCCGGTCGGGACGTGACGCCCGAGGCGATCGAGCCGCTCTTTGACAAGAGGATGGACGGGTTCTCGGTCCTGTTCCACCAGTACTCTGCAACGACGGTGGGCACGTCGAGCCTTCAGTCCCGCGCTACCGCCGGGCTGATCGGCACCACCTTCGTGTTCTGCCTGCCCGGCTCCCGGGGCGCCTGTCGCGATGGGTGGGAGGGCATTTTGCGCTACCAGCTCGACAGCCGGCACAAGCCCTGCAATTTCGTCGAGCTGATGCCGCGCCTGGCCGAGCGGTAGAAACTTATCCCCGCCATTTTGTTCTTGTTCTGTTCTATCGCAACTGCTAGGGTTAACGCGCGTTAGGAGAGGAGGATTCCCTCCTCCACGCGCGGAGACCTCAGAATGGCACTGCACACCGCACCGTCCTTCGAAGCGCTGGAGAAGCTGGGGCAGACCCGCGACGCCGATCTCGTATCGCGGCGCATGCTGGATCCTCAGCGCACACGGGGCCGCGGAGCACAGACCAATCGCGTGGGGCGCTTCGAACGCCACCAGCGCGATAGCTTCGATGATGGCTGGGCCGATGAGGATCCCGAGGCGGCACAGGTCGAAACGCGCGAACATATCGAGCGCGCCAAGTCGATCATTGCGCGCAATGACAGCCCCGACATCGGCTTTGACCGGTCGATCAATCCCTATCGTGGGTGCGAGCACGGGTGCTCATATTGCTTTGCCCGGCCGACCCATTCCTATCTGGGGCTCTCGGCAGGGCTCGATTTCGAGCGCGACATCTACGTGAAGGTGAACGCCGCCGAGCTTCTGAGGAAGGAACTGGGCGACAGGCGCTACAAGCCCCGGCCGATCGCCATCGGCACGAACACGGACCCCTATCAGCCCCTGGAGCGCAAGCACCGGATCATGCGGCAGGTGCTGGAGGTGCTGCAGGAAACCGGTCACCCGGTTACGATCACGACGAAGTCCGCGCTGGTGGTGCGAGACCTCGACATACTGATCGACATGGCCAGCAAGGGGCTCGTTTCGGTGGCCCTTTCGATGACGAGCATGGACCACAAGCTCAGTCGTCGCATGGAGCCCCGCGCCTCGAGCCCGGAAAAGCGGCTCGAAGCGATCCGCCTGCTCTCGGAAGCGGGCGTCCCCACTGCGGTGCTGGCTGCCCCGATGATTCCGGCCATCAACGACATGGAGCTCGAGCGCATCCTCGATGCGGCCGCGGCACAGGGCGCCAGGGCGGCGAGCATGATCCTGCTTCGGCTTCCAGGAGAGGTGCGCGACGTCTTCCGCGAATGGCTGCTGCGGTATTTTCCCGACCGGATGCGGCACGTGATGAGCCTTGTCCGCGATACGCGTGGCGGCAATGATAATGACCCGCGCTATGGTTCGCGGATGCGGGGGGAAGGGCCTTATGCGATCCTGCTGCGGCAACGCTTTGAGCTGGCGCGCGATCGCCATGGCCTCGGGGCAAAGCTCCCGCCGCTGCGGACGGACCTTTTCGTGCCGCCCGCGCCCGAGCGTCGGCAGATGGAACTGTTCTGAGGTCCGAGAATGACGCTTCATGCCTCCTGTCACTGCGGCGCCGTGCAGATAACCGTTACGCGGCCGCCGTCCTCGGTCACATCGTGCAATTGCAGCTTCTGCTCGAAACGCGGTGCCCTCTGGGCCTATTATCCACCAGCGGAGGTGGTGGTGAGCCGCGAAGATGCAAAGTCGGTCTATGCACCCCGGGTCGTCAATCAGCATCATTTCTGCACCCGCTGCGGATGCACGACCTACAGCATCACGCCGGACTGGTCCGTCGGCACACCGGGAGACGGCGACACACGGATTGCCGTTAATGCGCGGCTCTTCGACGATTTCGATCTGGAGGCGGTTCGGGTCAAGCATCTCGACGGCAGGACCGGCTGGTAGCGCGCCCAAGCATTGCCAAGCGCCGTTGCTTTTGCATGCTTGGGGCATGGCTCGCGAATCACGCAATCATCCCGACCCGGCGCCGGATTTTACCTTCGAAACCGCTGCAATTGCAGCGGGACGGCTCGTTGTTGCCGGGGTCGACGAGGCCGGGCGCGGCCCCCTTGCCGGACCGGTCGTCACCGCTGCGGTCATCCTTGATCCCGGTCGGATACCGCAGGGACTGAACGACTCCAAGAAGCTGACTGCGGAGCGTCGCGAAGAGCTTCATGCGATCATTCTCGCAACGGCCGAAGTGGCCGTGGCGATCGCCCCGCCATCGGTGATCGCCCTACGCAATATCCGCGGCGCAACGCTCTGGGCAATGCGCCAGGCGGTCCTCGGTCTTTGCCGGCAGCCGGCACACGTGCTCGTCGACGGTCGCGACGTGCCGCCCGGCCTGCCCTGCCCGGCCGAGGCCGTCATCGGAGGGGACGGCATCTCGGTCTCGATTGCGGCAGCCTCGATCGTCGCCAAGGTCACACGCGACAGGATGTGCCAGATCATGGATTGCGACGAGCCCCTGTTCGGCTTTCACGGCCACAAGGGCTACGGCACGCCCGAACACCTGAGCGCGCTTTTTGCCAACGGTCCAGGCCGGCACCACCGGCTGGCCTTCGCGCCCTGCGCCGAGGCCCTGCGCCTGCGCGCCAGCGCTTAACCCTCCGGTAACCCTGACGCTTAAATCCCTTTTAAGGATAAGGGCTTACCAATTGCGTGGTTAGTACCGCGTTAGGGTTAAGCGTATGTTGCGTAACGGGCGTCAGGCACCGCGTGTCACTGCCTCCGAGGAAGCACTCCTCCCCATCGACACCATTCTCGTCGGCGATTGCATCGAGCACATGAATGCCCTGCCTGCAGGGTCGGTCGATCTGGTCTTTGCCGATCCCCCGTACAATCTGCAGCTCAGCGAAGGTCTCACCCGGCCTGACCAGAGTCGTGTCGACGCCGTTGATGACGATTGGGACAAGTTCGACAGCTTTGCCCATTACGACGCGTTCACGCGGGCCTGGCTCAAGGCGGCCCGCCGTGTCCTGAAGCCGGATGGGGCCCTCTGGGTCATCGGCTCGTACCACAACATCTTCCGGGTGGGCGCGGCGCTGCAGGATCTCGATTACTGGCTGCTCAACGATGTCGTTTGGCGCAAGGCCAACCCCATGCCGAATTTTCGCGGCACGCGCTTTACCAATGCCCACGAGACCCTGATCTGGGCCGCGAGGGACCGCAAGAGCCGGGTCACATTCAATTACGAAGCCCTGAAACTCGCCAATGACGGCACGCAGATGCGCAGCGACTGGCTTTTTCCCATCTGCACCGGCGCCGAACGGCTGAAGAATGGAGAGGACGAAAAAGTCCATCCCACGCAGAAGCCCGAGGCGCTGCTCTATCGCGTTCTCAATGCAACGACGCGTCCGGGAGACGTGGTGCTCGACCCCTTCTTCGGCACGGGGACGACCGGCGCCGTCGCAAAGAAGCTCGGGCGGCATTTTATCGGTATCGAGCGGGAAACGCCCTATGTGAGCGCAGCGCTGAAGCGCATCGCGGCCATCCGTCCCGCGAGCGCCGAAGCCGTGGCGACGACGACCCCGAAACGGGCCGAGCCGCGCATTCCATTCGGCTCGCTGATCGAACAGGGCATGATCGCGCCCGGCACGCAGCTGGTCGATGATCGCCGGCGCTTTGCGGCCCTGGTGAGGGCCGACGGCTCCCTGGCGTCGGGACCCCATCAGGGCTCGATACACCGCGTGGGTGCGCTGGTGCAGGGCGCCGAAGCCTGCAATGGCTGGACCTTCTGGCATCTGGAGCGCGGCGGGGAGCTCGCGCCAATCGACGTGCTGCGTACCGACATCCGCCAGCGCATGGCCCTGCTTTCGGCATGATCGGCTAGAGCCCGATCGCGAGCACCTTGCGGAAGACGCTCGGAAGCGCTTCGCTGTCGAGTTCGGCCCGGTTCACCCACCACCCCTCCGCGAGTGCCGCAGGGTCGGTAGCGGTTGCCGACCACACTTCGAGTTCGAGCCGGAAATGGGTGAAGACGTGGACGATCTGTCCACGATGCCGCCACGAGGCCGGGAAGGGATAGTCTGGTTCCCCCGGCTGCCCCTCCCATTGACCGGTAGGCGTCTCGGTCATCTTGGCAAGCAGGCCCTTGTCCGCGCGCGCCCGGAGATAGACGTCGCCCGTCTCGTCGAGGATCACATAGGCGTGGCCGTAGCGCGTTGGGCGCTCGGGCTTGGGTGCGCGAACCGGAAAGGCAAGCGGATTGCCCGTTCGCGTGCCTGCGCATCCCGATTGAAGCGGGCAGAGCATGCAGAGCGCCTTTTTCGGGGCGCAGATGGTGGCGCCCAGATCCATCAGGGCCTGCGCAAAATCGCCGGATCGGCTCGGTACTGCAGCTTGCACCTGCGCTCGAATGAGGTCCTTGGCCTCGCGCACCGGCACCGGAAGGGCAAGGTAGCGCGCGAGCAGGCGCTCGACATTGCCATCGACGACCGCAATCGGCTCGTCCTCGGCTATGGCGGCAATCGCAGCGCTCGTATAGGCGCCTATTCCAGGGAGGCTCGCGAGCACTGCGGCCGTTTGAGGAAATCGACCGCCATGCCGGGCGACCACCGCTTCGGCGCAGGCATGGAGGTTCCTGGCCCGGGCGTAGTAGCCAAGCCCCGCCCACTCCACGAGAACCGCATCGAGCGGGGCGGAGGCCAGATCCTCAACGGTTGGCCAGAGTGTTGTAAAACGCTCGTAGTAACGGATGACCGCGGCGATCGTCGTCTGCTGCAGCATCACTTCGGAAAGCCAGATGCGGTAGGGATCGGGCGCCACGCCCCGTGCCCGATCGCGCGGCGGCACCCGCCATGGCAGCGCGCGTGCGTGACGATCGTACCAGGCGAGCACTGCCGAGGCGTCGAGCGGCACGGGGCTGTTTTGAATCGGGGCGGGATCGGTCATTATGGCGCCAGATGAACCGAGCGGCCTTCTCCTGGCAAGCGTTCGGTCGAGGATGCCGACAACATGCCCATCAAGCAGAGCAAGGACGCCCCCAAGCGGCTCAATCGTACCGTGCCACTCGGGGATGCGATGGGGCGACTGCTCGAGCCGGCGTTCAGGAAACGCGGCTTTGCCAGTCGGGACATCGTCACCCATTGGCCGAGCATCGCCCCCTCGCCCTACGACCGCGTTGCCATGCCCGACAGGCTGGCCTGGCCGCGGGGGGAAAAGCGGGCCGAGGGCGCTACGCTCTATCTTCGCGCGCTGCCCGGCCATGGCACCGCGATCGCCCATGATGGCCCGCGGATCGCCGCCTCGGTAAACCGGTATTTCGGCTATGTGCTCGTCGCGCAGGTGCGGCTCTCGGCAGAGCCGTTCACGCCCCATTCAGCGGCGAAAGCCCAGAGTGTCGATGAGATCGACGCCTCACAAAGGCGTCACATCGAGGACAGCGTACAGGACGTAGAGGATGAGGGCCTGCGCGAAGCGCTCAAGGGGCTTGGCGAGGCGCTCATGAAGCGGCGCAGGAAATAGAGTGTTCACCCGCTCTTGAAGCTCCGGCCCCCTTGTCGCCAGAATGGCTCTGTGTAGTGTGCGCCACAGAAAAACTGGAGAAAAGCAAGTGAAGATCACACGCCGCGACACGCTGGTGCTTGGCGCCGCCGCATCGGCCCTCAGCCTCACCGGAATTGGCGCCGCCCAGGCTCAGTCGGTCGATGTGGCTCAGCTCATGTCCCCCGAGGGGCTCCCCGACCGCGTGCTGGGCGATCCCGACGCACCGGTGACCGTCATCGAGTATGCCTCCCCCACCTGCCCTCACTGCGCGACCTTCCACAATCAGGTCTATCCCGCATTCAAGGAGCGATATGTCGATACCGGCCAGGTGCAGTTCATCCTGCGGCCCTTCGTGCGAAACGTCCTCGACGCCGTCGTCTTCATGCTTGCAGAGGCAGCCGGTGACGAAATGTACCACGAGGTCATCGACACCTATTTCCGGACCCAGAACGAATGGGCGATGTCGGACGCGCCGCGCGACGCGCTTCAGGCCATCGCGCTGCAGCTTGGATTTACCGAGGAAAGCTTCGAGGCTGCCTTGACGAATCAGGACCTGTTCGCCGGGATGGAACAGATGCGCGACCAGGCGCTGAACGATTTCAACGTGACCGGCACGCCGACCTTCTATGTCAACGGCACGCAGCTGACCGGAGACCAGACGCTTGAGGAATTGTCGGCAGCGATCGACCCCCTGCTCGGCTAGTCCGCACGCCAGTTCGCGAGGCGCGTGGTGAAGTTCACGCGCCTCAAGCTCCACGGCTTCAAATCCTTCTGCGACCAGACCGAGCTGCATCTCGAGCCCGGCCTGAGCGGCGTCGTCGGTCCCAATGGCTGCGGCAAGTCCAACCTCGTCGAAGCCATGCGCTGGGTGATGGGCGAAAGCTCGTATAAAGCCATGCGCGCCTCGGGCATGGATGACGTCATCTTTTCGGGTTCGGGCAACCGTCCGGGACGGAATTCGGCGGAAGTGACGCTGGTCCTCGACAATTCGGACCGTACTGCTCCGGCTAATCTCAACTCAGCCGATGTCCTCGAAATCACCCGTCGCATCGAACGGGAGTCGGGGTCGGTCTATCGTGTCAACGGCAAGGAAGTCCGCGCCCGCGACGTGCAGCTGCTCTTTGCGGATGCCTCGACCGGCGCCCACTCCCCTGCGCTCGTGCGACAGGGACAGATCGGCGAGCTGATCGCTGCCAAACCCACGCAGCGACGCGCGCTGCTGGAGGAGGCCGCGGGCATTTCCGGCCTCCACTCGCGCCGGCACGAGGCCGAATTGCGCCTTCGGGCGGCCGAACAGAACCTCGAACGCGTCGACGACGTGATCGCCCAGGTCGAGACCCAGCTCGAGGCGCTGAAGCGCCAGGCCCGCCTCGCGGTGCGCTATCGCAGCCTTTCGGGCGACATTCGACGTGCCGAAGCGACCCTCTTTCATATCCGCTGGGTCGCGGCACGGTTCGCCGAGAAGGAGGCGGAGGCCGAACAGGGCCGGCTCGTCGGCCAGCTCGCCGAAGCGACCCATTTGGAACTCGAGGCGCAGAAGATCGTCTTTCTCGCCGAGAAGGCGCTCCAGCCCCTGCGTGACGACGAGGCCGCCCGCGGGGCGGCACTGCAGCGCCTCACAATACTCGCCGAGCAACTCGCAGAAGACATAAGGCGCACCGAAGCGCGCCGACGCGAGCTGGCCGATCGATTGCGCCAGGCAGAGGCGGATGCAGCGCGCGAGAGCGTGCTGCTGGGGGAAAGCGATGAGGCGCTGAAGGCCCTCGCCGAGGAAAAGGCCCGGCTGGAAGCCGAGGCGGAAGGCGAAGTTGCTGCCATTGCCGCAGCGCAGAAAACGTCCGCGCGAGCCGGCGCTGCGGTGGCCGAAGCGGACGCCGAGGCGCGCCGGGCGAGCGAAGCCCTCGCCCAGTTGCGCGCCTTGAAGGCACAGGCGCGTCGCATGGCGGACGATGCGGCCCAGCGGGCGCGGCGCATTGAGGATCAACTGGCCGCGACCGAGCGCGATAGCGCGGTATTGAGCCAACGCCTGGAGGCGGACGAAAGCATCGCAGAAAAGCGGGCCGCACTCGAAGCGGCCCAGGCGCTTGCGGCAGCAGAGGAAGGCGCCACGCTTGCCGCCGAGGAGGCCACGCGCGAGGCCGAAGCGGGCCTCGAGGCGCTTCGCCCGCAATTGCAGGGAGCAGAAGCCGCGCTCAACCGGCTCGAGAGCGAAGCCGCCACGCTGCAGCGCATGGTACAGATGAGCGCAACGGGCCGCTCCGCCCCAATCGTCGACATGCTGAAGGTCGAACCGGGTTTCGAGACTGCGCTCGGGGCGGCGCTTGGCGACGATCTCGAGGCCGCGACAGAGCCGTCGGCTCCCCTGCGCTGGACCGAGGCGCCCCCCGATCCGGCAGATCCCCCGCTGCCCCCCGGCGTGACGCCATTGGCCGACTACGTTTCGGGCACGCATCTGCTCGCGCGCCGACTTGCCCAGATCGGTCTCGTCGAGCGCTCGCGCGGGGCCGAACTCATGGGCCGGCTGAAACCAGGACAGCGGCTCGTGTCCCGCGAGGGCGACCTCTGGCGCTGGGATGGCCTCGTCGCTGCCGCCGATGCCCCGACGGCCGCTGCCGTGCGACTTGAACAGCGAAACCGGCTTGCCGAACTTGCAGACGAGATCGATACGGCCCGGCGCACGCGCGCAGCGCTGCGGGATGATGCAAAGGATGCAACCGAAGCGCTCGATGCCGCGCGCCGCGCCGAGCGGGAGCGGCGGGATGGGTGGCGCAATGCCCAGCGCGATATCGCAGGCGCCCAGCAGACCCTCGAAAAAGCGCAGAAGGCGCTGGGGGATCTGACCGCTCGGCAGAGCGCCCTCGCCGAGGCGCACACCCAGCTCACGCGGAGCCTCGAGGAAGCACGCGCGAGCCTCGCGACAGCAGAGGAGGGTCTTGCGGGGTCAGGCTCGGACGACGCCGCAGCCACTGAGGTCTCCCGGCGGGAAGCGACCCTCAAGGACCTACGGGCAGAGGCGGAGCAGGCACGGCTGCGTCTCGGGAGTTTCGAAGCGGCGACCCGGATGCGACGCAACCGGCTCGACCAGATCGCGCGGGACGCCGAGGGTTGGCAACGGCGCCAGGATGCGGCGAAGCGTCAGGCCGACACTCTCGCCGCCCGAATGGCGGAGATCGCCGCGCAGCAAAAGGCTCTCGAGGAAACGCCGGAGGGCTTTGCCGGCCGGGAAGCCGCGCTAGCGCTGGAGATCGAGGCTGCGCGCCGCGCCCACAAAGACGCCAGCGATGCCTTCGCCACGGCGCAGGCCCGTCATAAGGAGGCCGATCGCGCGCAACGGCTCGCCGCGGAGAGGCTTTCAGGCGTTCGCGAGCAGCTCGGACGCATTGAAGAGCGTATCAAGGGGTTTGCCGGGCAACGCCAGCAGATCGAGCGGCAAGTGCACGAGACCCTGGGCATTCCGGCGCAGCGGACCGCAGAGGCCGCGGGGATCAAGGCGCACGAAGCGCTGCCCCAGGAGGGTCCGGTCGAGCAGAAACTCGAGAGGCTGAAGGCTGAGCGCGAGCGCCTGGGCGGGGTCAACCTCAATGCCGAGCGGGAATCCGAGGAGGTTCGGGAAACACTCGAAACCATGACGCGGGACCGTGACGATCTCATCGCGGCCATCGCCAAACTGCGCACGGGGATCCAGAGCCTCAACCGGGAGGGGCGGCAGCGGCTGTCCGAAGCCTTCGAGAAGGTCAACGGCCACTTTCAGACGCTGTTCACCTCGCTTTTCGGCGGCGGGACGGCCGAATTGCGCTTCGTCGAAAGCGAGGACCCGCTTGAGGCGGGGCTCGAAATCTTCGCTCGACCGCCGGGCAAGAAGCCCTCGACGATGACCCTGCTGTCGGGCGGAGAGCAGGCGCTGACGGCGATGAGCCTGATCTTTGCGGTCTTCCTCACCAATCCCGCACCGATCTGCGTGCTCGACGAGGTCGATGCTCCGCTCGACGATGCCAATGTCGAACGGTTCTGCAACCTGCTCGATTCGATGCGGACGAGAACCGAGACGCGATTCCTCGTCATCACCCACAATCCGATCACGATGAGCCGCCTCGATCGACTTTTCGGGGTGACGATGGCCGAACGCGGCGTCAGCCAGCTCGTATCGGTGGACCTGAAGGGTGCGGAATCCTTCCTCGAGGCCGTCTGAGCGGGGGACATTCGGCCCGGACAAGGTGCCGCACCATGCCTCACGGGCCTAAACATATTTGGTTTCAGTCACTTAGACCACAATTGCGGTTCTTGACACCATAGTATCGCCTCACTATGTTGCGCGCGACTTAGCAGGCAGGCCCACTATGGTGCCGGGCCGGACGACACGGCGGACGCCATGGCAGAACCGCATGACACGAAGCGTCCGACCGGATCGGTGAACCGCGAAACGAGCGACCTCGCTTCGCGGATCGCGGCGGCGCAACGCAGCCGCGAGGGTGCGGAAGTAGGGGGTGCTGCGGCAAGGGACATGACCGCGCTGAGCCGTGCGATACGGCTGGGTTCGGAGTTCATTGCCGCGATCCTGGTGGGCACGGGCCTCGGCTATCTTATAGATAGCCTTGTGGGCACGCGGCCTTGGGCGATGCTGGTGCTGCTCCTTCTGGGGTTTGCGGCGGGCATCGTAAACGTCACCCGAGCGGTGGCGGAAATGAACAATGCGGCACCCGTGCCGGCACGATCGGAGCTCGCTCCGGACGACGAAGACGAAAACGACGACAAGTAGTTCAGCGCAAGGGGTTGCGGCGTGGCCGATCCGAACACAGTAGACCCGATCCACCAGTTTGCGATCTACGATATCTTCACGCTGGGCGACACCGGCATCAGTTTTTCCAATTCCTCGCTCTTCATGGTGCTGACCGTCGGCACCATCGCGGCATGGCTCCTGCTCTCCACCGCCGGGCGGAAGATCATTCCGAACCGCGCGCAGGCCGCCTCGGAGATGCTTTACGAGTTCGTGGCCAACATGGTCAGGGGCGCCGCTGGAACCGAAGGGATGAAATTCTTCCCCTTTGTCTTCTCGCTCTTCATGTTCGTCCTTGTTGCCAACTATTTCGGCATGGTCCCCTATTTCTTCACGGTGACCAGCCACATCATCGTCACCTTCGCGCTGGCCATGCTCGTCATGGTCGTGGTGATCGGCTATGGCTTCGCCCGGCACGGGGTCAAGTTCCTCAAGCTCTTCGTTCCGGCCGGCGTGCCTGGCTATGTGCTGCCGATCGTGGTTCCGATCGAGGTCATCTCGTTCCTCTCCCGCCCGGTCAGCCTGTCCGTCCGTCTGTTCGGCAACATGCTGGCAGGCCACATCACCCTCAAGGTGTTTGCCGGTTTCGTCGTGACGCTGGGTTCGCTCGGCTTCCTCGGCGTGCTGGGCGCAGTGCTTCCGCTGATCATGGCGGTCGCCCTCACGGCGCTCGAATTCATGGTGTCGACCGTGCAGGCCTATGTGTTTGCCGTGCTCGCCTCGATGTATCTCAACGACGCGGTTCATCCTTCGCACTGATCCGCATCCCGCAACTCTCCGGCGGCGCGTGGCCGACCGGAAAACCCTCGCTTAGCTCTCGAAAGGAAATCTAAATGGAAGCTGAAGCCGCAAAGTTTCTCGGTGCAGGTATCGCCTGCTTTGGTATGGCCGGCGCTGCCATCGGTGTGTCCAACATCTTCGGGAGCTTCCTCACCGGCGCTCTCCGCAACCCGGCTGCAGCCCAGAGCCAGTTCGGCAACCTGATCTTCGGCTTCGCCGTGACCGAAGCTCTCGGCATCTTCTCGTTCCTCGTCGCGCTGCTGCTCCTGTTCGCAGTCTGATCGAGATCAGAGACGCCCTTTCGCCGGCGGCCCCGCAACGGGCTGCCGGCCATTCGTCCGGGCTGACCGGACCAGATTTCCGATATGGTGATGCCAATGGACGGCCAATTGCTAGTGCTAGCGCAGGCAGAGACCGGTAACGCCCTGGGCGAAACCGCACCCACCATCGAAGTCGAGGAAGTTGGCGAACCCAATCCGCTGACTGCCGACGAACAGGAACTGCACGCGACCACCGAAGCCGATGGCGACGCGCACCATTCCGACGTCTTCCCGCCTTTCGATGCCACCACATTCGGCGACCAGCTTCTCTGGCTCGCGATCTGCTTTGCCTTCCTCTACGTGGTCATGAGCCGCATGGCCCTGCCCCGGATTGGCGGCATCCTCGAGCAGCGCAAGGCCCGTATCGAAGGTGACCTGGCCGCCGCCGACTATTCGCGCAAGAAGACGGACGCCGCCATCGCCGCCTATGAGGCAGCGCTCGCCGAAGCCCGCGCCAAGGCCCAGGCCATGGCCGAAGAGACCCGCACTTCGATCAAGGCCGACATCGACGGCAAGCGTGCACAGGTCGAACAGGACCTTGCCCGCAAGCTCGAAGACGCCGAGGCACGCATTGCCGCCACCAAGGCTCAGGCGCTCGCCAATGTCGACGAGATCGCGGCCGACACGGTTCAGGCCCTCGTCGGCCAGCTGACCGGCGAAGTCTCGCAGGCCGAGGCCCGTGAGGCCGTCAGCCAGGTTTCCAAGGAGTAGAGGCCCATGTTCGATCTCGACGCCACCAGCTGGGCTTCCGTATGGGCGACGCTCGCCCTCGTCATCTTCATCGGCATCATCATCTATTTCGGTGCCCACAAGATGATCGCCAAGGCGCTGGACACCCGCATTGCCAAGATCGAGTCCGATCTTGCCGAAGCTGACCGGCTCCGGGTGGAAGCCAAGGCGCTGCTCGAAGAGTATGAGCGCAAGCGTGAAGACGCCGAGAAGGAAGCCGAAGGCATCGTTCTGGCGGCTCGCGAAGAGGCCTTCCGCCTGACGGCTGAGGCCGGCGCTTCGCTCGACGCCCTGATCGCCCGCCGCACCAAGGCGGTCGAGGACAAGATCGCGCAGGCCGAGTCCCAGGCTCTTGCCGAAGTCCGCTCCCGTGCAGCGGACGTGGCGGTCGACGCAGCCCGCGTGCTGCTCGAAAAGCAGATGGGCGAAAAGGGCGATGCCCTCGTGCAGAAATCCATCAACGACGTCGGCGCCCGGTTGAACTGAGCTCCACGCGCCGCAGAATACCAACGGGCCCCTCGGGGCCCGTTTTTTTTATGGTCTGCGCTTTGGTCTTCTCGCCCTCCTCCCAGAAGGCGGGGCGGGGGTCTGAGGTACCTGTCGCGCCTGTCGGGCCCGACGCATCGTTCCCGCTACCCCCACCTAACCTCCCCCTGATAGGGGGAGGAACAGTCTGGTGCGAAGCGCGACACTCGAGGGTCTTCCCTCTCCTCCCTCTACTCTAGGGGGAAGCCGGGTGGGGGTTCCCGGCAGCCTCCGCCTACTCTGCCGCTTCGGCTCGCCCCTCGGCTTCTTCCCATTTTAGCACGGGCTGTCGCGCCGCCCGCGTTTCATCGAGACGTCGCCGCGGCGCTGCATGCGGTGCCGCGGTGAAGCGCTCCGCATCGCCCGCCCTGGCCGCGGAAGCCAGTTCCAGCATGACGTCACAGAAGCGATCGAGCGTCTGGAGCGATTCGCTTTCGGTCGGCTCGATCAGCATGGCGCCATGCACGACCAGCGGGAAATACATGGTCATCGGATGGAAGCCTTCGTCGATCAGGGCCTTGGCGAAGTCCAGCGTCGTCACGCCAGTCCCCTCGAGGAAGCTGTCGTCGAACAGGACCTCGTGCATGCAGGGCTGACCTCCGAACGGCGCTGAAAAGGTGCCTTCGAGCCGCGCCTTTATGTAGTTGGCGTTCAGCACCGCATCCTTGGCAGCCTGCGCCAGTCCGTCGCCACCATGGCTCAGCATGTAGGTGAGCGCCCGCACATACATGCCCATTTGCCCGTGGAAGGCCGTGATGCGCCCCAGCGCCTCGCCCTCGACATGCTCGACCAGTTCCAGCCCGTCGCCATTGCGCCTGAGGAATGGTAGCGGCGCGAAGGGTGCCAGCGCCTCGGACAGCACCACGGGGCCAGCGCCCGGTCCACCTCCGCCATGGGGCGTCGAGAACGTCTTGTGCAAGTTGATGTGCATGGCGTCGATACCGAGATCGCCCGGGCGCACTACCCCCATGATCGCATTGAAGTTCGCGCCGTCACAGTAGAAGAACCCGCCGGCCGCGTGGACGGCATCTGCGATCTCGATCACCTGAGGCTCGAAGAGCCCGCAGGTGTTGGGGTTGGTGAGCATGATCCCCGCCACATCCGGACCGAGCGCAGCCTTCACCGCCTCCACGTCCACCGTGCCATCGGCCCGAGCATCGATGGAGCGGACCGAATAGCCGAGAAACGCGGCCGTGGCGGGGTTTGTCCCATGCGCGCTCTCGGGCACCAGGACGACCCGGCGATGGCCTTCTCCGCGCGCCTCCTGGGCGGCCTTGATCGCCATCATCCCCAGCAGCTCGCCATGCGCACCGGCCTTGGGCGAAAGCGCCACGGCCGCGGTGTTGGTCAGTGTCATGAGCCAGTCCGACAACTGCTGCATGACCGCAAGGGCGCCCTGTACGGTCGAAACCGGTTGCAGCGGATGGACGTCGGCAAAGCCTGGCAGGCGCGCCATCCTCTCGTTGAGGCGCGGATTGTGCTTCATCGTGCACGAGCCGAGAGGATACATGCCGGCATCGATCGACATGTTGAGCCGGCTGAGGCGCACATAGTGGCGCATCGCCTCCGGTTCGGTGAGACCGGCAAGATCGAGTGAGGTCCGGCGACCGAAGCCGCCGAGCCGATCTTCGCCGATCTCCACCTCGGGCAGATCGACACCCGAATGCTCCCGGTCGCCGATCTCGAAGAGCAGCGGCTCGTCGGGGAGAAGAGCGGCGGTGCGGATCGCGGTGACCGCGCCAGCGGCCGTCGGGCGGCCTTCCTTGTTCATGCTCATGCGAGCGCCTCCCGTAGCCCTTCGATGAGAGCGGAAATGTCCTGATCGGTCGTCAGTTCGGTTGCGGCGAGCACCAGAAGGTTATCGACCGACGGGTCGCCGGGCAGAAGCCGTGAGACGGGAAGCCCCGCAATGATGCCCCGCATGGCCAGCGCCTCGACAACTTCCGCGGCTGGTACAGGCAGGGCTATGGTCATCTCGTTGAAGAAGGTCCCGTTGAGCAGCCTTACGCCCTCCAGCCTCGCAAGCCCATCGGCGAGCGTATTGGCGCGCTCATGATTGAGCCTTGCGAGCCGGACGAGGCCCGCCTCGCCCAGGAGCGACAGATGGATCGAGAAGGCGAGCGCGCAGAGGCCTGAATTGGTGCAGATGTTGGAGGTCGCCTTCTCGCGCCTGATGTGCTGTTCGCGTGTCGACAGCGTCAGCACGAACCCGCGACGCCCGCTGGCGTCCACCGTTTCCCCGCAGAGCCGTCCGGGCATCTGCCGAACGAAGGATTTGCGGGTTGCGAGGAGCCCGACATAGGGGCCACCGAAATTGAGCGCATTGCCCAGAGACTGGCCCTCGGCAACGACGATGTCGGCGCCAAGAGCGCCCGGGGCTTCGAGGAGGCCGAGCGAAACGATCTCCGTCACGACCACGATCAGCAGCGCGCCGATGGCATGCGCGGCGTCGGCAGCCCGGCGGAGGTCGCGCAGGTGACCGAAGAAGTCGGGCGTCTGGATGACGATCGCAGCCGTCCTGTCGTCGAGCCGGTCGAGGATATCCCCCTGCCCTTCAGGCGAGGGGCTGAGGCAGATGAGATCTTCGTCCTCCCCCAGATAGGAGCGGACGACGTCGCGATATTGCGGATGAAGTCCGCCCGACAGCAGCACCCTGTTGCGCCGGGTGATGCGCTTGGCCATGAGCACGGCTTCCGCGGTCGCGGTCGAACCGTCATACATGGAGGCATTGGCGACCTCCATTCCGGTCAGATGGGCGACCTGGGTCTGGAACTCGAAGAGCATCTGGAGTGTGCCCTGCGAGATCTCGGGCTGGTATGGCGTATAGGCCGTCAGCCATTCGGAGCGCTGGATCAGATGATCGACGCTCGCCGGGACGTGATGGCGATAGGCGCCGGCGCCCAGAAAGAACGGGCCATCTCCAGCCGCATGATTGGCCTGCGCGAGGCGCCGCATATGCGCCTCGACGGAAAGTTCGGGGCTGTGGCGAGGCAGGTCCAGCGCGTGCAGTTGCAGCGCCGAGGGCGGCACTGCCGCGAACAGGGCCTCGGCGTCCGCAACGCCGATGGTCGCGAGCATGTGCGCGCGGTCGGCTTCGGAATGTGGAAGGTATCGCATGTCTCGTCCCGCTCCTCAGCCAATGAGCGCGCCATAGGCGGCCTCGTCCATGAGGCCCTCGAGCTCGGAAGGGTCGGAGGGACGAATCTTGAACATCCAGCCTTCAGCGCCCGGCGCCGTATTGACGAGCCCGGGCTCGCCGGCGAGTGCCTCATTGACCTCCGTCACGGTGCCGCTGACCGGAGCATAGATTTCAGATGCAGCCTTCACCGATTCGACGACGGCCGCTTCGTCGCCCTTTGCGAAAGTCTGGCCGACGCTTGGCAACTCGACGAATACGATGTCGCCAAGCTGCTCCTGGGCATAGGTGGAAATGCCGACGACGCCGATCTCCCCCTCCATGCGAATGTATTCATGGTCTTTGGTAAAGCGCGTGGTCATGGTCAGATCCCGGATGAGGAGGATTTTCGGAAATAGCGGTGGGGGACGAAAGGCATCGGCGTGACGACGGCGCGCTGCGCGCGGCCGCGCACGCTGACCTGGAGTTCGGTGCCCTCAGCGGCAAAGGCGGGAGGCACGAAGCCCATGGCGATGGCGCGTCCCAGCGTCGGCGAAAAGCCTCCCGAGGTGACGCGACCGATTTCGGCGCCATCAGCATCCAGTATGCTCGCGCCCTCCCGGGCGGGCGCACCATCGACCAGCAGCCCTAGGCGCAGGCGAGACGGTCCGCGATCGAGTTCACCGAGGATCCGCTCCGCACCCGGGAAATCGCCGTTCAACCGGCGACGCTTGGAGAGAGCAAAACCGAGGCCGGCCTCGATCGGCGACACGCTCGTATCGAGGTCATGCCCGTAAAGCGGCAGCCCGGCCTCGAGCCGCAGCGAATCGCGAGCACCGAGCCCTGCCGGACGAACCCGTGGATCGGCAGCCAACGTGTCCCAGAAAGCGAGCGCTTGCTCTGGGGCGACGAGAACTTCGAAGCCGTCCTCGCCGGTATAGCCGGAGCGGGAAACGACGAGGCGCGTGCCGCCCCAGTCAAAGCTTTCGTATTGCATGAAGCCGAGGGCCTGGGCGCCCGGAACGGCCGCCGCCATCACCGCTACCGCCTCGGGTCCCTGAAGCGCGAGGAGAGCGCAATTGTCCGCCCGGTTGAGCTGCGCGGCGGTGCCGCAGGCGGCCGAAATGCGGGCGAAGTCGTCATCCTTGGTCCCGGCATTGACGACGAGGAACAACACGCCCGCCCAGTCCGGTGATGCCGGCCGGGCCAACATGAGATCATCGAGGATGCCACCGCGCTCGTCGAGCAGGAGGCTGTAGCGCAACTGCCCGGGTTTCATCCCGCGCACATCGGCCGAAACCAGCGGCTCGATCAGCGCGGCGATCGCGGCGTGATCAGCCTCCGGCTCACCGGTCCGTTCGGCCAGCATGAGGAATGCCGGGCCCATGTGGGAGACGTCGAAGAGACCCGCATGTTCGCGCGTCCAATTGTGCTCGGCGATGATCCCGCTGGGATACTGGACGGGGAGCGCATAGCCCGAAAACGGCACGATACGCCCGCCAAGCGCGACGTGCCGTGAGTTGAGCAGCGTGGTTTTGAGAGTGTCGTCTCCCGGCGCATTGGCCATGGTTCACCAGACGGTTAGAGGCACCTTGCGCAGCCCGCTCAGGACTGCCCGAAATGCCCCCTCTGTCCGCTAACCTGAGAGATTTCCCCGCCTGTGGCAGGTTGCTCCTTCGGTGGGGTCTACGACCCGCTTTCCAGAGTCCAGTGCGACTGCGGTCCTTTGGCCTGAGAGTTTCCGGGGCGGTTGCTCCTTCGGCGCCGGGCATGCCCGGTCTCTCCCGCAGTCAATTCACTCTTGGCGGCAAACCGGTCCGGAGTCAATCCGGACCATGGCGCCTTCAGCCTCTCGTGTCGAAGCCCACCCAGATCACGATGTTCTCGCCGCCCACATAGGGAATTGTCACATTCTCGACGACCTTGACGAACTCTTCGGACTGGTTCGGCGGGGTGATCGCAACCGGAATGTCGTACTTCTCTGAGAAGACCGCGACCTCGTCACGCTCCACAGCAAATCGCAGGGGCAATGTCGCGCTGCTCTGGTTGCCCGCAGGACCCTGGAGGAAGCGCCCGACCACGCCCATGCGGACGGTGATCTGACCGTTGGAGACGACGCAGTTGCGGCTCTGCCGATCGATGACGGCCTGATACTGCAGGTCCCGCGCATTGCCGACCTGGCCGCTGCCATAAGAGAACAATGCTTCCCCGCCCGGCCGCACACGGATCGGGGGACATTCGGTCGCGATGGCTGGCAGTGGCGGCGTGGCCTGGGCCAGCTCGGCCTGGGTCGGGCTCGCATTGGCGAATTGCTGGCTCGTGCTCGTTCCACCGCCACCGATCATGTTGCCCATCGAACAACCCGCAAGCAACATTGCGGCGAGGCCAAAACCACCGACACGCACGACTGCATCGAGCTTTGAGATCGTCAGCATCATCTTTTCCCCTGCGTCCGGATCAACCCTGGCTGGCTTCCAGAGCGGTAAGAATCGAGGCCGCGCCGCTGGTCGTGACGCCCGGAGCGTCCTCGACATAGACCGCTTCGACCTTCCCGTCGCGCAACAGAAGCGCCGACCGCACGAAACGGTCGCCCATGCCGGCCTTGCTCAGATCCTTCTCCAGCCCCATGGCACGGGCGAGCTCGCCATTGCCGTCCGAGAGGAAGTCGATCTTGCCGAGCGCATTGGACGCTTCGGCCCAGGCGGTCACGACGTGATAGTCGTTGACCGCGCCGCAGACGATGCGATCGACGCCCTTGGCCTTGATGGCGGCTGCATTGTCGATGAAGCCGGGAAGATGGTTCTTGTGGCAGGTCGGCGTGAAAGCGCCCGGCACGGTGAAGAACACCACCCTCCCCTCACCCAACAGGGCGGCGCTGTCGACATCCGACGCGCCTGAGGCACTGACATGCTTTACGGGTACGGAAGGAACGGCTTCACCGGGCTGGATCATGCTCACCATGGCCTTGTCTGTTATGATTGTTGTACACCGTAACCGAAGGTGCGGCGCGACCTTAATTTATTGCCCAGCCCGCGTCGACTGCGCAGGGGCCACCCTGCGGGACATTTCGAAAGCCCCGGCCGGCGTGACGAAGGTTATGTTGATGGACTTGCCCTCCAAGCCCGCAGCATCGTGTTTGCCCAGCAATGGCAGGAGGACTAGGTTTCCATCGGGGCTTTTTTGCGGCGCACCGAACAATGGCCCGCGCGCGCCTGCATCAACGATGATGGATTCTGGATCAATATCAGGGCTTTGCAGCGACACCGCGAGCGCGTCGTGACGCACGCTCCATTCCACGGGGCCGATCGCAGGGTGAGGCCCGGTCCAATCGATCGGGGTTTCCGCCATAGCCTGCCGGATGCGCAGCGCGCTCGCCCGATCCGGCGTCTCGAAGTCGACGGGAAGGCTTAGGCGCGCCTGGACGGGGACGCAGACGTCCGAGCAGATGCCCATCACCATCATCGCCTCGATCCGGACCGGGCCATCCGACAGCCGGACGCTGAATGGCAGAACGGTGTGCCCATAATAGACGTAATCGAGATAGCCGGATTTGGTATCGGCCAAGGGGTAAGGCCAGTGCACCTCATGGCCGCTTATGCCTAGGGACCCGGACAGGTCGAACTCGGTCGGTATGCCGGTTTCCCCGGGCACGCGCCAATAGGTCTTCACCCCTTCGGGCATGTCGATCTCGAGCGCGGCGCGCAGCGTGCCATCTGGCTCGCGGACGTCGCTTGCGATCAGACGCACCCGAACGTCAGGGGCCACCTCCTGCCAGTCGGACTGCCCCGCCTGCCCCTGAGTGGGCATCACGAGGGCAAGCAGAGCTAGGGCAGCGATCGGCATGGGTATGTGCATGTCCCCCGATAGCCCACCAGGCGTTAAAGAAGAAGTCGCGTGCAATCAGGGCTTCGTGAACGCGCCACGCTATGCAGGGGCTGCCATCGCGGCCTAAAATGGAAGCGTTACCGAATGGAATGAATGCGATGATCTCCCTCAAAGGCCAGTTTCTCGTCGCGATGCCGGACATGGGCGACGAGCGCTTTCGCGAAACCGTGATCTACATGGTCGGGCATGGCGAGGAGGGGGCCATGGGGCTCGTCGTCAATCAGGAACTCGAGGAAATGCGCTTCGGCGACATTCTCGAGGAACTGGAGCTGGGCAAGCCTGAGGAGATCATCAACCTCCCCTCCCGGGTCCGTGAAAAGGTCGTGCTCCGCGGAGGCCCAGTGCAGAAGGGCCGGGGCTTCGTGCTGCACTCGCCGGATTACTTCCGCAACGGCAATTCCTATGCGGTCAGCGACGACATCTGCCTCACCGCCACGCTCGACATCCTCAAGTCCATCGCCTTCGAGGACGCGCCGACCGACGCACTGTTCGCGCTTGGCTATTGCGGCTGGAGCCCCGGCCAGCTCGAAGAGGAGATCAAGGCAAACGGTTGGCTCACCGTGCCTTTTTCGCGCGGGCTGCTGTTCGACCGACCTCTCGGCGAACGCTACGAGGCGGCGCTTGGCCAGCTCGGGATAACGCGGGCGAGCCTCTCGCCGGAGGCCGGGCACGGCTGAGGTGGCGTCCGCCTAGCGGGCGAACTGGGCCTGCAGTTTCTTGGTGAGCTCGGCGCCGCTCATGGCCGCGCCAAAGGCATAGCCCTGCGCATAATGGCAGTTAAGCGCCTGCAATCGCTCGATCTCTTCGAGGGTCTCGACCCCTTCGGCGATGACCGCCAGATCGAGTTCGGCCGCCAGCGCCATGATCGAGCGCATGATCGGTACCTGAGTGTGGGACATGCCACTTTCATCTGAAATTTGCACAAAAGGTGCAGGAATTTTAATCGTGTCGAACGGGAAGCGGTGGAGGTAGGAGAGCGAGGAGTGCCCCGTGCCGAAATCGTCGAGCGCGAGACGCAGTCCGAGCGTCTTCAGCGCCGCGAGCATGTAGGCGGAGTGCTCGGGATTGGTCATTACCTGCGATTCGGTGATCTCGAGCTTCAGATGGCCCGCGACCGCGCGATTCTCCGAAACGAGCGCACGCATGTCGTTCAGCAGGGTCTCGCTTGCGAGCTGGCTGGGGGACAGGTTGACCGAGATGAAGAAATCCTCGTCGAGCGGAAGCGTGTTCATCCATTCCCGCGTCTGACCGGCTGCCTGCTCGAAGGCGAGCCGGCCGAGCCGTTCGATGAGGCCGGTACGCTCGGCGAGCGGCACGAACTCGTCGGGCGTCACGACGCCGCGCTGCGGATGCTCCCAGCGCATGAGCGCTTCGGCGCCCGCGATCTGGCCGCTGTGGATATCCACGATCGGCTGGAACTGGACCTGCAGTTCGCCGTGGCGGAGCCCACGATCGAGATCCTCCTCGCTCGCACGGCTGTAGGCGGCAATCGAGCGGGCCGAGGCGCGATAGGCCTCGATACGGTCGCCGCCAAGGCGCTTGGCGTAATACATGGCCAGTTCGGCATCCCTGAGCACGTCGGGCGCGCTCGAGGGATTGCCGTCATATATGGTGACCCCGATCGAGGCGGTGAGGGACAGGTCGCGCTCGCCGAAATTGAACGGCGCCTTCAGGGCCTTGCGGATCTGTTCGGCAACTTCGGCGATCTTGCCCGCTGCCGGCTCGGACGAGAGGATGACGGCGAACTGGTCCCCGCCGAGCCGTGCCACGGTATCGAGCGGCCGCATGACACGGGCGATGCGCCGTGAAATGGCGAGCAGGACGGAATCGGCGGCCGCATGCCCGACCCGCTCCTCGAGATCCATGAACCGATCGATGTCGACGAGGAAGACCGCCGGCTTGATGCCGTTGGGCATGCGCGCCCGAATGAGCGCACGCTCGAGCCGATCGAGGAAGAGCTTCTTGTTGGGGAGGCCGGTCAGGCTGTCATGGACCGAATCATGAAGCAGCCGATCCCGGGAGGCGCGGTCTTCATTGACGTCCTGAAGGGTCCCGACGATGCGATTGACCTGCCCGTCGCCGCCAAGCACCGGCTTCACCCGCATGCGGAAGGTGCGGAAGCTGCCATCATGGGTCGCGATCCGCATGTCAGCGGAGACCTTGCCGCGCCGGAGTTCGACGAGGGTGTCGAAGGCGGTGCGGAACCGGTCGCGGTCATCGGGATGCACGCGGTCGAGCCAGCGCTTGATTGCGCCCCTCAGCGAACCCCGTCTTTCCCCGAGCCGCGTTGCGAGTTCGTCCGAGACCGTCACGCGGTCGCGTTCGATGTTCCAGTCGAAGACGAAATCGCCGCTGCCGGTCAGTGCGAGAGCCCGACGCTCGACTTCCGAGAGCGTGCCGATCGAAACCTGGTTCTCCGAGAAGGCGTGCTGCACGGTGGTGAAGCCAAGCAGCATGACGATGAGCACGAGCCCGCCGGCGACCGCGGGTTGGGCTACGTCATTTGAGACCTGCCCGGTGATCACCATCCAGCCATAGATGATCCAGGCCATGAAGATGATCCAGGTCGGCACGAGCAGCACGGCCCGATCATAGCCCCGCAGCGCCAGCAGAAGGATGAGGAAGAAGCCCGAGAGCGCAAGGAGGGCCAGCACGAGCCGCGCGACGGTTGCGGCGATCTCGGGCTGGAAGAAGGCGAAGGCAAAGAGCGCAAGAAAGACGACGAACAGCGCCAGCGCCAGATGGATGAAGCGCAGATGCCACCGGTGGAGGTTGAGGTAGATGAACAGAAACGCAAAGAGCGTCGTCGCTATCCCCGCCTCCGCCGCGGCCCTGAAGGGCTGGATGTAACTGTTCGATATCCTCAGCAATGGCCCGAGCACGCCGAAATCGATGAGCAGGTAGACGAGCACCGCCCAGGCAAAGGCCGCTGTGGCGGGAAATATGCCCCTGCCCTTCACCACGAACATGATGGTGAGAAAGACCGCCGCAAGGCTCGAGATGCCGAGCACCACGCCCCGGAAGAGAGTGAAGGAGTTGACGTAGTCCCGATAGGCGTCAGGCCGCCACATGTAGAGCTCTGGCAGGTCGTTTCCGGCAAGCTCGGCAACGAAAGTGACCGTCGCGCCGGGGTCGAGCACGACCTCGAAGACGTCCGCTTCGCGGTCGGTGGCGCGCACCGGACGGATACCGGCACTCGGGGTCAGGACACGGATTCGCTCGGCGCCCAGGTCCGGTCGGAAGATGCCCGATCCGGGCAGGCGAAAGAAGGGCGCGACTAGGAGGCGTTCGAGCTGCGCATCGGAATCATTGCGCAGGGCAAAGAGCGCCCAGCTCGGATTGGTGCCGTTCTGGGTCGCCAGCACCTCGATGCGCCGGATGATGCCGTCTTCGCCCGCCGCGGTGGACAGCTGCACGCGACCGTTCTCGCCGGCTACGACGTCGATTGCCGAGGTCAGGTTGACCGCGTTGACGTCCTCGGGAACCGTGATCACCTCGAAAGCGGAAGCAGGCGTGAGGCCCACCAGCGCGAGCATCAGGCACATCGCGAGGGTGATCAGATGACGCATCAGGTGCAAAACATTCCCGGGGCAGTGGCGGACGAAAAACCTTGGTATCGGGCTTTCCCAGGCGGGACAAGCGCAGATGCCAAGCTAGACGGCGAAGCGCGCAGGCGGCATGAGGCGGGCCTCGTAACGCTCCCGCGTCAACCCGAAGAGGACGTGATCGGCCCAGCGCCCGTCGATCTGCAGATAGTTCTCGGCATAACCTTCCTCACGGAATCCGTTCTTCTCGAGCACGCGGCGCGAGGGCTGGTTGTGCGGCAGGATTGCGGCATGGACGCGATGGAGGGCGAGAGTATCGAAGCAAAATGGAAGGACGAGCCCCACCGCCTCGCTCATCAGCCCCTGCCCTGCATGGGAGGCGGCCATCCAATAGCCAAGCGTGACGCATTGGGCAGCGCGCCTGCGGATGTTGGAGAGGGTAATGCCGCCGACCAGCGGCGCATCTTCGCTGGCGCCCAGAAAGAGCATGAAGCCGAAATCGGTGCCGGCCCGCGCCTCCTCGCGGCCACGCCGGAGCCGCTCGCTGAAGACGCGCGGGGCGAGGTCCGCCTCCGTCCAGCGCGGCTCGAAGGGCTTCAGGAAAGCGATGCTCGAGCGGCGCGCTTCGTACCAAGCCTGATAGTCGCGTGGCTGCGGGGCGCGAAGCACGATGCGCCTGCCTTGCAGCACCGGGGTCTCGTCGCGCAGGCGCCAGGGGGAGAACATCGGCTCAGGCGGTGAGGCGGGCCGCAATGGCCTTGTGGTCGGGAAGCCCCCCCACCGGCCCGATGCCGGCAAGCGACACGCGATCGGTCGTGAAGATCTGTCCTGCGATCTGGCGCACGCGCTCGGCCGTGATGCGGTTGATGCGTTCGACCGTCTCCTGCAGCGCGATCGGGCGCCCCCAGAGGATCTGCTGGCGCGCCAGCTGGCCCGCGCGCGAACTGGGGCTTTCAAGCGACATCAGGAGCCCGGCGCGGATCTGGTTGCGGACGCGAACCACCTCCTCGTCCGATATGGTCTCGACCGCATCGCGCAACTGATCGACGAGCACCGGAACCAGTTCGTTGACGGCTTCCCCGCCCGTGGACGCGGCGACCCCGAAGATGCCGCTGTCGGCGAAGGCCCAGTGGAAAGCGTAGACGGAGTAGCAAAGGCCCCGGCGCTCGCGGATTTCCTGGAAGAGGCGCGAACTCATCCCGCCTCCAAGGATCGAGGCGAGGATCTGCGCGGCGTAGAAGCCATCGGAATTGTAGGCCCGTCCCTCAAAACCCAGCACGAGATGGGCCTGCTCGTGATCGGACAGGAGGCGCTCCTCGCCCCCCACATAGTCGGCGCGGACAGGATCGGGGGCGCCGCCGCTGCGCAGGGTGTGGAAGCGGTCATTGGCGATGTCGACGAGCCGGTCGTGATCGACATTGCCTGCGGCGCACAGCACCATGCGATTGCCGACGTAGTTGCGCTCGAGATAGGCGCGGATGGCATCGGGCCCGAAGCTCTGCACCGAATCCACCGTGCCCAAGATGGTGCGCCCGATCGGCTGGCCGGGATAGGCGGCGGACTGGAAAAGATCGAAGACGTGATCGTCCGGGTTGTCGCGGGCCGCGCCGATCTCCTGGATGATCACCTGCTGCTCACGATCAAGCTCGCCGGCATCGAACAGGGAATTCTGGAGGATGTCCGAAAGCATGTCGGCGGCCAGCGTCACGTCTTCCTTCAGCACGCGGGCGAAATAGCCGGTGTGCTCGATGGAGGTTGCCGCATTGAGCTCGCCTCCAACGCTCTCGATCGTCTCGGCGATCTCATAGGCATTGCGGGTGGCCGTGCCCTTGAACGCCATGTGCTCGAGCATGTGGGAAATGCCGTGCTCGTCGGGATTTTCGCTGCGGGAGCCGGCCTTGACCCAGATGCCCAGCGAAGCACTCTCGAGGTGGGGCATGTCGTCAGTCAAAACGGTCATGCCGTTGTCGAGCGTCGTGCTTCTGACAGTCAATGCAGGTCCTCCCCTGAGCGGGTGCGCGCCTTGATGAAGCGCTCGATCTCACCCTGGTCGTTGTCCAGAACGCTAAGGCGCTCCGGCCGTTCGTAGAGATCAGCCAACCACAGAGGCAGGGGCGGTTCAATGCCCGTCGCATCACGAACCGCCTCGGGGAACTTGGCCGGATGGGCGGTGGCGAGGGTGACCATGGGCACGCCATCGCGCCGGGCGGTGCGCGCGACGGCGACGCCGACCGCAGTGTGAGGATCGAGCAGATACTCGGCAGACCGGTAGGTTTCGGCCATGGTCTGGCGGGTGGCGGGCTCATTGGTGGTGCCGGCCGCGAACTCGGCGCGGATCGCCGCCAGTGCGCCGAAGGGCAGATCAAAGCCACCCGACTGGGCAATGGCACCCATCAGCGGGCCCAGCGCATCGGGATTGCGCTCCACGGCCTCGAACAGCAGGCGCTCGAAATTGGAGGAAATCTGGATATCCATGGAGGGGCTGATGGTGGGGTGCACGCCCTGGATTTCGTAGCGGCCGGTTTCGAGGGTGCGGGCGAGGATATCGTTGGCGTTGGTGGCGATCACCAGCTTGTCGATGTTGAGCCCCATGCGCTTGGCGGCGTAGCCGGCGAAAATGTCGCCGAAATTGCCGGTGGGCACGGTGAAGGAGACCGGGCGCAGGGGGGCGCCAAGCGACACCGCCGCGGTGAAATAGTAGACGATCTGGGCGACGATCCGCCCCCAGTTGATCGAATTGACGCCCGAGAGCCGCACATCCTTGCGGAAGGACGCGTTGTTGAAGAGCGCCTTCACGGTATTCTGGCAGTCATCGAACGTGCCGCGCAAAGCGATGTTGTGGACGTTGTCGTCGAGCACGCTCGTCATCTGCCGGCGCTGCACTTCGGAGGTGCGCCCCTCTGGATGCAAGATGAAGATATCGGTGTTGTCGCGGCCGCGGAACGCCTCGATCGCGGCCGAGCCCGTGTCGCCAGAAGTTGCCCCGACGATCGTCGCGCGCTCGCCGCGCTCGGCGAGGATGTGGTCCATCACCCGCGCGAGGAACTGCATGGCGACGTCCTTGAAGGCGAGGGTCGGCCCATGGAAGAGCTCGAGCGCGAAATGGCCCGGCTCAAGCTCGACGAGCGGGGCCACCGAGGGGTGGCGGAACCCCGCATAGGCGTCCTCGATCATGGCGCGCAGCACGTCATCCTCGATCTCGCCGCCGACGAAGCGCGAGATGACGGCAAACGCCACTTCGGCATAGGGGCGGCCGGCGAAGCCTGCGATCTCCTCGAGCGACAGGCGCGGCCATTCGCGTGGCAGGTAGAGGCCGCCATCGCTCGCGAGGCCCGCAAGCACCGCATCGGAGAAGGACAGCACCGGCGCACGACCGCGCGTGGAGACGAATTCCATTGAGGGGATCACCGTAATTGCTGGGACGGGGGGCGCGGGCATCGGGGCCGCGTACCCGCTCAAGTCCGCTCATTGAGGTCGGCGCAAACTAGTCAATCATCGGTTAAAGGGCAAGTTGCTCATTTTTGCGGCTGGGGACGCCGCTGCCGCCAGATCCAGAAGCCGAGAAGCGGCACGGTGATGAGCGCAAAGCCATACCAGGTGATGGCATAGCCCAAATGGTTGTTGGGGAACTGCACGACGGTGCGGCCCGCCTGGGGCAGTTCGCCGGGCTTGCCCTCGAAGAGATCGAGATAGACTGGGGCGACGGGCCCCTCCTCTCCCGGCACGGATTCGGCGAGCCGTGCCGTGTCGCGCACCCATTCGATGCGTCCCGCGACATCTGCGGCGGGGGTGAAGAGATTGGCCTCTTCGGAAAGCCGCGCGAGGCCCGAGACGGTCGTTATTCCGGTCGGCGCGGGCTGATCGAGAAAACGAGGGCCTTCGGCCTGTGGCACGAAGCCCCGATTGACCATGACGACACCACCGGTTTCGAGCGCCATCGGGGTCATCACCCAATAGCCGGGGCCGGAGAGCCGCCCCCCGCCGCCCTCGAGACTGGTGAAGACGAGTACCGTGCCGGAGCCGATGAATTCGCCCGTGACCGTGACGGGCCGGTAATCGAGGGCGGCGAAATCGGTCGTGGCCCAGGCCTCGGCAGGCGCCAGCGGTTCTGGCGGCAGATCGAGCCGCTCCTCGACCGCCGCGATCAGCGTTTCCTTTTCGGCGAGCCGCGCCATCTGCCAGTTGCCCAGCAGGACGAAGCAGAGAAGCAGCCCCAGCATGAGGATGATGAAGGCCCAGAAGGAAATCGGGGCTCTGGAGGCGGTCTGCGTCACTCGCTGCGCCCTTCCTGTGCATCATTGTGGAACTGAAGGGCGATCATCACGCCCTTGAAAGGCCGCAGCAGGGCGAGGCAGAGCAGCACCGTCCCCGGCAGCCAGAGGGCCAGGTGCATCAGCGGGTGGAGGTGAAAGATCGCCTCGGTGACCATGGCGAGCGCGATGATGGCGAAGCCGGCAACGAAGATGACGAAGATGGCCGGGCCATCGCCACTGTCGGCAAAACCGAAATCAAGACCACACCGGGAGCACCCGGGCGCGACGGCCAGAAAGCCCGAGAAGAGCGGCCCTTCCCCGCAGCGCGGACAGCGGCAGAGTAGGCCGGCCCGGATCGGATTGGGCGTCGCGGCTTTCGTCATTTCGAGGGCTCCAAAAGCAGATGGGGCGCGAGCCATGTCGCGCCCCATCGGAAGGGATTAAGTGAGCCGCCGCCCTAGTGGCTGAGCGGCACGCCCCAGGCGCCCCAGATGTAGATCGAGGCGAAGAGGAAGAGCCATACCACGTCGACGAAGTGCCAGTACCAGGCCGCGAACTCGAAGCCGAGATGCTTCTGCTGGGTCAGTTGGCCCATCTGTGCGCGGATGAGGCAGACGATGAGGAAGATGGTGCCGATGAACACATGGAAACCGTGGAAGCCGGTCGCCATGTAGAAGGTCGCGCCATAGATGTTGCCGGAGAACGAGAAGCCGGCATGGGTGTACTCGATGATCTGCACGATGCTGAACAGCACGCCCAGGGCCACGGTGAGGATGAGACCCCACTTCAGACCCTTGCGGTCGCCTTCGAGCAGGGCGTGGTGCGCCCAGGTGACGGTCGTGCCCGAGGTCAGAAGGATGATGGTGTTGAAGAGCGGCAGGTGGAAGGGATCGAAGACCTCGATGCCTGCCGGGGGCCAGACACCGCCGGTCGCTGCGACGCGGCCGGGCTGCTCGACATCGTCATAGCGGAAGAACATGTCGAAATAGGCCCAGAACCAGGCCACGAAAAACATCACTTCCGAGGCGATGAACAGGATCATGCCATAGCGGTGATGGATCTGGACGACCGGGGTGTGGTCACCGGCCTGGGATTCCTTCACCACATCCGCCCACCAGGCGTACATGGTGTAGAGCACGCCGGCGAGGCCGATGAAGAAGACCCACGGCGTCCAGTCCTGCATCCAGGCAATGGCGCCGATCGCCATTACGAAAGCAGCGACCGAGCCCACGAAGGGCCATGGGCTCATCGGGACGAGATGATAATCGTGATTCTTGGTGTGAGCGGCCATTGGGGTCAGCGTCCCTGATTGTCTGATGCGTAGAACGTATATGAGAGCGTGATCTCGCGAACCGTGTCGAGCTCCCGATTATCGGCCAGGTCGGGATCGACGAAGAAGGTCACGGGCATTTCGACCTCCTCACCCGGCTGCAGCGTCTGCTGGGTGAAGCAGAAGCATTCGATCTTGTTGAAGTAGATCCCGGCCTTGTCGGGCGTCACGTTGAACACCGCCGTGCCGGAGATCGGACGATTGGTGAGGTTACGCGCAACGTAATTGACCGTTTCAACGGTGCCGATCTGGTCGGTGATCGGGCGCGACGGCGTCACCGTCCAGCTGAGGTCGCGGTCGACGTTGGAATCGAAGCGAACCGTCATGACGCGATCGATGACCCCGCGGGGGTTGCCGTCGGCGCGCTGGGTCGTGCCGCCGAAGCCGGTGACCTGGCAGAAAAGCTGGTAGAGCGGAACCGCCGCATATGCCATGCCGCCCATTGCTACGACCATGCCGACGCACATCAGCGCGACGCGCGTGTTGTTCGGGCGGGCAGGCGTCGTGGGCAAGGTCTGGTCGGTCATGAGGCTTCCTCAGAGCGGACGGTTGAAGATGGCGGGTCCCATCTTCACGACCGTCAGGACGTAGAACAGCAGCACGGCCGCGCCCAGGACGAGGGCGAGCGCGAGCGAGCGCTTGCGGCGGCGGGCGAGGCGCTTTTCCTCGGCCTCCATTTCAGCGGGCGTCATCAGAGGACCCCCAGGCTATGCATCGCGTAATCGGTGATCAACGCGAGGAAGATGATGAAGAGATAGCTCAGCGAGTACGTGAAGAGCTGACGCGCCGTGCGCCGCATCTGGGTATCCGCCCCCGTGCGATAAAGCTTAACCGCAAGCCAGAGGAAGGACGCGCCGGTGACGACGGCGACGCTCGTGTAAAGCCAGCCGGCAAAGCCGAGCACCTGGGGCGCCAGCGTCGAGGCGACGAGCAGCACCGAGTAAACGAGAATCTGGACCTTGGTGGCCTGCTCGCCCGCGACATTAGGGAGCATCGGCACGCCGGCCGCGCCGTAGTCGCCCTGCTTGTAGAGCGCAAGCGCCCAGAAATGCGGCGGGGTCCAGAGGAATACGATAAGGAAGAGGACGAAGCCCTCGAGGCTCACCCCGCCCGTCACCGCCGCCCAGCCCACCATCGGCGGGAAGGCGCCGGCGGCCCCGCCGATCACGATGTTCTGCGGCGTCGAGCGCTTCAGCCACATCGAGTAGACGACGGCGTAAAAGAAGATGGTGAAGGCAAGAAAGCCCGCAGCGAACCAGTTGGTCGCGAGCCCGAGGGTCACCACCGAGAAGAAGGAGAGAACGAGCCCGAGTGTCAGGGCGTCGTCGCGCTCGACCCGTCCGGAGGGTATGGGACGGTTGGCGGTCCGGCTCATGACCGCGTCGATATCGCTGTCATACCACATGTTGAGCGCGCCGGACGCGCCGCCGCCGAGGGCGATGCAGAGAATGGCGATCGCCGCAACGACGGGGTGGATTTCGCCGGGGGCGAGCAGCAGGCCGATCAGCGCCGTGAACACGACGAGCGACATCACCTTGGGCTTGAGCAGGGCGAAATAATCGCCGACGCGTGCGCCGCCCATGGTGGTCGTCCGGATATGGTCGTCGGCGAGTGCCAAGGTCTGCTCTTTCCTTGTCGTGTCGGGCGGGCCGCGGCGCGGCCCGCCTGGGTTCGTTCAGCCGATCAGCGAATGCGCGGCAGGGTCTCGAACTGGTGGTAGGGCGGCGGGGAGCTCAGCGTCCACTCCAGAGTGGTCGCGCCCTCGCCCCACGGATTGTCCGCGGCCTTGCGCTTGCGACGGGCAGCTTCGACGAGCACGATCAGGAAGATCACCACGCTGAGGAAGGTGATGTAGTAGCCGATCGAGGACACCCGGTTCCACAGCGCATAGGCATCGGGATAGTCGATGTAGCGGCGCGGCATGCCGGCGAGCCCCAGGAAGTGCTGCGGGAAGAAGATGAGGTTCACGCCGATGAACATGGTCCAGAAATGGATGTTCGCCAGGGTCTCATTATACATCAGCCCGAACATCTTGGGGTACCAGTAGTACCAGGCCGCAAAGATCGCGAACACCGCACCGAGCGAGAGCACGTAGTGGAAGTGCGCAACCACATAGTAGGTGTCGTGCAGGGCACGGTCGGCACCGGCATTGGCGAGCACGACGCCCGTCACGCCACCCACGGTGAACAGGAAGATGAACCCGATCGACCAGAGCATGGGCGTGCGGAAGGTGATCGACCCGCCCCACATCGTGGCGATCCAGGAGAAGATCTTCACGCCGGTGGGCACCGCGATGACCATGGTGGCCGCAACGAAATAGCGCTGCACGTCGAGGCTGAGGCCAGTCGTGTACATGTGGTGCGCCCACACGATGAAACCGACGGCGCCGATCGCGACCATGGCGTAGACCATGGCGAGATAGCCGAAGACGGGCTTGCGCGAGAAGGTGGACACGATGTGGCTGATGATGCCGAAGCCCGGCAGGATCAGGATGTACACTTCGGGGTGGCCGAAGAACCAGAACAGGTGCTGGAACAGGACCGGATCACCGCCCCCGGCAGGATCAAAGAAGGTCGTGCCGAAATTGCGGTCGGTCAGCAGCATGGTGATGGCGCCGGCGAGCACGGGCAGCGAGAGCAGCAGCAGGAACGCGGTGACCAGAACCGACCAGGCAAAGAGCGGCATCTTGTGCAGCGTCATGCCGGGGGCGCGCATGTTGAAGATCGTGGTGATGAAGTTGATCGCGCCGAGGATCGAGGACGCACCGGCAATGTGGAGCGAGAGAATCGCGAAGTCCATTGCGGGCCCGGGCTGCCCCGAAGTCGAGAATGGCGGATAGATCGTCCAGCCACCGCCCACGCCCATGGCGCCCACCGGCCCCTCGAAGAACATCGACATCAGCAGGAGGATGAAGGCCGGCGGAAGCAGCCAGAAGGAGATGTTGTTCATGCGCGGGAACGCCATGTCCGGCGCGCCGATCATGATGGGCACGAAATAGTTGGCATAGCCGCCGATCATGGCGGGCATCACCATGAAGAAGATCATGATGAGGCCGTGGGCGGTGGTGAACACATTGTACATGTGCTTGCCACCGTCCAGGGCCGCCTCGCCCGAGGAGCCATAGACCATTGCCGCGAGGCCATGGAAGATCTGGATGCCCGGCTCCTGCAGCTCAAGGCGCATGAAGCCCGAAAGCAGGCCGCCCACGATGCCCGCGAAGATCGCGAACCACAGGTACATTATGCCAATGTCCTTGTGGTTGGTCGAATAGACGTAACGCCGCCAACCGGTGGGAGTGCCGTGGTCGTGGGCGTGAGCGTGGTCCCCCGCTCCGTGGGCCTGACCGTGCGCTTCCAGGTGAGAAGCCTCTGACTTGGCCATTTGAGCTATCCCTTTATGTATCGTCTCGTCGGCGACTCGATTGGAGCGAGCGCTATTAGGTGATGGGCTCGAGCACCGCATTGGCGGCAATCACGTTGCCGTTGCGCAGCGCCTCGATCCAGGCCGCATATTCGTCCTGCGTCACGACGCGAACGGCGATGGGCATGTAGGCATGGTCCTTGCCGCAGAGCTCGGAGCACTGACCGTAATAGATGCCGGTCTTGCGGGCGTGGAACCAGGTTTCGTTCAGCCGTCCGGGGACCGCGTCGGTCTTGATGCCGAAGGCGGGGACGGCGAAAGCATGGATGACGTCGGAGGCGGTCACTTCGACACGCACGGTGGTGTCGACCGGAACGACGAGCTCGTTGTCGACGGCCAGCAGGCGCGGCTGGTTCGGCTTTTCGGCCAGCCGCTCGGGCTCGCGGAGCATGGCGGAATCGAAGGCCTGACCTTCATCGACATACTCGTAGATCCAGTACCACTGGGCGCCCGTCGCCTTGACGGTGAGCTCGGGCGCGGGAACCTCGACTTCGCCGAAGCTGAAGATGTTGGCACCCAGATAGCGACGCTCGCCATCGGGAGTGGTCATCTGGTCGGTCAGAACGCCGAAGGACGGGATGGCGATCACGACGAGAATGAGGATGGGCGCAACGGTCCAGACCACTTCGATCAGGGTGTTGTGGGTGACCGAAGAGGGCTTGGGATTTGCCTTGGCGTTGAACCGCAGCACGACCACGACGAGGAGCGCCAGCACCAGAAGCGTGATCAGCGTGATGGTGATCAGCAGGATGCCGTTGTGGAAGGAAATGATGGAATCCTGGATCGGGGTGACCGAGGACATGAGCCCGATCTGTCCGGGCGCGGCATAGCTTTCGCCCGGCACGGCCACGGTCTGGGCCAGAGCGGCACCGGGCAGCGCCATGGCGGAAGCGGCCAGCACGGCCCCGATCGAGCGGATAATGTTTCCCGTCACCTTAAACCCCTTAAATCCCGCCGGGAGCCGGATCGCGATCCGCGCGCCCATTCCGAATCTGTTGTTGTCGGGGGCAGCTGCCCCTTGGCGACCCGAGGGCCGTCCGAACCGGACGCGGCCGAAACATGGCGAAGATGCGGCATGGGAAACGCCGCTCCGACTCGCCGCGGAGCGCAACTGGTCCTTGTGAGGTGACCTAAACCACATCCTTGGGCGCAAGGCAATTCAACTCGACCGGCACTCTGTGCGTCAAATTGTGCCCGGATCGGGGCGCAGGGGCTTGCCTCATCGCCGCCGCAGTTCTCTACTCTATGACATGGGCCGGGTCCCTCGCCTTTAGGCGCACGAGCCGCGCCGCCTGCCATTCTAGGAGTGCACAGTGAAGCCAGTGAAGTTCCGCCATCGCGCATTGCGCTCCCTTGCCATATTCGCCATGGCGGTTGCCGGCGCGACCCTCGCTGCGCCCGCGATGGCGCAGGGCGTCGTCCAGGCGCAGCACGGCGACTGGCAGATGAGCTGCGACACGCCTCCGGGCGCGAGCTTCGAGCAATGCGCGATCATTCAGAACGTGACGGCGGAGGACCAGCCCAATGTCGGGCTCTCCGTTATCGTGCTGAAGACCGCCGATCAGCAGGCGAGGCTGCTGCGGGTGCTGGCGCCGCTCGGGGTGCTGCTGCCCAATGGGCTCGGGCTCAATATCGACGGCACGGATCTGGGGCGGGTCGCCTTCGTGCGCTGCTTGCCCAATGGGTGCGTCGCCGAAGTGGTGATGGACGACGAGCTGGTCGCGCAGCTTTCGGGCGGGTCGACCGCGATCTTCGTCGTCTTCAAGACGCCCGAGGAAGGGATCGGCATTCCGGTGTCGCTGAATGGCTTCGAGGACGGCTTCGGCGCCCTGCCCTGAGCGCAACGGGGCAAAAAAAGGCCGGGCCCGAAGGCCCGGCAAGGTCAGGAAACTGGGCCGGCTCGGCCGACCCGGGAGATGGCACCGGGCCTAGCTGGACCGAAACCATGAGCGGGCCCGCACGGCACGCCGGGACGAAAATGTCTCGTTGAGGCTGCGCGGACGATTCCGAATGGCATCGCGAACATCCTCCCGGCTGAGGCCGAGATCTTCGAGACGCGCATCGTCGAGTTCGAGAAGGCTGAACAGCGCAAGGCGCTGGCGGCGCTCGGCGCGCACCTTCCCTGCCCATGCGAAGATGGATGCGAGGGGATGAGCGGGTGCAGCGGACGCGGCAGGCCGCTCGCTCGAAAGCAAGTAAGCCATTTCAGTCTCCAAAAAATGCGGGGCTCCGGGGAGGCGGAGCGGGCCGGGAAACGGTCTGCCCGTTCCCATGTCCAAGCGATAACGCTCTTGCGCGTCATTCGTCCAACAAATAGAATTCATCACTTGGATCAATTTACGTGATGGATAGGGGACATGGCCGCGCCGATCGACCTCGACCAGCTCCAAAGCTTCTGCGCCATCGCTGATTGCGGCAGCTTCACCGAGGCCGCGCGGCGGGTACACAAGACGCAGTCGGCGGTCTCGATGCAGATCAAGCGGCTCGAGGAGCGGCTAGGACATCCCCTGCTCTCTCGCGAGGGACGGACGGTGTCGCTGACCGATCATGGCGAGGCGCTTTATGCCCGGGCCCGCCGGATGCTTCGCCTCAATGCCGAAATTCTGGACCATTTCTCCGATGAAGATCTTTCGGGCTCGATCCGTTTTGGCGTGCCCGACGACTATGCGGTGAGGCTCCTGCCCGTCATTCTGTCGAGCTTCCAGCGCACCCATCCCCGCATCGCCGTCGATGTGCGCTGCCAGCCCTCCGAGGAGCTGCTCGAGGGCATGCGTACTGGGCGGTACGACCTCATCGTCTTCACCCAGGGCACGCTGCACGAATTCGGCGAGCTCTTTCGGACCGAAAAGATGTTCTGGGTCGCATCCCATGGCGGGGAAGCCCTTGCGATGGATCCGCTGCCGCTCGCGTGCGGACCGCAAATCTGCCATTGGCGGACCAACGCCATCGACATGCTCAACCGAGCCGGACGCGATTATCGGATCGCCTACACCTCGTCCAATGCCACGGCGATCGCGAGCGCCGTCCTCACCGATCTGGCGGTCGGCTTCCTGCCCGAAAGCGCGCTGCAGCCCGGCATGCGGATCGTGGGCGACGAACAGGGCCTTCCGCGCCTTCAGGACACGCAGATCGCCCTCATGCGGGCAAGCCACGCCTATGGGGGCATCTATGACGCGCTTTCCAACCACATCGTGGCCAGCATGGGCAATCTGGACGCCATAACCCCGATCGGGGATGCTGCGGAATAGCCTCGGGGCGGGGATCGCCAGTGCTAGAGGACGAATTCGGCGACCAGCGCCATAGTTAGCGCAAGGCCGACCCAGTGATTGGCCTTGAAACGCACGAGCGGATTGCCGGGACGCGCGGCATCGAGGGTCACCACCTGCCAGGCGAGAATGCCGACCGGCACCAAAGCGGCGATCACGAGGATGATCCCCCCACCCACCACAATACCCGCGCCCAGCCACAGCGCGACCGCGCCAGCGTAGAACAGCGCCACCATCTGGCGGGCACGCCGGCCGAACAGGCGCGCTGTCGATTTGACGCCGATCAGCGCGTCGTCCTCAATGTCCTGCAGGGCATAGATCGTGTCATAGCCGATCACCCATAAGATGGTACCGAGGTAGAGGAGCGCCGCGGGAAGTCCGAAGCTGCCCATGGTCGCAGTCCACCCCACGATCGCCCCCCATGAGAAGGCGAGCCCAAGGAAAAGCTGCGGCCACCAAGTGATCCGCTTCATGAAAGGATAGATGGCGACGAGCGCGAGGGAGGCGACGCCCAGCCCGATGGTGAGGGCGTTGAACTGGATGAGGATGACGAGGCCGACCAGCGACTGTGCGACCAGAAAATACGCAGCTTTGCGTCGCGACACCTGCCCGGAAGGGATTGGTCTCGACCGGGTCCGGGCGACCTTCATATCGATATCGGTGTCGACGATATCGTTGAAGGTGCAGCCGGCACCTCGCATGGCGATTGCGCCGATCAGCATCAGCACCATTGCCTGCCAGTCGAGCGGGGCACCGGCGATCGCAGCGAGCGCAATGGCAAAGGCGCAGGGCCAGAAGAGGAGCCAGAACCCGATCGGACGGTCCCAGCGGGCAAGCCGCGCATAGGGCTTCAGCCATTCGGGCGCACTGCGGTCCACCCAATTGCCGGCCTGGGCATCGGCCACGGTGCCGGGTCTGCGTGGGGTAGGCATGTCGTGTCCTTGTGCGCTAAATCGCCTGCGAGCTTATCGCCAGCCCGAGCCCCCGAGGCAAGATGCCCCGCACGTACAAATCCCTGCAGCGCCTCTATATCGATGCGCCCCTTCCCGGCGAGGCGCCCCTCGCCCTCGGGCGGGAGCAGTCCAACTATCTCGGCGCGGTCCTTCGCATGCGGGCGGGCGACGAGATCATTGCTTTCAACGGCCGGGACGGCGCCTGGCGCATGCGCATCATCGATCCGTCCAAAAAGGCCGTAACGCTCGAAGCCGTCGAGCAGATTGCTGCCCAGACGCCGGCGCCCGACCTCTGGTATGGCTTTGCGCCTCTCAAGACCGGCCGGCTCGACTATATGGTGCAGAAGGCGACCGAGATGGGCGCCGGGATCGTGCAGCCGGTGGTGACCCGCTACACCCAGGCGCGCAATACCCGGATCGAAAAGATCCGCGCCAACGTGATCGAAGCGGCCGAACAGTGCGAAGTGCTGAGCGTGCCCGAGGTTCGCGACGAGGTGCGCCTCGAAACCCTGCTCGCCGAGTGGGACGCCCAGCATGCCGAACGCATCTTGCTCTTTGCCGACGAGGCCGCCGCACCCGGCTCGCCCATCGACGTCATCGGGGCGTTTGCGGGCCGCCCGATCGGCCTTCTGGTTGGTCCGGAAGGGGGCTTTGCCGAGGAGGAACGCGAGGCGCTTCTGAAGCGTGAGTTCGTCGTGCCGATCAGCCTTGGCCCCCGCATCCTGAGGGCCGATACGGCAGCCGTCGCCGCACTTGCGGTCATTCAGGCAATCATCGGTGATTGGCGATAGAAGGGATTGCTTTCAACTTTTGCCCCGCTATTGTCCCGGTGAAAACCTACCGCCCCGGAGTCGCCATGCCTGGCGCCAAGCCCTCGCCCCAGATCGAATCCCGCGCCGACCTCATCGAGGCGATGGCGCGCGGCGCGAAGCCCAAGGACACTTGGCGCGTGGGCACCGAGCACGAAAAATTCGTCTTCTACCGGAAGGACAACTCGCCCGTTCCCTATGAGGGATCGAACGGCATTCGCGCGCTGCTCGAGGGCGTCATGGACCGCACGGGCAGCAGCCCGATCCATGATGGGGATGCACTGATCGGGCTCGAGCAACCCAATGGCGGCGGATCCATCTCGCTCGAGCCCGGTGGACAATTCGAACTTTCCGGCGCCCCGCTGCGGACCCTGCACGAGACGTGCGTGGAGACCAACCAGCATCTGAAGCTGATGCGGGCCATTGCCGAACCTCTCGGGATCGGCTTTTTGGGGCTCGGGGCCATTCCCACCTGGTCGGTCGCCGACATTCCGAAAATGCCCAAGAGCCGCTATGCGATCATGGGGCCCTATATGGAGAAGGTCGGCACGCTCGGCACCTCGATGATGTTCCGCTCGTGCACCGTGCAGGCCAATCTCGATTTTTCCGACGAAGCCGACATGGTCAAGAAGCTGCGCGTCAGCCTCGCGCTGCAGCCGGTGGCGACCGCGCTCTTTGCCAATTCACCGTTCATCGACGGCAAGCCCAGCCCCTATCTCTCGTTCCGCTCGCAGATCTGGCTCGATACCGACCCCGACCGCACCGGCATGATACCCTTTGCGTTCGAGGACGGGATGGGCTTCGAGCGCTATGCCGACTACGCGCTTGACGTGCCCATGTATTTCGTCGTGCGCGAGGGGCGTTACATCAATTGCGCCGGCGAGAGCTTCAGGGCGTTTCTCGGCGGGCAATTGCCGCAGCTGCCCGGGGAAAAGCCCACGATCAAGGATTGGGAGGATCACCTCTCGACGCTTTTTCCCGAAGTGCGCCTCAAGCAATATCTCGAAATGCGGGGCGCGGATGCGGGCCCCTGGCAGGAGCTCTGCGCCCTGCCCGCGCTCTGGACGGGGCTGCTCTATGACAGCGCGGCGCTCGATGCCGCGTGGGAGATGGTGAAGGACTGGACGGCCGAGGAGCGCGACGCCTTGCGCCGGGCCGTGCCGCGAAGCGCCATCCACACACCTTTCCGCAACGAGACAGTGGCCGATATCGGGGCCCGCATGCTCGAGCTTGCCCGAGGCGGCCTCGCTCGTCGGGCAAACCTCAACTGGGAAGGCGAAGACGAGACCATCTTCCTCGCGCCGATTGCCGAGACCCTCCGAACGGGCAAGACCGCGGCGGAGGATCTGGTCGATCTCTACAAAGGCGAATGGCAGGGCGACATTTCGCGCGTCTTCGAGCGCGCCGCGTTCTAGGCGGTCATTTCGTCTGTGCCGCGAAGACGCGGTTGCCTACCCAGGCGCCGATGATGATCAGCAGCACCGCCAGCACACTCCCCAGCAGCACCTCGGGCGAACCGAAATCGCCGCGGAAGATGGCGCGCAGCGCTTCGACGATGTGCTTGAAGGGATTGAAATCCGAGACGATCTGCAGCCAGCGCGGGGCCAACGTCATGGGCAGCAATATGCCCGAGAGCAGCAGGACCGGTAGCGCAAAGAAGTTTACCACCGGCGCAAAGCCGTCCTCGCTCTTGATGGCGAGCCCGGCGGCGTAGGAGATGAAGGCGAAGGCCGCGCCCAGTAGCGCAACCATGACGAGCCCGGCCAGCAGCGCCCAGATCGATACGCGCAGCCCCAGGAACCAGGCGGCTCCGACGAGGATCATCGCCTGCACAACCAGAACGATGACGTCCCGCAGCACGCGCCCTGCGATGAGCGCAGTGCGGCTCGCCGGCGTCACCAGCATGCGGTCGATCACGCCCGTGCGCCATTCGGCGATGATGCCGAAGCCGACGAACAGCCCTCCAAAGATGCCGAGCTGCACGAGGAGGCCCGGCACGAAGATCTGCCAGGAATCGCCCGGGGGGAATCCCGGGGTCTGGGCGACCTGCTCGAGGATGGGCCCGAAAAGGGTGAGATAGAGGATGGGTTGCAGGAGCCCGATCGCGACCCAGAGCGGCTGGCGAAGCGAGAGGCGCATGGCGCGGGTGAACACCACCCAGAGGTCGTTAAAGAAGGTCATGATCAACTCCTCAGTCGCGCAGCGAGCGCCCCGTCATGGTGAGGAACACATCGTCGAGTGTCGGCCGTTTCACCTCGACGCCGATCGGGGTGAGGCCGGCCTGCCCGAGTGCCGAAAAGACCTGCGGCAATGCCGTGCCGCCATTGGGCACGCGGAACCGGAGCACGGCGTCCTCGACTTCGGGCGTGTCCGCGCCATCCAGGCTGCCGGCGATGTCCGCCGCGCGCTCGGCCGTCTCGTGATCGGCAAAGCTGAGCGTGATCGTATCGCCCGAGACGCCCGCCTTCAGCGCCGCCGGCGTGCCTTCGGCGACGATCGCGCCATGGTCGATGACGAGGATCCGGTCCGAGAGGGCGTCGGCTTCGTCCATGTAATGGGTCGTAAGGAAGATGGTGGTGCCCATCCTGTCCCTCAGCCCCCGAATATGATCCCAGAGATTGGCACGGCTCTGCGGGTCGAGTCCGGTCGAGGGCTCGTCGAGGAAGACGAGGCGCGGCTCGTGGATGAGCCCCATGACGATATCGAGCCGCCGCCGCTGGCCGCCCGAGAGCGAGCCGCATTTGCGGTCCCAGACGTCGGCGAGGTCGAGCGCGTCGAGGAGCGCGCGACCGCGCCGTTCCGCTTCGGCCTTGCCGATGCCGTAGAGCCGGGCATGGCTGACGATTTCCTCGCCGGCAAGCGCGTTGGATGCGGTGGAGCCAGCCTGGGAAACATAGCCGATCCGCCGCCGAACGCCGACCGGATCGGCGCGGAGATCACAGCCGACGACTTCTGCGTCGCCCCCCGTCGGCTCGAGCAGTGTGCAGAGCATTTTGAGGGTCGTGGTCTTGCCAGCACCATTGGGGCCGAGAAAGCCGACGATCTCGCCTTCGCGAACGGTGAGGTCGATCCCGCGCACCGCCTCGACAGGCTTCCCTCGGGATTTGTAGGTCCGCTTCAGACCCTTCGCCACGATGATGGGCGCGCCGTTGCCAGTCGTCATGATGGTGAAACCGAAGGGTGGGAGATGCCGAGGAAGATAGCGTACACCCAAAAAGCCGCAAGGCCCCCACTTTCGTGGGAGCCCTGCGTCAGCGTTCTTGGAGGTCGCTTCTTATTGCCAAAGACGGTCGGTGCTTGGGGAATCCCGACCATCGTGCCGGACAAGTCAAACGTGCATGGGATCGTTGCCGGCTGGTGACATATTAACGGCTATTAACGCTTAAGGTTGCAGCTGTCGCTTCACAGGCTCGTGCGTCAGACGAGGGTTTCGCCGGTACCGGTCTTGCGCCGGTTCAAAAAGCGCGGGCGACGACCCGCCTCGGCGGCCAGTTTCCGTCTGCCGGTCGCATTGCCGAGGGCCACGCCATCGACCTGCTGGGAGTATGGCAGGAGGCTGCCGTCACCGGCGCGGATGAAGAGCGGCAGGCGAAGCTTGCGCCCCCAGTTCTGCCATTCGGCGACGACGTTGTGGTTGCCCTCTTCCTCGAAGACCCGGTAGTTGAGCTCGGGATCGCCATGGATGAGCTCGATCGCACTCGTGAGCTGGCCCTCCGCGGAGATGCTTGTGGAGACCGCGACCCCAACATATTCGGTGACGGGCACCTTGATCTTGATCGCCACGCCGCTCTTTTCGAGCATTTTCCGGACGGTGACGGTGTTCACCGGATCCTTGGGGCCATTGTCGTTGGCCGGACCGAACCGCGGCGCGAGCCGACCAGCGGCGCCCTTACCCTTGCCTGCACCCAACATCATGATGACCGTCGATCCCTCGATCGCAACGCCACGAACCATCTTTGCCTCACTGTCAACTTTCGAGAGCTTGTTGTCGGCCGCTCTCTTTTCGATGGACCCAATCTAGCCCCGCCCATTGCCCGGCGGCTTAAGAAACTCGGTTAAGTTTGCGTTGGTTTTGAAGAGGGTTAGCGGGATCTCACCCTCTGCAAGGCACAGTTAAACAATCCGCGCAGGACCCCGTTTACTATGCCCGGCGGCAAGCGCCGCACCGTCCTTGAGGAGGGGAATCGCGACGCCGGGTACAGTTGATCCAAATTGAGCAGCTGCCGTCTTTTTGCCACAGGAGAGTCCAAATGCGTGGCAATTGCCGTAATTGGCCTCGCGGAGAGCCCGTGACTCGTGCGATATAAGTCGTGGGGGCACCGCAACTTTGGAGAAGCAAGTGAAGAAGCATCTTATGCTGTCCGCTGCGCTCGTCACAGGCCTCCTCGGCACCGCAGCGCAGGCGGCTGATTTCGGCGTCTACCCCGCTCCGGTGGAGCCGGTCTACGTGCCCCAAAGCTATGATTGGACCGGCTTTTACGTCGGCATCAATGGCGGCTATGGCGGCGGCGTGATGGAGCATCCCTACTTGGTCTACGGAGAGGACGAACCAACCCCTGCGTTGGCGCCCTTGAGCGTCGGCACGATACCGGATGCCCCACCGGGCACGATCGGGATCATCGGCGGCAGCGCAGATGTAACCTCTGGCGGCTTCGTGGGCGGCGCTCAAATCGGCTATAATCACCAATGGGACCAGTTCGTGCTCGGCATAGAGGCCGACATCCAGGGCAGCACGATCGACGGACGGGTTTCTGCCGACGCGGAATTTCTCGAAGACTTCCTCCTGCCCGAAGGCAGCGCACTCTCCTTTGACGCGGGCAGTCGGCTCGATTGGTTCGCGACACTTCGTCCGCGGCTCGGTTACGCCCATGATCGCTTCATGGTCTACGTCACCGGCGGTCTCGCTTGGGGGCAGGTCACCTCTTCGATCAACGGCGAGTTCAGCATTGGCGAGGACGATTCCGAAAGCGAACCCTTCAGCGTCTCCGAGACGACCCAACGCATCGGGTGGACCGTGGGGGGCGGCATAGAATATGCGCTGCTCGACAACGTCACTTTCAAGACCGAGTACCTCTACACCAATCTCGGCCAGGAAGAGTTGTTCAACCTCGAGTTGGGGGAATTTGGTCTGGTGATGGATTCTGCCGTCTCCTTCCATACCGTCCGGGCCGGTCTCAATTTCCGGTTCTGATCTCGTAGGGCCCGGCCGGTGCTTCGGCCGGGCCCTCCTCTCCCATGGCGAAAGCCGACTTGCACCCTCAGGATGCGCGGCCTAGAAGGACGCTGCCTTTCCCTTCGGATGCATCATGGCCGGCGCCTTTTCCACGACAGCGGAAGACGATCTGGAATTGCTGCGCGCAAGCGCGGTGACCGCCGGCATCATTGCCTCGGGCTATTTCCGGCGCGAGCTTAAGACTTGGACGAAGGAAAACGCCTCGCCGGTCAGCGAGGCTGATATCGTGCTCGACCGGTTTCTGATGGCGCAATTGCTCGGCGCCCGTCCGGACTATGGCTGGCTCAGCGAGGAAACGGCCGATACCGATGCCCGTCTTTCGCGAAACCGGGTCTTTGTCGTCGATCCGATCGACGGCACACGCGGGTTCATCCGAGGCGAGGACAGCTGGACGGTTTCACTCGCCGTCGTCGAGGATGGACGGGCGGTCGCGGGGGTCGTCTACGCTCCCGCGCGCGACGAGATGTACGATGCATTCGAGGGCGGAGGGGCTCGGCTCAACGGAGCATCGATCGAACCGACCGTTCCGACAGGCCGCACGGCGCCGCTGATCCCGGCGCCGGGCGCCGTCCACCAGCAATTGCAGGCCGAAGGGCTCGATTATGCCCGGGGCCCGGCCTACCCATCGCTAGCCTATCGGCTGGTGCAGGTGGCAACGGGCAAGCTCGATGCAGCAGTGGCCAGGCGGGGCGCGCAGGACTGGGACATTGCAGGCGCGGCCATCATCCTTGCGGAAGCCGGCGCCGACTTCGAAGACGTCTGCTCGGGCCCGCCGGTCTTCAACCGGCCGGAGGTGCGCCATGGCGCCCTTGCCGCGCTCGGGCATGACTGGCTGAAGCCGGTCTTGCACTCGGCATTGCGGCACGTATATGGATGCCCCGAAAGCCCCGACCCCGAACGGAGGACACCGTGACCGCCACCGCCCAAGGCAATTCCCAGGCCCAGCTTCTTCACCTCGTGATCGGTGGAGAGCTCTCGAACCTCGATGGCGTGACCTTCAAGGATCTCACCGAGGTCGATATCGTCGGCGTCTTCCCCAATTACGCCTCGGCCTATGCGGTCTGGAAGCAGAAGGCGCAGCTGACGGTCGATAACGCCGAGATGCGCTATTTCATCGTTCACCTGCACCGGCTGCTTGATCCCCAGACCGATCCGCGTTGACACCCTCGCCCGGCCCGGACGGGCCAGCGGAAAGCCGCGGGCTCATCGACGCGCTCTGGCTGCGCCGCCTTGTCGGGCGGCTTCTGGCGCTCTACACGCGCTTCGTGCGCCGCACTTCCCGCATCGTCGATGAACCCTCCGACCTGCGCGCCCGGTCGGCAGCGCTCGAACCGGCGATCTACGTCTCCTGGCACGCCAATATCCTCGCGATACCGCTGATTGTCCCCGATCCCAAGCGGGTCGTGGCGCTTGCCTCCCCGCACCCGGACGGACAGATCGCCGCCGAATATGGCCGCGCCTTCGGCATGACCGCCGTGCTCGGCACGGGAATGAGCTTCAAGCAGGTGCATGGAACGGGCGGCATGGCCGGTTTCCGCAACCTGCTGCGGGGATTGCGTGACGGCAGATCGGTCTATCTCTGCGCCGAAGTGCCGCCGGTGCCCGGCCGCGCCGTTTCGAAAGGCGTGATCGCCCTTGCCCGGAAATCTGGACGACCGCTCGTGCCCCTGGCCGCAGCAAGCTCGCGCCGGACGATCATCGAGCGCCTCTGGGACAGGATGCAGATCAACCATCCAGGATCGCTGATCGTGACGATGATGGGCGAGCCTCTCGAGGTCGGACCGGAAATGGACGACGAGACCGCCGCCGCAACACTGAAGGCCCGTCTAGACGCGCTCTACGCCGAAGCACTGGCGCGCGCGGACCGCTGACGCCGACGATGCTCGAGGACCCCGAGCACGGCCTCGAGCGTGCCGGTACCACCCACCCGCTCCCGACCGATCGCCGCACGGCGCGCCCGATCCTCCGGATCGGAAAGCAGATGCGACAGGGATCCGGCCAAAGCCTCTGGTGTCGGGGCGACTGCGATCCGCCCGGGCCCGAAGAGCGCGGATTCTGCCTCAAAGCGGCTATGCCGCTCGGTCGCTCCGCGAAAGCCGATGACAGGAACCCCTGATCCCATCGCCTGAATGGCCGCCGTGCCGGATAGGGCAAGCGCGGCGTCGGAGGCCTCGAGGAGATTGCCCAGCGCCCGGCCACGCACGAGATGGATGAGCAAGTCCTCGTCTTCGAGACTGCCCAGGCCATCGCCTGTCCCGCCAGCGGCGAATGTCAGCCCAGTAGCCGAAGCGAGTGTTTCCGGATCGAGCGTGCCGGCCAGCGCGAGGAAGACATCTGGACGTTGGGCGGCGGGCAGCAGGCGGAGGGCGGCCGCGAATAGAGCGAAATTCTCGGGGGCGTCGCCGCGGCTACCGGGCAGGAGCGTCACCGCATGCGGGCTGGAGCGGTGCGCCGAGGCATCGAAATTGCCCCGCGGCACCGTGTCAAGCATCACATTGCCATGGCAGGAGGCTGCGCCGCCGGCCCGGTTCAGCACCGCAGCGAGTTCGGGGCTGCGCGAGAAGACGTGGCGGGCGGTTCTGAGCACGAGCCTCTGTTCGAGCCAGCCATAGGGTCGCCCGAAGCCGGTCTTGTAGACGTCGAGAAACAGCACCTCGCGGTGCCCGGCGAGCCAGAGCGCGATGATCCCGAGGCTGTCGCCGACCACCACGATGTCGTCATGGCGATTGCGGAGCGTGCGCAGAAAGCGGAGCCCGGCGACGAGCCTTCCGATGGCGCCGCCCCGCAGATCCGCGCGAAGCGAGCCCCGATGGACGCGGGACCCCTCTGACGGCAGGACGGCACGGGGCCCGACGATCGGGCAGACGCCCTGATAGGCGGCGCCGCTGCCGATGGTCGGATAGGCTTCAGCGGTGATACCGGCCGGCAGGCGCCGCACGAGTTCGGCGCCGATGGCGTCCTCGCCATGGCCGTTGGACAGGATCAGGACGCGGTAATCCGCGCCGTCCTGCACCTCAGCCGAGCCCGTGGCGGGTATAGGCCTCGTGTGCTGCCTGCGCATCGGCATAGGCTTCCTGCCGATCGACGTTCCAATAGGCGAGCTCATCGAGCGGGATCGATGCGCCCGTGATCGCGCAGCGGACGAAATTGCCCGGACGGATCACGACGTAATCGCCATCGAGATAACGGATCTGTGCCTCGGTCGGGCCGAAGCCCTTGTCGAATATGTTCATCTGCTGGGCCCTTTTCTGGCCTTCATATAGTAGGGCGGCGCGTCGCTCAAAAGAGGGTTTGCTGCCCGGCTTCGGGGACCGCGCCGGATTTCTTGCGCCGTACGGGCGAGGCTGGCGCACCTGCAATCGTCGCGCCGATCTCGCCATCGGCAAATTCGATGCTGATGGTGTCGCCGGGGGCGAGCGATCCCCGAGCGCGTACGATCTCTCCCTCGGCATCGGTCACGAGGGCGAAACCGCGCGCCAGCACATTGCGGTAGCTGTAGGACGCAAGGAGCTGCCCAAGCGTGTCGAGCCGCTCCCGCCGCTGCCCGATGGCGGGGCGGTGAGCGGCCACAAGACGATCGGCCAGGGGCGCAAGACGCGCCCTCGCATGGCGGATCTCGCCCTCGAGCGCGCGGGTGGAAAGCCCTGCCGCGATGGTACGCAGGCGGTTGTCGCGCCTCTCTATACAAAGCGTCAGACCGGCATCGCTCCGACGGCCGGCGTCGCCGAGCCGCCGGGAGAGCTCTGCGGTCCGCTGGCGCAGCAGCAGCGGGGACAGGCGCGGGCTGACGCGGTTGAGCTCGATGGTCTTGCGCTGGCCGGCATGGCGGAGCGCCGCGAGCAGGTTCACCCCCGCATGATCGAGCCTTTGGCGTGCTTCGGTGACGAGATCGGCTGGCCGCGGCAGACCCGCCGATGCGGCGCGCAGGCGATCGCGCAGGCTTGCGGCGATACGACGGGCCGCGCTGCGTTGGCGCTGTCCCTGATCCTCGACATAGCCGATAAGCTCGGAGCGCACCGGAACGGCCGCCTCGGCCGCAGCGGTCGGCGTCGGCGCGCGCATGTCCGCGGCGTAATCGACGAGCGTGGTGTCGGTCTCATGCCCTACGGCGGAAATGACGGGGATCGCGCTTGCAGCGATGGCCCGGACGACCGCTTCCTCGTTGAAGCCCCAGAGATCCTCGATCGATCCCCCGCCGCGCGCCACGATCAGCAGGTCGGGTCTCGGGATTGAGCCGTTGGCCTCGAGGGCGTTGAACCCCTCGACGGCTGTAACGACTTCGGGGGCGCAGGTTTCGCCCTGAACGCGCACCGGCCAGACGAGGACGTGGCTCGGGAACCGGTCATCGAGACGGTGGAGGATGTCGCGGATGACGGCGCCGGTGGGCGAGGTGATGACCCCGATCACGCGCGGCAGATAGGGCAGCGGCCGCTTGCGCTCGCGGTCAAAAAGGCCCTCGGCCTGGAGCTTGCGGCGGCGCTCCTCGAGCAGCGCCATCAGCGCGCCGGCGCCTGCCGGCTCGAGCGCCTCGATCACGATCTGGTATTTGGAAGAGCGCGGGAAGGTGGTGAGCCGGCCCGTCGCGATCACCTCGAGCCCCTCCTCGGGCTTGAAGCGCAGTCTTGCGAAATTGCCCTTCCAGACCACTGCATCGATGCAGGCTCCGGCATCCTTCAGCGTGAAATAGGCGTGTCCCGAGGCGTGCTGGCCGCGAAAGCCCGAGATTTCGCCGCGCACCCGGACGTAGCCGAAGCTCTCCTCGACGGTTCTCTTCACCGCATTGGAAATCTCGGTGACGGTGAACTCGGCGGCGTTGGTCAGGATATCGGTCATGCCAGAGAGGTGCGCCATGCGGCGGGCGGGGTCAAGGGGCGGGTCAGCGCCGGCCGAAGAGCCGCTCGATGTCGCGCTTCTTGAGTTCGACGTAAGTCGGGCGTCCGTGGATGCACTGGCCCGAATGCGGGGTCGCTTCCATTTCCCGCAAGAGCGCATTCATCTCCTCGGGGCGCAACCGACGCCCCGAGCGTACCGAACCGTGGCAAGCCATGCGCGCGATCACCGCATCGAGCCGTCCAGACAGCGCCGCGGGATCTCCCCATTCAGCCAGGCCATCGGCAAGGTCCCGGATCAACGGACCGATCTCGGTGCGACCGAGGAGCGCGGGCGTCTCACGCACGGCGATGGCGCTCGGCCCGAAGCGCTCAATGTGGAGGCCGAGTTGGGCCAGCGTTGCGGCGGCGTCCTCGAGCCGCGCGCAATCGTCCTCGGCGAGCTCGACGATTTCGGGGATCAGCTGGAGCTGGCTCGCGACGGGGCCCGAAGCGAGTTGCGCCTTGAACCGCTCATAGACCAGCCGTTCATGGGCGGCGTGCTGATCGATGAGAAGGAGCCCGTCCCCGGTCTGGGCGACGATGAAATTCTCGAACATCTGGGCGCGCGCGGTGCCGAGCGGAAAGTCCTGCTCTTCCTGGCCCGCGGCTGCAGGAGGTTCGGGCTCGAAGCGCGCGCTCGGTTCGGAAAGGCCGATCCAGGCTGGCGGCGTTATGGAAGGGCGACTGAAGGATGCCGGGGTCGTGGCTGCTGAGCTCCGCCAGGCATCGCCCTCTTGAGACGTCGATGGAGACGGAGCATCGGCGAATTCGGGGACGCGGAAGGCTTCGACCAGGGTTTCGGCAGCGGATGCGGCACGGAACCCTGCGGCCCCCAGCGCCTCCGAGATGGCCCTGATCACGGCAGAGCGCACCGCGCCTCCGTCGCGAAACCGCAGCTCGGCCTTTGCCGGATGGACGTTGACGTCGACTTCGCCCGGATCGATGGCGAGAAAGAGCGCGATCACCGGAAACCGATCGCGGAAAACGAAATCTGCATAGGCCGCGCGCACCGCGCCCAGCAGCACCTTGTCGCGCACCGAACGCCCATTCACGAAATAGAACTGGGACAACGAATTGGCGCGCGTATAGGTCGGCAGGCCCGACAGGCCCGCTACGACGACGCCGTGCCGGCTCAAGCCCAAAGGCACGGCATTGTCGCCGAAATCGGTGCCCATCACCTGCGCGAGGCGCGCCGCGAGTGCGCCGTCGCCCCGTGCGGCGGGCCAGTTCTGCGCCGTCCGATCCGCACCTTCGAGCCGGAAATGGATTTCGGGATTGGCCATGGCGAGGCGGCGCATCACGTCCGTGATGGCGGCGGCCTCGGCGCGCTCGGACTTCAGGAATTTGCGGCGCGCGGGAATGGCGGCAAAGAGATTGCGGACTTCGACGATGGTGCCCCGGTTCATCGCCTGCGGCAGCGGGCCGCGCCGTTCCCCGCGCAGGATCTCGAGCTTCAGCCCAGTCTCGGCGCCTGCCGGGCGCGAGCATATGGACAACTCCGAGACGGCGCCGATCGAGGCCAGGGCCTCGCCACGAAAACCGAGCGTCCTGATGTCTTCGAGCGTATCTTCGGTCAGTTTCGAGGTCGCATGGCGCTCCACCGAAAGGACGAGATCGGCGCGGTCCATGCCGATGCCGTCATCCTCGATGCGGATGAGCGAAATCCCGCCTCCACCCGTCGTCACGACGATCCGCCCTGCGCCTGCATCGATGGCATTCTCGACCAGTTCCTTGACCACGCTGGCCGGCCGCTCGACCACCTCGCCGGCGGCGATGCGGTTGACCAGATCGTCGGGCAGTTGCCGGATGGGCATAGGCGATTCTCCTTCGGGCAAAGGATACGCGCCGGGCCGCCTATCGTGAATGCTGAATGGCATTTGTCCCGCGGCACTTCGAAAGGCCTCTCCGATTTGCGCCAGGCGCCGCGATTGACTATTGAGCGGTGACCCAGGGACCTGCCAAGCACAAATGCCGTTGACGCCCTCCCCCATGGAGCTCGCTCTAGACCTCGCCCGGCAGGCCGCCGCGGCGGGTGAAGCGCCTGTGGGTGCCGTGGTGATGGAGGGTGACCGGGTACTTGCGGCGGAGGCCAACCGCATGCGGGCGCTGGGAGACCCGACGGCCCATGCCGAAATGCTTGCCATCAGGGCGGCGCTTGCAGAACGAGGAACGGGGCGCCTCGATGGCTGCGACCTCTATGTCACCCTCGAGCCATGCGCGATGTGCGCGGGCGCCATCGCCCATGCGCGACTGCGCAGGCTCTATTACGGCGCCGAGGACATGAAGGCCGGGGCCGTCGACAATGGCATACGGCTTTTTTCTCAAAAGACCTGTCACCACGCCCCTGAGGTCATTTCCGGGATCGGCGAGGCGGCGTCGGCGTCTCTCCTCAGAGACTTTTTTGCTGCGCTAAGATGAATGCCTCGACCTTGCGGCCGAGCTGGCGCTTGAAGTTGTCCTTGTCCTTGCGGGCATGCTCGATGATCTCCCGGACCCGCCAGAACTCGAGCGCGCCGAAGCTCTGGACACGCGGACGGACATAGACGTCGGGCGGATAGGCGGCCATCATCTGTGCGGTGAGCGAATGCATCATGATCTGCGCAGAGCCGAACCAGACGTCGAGCATGCGGTGGTCGGTCTTGCCGATGAGCTCAGAGGGCTCGCCATTCACATCGATGCCGACGAGAATGTCGGTATCGATGTCTGCCTGATCGAGCGGCAAGGGGTTGACCACCCCGCCATCGACGAGGAGGTGATTGGCGAAAGCCACGGGCTTGAAAAGGCTCGGAATGGCGATCGAACCGGCAATGGCATCCCGCAACGGGCCTTCGTTGAACACCGTCTGGTGCCAGGACTGGAAATCGGTCGCAACGACGTAGAGCGGCACCTTGAGGTCACGGAACTCAGCGGGAAAGCTGTCGGGCAGGAAATTCTCGACGATGCGCGTCGCATCGAGCTGCACGTTGAAGCCGTTCTGGATCAGCCCGCCCAGATTGCGGATCTGGGCGGCCCAGAGCCGCGAGGCGATGACCTTCATGGTGCCAAGCACGTCACAGGCATGGTCGTGAAGCTCGGCGCCCGTCATGCCGTTCGCCCAGCCCGCACCGATGAGCGCGCCGATCGAGGTGCCTGAAATGACCGAGGGCCTGAGGCCCATCTCATCCATGGCTTCGATATAGGGAATGTGAGTCAGGCCCCGCGCCGCGCCCCCGCCGAGCGCAACGCCGATGCGCGGCTCGGCCGCTGCGAGACGCCGCTTCTGCAGGGGCGTGCCGCCATTGCGCAGACGATCCACGATCGCCTGCCCCCGTTCTTCGATCGGGGTGCGCTTGCGCTTTTCTGTAGGCTGGCGTTTCACGCTGGGGCCGGGCGGTTGGTCGGGAACACGCCCAATATCGGACTAGGCCTTTTCGCGTGCAAGAGCGCGCCACCCGATATCGCGCCGGCAAAAGCCCTCGGGCCAATCTATGGTTTCTATTCTGCGATAGGCGCGGGCCTGCGCCGCAGCGACACTCGATCCAAGCGCGGTGACGTTGAGGACGCGTCCACCATTGGCGAACACCCGGTCGCCATCCCGCTTCGTGCCAGCATGAAAGACGATGCAGTCGGGCTCGTCATTGCCATCGAGACCCCTTATCTCGGTGCCCTTCTCGTAGCTGCCCGGATAGCCCTCTGCCGCCATCACCACCGTCAGCGCGGTATCGGGCCGCCAGCGCGGCGTGACCGTACCGAGCTCACCGCGGGCAGACGCTTCGAGGATGTCGAGCAGATCGCTTTGCAGCCGCAGCAGCAGCACCTGGCACTCGGGATCGCCAAAACGGGTGTTGAACTCGATGAGCCTGGGGCCCTGATCGGTGATCATGAGCCCGGCAAAGAGCACCCCCGAGAACGGGGTTCCGTGCGCAGCCATCCCCGCGATGGTCGGGGCGATGATCTGCGAGCGGGCCATCTCGAGCATCTGCGGGGTCATTGCGGGGGCCGGCGAATAGGCGCCCATGCCGCCGGTATTGGGGCCGGTATCGCCATCGAAAGCCCGCTTGTGGTCCTGGGCGGATTCGAGGATCACGAAATTCTTGCCATCGGCCACCGCAAAGAGGCTCACCTCCTCGCCCACGAGGCATTCCTCGATCACGACCTCCGCGCCCGCTGCGCCAAACGCGCCCGAGAAGCATTCGCGGATCGCCGCCTCCGCGGCCTCCAGCGTTTCGGCGACGGTCACGCCCTTGCCTGCAGCAAGCCCATCGGCCTTCACCACGATCGGCGCGCCCTGCGACCGGACATAGTCGAGCGCGGGGCCTTCGCTGTCGAAGCGGGCATAGGCGGCGGTCGGGATGTTCATTTCGTCGCAGAGGGCCTTGGTGAAGGCCTTCGAGCCTTCGAGCTGGGCCGCTGCGCGGGACGGGCCGAAGACGAGAATCCCCGCTGCCCGCAGATCGTCCGAGAGCCCGTTGACGAGCGGCAGTTCCGGACCGATCACCACCAGATCGATCGCGTTTTCGCGGCAGAAGGCGGTGACCGCATCATGGTCGGCCGGGTCGACCGGCGCCGTCTCGGCAAGCTCGACCGTCCCGCCGTTTCCCGGCGCAACGAAGAGCTTATCGCAACGGGGCGAGCGTGCGAGTGCCCAGCAGAGGGCATGCTCGCGACCACCCGATCCGATCACCAGAATGTTCATCGCCTCGCTCCGTCAGCTATCCTCGGGCCGCAACAAGTGGATGGCGGCCGCTCCATACACGCGCCGGTCTTCAAGCACGAAACCCGGGCCCGGGTCGAGGTCGACATCCGCGCTTTCCTCGAGGACGATGAGCGCGCCGGGCGCGAACCAGCCACCTCCCCGCGCGCTTGCAAGCGCCTTCTCGCCCAGACCCTGCCCATAGGGCGGATCGAGAAAGACGAGATCGAACGGCCCCATCGTGCCGGCGGCACCAAGGCTCGTCGCATCGCGGCGGAGGAGCTTGGCAATGCCCGCGGCCCCGAGAGCCTCGATGTTGTCGCGGATCAGGCCCCGCGCTTCTGCGCCGATGTCGACGAAGACCGCGCCCGATGCGCCGCGCGAGATCGCCTCGAGCCCCAGAGCGCCGGTCCCCGCGAAGAGATCGAGCACCTGCATGCCTTCAAGATGCGGGCCGAGCCGGCTCGCGATGATGTTGAAGAGCGATTCGCGCGCCCGGTCGGAGGTGGGCCGGATGCTGTCATCGCTCGGCGAAAGCAGCGCCTTGCCGCGGAACCGTCCTGCGATGATGCGCACGGGTCAGCTCTTGGGACGGGGCGGGCGCGGGCTGCGCGGCTTGCCCCCGGGTCCAGCCGGGCGGGATGCGCCGCCGCCCGGGCGCGCTCCACCCGGTTTGCCGGCAAAGCTGCGCCCGGCGGGCTTGCCGCCGAAGCTCTTGCCACCGGGTTTGTCGCCGAAGCTACGGCCGCCCGGCTTGTCGCCAAAACTCTTTCCGCCAGGCTTGTCCCCGAAGGGACGCGAACCGCCCGGCTTGCCGGCGAAGCTCTTTCCCGCGGGCCGCGGCCCACGGGGGCGCTCGGTGTCGCCGGTGCGCGGAGTGGTCCCGAAATCACCGCGAGGCTTCCCGGCAAATTTCGGCTTGCCCGCGAAAGCGGGACGCTCGTCGCCATCACGACGCGGCCGATCGGCATAATTGCGCGCCGGCCGATCGCCACCCTCGCGCGGAGGACGCGGGGCATAGGCACGCTTGGGACGATCGGCACCATCAGCCGGCGCGCGGTCGCCGAAATCGCGCTTGGGACGATCGGAGAAGTCTCGCTTGGGACGATCGGCGAAATCACGCTGCGGACGATCCCCGAAGCTGCGCTTTGGCCGATCCGCACCATCACGCGGGGCCCGATCTGAGAAATCACGCTTGGGGCGATCGGAAAAATCGCGCCGCGGCGCGCCGCCATCGGCACGCGCGGGTCGATCCGAAAATTCGCGTTTCGGGCGGTCGGAGAACTCACGCCGTGGCCGGTCGGCACCATCGCGCGCCGGCCGGTCGGAGAACGGACGCTTGGGGCGGTCGCCAAATGCAGGACGGTCGCCATCGTCACGGCGCGGCCGGTCGCCGCTCGCACGCTGGCCGGGGCCGCCCGGACGATCGCCGCCCTTCTCGAATTTCGGCTTCTTGCCGTAGGTCTTGGCGACGAAATCCTCGGACTCGCGGCCATCCTCGAAATGGACGCGACGCGCCGGAGCGTCGTCAACCGCCTCCTCGCGTCGCGGCTTCAGCGGCGCGGGCCGCCCCCCGCTGCGCCCGGGACGGTCCTGACGCGGACGCTCGGCGCGCACTTCCTCGATGGATTTTTCCGCCCGGTCGGTGAAGCGGAAGCGCTGATTGGCGATCTCGACCGTGTTGGTGCCGCGCCCCGTCTCACGATCGCGCACCGGCCGCGCTTTGAGGGCGCGCTCAGGCAGTTCGCTATCGAAATCGACGCCGGCCTCCTCGGCAAGGCGCTTGCCGAGCTGGTCGCGCAGCACCCGGGCCTTGACCGTCTCGATCGCGCCGATCGGAAGCTCGCCGAGCTGGAATGGGCCGTAGCTGATTCGGATGAGCCTGTTGACCTGGAGCCCGAGCGCCCCAAGCACGTTTTTCACCTCGCGGTTCTTGCCTTCGCGCAGCGCCATCTGCAGCCAGACATTGGAACCCTGCTCGCGCTCCAGCGTCGCCTCGATCGCGCCATAGCGGATGCCCTCGATCTCGATGCCGTTCTTGAGGGTATCCAGATCCGCCTGGGTCACCTTGCCATGGGCGCGCACGCGATATTTGCGCAGCCAGCCGGTCGCGGGCAGTTCGAGTACGCGCTTCAGCCCGCCATCATTGGTGAGCAGAATCAGGCCTTCTGTGTTGATGTCGAGCCGGCCGATGGTGACGACACGCGGCAGCCCGTGCTGTTCGAGCGCCTCGAAGATCGTGGTGCGCCCTTCGGGGTCCTTCTCGGTCACCACGAGGCCCGCAGGCTTGTGATAGAGCCAGACGCGGGTGCCCTGGCGCGCCGCGAGGGGAGCGCCATCAACCTTGATCTCGTCGCGGTCGGTCACATTGAAGGCAGGCGTGCGGATCGTCTTGCCGTTGACGGCGACGCGGCCATCCTTGATCCAGCCCTCGGCGTCGCGGCGCGAGCAAAGCCCGGAGCGCGCGATGATCTTGGCCAGCCTGTCTCCGGCGGGCGATGCGTTGAGGGGCTCGTTCATTTCGGTGTCTCCTGCGGGACCTCGAGGGTCGGCGCATCAGTGTTCGGGGTATCTTGAAGCAAAAGGCCCGTCGGCATGCCGGCGGGCCGAAAGTCGGTAATGGCGCGTCGGCTCAGCGCGAGGCGAGCGCGGCGCGCACCTCGGCGGGGCAGGACGGATCGCTGATCGGCACGAGCTGACCGCTCGGCGCGAGACAGACCGTGTCCTGGCCGCCAACGGTGGTGAAATAGCGATCGGGCGGCAGGTAGAGCGGACGCGGGCCGGTGCCGACCTGGGCTGCGGTCATCCGCGCGGTCAGTTGCCTTGTCTCCTGCTCGGTCAGCGGACGACCTGCCAGAGTACGGGCATCGACGACGCGGGCATTGCGCAGGCGCTGCAGGTCCGCCTCTGTCAGATTGCTGGCATCGATCTGCACCCGGTCGCTGTCGGCGGGCAGCATATCGGTGCGCGCCTGCTGGGGCGCCGGAAGGCTCGCGGTCTGGCGCGGCAGGACGAGCGGCGCACGGCGCTGGCCGGTCTCTTCCTTTTCGTCGCGCTCGAGCATCCCCACACCGCGCAGGGTCTCGGACATCACTTCGCGCTCGAAGGTGCCGATGTCGGTCAGCGCATTGGTGCCCTCGACGGTCGTGCATGCGCCGAGCGCAAGCGCGGCGACGAGAATGGACACGCCAAGACCGGTGCGGGCGAGCGCGTTCGCTTTCGGTCCGCGCCCCATGGATTGATTGCTCATCGAACTTCCCTTTGTCCCCGCCCCCGGCGTCCACCCCCGAGGGTCGGCAGCCGCATTGGCTCTATAGCGCATCGAGGCCACTAAGACCAGATTCTGGCAGCAATGCGTTTACGCTTCCTTTGGCTTTCGCCTCGGGCGGCCGAAGCCCAGCACATCGAGGAGCAGAAAGCCCACGCCTAGGGTGATCGCAACATCGGCTATGTTGAAGATGTAGAAGGAATAGCCCTGCCAGTGAAAGTGAAAGAAATCGGCGACCGCGCCGTAAATCACCCGATCGATCAGGTTGGAAAGCGCCCCCCCGATGATCAGCATGAGCCCCGTCCTGACGATGGTGGTGTCGCCCCTGAGCCACCAGATGCTGAGCCCGACGATCGCCGCGACCATGATCAGCGACAGGCCCCAGACCGGCATGGACCCGAAGAGCCCGTAGGATATGCCGGTGTTCCAGACGAGGACGTAGTCGAAAAAGCCGGTGACCTGCTGCACTTCCCCCCCTGTCCAGCCGGTCGGGGACATGGGCAGGCGCGCAAAGATGTCGCCGCCCACGCAACGGGTGGCGCCGATCTCGATACAGTCGGCACTCACCTGAACGAATTTGTGAATCCGGTCGAGCCCGAAGACAAGGAGCCCGACGAGGATGCTTATGGTCGCCGAGCGCCGCGCCTCGTCCGTCACGCCGCGAGCCCCGCGGCCTGACGTTCGCGCATGGCCTGTGCGTCGCGCAGCGACAGATCGGGGAACTCGGGATCCGAACCAACCTCGGGCAGGATGCGCCAGGAGCGCGCGCAGCGCGTGCCCTCGGCGAGCGCCGGCACGACCGCAACGCCGGGAACCTCCTCGAGGGTGAAGGCGCCCTCGGGAGCCGCGCCCTCCTCCACGGCGATCGCAGAAGTGATCGCGATTTCGGCGAGGTCTGCACCTTCAAGGGCCGCCAGGAGATGCGGGTCGCTGACATAGACGCGCGGCGCGGCCTCGAGCGAGGAGCCGATGCGCTTTTCGCGTCGCTCGATCTCGAGCGCCCCGGTCACGACGCGGCGCACCTGGCGAATGCGCGCCCACTTGGCCGCTACCGCCTCGTTGCGCCACTCGGAGGGCACTTCGGGGAAAAGCCGCAAATGGACCGAGGAGTCATCGCCAGGGAAGCGTTCGAGCCAGGCCTCTTCCATGGTGAAGACGAGGATCGGCGCGAGCCATGCCGTGAGGCATTCGAAGACCTTGTCGAGCACGGTCAGGCTCGAACGCCTGCGCACCGAGGAAATCGGATCGCAATAGAGTGCGTCCTTGCGGATATCGAAATAGAACGCCGAGAGGTCGATGTTCATGAAGTTGGAAAGGCTTGCCACCACGCGCTTGTAGTCATAGCCGAGATAGGCCTCGCGCACGGTGCGGTCGAGGTTAGCCAGCCGATCGAGGATCAGCCGCTCGAGCTCGGGCATGTCGGCCAGCGCCACGGCCTCCTCGGGCCGATAATGGGCGAGATTGCCGATGAGCCAGCGCAGCGTGTTGCGGAGCTTCCGGTAGCTCTCGACGGTCGTCTGGATGATTTCCTTGCCCAGACGCTGGTCTTCGGAATAGTCGACCGAAGCGGTCCAGAGCCGCAGGATGTCGGCGCCGAACTGCTTGATCACGTCCTGGGGCGCAACAGTATTGCCCAGGGACTTGCTCATCTTGCGGCCTTCGCCATCCATGGTGAAGCCATGGGTCAGCACTGCCTCATAGGGCGCGCGACCGCGCGTCCCGCAGCTTTCAAGGAGCGAGGACTGGAAGAAGCCGCGGTGCTGGTCCGACCCTTCGAGATAGAGCGAGGCGGGCCACTGCAGTTCGGGCCATTTCTGCTGGTTCTCGAGCACGAAGGCGTGGGTCGAGCCCGAATCGAACCAGACATCGAGGATGTCGGTCACCTGGTCATACGCCTCGGGATCATGCTCGGGCGCAAGGAAGCGCGCCTTGGCGCCGTCCTTGTACCAGGCGTCGGCGCCCTCGGCCTCGAAGGCTTCGGCGATACGGGCGTTGACCGCCTCGTCACGCAGCACGTCTGCGGTCTCGCGATGAACGAAGACGGTGATCGGCACGCCCCAGGCGCGCTGGCGCGACAACACCCAATCGGGCTTGGTCTCGACCATGGCGCGCAGACGGTTTTGCCCCGCCTGCGGCACGAAGCGGGTCTCGGAGATGGCCCGGAGCGCGCGATTGCGCAGCGTATCACCCGCGCCCGAACCGCCCGCGATGTCACGGTCCATATAGACGAACCATTGTGGCGTGTTGCGATAGATGATCGGCTTCTTCGACCGCCAGGAATGGGGATACTGGTGCTTTACCCGCCCGCGCGCGGCCATGGCGCCCGCTTCGGCGAGCGCGGTGATCACCCGCTGGTTGGCGTCGCCCTTCTTGCCGGCATCGTCGATGACGCGCGCGCCCTCGAAACCCGGCGCGTCCTTGGTGTAGAACCCGCCATCGTCGACGGTATAGGGGATCGCCGTCTCGATGCCGCGCTCTGCCAGCATGCGGCCCGAAGCCATCCAGATCTCGAAGTCGTCGAGCCCGTGCCCGGGCGCGGTATGGACGAAGCCCGTACCCGCATCGTCGGTCACATGATCGCCTTCGAGGAGCGGCACGGGGAACTCATAGCCGCCAGCGAAACCCTTCAGCGGATGGGCGCAGGTGATCGCTGCGAGTTCCCCTGCCTCAACGTCGGAAACGCGGCTGAACCCCGTCACCTTCGCTTTGGCGAAGAGGTCGGCGGCAAGGTTGTCCGCGATCACATAGCGCTCGCCCGTCGCCGCCCAATTGCCTTCGGGCGCCTCGGTCACTTCGTAGAGGCCGTACGCGATCTTGCCCGAATAGCTGATCGCCCGGTTGGCAGGGATCGTCCAGGGCGTCGTCGTCCAGATCAGGACGGACGCCCCCTGGTTGGCCCCCTCGAGGATCGGGAATTTCACCCAGATCGTGTCGCTCTCGTAATCCTGATATTCGATCTCGGCCTCGGCGAGCGCGGTCCGCTCGACCACCGACCACATCACGGGCTTGGAGCCGCGGTAGAGCTGGCCCGACATGGCAAACTTCATCAGCTCGCGCGCGATCTGCGCCTCGGCATCGAAGCTCATCGTCAGATAGGGGTTGTCCCAATTGCCGAGCACGCCCAGCCGCTTGAATTCGGCGCGCTGCACGTCGATCCAGTGCTCGGCAAAGCTGCGGCATTCCTTTCGGAACTCGATAACCGGCACGTCGTCCTTGTTCTTGCCCTTGGCGCGGTACTGCTCCTCGATCTTCCATTCGATCGGCAGGCCGTGGCAGTCCCAGCCGGGCACATAGGCGCTGTCATGGCCCAGCATCTGCATGGAGCGCGAGACGAGGTCCTTCAGCGTCTTGTTGAGCGCATGCCCGATATGGATGTTGCCATTGGCGTAGGGCGGGCCATCATGCAGCACGAATTTCGGCTTGCCCGCCGCCATCGCCCGCTGCCGGCCGTAAATGTCCATCTCTTCCCAGCGCGCAAGCCATGCCGGCTCCCGCGCCGGCAGGCCGGCCCGCATGGGGAACTCGGTCTGGGGCAGGAACAGGGTGGCGGAATAATCGGTCTCGGTGGCCGCGCCCGTCTGGGTGTCGTTCATGGTGCCAATTCAACTTCGGATTGATTTCGGCGCGCTTGTAGCAAGCGCGGACCGCCCTGTCACCCGCGAGGGCTTGGGCGGCTCAGCCGAAAAAGCCGAGCTTGCGGTCGAGCGGCCCGAGAGGCGCGGCGACACGGAGCCGCGCCCGCGCCTCGGCGCTGTCCTGCCTGATCGCGGCGGTCAAGGCATCGAGCCCGTCATAGAGCGCCTGCCCCCTGATATGCGCCACCAGCGCCACCGAGAGCCGCTCGCCATAGATTTCGCCGGCAAAGTCGAACAGATGGGTCTCGAAAGGCGGCGCGGCGTTGTCGAACATGGGCTTTCCGAAGCTCGCGACGCCGTCCAGCAGCCGCTCGCCGAGCCGTGCCCGCACCGCATAGATGCCCTGGGCGAGCCGGAAGCCCGGCGGGGGCGCCATATTGGCCGTGGGGAAGCCCAGCTCCCGCCCGCGACGGTCGCCCGCCACGATCTCGCCCGAGACGAACCAGTGATAGCCCAGAAGGCCATTGGCTGTCTCGACATCCCCCTCTCCCAGCGCCGCCCGGACGCGCGAGGACGAAATGGGCGCGCCCTCTCCGAGCAGCGGGATGGTGATGACCTCGAAGCCGTGCGCAGCCCCCGCATCGCGCAGGAACTGCGGCGTGCCGCGCCGTCCCCGGCCGAAATGGAAGTCGTCCCCCACGATGACGCCGCTGACGGCGAGGGCATCGAGCAGGTAGCGGGAGACGAAATCCTCGGCCTCCACCTGGCTGAAGGCGCGGGTGAAATTCATGATGACGATGCCGTCGAGCCCCAGGGCCTCGACGAGCCTGGCCTTGGCGTCGCCATCGGTCAGCCGGAACATGAAGGGCTCGGGCGCGAAGACGTCGCGCGGATGGGGCTCGAAGGTCAGCACCACCGCCGGCACGCCGCGCGCGGCAGCACGCGCTTTCAGCGCCGCGAACACGGCCTGATGGCCCAGATGACAACCGTCGAAATTGCCGATGGCGATCTCGGCGCCCTTGAGGGCGGCCGGAACCGCATCGAGGCTGGAGAGGCGGACAAAGGCGCTCATCTGCGCCGCACCGGGGCCGACGGCACTACCATCCGAGCCGGGCCATGTAGCCCACCATGTTGGCGCCCGATGGCGCGACCAGTGCGCCGACGCCGGCCGGATCAAGCGCGCCGAACGCATCGAGCTCTTCGGCGTGGATGGAGCCGGCGATGAAGAGGAAATCGATCCCGAAGCCGGCGGCGCCGGTCGCATCGGTCCTGACGCTGTCGCCGACCGCGAGGATCTCGGCCCTTGCCGGTTCAGCACCGCGCGCCCGGGTCGCAAGCTTCAGCGCTTCCTCATAGATCGGGGCGTAGGGCTTTCCGGCCATCCGCACGCGCCCGCCGCGCTCGGCATAGAGGTCGGCGAGGGCGCCACCGCAATAGATCAGCTGGTCGCCGATCTCGACGAACTTGTCGGGATTGGCCGCAATCATCGGCAGGTCACGCGCGCGCCAGAGCGCAATGCGCTCCTCGTACATCTCAGGGGTGTCGTCATCGGTATCGAGATCGGTGACGACCAGCGTCTCGGCGGTCTCGGCCGGTCCGCGGATCACCCCGAGACCCTCATAGAGCGCGTCGTCCTCGCTCGGGGGCCCGATATGATGGATCACGCGTCCGCGGTATTCCCCGATCATGGCCCGCGTCGCGTCTCCCGATGAGACGAGCGCATCGAACGCGCCGCGCGGCACGCCGAGCCTGTCGAGCATGGCGAGGATCGGGCCTGAAGGCCGCGGAGAGTTGGTGACGAAAATCACCGTGCCGCCTGCTTCGCGAAACCGCACGAGAGCAGCGCAGGCCGTCGGATGGGCGGCGATGCCATTGTGCACGACACCCCAGACATCGCAGAAAAGCGTGGTGTAGCGCGGCGCGAGGGCCGAAAGGCCGGTAAGAGCACCGAGCGGTGCGGAACTGTTCACGGGAATGTCCATCACGATCAGGCTTCGGCGCGGCGGGGGATTTCGACACGCACGGACTTGCGCTCTGCCATGAGGTCGGACCGGACCGGGCCGGGTCCGCCGATATGGGGACCCTGCGCGAACACGATCCCGTCCTCGAACAGGCCGAGCAATTGCTGTTCGTCAATCACGCCTGTGCCCACGAGGTCAAGTCCGAAGCGCTTGGCATAGTCGGCGATATCGGCGGTATGGAAGTCGGTGAAGCTCTGCGGGCGGGTCAGGAAGCCCGTTGCATCGATGCGGATGTTGCGAAAGCCCATGCCGGCAAGATCGGCGAAATCGACCCGCAGACTCGTGGCCCCGGCGAGCGACAGCCCTACGCCCAGATGGGCCAGATTGGTCAACAGGGCCTTTTCGGCATTGGAGAGCAGCCGGCAATCGGCTTCGCCCATGGCAAAGAGCAGTGAACCGGCGATGGCTCGATTGGCCTCGATGGCGGCTTCGATCGTTGTGCGCGTGTCGGGATCGGAGAGGCTGGCGCGGGACAGCGGCACATAAAGAATGATCGGCTGCCCGGCGGTACGAGCGCGCCGGGCGATCACGATCGCCTCCTCGAGGCAGAAGGCCTCGATCCGCCGCACCACCTCCTCGCCGCCACGGCGCGGCATGAAGTCGGGGCGGTCGGCGAACTCGCCATCCTCGAGCCCGATGCGCGGCACGAGGTCGTAGCCATGCGGGCGGCGCTTGGGCAGCTGAATGATCGGTTCGATGTGGCAGACCATGCGCTGCTCCTCGAGCGCCTGGCGGAGCATGGAGAGCGGGATGACGGGCTCGGGAAAGGTATCGACCTCGGTTGCGGGGGCCGTATTGACTACGGCTGCGGGCACCGTGGCCGGCGTGCTTCTGCGGGTGTCCTCGATCTCGGCGAGCGTCTCGGCCACCTGACGCACCACGGTGCCGAGGACGGAAATGTCGGCTTCGACGCTTTCGAGCCGGCTGCCGGCATTGACGTCGACCAGGGCATTGATCCGCTGGCTTAGCACCGAGCCGGCCTGCGCATCGGTCGACAGCAGCCGCGAGAGATCCGAGATCGCCTTTTCGAGCCGCGCCTCGGCGCGCCTGCGCAGTACGCGTTCCATCAGCACGACGGCCATGCAGCCGAAAACGAGGGCCGTCACGCCCGCCTCGATGGGCGTGAAGGTCAGCCCGAAATAGGCCGCAACGCCGATGCCCAGCGCCGCGCATGCGATGAATATGTATACAAGCGCCTGCACCTGCCGCCTGCCGCTCCCTGCAAGATTTGCCAGCCCGGCTCGTGCCCGAGCCGGATTCGACGCAGCGCCATTAGAGCATAAAGACGGCAGTGGCGGCGTTCAAAACGGATTATTTACCCTGTTGATGAACTATTGCGGCCTCTATCGAAGTTGCAGGAAAGCGTCCTCATGCCCACCAAGCTCCCCCAGGGAGACGATAGCGCCGCACGGCTCCTCCTGGTCGACCGCGACCCGGCCAGCGGCAGCGCGATCGCCGTCAGCCTTGCCGAGAGCCTCGCCTTCCCCCCGCGCCTCGTCAGCGCGGCCAATGGCAGGCAGGCGGCGGAGATGCTGCGCATGGGCCAGTTCGATGTCGTCCTCATCGATCTCTCGAGCGTTGGCGACCTCGCCGGGGACGCCGAGGAAGCTGTTGCGCGCCTCGTGAGGCTTGCTGCAGGGGCGCTCGCCATCGTGCTTTCGGATGGCGGGTCGGTCTCATCGGCGGTCGCCGCCATGCGCGCCGGCGCCCATGATTTCATTGCTAAGCCGCTCAGCGGATCGGCGTTCGTGGCGCGTATCGGCGAGCTCGCCCAGCGCCATGGCAAGGCGCGCGCACTGACGATGGAAGCGCGCAGCGCCGACGGCCGCCGCGATTTCTGCGGGTTTGTCGGCGTCTCGAGCCAGATGCAGTTCGTCTACCAGCAGATCGAACGCATCGCGCCATCCACCGCGCCGGTCTTCATCACCGGGGAAAGCGGCACCGGCAAGGAAGTGTGCGCCGAGGCCCTCCATACCCGGGGCCCGCGTGCGAACAAGCGATTCGTCGCGATCAATTGCGCTGCCATCCCGCGCGACCTGCTCGAGAGCGAACTCTTCGGGGTCGTGCGCGGCGCCTTCACCGGCGCCCATGAGGACCGCAAGGGGGCGGCGGAGCTCGCCCATGGCGGCACGCTCTTTCTCGACGAAATCGGAGAGATGGACCTGTCGCTGCAGGCCAAGCTGCTGCGCTTCTTGCAGACCGGCTCGGTGAGCCGGGTCGGCGAGGCAAGCGAGCGGCCGGTCGATGTCCGCGTCGTCTGCGCCACCAATCGCAATCCGATGCAGCTGATCGCCGATCGGAGTTTCCGGGAAGACCTCTTCTACCGGCTGCACGTGCTGCCCATCCACCTGCCTCCCCTCCGGCAGAGGCCAGCCGATATTCTCGTGCTCGCGCGGCATTTCCTTGCGAGCTATGCGGCCGAAGAGGGCAAGGTCTTCAGCGGCTTTTCGAGCGATACCGCCAATCTGCTCGTCGCCCGCGAATGGCCGGGCAATGTCCGCCAGCTCCAGAATCTCGTGCGGCGGCTCGTCGTGATGGTCGATGGCGGGGAGATCACCGCGGAGATGGTGACGGCGGCCGACATCGAAACGCGCGCGCTCTCGAACACGCTCACCGAGCAGCCTCCGGTTGACCGGCGCCAGTCGATCCTGCCGATGTGGCGTCAGGAGCAGCGCATCATCGAGGACGCCATTGCGAGCTTCTCGGGCAATATCGCGCTGGCTGCCGCCGCTCTCGAGCTTTCGCCCTCCACGATCTACCGCAAGCGCCAGAGCTGGGCGGAGATCGAGGCCAACCGCCGCGGCGCGGCCTGAGCCCAAGGGCATTTTCATTGCGCCCTTCGGGCGGGCGCGATAGCAGCAGGCCCTGTTCTCTATCCCCAGGGGGTCTTCATGCTCGATCCGCAGGTGCTCATGCTCCTCGGGCTCGTCGGCGTGCTCGCCGGCTTCGTCGATGCCATCGCCGGAGGCGGAGGCATGGTGGCGCTGCCCGTTCTGCTTTCGGTCGGCGTACCGCCGGTCGCGGCGCTCGCGACGAACAAGCTCCAGGGCGCCATCGGCACCAGCGTCGCCGTCTTCACCTATTGGCGGCGCGGCTTCATCGACTTCCGGGCCTTGATCTGGGCGATCCCCGTAACCTTTGCCGGCAGCTATCTCGGTGCCGTCACGGTCAAGTCGATCGACACTTCGCTGTTGCAGATCGCGGTGCCGCTCGCGCTCATCGGCATCGCCGGCTATTTCCTCTTTGCGCCCAAACTCTCCGATGCCGATCGCGCGGCACGGCTCGGGTTTGCGATCTTCGTACCCATTATGGGGTTCGCGGTCGGGTTCTATGACGGGATCTTCGGGCCCGGCACGGGCTCGTTCTTCACCATGGGCTTCGTTACCCTCTTCGGGCTCGGACTGACGCGCGCGGCAGGCAATACCAAGGCGCTGAACCTCGTCTCCAATCTCGCCGCCCTTGCCCTCTTCATCCCCGCCGGAGACGTGCTCTGGCCCGCGGCCCTCGTCATGGCGGCGGGGCAGATCGTCGGAGGCTATCTGGGCGCCATCACGGGCATAAAATTCGGCGCGCGCATCATCCGCCCGCTCGTCGTGCTCGTCTCGATCGGGCTTGCGGTGCGGCTGCTGCTCGGGGGGTAGCGGACCGCACACCGATAGCAAAAAGGGCGCGGTGTTGCCACCGCGCCCTCTGCCAATTCCGATCGGTTGGGCCGACTTAGAAGTCCATGCCGCCCATGCCGCCCATGCCGCCGCCACCGGGCATTGCCGGAGCCGCTTCCTTGGGAAGCTCGGCGATCATCGCCTCGGTGGTGATGAGGAGCGAAGCCACCGAAGCTGCGTCCTGGAGCGCGGTGCGCACGACCTTGACCGGGTCGATGATGCCCATCTGGATCATGTCGCCATAGGTGCCGTTCTGCGCATCGTAGCCATAGGTGAGCGAGGCATTCTCGAGCACCTTGCCCACGACGACCGAACCCTCGTCGCCGGCATTGTTGGCGATCTGGCGAACGGGCTCCTGGAGCGCGCGACGGACGATGTTGATGCCGGCCTGCTGGTCGGAGTTCGAACCCTCGACCTTGAGGTTGGACGACGCACGCAGCAGCGCAGTGCCGCCACCCGGAACGATGCCCTCTTCGACGGCAGCGCGGGTTGCGTTGAGCGCGTCATCGACGCGATCCTTGCGCTCCTTGACCTCGACTTCGGTCGAACCGCCGACCTTGATCACGGCAACGCCACCGGCGAGCTTTGCGAGACGCTCCTGGAGCTTCTCCTTGTCGTAGTCCGAAGTGGTCTCTTCGATCTGCGACTTGATCTGCGCAACGCGGCCCTGGATGTCCTCCTGGGTGCCCGAACCATCGACGATGGTGGTGTTTTCCTTGGTGATCTCGACGCGCTTAGCGGTGCCGAGCATGTCCATGGTCACGTTCTCGAGCTTGATGCCGAGTTCTTCGGAAATGACCTGGCCACCGGTGAGGATCGCGATGTCCTCGAGCATCGCCTTGCGGCGATCACCGAAGCCTGGAGCCTTGACGGCAGCGACCTTGAGCCCACCGCGGAGGCGGTTGACGACGAGGGTCGCAAGGGCTTCGCCCTCGATGTCCTCGGCGATGATCAGCAGCGGGCGCTGGCTCTGGACGACGGCCTCGAGGATCGGCAGCATGGCCTGCAGGTTCGAGAGCTTCTTCTCGTGCAGCAGGATCACGGGATCCTCGAGCACGGCGGTCATCTTCTCGGCATTGGTCACGAAATAAGGCGAAAGGTAGCCGCGGTCGAACTGCATGCCCTCGACGACTTCGAGCTCGCTCTCGCCGGTCTTGGCTTCCTCGACGGTGATGACACCCTCGTTGCCGACCTTCTGCATGGCCTCGGCGATCATGTCGCCGATCGACTTCTCGCCATTGGCCGAGATGGTGCCGACCTGGGCAACTTCGGAGGACGAGGTGATCTTCTGGGCGCGCGCCTTGAGGTTGGCGACGACTTCCTCGACGGCCATGTCGATGCCGCGCTTGAGGTCCATCGGGTTCATGCCCGCAGCGACGGCCTTGACGCCCTCGTTGACGATGGCCTGGCCGAGCACGGTCGCGGTGGTGGTGCCGTCACCGGCAACGTCGTTGGTCTTGGACGCAACGGCGCGCAGCATCTGGGCGCCCATGTTCTCGAACTTGTCTTCGAGTTCGATTTCCTTGGCGACGGTCACGCCGTCCTTGGTGATGCGCGGGGCACCGAAGGACTTGTCGATCACGACGTTGCGGCCCTTGGGGCCGAGGGTCACCTTCACCGCATTGGCGAGGATGTTGACGCCACGCAGCATGCGATCGCGGGCATCGGTGGAGAATTTGACGTCTTTGGCAGCCATAATGGCGCTCCTATGTCGTTAGGGTTGGTCGACCGGTCCGGGCAAGACGCCTCAGGCGGTGATCACACCCATGATGTCGCTTTCCTTCATGATCAGCAGGTCCTGCCCATTGAGCTTGACCTCGGTGCCGCTCCACTTGCCGAAGAGCACGCGATCACCTTCCTTAACGTCGAGGGCGACGACCTTGCCGCTCTCGTCACGGGCGCCCGGTCCGACCGAGACGACCACGCCCTCGGAGGGCTTTTCCTTGGCAGTGTCGGGGATGATGATGCCGCCAGCGGATTTCTCCTCGCTGTCGACACGCCGGACGACCACGCGGTCGTGCAGGGGACGGAAGCTCATGTTTGCTCCTTTGGAACATCGTGTGAATTTGGGCTGTTAGCACTCTCATAAGTCGAGTGCTAACAGGTGCGGTGGATATAGGAGGGGCAGCCGAAGGAGTCAAGATCGGGTGATCGGCACTTGCCTCAACGCCGCGGCAGGCTTTCACTCCAGCCGGCCGTTCAAAGCTCAAACCCGGAGACCACCATGGCGCAGCGCTGCCTCGACAAGAACATCGTCATCACACCTGCCGAAGGCCGGGTGGAGGTGCACTTTGCAGGTCGCGTGATCGCCAGTTCGACCAGCGCACTGGCCCTTGCCGAACCCGGCGCACCGCTGCGCATCTACATTCCCCGGGCTGACGTGGACGCCGACAGTCTTGCCCCGAGCGGGCACCACTCCGTCTGCCCCTACAAGGGTGAGGCGTCGTACCATCATCTGGTGAGCGGGGATACCCGTGCCGACAATGCGGTCTGGTATTATCCCGACCCCTGCCCGCTGGTTGCGCCGGTTCAGGATCACCTTGCCTTCTGGGGCGACGCCATCGCGTACCAGACTTTACCGGCCTGAACGCGCGCCGATTGCCAAGCGGGACCGATCTGGCTAGGGAGGGTCCCGACCTTCCCCTGCCCATCGGCGCGAGATCCGCTTGTCCGACTCAAATTCCGCCACCCCACAGGACTGGATCGCCCCCCGGCTCGCCGTCATCGTCCCGAGCTATAATGAGCGCGACAACATTGCCCCGCTCTATGCCAAGGTCGCGGCCGCGCTCGGGGAGGTGCCGTTCGAATTCATCGTCGTCGACGATGATTCCCCGGACGGCACCGCCGAAGCGGTCCGGGCGCTCGCCCGGCTCCATTCCAATGTGCGCATCATCCATCGCATCGGGCGTCGGGGGCTGTCGTCGGCCTGCATCGAAGGTATGGCTGCGAGCGCAGCGCCTTATCTGGCGGTAATCGACGCCGATCACCAGCACGACGAAACGATCCTGCCCCAGATGCTCGCGCGCGCCGAGGCGGGTGACGACATCGTGTTCGGCACGCGCTATTCGGGCGCCGGCAGCACCGGTGGCGGGTTTTCCGCCTCGCGCGAAGCCGGGAGCCGGCTTGCCACGCGCCTGTCGGGGCTCGTTGCCGGCAAGACCCTGTCCGACCCGATGAGCGGGTTCTTTCTGCTCAGGCGCACGCTCTTTGCGGAAATCGCGCCGCAGCTTTCGCGGGAAGGCTTCAAGATCCTCCTCGACATCATCGTCAGCGCGCGCCGCGCGCGTGCCGGCTCGGGGCCTGAGCTTCGCATCGGGGAAGTGCCCTACACCTTCCGCGCCCGGCATGCGGGCGAAAGCAAGATGAGCCCGCTCATCGTCGTGCAGTTCCTCGGGCTCATCCTTTCGAAGCTCAGCGGCGGCATCCTGCCCACGAGCTTCCTGCTTTTTGCGATGGTCGGGGCCAGCGGGGTGGCGGTTCATCTGGCGGTGCTCTTCTTGTCGAGCGAAGTTCTCGGCTTCGGTTTCGCCGCCGCGCAGCTCACCGCGACGCTCGTCGCGATGACGACGAATTTCGTTCTCAACAACAGCCTCACCTACGCCGACAAGACGCTGCGGGGCCGCCGGTTCTGGCTGGGGCTACTGAGCTTTTACCTCGTGTGCTCCTTTGGGACCATCGCCAACGTTTCGGTCGCAACACTGATCTACGAGTGGAGCCCGACGCTCTATGTTGCCGGCATAGCGGGTGCCTTGATGAGCGTCGTCTTCAACTATGCGGTCACCCGGGTCTTCACCTGGAGATAATCTGCAACAGCATTCCGATTTCATTGGACGAGGCTTGCCAGCGGGACGGCGCAGACCTATCCCTTGTCAATCACCGTTTCCGGGCAGACCCTCCATGCGTGCGCTTTTTCCAGTCGCTCTGGCGACCCTCCTCCTGCAGGCCCCTCTTGCGGGTGCGCAAGAGATCGAATTCGGCATCTATGGCGGGCTGAACGAAAGCGCCCACTCCAAGGCGATCCTCAGCAACGGTACCGACGAGCTCGTCGACTACGTCACCTGGGAGGGCAAGTCATTCGAGGCGTCCTATTATTACGGCGTCAAGGTGACCTACTGGCCCGAGGCGATGGCGGATTGGGGTTTCGGGATCGATTTCACCCACGCCAAGGCCTATGCGGACCTCGCCGATTCCGGCATGGACCTCGACTACAGCGTCCTCGAGTTCACCGACGGGCTCAACCAGCTGACGCTCAATGCCTTCCGCAAGTTCGAGTTCGGCAACGGGCTGCGCGCCTATGGCGGGTTCGGCGCGGGCATTTCCATCCCGCACGTCGAAATCACGACGACTGCCGCAAATCCGGTCGTCGCAAATTCCGAGACATTCGAGTTCCAGGTGACGGGTGGCGTCGTGCAGGCGGTCGCCGGGGCGAGCTACGAGTTCGTCGAAGACTGGCGGGTGTTTGGAGAATACAAGCTCGCCTATTCGTGGAACGAGGCGCAACTGGCCGGCAATGCCGGGACGTTCTCGACAAACCTCGTCACCCACCATGTTCTGGGCGGGGTTTCCTACTCGTTCGATTTCGCCGGGTTCTGAGCTGGCGGATCGTCCCGCCTGCGCAACGGTCCGGCCGGGATTGGCCTATCGACCACGCGACGCTCGCCAAGCGGGATGTTGGTCATGGATGACAGAAAGCCCGACATCATCAGCTGAAAGCCGACGACCAGGGCCGTCATCGCGACGATCATGACGCGCAGCGTCGTTTCGGCATTGAGCGGCCCGAAGCCGCGCTCGGCCCATTCGCTGAAGCCCCAGAAGAGCGCGACGAGCCCCGCCACCATCAGCACGATCGCCCCGAGCAGGATCCGTTCCAGCGTCAGCGCCTCGAGCACGCGGTCGAAACGTTCCGAGCGAGGAATGAACCCGTATCGCGAGGCAAAGCGCCGGCCGATCAAGGCGAACGAGATCGACTGCACACCCACGATGATGCACATGGCTGCAACGAGGAAGGTGTGCAGATCGATGACGATCCCTGAACTGAGCCGCAGGGGACCGGGCCAGAGGACCGCCCCCGTGACGAGACCGAAGACGAGCAGCGCAATCCCCGGATAGAGGAAGAGCCAGCGCGGCGAGAAGAGCAGCAGGAACCGCAGGTGCCGCCAGCCATCGCGGAAGGAGCGCAGATGGGGCGCCCGGCTGCGACCGTCGGGCGATAGCGTCGTCGGCACCTCCGCAATCGATAGCCCCTCCAGCGTGGCCTTGACGACCATCTCGGAGGCGAACTCCATGCCGGAAGTGCGCAGGTTCAGCGCTATGATGGCGTCGCGATCGAACCCCCGCAGCCCACAATGGAAGTCCCCGATGCGGGTCCTGAAGAACAGCCTGCCGACGAAGGACAGCACCGGATTGCCAAGGTAGCGGTGATGCCAGGGCATGGCGCCCGGCGCGATGCCGCCCGCAAAACGGTTGCCCATGACGAGCGCGTTGCCGGCCCTGAGCTTCTCGACGAAGGCGTCCAGATTGGCAAAATCGTAGCTGTCGTCGGCATCCCCCATGATGACGAACCGGCCGCGCGCTTCGGCTATTCCGCCTGCGAGCGCGGCACCATAGCCGCGCGTGGGTATGGGCACGACCCGCGCCCCGGCCGCCTCCGCGATTTCCTGGGAACCATCGGTCGAACCATTGTCGGCGACCACGACCTCGCCCTCGATCCCGGTCCGCGCCAGAAAGCTCTGCGCCTTCGTTATGCAGATGCGCAGGGTCTCGGCCTCGTTGAGGCAGGGCATCAAGATCGTCAGTTCGAGCGCTGCCATTGGTGGGCCAGTTTTGAATCAGGATGTCGCAGCATGACGATAAATCAGCCGAGCGGATAGGTTTACCGAACGATCTGTCCGGGGTTTGGCGAGTTCCGCGCCTGCGCAGGAGCGTGCATCAAGGGCGCATTACCCTTGGAGCCTTCCCAAATGACGCAGACCCAGTCCATCGCCGCCCTTGTCGGGCGCGTCCTTCTGTCTTTGACTTTCCTTCTTGCCGGCTTCGGCAAGTTCGCCGACCCCGCAGGCATGAGCGGTTATATGGAGGCCTTCGGCACGCCTTCGATCCTGCTCTACCCCTCCGCAATCCTCGAAGTCGTGGGCGCACTGGCCCTGATCGCCGGCTTCAAGACGCGCTGGGCGGCACTGGCGCTCGCCGGGTTCACCGTCATCGCCACCGCGATCTTCCACAACCAGCTCGGCGACCAGGGCCAGATGCTGTTCTTCCTCAAGAACCTTGCGATCATCGGCGGGCTGCTCTTCGTCTATGCCTTCGGCCCGGGCGCCTATTCGGTCGACAAGCGCTAAAAAAAACAAGGGCGCGGTATGACTGCCGCGCCCCTCTCTTCCCTAGTCTTGCTTCAGAGGATCGTGCTGATCCCGGGCGGAATGCCCCCGAGGATCGAGAGCATCGCCTCGAGCTGCGCCTTGCGCAGCGGCGTCCAGTGCGCGCCCCGAGAGAGCACCAGATGCGCTTCGGACTGCATGATCAGCCCGTCCTCAAGAATGCGCAGCGAATTGGCTGCCAGCGTCGAGCCCGAAGAGGTGATGTCGACGATGAGATCGGCGCTGCCCGCTGCGGGCGCGGCCTCCGTGGCGCCAGCGCTTTCCACGATCCGGTATTCGGTAATTCCGTAATTGGCGAAATGCCGCCGCGTCAGATTAACGTATTTCGTCGCTACCCGCAGCCAGCGCCCATGCCGCCGACGGAAGTCCGATGCCACGTCGGCAAGGTCCACCATATGGGTGACGTCGATCCATGCATCGGGCACGGCGACGACGACATCGGCATTGCCGAAGCCGAGCGGCCTCACGAACACGACCCGGTCGGGCCCGTTCTCGGCGCCTTCGTGGATCAGGTCGGCGCCCGTCACCCCAATATCGATTGCGCCAACGATGAGCTCGCGCGCGATTTCCCCGGCAGGCAGGAAGCGCACCGTGATCTGGGGCTGATTCTTGATTGCCCCGGCATAGGAGCGGGAACCGCCCGGCCGCTCGATGGGCAGGCGTGCCTCGGCGAAGATCCTGCGGGTTTCTTCCTCGAGCCGCCCCTTGGAGGGCACTGCGAGGGTCAGGCCACCTGTGCTCATCGGGATGCGGCCTCCGCTTCGAGCCTGTCGATCCAGAGGGCGCAGCCCGACGCCGTCACCGGCTGGGGCGCGCCGAGCCGGTCGAGCAGGCGATCATACTCGCCCCCCGAAGCGAGGATCGCGCCATCCTCGCCGGTCATCTCGAAGACGATGCCGGTATAGTAATCGAGCCGCGGGGAGAAACTGGCGTCGAAGATCACCTCGGCCTTGGGCGAAAGGGCAGCCAGCGCGGCGGCATGATTGCGGACTTCGAGCAACGGCTCCTCGATGTCGATGCCGTATGACGCGGTAAGCGAGGCAATCCGATCGAGCGCGCGCGGCGCGGTATCAGAGACTTCGAGATATTCGCGCAGAAGCCGCACCATGCGATCGGGAATGCGTTCGGCGGCGAGTGTCTGCTTTTCGAGATAACGGTCGGCGATTTCCTCGGGCTCGCGGCTTCCCACGAGGCTGAGGCCCGAGGAGAGCATGGCGTCCGTCACGATCTCGATCACCGTTTCCCGGCCGTCAGGTGCGGCCCCTCCGGTTTTTTCCGGCGGACGCGACAGGCGCTCGACGAGCCGCTGCATCGCCTCGGGATGCCCGAAGCGCGCCCGAATGCGGGCCTGCCAGGCCGGAGAGATATCGGCCGCGGCGAGAAAGGCCTCGAACAGGCCCACCCCGCCGAGCCGGATCGAGGGCGCGGTGACGCCATAGATCGCGAGCGCCCAGCGCGCAAAGGTCAGCACCTGGTCGAGCGCCTGCCCGGCATCGGGCTGACCCAGCAGTTCGAGCCCGGCCTGGTCGAATTCCTCGGGTCCGTTCTCGCTCTGGCGGAAGATGGTGCCGAGATAGGTGTAGGCGGCCGGCACGTCGAGCAAGCCCTCATCGAGGTAGGAAACCGCGATGGGCAGCGTGAAGTCGGGCCGCAGGCAATAGTCGCGCCCGTCATTGGCGGTGGTCAGCAGCAGCCCCCGGCCGAACTCTTCACCCGCCAGATCGAGATAGGGCGCGGCGGGCAGCAGCAGAGGCGGCGTGACGCGCGTCACCGTCTTGGATTCGACTAGCCGGATGAGTGCGGCGCGCCGTTCGGACGGTGTCTTCACGCAGCACCTCCGTCTGCGCGGAGCACGCGCTCCACCGCCTCCACGAGCCCCGTGCGCGGCGCGCTGAACTGGGCGGGACGCGCCGCCTTCATCTCGGCATTGTCGGTGAAGGCCTTCGCCGCCTCGAGCCCCGCCACCATGTCCTTGATGGTGACGACACCCTCTTCGCGCTCGTTGGAGCCCTGGATGACGACAGCTGGCGCGTTGCGGCGGTTGGCATATTTCATCTGCGCGTTCATGCCGGAACTGCCCAGATACATCTCCGCGCGAATGCCCGCATTGCGGAGCTCGGCGACCATCTGCTGGTAGTCCGAAATGGCTTCGCGATCCATGACCAGCACGACGACGGGTCCGATCACGTCGCTTGCGACCAGATTGCCGGTCAGCTTCAGCGCATTGGCCAGCCGCGACACGCCGATGGAAAAGCCCGTGGCCGGAACGGGATCCTTCCTGAACCGCGAGACGAGCCCGTCATAGCGCCCGCCGCCGCCGACCGATCCGAAGACGACCGGCTGGCCCTTTTCGTTGGTCACTTCGAAGGTCAGCTCGATCTCGAAGACCGGGCCCGTGTAATATTCGAGACCGCGCACGACCGAGGGATCTATCCTGATGCGATCGGGGCCATAGCCCGCGGCAGCAAAGAGCGCCGCCATCGCCTCGAGTTCGGAGACGCCCTCCTCGCCCCGGGCATTGCCCGAGACGAGCCCGCGAAGGGTCCCGAAGAGATCCTCCCCTTGCCCGGATGCGCCGGTGTAGGCGAGGACCTTCCCGATCGCGTCGGCGCCCAGTTCGGCGCCCTTGGTGAAGTCGCCGCTTTCGTCCTCGCGCCCCTTGCCGAGAAGCTGGCGCACGCCGTCATCGCCCAGCCGATCGAGCTTATCGATCGCCCGCAGCACGACGAGGCTGCGGGCGGGATCGGCAGGTCCGAGCCCGATGCCCTCGAGCACGCCGTCGAGCACTTTGCGATTGTTGACGCGCACCACGTACTGGCCGGAAAGCCCGAGCGCATCCATGGTGTCGGCCATCATCATGCACATTTCGGCGTCGGCCGCCGGGCCCGCCGCGCCCACCGTGTCGGCATCGAACTGCATGAACTGCCGGAAGCGCCCAGGGCCCGGCTTTTCGTTGCGGAACACATAGCCCTGCCGATAGGAGCGATAGGGCTTGGGCAGGCTCTCGAAATTTTCGGCGAAATAGCGGGCGAGCGGCGCGGTCAGGTCGTAACGCAGGCTCAGCCATTGCTCGTCATCGTCCTGGAGCGAAAACACTCCGGCATTGGGCCGATCGGTGTCGGGCAGGAACTTGCCGAGCGTCTCGGTGTATTCGAAGAGCGGCGTCTCGACCGGATCGAAGCCATAGCGCTCGTAGACGGCTCGAATGCGGGCGATCATGGCATCGACCGCGGCAATATCGCGGGCCGAACGATCCTCGAACCCGCGCGGCAGGCGCGGCGCGATGAGCTTTGGCGTGTCGGTCATGGTTATGCTGATCCAGAATGTCGGGCCGTTCCTAACGGATTGGTAGCGTTGAAACAAGGTTGAGCTTGCTCGTGCCCGCAAAGGCCGAACCAGTCGGCCGATTCACTCCGAATCTCAGGGCCGGACGAATTCCGCGCGCGCCTCTTCCACCTCAAGCCGGCAGTGACAGTTCTCGGTGTGGTCGTTGACCAGACCCATGGCCTGCATGAACGCATAGCAGGTGGTGGGGCCGACGAAGGTGAACCCTCGTCTTCGCAAGTCCTTGCTCAGAGCCTTTGACGCGTCGGTCTGAGCGGGAATGGTCTCGCGCGAGATCGTTGCCGGCCGGTCTTCGGGCCGGGGCTCGAACCGCCACACATAGCGCGCGAACGAACCGAATTCGGCCTGAATTTCGAGGGTGCGTGCGGCGTTGTTGATCGTCGAGGCGATCTTGCCGCGATGGCGCACGATGCCTGGATCGCCGAGCAGGCGCTCGACATCCGCCTCGGTCATCGCCGCGACCCGGGTCATCTCGAACCCGTGGAAGACGGCGCGGAACCGCTCGCGCTTGCGCAGTATGGTGAGCCACGAAAGCCCGGCCTGAAATCCTTCGAGGCAGAGCTTTTCAAACAGTCGTTCGTCCGAGCCGACCGGCCGGCCCCATTCGGTATCGTGGTACTGTCGATAAAGCGGATCTTCGCCCGCCCAGAAGCAGCGCTCAGCCTCGTCCATCGGGGATCTCCTTATACCGATCGCTAACCATCGGCGTTCACCGGCGCATAGGCCTTCGCTGGCACAGTGAAGCGAGTGCCCGGGCCTGCGCCTTCGCGCCCATGCAATTGGAGAGAGTGTAGACCATGACCAAATGGATTCGCGCCACTCTGGGTGGCCTTGCCGTGCTTTTGACGCTTGCAAGCCTGACGCCTTCTGCAATGGCGCAGCAGCGGACGCTGTTCTCGCCGCCTCCGGGCATGCAGGTGACGACGGGCAAGCCCGCCAACGCCCTCACCCTCAGGACCGCAGGCGCGCGCATCGCGCCGCAATATATCCGGCAGGTCGTGGGCTACCGGGGCACGGAGAAGCCCGGGACCATCATCGTTCATACCCGTGACAAATACCTCTATCTCATCCTCGGCGATGGCAAGGCGATGCGCTATGGCATCGGCGTTGCGCGGCCGGGCTTTGAATGGGCGGGCACGCACCGTGTCACCGCCAAGAAGGAATGGCCGGGCTGGACGCCGCCCGCCGCAATGCGCAAGCGTCAGCCTCATCTGCCTGCATACATGCCGGGCGGGCCCAACAATCCCCTCGGGGCCCGAGCACTTTACCTCGGCTCGACGCTCTACCGCATTCACGGCACGAACGAGCCCATGAGCATCGGGCAGAACGTCTCGTCGGGCTGCATCCGCATGGTCAACGAGGATGTCATCGACCTCTACCAGCGCGTTGGCGTAGGCGCCCGCGTCATCGTGATCTGACAACAAAAAAGGCCCGCGCGAGCGGGCCTTCAAACGTCGCCGATCGGTTTATCCCCGGAGGGAAAACCGCTGTCCACCTGGAAAGCCCTGGATGGCTTTCAGCTGTTCCTCGGGCGTCAGCCCGACGAACTCCACCTCCAGGATGGTTTCGGGCGCCCCCATCGGGGCAATTTTCTCGCGGCCATTCGCGGCGCGGGCGGCCGAGATCGGCACGACGTTCGAGCACCACCCCAATCCGGGGCGGCGTGCGGCGGTTGCGCGGTCGAGAGCTCTGGTCTCCATGACGATCTCCTTGGCCTGCGATAAAACCCGTTAACGAAGCTGCAACACAATTGCGGCGATGTTGGTTGCGTCACCGCAGTGTGATGGGCCCGTTCTCGGCTAGACGCGCTTCAGTTCGAACGACTGGCAGGCGATGAACTGGCAGCCATTCACCTTCAGCGTATTGCCGTCAACGAGGGTGACGCTGCCATTGATGGCCTGCCCCTCATACTGAACCGTGCCGCGCCATTTGTTGACGGCCGACGGACGGGCCTGGACGACCGTCTTGTTGAGATAGCGCAGGTTTTCGGCAGTGCGGGCGTCCTCACGCAACCAGACGAGGGTCGCGCAGAGCTGGGTTCCATCGCCGCACATAGCGACCTGGTAGCGGGATTCCCCGGTGGTCTGCTGCCAGGTGCCCACCGGGCTGGCGTCAGCGGAAATGGCGGGGGCTGCCGCAAAGGCAAGGGCCAGGGTTGCGAATGAAAGGGTCTTGAGCAGGGTCATGACCGCTCCTGATGCTGTTGAAGGGTTTTGATGACCCTCTGCTAGCGTGCCCCGATTGAACCTCCGGCGAACCGGATATTCATCTTCGCTTCATCATTGGGGCGTCGAGGAGGCAGTTCAGGTGCAGGCCTCGAGGAAGGCGGGAAGCTGCTCGAGGATGGGCGCCACGCGAAAGTTCACCGCCACCGAGCGCTGGCGAAAGGGCGTCGTACGCACGAGCAGGGTCGTCACGCCGCTCAACTGATCGAGCAGAGTGCGGGCCTCCTGGTCGTCGGTGATCAGGAGTGCAGTATTATCCGGCGAGGCGCGCAGGCTCGATGATCGCGCAGGCTGCAGATCATATTGGAGCGTAATACCCGCCGTATTGCCCGTTGCAGAGACCAGCTGGTTGGCAAACCCGAACGCAATGGCGACCTCACCCGCATCGCAGGCAATGGTGAGCGTGGCAGGGCGACGGCCGCTCGGACGGGCGGGGATGTCGCGCTCGGATTCAAAGACCAGCGAAAATTCGGCGTGAGACAGCGCGGGGGTCAGTGCCACCCCGTCAGGCCCGAGGAAGATTTCGTCATAGCAGGCGAGACGTTCGGCATCCTCGCCAATTGCCGTACAGGCGGCTGCCCGTTCGAGCTCGGTGGTCTGCGCCGTTGCGGGCAATCCGAATGCGGTCGAAGCCAGCATGGCCAGCGCGACGGAACGTAGCGTCATTGTCTCCCCTTCCCGAACGTTTGCGGCAACACTGACCAGCAGCCCCAATGTCTGGACTTTGGCCCGATGATGCAAGGTCGTGATCGTCGCGGGGGGAGTGGTACCGCCTCTCCGGATTGAACGGAGGACCTCTAGATCCACAATCTAGCGCTCTAACCAACTGAGCTAAGGCGGCGAAACCGGGCGGACCATATGTCCAGTCGCCGGCAATGACAAGTCCCGATTTTGGCCCTGTGGAGAGCTCTGAGACGGGCCTGCGTCTTAACCATTCGGACGTTTGCCAGAGGGATCAACCGGGGTTGGTTATGGACCGCCCCCGTGCCGCCCTCTATTTAGTGGACCTTAAGCATTGCGTAACCCATGTGCCATTCTGGTACAGATTTCGGGACCCTATGGCCGCAGACTGGATCACATCACCGAGCGCGCGCCGCGTTCTCGCCCATTGGGCGGATCAGCGGCCGGCATGGCTGTGGTCGGCCGATGGCGAAGCGCTGCTCTGGCGCAATCCGGCAGCGCGGCTCTTCAACGCACGGATCAAGAAGGGCGAGGTCCGCCCGGTGGACAACGCCACCCCCATCCGCGGACAGGTGGCGCGCATCCTGAGACTCGGCGTTCCGGGGCGGGCGAGCCTCTCGCGCGTGCAGTTCCTTTCGGGTCGTCGCCCGCTTTCGGCCACCTGCACCTGCACGCCGCTGAAACTCGAGAACGGAGACGCAGCGCTCCTCATCGTGGGCGTCGATCCGATTGCGCCGGACCTCGCCGCGCCCCTCGAGCCCTCCGACAGCCTCGCAGAGGCCCTCCTCCCCGCAGGCACGCGCCATGTTCTGGTGGACGCGAAAGGCGAAATTCTCGCCGGAGCGCAGGATCTCGAGAGCTTCGTCCATGAGGCGAAAGACCTGCCCGACGGGGCACATACAGAGATCACCCGACAGGGCGCGCGCCATGTGCTCGACCGCCTGCGCGCGGGACCGGCCGGCGAGAGCCTGTTGCTCGTCCGCGAGATCGAGGCGCCCGCGGATTCGGCCATCGCCGAAGCCCGGCACGAAGAGGGGCTCGACATCCTCTCCTCTTCCGGCGAGGAACCCGAGCCCGTTTCCGTACCCGAGGAACCGGAGCCGGAGCCCGATGTTTCGCCCGACATCGACACGCTCGCCTCGCTTTTTGACCGGCTGGCGGAGGCCGACGACCTCTACGCCCCCATTGCGGACAGTGATGTCGAGCCGACGCCCGACGAGCCCGCAGCACCGGACCAGCAGAACGAGGACGACATCGCGGCGATCATCGCCTTCGCCGAGGACCTCGAAGAGTTGCACGAGACCGGCGTTTCCGCTCCGGCCTCCGACACGCCGTCGGAGGACGCGACGCCCCCCGATGCCGGCGAAACCCCACTTTTCCGCGTGGTCGGGCGCCGCTTCCATCCGCTCGCCGCTACGCCCCCGGCCGAGATGCCCGCGGACCTCGAGCGGGTTTCGCGCTACAATTTCGATGAGCTGAGCCGCATCCTCAATGACCGTGTCGCGGGCGAGGAGACCGAGCCGCCGCTCCTGCCCCCCGAGGCACTCTACGCGGTCGCGCCACCGCCACCGACCCCGCCCTCGGGCGAAGGGGCGCTCATCAATCTGGCGGGCGAAACCTTCATTCTCAACCGCCTGCCGCTCGGCATCATGGTCTTCCGCGACCAGCAGGTGCTCTTTGCCAATCGCGCCCTCATTGACATGACCGGGCATGAAAGCATCGAAAAGCTGCGCCAGGACGGGATCGAGGCCATCTTTCCCGCCGATGGCCAGCCGCGCGACAGCGCCGAAGCCGTCACCCACCTCACCCGCCGCGACGGCACGCTCCTGCCCGTCACGGCGCGCTTGCAGTCGATCTCCTGGCAAGGCAAGCCCGCGCTCATGCTCTCGGCGGGCATGGCCGAACGGCGCCAGAGTCACGAGGCGGCGGTCAAGACCTTCGCCGAACTCGCCGCGCAAGCCCAGGGCGAAGGGTTCGTCGCGACCGATCGCGCCGGCATCGTCACGCACCTGGCCGACACCGCCCGGTCCGCTCTCGGCGATCGGATCGAGGACGGGGTCGGCGGCTCGATCAGCGGGCTGCTCGCGCCCGAAGAAGGCCCGGCGCTGCAAGCCTTCCTCGAACTGCCCGCACGGTTTGCCGAAACCCGGCGCCCCTATTGCGTGCTGAAGTCCGTGCGCCCCGGTGTCGAGATCACCCTTTTTCCCGAAGGGCAGGCCGGGATCGTCGCAGGGTATTTCGGCTTCGTGCGCCGGAAGCCGGGCCGCCCCGCGCCCATCGCCATGCGCGGCGAGGACGAGATCGAGCCGTCAATGCTCGCCCGCGTGAGCCGCGGCATTCGTCGCCCCCTCAACACCATCATCGGCTTTTCGGACCTCATCCGCTCCTCGACGATCGGAACGGGAGATGCCGACCGGTCCATGGAGTATGCGCGCGACATTCGCGTCGCCGGCCATGAGATCGCAGCCCTCGTCGAGGAACTGGACGATTATGCGCGCCTCAAGGATGGCCGCTACACGGTTCGTCCCAGCGACGTCGACCTCACCGGCCTCCTCGAAAGCTGCGTCGTGCGCGTGCGCGGCCAGGCCAATGCGGCACGGGTCCTCGTCCGTAGCGCCATTTCCGAACGCCTCCCCCATATCCGGGTAGACAGGGCGTCGCTCGGGCAGGCCGTCCTCAACCTCCTCGCCAGCGCCATCGACCAGACGCCACCCGGCGGCTCGGTGATCATCTCGGCTCAGTTTGAAGATGATGGAAGCATCGGCGTGCACGTCCGCGATTCCGGAAGTGCCGGGGTGGATCTGGGCGAGCGCTTCGTTGTCTTCCGCGACGGCATCGGCCGGGATGGAGAGGCCCTCGCGCCCGTACGCTCGAGCGTCGGGCTCGCGCTCACCCGCTCGCTCCTCGCGGTCAACACCTGTTCGCTCAGCGTCGATCCCAGCGCCGGGGTCGGCACGATCTTCTCGCTGATGATCCCCCCCGAACTGGTGGTGATGGGTGCAGAAGCCCCGCAAGGCTAGACGCATGTTATTCAAGGCGCTTCCCGCCGCAGTTTTGAATCTTTCTAAACTATTGACAAAAAAGCGCTTTTCGGCGCCGCTCTTTTCTTGACACCGCCGATCAGATTAAGCAGAACTCGCCTAGCTTGATCCGGGGCCCTTGATCCCCGCCGAGAGGAGACGACGATGAAAGCCACCCTGCTTGCCAGCCTTCTGGTTGGAACCACCCTGTTTACCGCCGTGCCGGCCTTCGCCCAGAGCGGCGAGGTCAACATCTATTCCTACCGCGAGCAGGCGCTGCTGCAGCCGCTGCTCGATGGGTTTGCCGAAGAAACCGGCATCCGCGCCAACGTGCTCTATGCCGGCGACGGCCTTCTCGAGCGCCTCGAGGCTGAGGGCGAGTTGTCGCCGGCCGACGTCGTTTTGACGGTCGACATCGGCAATCTGGTCGGCGCCGAAGAGCGCGGCCTGACCCAGCCCATCACCACCGATGCCCTCGAGCGCGTCCCGGCAGCGTTCCGCGATAGCGACGGGGCGTGGACCGCACTCTCTCTGCGCGCCCGCGTCTTCTATGTATCGAAGGATCGCGTCGACGCCGAAACGCTGACCTATGCCGACCTCGCCACCGAAGAATGGGATGGCCGGATCTGCACGCGCCCGGGCGACCACGTCTACAATATCGGACTGATCGCCCAGCGCATCGCTGCCACGGGGCTCGAGGAGACCCGCGAATGGCTGACGGCCGTCCGCGACAATCTCGCCTTCGCGCCCACCGGCAATGATCGCGGCCAGGTCAAGTCAATCCTCGACGGCACTTGCGACCTCGCCATCGTCAACACCTATTACATGGGGGCGATGCTCAACAACGAAGCCGAGCCCGAGCAGAAGGATTGGGCGAACGCCGCGCGCATCGTCTACCCGGACGCCGAGGGCGAGGGCACCCAGGTGAACGTGGCCGGCGGCTTCATCGCAGCCCATGCGCCCAATGCCGCCAATGCCAATGCGCTGATCGAATATCTGCTCAGCGACGAGGCCCAGCAGATCTACGCCGATACCAATTACGAGTATCCGGTCGTCCCGAGCGTATCGCCGGCAGAGCTCACCCTTTCCTGGGGTACGCTCAACGCTTCGCAGATCCCGCTCGAGGAGGTCGCCGCCCATCGCGCCGAGGCCGCACAGCTCGTCGACGAACTCCGCTTCAACGAAGGCCCGCAGGACTAGGACCGATAGCACTGGCAGACATCCAGTCTCGAACCGACCGCGCCGGCGGGGGGAAACCCCTGCCGGTTGCTGCCATTGCGCTCGTCCTCGTCATGGGGCTACCCGTGCTCTGGCTCGCCGCAGGGGCCATCGATGCGGCGCTTGCCGGCAGCAATGGGCTCAGCGCCACCATGCTGCCGACGGCGCTCCGCGAAACCGCGCTCCTCATGGCCTGGGTGGGCGCGATCACTTCGGTGCTCGGGCTGGTCTCGGCCTGGCTCGTCACCCATTACAGCTTCCCGCTGCGCCGTCTCTTCGAGTGGGCACTGATCCTGCCGCTTGCGGTGCCGACCTATCTCGCCGCCTACACCTATGTGGAATTCCTCGACTTCACCGGGCCCATCCAGCAGGCGGTCCGCGCCCTGACCGGCGCTGCGACGCTGCGGGATTACTGGTTCCCGAACATAAGGACCAATACCGGCGCCGCCATCGTCCTCAGTCTCGTCCTCTACCCTTACGTCTATGTCGCCTGCCGGGCCTTCTTCCTCATGCAGTCGGCCTCGCTCAACATTGCGGCGCGCACGCTCGGGGCCAGTGGCCTGCGGACTTTCTTTTCGATCACCCTGCCGCTCTCGCGTCCCGCGATCGTCGTCGGCGCGACGCTTGCGATGATGGAAGTGGTGAACGATCTGGGCGCGGTACAATATTTCGGGGTCAACAGCCTCACCGCCATCATCTATTCGACCTGGATCAACCGCGGCAATTTCGGGGGCGCCGCCCAGCTTGCGGTCACCATCGTCCTCATCATCGGTGTGCTGATCCTCGCCGAGCAGTGGGCACGCCGGAACCGGGTCTATCTCTCGAGCCGCGACAGTCGCGTGCCGCCTGTCCGCGAAGCGCTGAGAGGCGCCCGCGCCTGGGGTGCCTTCGGCTTCTGCGCGCTGCTGCTCGTCGCCGGTTTCGGAATTCCCTTCGGCCAGCTGACCTATTCGGCCCTGCGCACGCTGCGGCCCGAGGCCGTGGCGCTCACGATCAGCGCAGGCGTGCCAACGATCATGCTGGGGTGTGTCGGGGGGCTCCTGACCGTTGCGATCGGACTTTTCGCGGCACGCCAGAGCAACGGGCCCGGCGGCCCGGTCCCGCGGGGCGCGATCAGGCTCGCCACGCTCGGCTATGCCATCCCCGGCACCGTGCTTGCCCTTGGGCTGCTGCAGCCGCTCGGCCTCGCCGATCTCTGGATCAACCGGGCGACCATGGCCGCCTTCGACTGGCGCCCCGGCCTCATCCTCTCGGGCTCGATGATCGCGCTCTGCTACGTCTATGCCATCCGCTTCCTCGCCGTCAGCCATTCGACGCTCGACGCCGCCATGCGCAAGCGCGGGCGCTCGATGCTGGATGCGGGGAGCGTTCTGGGCGCATCGCGCTGGCGCCTGCTCTGGAGGATCGACCTGCCGACGCTGAGCCCCGCCATCCTCAGCGCTGCGACCCTGGTCTTCGTCGAGATCGTCAAGGAACTGCCCGCAACGCTCCTCCTCCGGCCGCTCGGCATCGACACGCTCGCAACCGTCGTCTTCGCGCGGGCCAATGTCAGCCTTTTTGCCGAGGCGGCGCTTCCGGCACTCGCCATTGTGCTGATCGGGCTCATTCCGGTCGTTCTTGCCACGCGACCGGGCATCGGTAGGAAAGTATAATCCTGCACAGTGCTGCCATGTCAGTTGCGATCCCCTATAAGCGCGATGCGAGTGGGGTTTCTTGCGCCTGACGGCCGGACGACCCCCTAACCGTCCGCCTGCGGGGTCCTCCCCGCCTCATGGAGAGAACCATGCAGTTTCCGATCAAGACCGTCCTCTACGCTGCCGTTGCGAGCCTCGTTCTCATCGGCGCCGCCCAGGCGCAGCGCACCGATATCCGCATCGGCGTCGTGCTCGAGCCGCCCGCGCTCGATCCCACCGCCGGCGCTGCAGAGGCGATCGACATCGTCGTCTACCAGAACATCTTCGAGGGGCTGACGCGGGTCGACGAGACCGGAGCGGTCCAGCCGGGCCTTGCAACCGACTGGACGATCTCGGAGGACGGGCTCACCTACACCTTTAACCTCGCCGAGGGCGTCACCTTCCACGATGGCACCCCATTCTCTGCCGAAGACGTCGTCTTCACCTTCGAGCGCATTCTCGCCGATGACAGCGTCAACGCCCAGAAGGCGCTCTATGCGCCCATCGAGAGCGTGACGGCGATCGATGCGGCGACCGTCGAGATCGTCCTCGAGCGGCCCAGCGGCATGTTCCTGTTCGACATCGGGCGCGGAGATGCGGTGATCGTCTCGCCGGCGACAGCCGACACCAACGCCACCGATCCGGTCGGCACCGGCCCCTTCCGCTTCGTCCAGTGGAATCGCGGCAGCCGCATCCAGCTTGCCCGCTATGAGGAGTATTGGGGCGAACTCCCTGCGCTGACCGAAGCGAGCTACCACTTCATCGGCGATACCGCCGCCGGCATCAACGCGCTGCTTGCCGAAGAAGTGGACGGCTTCAACAATTTCGCCTCCGAATCCATCGCGCTCTTCGAGGCCGATCCACGTTTCAAGGTGCTCGTCGGCACCACTGAGGGCGAGATCATCATGGCAACGAACAACAGGCAGCCGCCCTTCGATGATCTGCGCGTGCGGCAGGCCCTCGCCCATGCCATCGATCGACAGGCCCTGATCGACGGCGTCTCGAACGGCTTCGGGGTCCCGATCGGCAGCCATTTCGCCCCGCATCATCCCTATTACGTCGATCTCACCGGCACCTATCCGCACGATCTCGAAGCCGCCCGCGCCCTTCTTGCCGAAGCCGGCTTTCCGGACGGTTTTTCAACCGCGATGAAGCTGCCGCCGGTCAACTATGCCCGGCTGGGCGGACAGATCCTCGCCAGCCAGTTCGCCGAGATCGGCGTCACGGTCGAACTCATCAACGTCGAATGGGCGCAATGGCTGACCGACGTCCTCACCAACAAGGATTACGACCTCTCCATCGTCGCCCATGTCGAGCCCTTTGACATTGGCATCTATGCCGATCCCGATTATTACTTCGGCTATGACGATGCAGACTTCCAGGCCATCATCAGCGAGCTGAGCACGACCACCGACGACGCGCGTCGGCGCGAACTCGCCGTCGCAGCCCAGACCCGGCTCGCGGAACAGGCAGTCAATGGTTTCCTCTATCAATTGCCGCAGATCGGTGTGTGGAACGCCAAAGTCGAGGGCCAGTGGGTCGATTCCCCGATCGAGGGTGTCGTACTCCGCGACATCCGCTGGGTCGACTAAACGCCTTCCGGCCGCCGGATCCATCCTGACCTCCGGCGGCCATTCCTCGTGATCCCCTACGTCCTGAAGCGCCTTGCGGGGTTCGTGGCGACGCTGCTGGCGGCGGCAGCAGTGACGTTCCTGCTGCTCGACGCGCTGCCGGGCGATCCTGCCCGTTTCATCCTCGGCATCAATGCGAGCCCTGAAGCCGTACAGGCGCTCCGGCTTCAACTGGGCCTCGAAGCCCCGCCCCTCGAGCGCTTCATCCGCTGGATCGGGGGGATGCTGCAGGGCGATTTCGGGCTTTCCTACACCCAGGGTGCGCCCGTCTCCGCTCTCATCGCGGAACGCCTCGCCGTCACCTTCCCGCTGGCGCTCGCGGCCATGGTGATTTCCATCGCGATCGGCCTGCCCCTCGGCATCCTTGCGGCGCGGCGGCGCGGATCGCTTGCCGATACCGGGCTCATGATGCTCGCCCAGCTCGGTGTCGCGGTGCCGAACTTCTGGTTCGGCATGCTGCTCGTGCTGCTCTTTTCAGTCACCCTGCGCTGGTTGCCGCCGGGCGGGTTCGTGCCCTGGGACGAAAACGCCTGGGGCGCGATCCGTTCGCTGGTTCTGCCGAGCTTCGCGCTGGCGCTCCCGCAGGCGGCCATCCTTGCGCGCGTCATGCGCACGGCGCTCGTCGACGTGCAGTCCGCCGACTATATCCGCACCGCGCGCGCCAAGGGCCTCACCATGGGCGAGGCCGTCTGGCGCCATGGCGTGCGAAACGCCCTCCTGCCCGTCCTCACCATACTTGGTCTGCAATTCGCATTCCTCGTCGCCGGCACCATCATCGTGGAGAACGTCTTCTACCTGCCTGGGCTCGGCCGGCTGATCTTCACCGCGATCTCAGAGCGCGATCTCATCCTCGTGCGTGGCGCGATCATCGTGCTCGTCGTCGGGGTCACACTCACCATGCTCGTCGTCGACCTCCTCTACGGGCTGGTCGATCCGCGCCTAAGGGTCAGGCGCGCCTCTCGATGAGCATACGAGATCACTGGGCCGGCCGCGCCCTCCGCCACCCGAGCTTCGTCATCGGTCTTCTGGGAACGCTCGCCTTTATCGGGCTCGCCCTACTCTCCGCCGTGTGGACCCCCCATGTCGTCGACAGGGTCAACATCGCTGCGCGCTTCGCGCCGCTCTTTGGAGACTATCTGCTCGGCACCGATCATCTGGGCCGCGACATCGCCTCGATGCTGATGCGCGGCGCTCTGACGAGCCTTACAGTGGCGGCGGTCGCGGTCGGTATCGGCCTCGTCATCGGCGTGCCGCTGGGGCTCGCGGCAGCCATCGTCGGGGGGCCCTTCGAATGGCTGATCCTGCGCGTCAATGATTTCCTCTTCGCCTTCCCGGCCCTGATCGTCGCGGTCCTCATCACGACGCTCTTCGGCCCCGGCGCCACCAATGCCATGCTCGCCATCGGCATCTTCAACATTCCGGTCTTCGCCCGCGTCGCCCGGGGCGGCGCGCTCAGCCTCAAGTCCCTCGACTATGTCGCGGCTGCACGCCTTGCGGGCCTCTCCTCGCTCGCCATCGCTCGCAAGCACCTCCTGCCCAACATCGCCAGTCTCGTCATCGTGCAGGCAACGATCCAGCTCTCGCTCGGCATTCTTGCTGAGGCCGGGCTCAGCTATGTCGGGCTCGGCACCCAGCCTCCCGGCACGAGCCTCGGGCTCATGCTGCGCGATGCACAAAGCATCTTCCTGCTGCACCCGCACCTCGCCATGGTTCCGGGGCTGGCGATCATGTTCATCGTCGTTTCGCTCAACCTGGCCGGGGATGGGCTCCGGGACCTGATCGACCCCAGGCTGCGCAAGGAGGGGCTCCCGCGTGTCGCTGCTTGAGGTCAAGGGGCTCGGCATCGCCTTTTCCGGCCGGCCCGTCGTCGAAGGGCTCGACCTGACGCTCGCGCCGTCGGAACGCCTCGGCGTGATCGGCGAGAGCGGGTCGGGCAAGAGCCTCACCGCGCTCGCCATTGCCGGCCTCCTGCCCGACACCGCAGAGCGCACCGGCACCATCCTCTTCGAGGGCAGCCCGCTCCCCGAGGACGAAGCCACCATGGCCCGGCTCCGCGGCAAGCGCATCGGCATGGTGTTCCAGGAGCCGATGAGTGCGCTCAACCCGCTTATGCAGGTGGGCGAGCAGATCGCCGAAGCGATCTTTCTGAGCGGCGACCGCGTCGGCTATGGCACGCAGGTGCTGGCGCTGCTCGATGAGGTCGGGCTCGAGCCCCAGCATAGGCGGCGATATCCACACGAGCTTTCAGGCGGCCAGCGCCAGCGGGTGATGATCGCGATGGCGCTGGCGAGCCGCCCCGATCTCCTCATCGCCGACGAGCCGACCTCCGCCCTCGATCTGGTGACGCAGCGACAGGTGCTGGACCTGCTCGACCGGCTCGCCCGCAACCGGCGCATGGCGCTCCTGTTCATCAGCCATGATCTGAAGGCCGTCGCCGCCCTCTGTCCCCGCATCATGGTCATGCAGGCGGGGCGCGTCGTCGAGGCGGGGCCGCGCGAGGCCATTCTCGGGCATCCGCGCGAGCGCTATACGCGCATGCTGGTGGGCGCCGCCCGCTTCCGCATCCATACCCTCGCCAACGCCCCGATGGGCGATCCGCTGTTCACCGCCCGACAGATCTCCCGCCGCTTCGAGAGCCCGTCCCTCCTTTTCCTGCCGCGCCGGGCCGGAACCCTGGCGGTCGACGCGGTGAGCTTAACGCTTCGCCGGGCCGAATCGGTGGCGCTGGTGGGCCCGTCAGGCTGTGGCAAAAGTACTCTGGCGCGCATCATCGTGGGGCTCGATCGGGCAACCGACGGCACCATGCAGTTCGACCGCACCGTCTATCACGGCAGCGATCTCCCCGGCGCGCTCCGGCCCGACATCTCGCTCGTCTTCCAGGATCCGTTCGGCAGCTTCAATCCACGCCTTCGGATAGGGGCTTCCGTTTCCGAGCCGCTTCGGCTCCTGCCCGATCTCGACGAGGCCGCAAGGCGCCGCCGGGTTGCCGACATGGTCGAGGCGGTCGGCCTTTCGCCTGACATGCTCAGCCGCTATCCCCACCAGTTCTCGGGGGGACAGCGCCAGCGTTTTGCAATCGCCCGCGCCCTCGTCACACGTCCGCGCCTCGTGGTGCTCGACGAACCGGTGTCGGCGCTCGATGTGTCCGTGCGCGGCGAAGTGCTTGCCCTCCTCCACAGGCTGCGCGCCGATTTTGGGCTCACCTATCTCGTGATCAGTCATGACCTCGACATGGTCCGCGCGCTTGCGGACCGCGTCCTGGTTATGAGTGCCGGCCGGATCGTCGAGGAAGGTCGGCCGGCAAAGCTCTTCGAGAAACCGGAGCACGAACAGACCCGTGCCCTGCTCGCCGCTCGGCTGCCCGAGCTCTGATCCGGCGACAAGCCTGCCCGTGCCTCAGTGCCGGATCGGCTGGCCTTCCTTGTCGAACCGCAGGAAGGCGTCGCCGCGCGGCGAGAAGCTGAGCTCGTCGCCCGCATGATAGGACGCCTTGCCGTTTTGCCGGACGATCACCGGCTCTTCGGAGCCGACATCGACATAGATGTAGCTGTCCGAGCCGAGATTTTCCGAATAGATGACCTTGCCGGTCCAGACCCCGCCCGCAGGCGCGATATCGAGATGCTCGGAGCGCACCCCGACGGTGTGGGCGTTGAACTTGTCGGCGAACCTGCCCGAGAGGAAGTTCATCTTCGGGCTGCCGATGAAGCCGGCCACGAATAGCGACTGGGGGTTCTCGTAGAGCTCCATGGGCGTGCCCACCTGCTCCACGCGCCCCGCGTTCAGCACCACGATGCGGTCGGCGAGCGTCATCGCCTCCACCTGATCGTGCGTCACGTAGATCATGGTGGTGTTGGGGAGACTTTCCTTGAGCCGCGCGATCTCGAGGCGGGTCTGTACGCGAAGCGCAGCATCGAGGTTCGAGAGCGGTTCGTCGAAGAGGAAAACCTTGGGGTCCCGCACGATTGCGCGCCCGATCGCCACGCGCTGCCGCTGTCCACCCGACAGCGCCTTGGGCAGGCGCTCGAGATAGGGCGTGAGCTGGAGTTTCTCGGCGGCCGCGCTGACCTTGGCGCGGATCTCCTCCTTGGGCGTGTTCTGCAGCTTCAGGGAGTAGGCCATGTTGTCGAAGACGTTCATATGCGGGTAGAGCGCATAGGACTGGAACACCATCGCGATGCCGCGCTTGGAGGGCGCTACGTCATTGACCACCTTGCCATCGATCGCGAGCGTGCCCGACGAGATCGACTCCAGCCCGGAAATGCAGCGCAGCAGGGTCGACTTCCCGCAGCCGGAGGGCCCGACGAAGACGATGAACTCGCCCGAGGCGATGTCGAGATTGACGTCTTTGAGGATTTCGACAGCGCCATAGCGCTTGTAGAGATTTGTGATCTTCAGATCGGACATGGCACTCCTCCCGCGGCCTTCAGGCCATTGCTGCAATATAGGCGCCAAACGGCGCGAGCTTCAACATCATCCCGTCGGGCGCATCCTGCGTGCCTGGCGCACCGCAGGAGACCGAGCCGTCGAGCGCCGCATTTTCGAAAGAGGCAGGCTCCGCCCGCATGTTGAAAACGCAAACGAGGCGTTCGCCCTCGGCCTCGCGCGTAAAAGCGAGGACGCCCTCTGGCCGTTCGAGAAGAGTAATCGTGCCGCCAATGAGGGCCGGATGGGTTTTGCGGAACGCCAGCGCCTCCCGGTAGAAATTGAGCATGGAGTGCGGGTCGTTTGCCTGCCTGTCGACCGCACGGGCCAGATGCTCCTGCGGCACTGGAAGCCAGGGACGTGCGGCACTCGTGAACCCGCCTGAGGGCGCGTCGGCCTCCCAGACCATGGGCGTCCGGCAACCGTCCCGGCCCTTAAACTCGGGCCAGAATTCGATGCCATAGGGATCGGTCAGGTCTTCGAAGGCGATCTCGGCCTCCGGCAAACCCAGTTCCTCACCCTGGTAGAGGCAGACCGAGCCGCGCATGCAGAGCAGCAGCAGGAGCGAGAGTCGTCCGAAGGCCTCCCGATCTTCCGGCCGCGCCCAGCGGCTGACATGGCGCACCACATCATGGTTGGAAAAGGCGAGGCAGACCCAGCCTCCCGGCGCCTCGGCCTCCGTCCGCGCTATTGCCCCGGCGAAATGGGAAGCATCGAAATCGCCCCCCAGATAGTCGAAGGTATAGGCCATGTTGAGCCGGTCGGTCCCGGTCGTATACTCGGCCATCAGCCGTAACTGGTGCTGGCTGTCGCTGATCTCGCCCACGGTTGCCCGGCCGGGATACTCGTCCACCAGCGCACGGATGCGCTTGAGAAAACCCAGCGTTTCGGGGCGGCTCTTGTCGTAGAGATGCTCCTGGAAATTATAGGGGTTCACCGCCGGGGCCATCGAGGCGTTGAACTCCTCGGGCTTCACCACGGGGTTGGCTTCTAGCCCTTGGGAATGGAAATAATAGTTCGTCGTATCGAGCCGGAAGCCGTCGACCCCACGCTCGAGCCAGAAGCGCATGGCATCGAGCACCGCCTCCTGCACGGCGGGGTTGTGAAAGTTGAGATCGGGCTGGGATGCGAGGAAATTGTGCAGATAGTACTGCATCCGGCGTGCGTCCCAGGTCCAGGCCGACCCACCGAATACCGAGAGCCAGTTATTGGGGGGTGTGCCATCGGGGTTCGGATCTGCCCATACATACCAGTCGGCCCGCTGATTGGTGCGGCTCAGCCGGCTTTCCTGGAACCAGGGGTGGCGGTCCGAGGAATGGCTGATCACCTGGTCGATGATCACACGCAGTCCCAGCGCGTGCGCTTTTTCGAGCATGCGGTCGAAATCGGCGAGCGTGCCGAAGATCGGGTCGATGTCGCGATAGTTGGCGACGTCGTATCCGAAATCGCGCATCGGCGAGGTGAAGACCGGCGAAAGCCAGATGGCATCCACCCCCAGCCCTGCGATATGGTCGAGCCGTCTCGTGATGCCGGCGAGATCGCCCACGCCATCGCCATTGGCATCCATGAACGAGCGCGGATAGATCTGGTAGATGACGGCCCCGCGCCACCAGTCGCTCCGCGTCGTCGGCACCGAAGAGCCGGTGGGGTTGGGCATCAGGCTGAAGTTCAAGGCAACACTCCCGCGGGCATGGCCGCACGATATTGGGCTCCAGAGCGGGCCAGGCGAGGATGAGGATGAAAAAGCCGCCGAGCGAACGGGCCCGGAGTGCCAATGTCACGATCAGGGATGTCGCGGCCGAGCTCGACCTCTCCATCACCACCATATCCCGCGCGCTCAACGGCTATTCCGATGTCGGCGAAGCCACCCGCGAGCGTGTCGCGGAGGCCGCGGCGCGCATGGGCTACCGCCCCAATCGCAACGCGCAGCGGCTCGTCACCCGGCGCACCCGCAATATCGGCTGGGTGCAGCCCGACAATGAGCGGAAATTCCTCGATCCGCATTTCGTGGAGGTGATGGCCGGCGTCCTGCGCGGGGCGCGGGCGGGGCATTACGACATCGTGCTGACGAGCGAGCTCGCCGAGGGCGAAGTCGCAGCCTATGAGCGCTATGTCGCCGAGAACGGCGTCGACGGGTTCATTCTCGACCTGCCGCGCGAGGACGACCCGCGGATCGCATTCCTGCTCTCGACCGGTCACCCCTTCGTCGTGCACGGGCGCGAGGCCCGTGCCGGGCGCTATGGCTGGGTGGACGTCGACAATTACGGGAATTTCTACAAGCTCGCCCGGCTGATGATCGCTAACGGCCGACGCCGCGTCGCCTTCATCAATGGCGACGAGCGCTATACCTACGCCCTTCACCGGCGGATGGGTGTTGTCGATGCCATTGCCGATGCCGGCCTGCCGCCCGACACGCTGCGGCTTCACAATGGCGTCCACCCGATGGGCGAAGCCGGCTATCGGCTGACCGAACTGGCGCTGGCCGATCCCGATATCGACGCCATCCTCTATTCCTCGATCCTGATGGCGATCGAGGGTCAGGCGGCGATCCGCGCCGTTCGGGGCGAAAACCACGCCATCGCCGTGGGGACGATGGACGACCGTCTCGCCTATGTCGATCTCACCCCCCATGCCGGCCGGATGACCCGCGTACGGTCCTCGCTGCGCGAAGCGGGCCGGGCGCTCGTCGAGGAACTGGTGCGCCGGTGCGAGGATCATATCGCCCCGCGCGGCACGCTGATGGCGTCCGAATTCGTGCTGGCCGAAGGCATGGACGGGGCGAGCCTCGCCCTGCCGCTGCCGGTGGAGACGGGCGCAAGGCGCCCGCCGGTCTGAGCGCTGCATGGGCTCGCCGATCCCTATTTCACTGAGCCTGCCAAGAGGCCGCGGACGAAATAGCGCTGCAGCGAGAAGAAGACGATCAACGGCACGACGATGGAGATGAAGGCGCCCGCCGTCAGGATTTCCCAATTGTCCCCACGCGAACCGAGCAGTTCGCGCAGCCGCCCGGTCAGCACCAGCTGGTCCTCGCGATTGCCGAGGAAGACGGTGGCGACCAGCAGGTCGTTCCAGACCCAGAGGAACTGGAAGATCGCAAAGGAGGCGAGTGCGGGGAAACTCAGCGGCAGCACCATGGTGGTGAAGATCTTGAAATGGCTCGCCCCATCCATGCGCGCCGATTCCATGATCTCCTTTGGCAGGCCCGCCATGTAGTTGCGCAGGAGGTAGATGGCGAGCGGCAGGCCGAACCCGGTATGAGCAAGCCATATTCCGAGATAGGTCTTCGAATTGCCGCCCGTCCACATGGCGATGCCATTGTACATGCGCAAAAGCGGGATCAGCGACATCTGCAGCGGCACGACGAGCAGGGCGACGATGAGCGCCACGATCCACGCCCGACCCGGAAAACTCATCCAGGCGAGTGCATAGGCGGCAAAGGCCGCGATCAGGATCGGGATGATGGTCGCCGGGATCGTCACGGTGAACGAGTTGATGAAGGATCGCCCGATGCCTTCGGAGTTGAGCACGTTGACGTAGTTGTCGAGCGTGAAGCGCGGCGGCGTGCCCGCGACGACGAAGAGCCGGACGCGGTCGTGCTCGAACGGGGTCGCCGAAACCCATTCATAGCTGCCATCGGCGGCAACCGTGATTTCCCCGCCCTGGCGCACGGCGAGCGTTTCGCCGGCAGCGGCCTCGGTGGGGTTGTTGATGGAGGTGCCGTAGCGCTGGACCGTTACGCCCGCGTCGCTGAAGAGCTCACCGCGGATCACATACCGCCCCCCTTCCTCCGCCTGCGCATCCGCACCGGGAAGGGTGAGCGCCACGTTCCGATCGCTCGTCACCAGCGCCGTCCACCAGCCCGACACGGCGAGCTGGTCGCGGTCTCGAACCGAAGAAATCAGCAGTCCAGCGGTTGGCAGGGTCCAGATCAGCACCAGCGCCAGGAGCGCCAGATGCGCGATGAGCCGGCCCACATTGATCCGCGAGATCCAGAAGGCGCGGGCGGCCGGGGCCGCCTGTTCTTCGGCATAGCTCGTCGTGGTCGTGGCCATCACCGTGTCCCCTCTGCGCGGTTCGCCTGGCGGATGTTCCAGATCATGATGGGGATGACCGCGATCATGATGAGGATGGCTATGGTCGAGCCGCGGCCGAAATCGCCGCCGCCGCGGAACATCCAGTCAAACATCAGATTGGCCAGCACCTGGGTATTCCATTGGCCATTGGTCATGGCGAGCACGATGTCGAAGACCTTGAGGACCACGATGGTGATCGTCGTCCAGACCACGAGGATGGTCGGGAAGATCTGCGGGATCATGATGTCAAAGAAGATGCGGATGTCGCTCGCCCCATCCATGCGGGCGGCTTCCAGCGTCTCCTCGGGGATGCCGCGCAGCGCGGCCGACAGGATCACCATCGCAAAGCCCGTCTGGATCCAGACGAGGATGACCATCAAGAGGATCGAGTTCCAGAACGGCACGGTCATCCACGCCTGCGGGGTTCCGCCAAAGGCCTGCACGACGGCGTTGAGGATGCCGATCTGCTCGGCATTGGGCCCTCGGAAATCGTAGACGAACTTCCAGATCACCGATGCGCCAACGAACGAGATCGCCATCGGCATGAAGATCAGCGATTTAGCGATATTGCCCCACCAGAGCCGGTCTGCGAGGACCGCGACGACGAGCCCGAAGGCGGTGGCGAGTGACGGCACGACGATGAGCCAGAGCAGGTTGTTGAACACCGACTGGCGGACGGCCGGATCGTTGAAGGCCCAGATATAGTTGAAAAAGCCGATGAAATTGGTGCCGTTGCGGTCGTGCAGGCTGAGCCGCAGCGTCTCGAAGACGGGGTAGACGAGATAAACCGTCATGAAAAAGAGCGCGGGGAAAAGGAAGAGCCAGGGACGGATCTTGGTCCGGCGCCGGTCGTTCGCGCCGCCGTTCGGCCCCTCGCCGCTCAAGGTCCTGTCAAGCACCCAATTGGTGCCCCAGAAGTAGAGGACGCAGGCCGCAACGCCGATCACCACGGTCAGCGCCGCATTCAGAAGCTGCGGAATCATCGAGCCCTCCCCGACCTCGACTGTGCAATCAAAGTGCGGCGGCGCGGGCGCATTGCCCGCACCGCCAGATCATCTGGCGATCCTTATTTGATCGCGTCCCAGCTCTGCTGGATGGTGTTGGCCACGTCTTCGGCCGAAGCACCGCCGACATAGTCCACCATGCCGGTCCAGAACGAGCCGGCACCCACTGCGCCGGGCATCAGGTCCGAGCCGTCGAAGCGGAAGGTCGTCGCGTTGAGCAGGATTTCGCCCTGGCCGCGTGCGGCCGCCGAAGCATAGGCGTCCGGATTGACACCGGTATGAGGGGTCAGCATGCCCGCGCGGCCCATCCAGATCTCGTTGGCTTCGACGGTCTTGAGGTAGTCGATGAAGGCGCGAGCGCCTTCGCTGTCCTGGGTGATGGCAAAGAGCGTGCCGGCGCCCAGCACCGGCTGGCCCAGATCGCGCTCGGCAAAGGCGGGCATGTAGAAGAAGTCCGCATCGACGCCGAGTTCAGTGCCTTCGGGGAAGAAGGACGGGATGAACGATGCCTGGTGGTGCATATAGCAGCGCGGGGGCACCGTGAAGAGGCCGCCGGGGCTGTCGCGGAAATCGGTCGAGGCCACTGCGGCGCTGCCGCCGTCGACCCAGTCTTCATTGCGCGCGAAGGTGCCGAAGAGTTCGATCGCCTCGATCACCTTGGGATCGTTGAAGGGCAGTTCGTTCGAGACCCAGGCATCGTAGTCTTCCGGGGTGTTGATGCGCAGCATCAGGTCTTCCACCCAGTCGGTGGCCGGCCAGCCCGTGGCCGCGCCCGAGCCGAGCCCGATGCACCAGGGCGTGCCGCCATCTGCGACGATCTGCTCGGAGAGCGCGAGGAGATCCTCGAGAGTCTCGGGGATCTCGTAGCCGGCATCCGCGAAATTGTCGGGCACGTACCAGACGAGCGACTTCACATCGACCTTGTAGAAGAAGCCGTAGAGGTCATCCTCGCCGGCCGAGTTGGCATAGGTGCCGAGATCGACCCAGGACTGTCCGGCGGCGTAGTTCTCGAGCACCCATTCACGCGTCTCGTCCCCGAGCGGGACCAGCAGGTCGCGGGCGGCGAGATCGGCGGCGAGGCCCGGCTGCGGGAAGATCGCGATATTAGGGGGCGAGCCGGCCTGGGTATCGATGACGATCTGCTGCTCGAAGCTGTCCGAACCGGCATATTGCACGTCCGCGCCGGTCGCTTCCTCGAAAGGCGCGATCACGGCCTCGAAATGCTCCTGATCCTCGGTCAGCCACGGACCGAAGACGGTGATCGTCTGCCCGCTGAGATCCATCGCCTCAAAGTCGGCCATGGTCTGCGCCGAGGCGGCGTTCGCCATACCCAGGACGAGCGCTGCGGCCGAGACACCGGCCAGCATAGTTTTGTGCATATAGTCCTCCCATCGCACAGTTGAGCCGCACTTTGGCGGCCTGTTTGGAGCGGCCGGGCCTGCCCTTGGACGGACGCGGCGCGAATGCCCGTTTCCGCGACCCGAGCCGCGGGGCCCACAACGCAGGCTCCCAAAACGTTTTGGGAGCTGCTTGCCGCCCCGAAACCGGGAGCCAGCGTGGTGGACATGACCGTACGTTGACACAAGAACGGGGACTTGCCAAGCCGGGTCACCCGGCGCAATCCCCCGGTTAAATCGATTTCATTGAGCGGCCCGGCACGGGCGAACCTCGGAGGACTGGCGGTCAGCGCGTGTTGTGAAGGAGACCGCGAAAGGCCGAATAGCTGGGCTTCGGGGTGCGGGCCTGCGTTTCATAATCGACATGCACAAGCCCGAACCGGCTCTCATAGCCTTCGGCCCATTCGAAATTGTCCAGCAGCGACCAGGCGAAATAACCGCGCACATCCGCGCCTGCCTTCCTCGCATCCAGCACTGCACGCAGATGCGCGTCGTAAAAGGCGACCCGCCGCGCATCATTGCTTTCGGACATGCCGTTCTCGGTGACGTAGAGCGGCAGGTTCGTATGGTCTTTCGCAACCCGGACAAGCAGGTCCGTCAGGCCCTGGGGGTAGATTTCCCAGCCCAGATCCGTCTTGTCGAGGTCGCCACGGGACTGCGAAAAGCCGAAGACCGGCGCAGTCGGATCGTCCGCATAGAGGCCGCGGGTATAGTAGTTGATCCCCAGCCAGTCGATGGGACGCGAAACGAGCGCCATGTCGTCCTCGAACCGCTCGGGCAGATAGGGGGCGAGGAGCGAGACGAGCTCTTCAGGATACCGCCCGGCAAAGAGGCCCTCAAGATACCAGCGATTGAAGAGCGCGTCGCCGAGCCCCGCCGCCTTTTCGTCGGCCGGGCTCGCCGTCTTCGGTTCCGCCTTTTCGAGATTGATCACGATGCCGAGGTTCCGCGCGCCCTCGACACGCAGCGCGTCGATCGCGGTGCCATGGGCGAGCAGCACGTGATGCATGGCGCGCGCGGCGGCCCTCAGGTCCCGATAGCCCGGAGCATGGGCGCCCAGATAATGGCTGAGCCAGGCAACGCACCAAGGCTCGTTGAGCGTCGCGATGGTTTCGAGCCGATCACCGAACCGGTGGGCGACGATGGCTGCGTAGTCGGCGAACCAGTTCGCGATGTCCCGGTTCATCCAGCCACCGCGATCCTGCAGCGCGCTCGGCAGGTCCCAGTGGTAGAGCGTGGCAAAGGGCTTGATGCCCCGCTCGAGCATGCCGTCGACCAGCCGGTCGTAGAAGGCGAAGCCCTTTTCGTTGAGTGCGCCACGACCCTCGGGGATCAGCCGGGGCCAGGCAAAGGAGAACCGGTAGGCGCCGAAGCCGGCGTCGCGCACCAGATCGAGATCCTCGGACCAGCGCGTGTAGTGGTCGCATGCGATCGCGCCGGTGGCGCGTCCGCGCACATTGCCCGGGGTTGCCGAGAAACTGTCCCAGATGCTGGCCCCGCGTCCGTCGCCCTGCCCGCCCTCGATCTGATAGGCGGATGTGGCGGTGCCGAAGACGAAGTCGGGTCCGAAGTCCTTGCGCTCGACGGAAAACATGGTGCAGCCCCCTCTTTTTCGGAGGCGTTGGCTTAGCAGCGCCAGGGCTGCTTGTCATCCGGGCCTCAAGGGCGAAGGTGAGGATGCTGCTCGAGCAGTGTGCGGGCGGCCGCGCGATAGGCTCCCGCCTCGGCGCTCTGCGGTGCGGACGCGACGACGGGCCGTCCGGCGTCGGAGGTCTCGCGGATCGCCATCACCAGCGGCACGCCGCCGAGGAAGGGAATGTCGAGCCGATGGGCCGCCAGCTCCGCTCCGCCATGCCCGAAAATGTCGTAGCGGGTGCCGGTATCCGGAGCGATGAAATAGCTCATGTTTTCGACGAGGCCGAGCAGCGGGATATCGAGGCGGCGCAGCATGTCGATCGCCTTCTTGGCGTCGATCAGCGCGAGATCCTGCGGCGTCGAGACGATGACGGCGCCGGTGAGTTCAGTCTGCTGACAGAGCGAGATCTGGATGTCGCCGGTGCCGGGCGGCAGGTCGACGACCAGCACATCGAGACCGCCCCAATTGGTCTCGCGCAGCAATTGGCGCAGCGCCGAGGTCGCCATCGGGCCGCGCCAGACGACGGCTTGGTCGGCGGTCAGCATCGAGCCGATGGAGATGACCCGCAGCCCATGGGCCTCATGGGGCTGGAAAATTCCGTCCGAACGCATGGCCGGCTTGCCTTCGATGCCCATCAGCTTGGGGATCGAGGGCCCGTAGAGATCGGCGTCGAGGAGCCCGACCTGCAACCCTTCGGCTGCAAGCGCGAGGGCGAGGTTGACCGCGGTCGTCGACTTGCCGACGCCGCCCTTGCCCGAGCCTACCGCGATGATGTGCCTGACCCCCGGCACGCCTTCCCGACGCGGGCCCGGCGCGCGCTGGGCGGCTGGCTGGCCCTGGGACGCCTGGGCGCGGTCGGAGGTCACCGAGACCATCACCTTGCGCCCTTCGCCAACCGCTTCGGCGGCGGCCTGGGCGGCGGTGCGGGCGGGGCCGAAGGCGGCTTCCATGCCCGGTGCAACGGCGATCGCAAAGGCGATGGCGCCGGGCGTGACGATGATTTCCGACAGGCCGGCATAGCCCGCAAGGTCGCCACCGCCGGGGATTTCGACGGCGCCGAGCGCGGATTTCACCGCGCCGGCAATGCGTTGGTCGGCCATCGGCTTAGAGGATCGACTGGCCGGTCGACTTCCAGTCCTTGACGAAGTTCTCGAGGCCGCTCGTGGTCAGGGGGTGTTCGGCAAGCTTGCGGATGACGGCGGGCGGCATGGTCGCGACGTCGGCACCGGCGAGCGCAGCCTGGGTGACGTGGTTCGGGGTACGTATAGATGCGGCTAAAATTTCAGTCGAAAAAGCATAATTGTCGTAAATTGCACGAATGTTTTCGATCAGTTCCATGCCATCGAGATTGATGTCGTCGAGCCGGCCGATGAAGGGCGACACATAGGTCGCGCCGACCTTGGCGGCGAGCAGCGCCTGGTTGGCCGAAAAGCAGAGCGTGACGTTGGTCTTGATGCCCTTATCGGTGAAATGCTTACAGGCCTTGAGGCCGGCGAGCGTGAGCGGCAGCTTGATCACGACGTTGTCGGCGATCTGGGCGAGGCGTTCGCCCTCGGCGACCATGCCGTCGAAATCGGTCGAGGCGACTTCGGCCGAGACCGGGCCGGGCACGAGGGCGCAGATTTCCCCGATCAGTTCCTTGAAGTCACGACCGGCCTTGGCCACGAGCGAGGGGTTGGTGGTGACGCCATCGAGCAGGCCGGTATCGGCCAGATCCCTGATCTCGTTGAAATCGGCAGTGTCTACGAAGAACTTCATGTTCCCCTCCTCGATTGCGGTGCGGCTCGCGCCGGGAAAGTCTCAGGCCGACTGACGGGTCGCGGCCAGCAAATGGCTGGCCAGCGCGTCGACGCGGTCTTCGGGAATGCCGGCCACGTTGATGCGGCTGTCATTGATCATATAGACGCCGTCCTCGGTTTTTAAACGCTCGACCACATCACGTTCGAGCCCGAGGAGCGAAAACATGCCCGAATGCTCGGCGATGAAATCATAGTCGGTGGCGTTCGACTGCTTGCGGATCGCTTCGGCGAGCTTGACGCGGAGCCGCTTCATGCGCTCGCGCATCTGGGCGAGTTCGGCTTCCCATTCGGCACGAAGCGCGGGATCCTCGAGGATGACGCGGATGATCTCGGCGCCATGATCGGGCGGCTGGGAGAAAGAGGCGCGGATGACGTTGGACATCTGCGAGCCCACGATGTCGGCCCCGGCCTCGTCACGCGCGATGGCGATGGCGCAGCCGGCGCGCTCGCGATAGAGCCCGAAATTCTTCGAGCCCGAGAAGGCGATCATCATCTCGGGGACGGACGACGCGAGCTTGCGGGCAGCATAGGCATCGGCCTCGAGCCCGTCGCCGAAGCCGAGATAGGCAAGATCAAGCAGCGGGAAGGCACCGGTGCGGGCGAGCGATGCCGCAACCTGATCCCACTGGGCCTCGGTGAGGTTGGCGCCGGTCGGGTTGTGGCAGCAGGCATGGAGCAGCACGATGTCGTCGGGCCCGAGCGTGTCGAGCGTGGCCAGCATGGCATCGAAATCGACCGCACGGGTCTTGGGGTCGAAATAGGGGTAATGCTCGGGCGTGAGGCCGGCCAGTTCCATCATCGGCCAGTGATTGGGCCATGAGGGATCGGAGATCATCACCCGCGCGCCGGGCTTGGCCCGGTTGAGCAGCTGGATCAGGATCCAGAGCGCGCCGGTGCCACCCGGACCCTGCGCGGTGCGGACACGGCTGCGATCGACGCTGTCGGCAAGCACGAGATCGACGATGGCATTGCAGAAGCCGCGATTGCCCGAGACCCCGACATAGGTCTTGGTGCGGGCATTTTCGTGGATGCGCGCCTCGGCCTTGCGGACGGCGCTCATGATGGGCGTGTTGCCGGTTTCATCCTTGTAGACGCCGACACCCAGGTCGATCTTTTCGGAGCGCGGGTCGGCGGCGTACTCGGCCATCAGCACGAAGATCTTGTCGAGCGTGGCCTTGTGGAGGGTCTCAAACATCAGGACGGTTCCGGCGATAAAAGGTCGCCGCCTTTATAGGCGGAAAAAACCCTTTTGCAATCGGCCAAGTCTAGCCCTGCGTTGCCTCGATCCGCGCCGTCAGCAGAGGCACGATTTCAAAGAGATCGCCCACGAGCGCATAATCGGCAAGCTTCATCAGCGGGGCTTCGGGATCGGTATTGATCGCGATGATGCGACGCGCGCCCTGGATGCCGGCGAGGTGCTGCAAGGCTCCCGAAATGCCGATGCCGATATAGAGGTCGGGCGCTACGATCTTGCCGGTCTGGCCCACCTGCCAGTCATTGGGCGCATAGCCGGCATCGACTGCGGCACGGGTAGCGCCGACCGCCGCGCCGAGCGCGCGGGCCAGGGCCTCGATCATCTTGAAGCCCTCGGCAGAGCCGACCGAAATGCCCCCGGCAACCACGATACGGGCGGTGGCGAGATCGGGCCGGTCCCCTTCGGTCCGGGCTTCGGAAAGCTGACGCACCAGCGCCGGCAGGCCTTCGGGCTCGAGCGGCTCGACGGACGCCGAAGTAGCGGCGCTGCCGGCGGGACGGAACGCGGAGGCCCGCACCGTCAGGACCTGGAAGGGCTGCGGGGCATGAACGGTCTGGATCGCGTTGCCCGCATAGATCGGGCGCTCGAAGCGGTCGGGCCCCAGGATGGCGATGATGTCGGTCACCGGCATGAGGCCGAGCTTGGCCGCGAGGCGCGGCGCCACGTCCCGTCCGACTGCGCCGGCAGAGAGGACGATGTGCGTGTAGTCCCCGGCCAGCCGCAGCAGAAGCGGCGTCAGCGTTTCGGCAGGCTGGGCCCGGAGCGCGGCCGCATCGGCGAGCCGCACACGCGCGATGCCATTAAGGGACGCTGCAGCACGCGCGACGATCTCCGCCCCCTCCCCCGCAACCAGCACGTCGACGGGCGCGCCGAGGGCGGCAGCGGCCGAAACCACCCGCGCGGTCGAGGGCGCGAGCATTCCCCGGTCATGATCGGCAACAACGAGAATGGCCATCAATTGAGCTCCAGTTCGGCCCGCTCGCGGACGATGATTGCAGCAAGCGCATCGGCATCGGCCACGCGCTGCCCGGCAGCACGCTCTGGGGGAGCGGTAACCTTCTCGATGGTGAGGCGTGGCGCCAGATCGAGCCCGTAGCTCTCGGCCGGGCGCGTCTCAAGAGGCTTCTGGCGGGCCTTCATCACCATGGGCAGCGCGGTATTGCGCGGGGTGTTGAGCCGCAAATCGGCAGTGACCACTGCCGGCAGGGCGAGCGCGACCGTATCCTGGCCGAAATCGCGTTCGCGCGTGACCTCGAGCCCCTCTTCGGTGCGCGCGATGGCAGAGGCGAAACAGGCCTGCGGCCAGTCGAGAAGCCCTGCAAGCATCTGTCCCACATGATTGGAATCATCGTCGACCGCCTGCTTGCCGAGCAGCACCAGATCGGGCGCCTCCTCGGCGACAATTGCCGCCAGAAGCCGCGCGATGGCCAGGGTTTCGAGGGTTTCGGGCGCCTCAACCAGCAGCCCGCGATGGGCGCCCATGGCAAGGCCGGTGAGGATCACGTCGGTCGCCTGCCTGGGGCCGATGCTGACCACGACGATCTCGCTCGAATGGCCGGCCTCGGCCAAGGCCACCGCCGCCTCGACTGCGTGCTTGCAGAACGGGTTCATCGAAAAACGCACATTGGCGGTATCGACGCCGGTCTCGTCGGCGCGGACGCGGATGCGCACGGTGTGGTCGACGACACGCTTGACGGCAACGAGGATCTTCATGCCGGCCTCCAGGCTTGTTGAGGCGTCTCAATCGCAAATCCCCGGACGCCCGACAAGTTGAGGCGGGAACAAAATCGGCCAAACCTTGCCCGAAGGACGCAAAACCCTGCCCCCATGCCGGCCGGGCCTAAGGGCGGAACGAGTTGACGCGCGCCGACCAGGGGGCGACACTGGCCCATCCAAATCACCTCTGATCACCTTCAGGACCCCGGCATGCCCGTTATCAACCGCATCGCGGACCTTCACGCCGACATCACGGCGTGGCGGCACGATCTCCACGCCAATCCCGAGCTGCTCTACGACGTGCATCGGACGGCGGGGAAAGTCGCGGAGATGCTGCAGAGCTTCGGGGTGGACGAGGTGGCGACCGGCATCGGACGCACCGGCGTGGTCGGCGTGATCCGCGGCCGCAATGGCGGGGCAGGCAAGGTGATCGCGCTCAGGGCCGACATGGACGCGCTGCCGATCACCGAAAAGAGCGGCCGCCCCTATGCCAGCCGCAACCCCGGCAAGATGCACGCCTGCGGCCATGACGGGCACACGGCGATGCTGCTGGGCGCGGCGCGCTATCTCGCCGAGACGCGCAATTTCGAAGGCACCGCAATCGTCATCTTCCAGCCCGCCGAAGAGGGCGGCGCCGGAGCGCGCACGATGATGGAAGACGGGCTCATGGAGCGGTTCGGGATCGACGAGGTCTATGGATTGCACAACATGCCGGGGATACCGGCGGGACAGTTCGCCATCCGCGAGGGTGGGATGATGGCCGGGACCGACGAATTCGCCATCGAGATCGAGGGCGTCGGCGGACATGCCGCCATGCCCAACCGCACGGTCGACCCCATCGTGGTCGGCGCGCAGATCGTCACGGCGCTGCAGACGATCGTCTCGCGCAATGTCGACCCGCTGCGCTCGGCGGTGGTCTCGGTCACGACCTTCAATGCCGGCTCGGCGCACAACGTGATCGCAAGGACGGCACGGCTCTCGGGCACCGTGCGCACGCTCGACGAGGCGGTGCGCGACCAGGTGGAAGCGCGGCTGCGCCAGACCGCAGAGCAGATCGCCGCAGCGTTTGGCGCAACCGCGCAGGTGAGCTATCGGCGCGGCTATCCGGTGACGGTGAACGCGCCGCACCAGACCGCATTCGCCGCGCAGGTGGCGGGGGACGTCGCGGGCGTCGAACGGGTCGAGATCGGGGTCGACGCCACGATGGGCGGGGAGGATTTCGCCTACATGCTGCAGGCCCGGCCCGGCGCCTACATCTTCCTCGGCAATGGCGACAGCGCGCAGCTGCACACCGAGACCTATGATTTCAACGACGAGATCATTCCGGCCGGGGTCAGCTATTTCTGCCGGCTCGTGGAGACGGGGCTGCCGGTCCGCTGAGGGCCGGGGCGGTGTCGGCCTTCGAAACCCTCTGGCGCATGGCCCTGACGCTGGCGATCTCCGCCGGCGGCGGCCTCATTGCCGAAGCGGCGGGACTGCCGGCGGGGTTGCTTATGGGCGGGGCGCTCAGCGTCACCATTGCCAGCCTCATCGGGGTGCCCGTGGCGATGCCGCGGCGCCTGCGCGATGTGGGGTTCGTCCTTGTCGGGCTTTCGATGGGGGCGAGCGTGGCGCGGGACAGCCTGGCGCTGATCCCGCAATGGCCGGTCACCATGGCCGGGCTCATCATCGAGCTCGTGATCATCGTCTGGGCGACCGGCTACATGCTGAAGCGGCTGTTCGGGCTCGACAGCGGCACGGCCTATCTCAGTTCCTTTCCCGGCCATCTCTCCTTCATCATGGGCATCGCCTCGGCGGGGGTCGGCAATTCGCGCCAGATCATGGTCATCCAGACCATCAGGGTGATGATGCTGACCGTATGCGTGCCGATCGGAGCGCTGTTCCTGCCCTCGGGGGCAGGGTTCGAGACGGCGGCCGAGCCGATGGTCGCGCTGCCGCGGCTCGCGGCAGTGGCGGCGGCCTGCGTCGTTGCCGGCTGGATCTTCGTGCGGCTCAAGGTGCCCGCAGGCTATGTTCTGGGCGCGATGGCCGCCGCGACGCTCGCCAAGCTGACCGGCAATTTCGACGGGTCCCTACCCCAGCCGATGCTGACGGTGACGTTCATCCTGATGGGCGCGCTGATCGGCTCGCGCTTTGCCGGCATCACCTATGCGGAGTTCAGGCAGGCGAGCATAGGCGGGCTGATCGCAACGGCGATGACGGTCGGGATCGTGACGGCCATCGCCGCGGCCTCGACGCTTCTGGTCGACATGCCGTTCGGGCAGATCTGGCTGGGGCTGGCACCGGGCGCGCTCGAGGGCATGGGTGCGCTCGGAATCGCGCTCGGCTATGATACTGCCTTTATTGCGGCACATCATGTGACGCGATTGCTGTTGCTGAGCTTTGCCATCCCGCTTGTCGTCTGGCTGGTCGGACGGCAGGAGCGCAGGCTGGACCTATCGATGCGGAGCGAAAAATGATCAAGACAATGCTGCTGACCGGCGCCATCGCGCTCGGCGCGCTGAGCCTCGCCGCCCCGGCGCAGGCGGCCCCCTTCTGCACCAATTCCCCCGGCGGATTCGGGGTGGGCGTCGAGTTCGGGGTGGGCACGGGCTTCCGCGACCGCTCGGCGGAGCGCTACAACGACCGTCTCGAGCAGTACAAGCGCGAATTGCAGCGCCGCGGCGTCAACGCCACGAGCGTCGAAATCTGGAACGGGTGCCTGCAGGCCTTCGTGCGCAATCCGGACGGCACCAATGGCATGGAGTTCTACGACCCCTCGACCTATCGCCGCGTGTTCTGAGGGCGAGGCGCCCCGAGACGATAAGAGAAGGCCCGCTCCTTATGGCGCGGGCCTTTTTTGCGTTCAGACGACGGCGCTGGGGAGCGGGTCGCCATTGGCCCAGGCGTCGAGATTGGCGACGACGAGCGCGCCCATGGCCTGGCGGGTCTGGTGGGTGGCGCTGCCCTGATGGGGGGAAAGCACGACGTTCTCGAGGGCAAAGAACGCATCCGACATCTGCGGCTCCTTTTCGAAGACGTCGAGCGCGGCGCCGGCGAGGCCGCCGTTCTGGAGCATTTCGAGCATGGCGGCTTCATCGACGAGCGTGCCGCGGGCGACGTTGACGAGGTAGCCGCGCGCGCCCAGCGCCTCGAGCACTTCGCGCGAAACGATCTTCTCGGTGCCCTTGCCGCCCGGCGCGATGACGACCAGCCAGTCGCTGTCGCGTGCCATCTCGACGAGGTTGTCGTAGTAGATGTAGGGCTGGCTTGGCTGCTCGTTGCGGCCGAAATAGACGACGCGCATCTTCATGGCCTGGGCGCGGATGGCGATTTCCTTGCCGATGCGCCCGAGCCCCAGAATGCCCACGGTCTTGCCGGTGAGTTCGGACTGGAGCGGGAAATTGGCGGACGGCCAGCGCCCCTCGCGGACATAGCGATCGGCCTGCGGCAGGCGGCGCGCGAGCGCGACCATCAGCCCGATGGTGATCTCGGCCATGGCGTCGTTGAGGACATCCGGGGTGTTGGTGACGCGGATGTTGCGGGCCTTGGCGGCCTTGGCATCGATCGAATCATAGCCGACGCCGAAATTGGCGATGATCTCGAGCTTGGGCAGCTTGTCCATCAGCGCCGCATCGACATTGCCGCCGGCGATGGCGCGCACATTGGGCGCGACGCGGGCGATCAGGGCTTCCTTGTCCTCGGCCTCGTGCAGCTTGTGGACGGTGAAGCGCTCGGCGATCGCCGCCTCGCAGCTATCGAGAAGCTTGTGGGTCTGTAGAAGCTCGATGGTCATGTGGCGCTCGCTCGCGGCAGTGGACGGATGGGTCTTCATAGCGGCGCAGGGATGGCCTGTCGACGCCCGGGCCCAGAGCGCGGATCGAACTGGCCCGTTCGCGCGTTCGCTGATGCCGACTGGACGTCACGTCACAAATGTGCAGCAATGGCAACGCAGTGGGATCGGCCGCAAACGCCGCGCAGGAGTATATGAGCGACAGTGCCCCTTTCGACGAAATGTACAATGCGGACGGTTCGGTCCGTGACCCTTATCTCGAACTGGATGCCTGGCTGAAGGAGCAGCCGGCCCAGGCACTGAAACTGATGTCCGCCGATGCCGAGGGCCTGTTCAGGCGGCTCGGGATCACCTTTGCGGTCTATGGCTCGAACGAATCCACGGAACGGCTCATCCCGTTCGACATCATCCCGCGCATCATCTCGGCTGCCGAGTGGCGCAGGCTCTCCAAGGGCATCGAGCAGCGCGTGCGTGCGCTGAATGCGTTCCTGCACGACATCTATCATCGCCAGGAAATCCTGAAGGCAGGGCGGGTGCCCGAAGCGCTGATTCTCCAGAACAGCGCGTTCTGCCCCGAAATGATGGGGCTGGATCCGGCCAAGGGCATTTATTCGCACATCATCGGGGTCGACATCGTGCGGGTGGGCCCGAACGATTTCTACGTGCTCGAGGACAATGTGCGCACGCCATCGGGCGTCTCGTACATGCTCGAGAACCGCGAGGCGATGCTGCACCTGGCGCCGGACCTGTTCCAGCGGCACAAGGTGGCGCCGGTAGAGACCTATGCGGAGAATTTGCGGCGCACGCTCGAAAGCGTTGCGCCCGAGAACAGGCAGGGCGCCCCGACGATCGCGGTGCTCACCCCCGGCATCTACAATTCGGCCTATTTCGAGCATTCCTTTCTTGCCGACCAGATGGGGGCCCAGCTCTGCGAGGGGCCCGATCTCTTCGTTGAAGGCGGCAAGGTCTACATGCGCACGACCACGGGCCCCGAGCGCGTCGACGTCATCTACCGCCGGATCGACGACGATTTCATCGATCCCCTCACCTTCCGGCCGGATTCGCTCCTTGGGGTACCGGGGCTGTTCGATGCCTATCGGGCGGGCAATGTCACGCTCGTCAATGCGCCGGGCACCGGTATTGCCGATGACAAGGCGGTCTACACCTACGTTCCCGAGATCATCGAATTCTATCTCGGGGAAAAGCCGCTGCTCAACAATGTGCCGACCTACAATTGCACAGACGAGGAGCAGCGCAATTACGTGCTGGCCAATATCGAGGAGCTCGTGGTCAAGGAAGTGCATGGCTCGGGCGGCTACGGCATGCTGGTCGGCCCGACCTCGACCAAGGCGATGCGCGAGGAATTCAAACGCCGGATTCTCGCGCGCCCCGACAATTACATCGTGCAGCCGACGCTGGCCCTATCGACCTGCCCCACTTCCGTGAAGGCCGGGATCGCACCGCGCCATGTGGACCTGCGGCCCTATGTGCTCGTGGGCGACAAGATCCGCATCACGCCTGGCGGGCTAACGCGGGTGGCGCTCAAGAAAGGCTCGCTGGTCGTCAATTCGAGCCAGGGGGGTGGCACGAAGGACACCTGGGTGCTCGAAGAATGAGGATGCTGGGCAGGACTGCGGCCAATCTCTTCTGGCTGTCGCGCTATGTGGAGCGCGCCGAAAACATGGCCCGGCTTCTGGAAGTCGGCTACCGCATGTCGCTGACGGCGCGGCGCGAGGGAGGTGCGAGCGAGCACCTCGTCTCGATGCTGCAGGCGGCGGAAATGGACGAGGCGTTCAACGCCAAGCACGAGGTGGCGGACGTCGCGACGGTCAGCCATTTCATGCTGTTCGACGAGGAGAACCCCTCATCGGTGCGCTCGTGCCTTCTGGCAGCGCGCACCAATGCGCGCTCGGTCAGGACCGCGCTGACCCGCGATGTGTGGGAAACGATCAATGCGGCCTGGCTCGAATTCTCGCAGATCAGGCCCAGGGATGTCACCGGCGCCCGCCTGCAGGACGTGCTGCAATGGGTCAAGCAGGTGTCCAACCAGTTCCGCGGGGCAATGACCGGCACGGTTCTGCGCGGGGACGGCTACATGTTCTCCACGATCGGGGGATATGTGGAGCGGGCGGACAACACCGCGCGCATCCTCGACATGAAGTATTACGTGCTCCTGCCCCGGGCGACGCTGGTGGGCGGGGACGTCGACATCCAGCAATGGACGCTGATCCTGCGCGCAGCATCCGCGCATCGCAGTTACCGGCACGTCTATCATGACCGCTACAAGGCCGCGAACATCGCCGACTATCTGATCCTGCGGCCCGAAATGCCGCGCTCGCTGCGGTTCTGCATGATCCACATCAACCGCTCGCTCGATGGGCTCTCGGAGATCTACGGCACGCGGCAGGACTGCCATCTGGCCGCCGAAGAGGTGACCGCCATGCTCGTCGGGAACACCATGGAGCGGATCTTCCAGCATGGCCTGCACGAATTCCTCACCGAATTCATCGCCCGCAACAACCGCGTGACCGAGACGCTCTCGGACAGCTACAATTTCTATTAGGGCCAGGATGAAGATCGAGATCCGCCATCACCTGCGCGTCGCCATAGGCCCGGACCTGACCCGGGCGATCGAGCACCTGCTTTTGACCCCGCAGAGCGGGACGACGCAGACCGTGGACGCGTGGAGCATAGAGATGCCGGGCTTCGCCGAAGCGGCCCGCTTCAAGGATGCTTACGGGAACGTCGCCCACCTCGTCTGCCAGACCCATCCCGAGCCCGAACTCAGCGTCCTGGTGGCCGGCAGCGTCGAGACGCACGACACCCATGGGGTCGTGGGCAAGCCCGATGGCGCACCTGTACCGACGCTCTACAAGCGCCAGACGGCGCTGACCCGCTCGCCGGTGACCGTACATGGCAAGTTCCGCCATGCAGAGCGATCGGGACAGGCGCGGATCCCGCTGCTGCACCAGATCATGGAGCGGGTGGGTGAACTCTACCGCTTCGGGCTTGCCGAGGACGACGCTCCGGAAGCCGAGGGGCCGAGCCAGAGCCAGACCATGGGCACGATGACGCAGAGCCAGACGATGGGCACACCTGCACGTCCGGAGGGCAAGGCGGAAGATTTCGCGCATGCCTTTATCGGGGCGGCGCGGGCGCTCGACATTCCGGCACGGTTCGTCACCGGCTATCTCGCGGCCGAAGACGATCGCCCGGCGGTCTTTCACGCCTGGGCGGAAGCCTGGGACGATGCGCTGGGCTGGATCGGCTTTGATGCGGCGCTCGGGCTCTGCCCCGCCGAACGGCATGTGCGCGTGGCGGTGGGCCTCGATGCGGCAACCTGCCCGCCGATCCGCACCGTGCCGGCCACCGGCGCACCCGAAGTGCTGGCGCTTTCCGTCACGCCGGCCTGAAATCCGTCAAAGGCTCAGGAGCGCGAGCCAGATCGGGACGGTCACGACCGAGGCGACGGTCGAGATCAGGATCGTGTTGGTCGCGACGTCCACCGCCCGATTGTAGTAGGTCGCAAAGACGTAGACGTTGATGCCCGCGGGCATGGCGGCCAGCAGCACCGCATAGCGCGCCAGATCGGGGTCGACACCCAGCATCGGCACCATGATCACCCAGGCGATGGCAGGCTGGACGATGAGCTTGAGGATGGACATGGCAAGAGCCTGGGTCCAGTTGTCGGCCAGCCTGTAGGCGTTGAGGGCGCCCCCGAGCCCGAAAAGGGCAGCCGGGAACACCGCCATGGCGAGCATGGTAACCACCGCCTCGGCAGGCTCGATCAGCGTGATGCCGAGCGCGTTGAAGGCGAGACCGGCGGCAACACCCCAGAGGAGCGGGTTCATCACCACGCGCTTGGTCGCAATCAGCAGTGTGCCGCCAAGCGAGGTGCCATCCCGGCGCACGAGTTCCATGATGACCATAGAAAGCGAAATCAGCACCGGGGCGTGTAGCGCCACGATCGAGTAGACGATCGGCATCGCCTCGTCGCCATAGGCGCGCTGCAGGATCGGCACGCCGACCAGAACGGTATTGGTGAACATGGCCGAGAAGCCGGCCGAAACCCCCTCGCCCGGGCGCCGCTTGAAGATGCGCACGGCAATAATCGCGCCCACGGCGAGCGAAACGATCGCACCGAAATAGAATGGGAGGATCAGGCCGGGCATGAAGGCGGTGCCGAAATCGACGGTCAGCATCGCATTGAAGAGCAGGCAGGGCGTGGCGAAATTGTTGACGAAAGCGACGAGGCCGGCGACGCCCGAAGCCGGATAGAGCTTGTGGCGCACGGCGAAATAGCCCAGCGCCATCAGGGCGAAGACGGGCGCGACGACGTTGAGGATATCGAACATGAAGCTGGGCCGGCGAGGATAGGGTCAATCGACCTTGCATGGCCGGCCTGCCCCGTCAAGGAAACAGGGCTCGGGCGGCTGCCTCAGGCGCGCCAGGCGTCGAACGATCCGCCCATGACGAGGGCCCAGAAGGTGCCATAGCGCGACCGCGTACCCTCGGCCGTGTTGGCGGTCGCCAGCCCGAATTCGACGAAGTTGGGGCTCAAAAGCGTGAAGCGGTGGCTCGGGGAGTTGAGCCAGCCCTCGATCGCGTGCTCGAGCGTCTTGTGGCCGGCAGCGACGTTCTCGCCGACGGCCCCCAGATACCCCGCCTCGGTGACACGCTGGCGGAGCGTCGTGCCCAGATCATGCGAAAGGGTATCGCGCGAGGCCATGCGTTCGGCCTGGAAGCGGGCGGCGGAGGCGAGCTGCGCATTGTAGGCGAGCGCGGGGGCGCCATTGGCGCGCCGGACGGCGTTGATCGTCTGCGTCATGGTCGCGACGCTGAGCTGGCCGGGCGGGGTCCGCGTCTCGATCCGCGGCATTGTGGGGCTGCAGGCGGCGAGGAGGGCGGCGCCCCCGAGCATCAGCACGGTGCGGCGCGAGAGGCTGGTTGCTGCGGGCACGATGGGTGCGGCGGGATCAGGCAAGGTCATGGGCGGCCAGCAGGTTGGGGAGCATGGTGAGCTGCAGGGTGATCGGCCGACCGGCCGCGACATCCCAGCAGGCGGTGAGCGCGGTATGGGCGGCGGCAAAGGCGAGGATGCGCTTGCGGCTGTGGCCAAGTCGGGAAGAGAGAATGTCGGCAAGCGCGTTGACGCGCGCCGGATCGGTGACGCGCTTGGTGTCCCCGGCGGGATTGAGGAAGACTGGCGCCAGTTCGTAGACCGGATCGCCGACGAGCCCGATGGGATCGATCGCGAGCCAGCCGCGCGGGGAAGAGAGGATGGTGTCGTGGTGCAGATCGCCATGAAGCGGGATCTGCGGGGCGGGCTTGTCGAAGAGACGGTGGGCGATGCCGAGGGCGCGCGCGAGGAGATCCTTGCTCATGGCGGGCCAGGCGCCGGGGCGGGAGCCGAACAGCGCCTCGAAACGCGCCCGGACCGGAAGGAGATCTTCGGGCATGGGCAGTGCGCGCGGGCGGTGCAGTTCGCTCACCACATGCGCAAGCGCGATGGTCGCTTCCTCGTCGCGGCCCGCGCGAGCGGGTGCGCCGAGGGTATCCCCGTCGAGCCATTCCATGAAGATGATGCCGTCGGTGGCATCGAACACGGTGGCGGCGCCCTCCCCGCCATACCAGGCCATGAGGCCCGCGCCGCGCGCTTCGCTCTCATCGGCATCGGGCTTGAGCTGCTTGAGCACCGCGGGGCTGCGTCCATTCTGGTCGACGCGATAGATCCAGCTCGTATCTGTTTCCGCGAGCAGCGTCGCCTTGGACAGCGACCAGCGGATCATGGCCTTGCTGAGGGCGGTTTCGGCGGGGGAGCGATTCATCATGGGCGCGATTAAAGCAGAGCTGTGCACAAAGTGCGACCGGCAAGAGATGAAGAGCGGTTATACCGGAAATGACGGCATTTGAACTAAATTAAGCCTGTTCGCGGATGCCGCTGGTTCGCCACCCGGGTTCGCCGCACTCTTGCCGCAAAGCAGGAGGGACGGATGGCCAATATCGATATCGGCGGCGTTAGACCCCAGGTGCGGGCACGGATCGATGCACTGATCGCGCTGCGGCTGCGGCGGATCCAGACCATGCTTTTGGGCAGCGCGTTTGCCTCCGCAGCGATCGTCGGGGCGGCGGCCGCGTTCGTCCTCGCGCTCTACTGAGGCGCAGCGGGCGGCCGGCCCATCCAGAGGGCGAGCGCAAGAGTTGCGAGCAGAGCGAGGGCGGGCGCGAGGAAGGTCCAGGGTCCGCCAAGCCCGGCAAGGCCCGCCAGGGGCAGGAGCACGAGAAGGCTGGCGAGGAACCACGCCGTCATGCGCCGCTTGTCTGTGCGCAGGATGGCGGGGGCGGCCCGCTGGACGGGCAGGAGATCGGCAGTCGCGAGGGCGATCGGAACTGCGCCGAGCACAAGGGCCTGCTGGGGATCGAACCAGCCCAGGACGATGCCGTTGAGCGCGAGGAAAACCAGCATCAGCCCCAGATAGGAGGTGCCGAGCCGGCCCATGGCGAGACGCGCCGGCGGCCAGGCGAGGACGAGGAAGCCGCCAGACGCCGCGGCGAGCCCGACCATCCACCAAAGGCCCGGCTGATCGAGGCTGGCGCGGCCCGAAAACAGGGCGAGCGCGGCAGCAGCCGAGAGCATGAGCGCGGCCTGGCTTGCTGCAAGTCCGGCGATCCGGTCCATCCGCGCGAAGGCCGAAATCCATCCGAGCGCGCCGATGACGACGATGCCGAGCAGTACCGGCGCAGGCAGGGCGATGCCCGTTTCGGTGCGAAGCAGAAATAGCGGTATCCCGAGCCCGATGAGGAGCGCGAGGAGCAGCGCCGTGACGCCGAGGCGCCAGGGACGGCCAAGCGCCCGGCGATCGGCGAGATAACCGAACCCGGCGGCAAAAAGCGAGACGAGGAGCACGAGCGCTGCAGGCCAGGGCGCGTGATAGGCGACAAAGAGCGTGACCAGAACGCCGCCAAGCGCGATGCCGAGCCCGCCAGCCAGAGGCGAGCCGGCTGCGCCAATCGTGGAGGACTGGCGCGCCTGGCGGAGCACGAGGGCGGTCGCGACGAACGAAACGATCGCGGCGAGTGCGCTGAAGGCGAAACCGGCGACGAGCATGCCATACCCCTTCGAGATGCCGGCGGGAGGGCCATGTCTTATCTAGCGCGTCCGCAGCGCAGTTAGAACCGGTGTTGACTCGGCTGTGAACCGGTTTGTTCGGGCTTTGCGGGGCGATGGGGGCGGCTCAGCCAGGGCGAGCCCGAAAGGACGAAGCGCCATGGCGTTTCGACTCCGCGGGTGATGCCGATGCGGGGGCCGCTCAGGCTCTCGAACGTCTCGTCGGGCATACCGATTGCGAAGGGTGGACGATCGAGCGGGGCGGCATCGTGGCTCCGGTCGACGCCGAGGGCCGCGCAAAGCCGGCCCGGGCCCGAGCAGAGCTGCCTGTCGGGCATCTCCCCGCGCCGATTGCGCATGATCTCGAGGCCGCAGAGGGGCTCGAGCGCCCGGATCAAAACTGCGCTGCCGGGATGACAGACGACATTGAGGCACCAGTGAATGCCGTAGGAACGGTAGACATAGGCATGACCGGGCGGGCCGAACATGGCACGGTTGCGGGGCGTGGGGCCGCGGAAACTATGGGACGCGGGGTCTGCCGCGTCATAGGCCTCGGTCTCCACGATGCGGCCACCCACCCCATCGACGGTGAGGAGCGCGCCGATGAGGCTGCGGGCGATCTGCTCGGCAGGAGCGTCGAAATCGGCGCGGTCAAGCGAGCGCATCGTGCTCCATCGGTCGATCAGGTCGGAATCAGGCGGCGATACTCGGCTTCTGCCGCACCGTACGAGCCATTGGCCTGGCGCTCCAGCCCGCTGCGATCGAGAATGACCAGTTGCCCGCGCCGCGCCCGGATCAGCCCCTTGCCCTCCAGGATGTGGATGGCGACGGTCACGCCGGGCCGGCGTACCCCGAGCATGACGGCAAGGAATTCGTGGGTGAGGCTCACCTCCGCCCCATCCATGCGATCATGGGTCATGAGGAGCCAGCGCGCGAGCCGTTCCTCGAGCTTGCTGTGGCCATTGGCGAGCGCGGTGCAGGCGGTCTGGTGCAGCATGGTGTGCACATAGCGCAGCAGAAGATCCCGCAGCGTGCGGCTCTGCTCGAAACATTCGCGCAGGATGGCGCCCGGGACCCGCCAGCCCCAGCCGCCAACCTGCATGAACGTAACGTGCGGGGTGGTTTCGGCTCCCAGCAGCAGTGCCGTGCCAGTCATGCCGTCGCGGCCGGCGATGCCGACCTCGATATCGCGACCGCCCTGCATGTGGGCCACAATCGAAGCCAGGCCCGCCTCAAAGAAATACCCATACTCCACGGGCTCGTTGGCCCGTTCCAGCTCGTGACGCAAATCCAGCGTGACCCGTTCAAGATGCGGGGCAACCAGCGCAAAATCAGCCGGCGTCATGGCCTTCAGCAATGCATTACGCGAGCCATCCTGCCGAATACCGTTCATAGTTTCCTCTAAACCGGGCAATGACTTAACGCACAGCGCGACAGCCCGCGCCGGCAAATTAGCCGATCACGCGCCCCCTGCAACGCAAGGTCCGTAAGCGTACCGTCCGGTTCGGAGCGGCCTCCGGGCTAGGATCGAATGCCCAGAAGACGCCGATATTCACCCTCGGCCATGCCGTAGGCTCCATCTGCCAACTCGATCAGGCCGTCCCTATCCTTGATCTGGACCGCGCCGCGCACCGAGCGGATGAGCCCCTTGCCCTCGAGGATGTGCATGGCGACCGTCACGCCCGGGCGACGCACACCCAGCATGACCGAGAGAAACTCATGGGTGATCGCAAACCGATCAGTGTCGAGCCGATCCTGCACCATGACGAGCCAGCGCGCGAGCCGCTCCTCGAGTTTCGAGCGGCCATTAGCAAGCGCGGTCGAGGCGATCTGCATGGTGAGGGCGCGGGCATAGCGATGGAGGAGCGCGGTGAGGGTCGGGCTGCGGTCCATGGCGTCGCGCAAAGCGGCAGGCTCCATGACGAGTGCTGCGCCAGGGGCCTGAACGATGGTGGTGTGTGGGCTCCGATCATCGTGCTGCACGAAGGCGGTGCCGGTCATGCCGTCGCGCCCGATGATGCCAACCTCCATGTCGCGCCCGCGCGGCAAGGTGGCGACGACCGATACGAGGCCATCCTCGGGGAAATAGACCCGCCGGATAGGCTCGTGGGCAGCCTCGAGCACTTCGCGCGTTTCGAGCATCACCGGCTCGAGGTGAGGACGCAATAGGTGCACATCCTCCTCCGTCATCAGCTTCAGGAGACGGTTCGCATAGTGCAGGGACTGTTCGATCAGATCCTCCAGCGGCGCTTCAGCTGCCTGTTTGATGGTGGTCTTGCCGACATTTGCGAAGGGTAATCGCAAGTTCATTGCGGATCAACCAGCCGAGGCCCGTTGGGGTTGCAGACGGATGCGGGCGGCCGGAATTCCGGTCGCCCGCACGGGTCAGACTAGACGCGACGTTCAGCGGCCGCCGCCGGGACCACCGCTGCCGCCACCGGGACCACCGCTCGGGCGCCAGGTCTGACGGTGTCGGAACCAGGTTCAAAGACATGATGTTACGCGCTCCGCGTGACCATCGCATCCTCTGTCGGCGCATGCGCGCGGCGATCCCCGGGACGCGTTCGGCACACTGACATGTTACGCCTTCGGCAACCTTCCGTCTTGATGGATATCAAATCGTAAATGCGGGGTCGGGGTATGTTCGAATCCGCACCGTAGCGGTGCCGGAGGCTCATGACATGGCACGCCTGAAGCTCGTCGGACAATCGGCGCGGGCAATGGCGATCGGACAGCGCGGCGGGCGCCGGCAGGGGCCGCCCAGCGCCATGCGCGCGGCCGGAGCCTGGGCCAGCGAAGCCAGTTTCGGCTGGACTCCTCCGATGGATATTACGGATAGCAACGGGGCGATACGCATCGCGATCGACCTGCCCGGGCTCGCGCCCGAGGCCATCACGATCGAACTCGCAGGTGCGCTGCTGGTGGTCCGGGGCGAGCGCACCACGGCGCCGTCGGCCAATGTCGGCGCGCCCTATCAGGGCGAGAGGCAGTTCGGCGCGTTTTCGCAGGCGGTCTACTTCGCCGACCCGCCCGAGCCGGACGCCGTGCGCGCCGAACTCTCGCGCGGGGTGCTCACCATCACCGTGCCGCGCCCGCCCGGGCCGGGCGAACGCGTGCAGATTGCGGTGGTTGAAAAGCTTACCTGAAGATCAGGCGGCCTTCTGCGTGCTGCGGCCCACGATGTGGGGCTCGAGCGCCTCGAAATCCCAGTCGATGCCGAGGCCCGGGGCTTCGGAGGGATAGGCGAGGCCGTTCTCGATCCTGATGCCCGAACGGGTCACGAGGTCGAGCTGCGGGATGTACTCGAGCCAGCGGCTGTTGGGGACCGCGCAGCAGAGCCCCAGATGCAGTTCCATGAGGAAATGCGGGCAGATCGGCACGTTGAAGGCCTCGGCCATGTGCGCGACCTTGAGCCAAGGGGTGATGCCGCCGATCCGGGCGACGTCGGTCTGGACGATCGAGCAGGCGCCGGCCTGCAGATAGTCCTTGAACTGGGAGATCGAATACATCGATTCCCCCACCGCGATCGGGATCGAGGTGGAACGGGCGAGCCGCTGATGGGCGCCGACATCGTCGGCGTGGATCGGCTCCTCGAACCAGGCGATGTCGAAGGGCTCGAAATGGCGGGCGCGGCGGATTGCCTCGTCCACAGTGAAGCCCTGATTGGCATCGGTCATGATGTCCCAATCCTCGCCAACCGCCTCGCGGACGGCGCGGATGCGGCGGGCATCTTCGGCGGCATGGGGACGGCCGAGCTTGAGCTTGGCGCCCCCAAAGCCCTGTTCCTTGGCCCAGAGCGCGCCTTCGACGAGTTCGGCCTCGTCGATATGCAGCCAGCCATGTTCGGTATTGTAGAGCTTGATCGCGGACTTCGCCCCGCCCGCCAGCCGGTGGAGCGGCAGGCTGGTGCGGTGACCGCGCAGATCCCAGAGCGCGGTGTCGATCGCGGCGATGGCGAGCGCGCTGACCGCGCCGACGGTGAGCGCATGGACGCGGTAAAGGAGATCGCGCCAGATCTGCTCGATGTCGTCGGCTTCGCGGCCAAGAATGACCGGGACGAGGTGATCCTCGAGGAGCTTGATGATGGAGGATCCGCCGGTGCCGATGGTGTAGCTGTAGCCGGTGCCCACGACGCCGTCGGCATCGGTGATGCGGACCATCGGCGTTTCCTGGCTCTCGAAGCTCTGCACCGCGTCGGTGCGCTTCACCTTGGGTTTCAGATCCGCCATCAGGATCTCGACCGAAACTATGCGTGCCATATGCGTCCTCCCTATTGCCTCACCCATCAGGTCGTTCGGTTAAAACGTATATTGCATGCATTGTCCAATATGAAGTGAGCAGGTGATTGCGCATAAGGCCGGGGCGCGGCAAGCTCAGCCCAGTTGATTGAAGGAAGGCCCTGCCCCGCCATGTCGCCCACGGACCGCCCCCTGATCGGGATCATCGCCTGCAACCGGCCCGTCGAAGGGGAGCCGGCACAGATCGTCAAGGCACGCTACATCGATGCGGTGATACGGTTTGCCGAGGCGGTGCCCGTGCTTTGCCCGAGCACGGATCGTCCCGAGGATGCCGAAATCCTCGTGCGACGGCTCGATGCGGTGCTGCTGACGGGCAGCAACTCCAACATCGAACCCCACAGATATGGCGGCGCGGGCGCGGGCGCCCCGCCTCATGATGCCGAGCGGGATGGCATGTCGGCGGCGCTCGTCAAGGCCGCGATCGCCGCGGGCAAGCCGGTCTTCGGGATCTGCAGGGGCCTGCAGGAGATCAACGTCGCGCTCGGGGGTAGCCTTTTCGACCAGCGCGAGAAGGGACACGGCGTTCATCACGCGCCCGATGGAGTGAGCCTTGAAGAAATGTTCGGTCACGGCCATGTGGCAAGTCCGGTGGAGGGATCACAACTCTCGGACTTTGCCGGAGGGGCGCCGCTTCAGGTCAACAGCGTCCACTACCAGACGATCGAGCGGCTCGGGGATGGGCTCGTCATCGGCGCGACAGCAGAGGACGGGGTGATCGAAGCCGTCGAAAGCCCCCGCGGGACGACGCCGGTGCTGGCGGTCCAGTGGCACCCCGAATGGCGTCCCGAAACGCGCCCGCACGACATGGCCTTCTGGAGGGAAGTCGGCCGGCTGGCGCGGCGCTGAGGTCGACCCGGCCCCCGCCCCGTGCTAGGCCGGAAACCAGATCCGAGGAGCCGAGCATGCCCGAATTCGAAACGCGCCTATTCATCGATGGCCGATACGAGGCCGGACAGGACGCCGAAGAGCCGGCGCATGAACCTGCGCGCGCGCGCGTGCTCGCAAACGTCGCCTCAGCCGATGCCGGACAGGTCGATCGGGCCGTAGAGGCCGCCGCGAGCGCGTTTACGGGCTGGGCCCGGACCACTCCGCGCGAACGCAGCCGCGCCCTGCTCGAGATCGCAAGCGCGATCGAACGCGAGACGGAGCCGCTGGCGCGCATCGAATCGCGAAATGCCGGCAAGCCCTTCCGGTTCGTGCTGGGCGGCGAGATCGGCAACGTCGCCGATGTCTTCCGCTTCTTCGGCACGGCAGCGCGGAACGTGCCCGGGATCGCCGCGGGCGATTATCGCGGGGCGGGCTTCACCTCGATCCTCAAGCGCGACCCGGTCGGGGTCGTGGCGTCGATCGCGCCCTGGAACTATCCCCTGCTGATGGCTGCCTGGAAGATCGCCCCGGCGATCGCCGCGGGCAATACCGTCGTCATCAAGCCATCGGAGAACACGCCACTCAGTCTTCTCCCTCTCGCGGGGCTGCTCGGAGAGATCCTGCCGGCCGGCGTGGTCAACGTGATCGCCGGGAACGGCGCCGATGTCGGCGCGCGGCTCGTCGCCCACCCCAAGGTGCGGATGATCTCGCTCACCGGGGACGTGCGGACGGGACGGGCCGTGCTGCAGGCTGCTGCGGGCGAAAGCATCAAGCGCACCCATCTCGAGCTCGGCGGCAAGGCGCCGGTGATCGTCGCGGCCGATGCCGACCTCGACAAGCTGGTCGGGACGCTTCGCGAGGCGAGCTTCTACAATGCCGGGCAGGACTGCACCGCTGCCTGCCGGATGCTGGTCGCGAACGAGATCGCCGATGCGGTGACGGAAAAGATGGCCGAAATGGTCGAAAGCCTCGTCTATGGCGCGCCCGAGCGCGAGGATGTGGAGTTCGGCCCGGTAATTAGCGCGAGGCAACTGGAGCGGGTGACGGGGTTTGTCGAGCGGACGGGCGCGGATGGTGGCACGATCGTGGCTGAGGGCAGAACCTCGGAGACCGCCGGCTATTTTCATCCCCCCACGCTCGTCCGTGCACCGGCGCGTGCCGAAATCGTACGCAAGGAAGTCTTCGGGCCGGTCGTTTCGATCACCCCCGTCGCGGACATGGACGAAGCGGTCGCGATTGCCAATGGCTCGGAATACGGGCTCGCCTCTTCGGTATGGTCGAGAGATGCCGGGCATGCGCTGGGGATCGCAAACCAGCTCGAATACGGGGTCACCTGGGTCAATACCCATGGGGTCTTTGCGACCGAAATGCCGCATGGTGGCACGAAGAATTCGGGCTATGGGTCCGACCTCTCCATGCAGTCGCTGCTCGACTACACGCAGGTCCGGCACGTGATGATCGCCACCTGACCGGGCACCGCATCATCCCGGACGCCCTCTTTCAGTAAACTTTTCAGGCCGTTCGACCCGCGCGCGTGGCGGCCGCTCGCACGCGTGCGCGCCCTATTTTCGGCAACGCAGCGCTGCATTTTTGACAATTGTCCGTACAAGGAAAATCCTGCCTTTGTGGCGAGCAAATCGAGCGCCTGCCCACCGAACGACCGCAATTTTGGGCAGGTTTGCTTGACAGCGCCCAAGGTTTGGGGTCGAATTGCGCCAGTTTGACGCGGCGCCTGCCTTCGCTGACCGGTCAAACTCGCCAAGAATGGCGCAGACTGGGAGGTTTGTTCGTACAAATGGTCGCAACGCTGAAGATGCCCTTGCTGCCGGTGCAGTCGCAGCTTCCGCTCTACCAGCAGGTGGAGTCGGTTCTGCGCAAGCAGATCCAGTCCGGACACTATGCGGTGGGGACGATCATCCCCACCGAGCACGAATTGACGCGCGCCTTTGGCGTGAGCCGTGCGACGGTTCGCAACGCGATCCGCTCCCTCACCCAGGACGGGTTCGTGAAATCCAAGCCGGGCGTGGGGACACTCGTCATCCGCTCCCAGAAGCAGGTGCGCGCAGCGACCCTGCGTGGGCTGACCGAGGATCTGCGCCTGCGTGGCGTTGCAACCCGGGCGCGAACGCTTAAGGCCGAATTCGAAGTGGCCACGCCCGCCGTGCGCGCCAAGCTCGAGCTCTACAAGGACGAACGCGTCCTGCACCTGTTGCGCCTGCGCGAGATCGCAGGGTCACCCTTTGCGCTGATCCGGTCCTTTGTTCCCGAATCCGTGGGCCTGACCCCCGATGACGATTTCTCCGGGCCGCTTTACGAGACCATCGAGCGCTCGCACCGGCTCCACATCATCTATGGCGAGGACGCCATCGGCGTGCGCGCGCCGACCGAGCGGGAAGCCGAGCTGCTCCAGATCGAGCGCACGACGCCAATCCTCGCCATACGCCGTACGGCCTTCGTCGAATACGACCGGCCCATCGAATATGTAGAGTGCTCGATCAGGAGCGATCTCTACGAATACAACGTCACCTTGAGTAGATAGAGGAACCTGATTGATGGGAAACCTGCAAGATAAGCTTCTGGCGAGCATCTCGGTCGACGAGATGTGGAAGCATCTTGAAAAGCTGTGCGAATGGGACCGCAGCACCGGGACCGAGGGCGAACTGGCCGCGGTCGATTATGTGAAGTCGGTGCTGGAATCCTATGGCCTTCCGGTCACGGTGCACGAGTATCGCGCCTATATCTCGCATCCGATCTCGGGCGGATTGACCGTCGAAATGGGCGGGGAAACCGTCAAGATCCCCGCCAAGACCCGCGCGTTCAGCGCCAATACCCCTGAAGCGGGGCTCTCGGGCGCGCTCGTCTCGATCCAGGGCGGCAAGAACATGTTCAAGGCCGACAATGCCGTGAACCTGATCAGCCCCGAGACCGTGGGCGGCAAGATCGTCCTTTCCGAAAGCGGCTCGCGCGGCTCCATGCTCGCGGCCAAGAACGCGGGCGCGGTTGGCTACATCCACATGTGGCCCAGCGACGAGGACGTGATCCACGAGGGCATCGTGACCCCGGTCTGGGGTACGCCGACCCCCGAGAGCGCAGGGAACATCCCGAACTTCCCCATCATCTCGATCAAGCACAATGACGGGGTCCGTCTCCGGGCCGCGCTCGAAAAGGGCGAAGTCAAGGGCACGATCCATTCGGTGACCAAGACCGGCTGGGCGAACGTCAAGATGCCGGTGACCGAGATCAAGGGCCAGGACGACGACTTCGTGCTCGTCGCCGGCCACATCGACTCCTGGCATTATGGTGCGACCGACAACGCCACCGGCAACGTCTCGTGCATGGAGCTGGCGCGCGTGCTGAAGGCCCATGAGGGCGAACTGCGCCGCGGCGTGCGGATCGCCTGGTGGGTCGGGCACTCGACCGGCCGCTATTCGGGCTCGACCTGGTATGCGGACCATCACTGGGCCGAACTCGATGCCAATTGCGTCGCCTATATCAACATCGACTCCCCCGGCTCGCTCGGCGCCACCGATTATTCGGAAGTGACCGCAGTGCCCGAGACGGCAGCGCTCGTCACCAATGCGGTCAAGGAACTGACCGGGCAGACGCCGAACATCGACCGGCCGATGCGCGCGGGCGACCAGTCCTTCTGGGGCGTCGGGCTTCCCTCGCTCTTCATGCTGCTCTCGAACCGCCCCGAAGGCCAGCGCGCCGCCGTCGGCGGGTGCGGCATGGGCTGGTGGTGGCATGCCGAGGAGGACCTCGTCGACAAGGCCGACCGCGACGTGCTGCTCAAGGACACGCAGATCTATGCCCATGCGCTGCTGCGGCTGACGCAGGACGAGGTGCTGCCGCTCGATCTGAAGGCGCAGATCGCCGATCTCAAGGCGCAGATTGCCGAGGTCAGGGACGCCGCGGGCGAGCATTTCGACGTCTCGAGCGTCAACGCGGCCCTCGGTACGCTCGATGCGGAGATCGCGGTGATCGGCTCGCTGCCGGCGGACAAGGCCAATGCACTCATCAAGACGGTCTCGCACCGGCTGACGGCGTTGTCCTTCACCTATGGCGACCGGTTCGACCACGACCCGGCCATGCCGCTGCCGATGTTCCCGGCGCTCGACGGCGCGCGCAAGCTCGCCAAGCTCGACCCCGAGAGCAATGATTACGGGTTCCTCCAGACCCGCCTCGTGCGCAACCGCAACATGGTCAACCACGAGATCAACACGGCCATCGCGGCCTGCCGCGCCGCCAAATGAACGCCAACCGGACATGAAAGGACTGACTATGCGTGGATTAGCCGTAGCCTTTACTGCCCTCGCGCTGATGGTGCCCGGCCTGCTGCCTGCCCAGGCGCAGACCGAGGGCGGCACCTTCAGCCTGCCGATCAATGACGACCCGCAGATCTGGCCGGTGGCCGGCGGGCTCTACAACATCCTCGTCAACAAGACCGTCTATAGCGGGCTCGTGCGCTACGACCTCGAGACCCTCGAGCCGGTCGGGGATCTCGCCGAATCCTGGGAAGTCTCCGAGGACGGGACGACCTACACCTTCAAGCTGCGCGAGAACGTGACCTGGCACGACGGCGAGCCGTTCACCGCGGACGACGTGGTCTACACGCTCCTCGAGATCTGGACGAACCCGGACGTTCCGTTCTACCTCGCCAACAATTTCCGCCTCATCGAGGACGTGACCAAGGTCGACGATTTCACCGTCGACATCACGCTCTCGCGTCCGCAGCCGGCCTTCCCGGTGCTGCTGGGCTACAATGCGGCGATCCTGCCCGAGCACCTGCTCTCGAGCCTCACGGCCGAGCAGCTGGTCAACCCGGCGGACTTCCTGCGCAATCCTGTCGGCACCGGGCCGTTCAAGTTCGCCGAATACAATCCGGGCGCCTTCGTGCGGCTGGAGCGGCATGAGGACTATTTCGACGGCGTGCCACATCTCGACCAGATGGTCTTCCGCATCGTGCCCGATGCGAATTCCCAGCTGGCGCTGCTGCAGGCGGGCGAAGTCGACCTCGTGGTCATCGAGCCCTTCCAGCTCGCCTCGATCGAGAACAACCCGGCCGTGCAGATCCAGAGCGTGCCGGTCACCCGTCACGAGTTCATCGGCATCAACAATGAAGTGCCGGGCCTCGACGACGTGGCCGTGCGCACCGCGCTCACCATGGCACTCGATCGCGAGCAGCTTCTCGCCACGGTGTTCGGCGGCCGCGGCACGGTCGCGACCGGCCCCTTCGCGCCGTCCGTCGGCTGGGCCTATGACGACAGCATCGAGCCCCTGCCCTACGACCCCGAACAGGCCGCGAGCCTGCTGGAGGAAGCCGGCTGGACGATGGGCGGCAATGGCGTGCGCGAAAAGGATGGGGAGCCGCTGAGCTTCACCCTCCTTTACGATCCCGCCAATCCGACCCGCGCCCGCACCGCGCTCATCGCGCAGCAGCAATGGGCCGAGATCGGGGTGCAGGTCGAGTTCGAGACCTCCGAATACCGTGCGATCGTCGAGCGTATCCGGCAGAGCCCGCCCAATTACGAGCTCAACCCGAATTATCTGATCGCTCCGCCCGATCCGGATGGGATCGCGAATTTCTACCTCTCGCAGTCGCTCGCCAATTCCTGGGCCTATCGGAACCCGGAGATCGATGAGCTGCTCAATGCAGGCGCAACGACGGTCGATCAGGCCGAGCGCGCCGAGATCTATGCGCAGGTGCAGGCGATCATCCATGAAGACCAGCCCAACGTCTTCACCGTCTATCCCGACGAGATCCAGGCGCTGAGCGCAGCGGTCGAGCGGTTCCCCGAAGCGGGCTATCGCGACGCGCTGGGCTGGGCTCATCTGATCTCCAAGCAATAACGACCAAGGAGGGCGACGGTGACCGGTTACATCCTGCGCAGGCTCGGCGAATCCATTGCGCTGATCCTCGTGATCACCATCTTCACCTTCGCCCTCATCAGCTCGGCCCCCGGGGGGCCGAGCATCCTTCTCGATCCCAATATGAGCCCGGAGGACACTGCCCGTCTCCGGACGCTCTACGGCTTCGACCGCCCGGTCTACGAGCAGTATCTGCTCTGGCTCTGGCAGGTCCTGCAGGGCAATCTCGGATTTTCCTTCGGCGTCGGCCGCCCGGTGAGCGAGCTCATCGCGAGCGCCCTGCCGGCGACGCTGCTGCTGTCAGGCGCGGCGCTTCTGGTCGCAGCGATCATCGCCATTCCGCTCGGCATCCTGGCGGCGGTGAAGCGCAACAGCTGGATCGACCAGACCCTCACCACCGTCAGCTTCTTTGGCTTGTCGCTCCCCGTCTTCTGGTACGGGTTGATGCTGATCATCCTCTTTGCGGTCATCCTGCGCTGGCTGCCGGCCGGCGGCATGTTCACGCCCGGGCAGAATTCGATCGGCAACCTCCTGCTGCATCTCATCCTGCCGGTGGTCGCGCTCTCAACCTCGATCATGGCGGAACTGGTGCGCTACACGCGCTCGGCGATGATCGGGGTGCTGCGCCAGGACTATGTGCGCACGGCGCGCGCCAAGGGCGTCGCAGAACCCGTCGTCATCACGCGGCACGCCTTCCGCACCGCGATGATCCCGGTCGTGACGCTGCTCGGCATGCTGATCCCGCGCCTCGTCGGGGGAGCGGCGGTGACCGAAAGCGTCTTCTCCTGGCCCGGCATGGGGCGGCTCGCCGTCTCGGCAGCCTTCAACCAGGACTATCCCACCATCATGGGCATCACGCTCGTCATCTCGGTCGTCGTGGTCGTCTCCAATCTGATCGTCGATCTCCTCTACGCAAAGTTGGATCCCCGTGTCAGCTACAGCTAGCCCCCCCGCAAAGCCGGCGCGCAAATCCATCTCGCCGCTCGCCCGCACCTGGCGCAGTTTCTGGCGGCGCCCCGCGACGCAGATCGCGAGCGTGGTGCTCGGGCTCATGGTGTTCGTCTCGATCTTCGCGCCGTGGATCGCGCCCTACAGCCCCGCGACCATCGACATGTTCAACATGCTCGCGCCCCCCTCGCCGCAGCACTGGCTGGGGACGGACGAGAACGGTCGCGACATCCTCACCCGCCTCATCTATGGCGGACGGGTCTCGCTGTCGGTCGGGCTAGCAAGCGTGGCGGCCGCCGTCGTCATCGGCGCGACGCTCGGCGCGCTTGCGGGCTTTCTCGGGGGCTGGGTGGATTCGCTGATCAGCCGCATCATCGACGGCATGCTCTCGATCCCGCTGTTCTTCTTCCTTCTGACGACGCTGGCGCTCTTCGGCTCGTCGCTGCCCAACCTCATCCTCGTCATCGCGCTGACGACCTGGATGCCGGTAGCGCGCATCGTGCGTGGCGAAATCACCGCCAATCGCGAACTGCAATATGTGGAAGCTGCGGCCGCCCTCGGCGTGCCCAAGATGAAGATCCTCTTCCGGCACGTGCTGCCGCAGTCGACGCCCTCGATCATCGTCGCGGCGACACTCGGCATCGCCGAAGCGATCATCGTGGAATCGGCGCTTTCCTATCTCGGCTTCGGCGTGCGCCCGCCCACCCCGTCCTGGGGGAACATGCTGGCGGAGGCCCGCGGCTACATCTTCCAGAACCCGCTGCTGACCGTCTATCCCGGCGCGCTCATCTTCATCAGCGTGCTCGCCTTCAACACCATCGGCGACGCCATGCGCGACGCCACCGACCCCCGCAAATAGGAGCCATACCATGCGCATCTGCTTTCTCGGCACCCAGGAGCGTCTCGACTATCTGCGCGGTTTCGCCAGCCCCGGCGTCGAGCTCGACAACATGGCCGACTTCAAGGGCAAGGCAAGCCGTCCGGTCAGCATCGAAAGCCGCGTCGAAGAGATCGAACTGGCGGGCTGGATCATCGAGCGCACGATCGAGGCGGAAAAGCGTGGCTTCGACGCGGTGATCACCGGGTGCTTCGGCGATCCCGGGGTCGATGCGGCGCGCGAGATGGTGCGGATCCCCGTCATTGCCCCGGGGGAGGCCGCGCTTCTGACCGCGCGCATGCTGAGCCATCATTTCTCGATCATCAGCCCCCTGCCCGGCACCGTGCCCATCGCACGCGAGCAGACCCACAAGATCGGCGTCTCGCCCTATGTCGCCTCGATCCGCGGCTTCGGCGTGCCCGTCGAGCGCATCCGGGATCGCGATCCCAAAACCATCGATGACCTCGTGGCGCTGGGACGCAAATGCGTCGAGGAAGATGGCGCCGAACTCATTGTCTTTGCCTGCGCGAGCATGTCGCTCCTGACGGACATGGTCGAGCCGCGGATCGGGGTCACCTGCATCAACTCGGTGCGGCTGTCGCTCAAGACCGCCGAAATGCTGGTGGGCGCAGGGCTCCGCCACAGCGCCGTCACTTTCCCCACGCCCGCCAAGCTCGCCCATGGAGTGGCCGCATGAGCATCGTCTCGGTCACCGCACGCATCGCGCAGCTCGAGAACGTCACGCTGCGCACATCCTATGGCGCCAATGTCACCCGGCGTGCCCATGTCTTCGTCGCCATCGCCGACGATGAGGGGCATGTCGGACATGGCGAAGGCTCGCCCCTGCCCCATTTCAGCGGCGAACGCGCCGGCGAGATGAAGATCGTGATCGAGGAGGTCTTCGGGCCGGCGCTGGTCGGGATCGACCCCAACGACATCGAGCAGGCCCATCAGGCGCTCGAGAGGGCACTGCCCCACCACCACGCCTCCAAGGCCGCCCTGATCAACGCGCTGCATGACCTGCAGGGTAAGCGCGCGGGCCTTTCGGCGGGCGCATTCCTCGGCGGCAAGCTCAGGACACGCGTGCCGGTCGGCGGGGCCGTCGGCATCGAGGACGAGGAGACCGTGATCTGCCGGGTCCGGGCGCTCTGGGAACAGGGTATCACGACGGTCAAGTTCAAGATCGGCGCCGACCTCGACCGGGATATCCGCATCATCAAGCGGCTTCGCGACGAATTCCCCTCCGAGCTCGAGATCCGCGCCGACGCCAATGCCGGGTTCGGCTTTTCGCAGGCCCAGCGCTTTTTACGCGCGATTGCGGACTGCCGGCTGCAATATCTCGAACAGCCACTGCCCGGACATGACTGGAAGGGGCTTGCGCGCCTGCGCGGGCTCGGTACGCCCATCGCCGCGGACGAAAGCCTGTTCGGGCTTTCCGATGCGCTGGGGCTGGTCGCCGCCGAAGCGGTGGACGTCTTCATCATCAAGCTGATCAAGCTCGGCGGGCTTCATCAGGCCCGCAAGGTGGTAGGGCTCGCCGAAGCGGCGGGTATCGCCTGCGTTGCGGTCAGCCCCTATGAGACCTCGCTCGGCGTTTCGGCCAATCTGCACCTCGCCGCGAGCTCGAGCGCTTTCCGTTTTGCGGCCGAGCTCGGGGTCGGGGTGTCCTCGGTCCACCTCGAGGGCAGCGATGCGGTGACGGTGACGCAGGGCGAAGCCCTGGTGCCCCAGGGGCCCGGCCTCGGCATCGGCATGCCCGCGGGCTTCTTCGCGGACACCCAGGCCCGCGCCCGCGCGGTCTGAGACAACGGAGAGAAGATGGCCTCCCCCACCCCCCTTCTGCAGATCGAGGACCTTCGGACCCATTTCACCTCCGATGGCGAGATCGTGCGCGCCGTTGACGGCGTCAGCTTCTCGATCGGCCGGGGGGAAACCCTTGCGGTGGTGGGCGAGTCCGGTTCGGGCAAATCGGTCACCAGCCTGTCGGTGATGCGCCTGCTCGATCCGGCTGCCGGCGGCATTGCCGGTGGACGCATCCTCTTTGAAGGGGTCGACCTCGTCACCAAATCGGAAGCCGAGATGCGCCGCATTCGCGGCAACGACATCTCCATGATCTTCCAGGAGCCGATGACCTCGCTCAACCCGGTCTATACCGTGGGCGAGCAGATCGCCGAAGCCGTGCGCATTCACCAGAAGCTGGCGCCGAAGGCCGCGCTGACACGTGCGACCGAAATGCTGGAACTCGTGGGCATTCCCGAGCCGGGCCGGCGCATCCACAGCTTTCCTCACCAGATGTCTGGCGGCATGCGCCAACGCGTGATGATCGCGATGGCGCTCTCCTGCAACCCCAAGCTCCTGATCGCGGACGAACCGACGACCGCCCTCGACGTCACCATCCAGGCGCAGATCCTCGATTTGATGCGCAGGCTGCAGGCGGAGATCGGGATGTCGATCCTGTTCATCACCCATGATCTCGGCGTCGTCGCCGAGATCGCCGACCGCGTCGTCGTCATGTATGCCGGTCGCGCCGTGGAGGAAGGGCCGGTGCGGGACATCTATCGGCATCCGCGCATGCCCTATACGGCCGGGCTGATGCAGTCGGTGCCGCGGGTCGATCGTGGCGCGACGCAACAGGAGCGGCTTTACGCCATTCCGGGCAACATTCCCTCCCCGCTCGACCTGCCGGAGGGCTGCAGTTTTCACCCCCGCTGCGCCCATGCCGAGCCAAGATGCGTCGCGCAGGTGCCGCCGCTCGAGCCGGTCTCGGATCAGCATCGGGTGCGCTGCGTGCGCTGGCGCGAGCTCGATTTCAGCCAGAAGAGGCCGGCATGACCATCACCCCGCCGCCCGCCGCGGACGACGTGCTCGTCAGCATCCGCAATCTGAGAAAGCATTTTCCGGTCAAGACCGGCAATTTCTCGCGCTTGCGCTCGCGCGAGACGGTGAAGGCCGTCGAGGATTTCTCGCTCGACATCAAGCGTGGCGAGGTGATCGGGCTCGTCGGGGAATCCGGCTCGGGCAAGACGACCATGGGCCGCGCCGTGCTGCGCCTCATCGAGCCGAGCTCGGGAGAGGTGCGCTTCGAGGGCGTGGACATCACCAAGCTCTCCCAGCGCGACATGCGCGCCTATCGGCGCAAGATGCAGATCATCTTCCAGGATCCGTTCGCGAGCCTCAACCCGCGCTTCACCGCCGAAGCGATCATCGGGGAGGCCATCGACACCCATGGGCTTGCCAAGGGGCCGGCGCGGCGGGCGCGGATCGTCGAACTGCTCGAAAAGACGGGGCTCGGGCCCGAGCACCTGACGCGCTATCCGCACGAATTCTCGGGCGGGCAGCGCCAGCGCATCGGGATCGCGCGCGCCCTTGCGGTCGACCCGCAATTCATCGTCGCCGACGAGCCGGTGTCCGCGCTCGACGTCTCCATCCAGGCGCAGGTGCTGAACCTGCTGCAGGATCTGAAGCGCGAACTCGGGCTGACGCTCCTGATGATCGCCCATGATCTGGGCGTGGTCGAATATATCTCGGACCGCGTGGTCGTAATGTATCTGGGCCGGATCATGGAGGTGGCGCCGGCCAAGGCGCTCTATGCCAACCCGGTACATCCTTATACCGAGGCGCTGCTTTCGGCCGTGCCGGTGCCCGACCCCGATGCGCGGCGCGAGCGGATCCCGCTCGCCGGCGAGATTCCGAGCCCCATCCACCCACCCTCAGGCTGCGTCTTCCGAACAAGATGCCCGCTTGCGACGGCCGAATGCGCGCAGGTCGTGCCGCCACTCGAGGAAGTGGCGCCGGGGCATCTGAAGGCCTGCATCCACCGCTGAGCGGTCAGCCTGGCCGGCCCTCATAGCCCAGTTCCTCAAGGAGCCGGGCGATCGTGCCGTCGTTAACGAGCGCGCCGATCGCCTCGTCGATCTGGGTCCGCAGAAAAGCATCGCGGCTCGAGACCAGAGCCCCGAGCGACACGACCGAAACGGGCACCGGATCGGTCGGCACGACGCGCAACTGGGCGACCTCGGATTGGGTCTCCCCGAGCGCCCGAAGGGCCGGCTGCCAGATCAGCATACCGCCAAGCGAGCCATCCTGGACGCGCCGCAGCATGAGCGCGGGGTCAGCATAGGGCAGCCGGCGCCACTGCCGGGACTGGGGCTGCTGGGTGTTGTAGATGATGAATTCGCGTTCGCCCCTACTGCCGAGCGCAGTGCCGATGGTGGCCTCGGGCGGGAGGTCGCCCAGACGCTGATAGCCGGACGCTGCGTCCACAGCGAAGACGAAGGGCACCTGGGCATAGGGGCGCGTGAAGACGAGCCAGTCCGGAAAGACCGAGCCTGGCTGCAGGGAAATGCCCATCATCACGTCGCAGCGATTGTTCATCGCGATCTGGAGCTCTTCCATATAGCCCGCGCCATCGAGCGCGAAACCCGAGGGCGCGTCGGCAAAGCGCGCGTTGAGCAGGAGCGCACCCGCGATCTCCTTGGCCACGCGCCGGTCGAAGGGCGCGCCGACGCTGGTGGGATCGAGGCAGAAGGTGAGGGAATCGATCTGCGCGCGGCGCGTGTTGTCGAGCAGCTCCTGAGGCACGCTCTGCGCAAAGGCGGGTGCGGCGAGGGTCATGGCGCAGAGGAGCGCGCCGAGGCTGCGGGAAAGCGTGCGGAAGATCATGGCCGGGCTCCTTGCGACGGAAACGAGAAAGGGGCGCGAGCGCCCCTTTCCCAGTGCGATAACTTTGACTGACCGCGATCAGTTGCCGGAATTGGCCGGCAGCTTGAACACGAAGATCGAGTTGCCCGAGCCGCTCGGCACCGGCACTTCAGGATACATGGAGGCCGAGCTGCCCGCCTGTGCGCTGAAGCCGGCCGGGATCACGACATACTGCTCGCCGTCGATCTGGTAGGTCATCGGGTGACCACCGATCGGGGCGTTGAGCCGCTGCTCCCAGAGGACCTCGCCGGTCTCGTCGTCAAAGGCCTTCACGAAGCGCCCGGCGTCGCCGCCGAAGACGAGCCCGCCTGCCGTAGCCAGCAGCGAGCTGGTCGGAACGGTGCGCTGCTCATGGCGCCAGACGTCTTCGCCGTCGATCACCGAGAAGGCGTCGATCACGCCGGCATTCTCGATGCCTTCGGGCAGGACGCGCGGGCCGAAGCGCATGGCGCCAACCGCGTTACCCGCGGTGAACTCGCTCTGGCTCGCAGAGACGGTATTGCAGGCCTCGGTGAGCGGCACATAGAAGGCCTTGGTCTGCGGGCTGTAGGCACCCGCCTGCCAGAGCTTGCCGCCGGAGACGGACGTACAGATGTACTTTTCCTCGCCGATTGCAGTCGGAATCAGGTCTTCGTTGATGTTGACCCGGCCATCGGCGTCGATGCTGGTCACGACGTTCTGGTAGACCGTCTCCTTGGACCAGAGGTATTCGCCGGTGTCGCGATCGAGGGCGAAGGCGATGCCGTTCTTGCCTGCCACGGTGACGAGGAGATGGCGCATCTCGCCATCGACTTCCTCATCGATGAGCACGCGCTCGAACGGGCTGTCGAGATCCCAGTTGTCGCGCGGCAGGTGGCTGTAGTGCCACTTGCGCTCGCCGGTATCGGCATCGAGTGCGAGGGTGGCGTTGGTGTAGAGGACATCGCCGTCACCCGAACCACGGACCAGCTCCGCATAGGGGCCAGGCATGCCGATGCCCCAGAAGGTGGTGTTGGTGCGCGGGTCGTACGAGCCGGTTGCCCAAGGCGTGCCGCCCCAGCGGTTCTCGGGGGGCACGTCGCCCCAGGAGGCCTGCTGCTCGGGATTGTTGGGATCGTCCAGCGTGTTGAAGCGCCAGATTTCCTCGCCGGTGTTCACGTCGTGCGCGGCAATGTAGCAGCCGCCGGCGGTCTGGGCGATCGAGCAACCCGAGATCGCCGAGATGATCTTGTCGTTCACGACGATCGGGCCGACGGTGTAGCTGTAGCCGAGCGAGCTGTCATAGACCTGGGTTTCCCAGACCACCTGGCCGGTCGCCGCATCGAGGGAGACGAGCTTGGCATCGACGGTGGCGAGGATCACCTTGTCGTCGTAGAGCGCGATCGAGTTCTTCTGGCGACGCGCCTGGTTGAGCTGGTAGCCATAGGAGGCGGGCAGCTCGGGCAGGACGTGGCGGTATTCCCAGATCAGGTCGCCAGTCTTGGCGTCGAGCGCCTGGACGATGTTCTGGTTGGTGGACAGGAACATGATGCCGTCATGGACGAGCGGAGCGGTTTCCTGCTGGCCGACTTCGGCCATCGGCCAGGCCCAGGCAAGGGTCAGCTGATCGACATTGTCCTTGTTGATGGTGTCGAGCGGGCTGAAGCCCTGATTGTCGAGGGTGCGGCGCCACATCAGCCACTCTTCGGCCGGCGGGTTCAGGATCATGTCGTTGGTGACGGGCGCGTAGCTGCGCGCGCCGCCCGCATCCTGCGCAAGCGCAGGCAGGGTGAGCACCGAAAGGGCGGTGACCGCCAGCAGTGCATGTTTGAACGGAACGTTCATCAAGTCCTCCGTAGTCGTTTCTTGAGCGGCGGCACGGGATGCCGCCTTTGACATGGGGCGGGGGCGCTGGCGTCCCCGCAACAGATCCTTAGGGGGTCACCGTCGGCAACTGCTGGCCCCAGGTATAGGCCTGGGGAATGGCAGGACGCTCGGGGGCGGCCGGCGCCGCAGGGGTGGCGGCCGTCTGTCCGCCAACCGTCGGCAGCTGCTGGCCCCAGGTATAGGCCTGCGGGATGCCGCTGGGGGCCGCAGGCGCGGCCTCGGCAGCCGGCGCTTCGGCCGGAGCCGCTTCGGGAGCGGCGGCCTCGGGGAGTGCCGCCATGTTGACGCTCGGCAGATCTTCGAGGGTCAGCTCGGCATCACCGGCGGGAAGGCCGTTGAAGTTGAGGATATGGGCCATGATGTCGAGATAGGCCTGCTCGCTGAGCCGGCCCGGCGCCTGGGGAGGCATTGATACCGAGAAATAGCCGTGCACTGCCGCTGCGGTGCCCCAGTTCGTGCGGAACTCGGCACCGGCGAGCACTGGGCCCACGCCACCTTCAAGCTGGAAGCCGTGGCAGGCGCCACACTGCGAGTTGTATTCGGTCTGGCCGCGCGCGGCCTGCTCGGCCGTGAACGAGCCCTGTGCCATGGCATGGCCAGCGCCGGCCAACGCCATCGCGGCCGCGATGGCGCTGCGCGCCAGCATGGTTGCTTTGCGGTTCACGAGAGTCCTCCTGGGATCGATTTTTATGGGGGGCGGTCCGTTGGAAAACCGGCGGCTGCCCACATGGTTGCGACAATCTGCCTCCTGCATCACGTAAGCGTCAAGCTTCAAAACTGTTGCGCGGCAGCAACACGCAATTGACAAATCGAGCAACGAAATCCCGTAGCGCCTCTAGAGTATAATGCCGTCTGGAAGCCCGGCATGGCCGCATGAACGGTGGAGAAGCGCGCTGCATGCAGTGCTCATGCATGCAGATGACATGTTTTACCGATGTCGAGTTGTCGGTGTAGCCCAGTCTACGGCGCAGAATAGCGCATTACTGTAGAGTAGCCTGCCGCTGCCGCTTCTGTTCAGTCGAACGGCGCGTTGCCTCAAGAGAAAGCGCCAGAAGCACCTGAATGCCGAGACCGGCAAGCAGGAGGAGGCCATCTCCGGCAATGCCTGTCTCCACGCCCGCGCGAATAGCCTGGATCAAGATCGACAGAACCGAGCCCGTAGCGAAGACGGCGAGACCGTTTCGGCCTATCAAGGCGAGGGGCTCGACGAACCGGCTTCTCGCGAACTGCAGGACGACCGGCAGGCTGACGAGCACATAGGCCAGGGCGAGTGCATGCAGGAGGCGTGGAAGCGACAGGAACGTCTTGTCGAAGCTGACGAGGTAAAAGGGCACGCCCAGATCCCGAAGCCACCCAAGCGTTGCCCCGGCCGCCCGCCCCACCGGCGGCACCTTCATCCAGACGAGCACGAAGAGCAGGATGAAGGCGGACAGCCAGAAGAGGAGCCGGCTTTTTGGATAGAAGCTTCGCCCGCTTTTCATGGCAAGCCCGCCGATGAGGCCGAGGACGAAGATGAGCTGCCAGGAAAAGGGGTTGAAGAACCAGCCGCCCGGATTGGGATAGGCCGGAACGTTGATCCGGAACTGCCCCGCAAGCACCCAGCCAAGAATGGCGAGCGCAAGCAGGACGAGAGGCTGGCGCAGGCCAATGAGGATCATTGCCGGCGTCACGAGCAGGAGCGCGGCATAGAGCGGCAGGATGTTGAAATAGCCCAGCTGGTGCCCCAGCGTGCCGAGGCCGATGACGGCGCCCAGCGGATCACGGATCGCCGGCGCGATGTTGATGGTGAGCAGGAGCTCGTAAAGCCCGAAGAAGCGTGCTGCGATCGCGAAGATTCCGAGGGCGAGGACGCTCGTCACGATGTGCATGAAATAGAGCTGGCGGGCGCGCGCCCAGATCCGCGCAATGCCGGGCCAGAACGGGCGGTGCCTGAGCCCGCTCGAATAGGCGAGGCCCGCGGCGATCCCGGACATCAGCACGAACCCTTCGGCGGCATCCGAGAAGCCGAAATTGCGGCTGGTGAAGCGCTCGAAAACCGTGCCGGGCACGTGATTGATGAAGATCATGACGAGCGCAATGCCGCGAAAGACATCGAGGCGCGGGTCGCGGCCCGCCGGACGCGGGGACATGGCGCCTTGATCGGCGCGGGACGGCTCAGGCATGTCGCGCTGCAGCCTCGAAACCGGCGGTGGATGCGGAGGACGCAGGCTCGTGCCCGGCGCCGGTCCAGCGCTGCAGCACCTCACGCCGCAAGAGCATGACCGCGGTGGGCGACTGTTCGAGCTCGACCTGCCAGAGACGCGGCGAGACGACGCCCGCGCGCGAGCTTACGACCAGCACGGCCGGGGCGAGGACCATGGGCACCAGAACCGGGATCAACCACACAATGAGCGCCGGGGAAAAGACGCTGGAGGCGACGAGGCCGGCAATGCCCGTCCCGACGATCCAGAAGCTCGCTGACACGGCTTCAGACCATGTGAGCCGCCCATCGCTGCGGCTCGTTGCGGGCCAACCCCCATCGGCACCCAGCACGATCTGCGCGACGGCCCGGGTCTGGTACATGAGGAGGAGCGGCGCGATGGCGCTCGAAAAGAGGATTTCGGCGAGGACGGAAACGAGAGCCCTCGGCGTGCCGCCAGCCGCGATGTTGCTGCCATCGACCGCGCCCCGCAACACGATGAGGAGCTTCGGCAGCACCAGAAGGGCGAAGACGCCTGCAATCAGCATGATCGCCTTGTCCGTCTCTAGCACCGGGAAAACGGGGAAAAGCTGGTCGGGCTCGGGGAAGTAATTGGGCGCAGGGGCGAAATAGGGCGCGAGGATCGAGGCGATCATGAAGGCGAGCCAGAGGGGCGATGTGACATAGGCCATGATGCCCTGGAGAAAAGTATAGCGGCTCCAGGCCTTGAGACCGGGCGCGGCGAGCAGGCGGGCGTGCTGAAGATTACCCTGTGCCCAGCGCCGATCGCGCTTGGCATGTTCGATGAGATTCTCCGGACCCTCCTCATAGGACCCGACGAGGTCGGTATCGAGCCGGACGATCCAGCCCGCGCGCGCCAGCAGGGCAGCCTCGACATAATCATGGCTGAGGATGTGACCGCCAAAGGGCGGCCGGCCCGAGAGTTCCGGCAGCCCGCAACTGGCCGCGAAGGCCCGCACCCGCACCATGGCGTTGTGCCCCCAGAAGGGCCCCTCCCCGCCTTGGAGCGCCGCGACCCCGCGGGCGAAGGTCGGCGAGAAATACCCGGCCGAGAACTGCATGGCGCGCCCGAACAGCGAGCGCGCATTGATGATGCGCGGCAGGGTCTGCAGCAGGCCGAGCCGGGGCTCGGCCTCCATGCGCCGGGTCATCTCGAGAATGGTCCGGCCTTCCATGAGGCTGTCTGCATCGAGGATCAGCGCGTAGTCGTACGCACCGCCCGACTGCGTGATGAAGTCCTCGATATTGCCGGCCTTGCGACCGCGATTGTCGAGGCGACGGCGATAGAAGATGCGCCCTTCGCCATCGGTTTCGGACAGCAGAAGGGCAAACCACGCCTCTTCGTCGCGCGCGATGGCCTCGCTGCGGGTGTCCGACAGGATGGCGAAATCGAAGCGCGCCGCGCCGCGCAGGGGCTGCAGGCTGCGATCCATGGCGGCGACGCGGGAAAAGGTCGCGACGGGATCCTCATTGTAGACTGGAACGAGGATGACCGTGCGGCCCTCGAGCGCGCGATCGGGCGCGAGGCGTGGCACGGGGGGCTGACGGTAGACGAGCCCCATCAGCGAGAGCGATGCGCCCCAGCCGAGCCCGAAGCTCGTGATGGCAATCAGTCCGCCGCGGACGAAATCCATTGGATCGAGCCCGTCGGAGGCGGCGAACTGAAAAAAGAGCCAGCAGGCCAGCGCGCTGACGGCGAAGCTTGCCGCAAAGGCGGCAGCGCGGCGCGCACCGGCATCCATCCGATCAGCGCCGGATCAGGGTCTGACGCTGGCCCAGATCGAGCAGCCAGGCGATCAGCCGCACGCGCGGACGCTCGAGGGTCTGGGGGGGCATGGCGAGCGGCGCGCCCGGGGGCGCAAAACGCAGCGGGTCAGCTGTGCGGACGTCTTCTTGTTGGTCTTGCATGGCGTTCAGCTCACGCCCTCCACTGGTAAAGCCAGGTTTCGCTCAGTCTTTGCTCATAGCCCCTCAGGAAGGCGACGAGCTCCACCGGCGCGTCGCCGCCGACCCGGACTTCGAGGACGAGCCTCCAGGTGTCGTTGGCCTCGACCTTGTAGAGCACGGACTCCACGAGCTCGGCATTGTGCACGGACGCCTCGACTTCGAGTTCGGCATCCGGGGGCAGTTGGGCCAGTCTGGTGCCCGCAAAGTCGATCACGAACTTCTTGAGGTTCGGATCCGGTTCGCCACCGGCAAAGCCGCCGGGCCCGATCCGGGTTTCCCTTACGTAGGCGAGCCCCGCATCGGGCGAGACGGGCAACATGCCCCAGACCAGCTGGTACCGGTACTCGCGCGTGTCGCCTGCCCGAACAGGCTCCTGCGGGACCCAGAACGCGACGATGTTGTCGTTGGTTTCAGAGCGGGTCGGAATTTCCACGAGCCGCACCGTGCCCGGCCCCCAATCGCCGATCGGTTCTACATCAAGCGAGGGGCGACGCTCATAGCGCGCCTCGGCGTCCTGATAGGCCTCGTAGTCCCGATCGCGCTGGTGAAGGCCGAAGCGGCGCGGATTGGTCTCGAAGAAATAGGAGCTCGCCAGCTGGCGCGGATTGCTGAGCGCCCGCCACAGTCGGTCGCCCGATGCGCGGGTGATCGCCAGCCCGTTGCTGTCATGCACCTGCGGACGGTAATCCTCGAAATCGGACCGGTTGTTCTCCGCATAAAGGAACATCGAGGTCATCGGCGCGACGCCGAGTTGAGCGACGTCTGAGCGGAAGAAGAGCCGCGCGGTGACCTCCATCTCGGTCGGATCGCCCGGCGTCACGACGAAGCGGTAGGCCCCGGTCACGCTCTGGCTGTCGAGGGCGGCATGGATGACGACGGTGCGGCTGCCCGGAGCGGGCCGCTCGAGATAGAATTCGGAGAAGCGGGGAAACTCCTCCCCCACGTTGAGCGCGGTATTGAGCGCAAGGCCGCGCGCGCTGATGCCGTAGAGATTGCCGCGCCCGAGCGCCCGGAAATAGCTCGCGCCAACGAAAGCCAGCACCTCGTCGCGCCAGTCGGGGCGGTTGAGCGGATGGTTGAGGCGGAAGCCGGCAACACCCGGAAACTCGGCAAGTTCGCCAGCACGCTCCTGCAGCGGTCCGCGATAGTCGAAATCCGCCGAGGAAAACGCGAAGGGTCGCGCGACGCCATCGACGACCTCGTAGAGATCGACGGGGTCGGGATAGAGCCAACCGGGATGGAAGGCGTGGAGACGCCAGCCGGTCTGGGATTCGTCCCAACGCGCGCGAAGCGGATTGAACTGGATAAAGCGGTAACCATCATAATCGAGGTCACGCAGGAATTGCGGCAGGTCGGAACTGGGCGGTGCGAAGGGTTCGGCCGCCCGCGCCTGCATGCGCTCGGTCAGCCAATCGAAGGAAAAGGCCATGCCGTCTTCGGCCACATCCTGAGCGAAAACCCCGCGCGGCAGCGCCACGGTCCCCAAGAGCGCGCCAAGCATGGAAATCCGGAGCAGCGCGCCGCGCCGCGTCATCGGATCAGTCAAAAGAGAATTGTGCACTACGCCTTACCCATTACCCGCCACGAAGAGAGACATAGATCAGCTACGTGGCGGCAATGAGAGATATCGCGCAAGGGTTGCGGCATGGCAGGCATGCAGAGAGCGCAATTGTGAGAATCACGATTTGGTGACTGCGGGTTACCGATGGAGGCGCTCTTCCTGCAGGCCGTGACCGTCCTCTGTCCAGCGAAGGCAAGTTTCACCCTGCCAGGCCAGTGGCAGGGTACCGGCAAACTCGACTAATAGCGGTGCAGTTCCGGGATTCCAGAAAAAGGTCCGCCCATCCCTGAGGCGGACAAGGCAGGCAGTTGCATCAAGGCTCGGACGAACCCCGGTGATGACGCCGTAGGCGTGGGGCACGTCGAGGGGAAAGACGATGATGTCACTCCACCTGGCATTGACCGCAAGAAGCCGCGAGCGGCCCTGGTCCAGCGCATAAACGAGTGCCCAGTCCGGCGTCGGGAAGACCGGGCCAGGACGCGCAAAGTCGACGGGGTCGTAGGGCAGCGGTGCGCTCGAGAAGGTAAAGGCTTCAGCCTCGGGCCACGACGTCGAGAGCCCGCGAACGGCGGCATAGCCGATTTCGCCATATCCGCCGATGACGAGTGCCAGCGCGTCCTCCTCGCCCCCTTCGCCGGGAAGGACGAGCACGTCCGAGGGTGAATCGAACGGACTGAGGGCCAGCGGTTCGAGACCGGCCGCGAAAGGCGGCTCGCCTTCGCCGGCGCTCCACACGCTCATTGAGAGGAGCCCACGCGAGGCGACGCTGATGAGACGCGTACCGGCCAGATTGGTGATGGTCGGGTTAAGACGTGTAGCAAGCTCTCTTGTGCGGCCCGTCGTCAGATCGAGGAGCCGAACGCTCTCGTGACCACTCATGACGAGCAGATGACCGCCAAGCGATGCCAAAAGATGCTCGGGCATCGGATCTACCAAGGCGACAGTGCGGGCAACACAGCCCGCACCCGGCACCCAATCGACCAGCGTCAGAAGCCCGGCCTTCGCCGCCAGAAAGCCGAGAACGACCGTGCCGGAGGCGGCCGGGGGCGGCGCGGGCCATGCCCCCAGAAACGTCACGTCACCCTCGGCCAGCCCCGGCATTTCGATCCTGGCCATGAAGTGCCCCAGCCTGTTTTCGCTCCACCCATGCGTGCCCAATGAAGCGCGAACAGATGCCGGGCGTGCAAGGCCCCGTTCCGGGTACGACAGCGGCAGGCCTCAGGCGAGGCGCGCGGAGCGTCTCTGGCTGACGAGGCTGTAGACACCGTAGGCGAGCAGCAGCAGGGCGACCACGAGGAGCACCGCCGAAATCGGGCGCGTGACGAAGGTGGTAAGATCTCCGTTGGCAAACATGATGGCGCGCCGCAGATTGGTCTCGAAGATCGGGCCGAGCACGAAGCCGAGCACCATCGGGCCGAGTGGGAATCCGTAGCGCTCCATGCCATAGCCCAGAACGCCGAAGCCGAGCATGAGCCAGACCTCGAACAGGCGGTTGCCCGAAGCATAGGTGCCCACCACCATCAGCACGACGAGGATCGGCAGCAGCAGATGGCGCGGCACAAGCAGAACGCGCGGGAAGAGCTTGATGGTCAGGAGCTGGATGACCAGCAGCATGATGGTGGCCAGGAAGAAGGACGCATAGATCATCCCGATCAGGTCGGGCTCGTTGCGAAAGAGCAAGGGCCCGGGCTGGAGCCCGTGAATGGTGAACCCACCGATGAGGATGGCCGTCACCCCATCGCCGGGGATGCCGAGGGTGATGAGCGGCAGCAAGGCTCCGCCGACGCTCGCATTGTTGGCGGTCTCGGACGCATAGATGCCGTTGACGTGACCGGTGCCGAATTTTTCCGGTGTCTTGGAGGCCTGCCGCGCCGCGCCATAGGCGACGAGGTTCGACGCAGAGCCGCCAATGCCCGGCAGGATGCCGATGGCAATGCCTATGAGGCCCGACCGCAGCATGTTCCAGCCATTGCCGACGAACTCGGCAAGCTTCACCCCGGTGCCGCGGATGTCAAAATTGGGCTTGATGCGCACCGATGGCTCGACGGTCTGGCGGATCATCTCGGAAATGGCGAAGAGCCCGACCATGAAGGGCACGATGCCGATGCCGGCCATGAGGTCGATCGAGCCGAAGGTGAAGCGCTGCGCGCCACCGATCGGCGCGAACCCGACCGTGGCGATGGCTAGCCCGACCGCCGCCGAAAGCAGGCCCTTGACCACATTGGCCTGGGCGAGAACGACCACGAGCATCAGGGCCGCAATCGTCAGTGCCGCGAATTCATGCGCGCCGAAGCGGATGGCGAAGCGGGCAAGGGTGGGCGCGAAGGCCACGAGCACGATGAGGCTCATCAGCCCGCCGACGGCGCTCGCAATCATGCCGGTAGCGAGAGCCTTGGTCGCCTCCCCGCTGCGGGCCAGCGGATAGGCATCGAAAGTGGTTGCGATCGAGGATGGCGTGCCGGGGATGCGCAGCAGCGTCGCCGAGACGAGCCCCCCGGTGATGCCCCCGATATAGGTGGCGATCAGCATGGCGATGGCGACGTCGGGCTGCATCGCAAAGGTGACCGGCAGGAGCAGGGCGAGCGCCATGGTGGCGCTGAGGCCGGGCAAGGCGCCGAAGAAGAGCCCGACCATCAGCCCGCCGACCATGATGGCCAGCACCTGCGGGGACATCAGCTGTGCGAGATTGTCGAAAAAGAGCGCGAACATGGCCTAACCGAAAATCACACCAGGGAGGGGGACGCCGACCAGCGTGCTGAGGCCGGTGCCGACGATGAAGGTGACGAGGAGCGACCAACCGATGGCGATCGCCGCGCCGCGCGCGCTGCGCTGGCCAAGAAGGAAGATGGCGACGGCGAGGAAAAGGAAGGTCGACACCGAAAAGCCGAGCCGCTCGAAAAGCGCCGCATAGGCCACGAGGTTGACCAGATGCACGACCCGCAGGATCGGGGGTTCGGCCGGCACGATGGTGGCCGTCTCGAGATTGCCGTCGGGTCCGTCCGAAGCGACGGTGGCAGCGGGGCGCCGGAGCGCGAGGATCGCGCCCAGGACGGCGATGACGATGCCGAGACCCATGGGCAGGATGACGGGCCCGGGATCGCCGGGGCCGAGATTGGGGAAGGTCAGCTGGCTCATCGACCAGATCATGGCCATGCCCAGAACGACGAAGCCGGTTCCGATCAGTCTGTCGGCTGCCATCATATTCTCCTGAGGGAAACCGGGCGGCGGTGGTGCCGCCCGGCGCAGAAGCGGTCAGTCGGCCATCAGGGAGCGCACGAAGTCGAGTTCGCTCGCGAGGAACTCGGCAGTCGCGGCGGATGCGCGGATCGCCGGGACCTGCGCGCCGGCCTCGAGGGCCGCGAGATATTCGGGATCGGCCTCCATGGCGGCGAGCACCTCCTCGAAGGCGGCGATCGTCGCATCGTCCATGTTCGGAGGACCATAGACGGTGAATACCAGCGGGAAGGAGATGTCGACACCCTGCGACGCGGTGGTCGGGAAATCGGGCGCGAAGGGATCGGCGCGCTCATTGATCACCGCGAGCACCTTGATCTGGCCGTCCTCGGCATATTGCCGGGCGTTGGCGACGCTCATCGAGATGACGTCGACCTGCTCGCCGAGAAGCGCGATGATGCGATCCGATTCACCGCCCGCATCCACGACCCGCATGTTGCCGTCCGAGAGCGCATTGATGGCGTCGCCCTTGATCTGCGTCGTGCCGCCGAACTGCGAGCCGATGGTTACGGCCTGCGGGTTGGCGCGGGCATGGTCGGCGAGCTCGGGAAGCGTCGAATAGGGCGCGTCGGCGCGCACCGCGTAGACGTCGTTGTATTCGGCGGTGGTCGCGAGCGGGGTCAGGTCGGTATAGGCGAAGGGAGACTGGCCCGAGAGATTGGTCGTGTGCACGGCGGCGTGCCAGATATAGAGCACGCTGCCATCGGCAGGAGAGGTCGCGACGGTCTGCGCGGCGACGACGCCGCCGCCTGCGGCCTGATTGACGATGGCGGTCGATGCGGTCGAGTGCTTCTGGAAATATTCCCCGAAGATGCGGGCATTGACGTCGGTCGAGCCGCCGGGATTGGCCGGCACCATGATGCGGACGGAATCGACGGGATATTGCACCTGCGCGATGGCGGCGCCGGTCGAAAGCAAGGTGGCGAGCGCAAGGGCGGTCGCGGTATAGAGCGGTTTCATCAGAACTCCTCCTTTTGCAGTCCGTGACGGGGCGTCAGCCCACGTCGGTTTCCGAGAACGCGCCGGTATCCGGCTTGTCCTCGTTGAAGTCGTGTTCGAGCCCGTTGACGTTGAACACCGCCACGATCGTGCCCTCCTCGAGCGCGATGGGGGAATGGCGGTGGCCCTTGGGGATCATCGTGCCTTCGAACTGGCGCATGACGATCGGCTCGCGCCCTTCGATGTCGATCTGCAGGCCGCCCTTGAGGATCAGCCAGCCCTCATCGCCATTGGTGTGGCAATGCCAGGGGAAGCGGCCGGTCACTTCGGCGATGCGCAGATTGTAGGTGTCGTCGAGCCGGAAGACGTTGAAATTGGTACGGGGCGGATGGCCCTCGAGCGTCTTGATGACGTTGAAGTGCTTGAACGCGCCGAGCTGCTCGCTCATCGGTCTTTCTCCTAATCCGAAACGTAGTTTGCGCCGTGGGCGGGGCGGTCCCATTCGACGAGCGGACCGCGCAGGGCCTCCAGCTTGTCGCGATCGAGGGTAAAGCCGAGGCCGGGCTTGGTGGGGATGATGAGGCGGGAATCCTCGTATTGCAGGATCTCGGTCGTCACATCCTCGGTGTAAAGAAGCGGGCCCACCGGATCGCCGGCATAGTGCAGCTGCGGCACGACGGCGGCGAGATGGGCGTTGGCCGCGGTGCCGAGGCTCATTTCCTGGGTGGTGGAGATGAGGCATTTGAGGCCGGCCGCCTCGGCGAGGTCGAAGAGCTTCTTGGCCTGATAGATACCGCCCGACTGGATGGTGATGTTGAACACGTCCACCGCATTGGCGCGGATCATGCGCATGGCCTGCGCAAAGCTCGAGATGTGCTCGGAAATGTCGACGTCGATGCGCTTCCTGAGCTCGGCCATGCCCTCATAGTCCTCGGCGAGGACGGGGCTTTCGATCAGCTCGAACCCATATTGCTTGAACCGGTCGTAGATGCGCAGCGTGTCGCGCCAGTGGTGGTGGCCCTGGAAGTCGAGCGCCTTGAGCCGCACCTTGTCCCCGAAGCGGTCGCGGAAGGCGATGAGGAAGCGCTCGTCCTGCTCGAAATTGACCCCGACATAATAGCGGAAGCGCGTGACGCCCTCGGCGACGAGGTCGTCCATGTAGCCGAGATAGCGCTCGGTATCGCTTTCCTTCTTGGCCTGGAACACCGGATAGGTGATCTCGAAGCTGTCGCGCTGCTTGCCGCCGAGAAGGTTGTAGACCGGCGTGCCGAAGGCCTTGCCGACGATGTCGTAGAACGCCATCTCGACGCCCGCCGCGATCTGGGAGGCGGGGGTGAAGGGGGGATAGGTGTTGGCGTAGCGCATGTAGGAGGGCATGTAGGCGAGGAGCCGTTCGTGGAGTGCGGCGATCTCGAACGCATTCTGGCCGAGCGCCACCTTCTCGATGCCGACGCGCACGGCTTCAGGATCGGGCATGTACATGCGATAGCAATCGACGTCCGAGATCTCGCCCAGCCCGGTGATGCCGGCATCGGTTTCGAGTTCGAGCACCATGTGCGAGCTGATCGCCCCGGTGCGCCGGCGGGTGCGCACGGTATGCAGCGTCACCTTGGTGATCCTGATCGTGTCTCGGGCTGAAATGTCGGCGTGCAGCATGTCGTTTTCCATCAATTGATCTCGGGCTCGGGCAGCGGCGCACCGGCCGCGAGGAAGTCGAAGTCGCAGCCCTCATGGGCCTGGCTGACATGGCGGGCAAACATCGCGCCATAGCCGCGCGGGAAGCGGTCTTCGGGCCGCACCCACTCGGCGCGGCGCCGCGCCAGTTCCTCCTCAGGCACGTCGAGGTTGAGGGTGCGTGCAGCGACGTCGATCTCGATCATGTCGCCATTGCGCACCAGCGCCAGCGGGCCGCCGACATGGGCTTCGGGCGAGATGTGGAGGACGCAGGCGCCGTAGGAGGTGCCACTCATGCGCGCGTCCGACATGCGCAGCATGTCGCGCACGCCCTGGCGGACGAGCTTGCCGGGGATGGGGAGCATGCCCCATTCGGGCATGCCGGGACCGCCCTGAGGGCCGGCATTGCGGAGGATCAGCACGTGCTCGGTGGTGACCTCGAGATCCTCGCTGTCGATCACCGCCTTCATCGCCTTGTAGCTGTCGAAGACCAGCGCCGGCCCGCGATGCTTCAAAAAGCGCGGCTCGGCGGCGGATGGCTTCATCACCGCGCCTTCGGGGGCGAGATTGCCGCGCAGGATGGCGGTGCCGCCGCGCGGATAGACGGGGTTGGCGAGGGGACGGATGACCTCGTCATTATAGACATTGGCCGCCGCGATCCCCTCCCCGATCGGCCTGCCGCTGACGGTGAGGCAGGAGGGATCGAGAAGCTCGCCCAATTGCTTCATCAGCGCGGGAAGGCCGCCGGCATAATAGAAATCCTCCATCAGGAGCGTGCCCGAGGGACGGATGTTGGCCAGGACGGGAACCCGCTGGGAGATCTCGTCGAAGCGTTCCAGCGTCATGTCCAGGCCGGCGCGGCGCGCCATGGCGAGGATGTGGATGATGCCATTGGTCGACCCGCCCATGGCCTGATGGACGGAGATGGCATTGTCGAAGGCTTTGGGCGTCGCGATCGCGGCGGGCAGCAGGTCTTCCCACACCATTTCGACGATGCGACGGCCCGATTCAGACGCCATGCGCGGATGATTGCTGTCGGGCGCCGGGATCGAAGAGGCGCCCGGGAGCGTGAAGCCGAGGGCCTCGATCACCGACATCATGGTGGCCGCCGTACCCATGGTCATGCAGGTGCCGTGCGAACGGGCGATGCCCTGCTCCATCTCGCGCCAGTCAGCCTCCGAGATGTTGCCGGCGCGCTTCTCGTCCCAGTATTTCCAGGTGTCCGAGCCCGAGCCCAACACCTTGCCGCGCCAATTGCCGCGAAGCATGGGGCCGGCGGGCACGAAGATGGCCGGCACGGCCGCACTGATCGCGCCCATCATCAGCGCGGGGCCGGTCTTGTCGCAGCCGCCCATCAGCACGGCGCCATCGATCGGGTAGGAGCGGACGCCCTCCTCGACTTCCATCGCAAGGAAGTTACGATAGAGCATGGTGGTGGGCTTCTGGAAGGGCTCCGAAAGCGTCATCGCCGGCAATTCGAGCGGGAAGCCCCCCGCCTGCCAGATGCCGCGCTTCACCTCCTCGATCCGCACCTTGAAGTGGGCGTGGCAGGGATTGATGTCGGACCAGGTGTTGAAGATGCCGATGACCGGCTTGCCGGTGAAGTCGGCACGCTCATAGCCCATCTGCAGGAGCCGCGAGCGATGCCCGAACGAGCGCAGATCGTTCACGCCGAGCCAGCGATGGCTACGCAGATCTTCAGGACGTTTGGTCATCTTTCCTCCCCGGCGACGGCAATGGTCCTACCACAGCCATTTGCATCATACAATCCAGTCAGTCATTTACAAATTCATTATACAAATTTATGAGGAAGGCATGATGGAAATGAGGAGTGCCGCAATGTCCGCAGAGATCGCCAGCCGCCTGGGCCGGACCGTCGTCGCCGTGCCACCGGTCGCATGGACCGACCGTCTCGAGCTGGCCGAGGGGGAAAACCGCAAGCTGATCGCCCATATCGAGGCAGGCGGCGTCGGGGCCCTGCTCTATGGCGGCAATGCCAATCTCTATCATTTCGACCTCGGGCGGTTCGATGCGCTGATGGCGCTGCTGGCCGAGGCGCCGCGTGCAGCGACCGACGTCATCGTTTCGATCGGCCCGGATCTGGGCAAGCTGCTCGACGAGGCGGACAGGCTAAAGGATCACAGCTTTGCCGGCGTGATGGCGCTGCCGATGACGTTTCCGACCCATCCCGAAGGGATCGAAAAGGGGCTGAGGCTGGCGGCCGACCGGCTGGGCGGCCCGCTGATCCTCTACATCAAGCGCGAGCACTATCTCGCGCCCGACCGCGTCGCTTCGCTGGTGAAGGACGGCGCCGTCAACTTCGTCAAATACGCGGTCGAGCGTACCGATCCGCGTGGCGACGCCTATCTTTCCGACCTCTGCAGTGCGATCGGCCCCGACATCATCGCGAGCGGCATGGGCGAGACGCCGATCCATGTGCACCTGCCCGAATACCGGGTGCGCACCTATACGTCAGGCGGGGTCTGCATTGCCCCGCGCGCGGCCATGGCGCTGCTTGCCGCGCATCGGGCCGGCGATATGGCGCGTGCCACCGCGCTCGCCGCCCCGTTCCTTGCCTTCGAGAAGGTTCGGGCCGCGATCAACGGCTTTTCGGTGATGCACGACGCGGTGACGCTGTCGGGCATCGCGAACATGGGGCCGATCCTCCCGATGGCGGGCAATGTGCCGCAGGGCCGGCTTTCCGAGGTGCAGGGTGTAGTGGATGGCCTTGTCGCCCTCGACAAGACCTGCCAGAACCCGGGGTGATTGGTCCGACAATGGAGCGCCCGACGCGATGATTGAATTCGCCCCCCCAAATCCACCCCTCAAGGGGAGCGGCGGTGGGCGAACGCTGAGCGATACGGTCTATCAGCAGATCTATGAGCGGATTTCCGCCAATGAATGGCCCCGCGGCACGCGGCTGCCCACCGAAATCGAGATGGCCGACCAGTTCGGGGTGTCCCGTACGGTGATCCGCGAGGCGCTGTTGCGCCTCAGGATCGACGGCCTCATCGCCTCGCGGCAGGGCTCGGGCACGCATGTGATCGGCGCCCCGAGCCAGCGGGTGGTCGATTTCGCGGAGCCCGGGAGCGTCGCGGACCTGCAGCGCTGCTACGAGTTTCGCGTCGGGGTGGAAGGGGAAGCGGCTTACCTTGCCGCCTCGCGCCATACCCGCCCGCGGATCGGGGAGATCGAGCAGACGCTGGTCGCCATGCGGGCCTGCATCGACGAGAACCGGCTCGGGGCGGACGAAGACATCTCGTTCCACCTCGCGGTCGCGCGCGCGACCGAGAACGATTACTACCAGCGCACCATCGAGTCGGTGACGCGGGCCATCCGCGTCGGCATGTCGATCGCCGCGACCCTCTCGCACCGCCCTACCCCGCAGCGGCTCGGCATTGCTATCTCAGAGCATGAAGGCATTCTCGAAGCGATCCGGAATTCCGATCCCGAGGCAGCGCGGGCACGCATGCGGGCCCATATCGAAGGCGCGCGCAAGCGGGTCTTCGTCGGCCAGTAGCCTCAGAGCGGGGCAACCCGGAGCGTCACGCCCGGCTCTGGACGCACGGTCATCGACATGGTGGGCAGCGGAAGCGGGCCCTCGCCCATATCGAAGGCGAAGCGCGCAAGCAGCGTCGCCAGAATGATCTGCGCCTGCATCATCGCGAAATTGGCGCCGACGCAGACGCGCGGCCCTGCGCCGAAGGGCAGGTAGAGATAGCGGTCGCGGCCGGCCCTCGCCTCAGCTGAGAACCGATCGGGGTCGAAGGCGTTGGGGCGTTCCCAGTAGAGCTCGTGCCGATGGAGCGCATAGATCGGCAGGAAGAGCACGTCATTGGCGTGGATGTCCCGGCCCGCAAGTCTGTCGTCGGCCAGAACCTCGCGGGCGAGCATGCCGACGGGCGGGTAGAGCCGCATCGCCTCCTCGAGCACCTGGCTGATGAATGGCATATGCTCGAGATCGTCCGCACCTGCGGCCCGGTTGCCGAGGACGCCTCGTGCCTCCTCCCGTGCGCGAGACTGCAGTTCGGGGTGCTGGGCGAGCATCAGGAGCGACCAGGAGAGCGCCAGCGCCGTCGTCTCATGCCCGGCAACGATGAAGAACTGCATGTTGTGCAGCAGGTCCTCGGGGGTCATGGTGCGGCCCGTCTCCTTGTCCCGCGCCGAGAGCATATGGTCGAGCAGATCGTCCGCACCACCTTGCACCTGTCGGCGGCGCTCCTCGATGGCGCGGGCGACCATGTCGTGCATGGTGCGGACCGCCCCCGCCCCGAGCAGTTCGCCCGGACGTGGCACCCAGCCCGGAACGCGGAGAAAATCGAGGAGCGATGCCTTGCCCGCGGTTTCAAAATACCGAAGGATCGCCGCGCCATAGGTCTTGGCATCGAAATGCTCGCGGCCCGAGAGGGCGACCTCGCAGATGACGTCGAAGGTCGCCGAAAGCATCTCCTCGACCATTTCGGCCTGCCCGCCGGCCGCCATCAGGCGCGCGGTGGCGCGCTCGGCGGTCGCAGTCATCACCGGCGCCAGCGCCACCACGTTGCGCTGGGCGAAGACCGGGGCGACGGCGCGCCTCTGCCACCGCCATTCCGCGCCCTCGAGCGTAAAGAGACTATCGCCCACTGCGGGACGCAGCATGCGCAGCATCACCTCGGATTTGGGGTAATTCGCGACATTGTCCAGAAACACGCGACGCAGCGCCGCCGGTTCCTGCACCATGTGCCAGCGCGCCATGGCCATGCGGCCGGTGACGATGGGCTGCCGGTAAGCGATGGCCGGAATGATCTCGAGGACGTTGCGCCGGGCCGCCTTGATCGATTGTCCGATCGATAGCGGCTTGGTGTGCGGCGCAATCGTCGGGGGTAGCGGCTGACGCAGGGGCAGGTTCATCGGGCAGATCCTCGCAGTGTCGCCCCTAACCTAGAGGCTCGTTTGGGGAATGCGAGGGGATCGCCTCGAAATGATCGACCGGGGGCCCGAATGCGGCGCAACCAAGGCCATGGACAAGCCGTTGCCCAGGCTGTTACCAATTTGGGATGGCAAATTCGATGATGTCTCGCCTACGCGAACCGCTTCCGCTGAGCCTCTTGATCCTGGCCGCCATCGGCTGGCTCGCCTTTGTCATCATGTGGGCAAATTCGAACGCCCAGAGAGGCGACGCCGAAACCCGGCTCGCCGCCGCCGAGGCGCAGCGGGCAGAGCTCGCCTCGCAATTGCAGACACAGGGAGAAGCCTCCGCTTCGCTCGAAGGCCTGAGGGCGGAGATCGCTTCGGCCGAGGAAGCGCTTGCAAGCGTCACCGCCGAGCGCGATGCCGCGCAGGCCGAACTCGAGACCGCGACGACCGCGCTTGCAGAGCTCGAGGAGACCCTTGCAGCGCGCCAGGGCGAACTCGACACCGCGGCGAGCGAACTCGAGACCGCCCGGGCGAACCTCGGCGAGGCCAATGAGAGCCTTGCCGCTTCGCAGGATGAAGTGGCGCAGCGGGCTTCCGAGTTGAATGATGTCGGAGCGCGGCTCGAAGCCGCACGTGCCGACGAAGCCGCGGTCCGCCAGACCATCGCACAGCTGACCCAGGAAGCTTCGGCAAGCTCCGAGCAGGTCGCGTCGCTTGAGCAGCGCCTGCAGGAAGCACGGTCGGCCGAGGCCGCCGCGCAGGAGCAGATCGCCGAGGCGCGCCGTGTGGAGGCCGAACTTTCCGAAAGCCGCGTCGGGCTAGAGACCGCCGTTGCCGAACTGGAGGAGCGCAACACCACGCTGACCGAGGAAGTTCAGCGCTCCGAGACCCAGCGGGCCCAGTTGCAGCAGCAGATCACCGAACTTGCGGCGAACCTCGCCACGCGTGGCGAAGAGCTTGCCGGGCTCGAAGATCAGATCGCCGCAGCGCAGGCCCGCACCTCCAGCATCGCCGTCGCCACCGAAGCGGGTCTTGCACCCGGCCGCTATGTCGGACGGTCAGCCAGTGGCCGCATGATCAGCGCGAGCTTTGCAGCCGATGGCACCTTTACGATGAGCCAGGGTTTTGCGGCCGCCGCGGATGGGGACGTCACGGGCAGCTACACGCTCGAGGACGATACGCTGGTTCTCGATCAGGCCGAAGGCAGCCTCGGTACGGCGAGCTTCCCGATGAGCTGCGAGATCGAACCGAGCGAGGCCGGCTTCACGGTCGGCAGCGGCGGCGAGAACTGCATCCTTTCGGGGCTCGAGTTCTCCCGCCTCAACTGAGCGGCAGACACCTCAAACGCCAAAGGCCCCGCATGCGGGGCCTTTTTTGTGCGAGACCGGCGGTTCAGCGCTTCGGCAGCCAGCGTTTGGCGACGCGGCAGACCATGGTGTAGGCCGGATCGTAGACGTTTCCGACGTCGTATCGCACGACCTGTCCGAGCAGATGGCTCGCTGCAATCGGCGAGAGCCCGTAATCGCTCGTCAGCCACGCAAGCATCTCGCTCGTGGCGTGCTGGAGCGCCTGATCGAGCGGCCGGGCATTGCCGACGGTGAAGATATCCTCGGCAGTCTCGCCACGCGGCCAGCCGAGATGGCGGCCCTTCTCGACGGTCAGGCGAACCTCGACCTCGAAACTGGTCTCGACACCGGTGCCGACGATCTCTCCATCGCCCTGCACGGCATGGCAATCGCCAAGAAAGAAGAGCGCGCCCGGCGCTGCCACCGGAAACCAGACCGTGCAGCCGGGCCCGAACCCGCGATAATCCATATTGCCGCCATTGGCGGCGCTGGTCGCGGTGGAGAAGGCCTGCCCGAGTTCGGGCGCAACCCCGAAGCAGCCGATCATCGGGGCAAGCGGCAAGACGAGATTTTCAAGCCCGGGCAGGTTTTCCTTCAGCTTCACCGTGCCCGCATCCGGGTCGATTGCCCAGATCGCCTTGTCGGGCCTCGGCAGCTGGCGGACCGTCTCTGGATCGACGACGTTGGCGGCAAGCGACTGCCGCGTCCACCCGGTGTCCCGGTTCGGCCGCATGGCGAGGATCTCGACGCGGAGCGCATCGCCACGCTCGGCGCCCTCCACATGGATCGGGCCGTTCGTCGGGTTGGGGCTCGAAGCGCGCTGGACGCTTTCGCGATCGAATCCCGCAGCGTCGAGGGTCTCGGTGACCACGGTGTCCCCGCTCCGGATCCGCAGCGCGGGCGGCAGGGTGCCGAGGACGTTGTGATAGGCAGTGGGGGTGAAGCGATGCTCTGTCATGACGCCACTATTGCCGCGATTTGCCCGACGATCCAGCCCCAGTCCGCAATCGCCCGGGGTTAACCTGCGACAGGATGTGGCTCCCGGCCCGACCGCAAACCCTCGGCCGGCCGGGCATTTCCCGCCAGGCAGACGTGCAGATTGTCTCGTGATGAAACTGCCTCGGACCTCGCGGGTTGGGAAACGAGGCCCAAGGATCGGGTCCTTCCGAAAAAACAAGAACCACAATGGAGGACAACCATGAAACTGCACATTCTCATCGCGAGCGCGCTGATGCTTGGCACCGGCGTCGCCGCAGCCCAGGATGCGGGTCCGAACCAGCAGAACCAGGGCGCAGGCGGCGTAGAAGCCGGACATGCAGGGGTCATCGGCGCAGGCACGGCCTGCTCGGATTTCATGACGCTCGACCAGTCCGCCGCGACCGCCTATATCGAGGGCTACCAGGCCGGGTATGAAGAAGCCCTGACCCGGGCGCATGGGATTACGCCCGCCGAAAGCGCTGCAGCCGGCGGTGCTGCAGAAGCAGCCCAGGACTCGCCGAACGAAGCCGGCATGCCCGATGACGGGCCCATGGCGGAAGACGATGCCGCCCAGGCGCCCGTCGCGGCCGATGGCGCACCTGCGGCAGGTGCCGACGCTGCCGTGTCCCAGCCGAGCGACGGCCCGATGAGCCCCGACAATGCCGCACAGGCGCCCCTTGACGGATCGACGCCGGGCGCCGGCCAGAATGCGGGCGCGGAGGCCGGAGCAGACGCGGGCATGAATGCGGGCGGCGCGGGCGCAATGACCGGCGCGACGTTCTCGGGCGGGGCGCTGTCGCTCGAGTCCATCCTCGAGACCTGCCGGCAGTATCCCGACAATCTGCTGGTCGACGTCATCGCCCAGTCGCGCTCAGCCAGTGTCGACCAGGATGGGGCAGCAGCGCCTACGACACCCTGACCTCAGCGATAATCAGAAGCCGTCCCTCACGCAGGGACGGCTTTTTGCTGCAGCGCTTCGACTTCTGCACAATCGACAATGCGGTGGGTGTGGGTGAAGACCTCGAAGCCGTCCGCGCGCGCAACCCCGACAAGGGTGATGCCGGCCTCCTCAGCCGCACGGATGGCGAGCGCTGTTGGCGCCGAAACGGCAACCACGATCTCGGCCCCGATCCGCGCGGATTTCTGGATCATCTCGACCGAGCGCCTGCTCGTGAGCAACAATGCACCAGATGAGGGGACGCCTTCCCGAGCCAAAGCTCCGGCAAGTTTGTCGAGGGCGTTATGACGCCCCACATCTTCGCGGATAGTCGTAATCCCCCTGCCCCGTTGCCAGAACGCGGCCGCATGCACTGCGCGAGTCGCCGCATTGAGTGCCTGCAGGGGCCGCAGGCCTGCCATGGCCTCCACGATCTCATTGGGAGTGATCCACCCCCGCTCGGCAACCCTTGCGACGGGTCGCATGGCTTCAACGAGGCTCTCGATGCCGCAAAGCCCGCATCCGACCGGGCCCGCCATCCGGCGTCGCCGGCGTTGCAGGGCGTCGGCTCGCGCCTCGATCACCCAGAGCCGCGCTTCGATGCCAAGATCGAGCGGAACGATCTCGATACGTTCGATTTCTGCTGGATTTTCGATAAGCCCTTCAGTCAGAGCGAATCCGATTGCGAAATCCTCGAGATCGGCAGGCGTTGCCATCATTACCGCCTGGCTCGTGCCGTTGCAGGTGATCGCGACCGCGGTTTCTTCCGGCACGGTCCGCACGTCCTCCATCCAGGCCCCGCGCCATTTTCGCGACGGTCTCTGGGTTACCGGGTCATGCATGGGCCAAATCCCTGAGGAGGCGGACCGGTACGGATTTGGCCGCAGGAACCTTGCTCTTTTCGGCGTACTGCCAAAGGGGGACCAGCGCATTGCATTCGGGATAGTAGGCGCCGCAGCTGCCCTTCGGGATATCGTAGCGGGTCGCCCGAAAGCCGGACATGCGACGGATTACGCCGTCACCCACTGCCGTTTCCATCCCGAGCATCTCGCCATCGCGGATACCGAACCGCTCCATGTCCTCGCCATTGAGCAGAACCACCATGCGTGTCCCTTCGATGCCGCGGAAGCGGTCGCGATATCCATAGACCGTGGTGTTGAACTGGTCGTTGCTGCGCAGGGTGATGAGGCGAAGCACCGTGTCATCGTTCCCATTGTCGAAGCTCGCGCCCAGCGCCTTGGGGAGCTTGAAGTTGGCGCGGCCGGTATCGGTCTTCCACACCCGCTCGTCGGCGGGCACAGGCTTGCGGAAGCCACCCTTTTCAAACATGCGCGTATTGAAGTCGTGGAAGATGTCGGGATAGGTCCCGGCAATGGCCTCCCGGATCCGCGCATAATCCCCCACCCAATCCCGCCAGGGAACATTTGGGTTGTCTGGCAAGGTCGCCATGGCGATGCCCGCGACAATGGCGGGCTCAGAGCGCAGCATCTCGCTTGCAGGGGGATGGACGGGCTTTGACACGCGGATGCAGGAGGTACTGTCTTCGATCGTCACCACCTGCGGCCCGGTCGCCTGCTCGTCATGCTCGGTGCGCCCGAGACAAGGCAGGAGATAGGCGCGCTTGCCGTTGAAGAGATGGCTGCGGTTGAGCTTGGTCGCGATCTGGACGTTGAGGCGCATCCGCGGCCAGTTGGCTTCCATCAGTTCGCGCTCGGGTACGGCACGCAGGAAATTGCCCCCGAGCCCGAGAAAGGCCGAGACGCGCCCTTCGATGATGCCCCTGCACGCATCGACGGTACTCATCCCCTCCTCGCGAGGCGGCTCGAAGCCATATTGTTCGGCCAGCCGGTCGAGGGGCACGAGTTCGGGCTTCTCCGAAATGCCTACCGTGCGCTGGCCCTGCACGTTCGAATGTCCGCGAACCGGGCAGATGCCGGCGCCATCCTTGCCGACATTGCCCCGGAGGAGGAGGAGATTGACGAGCATCTGCACGGTATCGACGCCCAGTCTGTGCTGGGTGAGGCCCATGCCGTAGACGCCGATGACGCCGTTGGCCGAAGCGTAGATGCGTGCGGCCGCCTCGATCTCGTCGCGTGACAGGCCCGCCTCGCGCTCGAGGTCATTCCAGTCCAGCGCCTCGATGAAGTCGCGGAATGCAGAGAGGCCATGGGTGTGCTCGGCAAGGAAGTCATGGTCGAGCACGGGATCTTCGCCATCGGCGGTGGCGCGCAGATCGGCTTCGAAAAGCCATTTGCTCATGCCGGCGAGCACGGCGATGTCGCCGCCCGGGCGCACCTGGTGATAGGCGTCGCTGATCCGCGTCTCGCCACGGGTCGCCATCTGGACCGGATCCTGGGGATTGGTGAAGCGCTCGAGACCGCGCTCGCGCAGCGGGTTGAAGCTGACGATCGCGGCGCCGCGCTTCTTGGCTTCTTCGAGCTGGTGGAGCATGCGCGGACTGTTCGAGCCGACATTCTGCCCGAAGAAGAAGAGCGCGTCCGCCTTCTCGAAATGCTCGAGCGTCACCGTGCCGACCGCGACCCCGATGCTTTCAGGTAGGGCCACGGAGGTGGACTCATGGCACATGTTCGAGCTGTCGGGCAGGTTGTTGTTGCCGTAGAGGCGGGCGAACAGCTGATACATGTATGAGGTTTCGAGCGACGCGCGACCCGAGGTGTAAAAGACGACGCCTTTGGGATCCTGCTGACGGATCGCGGCGAGCTCGGCGCCGATTTCGGCAAAGGCTTCGTCCCAGCCCACGGCCTCGTAGCGGTCGGTTTCGTGGTTGAACCGCATGGGGTGGGTCAGACGACCGGCCTTCTCGAGCTCGTAATCGCTCCAGCCGCGCATCTCGCTCACCGTATGGCGCAGGAATGCCTCGGGCGGATTGCGCTCCGAGGTGAGCTCCCAGAATGTCGCCTTGGCGCCGTTCTCGCAGAATTCGGCAGGATGGGCGGGATCGGGCTTGGCCCAGGCGCAGCTGACACAGGCGAAGCCATCGGGTTTGTTCTGCTTGGCGAGAACCGGAGCCCCACGCACGAGCATGCCCTCATCCTTCATGTGGCGGGCGACGGAATGCATCGACCCCCATCCACCGGCTGGACCCTTGTAGGGTTCGATCTTGATCTTGCGGGACATGGGCGCTCCTCGAGACTGCTCGCGAGGGGCCAACGCCTCATGGGCCGGTGTGGATGCACCGGCCCATGAGCCTAATCGAGATCAGCTTGCGCGCGGGACCCGCCTGCCCGCGAGGCGCAGCACGAACGGCACGATCCAGATGGCAAAGAAGACGAAGGCGAGCGTCGCCGCGATCGGCCGATCGATAAAGGCGATAACGTTGCCGCCTGCCTTGATCATGGAATTGGTAAAGCTCTCCTCGACGATCTTGCCAAGGACGAGCCCCAGCACCATCGGCGCGATCGGAAAGCCGTTCTCTTCCATGATCCATCCGAGCAGGCCGAGCCCGAGGACGATCCAGAGATCGAAGACGGAATTGTTGACCGCATATGCCCCGACGATCGAAAACATCAGGATGATCGGCAGCAGCATGCGCTGGTTGATGCGCAGCACGTGCCGCGCCGCCTTGATCGCCAGCAGCCCCAGCGGGATGAGCAGGAGATTGGCGAGGATGAAGACGACGAAGATGGCCGAGACGATGTCGCCGCTCTGGGTGAAGACGGTCGGACCCGGATTCATGCCCTTGATCAGCAGCACGCCGATGACGATCGCCGTGATCGAATCGCCCGGGATGCCGAAGACGAGCGCGGGGACGTAGGCGCCGCCCAGAGACGCATTGTTGGAGGCGCTGGCGTCGACGACGCCTTCGATGTGGCCGGTGCCGAACTTCTCGGGGGTCTTGGAGAAGCGCTTGGAAACCGCATAGGAAATCCAGCCGGCGATATCGGCGCCCGCTCCGGGCAGGATGCCCAGAAAGGTGCCGATGGTGCTCCCGCGCAGCGCGTTCCAGCGGTACTGAGCGATCGCCGACAGCCCTTGGGGCAGGATGGCGCCCGTGACCTGCGCGGGAGGCGGAAGGTCTTCATGGATGGTGGCGGCCTTGCGGAAGAGTTCGGCAACCGCAAAGAGCCCGATCAGCGCGGCAATGAGGGACACGCCACCCATGAGGTCGACCGTGCCGAACGTGTAGCGCGGGAGGCCCGTGACCACGTCGAGCCCGACAACCGCGAGGAAGAGACCAAGAAAGAGCGCGGTCAGTCCCTTGATGGGATTGGACGAGCTGATCAGCGTCGCGGCCGAGAGGCCGATCAGCGCGAGCCAGAAATATTCGTAGCTGGAAAAGCGGAGTGCGACCTGCGCCAGCTGGGGGGCGAGCATGATGAGCACGAGCGTGCCGAAGATGCCGCCGATCGCCGAGGCGATCAGGTTGACGCTAAGGACGCGGGACAGCTGTCCCTTGCGCCCCAGCTGGTAGGCTTCCGACACATAGGCTGCAGAAGCCGGCGTGCCCGGGATGCGCAGGAGCGCGCCCGGTATGTCGCCGGCAAAGATCGCCATGGCCGAGCAGGTGACGATGGCGCCGATCGCCGGCACCGGATCCATGTAGAAGGTCAGCGGAACAAGGAGCGCGGCGGCCATGGTCGCCGTCAGCCCGGGCATCGAGCCCACGAAGAGCCCGAAGATCGCCGATGCGACGATGACCGTCAGGGTGAAGGGCTCGAAGACGGTCTGGATGGCCGTGATGAAGTTCATGGCAGCAGCGCCTCGATGAAGCCATAGGGCAGCGGCACGCGCATCAGGACGACGAAGACCAGATGCAGCAGGCCCGACAGGACGAAGGCGGTTCCAAGGCTCCAGAGCCAGTTGACGCGGAAGGCGACGAGGAGGCCGAGCGTGACGAGAAAGGCCGTGGCGAGGAACCCGAGCACCGGGCTCAAGAGGCCATAGGCGATGATGGCCGCGGGGACCGCGAGCACCGCAAGGATGTTGCCCGGGCGGCGCAGCCATTCCGGCAGTACGCCCAGCGGCATGGCCTCCTTCTTCAAGAGGCTCCCCAGCGCCAGCGCCAGCCCGCACCCGAGCAGCACCGTCCCGATCAGGCCCGGATAAAAGGCCGGGCTGACCGGAGACGCGCCGACGGACGGGAAGCCCTGCGCCTGTACGATGATGGCGAGCCCGAGGCCGGCAATTGCCAGCCCCGAACCCAGATCGCTGACCTTGAGCATGCGATCAGTCCCGCTGACGCAGGCCCAGCAGTCCCATGACCTCGCCATTCTGCTCGTGCTGCTCGGCCAGATAGGCACCGAAATCGTCGCCCGAGAGGTATGTGAGGCCAAAACCGCGTTCGCTCATGAAGCTCTGGAAATCTTCGGAGTTCCAGACGGTCTCCACCGCTGCGATCAGACGGTCGCGCGCCTCGTCCGGAATGCCGGCCGGGGCCACGATGCCGCGCCAGGTGCCCCCGGCGAAGGGGCGGCCGATGGCTTCTTCGACAGTCGGCACGTCGGGGAATGCCTCGAGGCGTTCCGAAGCGAGCACGGCAAGGGTCTTGACCTGACCGGCATCGATCATGGCCGTCGCTTCGGGCAGGGAGGACGGGACGATTTCGACGCCGCCTGCAGCCAGCTCCTGGAAGCCGGGTGCCGCGCCCTGGCTCGGCACGACCGTGATGGTGTTGGGGTCGATCCCCTCGGCGTTCAGCAGGCTCGAAAAGGCCAGGTGATAAGCCGCGCCGGGCGCCATGCCGGAGAGCTTATAGGTGCCTGCAGGCGCTTCGGCGATGGCATCGAGGGCGGAACGGAGGTCCTGCCATTCGCTGTTCGCTGCAACGTTGAACGCCGATGCGTCGAGGTTGACGAGCGCGATCGGGGTCACGTCATTTGCCGTGAACTGGGCCGTGCCGGACCAGTAATAGGTCGAGAGCTCGGCACTGGCGAGCCCGATCGTGTAGCCATCGGGACGAGCATTGACGATTTCGGTATGGCCGATGACGCCGGCGCCGCCGGTGCGATTGACGACGTTCACCGGCGTGCCGAGCTCGGCTTCGAGCTGTGCGGCAAGCGCGCGCGCCACCGCATCGGTGCCGCCGCCGGCGGCCCATGCGACGATCATGGTGATGGGACGCTCGGGGTATTGCGCGAGCGCCGGGCCCGAGACGCCGGCAAGGATTGCTGCGGTCAGAAGGGCAAGCTTGGTGAGTTTCATGAAATCTCCTCCGGTATCGATGATCAGAGCTTCAGGCGCTCTGTGAGGTCCGCCTCGGTGTAGCCGAGGACGTCGAGCATGGCGGCATGGGCCGCCTCAGGATCTTCCGCGTCGATCTCCCGGGCCACGCGTTCGTGCGCCGGAAGGTTGCCGGGAAAGATTTCCGGGTTCTGGATGCTGATCTGGAAGAAGGCGGACAGGATCGCCGTCAGCGCCGGTGAAAAGGCGTGCAGGATCGCATTGTGCGATGCTTCCAGGATCGAGGTGTGGAACTGGATGTCGGCGCGCACCGATGCGTCCGGATCGCCGACGGATTCGGCCATGGCCCGGAAAGCTGCGCGGATGTTGGCCTTGTCGGACATGGTGGCATTGATCGCGGCGAGCCGTGCCGCCTGGGGCTCGATGATCGCGCGGGCGACGAGAATGTCGCGCAGCAATCCCGGCTCGACGAGGCCGGGCCGGAGCATCCAGTGCAGCACGTCGTGATCAAAGAGGTTCCACTGGCTGCGCGGCAGGATCATGGTGCCGAGCCGGGGCCTGGCAGAAACCATGCCCTTGCTCGCCAGCACCTTGATTGCCTCGCGCAGGACGCTGCGGCCGACATCGAGGGTCTGGGCGAGATCGGCCTCGACCGGCAGCGGCCGGCCGGGCGCGAAATCTCCCGCAACGATGCGCTCGCCCAATATGGCGACCGCCGTCGCGATCTTGCCCTTGCCCAGATTGCGGGCGGCCGCAGGATTGTCCTGCGAAGGCGCCATCAGAACTTGCCGTATTGCAGATAGGCCTGCTGCGGATCCTCTCCGCGCAGGATTGCGGCACGCACCAGGTTTTCGGTGCTGATCGCCGCTTCGGCGCGGGAAATGATCTCTTCGGCACGGTCCTTGGGGATGACGACCGTGCCATCCTGATCGCCCAGGATGTAGTCGCCGGGGTTGATGACGACGTTGCCGATGGTGACCGGTTCGTCGAACGCCTCGGGGATCCAGCTCGCGACGATGTCGATGGGGGTCGTGTAGCGGCAGAAGACCGGGAAGCCGATCGCCTTGATGAAGCTCACGTCGCGCGTGCCGCCATCGACGAGATAGCCGAGCACGCCGCGGTGCTTCAGGGTTTCCGCCGAGAGCTCGCCCATCAGCGCGCGCACCGAATCCTGAGGCTGGCAGACGACCACGTGGCCCGAGGGGGCCTTGGAGAGGAAGCCGGTCCAGGCCAGCAGCGAGGCATGCGCATCCACGGTCTTGTCCGGGCGGCCGCGCATGGTGAAGACGGGTCCGGCGATCTTCACCTCGGGGTCGAGGGGACGGATGTCGGAGGGCAGCACGGCGGCAGCAAGCCCCATGTCGCGCATCACGTCATAGATGACCCCGGAGTAACAGTCCGCGAGACGCTCGGTAAGTGTAGCCATGATTCTCCCTCGGATCGGCTTGGCGCTGCCTTTTGGTGTTGCGGGGACCTTCTCACAGGGCTAGAGCTTTGACAAGGATTCATCTGATGAATCATTTTTGGGAGGACTGGGCTTGAGCAAAACCGGTGCAGCTGCAGAAATCGGCGGGGTCTATCCCATGCTCTATGCGTTCTGGGATGGGGACGGCCGGCTCGACCACAGGGCGATGGACCTGCAGGTCGGCCATGTGCTCGAGGCGGGCGCCGATGGCGTCGCCGTACTGGGTCTCGTCACCGAATCCCATCGCATGGATGCGCGCGAGCGGCTGGCGCTGACGCGCAGCGTGGGCCAGCGTCTTGGGGGAGAGTGCCCCTATTCGGTAACGATCACCGGGGAAACCGTCGACGAGCAACGCGCCTTTGCCGACGCGGCGCTCGAGGCCGGGGCGGACTGGCTGATCCTGCAACCGCCATTGAAGACCGTCCTGGGCGAGGCCGAACTCATCGCGTTCTTTGCTGCAATCGCAGAGGGTCTCGCCTGCCCGCTCGGGGTACAGAACAACCCGGAGCATCTGAAGAATGCCTTTTCCGCCGCCGGGCTCATCCGCCTCCACGAGGCGGTGCCGGCCATCACCATTGCCAAGGCGGAGGGGCCCGTCGTAACCGCCGAGCCGCTGATCGATGCCACCCGGGCGAGCCTGCGCAGTTTCGGCGGTCATGGCGGGATCGAGCATACGCGGCTCCTGCGCGCGGGCGCGCACGGGCTGATCCCCGCACCCGACTGCCTGCCGCTGCAGATCCGGATCGACCGGCTCTGGGCGGAAGGCACCGAAGAGGCGCGGGCGGAGGCCGAGGCGATCGAGACCGAATTGCTGCCGCTCATCGTTTTCATGAACCGCTCGATCGACGTGCTGCTCTGCTATGGCCGGCAATTCATGGCGAGACGCCTTGGTCTCGAGGACAGCTTCGACCGTTTCGGCACACTTCGTCCCACACCATTCGGTCTTGCCGAAATGGACCGGCTCTACGAGCGCCTGAGCGAGACCGAAGCGCGCTATCTGGGCTGAGGGGCCCAGGCGGAGAGGACTTCCGCCATGTCCAGAACCGCGAGTTGCTGGCCGAACCGGCTGCGATAGATGGCGAGCATCGCGTCATGCGTCTCGTCGGCGGAGCTGCAGACGCCGTCGGAGACGATGACGACGCGATAGCCCAGGTCGATCGCGCCCATGACGGTGGCCAGCACGCAGATCTCGGTTTCCCCGCCGGTCACGACCAGCGTGTGGACATGGTCTGCCTGCAATCGGCTGTGGAGCGCACCCGATAGCCAGGGAGAATAGACCTGCTTGTCGACAATTCGCGCGGGCGGGCTGAAAATGCTGAGCGCTGGAATGATATCGAGGAGGTCCGGCGGCAGCACCGCCTGCGTCATCATGGGCCAGCGGCTGTAATAGGCCTGCCAGGCGCCCGGAGCGCTTTCTGGCCGGTCGGCCGGGATGAAGCGCGAGAAGATCGTGCGGGCCGCCTGCTGTTCGACGAGCGCCGCGATGGCTGGGATGACACGCACCATCCAAGGCGCGTGCCAAGGCGTGGGTTCGGCAAACATGCGCTGCATATCCACGCAGATATGGGCGCAGCGATCGGGGTCTGAAAAAAGGCGGTCGGGATCCAAGGCGCACTCCTTGCTCACCGAATGCGCGCTGCCCTTCCGGGTTGCAGCGCCCTATCAAGGGTCAGCCGTCTCAGGCCGGCACGAGGCTGTAGGCGCCGACGAGCACCGTCATCGAGACAAAGAACAGGGCGGAGAGGGCGGCAGTCCGGATCATGGCGCGTGATCTCTTCATTGGTTGCGAGGGTCGGAGGCAGAACCCGTTGCAACCCGATCCGTTCCGCAGCAAATGCGTCCATCGCCGCGCGAAGCCAGCGGACGAAAGTCAAAGTGGGTGGGGAGAGAAGAAATGGTGCCCAGGGCCGGAATCGAACCAGCGACACGCGGATTTTCAATCCGCTGCTCTACCAACTGAGCTACCTGGGCGCTCGGGCGCGAAGCGAAGCCGCGCCGTAAGGCTCGCGGTTTATAGGGTGAAGGTTTTGAGGGCGCAAGGGGGCAAAGCGCAATTGCCGTGCGCAATTCACACTGCTCGCCAATAGGGGCCCCGAGAGCCATTGCACCGGCCCGCGCTATCGCCCAAGCTGGGGGTGAACAGCAAAGAACACTGGAGAACCGACGTGCTGGACGATCTCAAGGGCAAGCGCGCACTCATTACCGGATCCTCGACGGGCATAGGCGCCGCACTGGCGCGGGAATTCGCGCGGCTCGGCGTTGCGGTTGCCGTGCATGGCCACTCCAATGCGGATGCCGCGCAGCAGGTGGTCGACGACATCATCGCGGCGCGCGGCACGGCGATCAGGGTGCTCGGGGATGTGAGCAAGCCCGAAGACTGCGCACGGATCGTCGAGGAAGCGGCGCACGGGCTCGGCGGGCTCGACATTCTGATCAACAATGCCGGCGCGATGGTCGAGCGCGTGACCAATGCAGCCTTCTCGAACGATCTTTTCGACCAGGTCTACAACCTCAACGTGCGTTCGGTGCTGGCGGTGACCAAGGCCGCCCTCCCCTACCTCAAGGCGCAGGGCAAAGGCGCGATCGTCAATACCGGCTCGGTCGCGGGTCGCATGGGTGGCTATGGCGGCTCCACGGTCTACGCCTCGGCCAAGGCGGCGGTCCACTCGATCACGCGCAATGCGGCACGCGAATTCGCGCCGTTCAACGTTCGCGTCAACACCGTCGCGCCCGGGTTCATCGTCACGCCGTTCCATGATTCGACGCCCGAGGAAACGCGCAAGCAGATCGCCCAGCAGATCCCGATGGGGCGGCTCGGCACGCCTGAGGAATGCGTGGGTGCCTATGTATTTCTCTGCTCGGAAAGCATGAGCGGCTACATCACCGGCCAGATCATCGACGTCAATGGCGGTCAGCTGATGAGCTGATAAACGCGCGCGGAGGCCCGTCACGGGTCTCCGCACATCGGGAGGAGCGCGACATGCCCCGACCGGCGGGGTTGAGACTGCTGATCGTGGCCCTGCTGCTGGCCGCACCGACGGCGCCCACGCTGGCCGAACCCGAAGAGGACCGGCGGCGCTGCCACGCGCTCGAGGGCGACGAGATCTGCATCGGTGAGGCGGACTACACCCGGGACGTGTGCCGCGCGATCGAACGGCTCGCCATCCGCAACGGATTGCCCGAGGGGTTTTTTGCGCGCCTCATCTGGCAGGAGAGCCGATTCGACCCGACGGCCATCAGCCCGGTCGGGGCACAGGGCATCGCCCAGTTTATGCCGGGCACGGCCCGCCTCCGGGCTCTGGGCGATCCGTTCGACCCGGCAGAGGCCCTTGCGCGTTCAGCCGAGTACCTCGCCTTCCTCAACGACAAGTTCGGCAATCTGGGGCTGGCCGCCGCCGCCTATAATGGCGGCGAGGGGCGAATGTCGCGCTATGTCGCGCAAGGGGGCGGCCTGCCGCTCGAAACACGCGACTATGTCAGGATCATCACCGGGCGAAGCGTCGAGCACTGGCGTGCGGAGACCCCGGAGCCGGCCGACTATACGCTCGACCCCGAACGCCCGTTCGAGCCCGCCTGCATCGAGATGGCGCGGGCGGTGCCGATGCCCGAATTCGGGCCGACACCGGGGGAGTGGCAGCCCTGGGGGGTGCTCTTGGCCCAGCATTTCTCGCGCGAGCAGGCGAGCGGCGCCTTCGAGCGCGTTCGGGACAGACACCAGAGCGTCCTCGGGCAGGAAAAGCTCATGCTGATCACCGTGCGCAATCCGAGCTTCGGGACGCGGCAGCGCTTCTCGGCCATGGTGGGCCGCCAGACACGCGAGGAGGCGCAGGCGCTCTGCACCGCACTCACGCGCAGCGGTGGCACCTGTATCGTCCAGCGCAACGGGGAATAGCCGCGCTCAGTCGTCCATGTGCGGCCAGGTGGGGAAGCCACCGCCCAGCCAACGGTTCTGCGGCGCATCGGGATCGAGCGGGGCATCGCAGTATGGAAGACCGAGTTCGCGCGAGTTGTGGCGCGGCACCCAGCCCAGCGTCTCCCCGGGCGGGTTCGAGAACCAGGCGCCGTCATTGGCCGAAATGCCGAAGAGCGTTTTGCATCCAAGCTCGGGGACATCGAGCGCCCGCTCGATGAGGTCCGAGAGGTCGTCCTTGTTGCACCAGACCCGACACTCCCGCGTCGTCTTGGGCGAACCGGCCGCACAGATCCGGATCGAGAGCGACTGCACGCCGAATTTGTGGAAGTAGAGGCTCGCGAGGTTCTCCCCGAAGAGCTTCGAGACGCCGTAAAGCGAGTCCGGGCGCGGGTCGGCATCGAGGCCGAGCGGCTCGGCGCCCGCCGGGTACATGCCGATCACATGATAGGACGAGGCAAAGACCACGCGCCCGACGCCGGCTTTCCGGGCTGCGTCGAAGACGTTGTAGGTGCCCCTGATATTGGCGTTTAGGATCGTCTCCCAGCCCGCCTCCTTGGCCTCCCCGCCGAAATGGACGACTGCCGCGATATCGCGCGCCATCAGCGCATCGACGGCAGCGCGGTCCGAGAGATCGGCGAGCGTCATGTCCTCGCCGTCTGCGGGCCGACGGATGTCGGTGGCGACATAGTCGCGTCCGGCGCCGGCAAAACGGGCGCGCAGATGCGTGCCGAGCGTGCCGGCCGCGCCGGTGATAAGGATTGCCGCCATAGTCTCACCCGGCCATCTGCAGTCGGAGACGCGGATCGGGTCGCGGAACGGCGCTGATCAGGGTCCTGGTATATTCGTGAACCGGGTTCTCGCAGACCTGCACCACATCTCCCATCTCCACGATCTGCCCCCTCTTCATCACGGCGACGCGGTCGCAGAAATAGCGGATGACTGCAATGTCGTGGGAGATGAAAAGATAAGAGAGGCCATATTCGGCCTGAAGGTCCCGCATCAGGTCGAGGACCTGGTGGCGCAGGGACACATCGAGCGCGGAGGTCGGCTCATCTGCAATGATAAGGCGTGGCCGGACCGCGATCGCCCTTGCGATAGAAATGCGCTGGCGCTGCCCGCCCGAAAAGGCATGCGGATAGCGGTCCGAGATATCCGCCGGCAATCCGACGCGGGTGAGGAGATCGCGCACCCGGCCCTGCATCTGGCGTTCGGTCATGTCGGTATTGGTGCGCAGCGGCTCGGAGATGATCTGGTAGATGGTCATGCGCGGATTGAGCGAGGCGTGCGGATCCTGGAAGATCATCCGCACCTCCCCGTAGAGCGCCTTCATCTCGCGGCGGGAGAGGCTCGCGAGATCGACCACGCCCCCCTCACCCCGCCAGTAATCGACCTTGCCGCTCGTCGGCGTGTAGACGCGCAGCAGCGTGCGCCCCAGCGTCGTCTTGCCCGAGCCGGACTCGCCGACGACCCCCACGCTCTCGCCCTCGTTGATGGTGAGGCTGACGCCATTGATCGCCTTGAGATACGCGGTCGGGCGGCCCATGAAACCGGGATTGAGCGGGAAATGGAGTTCGAGATCGCTGATCCGCGCGATGGGCTTTTCGGCCTCGGGCCGGGGCGGGCGCGGTGCGGGACGCTCGAGTTTCAGGATCGAGCCCAGGAGCGCACGGGTATAGGCCTGCTGGGGCTTTTCAAAGAGCGAGAAGACGTCAGCCTCCTCGACCTTCTCGCCCTTGAACATCACCATCACCCGATCGGCGATCTGGGCGACCACACCCATGTCATGGGTGATGAACAGCACCGCCATGCCGCGGTCGCGCTGCAGTTCGCGGATGAGCGCCAGGATTTCGGCCTGCGTCGTCACGTCGAGCGCTGTCGTCGGCTCGTCCGCGATCAGGATTTCGGGATTGCACGAGAGCGCCATGGCGATCATCGCACGCTGCCGCATGCCGCCGGAAAACTCGAAGGAATACCGGTCGAGCGCTTCTTCGGGGTTGGGAATCCGTACCCGGTCGAGCAGGGCAGCGGCGCGGCGCCGGGCCTCCGCCTTGTCCACCTTTTCGTGCAGCAGGATGGTCTCGGTGATCTGGCGCCCGATGGTGTGGACCGGCGACAGCGAGCTCATCGGCTCCTGGAAGATCATTGCGATGCGCCGGCCGCGGATCTCGCGGATCGCCCGCCCGCGATTGCCCAGGGCGACGATGTCGGTCTCCCCGGCGCCGTCCTTGTCCTTGAGGAGGATGCGGCCATTGGTGATGCGTCCCGGCTCGGCGATCAGTTGCAGGATGGCCCGTGCGGTGACGGACTTGCCCGAACCCGACTCTCCGACGACGCAGAGCGTCTCGCCCCGGCCAATGGAAAAGCTCACATCCTTGACGGCGTGGACCAGCCCCTTGTGGACGGGGAATTCGACCGAGAGGTTCTCGACCCGGAGGACCGGCGCGCCGGGCTCACTTTGCATAGGGGTCTGCGGCATCGCGCACTCCATCGCCAAGGAAGTTGAGGGCCAGGACGGCGACCACGACGCAGATGCCCGGAATGAAGAGCCAGGGCGCTTGGGTGATGGCGCGCAGGTTCTGCGTATCCTGCAGCAGCACCCCCCAGCTGACGATGGGCGGCTGCAGCCCCAGCCCGAGGAAGCTGAGGGCGGTTTCGGCAAGGATCATGTTGGGGATGGCAAGCGTGATCGCCGCAATGATGTGGGAATAGAGCGAAGGCATCATGTGCTTCATGATGAGGCGATATTCGCTGACACCGTCGAGCCGGGCGGCAATGACGAAATCATCGCCCCGGAGGCTCAGGAAGCGCCCGCGGACCACCCGGGCGATCTCGGTCCAGCCGATCAGAGAGAGAATAACGAGGATGGCGAAATAGACCTGGAGCGGCGGCCACTCGCGCGGCATGGCAGCTGCAAGCCCGAGCCAGAGCGGGATGGTGGGGATCGAGCGGATGAACTCGATCACCCGCTGGATGGCCCGATCGGCGAAGCCGCCATAATAGCCCGATATGCCGCCCAGGATCATGCCGATGACGAGGGAGAGGCCGACGCCCACGAGGCCGATGGACATGGAAATGCGCGTGCCGTGTATGGTCCGGCTCAGCATGTCCCGACCCAGCCGGTCGGCGCCCATGAGGAAAAAGGGCTGGCTCGGATCGAGCGGGCCGATGAAGTGCAGGTCGGTCTCGAAGAGCCCCCACATCCGATAGCTCTGTCCGCGCACGAAAAGGCCGATCGGGATGGTGACGTCCGGATCGACGACGAACACCCGCCGGAAGCTCGCCTGGTCGAGCTCGATCGAATAGCCCTTCACATGGGGCTGGAAGCTGCCATCGACGAAGAGCCCGATGCTCTGGGGCGGCGCATAGGTGTAGCGCGGATCGAACCGGCCGGGATCGGTCGGGGCGAGGAACTCGGCGAACAGCGCCACGAAATAGATGAAGCCGACGACGACGAGCGAGAAGACGGCCAGCTTGTGGCGGCGGAATTTGTGCCAGATCAGCCCCCACTGGCTCGCGCCCTGGAGGCGGGAGGCGTCGACCTGCTGGTCGAGGAGCGCCGCGTCGGCTGCGGCCTGTACCGTGGGCTCGCTCATGACAGCCTGATCCTGGGGTCGGAGATGGCAAGGAGGATGTCCGAGATCAGCGTGCCGATGAGGACCAGGGCACCGCTGAGCAGGATGAAGGCGCCGGCAAGGAACATGTCCTGGCTCTTGAGCGCCTGCAGCAGCAAGGGACCGGCCGTGGGCAGGTTGAGCACGGTCGAGACGATCAGTTCACCCGAAATCAGCGCCGGCAGCACCCAGCCCACCGTCGAGATGAAGGGGTTGAGCGCGACGCGCGTCGGGTAGGTGAGGATGAGGCGCGTCTCGGGCATGCCCTTGGCGCGCGCCGCCTCGACATAGGGCTTATGGAGCTCGTCGAGGAGATTGGCGCGCATGACGCGGATCAGCGATGCGGTGCCGGCCGTCCCGAGGATCAGGATCGGGATCCAGGCATGGGTGATGAAGTCCCAGATCTTGGCCCAGGAGAGCGGCGCATTGACGAACTGGGGAGAGAAGAGCCCGCCGACCGATGCCCCGAACCACATGGTGGAGATGTACATGAGGACGATGGCGAGGAGGAAGTTCGGCGTCGCCATGCCGAGGAACCCGAAGATCGTCGCCACGTAATCGGTGACCGAGTACTGGCGGACGGCGGAGTAGATGCCGATGGGAAGGGACACGGCCCACATCGCGATGAGCGTCAGGAGCGATATCAGCGCCGTCATGCCCATGCGGTCCCAGACAAGTTCGGTGACGGGCTGGTTCCACTCGAAGCTGTCGCCGAAATCGCCGCGGGTGACGATGCCGCCGATCCATTTGAAGTATTGGGTGACCACGTCCTGGCCGAGCCCGTACCGGTCGCGCAGGGACTCAAGGCGTGCGGAATCGACGATGGTCCCGCTTTCGGCCAGCTGCGCGGCATAGGTGGAGACGAAGTCGCCAGGCGGCAGCTGGATGATGGTGTAGGCGAGGATCGAGATCGCGAACATGGCCGGGATCATTCCGGCGATCCGGCGCAGCACGAACAGGAACATCGGGGCCTCCCGCAACGAGGGGCCTTCCGGGCCGGAGCCCGGAAGGCGGATGGCTCAGCCTATTGCTTGATGTACCACTGCTCGGGGTTTTCCGGCCCGGGGTCGGGATAGATCCAGCCCACCGGCGTGTCGCGGCTCACATTGCCCAGATCGTTGGAGACCACCGCATAGCTCGGGGTGGCCGTGGAAATCCCGATATTGTAGAACTGCTCGGCAGTGATATCGAGGATCTGCTGGAAGAGCTCGGCCTGCTGTTCGGGATCGGCGGTCGCCTTGATGTCGTCATAGAGGGCCCACTGGTCCTTCACGTACTGAGGCGGCTCCTCTCCGCCGGCATTGATGTAGTACTTGCCCCAGTTGATGGCGAAGTTGGATTCTGTCGAAAAGGGGAAGTAGTCGCGCGGATCGATGTAGACGTCGATACCGCCGGAGGTTGCGCCCCAGATCACCGCATCATGGGTGTTGTTGGTCTTTTCCTCATAGAACCGCGTGCGGTCCATGGAGCTCAGGCGCGCGTCGATGCCGACGGCCTGCCAGTACTGGGTGACGAGTTCCGCCGTGTCGCCATGCCCGCCAAGCGCGTTGACCGCAGCGAGCGTGAGAACGAGGGGGCTGCCATCGGGCATGGTGCGGAAGCCGTCGCCGCCGCGCCCGTCCAGCCCGATCTCGTCGAGCATCGCATTGGCCTGCTCGACATCATATTGGGTGAATTGCGTGGCGAGTTGCTCGTGATAGAAGGGCGTCCCTTCCCGGGGCGCGACCTGCTGGGGCACGCCATTGCCGAAAAACAGCAGGTCGATCATCGTCGGCCGGTCGAGCGCCAGCGAGAGCGCGGCCCGGAAGTCCTTGTTCCCGAAGATCTCCCGCTTGGCAGCATCGGGATGGGTCAGGTTGATCGAGACGTTGTACTGGTTGCCCACCAGCTTTTCGCGCGGCGAGATGTAGAAATTGCCCTGCTCCTGCCCTTCGACATAGAGCGGCAGGTTTGCCGGGCTGTTGGTGTGGCGGCTTTCGAAGTGGATGTCGCCCGCAAGGGTCGCAAGCACGAGGGTCTGCGGATCCGCGTTCACCGAAAAGCTCGCCCGATCGATATAAGGCAGCTGGTTTCCTTCGGGATCGACCTTCCAGTAATAGGGGTTGCGCTCGAAGGCGACGCGCGTGGCGCCCGCGACATAGGGTTCGGTCAGGCGGAAGGCCTCGATGACGGGGCGTTCGGGATTGCGCCAGCGCTGGATGTTCTCGATCTCGACGCCGCACATGTTGAGCATGTGCTCGGCCCAGTCCGCGACGCCCGCCGCTGCGGCATTGGCTTCGGCCTCGTCATTGTATTTTGGCATGAACTGGCTGCAATAGGCCTTGTTCAGCATGGTGAGCTGGGTGCCGAAGACACCGGCGACGTTGAGAATGAAAAGCCCGTTCGGCTGCGACCAGGAGATGGTGAACTCGGTCGGCGAGATGACCTCGATCGAAGGCAGTTCGCCGTCCACGACCAGCCAGCCGGGCTTGGTCGGGAAGAGCTTGGCCTCGGGCAGCACGTCCTCGATGAAGAAGGCGATGTCGTCGGCGGTGAAGGGCGAACCGTCGGACCACTTCATGCCTTCGCGCAGCGTGAAGGTGAAAGCGGTGGAATCCTCGCTTGCAGAATAGCCCGTCGCCACGTTCGGTATGACTTCGCCGGTCCAGTCCCGGTCCCAGGCCAGCAGGGGCTCGTAGCCGGTGAATTTCAGCAGCAGGTTACGGTCGTTTCCGCCCACCATGCCGCCCTGGAAGGTCCCGCCATACTGGCCGATCTCGTCGATCGGCTCCATCACGCGAGGCTCGGCGCCGAGGCGCTCGGCGATTTCGGGCAGGCCGCCCGATGCCACCATCTCTTCGAGCATCGGGGCCTGTTGGTAGTCCTGCGCGAAGGCCGCGCCCGTCAATGCGATAAACGAGATGCCGGCCATCGCGGCCATACGCAAATGTCTCATCTTTCCTCCCAATCGGGCCCTCCAACCCTGCATCCGGAGGGTACATTCCCTCACTTGGACGCCGGCCCTGTCGAAGTCTTGTATGACGCCCTGAGCCTTGTCAACGATAAATCATACTGCTTTTGCGCTGCTTGCTGCCAGACTGCCGCATTTCTGCATTGACAGGGGCCAATCGCAGGCTTTAGCTGCATGCAATCATACTAATTTGCGGCGACGAGGAGGCCGGAACAGTGCAGCTGGACGAGATCAAATCCAGGATAGGTTCGGGGCTACTCTCCTTCCCCATCACCGACTTCGGCGCCGACGGGGAGTTCGATCGCGACTCGTATGCGCGCCGCCTGCAATGGCTGTCATCCTACGAGGCGGCCGGGCTGTTTGCGGCCGGGGGCACGGGGGAGTTCTTCTCCATCGGCTATGACGAGTATGACAGCATTATCGAGACCGCCGTCGCCAACAGCAGTGCCGAAGTGCCGGTCCTGGCCGGGGTCGGCTATGGTACGCGCATGGCGGTGGATCTGGCGAAGCGGGCCGAGAAGGCCGGCGCGGCGGGCATATTGGTGCTGCCGCACTATCTGATGTTCGCCGAACAGGAGGGCATCGTCGCGCATATGAAAGCCATCTGCGATGCGGTCGGGATCGGCGTCATCTACTATGCGCGCGACAATTCGCGGCTGACCCCGGATTCTCTGGCCCGCCTCGCCGAGCTCTGCCCCAATCTCGTGGGCTACAAGGACGGGATCGGCGATCTGCAACTGATGCAGCGTGTCTCCCATGCACTCGGCGATCGCCTGGTGCATATTGGCGGGCTGCCCACCGCCGAAGTGTTCGCCCAGCCCTATCTCGAAATGGGCGTAACCACCTATTCCTCGGCGGTCTTCAATTTCGTCCCGGAACTGGCCCTGCGCTTCTACCGGGCGGTCCGCCAGCGCGACGGGGAGACGATCAGAAGCCTGATGGACAGCTTCTACCTGCCACTGATCGCGCTGCGCGACCGCAGGCGCGGCTATGCAGTCTCGATGATCAAGGCGGGCGCGGACCTGGTCGGCCGTCCAGCGGGAAAGGTGCGCTCCCCGCTCACAGATCTCGACGGCGAAGAGCGCGAAGTGCTCCGCCAGCTGATCGCCGCTCACGCCTGAAGCTACCCATCACCAAATGGAAACGGGCCCGGAGGGGCCCGTTTTTTTCGTGCCGGTTTCCCTGCTCAGGGGCCGTACGGGTCCCATCCATTGGCCTGGAATAGGGCGATGATGTAGCCGAAGCTGAAGGCGAAAGCCGTCTCGTAGGGCGCGCCGCCATCGATATGGGGCACGTGGTCCGGCATGATCATGCAATCGACGCCGACTTCCTTGTAGATGCGGAAGCTTTCGGGCATGGACATGTCGCCGTCATCGGCAAACACCTCGGTGAACGAATACCGCCCGCCCTTGATGTTGCGGAAGTGCACGTTGAAGATCTTCCCGCGCGACCCGAACCAGCGAATGATGTCGCCGATCTCCTCGCGCGGATTCTCGAGGCTTTCCGCAATGGTGCCCTGGCAGAAATTGAGGCCGTGATAAGGGCTCTCGGCGATCTGCACGAACCGCTTCAGCCCTTCGGCATCGCCCAGCACCCGGTCGACGCCGCGGTAGCCCGGCCGCGTCAGCGGGTCATGCGGATGGCAGGCGAGCCTGAGCCTGGATGCCTCGGCGACCGGCACAATGCGCTCGAGGAAATAGGTGATCCGCTCCCAGAACGTGTCGGCATCGACCCGGCCCGCAAAGGTCATCTGGTCGTCATCGGTCGTCTGGTCGTGCCGGAAGGTGGAGAGAACCGCCCCACCCCGCCCCTTTTCCGAAGGCGTGCGCGGAATGCCGACGATGTTGAGGTTGTATTTGGCAGCCGGCACCCCCACCGCGGCGAGCATCTCGACAAGGCCACACAGCCGTTCGATGTCACGGTCGCGCTCGGGTGCTCCGGTCAGTATGGCGTGCGAGGGATTTGTGTCGATGCCCGAGGACGGCAGGGGCAGCTGGACCATGTCGAGGACGAGCCCCGCACGCCCCAGCCGCTCGATATGACGTTCGAGATCGTCCCGCGTCCAGTCATAGGCGTTCCCCGGCGGATCGATGCAGACATGCTTGACGCCGAGCTGGGCAAGCTGGCGAAAATAGGCATCGCCGAGTTCGGCGGCTTTCGCGCCGCCAAGCTGTGTTCCGACATACATTGGCTCAAATCCTCATACTTCTCATAAACGAGTATGACAGATTTTATGTCCGGACAAGGTGACGCGCGCGAAATTTGCCCGCCGCCCCTTGCTGGGGCCGCGCCGAACGCTCATTAATATGATTGATTCCGCGAACGCGGAAATGCGGGAGGGCTATCGCCCATGGCGGACATCATGCGGCTCACCGACAGGGTGAAGGTCGATCTGGCGCAGCTGATCGAGATGGACAATCTGCGCCCCGGCGACAAGCTGCCGCCTGCCGAGCAATTGTGCGAGCGCTTTTCGGTCAGCCGCACCGTGGTGCGAGAGGCGATCGCCAGCCTCAAGGCCGAAGGGCGGCTCCGCTCGCGGCGCGGCAGCGGCGTCTTCGTCAGCGAGCCCAAGCGCGTCGGTGGCTCGATGTTCATGGAGGCGCCGCAGGACATCGGCGAAGTGCTCGAACTCATGGAGTTCCGCATGAGCGTCGAGATCGAGGCGGCAGGGCTTGCCGCCGAGCGCCGCACCGAGACCAATCTGCTCCGGATCGAGCAGGCGCTGGCGCAGTTTGCCCGCCGCACGGCCGGAACCTCCCTCGCGACCGAAGCCGATCGCGCCTTTCACCGGGCCATTGCGGACGCGACCTACAATCGCCGCTTCCGCCTCTTCGTCGACGACATGGGCGACCGGCTGATCCCGCGCCGCGCCCTGCGCGCCGGCTTCACCGACGAGAAGGATCGCGCCGATTTTCTCGAGGCGATTCAGGCCGAGCACCGCGATATCTTCGAGGCGGTCAGCCGACGCGAGCCCGATCGCGCGCGGGCGGCCATGCGTGCTCATCTCGAAGGGGGCCGACGCCGCTATCGGGAGTGGAGCCTCGCCAATGATCTACCACTCGCAGGCGCCAATGGCTGAGGAGATCGCCGCCGACATCACCCCCCTGCTTTCCGACAGATTCGAGATCGGGGAGAGCCCGGTCTGGGACGAGGCACATGGCAGTCTCCTCTGGTGCGACATCCCGCGGGGTGAAATCCACGCGCTGCGTCTGGAGGACGGAAAACGCGAGGCGTGGCGGTTCGGTGAACCGGTCGGCGCGTTCGGGCTCTGTCGTTCGCGCAGGTTGGTCGTCGGGCTTCGCGACAGCGTCATCCTCTTTGACAGAGCGAGCGGGAACCGAGAAATGCTCGCGGCGCTCCCTCATCGAAAGCCCCGCATGCGGCTCAATGACGGCAAGGTCGGACCGGACGGCGCCTTCTATATCGGCAGCATGGATGCGAGCGGCGACGGCGCTCCCGCTGCAGCGTTCTATCGGGTCGGGCCTGATGGCGCGGTGCGCGTCCTCGCCGATGGCTATACGACGACCAACGGGCTTGCCTGGAGCCCGGATGGCCGGCTCATGTACCATTCGGACTCACGCGGCCCGATGGCGCTCGACAGGTGGGATTTCGATCCTGCGACCGGCGAGGCCAACGGCCGCGTCAGGCTCGGCATCATCGACGAGACCCTCGGGCGCGCCGATGGCGGGGCGTGCGATCTCAATGGAGATTACTGGTCGGCAGCGCCCTCCCAAAGCCGGCTCAACCAGTTCGACGCGGAGGGGCAGCTCGTTGGTTTCATCCCGATGCCGACGCTGCGTCCCACCATGCCCTGCTTTGGCGGGTCGGACATGCGGACGCTTTTCGTCACCAGCCTCTCATCGGGCATCGACGCGGAAACCCTCGCGCAGCACCCGCTCTGCGGCGCGATCGTCACGCTGCGCATGCCGGTCGCCGGCGTGCCCGTGTCCCGCTTTGCCGACTAAGAGCATCCCGGCTTCAATAGCCGATCCTGATGCTCTATAGGCTCGGGCCGAAACGGGAGCCGATGATGAGCAGAACCGACTATGTGATCGACGAGCTGATTTCCGCCAAGGCAATCGCCGCGCGCGTCGAGAGCCTCGCACGCGAGATTTCCACCTATTTCGCCGATACCGACAAGCTCGTCGTCGTCGGCCTGCTGCGCGGCTCGTTCATCTTCATCGCCGATCTCGTGCGCGAGCTCGACCTGCCGGTCGAAGTCGATTTCCTCGAGGTCTCGTCCTATGGCAATGCCACCGAATCGAGCCGGGAGGTCAGGATCCTTAAGGATCTGCGCGGCGAGATCGAAGGGCGCGACATCCTCGTCGTCGAGGATATCGTCGACACCGGCCACACTTTGCGCCACGTGCTCGACATCCTCGCTACGCGCCATCCGCGGCGGGTGGAGGTCTGCGCCCTGCTCGACAAGCCTTCCCGCCGGGAAGTGGACGTCAGGGCACGCTGGATCGGGTTCGAGATTCCGGACAAGTTCGTCGTCGGCTACGGCATCGACTACGCCCAGCGCAACCGCAATCTGCCCCATATCGGCGCCGTGCGCTTCATCGAGAAGCCGACGGCCTGATTCATTGAAGACTGAAGCCCGGGGAAGTGGTGCTGCTGGACAGGATTGAACTGTCGGCCTCTCCCTTACCAAGGGAGTGCTCTACCACTGAGCTACAGCAGCAGCGTGGCCCGGGGGCCGCTTGGACGGGCGGTTAGTGCCACAGCGGCTTTCTCGACGCAAGGCCAAAAATCGGCTAGCGGGAGGGCCTCCAGCAGCAGCGGACGGTGTGGGGCGCAGATGGCGAAATCCGACGAGGCGAAGGCCCGCGAGCAAAGATTGGCCGCAAAGCTGCGGGAAAACCTCAGGCGTCGCAAGAGCCAGGCTCGGGCCCGGGCGGCAGGGCCGGAAGACGCGCTGCATCCGGACAATCCAGACGCCGCGAAAACCGGCCCCCGGGCTGAAGGCGACAATGGCGACGATTCGGGCGCGCCTTGAACCGGTCCGGTGACTCGGCTAAGCCGGACATACACCCCTCCCGGCGCCCTCCCCGGCGCCCGCTCCACAGGAACTCGACATGGATCGCATTCGTCTGGTCGGCGGCAATGAGCTGAGGGGCGAAATCCCCATCTCGGGCGCCAAGAACGCCGCCCTGCCGCTGATGATCGCCTCGCTGCTCACACGCGAACCGCTGATCCTCGAAAACGTGCCGCGCCTCGCCGACGTCAAGCAGCTCGAGCGCATTCTGGAAAACCACGGCGTCGACATCGCCGTGCACGGGCGCCGGCGCGGCGCCGACCAGATGGACGGACAGCGCATCACCTTTACCGCCGGCGAGATCGTCGATACCTGCGCGCCCTACGAGCTGGTCTCCACCATGCGGGCGAGCTTTTGGGTCATCGGCCCGCTTCTGGCGCGCGAGCATGAGGCGCGGGTTTCCCTGCCGGGCGGTTGCGCCATCGGCACGCGCCCGGTCGACCTCTTCCTTTACGGGCTGAAGCAGCTCGGCGCCGAAATCGAGATCGATGGTGGCTACGTCGTTGCCAAGGCGCCCAAGGGCGGGCTTGTCGGGGGTCGGGTCAGCTTCCCCAAGGTGACCGTCGGGGCGACCCACACGGTGATGATGGCAGCAACGCTTGCCAAGGGCACGACCATCATCGAGAACGCCGCGCGCGAGCCCGAGATCGGCAATGTCGCCCGGTGCCTCGTTGCGATGGGCGCAAAGATTTCCGGGATCGATACCTCCACGCTCGTCATCGAAGGGGTCGACAGCCTCCATGGCGCGACCCATGAGGTGCTGCCGGATCGGATCGAAACCGGCACCTACGCCATGGCCGCCGCAATGGCAGGCGGGGACGTGCTGTTGCGCAATGCGCGGGCCGAACATCTGCAGTCGGCGCTCGACGTCCTGGTGCAGGCCGGTGCGCATGTTTCCGAGGAGGCCGAGGGCCTCAGGATCCTGCGCAATGGCAACGGCATCCAGCCCGTCGACATCGACACCGAGCCATTCCCGGGTTTTCCGACGGATTTGCAGGCGCAGTTCATGGCGCTGATGACGATGTCGGGCGGCGTTTCCCGTATCCGGGAGACGATCTTCGAGAACCGCTACATGCATGTGGCCGAACTCGCCCGCTTCGGCGCGGACATTCGCGTCGAGGGCCAGTTGGCGACCGTCACCGGCGTGCCGGCGCTGAAGGGCGCGCAGGTCATGGCAACCGACCTTCGGGCTTCGGTCTCTCTCGTCATCGCCGGGCTCGCCGCCCAGGGCGAAACGATCGTCAACCGCATCTATCATCTCGATCGCGGCTTCGAGCGGCTCGAGGACAAGCTCTCGCGCTGCGGCGCCGAGATCGAGCGCGTCTCGGGCTGACAGAGGCATTGAGGCGCAGGGGTGACGGGATTGTCCGTCACCCCCCGACCTTGTAGACGGGACGGGCAATGCCGAGATAAGCGGCTTCTTCCGATTGCCAGGACGATCCATATGACCGACCTAAAGCTGCTCGCCCTCGACCAGGACGATCTCGACGTCGTCTCCGCAACGACGCAGGATGCCGTCATCCGCGTTCCGGACATGGGCTTTGCGCGATCCGACCGCCGTTTTGCCCTCCTCATGAACCGCTATGCCTGGGAGGCAGACACCGAAGCCGGACGCGGGCAGCGCAAGCGGACTGCGTTGCATTTCGAGCATGTGACGGACGTCAGGGCGGCCGGCATCGACCTCAACGCGCAGGAAGGCGTTCTCGAGCTTCTCACCATCCGCTTTGAGGAAAAGGACGCGCCGGCCGGCACGGTCATGATGCGGTTCGCCGGGGGCGGCACGGTCGCGCTCGAGGTCGAATGCCTCGAAGCCCGGCTCAAGGATCTCGGTGCCGCATGGGCCGCCAAGGCCCGCCCCACACACGTTCTCGATGGAGAGACCGCCTGATGCCACAGCGCCTCGACAGCGCCGCGCCCGGCTTCGACGCCGCTTTCGAAATGCTGCTCGGCTCCAAGCGCGAAGCCTCCCAGGAAGTGGGGGATGCGGTCACGACAATTCTCGAGGATGTGAGGAGGCGTGGCGACGAAGCCCTGATCACGCTCACCGAGCGGTTCGACAGGCAGAGCCTGACCCCCACCACCCTCCGCTTTTCGGCCGACGAGATCGATGCGGCCCATCGCGACCTCAGGCCTGAAGTGCGCGAGGCGCTTGAAACCGCGCATGGGCGCATCCTCTCCCATCACGAAAAGCAGAAACCGCAGGACCATATCTACGAGGATCATCTGGGCGTGACGCTCGGCACGATCTGGACGGCTATCGAGGCCGTCGGGCTCTATGTGCCCGGTGGCACGGCTTCCTATCCATCCTCGGTCCTGATGAATGCCGTGCCCGCCAAGGTCGCGGGGGTAGAACGGTTGGCGATGGTCGTCCCGACCCCCGACGGGATCGTCAACCCGGTCGTGCTCGCCGCAGCGCGCATCGCGGGTGTGGACGAAATCTATCGCGTCGGTGGCGCGCAGGCGGTTGCGGCGCTCGCCTATGGCACCGAGACGATCCAGCCGGTGAGCAAGATCGTGGGTCCGGGCAATGCCTATGTCGCAGCGGCGAAACGGCAGGTCTTCGGCACTGTCGGCATCGACATGATCGCAGGTCCCTCCGAGGTTCTGGTCATTGCCGATGGATCGGCCAATCCTGCGTGGGTGGCCGCGGATCTGCTGGCCCAGGCCGAGCACGGTGGCGGCGCCCAGTCGATCCTCGTGACGACGGACGATGCGCTCGCCGATGCGGTCGAGGCCGAAGTGCTGCGGCAGCTCGCAATGCTCCCCCGCGCGGAAATCGCCGGGGCGGGCTGGGACGAGTACGGCGCCGTGATTACCGTCGGGTCGCTGGAGGAAGCCGCACGGCTCGCCAACCGCATCGCCTCCGAGCATGTCGAACTCGCCGTCGATGATCCCCGCGCGCTGATGGCCCGCATCCGCAATGCCGGCGCGATCTTCCTCGGGCACCACACGCCCGAGGCCATCGGCGACTATGTCGGGGGCTCCAACCATGTGCTGCCCACGGCACGTTCGGCGCGCTTCGCGTCGGGGCTTGGCGTCCTCGACTTCATGAAGCGCACTTCGGTTCTGGGCTGCGATCCCGGCTCGCTCGCCGAACTTGCGGGCGCCGCAATTACGCTTGCCGATACCGAGGGGCTCGCCGCCCACGGCCGCTCCGTTTCCATCCGGCTCAACCGGTAGGGCAATGGTCTCGGGTCCGCGCGAATTCGAGCCGACGGACCGGGTCGTTGCGGTGACGCTCGATCCCAACACGATCGCCTCGACCGATCCGGACGAGGTGCATGAATGGCGGATCGCGATCTACGATCTGGTCGAGGACAATCGTTTCGCGCCTGCCCGGGTCCGCGCGCGGGGACCATTCGCGCTTCACGTCTCGATCGTGGGCAACTGGATCGTGCTCGACGTACGTGACCCGGAGACCTATCAGCCGGTCTCGGCCCATTATCTCTCGCTCACGCCTTTTCGGCGGCTGATCCGCGATTACTTCCGGATCCGCGACAGCTATTACGACGCGATCAAGACCGCCTCGACCTTTCAGATCGAAGCGGTCGACATGGGTCGGCGCGGCATTCACAACGAGGCGGCCGAGCTCCTGCGCACCCGGCTCGAGGGCAAGCTCGACATGGACCTCAATACGGCCCGGCGTCTCTTCACGCTCATCTGCGCGGTGCAGCCCTATGCGAGCCGGATCGACGAGCGGGTCAGCGAACTCCCCAGCGTGCTCTTCGTCTGCTCGATGAATTCGGTGCGCTCCCCGATCGCCGCCGCACTCGCCCGCCGGCTCTATCCCGGGCGCCTGATCGCCCGTTCGGCCGGCGTCCGCTCCGGCAAGGCGGACGGGTTCGTCCATGAGGTGATGGAGGAGATCGGCGTCGACATGTCGGTGCACACCCCGCACACCATGGACGAACTCATCGCCAATCATTTCGATCTCGTCGTGACGCTTTCGGGGGATGCGCCCGAGGCCGTCGCCCGTCGCGGGCTCGAAATGGGCACGATCGAGCATTGGCCGATGGATGATCCCGCAGCGGTGGAAGGCAATCGCGAGGCGGTGCTCGCGGCCTATCGCACCTTGCGCGACACGCTGCAGCTGCGGCTGCGCGAGCGGTTGGAACCCTTGATTTCTGGTGGTTCACAAAGCATTTGACTTCCTATAGGTTGCGCCGAAATCCGGCCCCGCCGCCCTTTGCGCCCATTGAAGCACAAGCGCCGCGGGTCCTTCTCAGGAGACAGTATGGCTAAAGAAGAAGTGCTCGAATTTCCGGGCGTCGTTACGGAATTGCTTCCGAACGCGACGTTCCGGGTGAAGCTGGAAAACGATCACGAGATCATCGCCCACACCGCAGGTCGCATGCGCAAGAACCGCATTCGCGTGCTGGCGGGCGACAAGGTGCTGTGCGAGATGACCCCGTACGACCTCACCAAGGGCCGCATCACCTACCGCTTCAAGTAAGCGACGCCTCAGCCTGAAGGACGTGCCATGGCCAGCCGCCCGGAACTCATCCTTGCTTCCGCGTCTCCGCGGCGCCTCGCGCTCCTCAACCAGATCGGCATAGAGCCAGAGCATCTGGTGCCGGCCGATGTGGATGAGACGCCCGAAAAGGGCGAGCTGCCCCGCAAGCTTGCCGCACGCCTCGCTGACGAGAAGGCACTGAGCGCCCAGCACAAGGCCCGCACCGCCGGCTTTGCACAAAACGCGCTCGTGCTCTCGGGCGATACGGTCGTTGCCGTCGGGCGGCGCATCCTGCCCAAGGCAGAGACGATGGAAGAAGCGAGCGAATGCCTGCAGCTCCTCTCGGGGCGCTCGCATCGCGTGTTCACCTCGGTCACCGTGCTGACACCAGGCAACCAGATGCGGCGCCGGCTCGTCGAAACGCGCATCCGCTTCAAGCGCCTCTCCACGCGCGAAATCGAGGCTTACCTCGCGAGCGCCGAATGGCGGGGCAAGGCCGGGGGTTACGCGATCCAGGGGATCGCCGGGGCGTTCGTGCTGAAGCTCGTCGGCTCGTACTCCGCCGTCGTCGGCCTGCCGCTGCACGAAACGGTCTCGCTGCTCGCCGGCGAAGGGTATCCCGTGCACTTCAACTGGCTCAACCTCGCCAATCTCTCGAGCGTCTAGCCGCAATGGCCGACAACGTCATTCCGCTTCGCCCGGTCCGCCCCTGCCCCATATGCGGGCAGAACTCGAGCCAGGCCTTTCATCCCTTCTGCTCGGGGCGCTGCGCCGATATCGATCTCAACCGCTGGCTTACCGGCAGCTATGTGATCCCGGCGGGCACCGGCGAAGACGATGGCGGGGATGATGCCCCGGGCCTGCCCGCTCCGGAAGACGACGACATCTGAGCGCAGGAGACCAAGGGTCGCATCGCCATTCATCGGCGATGCTCTAGGCTTCCCCTCATGCTCAGGACCTTTCGCATCGTCGCCCTCTTCGAGGGCCTGACCACGCTGGCGCTTTTCCTCGTCGCCATGCCCGCCAAGCATGTCTTCGGCTTTCCGGCGCTCGTGCCGCCGGTGGGCCTCGTCCATGGGATCGCGTTTCTCGCCTATATCGCCATGATGGTCGCGGCCTTCAGCGGGCAGGGCTATGCCCCCGCGACCTGGGCGCGCACGACGATCGCGTCCTTCTTTCCTTTCGGCACCTTCCTCAACGATCCCCATCTGAAGCGGCTCGAAGCAAAAGCCGCCTGACCGGCGCCCGATATGGACGCCGGCCGAGACACTCAGCGTTCAAGGGCAAGCCGGATGGCTCGCTCCACCGCATTATAGGCGCCATCGGACCTTTCGAACGCGAACTCTCCGCGCGGCAGCAATGGCGGCTGGGCCATGAAGCGAGGCTCCGTGCCGTGGTGCGGCTGGGCTGCATGAACGATAAACGGATGGCAGAGATAGACCGTCCCCGGCGCGCCGACCGCGAGCACTTCGGGACGATGGGCGCTTTCGGCAAACCCCGTTGCCGCCAGCTCGCGCAGGGTAAGCCCATCCGGTCCGGCGGGCGCAAGGCGCCGGGCGATATCGAGATGGGAGCCGGCGCGAATGCGCGTCGGTGCATCCTTCTCCCCCACGTCCGAAAAGAGGAACAGCATGAGAAGCGCCCGGCCGCGCGAGGTGATGTTCGCACGCCAGGAGAGAAAGTCGGGATCCTCCGTGCCGAAGCTCACATCGATGTGCCAGCCCGCATCCCCCGGGTCCTCGGGGGAAGGAAAGCGGATCGGGAAGGTACCGAGACTGTTCCGCGGCAGCCACCGCCCCTCCCCGACCAGTGCATCGAACGCGCCGTGGAGGACGCGCGAGCCGACCGCCTCGGCAAAAGGCGGCAGCCCGAGCTCGCCGATGCGAACGACAGGCCGCGTCCAGGTCCTGGGATCTTCCGGATCGCAACCACTGGCCCGCCAGAGGATGGCCCGTGCCCGATCGGCCGTCTCAGCCGAAAAGGCGCCGTCGATCCGCAGGAAGCCTTCGGTGATGAAATGATCGATGTCTGCGCCGCCAAGGGCGCCAGATGAATTGTGCATGGTGATGATCTCGCAAGGAGGCCGCCCGCCCGCTATCGAGCGGTTGCGGCCGTAAATACCGACGCCATGGCGCCATTCCAGTTCTGCCTCTGCGGCAGCTGCCTCAGGCGGCTAGGAAATGGGCGCTTGCGAAATTGCGAGTGATGAACTGCATGATGAAAGAATGCTAGCGGACCGGGTGATCCGTGACAAGCCGGGCTGGCTTGCCGACAGATGACGGGCGGTGCAGGCTTCCGCGACGAATCGGGAACGCTATGACACTGACCACGACCCTACTCGCCATAGCGGCCGGCGGCGCGATCGGGGGCGCGCTGAGGATGCTTCTCGCCGAAGCCGTGCAGCGGCGCACCAAAAGCCCGTTCCCTTTTGGGACGCTGATGGTCAACGCCAGCGGCGCCCTCGCGATCGGGCTTCTAGCCGGCGTCGCGGGCCCCGCTCCCTGGGCGCCGCACTGGCTCTTTCTGATCACCGGCATTTTGGGAAGCTACACCACGGTTTCGGCCTTCAGCCTGCAAACACTGGTGCTCGCCCGGACGGGCAGGATGGATCTCGCGCTGCTCAATATCGGCCTGTCGCTCGGCCTCTGCCTCGGGTTGGTCGGGCTCGGGTTCTGGCTTGCAGGCCGCCTATGGGGGCTATGACGCGCATGCTCCCCGTCCTTGCGACTGCCGCCGGCAGTGCTTTCGGTGCACTTGCCCGATACGGCATCGGTCTCTTTACGGAGGCAGGATCTTTTCCCCTCGGCACGCTTCTCGCCAACGGCATCGGCGCCTTTCTTATCGGGCTCGGCGCTTCGCTTCTGGGGCCACAGGGGCCTGGGCGAAACATCCCGCTGCTCGGCTTTTTGCTCCTCACCGGCTTTTGCGGCGGCTTCACGACCTTTTCGATGTTCAGCCTCGAAACGCTGCTGCTCTTTGCAGCCGGGGATGTCGCGACGGCCGGGCTCAATGTCGGGCTTTCGCTCATCGTCTGGCTTCTGGCGGTCGGCATTGGTCACGTCCTCGGCCAACGCCTCATTGTCGGGCCATTCTAAAGACCATTGCGGGCGAGGAAGGCGTCGAGTGCTCCCGCCCAGACCGCTTCGGGCGCGAGCGCCAGGGCGTGCCCATCGCCTTTAATCGGTGGCAGCAGGACGAATTCCGCGTCTGCACCGGCGCCGCGATAGGCCGCCGCCAGCTCGCGCGCCAGTGCGGGGGCGAAATAGCTGTCGTTCTCGGCATAGAGAAGAAGTGTCGGCACACCTGCGCCCGTCCCGAGCGCACCGGCCGCGGCGACCAGCCGATCGGGCGCGCAATTGTTCTCCGCCCGCCCCAGATTGCGCCCGCCCCGCCCCGCGGCAATGCCGATAATCGCGCCGATGCGGGCCCGATCGCCAGCCAGGGCCAGCGCGCCCCAGCCGCCCGCCGAATTGCCGATGACGAGGGCCGGCGCATTGCTGATGCCCTCGAGGTCCAGCCCGAACGCGAGCGCAGCTGCGATGGCGCCCGCCGTCGCACGGGCGGAGCCGAGATAGTCGGGGCTGAGGCACGGCCCCTGATCTTCGCGATAGGGCCCGCCGGCTCGGCCGTGGCCGGGGCGCTCGGCAATCAGCACCGCATAGCCGCGCCGGTTGAGCCAGGCCGCGAGCGCCGGAAACTGCGGGAAATCGGCTTGAGCGCGCGCGGCGGGGCTCTGCGCCGAACCGTGGGCAATGAGGGCGAGCCGGAATGGCCCCGCACCCGCCGGCCGGAAAAGCTGCGCCCGCATGGCGACGCCCGCCTCGACATAGGGGATCGTGAAGAGATCGCGGGCGCCGACATCGGTTTCCAAGAGCGCCTCGGCCGGCGCTACGGTTCGGCCCGGCATGGCTGTGGGGGAGCAGCCGAGAAGAGCCGAGGAAAGAAGGAAAGCGAGACCGCCGACAAACCATCTGCCAGACAGAATATGGCGATGGCGGGGGGAAGCCGGCATGTCTCGCCTCCGGTTCAGGCGCCCGTGGGCCCGAGCTTGCGCAGGCTGCGATAGAGCGTTGCCCGCGACACGCCCAGCTGCCGCGCGACTTCGGCCGCGGTGCGCCCGCCTGCCTCGAACAGTTCGCGTGCCCGCCCGATCTCCTCTGGCGAGAGGCGCGGCGGCCGGCCCGGACCGTGCTCCGCCCTGCCGACCACTGGACGCCGCGCGCCATTATGATGGGCGGCAATCCGCGCCAGCGCCTTCAGCGCGCCGGCGGTGCCCGGCGTTTCGGTATCGAAATCGCCGTCGAGCGTGCGGATGCGGATGCCGCGCGCGACGAGTTCCTCGAGCCGCAGCACCAGCGGCCCGACCGCCGTTGCCAGATGCTCGAGGGTCGTGACGACCAGAATGTCGCCCGACCGCATGTCCCCGAGCAGGGCCGAAAAGGAGGTGCCGGATCCCGCCTGCCGCCGGGCCCGCGAATCAATGACGACGCGCCCGCACCCGAAGGCCTCGAGCGCGGCGACTGCCGAGACGATATCGCCGTCCGGCCCTCCGCCATGAAGATAACCAACCTGCATGTCTTCCCCCAATAGTTTACGCGCCGCACGGTGGCGGCAGTTTCATGTGGCGCATGCGCCACACGCACAGACGATTTCCTGGTCGGGGTCAGTCGCAGATTTCCGTCGGCGCGGATGGGGCGAACGTCTTTATCGTTATGCTTAAGACACTCTTGCCGTCCGCGCCTTCGTCGCCCCCACGACCAAGAAATGCGCAGCTCCCCTTATATAAAATTACGATGCGGATTGCAAATTTGCTTGCGAGATCGTTAACGCCTTGTCTCAAAACCGCACTTTTGCAACATCATCAATATCAATATGCACCGTTTGTTGCTCTGAGATTCAATTTTGACAGTACTTGTTCAAGTAAAAAGAGCGTGCCTAGATCGCCGATGAGGGTGGAGCAGAGTCTGTGCATGGGCACGCTCCACCGGACATTTTGGGGGCGCCACTCGGGTGCCGGAACGATCTGGGGACAGAGCATGAAGAAGACCAACCGAAACCTGAGGGCACGGGCCGCCGCACGGCGCGCGGCGCTGCCGAACCTGCAAGGCGTGGTGCCTGCGCGCCTCGGCCGCATCGGCCTCCTCTCCGGCACGGCCATCGCCACCGGCGCCTTTGCGGGGCTCGCCGGCATGGTTGCCCTGCCGACGCCGGCGATGGCGCAGTGGGCGACGACGAACGGTGGATTGAATTACGTTGCTGCCGGCGCCGTCGGCCCAGGCAGCTTTACCGCGCCCGGGAATGGATGGCTGACCAGCGTTGGCTATTTTAGTGGCGGCGAAGAATCCGCGACGGTGACCAACAATTCAGCCGCGCAAGCACTTTTGATCAACGCCCAAAGGTATGACGGCATCGTCTATGTTTCGCCGAACTCGACCATCACCTCGACAGGTGGGTCAGCGAGGCATGGTATTCTCGTCACCCCCGGAACACTCGGAGCTCCCAACACTGCTCGTCCATTGCAGAGCTTGACCTTCAACATTGAGGGGGACGTCGACACTTCAGGTGCACCCGGTGGGGACGCACTGCGGATCAATGGCTCAGGAAATGCTAATGCAAGCAGCCTCAACAACGCCTTCAACATTGATATTACAGTCGCTGAGACAGGCTCTCTCGTCGGCGGCGATGACGGCGTTCAAATCGTAGGTCTGAGAGGAACGCTGAACCTCACCAACCATGGCCTCATTCAGGGCACCGGCAATTCGGGTGTGCCAAGCGAGGGCTTCCAGGTTCTCCAGAACGGTGTGCTCAATACGCCCGTCGCCGGCAATATCAACCTTATCAACACCGGCGAAATCTACGGTTCCCGCACGACAGCTGCTGGCGACGCAGTTCTTCTCAGCACCACGGGCAATGTGTCCATCACCAATACCGGCACGATCGAAGGCGGCATCAGCGGTATCGATGTCAGCAATGCCGGCCTCGTCGAGATTTTCAACCATAGCTATGGCTCGGTGATCGGCGACGTACACGGCATTATCATTCCGAATGCCGATCAGGTCCGGATCAACAATTCCGGCGGTCTGGTCGGCGGCCTCACGCAGGATGGCATCTTTCTCAATGGCGTCTCGGGTGACGGTACTCTGTTGAACGGCAACTCGGTCGTCATCAACAATAGCGGTCTCGACAAGTTCTCGAATCCGCGAGATGGCGGCGTAATTGCCGGCAATATCGACGGCATCGACATCGACAACGTCGCGTCGGGCAACATTCTGATCAACAATTCAAGCAGCACATTTGGCGAAATCACCTACACCGGCGGGCTCATCGTTGGCGTGACCAATGACGGCATCGATATTGCCGGAGCCGGCGGAAACGTCGTCATCTCGAACACCGGCACGCGTGGCGGCCAAATCGATCAGACGGATTTGGACCCAGAATTCAATCCCGACGTGTTCGTGGGCCTTCTTGATGGTGACCAGGAGACACCCTCGCCGGTCGTCGCTGGCCCGAATCTCCTCTACACCGGCATCTGGGGTCTCGGGAGACACGGCATCGTCATGGTGGATGTCGAGGGCTTCGTCGGCTTCGACAATACCGACGGCCTTCTCGTCGGCCACGAAGACGGCCTGCGTGTCATCGATGTCGAAGGTGTGACCGGGAGCGATGCTGCTCTTGCTACCGATATTGACGACTTCGCTGGAGAAGGGTTCGTCGCGCTCGCGATCAACAACACCAATGGCATGATGTGGGGCGGGGATGACGGGCTGCGCGGGGACAACCTCGATGGCAGCGTCTTCCTGCTCAACGATGGCGGCACGGTGTTCGGCGGCGAGAACGCCATCGACCTGTCCGACATCTGGCAGGGCAACGTCTACATCCAGAACAATGGCGGCACCATCCAGGGCCTTTATGACGACGCCATTCGCATTCGCGAAGTCGATCGCTCGGACGGCAATGGCGGTGGCGTCTTCATCCTCAACGGCGCGATCGAGGATGGAACGGGCGCGTTGATCGGCGGCGGAAAAATCCTCTCCGGCGACAGCGCAATCTCGATTTCCGACGCGCGCACCGCAGCGATCGCAAACGGCGCGTCCGGTTGGATCATCGGCGATGGCGGCTCGGGCCAGGCAGTGATCTCGCTCAGCGGTCTTAGCCGTTCCGGATCCCTTGGAGAAGAAGGCGCGACCGTCGCCGGTGCAAGCGTCGTCAACGATGGCATCATTGCCAGCCGCGCCCTCCCCGGGTTCGTCTACTCTCCCGATCCGCTGGATGAAACGCCGAGCGACGACTGGACGTTGCCCGACAAGAGCGTCGTGCGGGAATCCACTCTGGATCTCGTCACTCTCAACGCACAGCTGCTGGCATTCGAGAACTACGTGCTGTTCGGCGGCGACATGGCGCAGCTTGATAGCCTCTCCAACTATGAAGACGTCGCCAACGACCGCGCCATCCAGAGCGAGGACAGCGGCGCCACGCATGTCGTGAACCGAGGACAGATGTTCGGCCGGGTGAACCTCGACGGACGCAACGGCGCTTGGAATACAGGCGTCGGCAACACCATCGACAACGCCGGCACCTGGTTCGTCACGGGCTGGAACGGCCTCAGCGGTGGCATCAACGACGTCATCAACAATTCCGGCTGGATCCAGTCGGCATTCGACAATGACGACGATGAATGGACCGGCTTCCGGACCAACCGGTTCAACAACTCGGGCGTCCTGAGCCTCGTTGACGGCGCCGTCGATGACCGGATGATGATCCGCGGGAACTTTGCCGGCAGCGGCTCTAGCCTCCTGGCCCTCGACGTCGATCTTGCCGATGCAGATGCAGACCGTCTGCGGCTTCGCGACGGCACTGTGACCGGCCAGACCGGCATCATCGTGCGGCTCGTCAATGGCGACAATGGCGAGATCAACGAGCGCATCGAACTCGTGAGCTATGACGACTGGGAAACGCTGGATACGGCCTTCGTGCTCTCGGCCTACTCGGACAACTACATCGAGATCGGTGGCCGCGCCTATATCGAGGACGGGCTGCTTGCCTGGTTCCTCGAGCAAGACTACTACGACCGGGACTTCGATCTTGTCTCCGGATGGGGTCCGGGCGCGGTCAATGCGCCGCGGATCATCACCGGTGCGCAGACGGTGTTCTACGAGACCCTCGGGGTCGTCGAGGACCACATCTATGGCGGCCAGTTCGCGGCCGGCGGCGGTGGTGGTGCGGATCTGCTCTACCTGCCCGAAGCCGAAAGCAGCGCTCCGGCGGGTCGCCAGGGCGGCGTCTGGGCCAAGGCCACCGGCAGCTGGACCGATCGGGACACCACGGTTACGCTCGACGGCAATCCGGATCCGTTCGACACGAGCTCCGAGCAGGACGTCTACTCGGTGATCGGCGGCGTCGACTTCAAGCCGGGCGGCATCGGCAGCCCGTTCCGCATCGGCGTCTTCGGCGGCTACGTCGCCTCCGACCTCTCCTTCGCGCTCGGCGAAGACGGGGTGGTCTATGAAGGTGGCCTCGTTGGCGCCTACGCCGCCTACAATGACGGCGCGCTCTTTGCCGACGTGACCGTGAAGGCGGACCTGCTCAACGCCACCTACAGCTTCTTTGACGAGGAGATCGAAACCGGCATCACCAATTACGGTGCCGCTGCCAATCTGGGATACCGGTTCGACCTGGGCAACGCCGCCTTCTTCGAGCCCGTCGCCTCGATCGCCTATGTGACGAGCGAGATCGACGACATCACCGGTGGCGGTGGCGTGATCGCCTTCGAGAACGGCTCGAGCCTTCGTGCCGGCATCGGGGCCAAGATCGGCACCACCATCGCAACGGGCGACATGAGCACCGAGCTCTCGCTGCTCGGCAAGCTCTGGAACGAGTTCGAGGACGCCAACACCGTCACGGTCAGCGGGCCGGGCAATGCGACCTTCACCGACGGCATCTCGGGCACGTTCGGCGAAGTTGCGGCGACCGCCACCGTCACCAGCGCAGATGGCGGGCTCTCGGGCTTCGTCTCGGCCAATGGCAAGTTCGGCGAGGACTTCTCCTCCTACGGCGCAAGCGCAGGCCTGCGCGTCGGGTTCTAAAGCCTCATCGACAGAATCGGGCGGGCCGGTCATTCTCGACCGGCCCGCTTTTTATTGAGGGCCAGGTTCGGCCGGGGAGTTCAGGGGTGGACAGAATGCGTATCGTGATGGGTCTTGGCGCCGTGCTCGCCGTCGTCGGCATCGGGGTGGGCGCAGCCGTCTACACCGGCGTCCTGCCGCTGCCCGAACAGGCTGGCGGCGTCCAGCCGGCCCAAGCCCAGTCGGCCGGCACACCGCCCGTGCCCGCGGCACGGCCGGAAACGTCCCCTGCCCCCGCGGCGCAGGCCGGAACGCCCGCGGGCGCCATGGCCACGGCGGCTCCCAATCCGAACCAGCCGCGCGTTCTCAGCGAGGAGACCTTCGGGGATTGGGTCAAGGTGTGCCTCGGCGTCTCGGAGACAGAGCAGCGCTGCTCGATTTCCCAGCAGCTCGCCGATTCCCAGTCGCGTGCGGCCGTCTTCGTCTGGCGCATATCGCAGGATGGTGCGGGCGGCCTTGTCGGCATCTGGCAGACACCCGAGGGGGTGCTCCTGAGCCGCGGCATCACGCTCGATGCCGGCACGCCACAGCCCATCGCCATTCCCTATGAAACTTGCGGCAATGGCGCCTGCCAGGCGGTCGCCAATCTTGCCCCCGATTTCGTCGAAACGCTCCGCACCACAGCAAAGGCGGAGGCAACGATCGTTCTGGGCGACAGGCGCGCCATCACCCTGCCGCTTTCCACCACGGGATTGTCGGACGGGCTGGCATCGCTCGGCGTCATCCCGGCCAGTGCGCCAGCGCCCTGATCGGACCCTCTCGGCCTAACCACACCACGAACGGCGGCTACCCTCCCAGGGGTGTGCCAGGCCCTCGGCGACGAGCTGCATGCCGAGCGATTGCCCGTCGCGCACCAGAACGCGCAGCTGCCGGCCGTAAATATCGGTGTCCCGGCTGCCAGTGGGCCTGATCTCGAACGGCCCTTCGGCCAGCAGGTCGAGAAGCCGCAGGCTCGCCTGACGGGCAAGCACCGCCTCGGCCGCGCATTGGTAGCCGCGCGCTTCGGGCGTGTTGATGTCGGCGATCCGGATGCTGTTGCCGCCATGACGGATGGTGTCCCCGTCGATGACGCAATTGTCGTGTCTCGGGCCCGCGCAGAGCGTGAAGCGGGCCTCCGCCGCCTGCTCCAGCCGCGGCTGGACCTGCTGCAAAGCCATCGAAGGCAGGCCGAGCTCCACCGCGCTGTAAAGCAGCGAGGCGAGGGTGAAGATGATGACCGGCCCCTCCCAAGGCGCCGCGGCGAGCCGCGCCCAGGCCGATGCCGGATGATTGGCGCGCCTGACGTTTCTGCCTGCACCGAAGCGGGCTCGTCCATCGGCTCTGGCCATCCTTCGCCTCCCTCTTGTCCTGAGGGTGGCTGGCCGATGCTAACGAAGCGTGTGTATGGAGGCGCGTATTTATCGCGATATCGAGGACGGCGGATGGTGCGGTTCAGGCGCCCTGAACGGCGCTTGGCCGCGCCTTCTGCACGCCCTCGTCGCGCGGATGCCAGCCATAGACCCGGTCTCGCCCCGCGCTCTTGGCCACATAGAGGGCCTCGTCCGCGCGGGCGATGATTTCGGCCGCCTCGCGCCGCCGCTCGGCCGAGCCATAGGTCGCGACGCCAAGGCTCGCGGTCACGATGGCGCGCGGGCTCTCCGCATGCGGCAGGGCGCGGCGGGCCAGCGCGCCGCGAAAGACGTTGGCAAGGTGATAGGCACCGTCTTCATCGGTCGAGGGAAGAATCGCGCAGAATTCCTCGCCGCCATAGCGGGCGACGATATCGCCCGGGCGGCGGAAGGTCTGGGCAAAGCAGCGCGCGACCACTCGCAGGGCCTCGTCGCCTGCCAGATGCCCATAATGGTCGTTATAGGGCTTGAACCAGTCGATATCGAGCAGGATCACGCTCAGCGGCAGCCCCTCCCGGCCGGTGCGCTGCAGCTCGGCTTCGAGCGCCTGGTCCATCGCCCAGCGATTGGTGAGACCGGTGAGGCCATCGGTCGCCGCCTGCTGCTTGAGCTGTTCGGCCAACCCCAGCAGGTCGAACTCGGCCTGCTTGAGCTTGGTGATTTCGGAAACGACCACCATTGACCCGCCATCGTCGGTGGGGCGCGTGCTCACGCGCAGCCAGCGTCCGTCGAACAGGTGAACCTCTTCTTCATTCTCGCGAAAGAGCGCGCTTTCCACCTCGTCGATCCACGCAGGAATATCGTCGATCCCCAGTTGCTCTTGGCGTTCCATAGCGCCGCGAAGGATGTCCCGGATATGCGCGCCGGGCACGCGCAGGGGGCCCGAGCGCGGGAAGGCGCGGCGATATTGCTCATTGCAGTAAACGAGCCGGGCGTCGGCGCCGAAAATGGCCACCCCGTCGGTCATCTGCGCAAGCGCGAATTCGAGATGCGTCTGGCTGCGCTCGAGCTCGAGAGCGAGGATCTTGCGGTCGGTCACGTCGCGGTTGTGGGTGATGATCCCGACGATCTCGCCATTCTGGTCGCGCAGCGGGACCTTGAGGGTCGAGAGCCAGAGATGCTTGCCGCCCTCCTCATGCACCACCTGCTCGATCGCGAGGATCTCGCCGCCTTCGATCATGCGGGCCTCGTCCGCGGCAAAGGCTGCGGCCACCTCGGGGGGATAGAAGTCTGCATCGCTGCGTCCGATGAGTTTGGCAGGCGATGTCGCGCCCATCAGCCGGGCAGTGGCGGGATTTGCGGTCACGAACCGGCCCTCTGGGTCCTTGACGTTGAGGCTGTCCGGCAGGGCCTCGATGATGGTGCGATAGGCTGAGTTTTCCTGCATCAGCACGCGCCGGCGATCGTCCTGGCGCAGGGCGAGTGCCGAGAGCATGAGCGCGCAGGCGATCAGCATGGCCTGGGGCGCGGACACTTGGGTCAGCACCGCCATGCGCACCTCTGCGGGCAGCATCAGAGGCGTGCTGGCGCTGGCGATGCCCGTCACGATGGCCAGGGAGAAGAGCTGCCATCCGCGCGACTCGCGGCGCTTGAGGAGGAGCCAGTAGCCCGATCCGATCATAGCGGGGATCAGGAGGGCGACGACCCCGACCGGCGCCCCCGCGCCCCCGAGGGCCAGACGGTAAGGCGCAGCGAGCCCGACTGCGACGAGGGCCGCGATCGGTCCGCCGAAGGCACCGGCAAGCGCCATCAGCGTGGCGCGCAGGTCAAAGAAGATGCCAGGCGAGAGCTCCACCGGAAACGCCATGACAGCGATTGCTCCGAGCCCCATCGTCGCGCCGAAAGCTACGGGCTCCCCGCGATGCCGGTGCTGGGCCAGCCAATCCTTGGCGTGCGTCCAGCTCGTAACGAAAATGGCTATGATGGCCAGATTGGCCATCAGGCCATACCAAAGCATTTTCATTGGCCGTCGGTGTGCTCCCGGACCCGGCTGACCCTGTTTGGGCCCCCTATCAGCTTAGGGGCGGGCTGATAAGAAAAGCCTAAGGGGATCGGCGCAATCAGGTGTAGCGCCCGATGACGCGCGAGCCGGACGCAAGAAGGGCCGGACGTGTCGCGCCCGGCCCCCGCATTCACGTACTCGGCTCAGCCTACAGCGCTGCGCTGCGAGCCTCCTCGAGCCAGCCATCGACGGTGTCGCGGTTCTGGGCGATCCACTCGGCGGCCTGGCGCTCGATGTCGGCAGTGCTCCCAGCGCCATCATTCATCGCGGCGTTCTGCGAGAAGATCGCAGCCAGCGGGATGGAAGCGACTTCCAGAAGCCGTGCGGCTGCCGGATTGTCGGCGAGGAATTCCGAATTGGCGACCGGCACGATATCGTTGGCCGGGAAGCCAAGCGTGCAGGGGTCAGCAACACAGCCCTCGACGCCGGGCAGGATTGCGGCATCGGCAAGATCGGCCATGTCGGCGGGCAGGTTGACCTCAGGCACCTCGATCCACACTACGTCCTCGCCCGGGACGAGTTCGTTCACTGTCCAATTGGGGGTCCAGGTGTAAAAGAGGATCGACTCGCCAGCCTGATAGGCTGCGACGGCGTCGGCCATCGAAGCCGAGTAGGACGCCTTGATGGCGTTCACATGGTCGCGAAGGTCGTAGGCGTCCATGTGGTGCTCGATGTTGACCTCGCAGCCCCAGCCCGGCGGGCAGGCGACGAGATCGGCGAGACCATCGCCATTGCGGTCGAAGGCAGCCTTCACTTCATCGCGCTTGAAGTCTTCGAGCGAGGTGATGCCGAATTCCTCGGCGGACGCGCGATCGATGAGATAGCCCTCGAGTGCGCCACCCTCAGCCACTGCGCCGATGATTTCGGCCTGGCCCTCAAAGGTCGGCTGATAGGTGTTGTGCAGCGGGAACCAGCCATTGACCCAGAAATCCACGTCGCGCTGGGCGACGGCCTGGTAGAAGGGCGGATTGTCGAGCGTCGTGGGTCCGGCGACGGTGTAGCCGAGCTCTTCGAGCAGCTGCTTGTAGATCTGCGCATGGAACCAGCCGGTGTCCCAGGTCGCCTGCGCCATGTTCACCGTGACGCCTTCGCCGGGGGTCTCCTGGGCGAGGGCAGCGGAGATGGGGCTAGCGCTCAGAAGCGCTGCGGCGGCGAGGGTCGGCAGAGTTTTCTTGAGACTGAACATCGTTCGGGTCTCCTTTCTTTTCATTGGATTTCGCGGGTCGGCGACCCGCGCATCGTCTGGGGTGCGAGGCACCCCGGGCAGCGCCGGATCAGCCGGCACTGCGGGTTTCGCCAGCGGGCGCGGCCCGCAGACGGAAGAGGGACGCAAAGGTCTGGCGCAGCGATACGGTCTTGACCTGCTGCTGCTCGCCAAGCGCCTGCGTGATACGGTCGAGAATGATGGCGAGGAGGACGATGCCCACGCCACCGGCAGTTGCACCGCCGACATCGAGCCGGCCAAGGCCGGTATAGACGGTGAGCCCGAGCCCGCCCGCGCCGATCAGTGCAGCGATGACGACCATCGAAAGCGCCAGCATCAGCGTCTGGTTGAGACCGGCCATGATCGTACGGAGCGCCAGCGGAAACTGGACTTCCCACAGCATCTGCCAGGGGGTGGACCCGAAGGCCTCGGCCGCCTCGATGAGGTCACCGCGCACATTGCGTATGCCCAGATTGGTGAGCCGGATGATCGGCGGCAGCGCGAAGATGATGGTGGCGATGATCCCCGGCGCCATGCCGACACCGAACAGCATCACGATGGGCACGAGGTAAACGAAGGAGGGGATCGTCTGCATGATGTCGAGCACCGGCCGGGTGATCTTCCAAAGCCGGTCGCTGCGCGCTGCGAGAATGCCCACCGGCACGCCGATCACGACGCAGAAGAACACCGAGGTCAGGATCATCGAGAGGGTCGTCATTGTTTCGGGCCAGAGACCGATCATGTCGATGAAGCAAAGCGCGACGAGGGTGAAGATCGCCACCCCGCGCCCGGCGGTCTTGTAGGCAATCAGCGCCAGAACGGCAGTGAACGCGACCATGGGCACGAAGTTGAAAAAGGCGTCGAGCCAGTTCAACACGCTCGAGACCGGCACCTGAAGGGCGCGGAAGAACGGACGGAAATTGGGCACGATCCACTCGCGCACCAGTATGTTGACCCAGTCGCTGAACGGGATCATGAGAAAATCAGAGGGGCTCAAGGCAGTCTCCTAGGCGGTTTCCGGCGCGACGGTCCTGGCGGGGGCTACGGGGGCCGTGTCCGCTGGGGTCTCACCCTGGCTCGTCTCGTCTCCCGAGAGCTGGGCGAAGACGGCCTCGGGTTCGACGACGCCGACGAGCCGGTTGGTCTCGTCGGTCACCGCGATCGGCAGGCCGGCGCTGGCGGGGCCGTAGAGCGTGTTGAGGTGGGCATCGCCCTCGACGCTCGGAAAATCGGTGATGAGTGCGCTGGCGAGATCGCCATTGTTCTCGCGCACAGCGGTGGAAAGGTCCTGATAGGTGACCACGCCCGCAATCTCTTCGCCGTCGAGCACGTAGAGCGCGTTGCGGTTCAGATCTTCCATGCTCTGCATCGCGGTTTCCGCGGTGTCGGTGGCAAGCTGCACGGATTCCGGCGCATTCGCCACGGTCTCGGCGGTAAAGACGCGCCCGCGATCGATATCGGCGACAAAGGCGGCCACATAGTCGTCGGCGGGATTGGCGACGATCTCCTGAGCCGTGCCGACCTGCACGAAGCGACCATCCTTCATGATGGCGATGCGATCACCGAGCAGCAGGGCCTCGTTGAGGTCGTGGGTGATGAAGATGATCGTCTTGCGCAGGCTCTTCTGCAGGGCGAGCAGCTCATCCTGCATTTCCCTGCGGATCAGCGGATCGAGCGCGCCGAAGGGTTCGTCCATGAGCAGGATCTGCGGCTCGGTCGCAAGGCCGCGGGCCAGTCCGACACGCTGCTGCATGCCGCCAGAGAGGGCGCTCGGCAGGCTTTCGGCATAACCGTCGAGCCCGACACGTTCCAATGCCTCGAGCCCGCGTTTGCGCCGTTCGGCCGCCGACACGCCCTTGACCTTGAGGCCATAGGCGGCATTCTCGAGCACGCTCTTGTGGGGAAAGAGCGCGAAGTGCTGGAACACCATGGCAATCTTGTTGCGTCGGATGTTGCGCAGCGTCTCGGCCGAACAGGAGGCCACGTCATCCCCATCGATCAGGATGCTGCCGCTGCTCGGCTTGATGAGACCGTTGAGCATGCGCACCAGCGTCGACTTGCCGGACCCCGAAAGGCCCATGACGACGAAAATGCTGGCTTCCGGAACCTCGAAACTCACGTCCTGGACGCCGACGGTCTGGCCCGTCTGTTCGAGAATGGTCTTCTTGTCCTCTCCACGCTTCAGCCGCTCGACCGCATCCTGCGGGGCGTCGCCGAAGATCTTGAAGACGTTTTCGACTTTCAGCTTGGCTTTCATCAGCCCTCTTCTTGGCGAACAAGTCAAAATGCCCGACGGCACTTCGCTGTTCAATTTCTCAAATTCAAAATACAACAAAGCGCCGCGCCAGAGTCCATGTTAAGATCCGGCTGCAAAAGCGCTGTTCGAACGTTTGATGTGCTCAACATAGAGTGGCGCATGCCCCATTTCAACCATAAATCTGGTCTCGTCGATTGCGCCGGCCGTTTCGAATGCTGCGGAGATGGAATTTATGTCTGGTCTGCCAAGGGCTAACGACGGAGCATCGGGCCGTCCCCAGGGCGATGAAGGGACGCTCACCAGCCTGCTCGAAACCGTCTCGGAGGCCGGCGCCGATCCCGAGAAGATCAAGGTCAGCGAAATCGCCGAGGCCATAGGCGCGCTAGGGTTTGCGCCGCTTCTCATCGTGCCCTCGGCAATCGTCGTGACGCCGGCAAGTGCCATTCCCGGTCTGAGCACCGTCGCCGGTCTCACCATGGCTTTGATCGCGGGCCAGGCACTCTTCGGACGCACCGCCCCATGGCTCCCCGGCTGGATCCGTCGACGATCCATCGACCGTCAGAAGCTGCAAAGCGCCATCCGCGCGGTCGGCGCGCCGACCCGCTGGATCGACCGGATCACGCGACGGCGCTTGCCCATGCTCACAGGGGCGATCGCATCGCGCGTGCTCTTGAGCATCTGCACGCTGCTCGGGCTCATCATGCCGCTCTTCGAGTTCATTCCGACGAGCTCGTCGATCCTCTCGGGCGTGATCCTCCTGATCAGCCTGTCGATCCTGACGCGCGACGGCCTCATAGCGTTGGCCGGCCTCGCCCTTCTGGGCGGAGCCGGCATGCTCGGATTTATGCTGCTAAAGCTGTTCTGACGCTTAGCGGTCGAGCGCGGCCATCTCGGTGTCGGCGGGCGCCAGATAGGTGTCGAAGACCCAACCTTCCACCCCTGCCCCGTCGCTCACCCGTACCCAGCGTCCGTTGACTTCATGCACGGCAAGCCGGGTGTCGCGACGGACCGAGCCAAGGACGGCGCTGCCCGAAACCGGCGCTGCGCGCACATTGAGGCTACTTGCCGTCACACGGCGCATCTCGCGCGGCGCCAAATCTTCGGCGCTGGGTGCCAGAGCCTCGGGAGCGCCCGGCAGTCCGACGACACCTTCGATGGTCGAGGGCGCCTCGCCCGCCGGCCGACCCGATGCCGCAACCGACACGGCGAGTGCAGCAGCCGCGCGCGGATCGCTCGGTGACAAGGGTTCGATCTCCCGGAAGGCGGCGACCGTTTCGGTGGGCGTGGACGAGGCAGAAGCGACTGCCGAACCGGGCGCACCACCGATCGCGGTGACCAGCATCTGTCCGCCCATGGTGAACGCTGCACCGGTGAAGATGACCGTGGCGGCGATGGTGCCGGCATAGCGGGCGATGGATCGGGTTGCGGCGTTGGCCTGCATGTCTGCCTCCGTGTTGACACAGAAAGTCAGGCCGGCGCGATTGGTTCCGATGCATATCGGCGACTGGTCCTTTGAGCGGCCACAGGCTAAAACCGGCCGAACGGGAGGACGCCGGATGGCGTGGTGGAGCGCGATATCGAAACGGCGGGGGCTGCTGCTCGGAGCAGGGCTGATGCTCGCACTGGGCCTCGCGATCGCGACCCTGGGCGGCGCCTACGCCACCAATGTCTACCTTAACGAGGCGGCGAACCGGGCGCAGACCACGCTCCGCCTCGCCGTCGCCGCGCTGCGCGGCCATATGAGCCGCTATGAATCCCTGCCACCGCTGATCGCGGAAAACGAGGGGGTCAAGGCGCTGGTGCGCGATCCCGACAATGCGGCACTGCGCGAGGACATCAACCGCTACCTCAAATCGGTCAACACGCTGCTCGAATCCTCGGACATCTACGTGATGCTGCCCGACGGCATGACCATTGCCGCCAGCAATTTCGACATCTCGCCGACCTTCGTCGGGGAGAATTTCAGCTACCGTCCCTATTTCTACGAGGCGATGGCGGGCGAAAGAGCGCGCTTTTTCGCGCTCGGGACCACCTCGCTCAAGCGGGGCTATTATTTCTCGTCCCCGATCCGGATTGGGGACGCGATCGCCGGCGTTCTCGTCTTCAAGGTCGATCTCGATGCCATCGAGAACTCATGGGCGGGGGGCGACCACGAGATCATCGTCTCGGACCCCGAGGGCATCATCTTCATGACGGGCCGGCGCGACTGGCTGTTCACGGGCCTCCTGCCCCTTACGCCCGAACGGCGCGCACGCACCGGGGAAACGCGGCGCTATGCCAATGCCGTGCTGCGGGACCTGCCGGTGCTCCGCGAAGCGCGCGACAGCGGGCAGGAGCTGATGACGATCGGGCAGACCGGGGAAGCGCGCGAATATCTCGTGCTTGCCGATGACATGCCCGAGGCCGGCTGGACGGTGAAAGTGCTGCTCGAAACCGGCTCCGCCCGCGCCCAGGCCGGCACGACGGTCCTTGCAGCGCTGCTCCTGCTCGGGCTTGCCGGCATGGCCATCGTCAGCCTCGTGCAGCGCCGGGCCCGGCTTGCCGAACGCATGCAGCTGCAGCAGGAGGCCCGCGAAACGCTGGAGCGCCGCGTTGCCGAGCGCACCGCCGCGCTCGCCAGCGTCAACCATCAGCTCGAGCGCGAAGTGGCCGAGCGCACCGCAACCGAAATCGAGCTGCGCAAGACGCAGTCCGACCTCGTCCAGGCGGGCAAGCTCGCCGCGCTCGGCCAGATGTCGGCGGCCCTCAGCCATGAGTTCAACCAGCCCCTCTCTGCGGTCAAGACCTATGCCGACAATGCGCTTGTGCTGCTGGACCGCGGTCGCGCGGCGGATGCGGGCGAAAACGTCTCACGCATCTCGGCGCTTGCTGACCGGATGGCTTCGATCAGCCGGCACCTGCGCAATTTCGCGCGCAAGCCGAACGAGAAGCTCGGGCCGGTGGCCCTCGAGGGCGTCATCGAAGCGACGCTCGAGATCGTGGCGGGCCGCATCGGCAGTGCGGGCGCGCAGATCGAGCAGTCCGTCGAGCCGGGCCTTTTCGTGCGCGCGGGCTCTGTGCGGCTGCAACAGGTTCTCGTCAACATCATCGGCAACGCCGCCGATGCCGTGGAGGACGGGCCCGACCGGCGCATCGAACTCAGTGCCAGACGTGCCGGAGACACCGTCGAGATCGCCGTGCGCGATCACGGCCCGGGCATCGACAAGGCCGTGATCGGGCGCATCTTCGATCCCTTCTTCACCACCAAGGGCGTCGGCAAGGGGCTGGGCCTCGGGCTCTCGATTTCCTACAACATCATCAAGGATTTCGACGGCGCCCTTGCCGCCCGCAACCACCCCGACGGCGGGGCCGAGTTTATCGTCACCCTCGCCAGCGCGAGCAGCAGCCTCGTCGAGGCGGCCGAATGAATCCGGGGCTTGCGCTGCTCGTCGATGACGAGGAGGATCTGCGCCGTGCCTCGGCGCAGGCCCTCGACCTTGCCGGGCTCAAGGTTCGCGACCTCGGCAGCGCCGAACGGGCGCTGGAGCTCGTTGGCTATGGTTTCAATGGCATCGTGATCACCGACATCCGCATGCCGGGTATGGACGGCATGACGCTGATGGGCCGGATCCACGAGCTTGACGCCGACATTCCGGTGATCCTCGTGACCGGCCATGGCGATGTGCAGCTGGCCGTGCGCGCCATGCGCGAAGGCGCGTATGACTTCATCGAAAAGCCCTTTGCGCCCAACCATCTCGCCGAAACCGCCGCCCGTGCGCTCGACTGGCGGCGCCTGCTGCTCGAAAACCGGATCCTGCGCGCTGCGGCCGGCCAGCGCGACGACATCGAACAGCGGCTGATCGGGCGCACCAATGCCATGGTCGACCTGCGTTACCGGGTCCGCGCTGCAGGGCCCACGGATGCCGACGTGCTGATCGTTGGGGAGACCGGGGTCGGCAAGGAGGTCACGGCCCGTGCGCTGCACGATCTGGGGCCGAGGGCCAGCAAGCCGTTCGTCGCCATCAACTGCGCAGCGCTGCCGGCCACGCTGATGGAGAGCGAGCTTTTCGGCCATGAGGTCGGCGCTTTTCCCGGCGCGGTCAGGGCGCGGTTCGGCCGCTTCGAGCACGCGCGCGGCGGCACCATCCTGCTCGACGAGATCTCGGCCATGCCGCTCGACCTTCAGGCCAAGCTCCTGCGCGTCATCCAGGATCGTGCCGTGACACGGCTGGGCGCAGACGAGGCGCAGCCGCTCGACGTACGCTTCATTGCAACCAGCAAGGCCGACCTCGAAGCCGAAGTTCGCGCGGGCCGCTTCCGTGCCGACCTGCTCTACCGGCTCAACGTCATCACACTGCACGTGCCGCCGCTCTCGGCGCGGCGCGAGGACGTTCCGCTTCTCTTCCTGCATCTCGTCAACGAAGCCGCCGCGCGCTATCGGCGCGACCTCATCGAGGTCCCTCCCGCAATCATCGCCGCCATCGCCGAGCGGGACTGGCCGGGCAATGTCCGGGAGTTGCGCAACGCGGCCGATCGCTTCGCGCTGGGGCTCGGCCTGCAGTTCGAGGATGGCCGCCCGACGCCCGCCGAAGCCCCCACCCGGCTCGTCGACCGGGTTGCCGAGTTCGAACGGCAGGTGATTGCCAGCGCGCTGATGGCGCATGGTGGAAGCCTGAAGCCCGTCTACGAATCCCTCGGCATCTCGCGCAAGACTCTCTACGAGAAGATGCAGCGCTACGCGCTCGACAAGCGCATTCCCGGTCCGATGCTCGATCAGGATTGAGCCGATGGGTGGATTTCCACCCATCTGAGGCGGCTCATGTCACGCAATTCACCCATCGGTTCGCCCCGAACCGGATTGAGGGGTTGGGGGAGGCGCTCTGCGCTTGCGCCTCGGATATCGCCGATCCTTGATGGTTCTACCTTAGGCCCGCGGGAGGAACCCGGGCCGGGCGAACCATAAACAAAAGGACGGGAGGAGAGCGCGATGCGCATCTCGACTTTGGCCGCCAGCGCGGCGGCAGCCCTCATCATCGCAAGCCCCGCTGTGGCACAGGACGACCGGGCCGGCTGGCCCAACAGCCTGACCATCGGCACGGCCAGCCAGGGCGGCACCTATTTCATCTACGGCACGGGCCTTGCGGGCCTCATCTCCGAAGAACTCGGCGTCAACGCCTCGGGTGAAGTGACCGGCGGCCCCGTCCAGAACGCGACGCTCGTCGAGACGGGCGACCATGAGATCGGCCTCGTCACCATGGGCCCCGCTTATGATGCGTGGATGGGCAATTCCGAACTCGCACCGGGGCTCGAGCACAAGAGCATGCGCGCCCTCTTCCCCATGTACCAGACGCCCTTCCAGGTGGTTGCGCTCGCATCCTCGGGCATCAGCGACGTCGCAGATCTCGACGGCAAGCGCGTCTCGGTCGGCCCGGCCGGCGGCACCGCGGCGACCTATTGGCCGATCTATTTCGACGTGGTCGGGGTTTCTCCCGACGTCAGCTTCTCGGGCGCCAATGACGCGGTGGGCCAGGTCAAAGACGGGCTGATCGACGCCTTCGCCTTCGCAGCCGGCGTGCCGATCGCGGCCTTCGCGCAGATCGCGGCGGAAAACGACGTCAACATCTTCGCGTTCACTCCCGAACAGGTCTCGGCCATCCTCGCCGAACGCCCCGAACTCGCGGGCTTCGACATCCCGGGCGGGCTCTATGAAGGATATCCCGACGCGCAGCCGACCGTCGCGCTCTGGAACTTCGCGGTGGCTCATCAGGACATGCCCGAAAGCCTCGCCTACGAGATCACCAAGCTCGTCATGGAAAACAACGAGCGCATGATGCAGATCCACTCGACCGCAGCCGAGACCGTGGCCGAGAACACCGACAAGAACACCTTCCTACCCTACCATCCGGGCGCGGTGCGCTATTTCGAGGAAATCGGCGTCTCGATCCCCGACGAACTGAAGGGCTGATCTTTCCAGCCTTCAAGATGAACGCAGGCGACGGCCCCAGGGCCGCCGCCTGCACTGTCAGATCACCGCACCCGCGTGCGGCTCCATGGGAGGAGAGACCATGACCACCGCCAATCCGGCGCCCGCAGAGCATGCGTCGCCGATCATCGCGCAGAATGTCGACGAGGAACCGCTGGCAACCAACCAGCGCACGCTGGGCGGGCGGCTCAACTGGGCCGTCGTGGCGCTCTGCATCCTCTATACCGCCTTCCATGTGGGGGTGATGAACCTCTACCCGCTCGAGACCTGGACCTACCGCATGCTGCATGTGGCGGGCGGGCTGCTGCTGGGCTTCCTCATCTACTCGGCTGCAAACGTCACTCTAGACGACACCGGGGCGACCGAGCGTGCGCGGCAGCATCCGGTCAATCTTCTGCTCATGGCGGTCGCCGCGGCCGGCATCGGCTATGGGTTCGCCATGGTCGCCTTTGCCTGGGCCGGACTCTGGTTTGCAGGCGTGCGCGCCCCGGACGCATTCGTCTTCCAGAGCTTCGGCATTCCCCTATTAGTCGGCACAATCGCTGCGATGGCCTCGGGCTGGTTCTTCCCGGTCAAATCCGCGAGCCGCATCCACTGGACCGACTATTTGCTCGGCCTCTCCGCCATCGCCATGATGGGCTATATCCTCTTCAATGTCGGCCCGATCCGCCTGCGCGCGGGCACTGCGCTGGCCCAGCCAGCCGACTTTTACGCCGCGCTCGTCGGGGTCCTGCTGATCCTCGAGGTGACGCGCCGCGTCGCCGGCCTCGCCTTGGTGGTCATCGCCGGCATCTTCATTCTCTATTCCTTCGCCGGCCCTTATCTGCCGGGCTTTCTTGCTCATCGCGGCTATACCCCGGAGCGGTTCTTCACCTACATCTTCACCGATCAGGGCGTCCTCGGGGATCCGGTCGCGGTGTCCTCGACCTACATCATCCTCTTCATCACCTTTGCAGCTTTCCTGCAGGCCTCGAAGGTCGGCGACTATTTCGTCAATTTCGCCTTTGCCGCCGCCGGGCGTGCGCGGGGCGGTCCGGCCAAGGTTGCGGTCTTCGCCTCGGGCCTCATGGGCATGATCAACGGCACGTCGGCGGGCAATGTGGTGGCGACCGGCTCGCTCACCATCCCGCTCATGAAGCGCGTCGGCTACCCGGCCAAGAGCGCCGGGGCGATCGAGGCGGCGGCCTCATCCGGCGGGCAGATCATGCCGCCCATCATGGGGGCGGGCGCCTTCATCATGGCCGAAGTCACCGGCATCCCCTATACCGACATCGTCGTCGCCGCGATCATCCCGGCGGTCCTCTACTTCGCTTCGGTCTACTTCATGGTCGACCTGCAGGCGACCAAGCTGGGCATGAAGGGCCTGCCCAAGAACGAGCTGCCGATCTTCAAGGAGCTCCTCAAGCAGGTCTACCTCTTCATCCCTATCATCATCCTGATCTACACGCTCTTTGCCGGCTATTCGGTCATCCGGGCGGGCACGCTCGCCATGGCCGCGGCGGCAGTGGTCAGCTGGCTGACCCCGCACCGCATGGGTCCGCGTGCCATCCTCAAGGCGCTCGAGCTTGCCGCCAAGATGTCGATCCAGCTCGTGGCGGTCTGCGCCTGCGCGGGCATCATCGTGGGGGTGATCGCCCTTACCGGGGTCGGGGCGCGTTTTTCCACCCTGCTGCTCGCCATCGCCGACCAGAACCAGCTCATCGCCCTTTTCTTTGCGATGTGCATTTCCATCGTCCTGGGCATGGGCATGCCGACCACGGCCGCCTATGCGGTCTCGGCGGCGGTCGTGGCGCCGGGGCTGATCTCGCTCGGCATCCCGCCGCTCACCGCCCATTTCTTCGTCTTCTACTATGCGGTGATGTCGGCCATTACGCCCCCAGTCGCGCTTGCGGCCTATGCCGGAGCGGCCCTTTCGGGGGCGGATCCGATGAAGACTTCGGTCGAGAGCTTCAAGTTCGGCCTCGCCGCCTTCGTCGTGCCGTTCATGTTCTTTTATTCCGACGCCATGCTGATGCAGGGCGAATGGCACGAGATCCTGCACGTCTTCATCACGGCATCGATCGGGATCTACTTCCTCGCCGCTGCGGTGCAGGGCTGGTATTTCGGCCTCCTCAACCCCGCGCTCAGGATCGTGCTCGCGATCGGCGCGCTCGGCATGATCCAGGGTGGGCTGTTGACCGACGCGATCGGCCTCGCCATCGGCGTGGGGCTCTTCATCTGGCAAAAGCGCTTCGTCGACCCCCAGGCGATTGCCCGGGGCGCCGACTGACCAGACCGGAAGGGCCGCCCCAGGGCGGCCCTTTTCATATGAGGCTGAAGGGCCGGAAGTGCTTGGAGAGCTTCAGGGTCTGCGCCTGATAGTTCGAGCCCAGCCCCGCGCCGTAGAGCCGGTCGGGCGCTTCGGCGAGACGTTCGTAGACCAGCCGTCCGATGATCTGGCCATGCCCGAGCAGGAACGGCACTTCGCGGCTCCGCACCTCGAGCACCGCATGGCTCCCCGTGCCGCCCGCGGCCGAATGCCCGAAGCCCGGATCGAAGAAGCCCGCGTAGTGGACGCGGAATTCGCCCACCAGCGGATCGAAAGGCACCATTTCAGCGGCATGGCTCGGGGGCACGTGCACGGCCTCCCGGCTGACGAGGATATAGAACTCGTCAGGATCGAGGATCAGCTCGTCCTTCCCGCGATTGATGAGCGGGTCCCAGAAGTCGAGGACGTCGAGCGCGTCCTTCTTGTCGACATCGATCACCGCGGAATGGCGCTTGGAGCGGAAGCCGACGAGCCCGCCGCGATCTGCGCCCTTGAGGTCGATCGAGAGCGAGACACCCTCCCCCACCTGCTGGTCGGCGTCATAGACCAGCGTCTCCGCCTTGTGCAGCGCCAGATGCTCGGCGAGCGTCAGGCGGCTGTCGCCCATCCGGAAGCGCATCTGCGAGAGGCGCGAGCCTTCGCGCACGAGGACCGGGAAGGTGCGGGGGCTGACCTCGAGGTAGAGAGGGCCCTGATAGCCTGCAGGCATGGTATCGAAACCCTGCGCCCGATCCCCGATCACCCGGGTGAAGACGTCGAGGCGGCCCGTCGAACTCTTGGGGTTGGCACCCGCAGCGACGCCGGGGGGCAATGACAGGCTTTCCTGCAGCGGCACGAGATAGACGCAGCCCCGCTCGAGCACGGCGCCTGCGGTCAGGTCGATCTCGTGGAGCTTGAGGCTGTCGATGCGCTCGGCAACGGTGCGGTCGGGCCCGGGCAGGAAACTGGAGCGGACACGGAACGCCCGATCCCCAAGGCGCAGGTCGAGGCTCGCCGGCTGCACCTGATCGGCGTCAAATGGACGCCGGGCACCGATATGGCCCTCGGCGTGCAGCCGCTCGATCAGCCGGGCCGGATAGACCCCGCGCGGCCAAGTGCTCTGGCTTGTCATAATCATCCCCCGGGGCCCAATCGCGCCTTCGATAGCAACAGAGGCCGCTCTCAGCAATCCCGGCGAGGATCAGCGCTGATTGACGCAGCACCCGCATCCCCGTAAAACCGGCCCCGGTGGTGATTTGGCCGGTCTTGCAGCCACCTAAAACAACTCGCTAACAGACCGTTCTACCGGCCGCAGGAATGCGTGCCGGTTTTTTCGTTTCGAGGGTTCGATGTCCAGAAAGAACAATCCGCTGAGCGACCCGACGCGCCGCTCGCCCGAAACCCAGCTTGTGCACGGGGGCACCGAGCGCTCGCCTTTCGGCGAAACCTCCGAAGCGATGTTCATGAACTCGGGCTACATCTACCCGAGCTCGGCCGCCGCCGAGGCGCGCTTCAAGGGCGACGACCCCGGCTATATCTATTCGCGCTTCTCCAACCCGACCGTCGAGATGTTCCAGACGCGCATGGCGCTGCTCGAAGGCGCCGAGGCCGCGCGCGGCCTTGCAACCGGCATGGCGGCGGTCACCACCGCGCTGATGAGCCAGCTGCGGGCCGGCGACCATGTCGTCTCGGCGCGCGCCCTCTTTGGGTCCTGCCGCTACGTTGTCGAAGATTATCTGCCCCGCTGGGGGATCGAGTCGACGCTCGTCGACGGACGCGATCCGGCCAATTTTGCTGCCGCGATGCGCCCCAACACCCGCGCGGTATTCCTCGAAAGCCCGACAAACCCCACGCTCGAACTGGTCGACATCGCCGCCGTTGCCGAGATCGCGCACGCCCATGGGGCCGTGCTGATCGTCGATAACGTCTTTGCGACGCCGATCTGGCAGTCCCCGCTCGCGCTCGGGGCCGACCTCGTCGTCTATTCGGCGACAAAGCACATAGACGGTCAGGGCCGCGCCATGGGCGGGGTGATCCTCGGTTCGGCTGAACTGATCGGTGGGGACATCCACACCTTCATCCGCCAGACGGGCCCCTCGATGAGCCCGTTCAACGCCTGGGTGATGCTGAAGGGTCTCGAAACGCTCAATCTGCGCGTGCGGCAGATGACCGAGAGCGCCGCGCGGGTCGCCGATTTCCTCGGCCAGCACGAAAAGATCGCGCGCGTCCTCTACCCGCACCATCCCGACCATCCGCAATACGAGCTTGGCAAGCGCCAGATGCGGGCGGGCTCGAGCCTCGTTGCCTTCGAAGTCAAGGGCGGGCAGACCGAGGCTTTCCGCCTTGCCGATGCGCTCGCGGTGATCCTCATTTCCAACAATCTGGGCGATGCCAAGTCGATCATCACGCACCCCACGACAACGACGCATCAGCGGCTTGCCGAAGAGGTGCGCCTTGAATCCGGCATCACTCCGGGCCTGTTGCGGCTTTCGGTGGGGCTCGAAAGCGCCGACGACCTGATTGCCGACCTCGACTACGGGCTCTCCCAGATCTAGGGACGGGATCCGAAGATCTTCCAGGCGAGCATGACGCGGCTGGCTGTCGTTACGAGACAGCCGGCCGCGAACACCAGCGCCAGGAGCCAGAACCAGTCCGGCCAGATCACGAAGGCGATGAAAAAAGCGATGGTCTCGGTGCCCTCGAGAAGGCCGCCGGTGAAATAGAGCGTCTTCAGCCCCCGCGCGTCGGTGCTCATGCGGCGCCGCTCGGCGAGCACCGCGTAGCCGAGAAAACTCGTCCCATTGACGTAGAAGGCCGCGAGCAGAAGCGCTGCGGCAAGCCCGTTCTGGGCCGGATCGTGGATCGCGAAGGCGAGCGGCACCGCGCCATAGAAGGCGAAGTCGCAGGCAATGTCGAGAAACCCGCCGAAATCGGTCACGCCGTTCCGGCGTGCGACGGCCCCGTCGAGCCCATCGAGAAGCCGCGACACGATAACGAGAACAAGGGCGAGCACGAACCAGCCCAGGCCGATTGCGATCGCCGCGCCGAGACCGATGACGAGCCCGGCCAGGGTCACCTGGTTGGCTCCGATGCCGGCATCGGCCAGAGCCCGACCCGCCCGGTCGAGGGGCGGGTCGATCAACCTGCGCATATGTGTGTCGAGCACGTCTTCCCCCGGATCACGCGGCCCGAAGGTGCCACCCGCTTGCCCGTTCCGCCAGTGCATTGCCGCAGAAGTGAGGCGCCGCTCAGTGCTCGGTTTCGAACTCGTGCGGCTTGAAGTGGTAGTCGGCCGAGCAGAACTCGCAGACCACTTCGATCTCGCCATCGACGACCATGTCGGCGCGTTCCTCGGAGGTGAAGCTGTCGCGCAGCATCGCCTCGATCCGCTCGGCCGAGCAGGTGCACCGCTCCTCGAGGGCGATGGGATCGAACACCCGCACGCCCGTCTCGTGGTAGAGGCGGAAGAGCAGCCGCTCGGGCGACACTTCCGGATCGGCAAGTTCGACGTCATCCAACGTACCCAGCAACGCCTTGGTCTGGGCCCATTTGTCGCTCTCGACGAAATCGGGATCGCTGGTCTCGGGATTGTCGAAATCCCCGTCTCCAGGCAGGTCCGGCATGGTCTGTCCGCCATGGGGCGGCATGTGCTGCACGAGTACGCCGCCGGCTCGCCATGAAGGCTGGCCACCGCGCTCGGTCAGCTCGGCGACTGCAAGCCGCACGAGGGTAGGGATCTGCTCGGATTGCTGGAAATAGACATGCGCCACGTCCTCGAGCGTACCGCCATCGAGCGCGACGATGCCCTGATAGCGTTCCATGTGGACGCCCTGGTCGACCGTCATCGCCAGGTGCCCCTTGCCGAGCAGCTGGTGGGGGCGGGTTTCGCCGCGCGCGATGGCCTGCTGCACCAGATCGGCATCGAAGCGGGCATAGCCGCGCAGCCCGTCGGGTGCGTCGAGGTCGACCACAATGAGATTGACCGGACCATCGGTCTGGGTCTGGAGGATGAAGCGGCCCTCGAACTTGAGCGCCGAGCCGATCAGCGCGGCAAGCACGACCGCTTCCCCCAGGAGCCGAGCGACGGGCTCGGGGTAGGCATGCCGGCTCAGAATGGAATCGAGTGCCTCGCCGAGCCGCACGACGCGCCCGCGCCCATCGAGCGCCTCGAGCGCAAAGGGCACCACCACGTCATCGCCGCTCTCGGGGCGGTCGAGCCCGAAGCCCGACAATTGGGATTGTGTCATCAGACCGTTTCGATCCCGAACGCCCAGCACAGGATCGCCTTTTGTGCGTGAAGTCTGTTCTCGGCTTCATCGAATACGACCGATTGGGGCCCATCGAGGACCTCGTCGGTGACTTCGTCGCCGCGGTGAGCGGGCAGGCAATGCATGAAGAGCGCATCGGCTTTCGCCCGGGCCATTAGATTGGTGTCGACCCGGTAGGGTTTCAAGACCCGCCTGCGCTCGGCCGCGTCGGTGTCGCCCATCGAGACCCAGGTGTCGGTAAGCACCAGATCCGCACCGGTCACCGCTTCGTCTGGATCCTCGATGAGCCGCACGGCGCTGCCGGCCTTTCGGATGTCGTCCATCAGGTCCTTTTCGGGCCAGTATTCCTCAGGCACCGCGATGGTGAGCGTGCAACCGAAGAGCTCGGCCGCGTTCACCCAGGAATGGAGCACGTTGTTGCTGTCCCCGACCCACGCCACGTTCGCGCCCCGGATCGAGCCGCGATGCTCCTCGAAGGTCATGAGATCGGCCATGACCTGGCAGGGATGCCCGCGCCGGGTCAGCCCGTTGATCACCGGCACGCTCGAGGCGCCCGCGAGCTCCAGCAGATCGGCGTGGCTCAGGATGCGGATCATGATCGCATCGACATAGCGCGACATCACGCGCGCCGTGTCTTCGAGCGTCTCCTCGCGGGAAAGCTGCATTTCCTGCCCGGTGAGGATGATCGTCTCCCCGCCGAGCTGGCGCATCCCGACGTCGAACGAGACGCGGGTGCGGGTGGACTGGCGCTCGAAGATCATGGCGAGCGACTTGTCCTTGAGCAGCAGCGGGCGATCGCCCTTGTGCAGGCGGGCCTTCAGCTCCACTGCGACATCGAGCATGCCGCGCAGTTCGTCATAGGTGAAGTCGTCGATATTCAGGAAATGTCTTGGGGTGCCGGTCATGGTGTGGTCCGGTTCCTTTAACGGATGAATGAAAGGCTTATTGCGCGGCGGCGGACTCGGCCTCGATGGCGGCAAAGGCATCGGCGAGCTTGCCGGCAGCTTCGGCGATATCGGCCTCGGTGGCAATCAGCGGGGGAATGAGGCGCAGCACGTTGTCGCCGGCCCCGATCGCCAGCATGTGGTGATCGTCACGAAGCCGCGCGACGAACTCGCGCACCGGCGGGGTGATCTTGATGCCGGCGAGCAGGCCCTTGCCCCTCAGTTCGAGCACGTATTGCGGGTAGCGCTGGGCGAGCTGCTGCAGATGCCAGGCGAGCTTCTGGCCCATGGCGTGCACGTTCTCGATGAAACCGGGCTCGAGAATGCGATCGAGCACCGCATTGCCCACGGCGCTGGCGAGCGGATTGCCGCCATAGGTCGAGCCATGCGTGCCCGGCACCATGGATTTGGCGACTTCGGCCGTCGCAAGGCAGGCGCCGAGCGGGAACCCGCCGCCAATGCCCTTGGCAACCGCCATGATGTCGGGCGTGATCCCCGACCACTCATAGGCAAAGAGCTTTCCGGTCCGCCCGTAGCCGCACTGCACCTCGTCGAGCACCAGCAGCATGCCGTGCTGGTCGCAGAGCGCGCGCAGGCCGCGCATGAACTCTGTCGTCATGGCCGTAACCCCGCCCTCGCCCTGCACGGGCTCGATGAGGATGGCGCAGGTCTTGGGCGTGATCGCCGCCTCGACGGCCGCCAGGTCGCCTGGGGCGACATGGACGAAGCCGGGCGCCGCCGGCCCAAAACCCTCGATATAGCTTGGATTGCCACCCGCCGCGATCGTGCCGAGCGTCCGGCCGTGAAAGGCGCCGGTAAAGGCGATGATCTCGTAGCGGTCCTTCTCGCCCTTGTCGAAGAAATAGCGCCGGGCGGTCTTGATCGCGCATTCGAGCGCTTCGGCGCCCGAATTGCCGAAGAACACCGCATCGGCGAAGGTGGCATCGACGAGCCGCTGGCCGAGCCGCTCCTGCTCGGTGATGGTGAAGACGTTGGAGGTGTGCCAGACCTTGTCCGCGGCAGCCTTCAGCGCCGCCACCAGGTGCGGGTCGCCATGCCCGAGGGCGTTGACCGCGATGCCTGAGTGGAAATCGAGATAGGGCGTACCGTCCTGGCTATACAGGCGCATACCCTCGCCCCGCTCGAAGGCGAGTTCGGACCGGGCATAGGTGCCATAGAGCGCGGACATGGTGTGCTTTCCTTCTCGAAGCCTGTTGCAAAAGACCCACAAAAACCAAAAACGCGCGACCCATTTGCGGCGCGCGGTGGGCAAAACTCATGCGCAAAATGCCCCGAAATGTCAATCTTGCTGCCCAAGTCGCTGATTTGACTCAGCCTTCCCCGGCAGCCGGAGCGCGCTGCCCTTTTCGGGGGAAAGTGCCCCCCGACTCTTGCAACGGATTCCGGCCGCCGTGTAATATCCCGGTCATTGGGACACGATATCTCGTGTGGCGGACCCCATCGACCTACGATGCGTAGTGTACGGCTGCCGGACCGGCTGGCGGCACGTTGAGGGAGTCCGACGAACCGAAATTAGGAGCATGAGCGTGGGCTGGACTGAAGAACGCGTGGAGCTGTTGAAGAAACTCTGGATGGAAGGTCTGAGCGCGAGCCAGATCGCCGGGGTTCTGGGCGAAGGGGTGACCCGCAACGCGGTGATCGGCAAGGTTCATCGCCTCAAGCTTTCTGGACGCTCCAAGCCCGCCAGCGCCGCGCCGCGCGTGCGCACCACGCCGCGCACGCCTGCGCGACGCATCAGCACGGGCGCTTCTGCTGCACCCAGCGCACCGCGGCCCATGGGCACAGGCGGCAGCAGCGCCGGCATGGTCAAGCAGCGCACCATGGTGAGCGCGCCGATGCAGGGCGCCACTGCCCTCAAGATTGCCGAAGAGATGGAACAGGAAATCGAGATCGCCCCGCAGGCCGAGCCCTTCGTGCCCGAAGCCAACCGCATCAGCCTGTTGGGGCTCAACGAGCACACCTGCAAATGGCCGATCGGCGACCCGCTGTCGGCAGGCTTCTATTTCTGCGGCCAGCATTCCGAAGACGGCAAGCCCTATTGCGAATTCCACGCCCGCCGGGCCTATCATCAGGTTGACCGCAAGAAGCGCTGAGGCGCTTCACCAACGGGAGACGACAGCAAAAACCCCGGCCGCGGCCGGGGTTTCGCATTCTGGCGCTCGAACCAGACGGCCGGACTAGGTCGCCGCGAACTGCTCGTCGAAGGCGTAGCCTGCCCCGCGCACGGTACGGATCGGATCGGCCTGCCGGCCCCGATTGATCGCCTTGCGCAGCCGGCCGACATGCACATCGACCGTCCGCTCGTCCACATAGACGTCATTGCCCCAGACCCCGTCGAGCAATTGCTCGCGGCTGTAGACGCGTCCGGGATGGCGCATCAGATATTCGAGCAGGCGATATTCGGTCGGCCCCAGATGGATCTCGCGGCCAGCCCGGCGCACCCGATGGCTCGTCCGGTCGATCTCGAGATCGCCGGCCTTGAGGACCGCAGCGACGAGCTGGGGGCTCGACCGGCGCAGCAGCGCATTGATGCGCGCGATGAGCTCGGGGATGGAGAAGGGCTTGACCACATAGTCGTCGGCGCCCGTCGCGAGCCCGCGCACGCGTTCTTCTTCCTCGCCGCGCGCGGTCAGCATGATGATGGGCACGCGGGCGGTCTCCTCGCGCGCGCGCCAGCGCCGGCAGAGCTCGATCCCCGAGAGCCCCGGCAGCATCCAGTCGAGCAGGATGAGGTCCGGCACGCGCTCGCGCATCATGTCGGCAGCCTCGTCCCCGCTTTCGGCCGCGCTCACCACGAAGCCCTCGGCCTCGAGATTGTAGCGCATCATCTCGGCAAGGTCGGCCTCGTCCTCGACGATCAGGATTGTCCCCGACATTGGCGTGTCAGACCTTGACCTGGGTGCGATGCAGATCCTCGACGGCCGAGGAGAGATGCTTGCCGGTATCGAGGTAATAGGCCGCCTCGGCGATGTTGGTGGCGTGGTCGCCGACCCGCTCGAGGCTCTTGGCGCAGAACAGCAGATGGGTGCACTGCGTGATGTTGCGCGGATCTTCCATCATGTAGGTCAGCAGCTCGCGAAAGAGCGAGGTATGCAGCGCGTCGATCTCGTCGTCGCTGTTGCATACCGCCACGGCAGCCGCCGAATTGCGCTCCGCATAGGCGTCGAGCGCTGCCTGCAGCTGGTGCAGGATCAGCGTCGTCATATGCTTGACGCCATTATAGAATTTCGGCGCGAGGCTCAGCCCCTCGATCTGCAGCGAGCGCCGCGAGACCTGCTTGGCCATGTCCCCGACGCGCTCGAGATCGTTGGCGACATGGATCGAGGTGATGATCATCCTGAGGTCGGCGGCCATGGGCTGGCGCCGGGCGATCATCGAAACCGCCTTCTCGTCGATCCGGCGCTGCATCTCGTCGATCATCTTGTCGCGTGCGATGGTCGCCTGCGCCAGCGGATGATCGAGCTTCAGCAGCGCCTGGGTGGCGTCCGTCACGGCCGCCTCGACCATCCCGCCCATTTCCGAAATCATCTGGGCCAGCAGGGTCAGTTCTTCCTCGTAGGAGGAGACGATGTGCTCGTTCTTTGCAGTGGTCATGTCATGTCTCCAGGGCGTCCGATCAGCCGATCCGGCCCATGATGTAGTCCTGGGTCTGCTTCTTGGCGGGGTTGGTGAAGATGTTGGCGGTATCGCCCTCCTCGATCAGCTTGCCGAGGTGGAAAAAGGCGGTCTTCTGGGAGACACGCGCGGCCTGCTGCATGGAGTGCGTCACGATCACGATGGTGAAGTTCTCACGCAGCTCGTCGATCAGTTCCTCGATGATGGCGGTGGCGATCGGGTCGAGGGCCGAGCAGGGCTCGTCCATCAGCAGCACTTCGGGGCGCGTGGCAATCGCGCGGGCGATGCAGAGGCGCTGCTGCTGGCCACCCGAAAGGCCCGTCCCCGGCTCGTGCAGCCGGTCCTTGACCTCCTCGAAGAGGCCGGCGCGCTTCAGCGAGGAGACGACGACCTCCTCCGCCTCGGCCTTGTTGCGCACCATGCCGTGGATCTTGGGGCCGTAGGCCACGTTCTCGAAGATGGATTTGGGGAAGGGATTGGGCTTCTGGAACACCATGCCGACCCGCGCGCGCAACTCGACCACGTCGAGGCTGCGGTCATAGACATCCTCGCCATCGAGCGCGATGCGCCCCGTGACGCGCGCGCCCTCGATGGTGTCGTTCATCCGGTTGATGCAGCGCAGGAAGGTCGACTTGCCGCAGCCCGAGGGTCCGATGAAGGCGGTGACGGCGCGATCGGGAATGTCGATCGAGACATCATAGAGCGCCTGCTTGGCTCCATAATGGACGCACACGTCCCGCGCTTCGAGGCGGATCGGATGATCGCTCAGTGACATCCCCTCCTCGAGAGGCGTGACGTTCGCAGCGAATTTTCCAGCCATCATATCCATAGGGATCACTCCGTTTCCGATCCTGCCTCAGCCCCGGCGCTCGAGCCGGCGGCGCAGCAGGACCGCGATTGCGTTGAGCGCGAGCATCAGCGCGAGCAGCACCATGATCGCAGCCGAGGTGCGGGCCTCGAAGAAATTGCGGTTCTCGTTACCCTGCCAGAGATAGATCTGGGCGGGCAACGCGCTTGCCTGATCGAAAGGCGTCGCCGGGATCGAGGCGACGAAGGCGTTCATGCCGATGATGAGGAGCGGGGCCGTTTCCCCCAGCGCCTGCGCCACCCCGATGATGGTGGCGGTCAGGATGCCCGGCAGGGTGACCGGCAGCACGTGGTGAAATACCATCTGCGTCTTGGAGGCACCAAGCCCCAGCGCCGCCTGGCGCAGGGAGGGCGGCACCGCGCGGAGCGAGGAGCGGGTCGCGATGATGATCGTGGGCAGCGTCATCAGGGTCAGCACCAGACCGCCGACGATCGGCGCGGAGCGCGGCAGGCCGAAATACTGGATGAAGGCCGCGGCGCCCAGAAGCCCGAAGACGATCGAGGGCACGGCCGCCAGATTGTTGATGTTGACCTCGATCAGATCGGTCCAGCGGTTCTTGGGCGCGAATTCTTCCAGGTAGATCGCGCTTGCGACCCCAATCGGCACGGCAAGGAGGATGACGATCAGCATCATGTAGAGCGAACCGACAAACGCGCCTGCCAGCCCGGCGGAGGCCGGTGCGGAGCGGGAATCCACATTGGTGAAGATGTGCCAGGCGAATTTGAAGCTGATCGTGCCGTTTTCGAGCAGCTGGTCGGCAAGCGCGCGCGTCTGGGCAGAAAGCTGCTGGCGGGAATCCTCGAGATCGCGATTGATCGTGCCCTTGAGCCAGTTGTCGGTGTTGGCCGAGGCGAGCATTTCGACCGGCACCCTCTGCCCCAGCAATGCCGGATTGGCGACGAAGAGGTCGCGCAGGCGGTGGCGTTCCCCGGTCTCGACGAGCGCCAGGGCGCTTCTGGCATCGATCTCGAAGCCTGCGGGGGCCGCATCGCGGACCGCCTGCTCGACGATGGCGTTCCAGTTGGCGAGCGTCACCTGCCGCTGCCAGGCGAGGTTCTGGGCGCGAAAATCGGCGTCGGACTGCCCGGCGGCGCGCACCGGGGCGGCGTCCACATCGATGATCTCGGGGTCGAAATAGACCTCGAGCGCGACATTGGCCTGGGTAAAGGCGGGATAGCCCTTCGAGATCACCATCCAGAAGAGGGTTCCGACCAGCGCCAGGGCGGTGACGACCGCGGCGACGCCGAGGCCCTTGAAGATCCGTTCGGTCAGGTGGCGCCGCGCCAGCGATGCGCGGATGCGGGCGCGCTTGGCTTCGTCAGCCGCGCTCGTCGATGGTCCCGAGGATGAGATGGTCATTCGTACTGCTCCCGGAACCGGCGCACGATGTAGAGGGCGAAGACATTGAGCCCGAGCGTCATCACGAAGAGCGTGAGCCCGAGCGCGAAGGCGACAAGCGATTGCGGGCCTGCGAAATCGCTGTCACCGGTCAGCTGGTTGACGATGGTGACCGTGACCGTCGAGATCGGCTCGGCGGGGTTGGCGCGCAGCACCGGGCTATTGCCGGCGGCAAGCACCACGATCATGGTTTCGCCGATGGCGCGCGACACGGCGAGCAGGAACGCCCCCACGATGCCGGGCAGCGCCGCCGGTAGCAGCACCCGGCGGATGGTTTCGGAGGGGGTGGCTCCGAGCCCGAGCGAACCGTCGCGCAGCGAGATCGGCACCTGGCGCAGGATGTCGTCGGTCAGCGAGGAGATGAAGGGGATGATCATGATCCCCATGACGAGACCTGCCGTCAGCGCGCTCGTCGAGCGGATATCGATCCCGATGGCCTGCCCAAAGCCCGACAGCGCCGGCCCGACCGTGACGAGAGCGAAAAAGCCGTAGACGATGGTCGGAATGCCCGCGAGGATTTCGATGATGGGCTTGACCACGTCGCGGACACGCCGCGAGGCATATTGGGAGAGATAGATCGCTGTCATCAGCCCGATGGGTAGCGCGACCAGCATGGCGATCGCCGCCACCATCACCGTACCCCAGAGCAGCGGCAGGATGCCGTACTGGCCGACCGCGCCGGTGCCCGTCGTCGCAAAGCCGGGGTTCCAGACGGTGCCGAAGAAGAAGTCGAGCGGATTGACGAAGGTGAAGAAGCGGATCGCTTCATTGAAGAGCGAGGCGACGATGCCGAAGGTCGTCAGCACCGCGATCGCCGAGCAGGCGAGCAGCGCGAGCCGCACCACCATTTCGATCTCGTTGCGGGCGCGCAGCCGCGGCACGATCCGGCGCCGGACCAGAAGCAGAGCGAGAACACCCGTGCCTGCCGCGGCGCCGATGACCACGAGGTAGCTCAGGAGCCGGAACTGATCGAGCGCCTGGGCGGCGGCAGCCTCATAGGGCTCTACCGTGCCGGCGACGCCGGAGCCCGAGCTCAGCGCCATGATGCGCGCAACGGCGCTGTTGAGGGCATTGCCCTCGAGCGCGGCGATGTCAGGGGGAAGCTGGGAGAGGATGAAGTTGCGCGTCATGTCCGGCCCGATGGCCGTCCAGAGCCCGAGGACGAGCACGGCGGGCACCAGGACCCAGACCGCGGCGAGCGCGCCGTGATAGACCGGGCGCGAATGCAGCCGCGTGCCCGTGGCCGTGGCCACGGCCTGGCTGCGCGACCAGCCCTGCTGGTAGGCAAGCCCGAGAAGGAACAGCAGCAGCGCTGCGATGATCAGATTGGTCACGACGGCATGCCCCCGGGGAGTGACGGCGGCCGGTCAGGAGCCGGCCGCCGCCTTGCAGGTCTTTAGAGCTGGTCGGCCGTGATGGCTTCGCCGCCTTCGAAGGCTGCGAGGACAGCGGCGGTCTCTTCGGCAGGCGCCGGGATCATGCCGGCAGCTTCAAGCGCGCCGCCCATGCCGGCCATCTGGTCGGACAGGAAGAAGGCGACATAGTCCTCGAGGCCGGGGATGACGCCGATGTGCTCGCCCTTGACATAGAAGTAGAGCGGACGCGACACGGGGTATTCGCCCGAGGCAATGGTCTCGAGCGAGGGCTCGACGCCGGACACGGTCGCGACCTTCAGGGTGTCGCGGTTCTGGTCGTAGAAGGAGAGGCCGAACACGCCGACGGTGGCGGGGTTGGACTGCAGACGAGCGAGGGTCTCGGTGTAGTCGCCGGCGATCTCGACCACCACGTCCTGGCGGAAGGTGCTGCAGGCGGCTTCATCGGTGCCTTCGGGCAGGCCGGCGGCCTCGCAACCAGCATGGGTCACGCGCTCTTCGAAGACTTCGCGCGTGCCGTGGTTGGACGCGGGAATGGCAAGGGCGATCGGCTGGTCGGGGAGCGAGGGATCGATCTCGTTCCAGTTGGTGTAGGGATTGGCGACCATGGCGCCGTCGACCGGCACTTCGGCCGCGATCGCGCGGAAGACGTGCTCGGGCTCGAGGGCGAAGTCACCCTGGTCGATGCCGACGGCGAAGACGATCCCGTCGTAGCCGATCTGGATTTCGCGGATGTCGTTGACGCCGGCTGCATTGCAGGCCTCGACTTCACCGGCGCGGATGCGACGCGAGGAGTTCGCGATGTCAATGGTGCCTTCACCGACGCCTTCGCAGAACTGGCGCAGACCACCGCCCGAGCCACCCGAACCGACGACCGGCGTGTTGTACTCGGGGAACGCCGCACCGAACTCTTCGGCAACGATCGAAGCGAAGGGGAGCACGGTGGACGAGCCGGCGATCTGGATGGTGTCACGGCTCTGGGCCTGCGCGCCGGTGGCGGCGAGCGCAATGGTGAGCGCAATGGCGCTGGCATGAAGTGCGTATTTCATCGGATGTTGTCCCTTTTCGGAAACGAATTGAGCCGAAGCCCGGTCAGCAAACCGGATCTGCCCGGCCCGCCCTTGACGCGGCGCACCCTAGGACCGGCACCCCAAGCTTTTATGTCATCCAGCTGACACTTCTATGACAGCGTAAACCTTTGACAACGCTCACTTATTTTCTGAAGAACTTGGACAGGCGCGCAGATTTCGCGTCTTTTGTCACATCAGCGCACGAGCAGGACCTCGACCTGCGTGCCCTCGCCAGGCGTGCTGCGGATGGCGAGCTGGCCCCGGTGCCGGGTCAGGATGTGCTTTACGATGGCCAGCCCCAGCCCCGTGCCCTTCTTCTTGCGGCTCGACTCCGCATCGACCCGGTAGAAGCGCTCGGTCAGCCTCGGCACGTGTTCGGCCGCGATGCCGGGCCCGTGGTCGGTGATGGTCACGCTGTAATCGAAGCCGTGGCGCCCCTCCGCCGGCCCTACTGCAATCTCGACGCTGCCGCCGCCCTCGCCATATTTGATGGCGTTGTCGAGCAGGTTCTCGAAGACCTCGTAGAGCTCCTCGCGCTCGCCGGTGACGACCACCGGGGTTTCGGGCGTTTTGATCTCGATGCTGAGCGCGGCGGCCTTGGCCTGGGTCTGCAGCCCCTCACGCACCTGCGCGAGCAGAGCCCCGACATCCACCTGCCCGCGCGGCCGCATATGCTGGCGCATCTCGATGCGACTGAGCGACAGCAGATCGTCGATGAGCTTGGACATGCGGGCGGCCTGTGCCTGCATGATGCCCAGAAAGCGGGCGCGCGCGGCCGGGTCGTTCGCCGCCGGTCCCAGCAGCGTGTCGATGAAACCGACGAGCGAGGTCAGGGGCGTGCGCAACTCATGGCTCGCATTGGCGATGAAATCGGAGCGCATGGCATCCACCCGTCGCTCCTCGGTCCGATCCCGAAGCGTGAGGACGACGATGGGCGAGGACCCGTCCTCCGGACCGATCCGCGATATGTCCACCTTGTGGATCGATTCGGTGGGCACCGAGCGGTTGAGTTCGATGCTGAGCGGTGCGCCGGTTTCGACGACCTCGTCGATGGCGCTGAGGAGTGACGGGTGTCGGAGCGCAAACGCGATCGGCACGCCCGATTTGAGGGACGGAAACTGCGTGAGCGCGGGAGGGTTCGCATGGAGGACGAGCGAGCGCGCATCGAGCAGCAGGCAGGGCTCGGCGAGCGCATCCGCCATCCGCCGGTATTCGGCACGTCCATCAGTACGCACCGCCGGCACCGTCACGGTTTCGGTGATTACCGTCGTCGGCTGCGGAAGGGCGAGAATGACGACCGCAAGAGCCAGAAAGCCGATCCCGGCGTGCACGAGCGAGAGATCGGCGATCAATACCAGCGCCAGCATGACGCCGGCGACCGCCGCAAGATGGGTCACATGCCCGATGATCCGCGCCAGGAGCCCGGCCCCGCGGGGCAGGTCCGCATCGGTATCGGTAGGGCTGGTGGGGGCCATTGCCGGCTCCTCCGAGGCATTGAGAGCGGGCCACTTGCGCCGCGTCGGCCTTCATAGCACGTTGATTGCGACAATGGAGATACAGCGTGGCCGCGCCCGAAACGATCATCGACAGTCCCGAACTCGATCCGGAGATTCGCAGCCGCGCCCTTGCCTCGGGCGGCTATCCCTATGGGGCGCCCTACGACAAGAAGGTCTACAAGCGCGAACTCGAAATCCTCCAGATCGAGCTCGTCAAGCTCCAGAGCCATCTGCTCGCGAGCGGCGAACGGGTGGTGATCCTCTTCGAGGGGCGCGATGCGGCCGGCAAGGGCGGCGCGATCAAGACCTACAGGGAACACCTCAACCCCCGCTACACCATGGCAGTGGCACTGCCCAAGCCCAGCGACCGCGAGCAGACCCAATGGTATTTCCAGCGCTATGTGGACTGGCTGCCCGCTGCCGGCGAAACGGTGCTCTTTGACCGCTCGTGGTACAACCGGGCCGGCGTCGAGCCCGTCATGGGCTTCTGCACTCCCGCCCAGACGAGCCGCTTCCTCGCCGAAGTGCCGCGCTTTGAGGAAATGCTGGTCCATGACGGGGTGCACCTCTTCAAGTTCTGGCTTTCGATCGGCCGGGAGATGCAGATCAAGCGCTTCCACGACCGGCGGCACGATCCGCTCAAGACCTGGAAACTGTCCCCGATCGATCTCGAGGCGATCACGCGCTGGGACGCCTATAGCGAAGCGCGGGATACCATGCTCACCGCCAGCGACAGCCCGCACGCGCCCTGGACGGTCGTCCGGGCAAACGACAAGCGCCGGGCGCGGCTCAATCTCATCCGGTCCGTGCTCGGGCGGCTCGACTACGCCGGCAAGAACCCGCCCCTCATCGGGGAGATCGACACCAGCATCGTCATGGACGCAAGATCCTTCCTCGCGCTCGGAGCCGACCGCTAGATGCCGCTGTCACCGACCGCCACGCAGGGCGAGGCCATGCGCCCCGCTCCCGTCATCACCATCAATGCCGAAGGGCGCTCCCCTTTCGTCCTCGTCTGCGACCACGCCTCGAACCGCATCCCCGCCCAGTTCGGAGATCTGGGGCTCGGCGCGATCGAGCGGCTGATGCACATAGCCTGGGATCCTGGAGCCCTATCGGTCGCGCGCCGGCTCGGGGACATGCTTGATGCGCCGCTCGTCCAGTCCACCGTCTGCCGCCTCGTCGTCGACTGCAACCGGGCGCCCGATGCGCCCGACCTGATGCCCGAACGCAGCGAGGCAATCCTCATTCCCGGCAATGCCGGTCTTTCCGAAGCAGACCGCAAGCAGCGGGTCGCCGCCTATCATGCCCCCTTCCACGCCGCGATCGAGGGCCTGCTCGACGCACGCGAGGCGAGCGGACGGGAGACGATCCTCGTCACCCTCCACACCTTCACCCCGGTGTTCCACGGCCAGCCGCGCCCCTGGCAGATCGGCCTCATCCATGGGCGCGAGACCGGCTTTACCGCCCGCCTGCGCGACGCGCTCGCCGAAGATGCGCCCAATCTGATGATCGGCTGGAACGAGCCCTATGCAGGGCTGCGTGGGGTGACCTATACCCTCGAGACCCATGGCGACGGGCGCGGGCTCGCCTCGACGATGATCGAGTTGCGCCATGACGAGGTGCTCGACCGCACCGGAGTGGCGGCATGGGCCGGGCGACTGGCGCGCTGCCTGGAGGCGGCGCGGCTCGCAGGCTGAACGGAGTTCGGGGGAACAGCATGGCTCAGAAGCGGTTGACCGACGTCGCCTATGCGCGGCGCGACCAGAGCTATTTCGACCGGCGCGGCCTCATCCGGCATGCCAATGTGTTCCATCTCTGGGCGCTCGGGGTCGGCGCTGTCATCTCGGGGCATTTTTCGGGCTGGAATTTCGGGCTCGCCGCCGGCGGCTGGGGCGGTATGGTCCTCGCCGCCATCCTCATCATGATCATGTATTGGGGGCTCGTCTTCGCCATTGCCGAGATGAGCCCCGCCCTGCCCCATACCGGCGCCGCCTATTCCTTCGCGCGTACGGCGATGGGGCCATGGGGCGGATTTCTGACCGGGCTCGCCGAGAGCGTCATGTACATCCTCGCGCCCGCCGTCATCGTCTATTTCATCGGCGCCTATATGAGCGCGATCTTCGGAACGCCGGAGGCGGCCCAGCCGGTCTGGTGGGTGCTCGGCTATCTGCTCTTTGTCGGGCTCAACATCTGGGGCGTCGCGCTCTCGTTCCGCATCACGCTCGTCGTGACCCTTCTCGCGCTCGGCTGTCTCGTCGTGTTCTGGGTGTCGGCGCTCGGGCATTTCGATTTTGCGCGCTTCGCGCTCGATATCGGGCCGGACGGGGAGCAGCTGGCCGAGGGCAATGGTCCCTTCCTGCCCTATGGCATCGGCGGCGCATTCGCTGCCCTCCCCTTTGCGGTCTGGCTCTTCCTCGCCATCGAGCAATTGCCGCTCGCAGCCGAAGAATCGGTCGATCCGCGCCGCGACATGCCGCGCGGCATCATCTGGGCGATGATCACGCTCATGGTCTCTGCCTTCATGATCGTCTGGCTCGCCCCTTCGATCCTCGGGGTGGGCGCCCATGCGCTCGGGCAATCGGACGAGCCGCTACTCGACGGGCTGCGCGCGATCTATGGGGAGGGCCTCGCCGAAGGGCTGGCGCTCGTTGCGGTGCTCGGGCTCGTCGCCTCGTTCCACACCATCATCTTTGCCCAGGGGCGGCAGATCTATTCGCTGAGCCGGGCCGGCTACTTCCCGCCCTTCCTCTCGATCACCCATGGCCGGCGCAAGACGCCCTATGTGGCGATGATCGCGGGGGCCGGGCTCGGGCTATCGGTCATGCTGGGGCTTCGCCACTATTTCGGCGAGGGGGCCGGCTCGATCATCGGCGGCACCTTGATCAACATGGCGGTGTTCGGCGCTATGTTGAGCTACATCGCCCAGGCGGCGAGCTTCATCCTGCTCAGGCGCAACCACCCCTATATCGAGCGCCCCTTCGTCAACCCGCTGGGGGTGGGGGGCGCGCTCGTCACGATCGTGATCGCCTGTGTCACGCTCGGCTTCCAGTTCGCCGATCCCGTCTACAGGCAGGGGATCGGCTTCGTGATCGTCTGGTTTGCCGCCTTCATCCTCTATTTCACGCTTTTCGGGCGGCACCGGCTCATCCTCTCGCCCGAGGAAGCCTTTGCGCTCGAGCATGCAAGGCGCTGAGGGTCAGGCGTTGCGCGCGACCGTTTGCGCCGCGCCATCGGCGATGAGGGCCTTCAGATGCTCCGTGACGATCTGCCTGAACGCCGCGTCCTCGCGCAGGTCGGGACCGAACACTTCCCCAATCTGGAGAAAGCCTGCAACGAGGCGTTCGGCATCGCCGTCGGCATCGGCCGCAATCGCCTCGAAGCGCTCGACAAACGGGTCGCGCACGTCGATCGGCTCGCCCTTTTCGTCGGTGCCCGCCGCATAGCGGATCCAGGCGGCGACCCCCAGCGCGAGACGGCGATAGGAGAGGCCCGCTGCCTTGCGGTCCCTGATCGTCCCGAGGAGCCGTTGCGGCAGCTTCTGGCTGCCGTCCATGGCGATCTGCCAGGTGCGGTGATTGAGCGCCGGGTTGGAAAACCGCGCAAGCAGCTCGTCGCGATAGGCGCCGAGATCGACCCCCGGCATATCGAGGGTCGGCATGGCCTCCTCGGTCATCAGCCCGGCGATGAAGGCGCGGAAATCTGCCGAGCCCATGACTTCTGCGACATAGGCGTGCCCGGCCAGATAGCCGAGATAGGCGATTGAGGAGTGCGCGCCATTGAGCATGCGCAGCTTCATGAGCTCATAGGGCTCGACATCGGCGACGAGCTGGGCCCCGACCCGGTCGAAAGCCGGCCTACCGAGGGTGAAATGATCGTGGATCACCCATTGGGTGAAGGGCTCGGTCATGATCGGCCAGGCATCTTCGAGTCCCGTCACCTCGGTGATCATCGCACGGTCGGCATCGGTGGTCGCCGGCACGATCCGGTCCACCATGGTGGAGGGAAAGGCGACCGAAGCCTCGACCCATTGCCCCAATGCGGCGTCCCGCAACGCCGCAAACCGGGTGACGATGCGACCGGTCGTGACGCCATTGGAAGGGAGATTGTCGCAGCTGAGCACGGTGAAGGGCGCAATGCCCGCCGCACGCCGTCGCGCCAGCGCCTCGACGATGATGCCCGGCGCCGAGACCGGCGCGGTGGGCTCCTGCAGATCATGGACGATATCGGGATTGGCCTCGTCGAGCACGCCGGTCGCCGGGTCGTGGCAATAGCCCTTCTCGGTGATGGTGAGCGAGACGATCCGGATTTCCGGCTGCGCCATCAGCGACAGCAGCCGCTCGCGCTCGGTATTGGCGTCGATCACCTCGAGGATCGAGCCGATGATGCGGACGAGCGTCCCCGACCCGTCGCGAACCGCGATTGAATAGAGCCCGTCCTGCGGCGCGAGCGCGTTGCGGGTGTCGGGCCGGCGCAGGCTCGCGCCCACGATCCCCCAGTCCGGGGTCTCTGCCAGCAGGTCATCGACATAGACCGCCATATGCGCCCGGTGGAAGGCACCGATCCCCAGATGCACGATGCCCGGCGTGACGGCGGCGCGGTCATAGGCGGGCTTCGTTACGCCTTCGCCGAGCGCGCCAAGCGTCCTGGCATTGAGCTGCACCATGATCGACCTCCCTGAATTGAAACCGGGCGGACATTACACCAATGCGGGTGGTATGGAAGACCTGTCACGCTTGCGGGCGGGAGGGTATTTCCGGCATAAGCCCGCCATCCGGGACGGCAGCCGAGGAGACCATCATGGCCAGCAAGCGATTCGTCAGCATCGGCGAATGCATGATCGAAATGTCGGGTGGCGACGATCGGCTCTACCGGCTCGGCTTTGCCGGCGACACCCTCAACACCGCCTGGTATGCGAGAGCGCTCTTGCCCGCAGACTGGTCGGTCGATTACGTGACGGCGCTGGGAGACGATCTCTACTCGGCCCAGATGCGCGAGTTCATCGGCAAGGCCGGCATCGGCACGGCTCATATCCAGGAGATCAAGGCCAAGCGCCCCGGCCTCTACATGATCCATCAGGCCGATGGAGACCGCCATTTCACCTATTGGCGCGGCCAGTCGGCGGCAAAGCTGCTCGCCGATGATGCAGAGGCGCTCGATGCGGCGCTCGACGCGGCCGACATCGTCTATTTCTCAGGCATCACCATGGCCATTCTCGCCCCTCGTGCCCGGGGTAGACTGATGAAGGCCATCGTCAAGGCGCGCAATGGAGGCGCGCGGGTGGTTTTCGATACCAACATTCGCCCTGTTCTCTGGACGTCGCCCGAGATCATGCAGGCCGTCCTGACGTCCGCGGCCTCGATCTCCGATATCGTGCTGCCGACCCATTCGGACGAAGCGCCGTTCTTCGGGGATCGCGACATCACGGCCACGGCGGAGCGCTATCTGGGACTGGGCGTCGAGGAGGTAATCGTCAAGGACGGGTCAAACCCGGCACTGGTCGCTACCGCCGAACTGCGCGAGCACGTATCGGCCGGATCCGGATTGGCCGTCGTTGACGCAACCGGAGCGGGTGACAGCTTCAACAGCGGCTATCTCTCGGCCCGGATCGCCGGCGCATCTCCCGTCGAGGCTGCGCAGCGGGCCCACGCCGTTGCCGGTGTCGTCATCGGCCACAAGGGCGCGCTCGTTGCGCCCGAGCTGCTGGACAGGGCATAAGACCGATCAGATCTTGTCTGAATCCGCCTTGTGATACTGCTCGCGCGCACCCTGCTCGTTGAGGGCGCGTTCGCGGGGTGTGCGCTTGGCATTGCGCGCCATCGCAAACGCGATGACGAGCCCAAGAATGACCGCGCCGCCGAGAACCGCAAACAGCCAGGGAAAGGTTGTGGCGTCTTCCATCGCATAAATCTCCATTGCTGCTTGGCAAACGGCCTCCAGGTCGCGAAGTTGCATGGGCCAGGCAGAGGGAGGATGACACGTGAGTGACCGCAGGATCGGAATCGGACTGGTCGGCGTGGGGATGGTGGCCGACGCGCATGCACGGGCCATCAGGGACCTTGAGGGGACGATCGACCTGCGCGGCGTCTTCTCGCGTCGCCCTGAACCGCGAACGGCCTTTGCACAAAAGCATGGCGTGCCCGCGGTCGAGAGCCTCGAAGCGCTCATCGCCGATCCTGCGCTCGACGCGCTGATCGTCGTCACGCCCCCCAATGCCCGACAGGAGATCGTCGAGGCGGCTGCCCGCTCGGGCAAGCATCTGCTGCTCGAAAAGCCGATCGAGCGCGACAGCGCGGCAGCAGAAGCTATAGTCGAGACCTGCGAGGCGGCAGGCATCACGCTCGGCATCGTCCTGCAGCACCGCATGCGCGAGACCTCGCTGAAGCTCAAGGCGCTCATCGAGGATGGGTCGCTGGGCACGCTCGACTCGGTTCAGGTCAGCGTCCCCTGGTGGCGTCCGCAGGCCTATTACGACGAGCCGGGCCGGGGCAGCTATGCCCGCGATGGCGGGGGCGTGCTCATCAGCCAGGCCATCCACACCCTCGACCTGATGCTCTGGCTGACGGGACCGGTCGAGAGCGTGCAGGCCATCGCTGGCACGACAGCTCACCGCATGGAGGCCGAGGATTTCGTCGCCGGCGGCCTCCGCTTCGGCAATGGCGCTCTCGGCAGCGTGCTTGCGACCACAGCGGCCTATCCGGGCGGCGCAGAGTCGATCACGCTCAACTTTTCGGCCTGTTCGGCCCGGCTCGAGGGCGGCGTTCTCGACCTTTATCATCGCAATGGCGAGACCGAGCGGTTCGGCGAAAATTCCGGCACCGGCGGCGGCGCCGATCCGATGGCCTTTCCCCATGACTGGCACCGCGCGATCATCGCGGACTTTGCGGAGGCCATCCGTACCGGCCGGCCCCCGGCAATCCCCGGGCGTGATGCGCTCGCGGTTCACCGGCTGATCGATGCCATCGTCCGATCGAGCCGCGAAGGCGTCGCGATCTCGCCTGCGCCATGACCCCAACCAAATTGCTACCCTGTCCCGACAAGTTGTCGATTTGTCCCAATACAGATTCAAACTGCCGAGACACTTGATAATTCCATTGCGGAGACAGCAATCCGGTCCTTAAATGCGCTTAGCATTGCGCTTGGGGCAGACGCGGGCGATGGCGGGCCCGCATTGGAGGCTGGTCGTGCAAAAGGCATTGGTGGTCGCGGTCGGGCTCGCGTTGGCACTGTCCACGCCTGCATCGGCCCAGATGGGGCGCGCGCTCGGGGTAACACCCGAGGCGCAGTCGGTGCTCGGGGCGCAGGTGCGCACGCTCACCGTCGGCACCGACGTCACGGTGGGCGAGCGGGTCGAAACCGGGCCGAACGGGCTCGTCGAATTGCTCTTTTCGGAGCGCACCAAGCTCGTGGTCGGACCCGGCTCGGCACTCCTCATCGAGGAATACCTGCTCCGCTCGGACCAGACGGCAAGCAGCTTCGCGGTCAACGCGCTCAGCGGCACCTTCCGCTTCATGAGCGGGCAGAGCCCCAAGAGCGCCTACCAGATCCGCACCCCCACCGGCACGATCGGCGTGCGCGGCACCGAGTTCGATTTTGCCGTCACCCCGACCGACACCAACGTCATCCTCTATTCGGGCGAAGCGACGCTCTGCGCGGTTTCGGGCAATTGCGTGGAGCTCACCGAGAGCTGCGCGCTCGGCACGTTCAGCAATCAGACGTCGGCGGTTCTCGACAGCAATCGCGGCACGCGCAGCCAGCTCCGCCCGCTCTTCCCCTTCTCGACGAGCCAGTATCCGCTGAGCTACGCTTTTCGCGTCAACCAGGGCGAAAACTGCCTGAACCCGCCCCCGGTCAATCCCAATGCCGCGCCCTTCTCCGAGCCCGCCGGAACTGGTGACGGCACCGACCCACCGCCGTCGGACCCTTGCCCGACGGGCTCCTTGATCGTGCCGGTCGGAACCGAGCGCGTCCAAGTCGCAGATATGGGCACACGCGCAAGGCTGCTGTTTGCACAGCCATCGCAAGACCCATACCCCAATCCCTGCACGTCCTGATCGACCGCCCTCGTCCCGCCCATGTCCATCCGTCCCCGCAGCCTCCTGACGCTGGCTTTCGGGGTCGCCCTGCTTGCTGGCTTGATCGGCCTGCGCCTCGCCGATCCTTTTCCGGTGCAAATTGCGCGCGAAACGGCCTTCGATACCTTCCAGCAGCTGGCCCCGCGCGAGGCGCTGGACTTGCCCGTTCGCGTCGTCGACATCGATGAGGCGTCGCTTGCCGAACTGGGGCAGTGGCCATGGTCGCGAGATGTCTTCGCGCAGCTGACCGAACGGCTCACGGCGCTCGGCGCGGCCGCCATAGGCTATGACGTGCTCTTTCCCGAACCCGACCGGCTTTCGCCGTCCCGCCTCCTCGCCGCCGCCGCCGATCCGCTCACCGCCCGCGATTTCGATGCCGAGTTCGCCGCAGCGCTCGCCGAGAGCCCCGCAATCCTCGGGTTTTCCGTCTCCGCTGCCAGCCCGGTCCTGCCCGATCGCGCGCGCGCCGGCTTTGCCATCAGCGGCGCCGATCCACTGGCGGCCGTGCCTCTGATGCCGGGCGCCGTCCTGCCGCTGCCCAGCCTCGCCGAGGCTGCGCCGGGCCTTGGCGGGCTCAGCCTCAATGCCGACGATTCCGTCTCCGTCGTCCGCCGCCTGCCGCTCCTCTGGTCGAACGGAAGCGGGCTTTTCCCGACGCTCTCGGTCGAGGCCCTCCGGATCGCCATGGGCGTCTCGACACTCGTTGTCATGGCCGAGACCGAGGGTCCTGGCTTCGTTGAGGCGCTGCGGATCGGGGATCTCCAAGTGCCCACCACCGCGCAGGGCGAATTCTGGCTGCACTATCGCGAGCCTGACCCGGATCTCTATGTCTCGGCCCGCGCCGTCCTCGCCGACGATTTTGCTGGCCTTGCCGACCGTATCGCCGGGCACATCGTGCTCGTCGGATCCTCGGCGAGCGGCCTGCTCGACATTCGCGGCACCCCTCTGGGCGCAAACGTCCCCGGCGTCTCGATCCATGCCCAGGCCATCGAGCAGATGCTGACCGGGCGGTTCCTCTCCCGGGCCGACTGGGTGCTGGGCGCTGAACTCCTCGCGATCGGCGTGGTCGGCGCCACTGTCACCACCGCCGTCCTCGCCGCAGGCCCGCTGGTTGGGCTCCTCATTGCGCTCTGCACCATGGTGATCGCCACCGCGCTCTGCTGGGCCGCCTTCACCCAATGGGGCGTGCTGCTCGATCCCAGCTTTCCGCTCCTCGCTGCGCTGCTCGTCTACACCGCCATGGTGTTCCTGCGCTTCTTCACAACCGATGCGGACAAGCGCCAGATCCGCAACGCCTTCGGCCATTATGTCGCCCCGGCGCTGCTCGTCGAGATCGAGCGCAATGGGGATCGGCTGAAGCTCGGCGGGGAGGTTCGGCCGCTCACCGTCATGTTTGCGGACATCCGCAACTTCACCCCCCTCAGCGAAAGCCTTGCGCCGCCAAGGCTGCTCGGCGTTCTCAATACGCTTTTCGGCGCGCTGGGGCAGGAGATCACCCGGCAGTTCGGCACCATCGACAAGTTCATGGGCGATGCGGTGATGGCCTTCTGGAATGCGCCTGTGGATGTCAGCGACCATCCCACACGCGCCTGCATCGCCGCGCTCGGCATGCGCGCCCGCCTCGCCGCCCTCAATTCCGGCGACGGCTTCGGGCTCAGGGCGGATGATCATCCGACGCCTCGGATTGCCATCGGCATCGGCATCGCCACGGGCGAAGCGCTGGTGGGCAATATGGGGCTCGAAACCCGGTTCGACTATTCCTGCGTGGGGGACACGGTCAACCTTGCCGCCCGCGTCGAGGAGGCCTGCAAGACCGTCGCCTATGACATCGTCGTCGTCGAAGCCACGCGCCGCGCGGCGCCGGAGCTCGCCTTTCTCGAAGCCGGGTCGATCGCGCTCAAAGGCAAGAGCGAGCGCCAGCCCATCCACCTGCTCGTGGGGGACGCATTGATGCGTCGGCGTCCCGATTTCATTGCCCTGTCACGTCAGCATGAAATCCTCCTGTCCCGCCTGCGCTCCGGCGATGATCCGAGCGCTGAGATCACCCGGTGCAGCGGGCTCGCCAGCGCATTCGATGCGCGCCTGCCCGCCTTCTACTCCGCGATTGCCCGGCGTCAGGGCGATTTTCTTGCCACCGAGACGGAGGGCACGAGGGTGCCCCTGCCCGCCTAGGACAAATCGATGACGACCGGACGGACCTTGAGGACGCAATTTTTCGGCGCTGATGCCGAGCACGCCTTTCGGGGCGTCATCGCCGGGCTTCTGAGCGGCGTGCTGACCTCGGCGGTCGGCACCTCGCTGGCGCTTGCCTTCTTCACCGGCCCGCTCGAGCCGCATCTGCCGGCCGCGATCGGGGCGATCCTCGCATCCACGATCGTGCTGGCCCTCGCCGGCGCGCTATTCAGCGCAATCCCGGCCGTCATGGTCGCGCAGGAAATCCCGATCGCAGCGCTCGGCATCGTGCTTTCAAGCCTCATCGCCGCCGGGCTGACGCCGGCCGAGACCCTTCCCACCGCGATCGCGGCAGGCATGCTCGCCGCCCTCCTGACCGGCGCCCTTTTCCTCGTTGCGGGCCAGTTGCGCCTTTCCCGCTATCTGCGCTTCCTGCCGCTGCCGGTCATGGGGGGCTATCTGGCCGGCTTGGGCTGGCTCCTGTTCTCGGCCGGGTTCGGAACCATCATGGGCATCGGGCCCTCCCTCGACGCCCTGCCCCTGCTCGCCGACCCGATCCTCGCAAGCCAGCTCGCCATTGCCGCCGGCTTTGCTGCAGCAATTCACGCCATCCAGCGGATCTCGTCCTCGCGGATCGCCGCCCCCCTTGCGATTATCGCGGGTTTTGCGCTTTTCCATCTCGTCATCGCGCTCGCCGGTATCCCGCGGGAAGACCTCGTCGCGAGCGGTTGGATGCTCGCGGGCATAGACAGCAGCGGCCCGCTCTGGCCGCCGCTCCTGCCGCAGGATTTTGCTCAGGTGCGGTGGGACGTCATCGCCTGGCAGGCGCCTGCGCTCCTTGCCATACCGCTCGTTTCGGCGGTCGCGCTGATCATCAATCTCAACGGCATCGAACTCCTGGCGGGGCGCGATGCCGATCTCGACCGGGAGTTGCGCGTCGCGGGGCTCGGCAGCCTCCTGGCCGCACTCGCCATGGGCGTTCCGGGCTTCCAGTCGACCACCCACACCGCGCTCTCGTTCCGGTTCGATGCTGCCCTGCGCTCGGTGGGCGTCGTGATCGCGCTGGTCTGCACAAGCCTCCTCGTCCTCGGAGGCGATCTCCTCGCTTTGCTGCCCGCGCCGCTCTGCGCGGGCCTCCTGTTCTGGCTCGCCATCAATTTCATCGACACCTGGATCATCCAGGCGTTCCGCAAATATAGCCCGCTCGAATTCGCACTTACCCTCGGCACCGTGCTCGTCATCGCGCTTTCAGGCTTCCTCAACGGCGTGCTGTTCGGGCTCGTCGGCGCGGTCATCCTCTTCGTTGCAAGCTACAGCCGGCTGCGCGTCATCGGGCAGGTCCTGTCCGGGCGCGACTATCATTCGGGGGTCGGCAGCCGCCCGCCCTATCGCCCGATCCTCGTCGCCCATGGCGAGGAAATCCTCGTGCTCCGGCTTTCGGGCTTCCTCTTTTTCGGCTCGGCAACGCAGCTGCGCCAGCAGGTCCAGCACCTGCTCAGGGGCAAGGATGGCAGGATCCGCCATCTGATCCTCGACTTCCGCCAGGTGACCGGGGTCGACGCCTCGGCGATCCAGAGCTTTTCCCGGCTCTTCGCCGCCGTCGACGGGGCGGGCGTCCAGGTGACGCTGACCAAGATCGCGCCCGAGCACCTGGCGCGCTTCGCGCGGAGTGGGCTGCCGCTCGAAGGCGCCCATGTCGCGGTGATCCCCGAATTCGACGACGCGCTGCGCGCCGCCGAGTTCGAGGTGATCGGCCGGCACGCCCCGCACGTCCTCGCGCATGGAGAGGCGGTGCTGCACACCCATCTCGAGGCCCTTCTGGGGTCCGGCCATCTGGCGGAGGCGATCGAGCCGCATTTTCAGCGCGTCGTCCTCAAGGCCAACGAGACCATCATCGACCAGGGCGCGCGCGAGGACGACATCTTCATCATCGTCTCGGGCACGGCGCGGGTCGAGGCGCGCGGCCCCGATGGCAGGCGGATCCGGCTGACGACGCTCGGCCCCGGCGCCATCATCGGGGAGCTTTCCTACTACCTCAAGGCGCCGCGCACCGCTTCGGTCGTGGCCGAAACCGAGGTCGAAGCCTGGCAGCTCAGCGCCGAAAAGCTCGACTGGCTCGATGCCGAGCGTCCGCAGATCGCGATCATCCTCCATCGCGGCATGGCGCGTATGCTCGCCGAACGGGTGAGCGCGACGAGCCGCCTCGTCCAGATCCTCGCCGGCTAGCCGGTGATGCCCCATGCCGGGTGTTGCAGGCTCGGCCCCGGCAGTAGACTATGCGCCGATTCTGCAAGCCAGCACTGGACATGAGATGACCGCAGCGCCCGCCATCGATCCCGAAAAGCTCGACAAGCTCGCCCAGGTGGCCGTCAGGGTTGGCCTGCAACTGGCCCCCGGTCAGGACCTCATCATCACCGCGCCCGTCGTCGCGCTTCCGCTCGTGCGGGCCATCACCGAGCACGCCTACAAGGCCGGCGCCGGGCTCGTCACCGCCTTTTTCAGCGACGAGGAGATGACGCTCGCCCGCTATCGGCACGCGCCGGACCTGAGCTTCGATCGGGCCGCCGGCTGGCTCTACGAGGGCATGGGCAAGGCCTTCGGCAGCAACACGGCCCGCCTTGCCATCGCCGGGGACAACCCCCTGCTGCTCTCAAGCGAAGATCCCGACAAGGTCTCGCGCGCCAACCGCGCGCTCTCGGCCGCCTACAAGCCGGCGCTCGAAAAGATCGTCAATTTCGAGACGAACTGGAACATCGTCTCCTACCCCAACCCTTCCTGGGCTCGGCAGGTCTTCCCGGGCGAGCCCGAGGAGGTCGCCGTGCGCCGGCTTGCCGATGCGATCTTTGCGGCAAGCCGCGTCGATCGCGACGATCCGGTCGCGGCATGGGAGGAGCACAATGCCGCCCTGCGCGCCCGTACGCAGTGGCTCAACGGCATGCGTTTTTCGGCCCTCCGCTATTCGGGCCCCGGCACCGATCTCACCATCGGGCTTGCCGACGGGCATGAATGGCATGGCGGCGCGTCGAAGGCGCAGAACGGCATCACCTGCAATCCCAACATCCCGACCGAGGAAGTGTTCACCACCCCGCACCGGCTGCGGGTCGAGGGCACGGTTTCGAGCACCAAGCCGCTCTCGCACAATGGCACGCTGATCGACGACATCTCGGTGCGCTTCGAGGGCGGGCGGATCGTCGAGGCGAAGGCGTCGCGCGGCGAGGCGGTGCTCAACAAGGTGCTCGACACCGATGAGGGCGCCCGCCGGCTGGGCGAAGTCGCCCTCGTGCCGCATTCCTCGCCGATCTCGAAAAGCGGCCTGCTCTTTTTCAACACGCTCTTTGACGAGAACGCGGCGAGCCACATCGCGCTCGGGCAGTGCTACACCAAGTGCTTCCTCGATGGCGCAAGCCTCACCCCCGAGCAGATCGACGCCCAGGGCGGCAACAAGAGCCTCATCCACATCGACTGGATGATCGGGTCCGACCGCATCGATATCGACGGGATCGCCGCCGATGGCGCCATCGTGCCCGTGATGCGCTCGGGAGAATGGGCGACGCCCGTCGCCTGATTTCGCCTTCATACCGATAGCGGCCGAGAAGGCCGGACGAGAGGAAACGAATATATGACCGGATCGACCCCACAGGCGCTCGGCCGCGCCCTTGCCGATGCGCGTGCCGCCCGCAAGCGCCTTTCCGCCGCGAGCCTCGAGGCCCCCACAGGGACCGCCGACGCCGCGGCCGCACAGGCTGCGCTTTTCGAGGCGCTCGGCGTCGAGGCCCAGGGCTGGAAGGTCGGCATCCGCCCCGACGGGGCCATGGCCGCACCGATGCATCCGATCCATGAGGGTGAAGATGCGGTCTTCCCCTATCGGGAGAACATCATCCTCGAAATCGAGATCGGCGTCCGGCTCGGCAGCGACCTGCCGGCCCGTGGCGAGGGCGCGCCCGCCTACGGCCATGCCGAAATCGAAGCTGCTGTCGAAACGGGGTTCCTCGGCCTCGAAGTGGTCGACAGCACGCTCGAGGAAGGCAACAAGGCGCCCTTCCCGCTGTTCCTTGCCGACCTCATGGGCAATGGCGGCTATGTCGTGGGGCCCACGCTCGAGCGTGATGCGGCACTCGCGCCTGAGGGCGAGATCGTCCTGCTGCTCGATGGCGAGGAGATCTTCCGCGGCCCGGCCGTCCACCCCAATGCCGACCCGATCGCCCCGATCCTCGGCTATGCGAACGGCCAGTTCGATCGTCTCGGCGGGCTCAAGGCAGGGCAGATCGTTACCACCGGCGCGCTCTGCATCGCGCCGCTGCCGGGGCCGGGCCTGCTCGAAGCGCGCATGAACGGCAAGGTGCTGAAGGCGCGCTTCGCCGCATGAGCCGTTAAGGCCAATGTGACGAAACCGACATAAAAGGCGCGCGAAGCTGTCAATCGCGCGCCTCATGGGCTGGCCAAGCCCGCTGCCGGTGGCTAGAGGAGTACCTCCAGCCCGCCGCTTCATGGGACAGCATGGCCAAGACAGCGCTCGACAAGGACCTCGACAAGGTCGTCCGCCTCGAAACCGCCACCCATGACCTCTCCCGGTCGCTCGCCGGGCCGGGCATCGCCCTCGTCTTCCTGTTCGGCGTGCTCATCTGGGCCAGCGTCTCGGTCACCCAGGGCCCGCTCAGCACGCTCGTCATCGTCGCGGCGGTCATCGCCGCCTACATGGCCCTCAATGTCGGGGCCAATGACGTCGCCAACAATATGGGCCCGGCGGTCGGCTCCAAGGCCCTCACCATGGGCGGAGCGCTCGTCATCGCCGCCATCTGCGAGGCGGCCGGGGCACTGCTTGCGGGTGGCGACGTCGTCAACACGATCTCGCGCGACCTCCTGAGGCCCGAAGCGGCGATGATGGACGCGCCGCGCTTCATCATGGTGATGATGTCCGCCTTCCTCGCCTCGGCGCTCTGGGTCAATCTCGCCACTGTTGTCGGCGCACCGGTCTCGACCACCCATTCGGTGGTCGGCGGAGTGATCGGGGCGGGTGTCGCGGCGGCCGGCTTCGGCATCGTCGCCTGGCCGATGCTGACGGCGATCGTTGCGAGCTGGGTGATCTCGCCGGCGCTCGGGGGGTTCTTCGCCGCCGGGTTGCTGGCGCTCATCCGCCACACCATCACCACCCAGGCCGACCGCATCAGCGCGGCCCGCGTCTGGGTGCCGGCGCTCGTTGCGCTGATGATCGGCGTCTTCACCATGTATATGGCGCTCAAGGGCTTCAGCCGCGTCTGGCGGCCGGGCTTCGTAACCGTGCTGGCGCTCGGCATCGCGGGCGGGGCAATCGGCTGGGCCGTCGCCGTCCCCTGGGTCCGCCGGCGCTCGGAAGGCATGGAAAACCGCAACAAGCACATTGCGACGCTCTTCCGGCTTCCGCTGATCTTTGCGACGGCGCTTCTCTCCTTTGCGCATGGGGCCAATGACGTCGCCAATGCCGTCGGCCCGCTCGCAGCGATCGTTGCGGCCGCCGAAAGCGGCTCGAGCCAGACCGGCAGCGTGGTCCTGCCGATCTGGGTGCTCGCCATCGGCGCCCTCGGCATTGCGCTCGGGCTCGCGCTTTTCGGGCCGCGGCTCATTCGCACCGTCGGCGAGAAGATCACCCGGATGAACGAGATCCGCGCCTTCTGCGTCGCGATCTCGGCGGCAACCACCGTGCTCATCGCCTCGGCGCTTGGGCTACCGGTCTCGTCCACCCACATCGCGGTCGGCGCCGTGTTCGGGGTCGGGTTCCTGCGCGAATTCTATTCCAATCAGGGCCTCGTCCGGCCGCAGGTCAGCGCCAACGCCTTCATGGTCGATCCGCGGACGCTGAACGCGACCGCCGAGGATGCTCTGGCCAACGATCAGAAGCGTGAGCGCCGGCGGCTCGTAAGGCGCCAGCATGCGCTCGGCATCGGGGCGGCGTGGGTGATTACCGTGCCCGCCTCGGCGCTTCTGGCCGCGCTGCTCTTTTTCGTTCTGACCAGCCTGATCCGGTTCTAGGCAGAGCGCTTCAAAACGGTACCGCGCCCGGTCAGCCGGCGGTTGAGGGAAACCGCGATCTCGGCGAGCTGCCGGTCCGAGAGCAGCCGCCGCGCTTCGCGTACCGTCGCCCAGTGGCGGTGCCGCTGGTTCTTTTCGGGCCATTCCTCGAGCTGGCGATGGACCAGCATGGGGTACATCTGCACCTCGACGAGCGAGCGGACGGCGTCGCTGCGGCGCGTCCGGTAGGACCCCACGGGCTCGGCCTCGACCTCGCCTTCTATGCCGGCCTCCTCGAACGCCTCACGCGCCCCGGTCTCCCACAATTGCAGCCCTTCCATCGGCGCGCCCTTGGGGAAGATCCAGCGGCCGCTGCGGCGCGCGGTGATGAGGAGAAACGCGACCCGCCCTTCGATCATCCGGTAGGGGACGACCCCGGCCTGCTGGGGAAGGATATCGCCGGAGACGGGCTCTGGGGAAACGACGCGCAGCAGGCTCGAAAACATTGGCGGCAGAAGCCCTTGGGAAAGACGTCAAAGTGATTCGTCATTCGAGGATGACGCTTCCCCGCCGGCCTGCCAAGTCCCTCGCCCCCACAAAGAGGCCGGTTCAGGCGGCAGGCTGCCCCATCCAGGTCATCACCGCGTCGCCCGTCATCGGCCTGCCGATGAAATAGCCTTGCGCGAAGTCGCAGCCGGCGGATTTCAGCTGGTGGAAACTCGCGAGGTCCTCCACCCCTTCGGCGACGGTTTCGAGTTCGAGACTGCGCGCAAGCCCGATAATCGCCGAGATAATGCTGCGCGCCTCGCTCGAATGGGAAGCGGCCGCGATGAAGGTCTTGTCGATCTTCACCTCGCTGAAGGGCAGCCGCACCAGCTGGCTCAGCGAAGAATAGCCGATCCCGAAATCGTCGATCGAAAGCCGCACCCCGCGGAGCCGCAGCCGGGTCATCACATCGAGCGAGCGGACCGGGTCCTGGGTCGCTCCGGTCTCGGCGATCTCGATGATGAGCCGGCCCGGTTCGAACGCACGATCCGCGCAGAGTTGCAGGAGGCAGTCGACAATCGCCGGCCGCGTCAGCGTCGTTGCGGCCATGTTGAAGGCCAGGGTCAGCCGGTTGTCGTTGATCCGCTCGGAGAGCCAGCCGATCCCCTCCTCGAGCAGCAGCACGGTCACCTCGTCGATGAGCCCGAAGCTTTCGGCGTGGGCAATGAAATCGGCCGGCATCAGCGCGCCCAGTTCAGGGTGTTCCCAGCGCGCCAGCGCCTCGAAGCCCGCGAGCTGACCCTCCCGGCAGTTGATCTTGGGCTGATAGACGAGGCTGAACTGGCGCTCGGCCAGCGCCCGCATCATGTGCTCTCGCGTCACGCCTACGCCGGCCGTCTGAGGCTGCGCCAACTTTCCTGCCATCGGGCGCTCGATGGGCTGGGCTATGAGCGCGCCGAGCGCGGCAAAGGAGAAGGGCTTGGGAAGGATCCCCGCGATCGAGAGCCCGTGCTCGAGCCCCAGCCGCTCGGCGGCCTCGCGCACCCGGGCCGGCGCACCGCTCGTGAGGATGATGATCTCGTCGCCGCCGCGCTCGCCGAGCTCGCCCAGGATCTCGATGCCGTCGGCCTCCGGCATGATGAGATCGAGCGCGATATGGGTCGGCCGCCAGCTGTCGAGCAGGGCGAGGAAATCCGTCCGCGCGCTCACCGACCGCGCCTCGAGCCCGATGCGCCGGCCCATGGCGGCGATCGTCGCGCCGACATCGGTGTCGTCGTCGAGAACCAGCAGGCGGCCCCCGGCCGCATCCGAACCCGTCATGGACATCTTGGTGCTCCTGGCATCTTGTGGATTTTCCCCTCTTGTTGGGGGGCTTTCAGGCTTAGGCGTAGGCTAGGCATCATTCGTGCGCCCCGGGGCGCCTCAGACTACCGCCGCCGTCCGGCCACCGCGGCGGTCGCGGGCGGCGGGGGAACGTTGACCCCGAACGATCCGATCTTCGGCGTCGCCATCGCAGCGTGAATGGCCGGACCATCGATATAGGTGAACCCGGCCTCGCTCGCGAGCACGGCGAGGCCCATGGAGTTGGCATTGTGCGCAAGCGTGCTCATCTGGCTGGCGCTTGCCTGCTGTACGAAGGCCCTGAGGCGCGCCGCGAGCCCCGGTTCGGAGACCGTCGCCCCGGCAAGGTTGAGCGAGAACGCCCAGACCCCGTCGAGGCCCGAAAATTCTGCCTGCTGGGCGGGCGTACCGACTTCGATCGCGATCCATTTGACGAAGGGCCGCAGCGTCAGCACCATCAGATTGGCCCGGCGCCGCGTCGCCCCCGTGGGCAGCGCGCAGATTTCGAGCACGACGAGCTTGCGATAGGCTTCGGGGATCATGCCGAGCAGGCGCACATATTCCTTCTGGTAGGACGGGTTCGCGAGCGTCCCATAGCTGACGGGAACGACGAGGATCGTCCCGCCCCCCTTCTGGCGGACGATCCGGTGCAGCGCTTCGAGGGCACGGGTCAGCACCAGGCAATCCATTTCCGCGAGCGTCGAGGACAGCTGGTCGGGGTCGGCAATGGCCTGGAACTGGGCGAGCGTCGTGCAGCCGGCGGTCGTTTCGAGCACCGCACGGTTGAATACGGTCGTCTGCTTGCGCGCATGCACGCCCGGCGCAAAAACGAGATTGAAGTTGCGGATCAGGGAAGCCCGATAGCGCCGCGCCGCCTGCTCGGCCTCGAACCGCATGGTCTGGAGCGAACCGGCCAGCGCCTCGATGAGCGAGCCCCCAGCGTCGCGCAGGGTCGCGCGATCGACCTCCGAGACGAACTGCTCGACCGAGAGCACTTCTTCGATCTCGGGGAAAGCCTCGGCAAGCCGCGCCTTGACGGCCGCCGCGATCTCGCGCGAACGCGCTTCTGCCTCGGTCCGCGTCGCCCGCGCAAAGCAGATCAGGAAGGTGAAATCCCCATGCCGGCGCTGGAAATCATCTGCGCCCAGCCGTGCCCCGATCACCGCCTCGGCAAGATCGGTGGCCCTGACAGCGAGTTCGGCCCAGCGCGGACCCAGCGCTTCCCGCACGTCCTCGAGCCCCACAAGCTCGAGGCTCCCGGCCACGACGCCTCCGGACTGGCCCTCGTTTTCGCGGGTCAGCTGGCGCAGGCGGTTCTCGAAGCCGGTCTTGCCGGCGCGCTCCTGCGTACCCGAACCCTGGCGCCGGGGTGCAGGGGCCTCGTCCTCTGCGTTGAGGATGGCGCTGACGAGCGAGCCGAGGCTGGAGACGGCTTCCTTGAATCTGCCCAAGATGGTCCCCCGCCTCAGCCGGCGAGACGACGGGGCGCCGGCGTGGTCGGTGCCCGCATCATGCCGAGCGGTTCATGTCGAGGCCGTCCTCGACCCGGTTGAACCGCGCCACGAGCGCGGTCCGGAACCCCTCGAAGGGCATCGGCCGTGCAAAGAAATAGCCCTGCGCGGCATCGAATTCGGCGTCCGCGATCACCGCGAGCTCGGCCTCGGTCTCGACGCCCTCGGCGACGGTGCGCACATGGAAGCTGCGGGCCATCGCGGAAGCCGCCCGGCAGACCGCCTGCTTGCGCGGATCCGAGCCGCAGCCCATCACGAAGCTGCGGTCGAGCTTGAGCTCGGCAAAGGGCAGATCGCGAAAGCGCGAAAAGGAGGAGTAGCCGGCTCCGAAATCGTCGATCGAAAGCTCGACATTGTGGAGCTTCAGCTGCGTTGCGACTTCGCGCGCGAGCACCATGTCGCCGGTCACCTCGTCCTCGGTCACCTCAACGATGAGCCCGGGATGACCGAACGGGTCCGGCCAGGCGTCGCGGATCATGTCCACGAAGACCGGCTTCTGCATGAGCGCGATCGAGGCGTTGATCGAGAACTTGATGCGCGAGGCAAAGAGCGGCAGCTTGGCGTGCTGGCGGGCGGCCTGCTCGATGACGAATTGCGTCATCTTCTCGTAGGCATTGGTGCCCGAGGGCGGCACGAAGGACACCGGCGGCATGATCCCCATGGCCGGGTGCCGCAGGCGGATCAGCGCCTCCGCGCCGAGCACCCGCCCGGTGCTCACCTCGCATTTGGGCTGGTACCAGAGCTCGAGCCAGTTGTTGGCGAGCGCGATCTCGACGTCGAGTGGCGCCGGCGGGGCGATGTCGAGCACGCTCACCTGCGGCGCCTCCTCCCCCTCTCCTGCAAGTGCCGTGGCAAGATCGGGCGTGCGCAGGGGCTTGCGCAGCGGCGTCAGCATCCTGAGGCCACGCCTTGCACCGATCATCTGCACGTCGCGCAGCGTATCGTGGTCGATCCCCGAGATCAGGAGGATGCGGCCTGAGTAGTCGCGCTCGGCCAGATGGTTCAGCACCTGCACCGCATCGAGACGCCCGAGCGACAGATCGAGAATGATGAGCCCCGCGCGATACTGCTCGAGCGGCTGGAGCATGTCGCCTGCCGGATCGAAGCCGCGCACCTCGCGGTCGAGCCGTCGCACCATCTGCACGATGGTCTCGCGCACGAGCGGATTGTCCTCAATAACCGCGACGCGACGCGGATCGATCTCAGCCCCTGCTTCCATCCGGCCCTCGGTCATGACGAGTTCGGCAGTATTGGGCACTTGGCTCGTCCTTTCGGGTTTCCTCTTAGGGATAACCCCGGTTACTTATGACTTGGTTAATCCAGCCGCTAAACTCCCGGCCTCCACCAATATTGAGTCAGTCATCGAGTATGGCGCGCAACTTGCGCGCAAGGTCACCGCGGCGGAAGGGCTTGCTCAGGAGGTTCACCCCGCGGTCGAGCCGCCCATGGTGCACGATGGCGTTTTCGGTGTAGCCCGACATGAAGAGCACCTTGAGCCCGGGCTGGCGGGCAAGGGCGATGTCGGCCACCTGGCGACCGTTCATCGGCCCCGCGAGCACCACATCGGCGAGCAGCAGGTCGTACCCGCCTTCCTCAAGGAGCCGCTCGATCGCCTTCTGCCCATCCTCGACGGCCGTCACGCGATAGCCCAGCGTCGTCAGCGTCGAAACCGTATGGCGCCGCACCAGCTCGTCATCCTCGACCACGAGGATCCGCTCGGTGCCGCCCGTCACGCTTTCGGCGTCGTAACCGAGCTCGGCGACCGGCAGATCGTCGGTCGCGCGCGGCAGGTAGAGCCGCACGCTCGTCCCCTGTCCGATCTCGGAATAGATGGCGATGTGCCCGCGCGACTGCTTGATGAAGCCATAGATCATCGAGAGCCCGAGCCCCGTGCCGATCCCCGCGGGCTTGGTGGTAAAGAATGGCTCGAAGGCCCGGTCGATCGTCTGGCGGCTCATGCCCGCCCCGGTATCGGTCACCGAGATCATCACATATTCGCCCGGCTCTACTTCCATGCGCTGGCTTGCGTAATCGGCGTCGAGCACGACGTTCGCGGTTTCGATCGTCAGGTGCCCGCCCCCCGCCATTGCATGCTGGGCGTTGATCGCAAGGTTGAGGATGGCGTTTTCGAGCTGGCCGGGATCGACCGTCGCCCGCCAGAGCCCTGCGCCGAGCACGAACTCCATGGCGATGGCTTCCCCGAGCGTGCGCTGGATCAGGTCCTGCAGATGGGCGACCAGCTGATTGGCGTCGACCGCGCGCGGATCGAGCGCCTGGCGGCGGGAGAAGGCGAGCAGGCGCTGCGTGAGCTCGGCGGCACGCTCGGCGGCCTTCAGGATCAGCTCTGCCGGGCTACTATCCTCCGCCGCGCCGGCAGGATTGGAGATGATCTCGTCGGCATTGCCGATGATCACGGTCAGCAGATTGTTGAAGTCATGCGCTACCCCGCCCGTCAGCTGGCCCACCGCCTCCATGCGCTGGGCCTGGCGCAACATCGCCTCGGTCTCCTTGGCCTCCGTGATGTCCCGAAGATAGGCGGTGATCCCACGCTCGTGCGGAAAGGCGCGCACCGAAAGCCAGAGCCTGACGTCGGGAACGGCGAAATCAAAGAGCGCAGGGGTCTTCAGCACCATCGCTTCGACCAGCCGGTCGTGCAGCTCGGTATCGCGCAGGGTATGGAAGGCCTCCCACGCATTGTGCCCCACGAGGTCCGCCGCGCTGCGTCGCGCGAGCTTTTCGGCATTGTCGTTGACGTAGATGATCTGCCAGTCCGGATCGATGGCGAAGACGGCATCGGTGATGGAGGCGAAGATCGTCTCGATCTCCATGCGGGCCTCATGCTCGCTGGCACTGGCCGCTTCGGCCGCCCGCAGCGCCGCATCCCGCTCGACCGACGTCTGCAGGCGCGAAACCACAGTGCTCGCGACATCGGCAAGCTGCACGAGTGCGAACCGGTCGTCGTCGCTGAAGCGGCCTTCCGCCTTCTCGGAGATTTCGACCCGGCCGACCGGATGGCCCTGCGCATCGACGAGACGCGCGAGCATGCGCCCGTCAGGAAGCCGTCCCGCCGGAACGTCCGCACCCTCGCCCACCACCGTTCGGGCCTGGCGCGCGCCCGTGATCGCACAGGCGCTGCGCTCGAGGCGCGCAAACACGTCCTCTAGCGTCGGGCTCTGCACGATCGAAGCGGAGGCGGTCGCAAGCTCGCGGAAGAGCTCGCTCCGCGCCAGCTGCGCGGCCTCGCGCCGCCGGACACTTCGGTCGACCCCGATGGCGAGGATCACGATGAGCGCGATCACCAGAACGCCGAGCGCCGCCTCGATCACGGCGCGCACGACCCACCCCGCAAGCCGGTCCCGCTCGGCGACGCCGATATAGGCGATCATCGGAAAATTGGGCAGGCGCGCATAGGAGGATATGCGCATCTCGCCATCGAGAAGCGCGCGCGCGGTATAGAGCCCCTCGGGCGCCTCCTGAACGCGCCGCAGCAACTCGCCGCCGGAGATATCCTCCCCCAGATGCTGCGGCGCAAAAGGGCTGCGGAGGATCAGGATGCCATCCTCGCGCACGAGGCCGGCAGTGGCGTTGGGCCCGAGCAGCAGCTTGTCGTAATAGGCGTGCAGGTGCTGGAGCGAGAGCGACACCGCGACCACGCCGGCAAAGCTGCCATCACTGTTCTGGAGCGCCCGCGCGATGTTGATCAGTTCCTGGCCTTCGGCAAATCCGACCCGCCCCAGCCGCGGCGATCCGACAACGACGCCGAGGTCCGGATCCTCACGCAGCGTCGTGAACTCCATGGTGTCGGAAAGGTCCGATAGCTCGGGATCGGCCGTACGGGAGGAGGCGACGAGCCGCCCTTCGGCATCGAGCATGAAATAGGCATAGGTGCCCGAGCTCGCCTCCTGCCGATCGCGCAAGATCTCGTGGCGGGCCAGAGATTGGGTGGTCCCCTCGGGCGGCGCGGCCATGAGTGGCGCCTCGAGCCCCAGAAGGGCGAGGTTGAGCGCGGTGAAGGTCTGGTCGGTGTATTCGACGAGCGCACCGCGCAGGCTTTCGGCCTGTTCGGCGGCCTCAGCCAGGATGCGCTGGCGTTCGGCGAGCAGGTTGAACGTGATACTGGCGGCGACGAAAATGGTCGCGACCAGGGTCAGAACCCAGAGCGCACGCTTCACCGGTCTACCCTTGCCCCAACGGGCCGGCTCGAAGGCCGCCCGCTCCCCCGAAACATCAGACTATTGCTGACACGCAAGAGCGGGTGGCGCAAGCGCTCAGTTGCGAAAGCCCGTCAAAATCAAGACGTTCAGGCCGAAGCAGCATCTCCGTCCAGCACGGCGCGCACCTTTTCGGCCAGCGCCTGTCGGCGGTAGGGCTTTTGGAGCAGATGCGCGCCCCGGGGCAGCCTGCCCTGATGGAGCAGCGCGTTTTCCGCATAGCCCGAGGAGAACAGCACCTTGAGTTCCGGCCTCAGGCGCCTCGCCTCCTCGGCGAGTTCGCGCCCGTTCATGCCGCCGGGCATGACGAGGTCGGTGAACATCAGATCGACCGGAATGGGGCTCCTGAGGAGCGCGAGCGCCACCGCCGCGTTCTGCGCCGGAATGCAGCGATAGCCGAGACTGTCGAGCTGCTTGGTGAGGTGATCGCGCACCATCGCCTCGTCCTCCACGACAAGGACCGTCTCATTGCCCATCGGCGCGCCATCCGTCCGCCGTTCGGTTGCGCCCGCGGCAACGGCCTGCGAGCGGGGCAGGTAGAGCCGGACCACGGTGCCGACCCCGAGTTCGGAATAGAGCATGATGTGGCCGCCCGACTGCTTGATGAACCCGTAGATCATCGATAGCCCGAGCCCGGTGCCTTCGCCGACCGGCTTGGTGGTGAAGAAGGGCTCGAAGGCCCGCGCCATGGTTTCGGGCGACATGCCGCAGCCGGTATCAGACACTGCGATCATCACATACTGGCCCGGCTGGACCTCGGAATGCTGGCGCGAATAGCCCTCGTCCAGATGCATGTTGGCGGTTTCGATGGTGATCCGGCCGCTGCGCCCCATCGCATCGCGGGCATTGATGCACAGATTGACGATCGCGCTTTCGAGCTGTCCCGGATCGACCAGCGCCGGCCAGAGCCCGGCGGCATGGACGAACTCGATCTCGAAGCTTTCGCCTATGGTGCGCCGGAGCAGCCTTTCGAGATCGCCCAGAAGCCGCGTCACGTCGGTCGAGCGCGCATCGAGCGGCTGCCTGCGGGCAAAGGCCAGCATGCGCCCGGTCAGTTCGGCGCCGCGTTCGGCCGCGCTCATCACGAGTTCGGCATGAAGGCGCGCCTCGGTATCGGCGCTCAGCGTATCGACGAGGCTCTCGGCATTGCCGAGGATCACCGTCAGCAGATTGTTGAAATCATGGGCGACCCCGCCAGTCAGCTGGCCTACCGCCTCCATCTTCTGGGCCTGGCGCAGCTGCTCCTCGCTTTCGCGCTGGGCGGACATGTCGCGGCCGTAGAAATAGACGTGCCGGCTGTCGACCCGCACCGAGGTCGTGACCGGCCGGTAACGCCCGGCAGCATCGCGGATCCGATACTCGCCCTGCCGGTCGCGCGATCCGTCCATGGCGAGGGCGAGGCAGGCCCGCGCCGCCTGTCGGTCGTCGGGATGGATGAGGGTGAAGATGTCGGCGCCGAGGAGCCCATCGACGCCATGGCCGAGCCCGTCGGTCCAGGCGGGGTTGGCATCGAGGATATGGCCGCCGAGGTCGAGCACCGCCAGCAGATCCTGTGACAGCGTCCAGATCTGCTGGCGATCGAAGATGTTGAGCTGCGCGCCCCGCGCACCGTCGCCGGTCTGGATACCACCCAGGGACAGATGACCATCGATGTCCACCGCCACCCCGACCGCATGGGACCCGCCCAGATCGGTCACCGGCGCGATCGCCGCGGCATGCCAGTGATAGGCGCCGTCGCGATGGGCGATCCGATAGCGGACCTCCACCCGTCTGACGAATGCATCCTCGCAGGCCTGGTGCAGGATCGCCCGGTCCTCCGGATGCACCTTCTCGAAGAGCGCCGTCACGGCTTCCCCGCGGTCGACCCCGGTGATCTCATAGGCGCGGTCGCTCACAAAGAGCGCACCTGCGCCGCCCTGCATCCAGATGATCGCGGGAAGGGTATCGGCGAGCGTGCAGAGGGCGTTGCGATCGGGGAGGAGTTCGAGCCCCGTGCTCTCGATGATGGCGGCCGCCTCGTCGGCGAGCGCGATCATGGTCTCGCGCAGCGCCTCGCCGAGCCTCATCCCGGAGGTGGCGCGCCCGGACACTGCAACGAGCCCGAGACGCTCCCCGGACCTGCCGATGATCGGGGCAGCCGCGCGCACGGTCGCGCCGAAATCCTGCTGGCTTACCCTGTCGACCGCGCCGAGCGCCATCTCCAGGAACTCTGCCTCATTCTCATTTGCCCCCTCGGCGCGATCCACGCGCAAGAGGCCATCCGGACCATCGAGCAGCACGACGCAGCTCTCGGCGCGGCAAAGACGCTCTGCAAGTCGGGTGAGACTCGCGAAGTATTGCGGAAGCAGTGACGAGGTCGCAAGGCCGCCGATCGCGTTTCGGGTAGCCGATCCTTTGGGGTAGGCGCTCAGGGCCTCATTCACGTCGTGCTCGTTGTTCTGCGACGCAAGAGTACGCCTCTAAAACTAGCATACCACGGCCGAACCGCATTTTTGAGCGAAATAACGTGGGACGCTCCACTTTCCACGCCAACTAATCGTCGGCGCGGATGAGGTCCGCGGCCTTTTCGGCGATGCAATAAGTCGCCGCCATTGTGTTGGCCGAGAGGATCGTGGGCATCACCGATGCATCGACCACTCGGAGCCCGTCCATGCCATGCACCCGCAGGCTCGCCGGATCGACCACCGCAATCTCGTCCACCCCCATCCGGCAGGTTCCCACCGGATGATAGAGCGTGCCGCAGGCCTGGCGCACATAGGCCTCGAGCGCGCCATCGCTCTCGGCGTCGGGCCCCGGGGTCACCTCATGATCGAGATGGGGCGCGAAGGCGGGTTGGGAGACGAGGTCGCGCACGATCTTCATGCCCTCGACGAGCGGCGTCATCCGGCTCTCGCCCCGGAAGAAATTGTAGAGGATCGAGGGCTGCTCGCGCGCATCGGCGCTCTTGAGCTCGACCCGGCCGATGCTGCCGGGGCGCAACTGGCAGACATGGAACAGGAAGCCGTGGCCGAAAAGCGAGCCAGCGTTCTGCGCATTGCCCACCGAAGTGCAGAAAAAGAGCTGGATGTCCGGGCGCTCCTCCCCCGGCACCGTCGAAACAAACGCGCCACCCTCCCCGGTCGTCGAAGCGAAAAGCCCCCTCTTTCGCAGCAGCCAATTGCCGACATGGCCGATATTGGCCGGTAGCGCGCCCCAGGAAATGCCATAGGGCACCCGGCTCCTCGCCTTGAATTCCATGGTGACGTCGATGTGGTCCTGCAGGTTCTGCCCCACGCCGGGCAGATCGTGAACCGGGGTAATGCCGTGGCGCTGCAGATGGCTCGCCTCCCCGATGCCTGAAAGCATGAGCAGTTGCGGGGAGACGAAGCTCCCCGCCGCAAGGATCACCTCGCGCGCCCGGAGCGTCGCCGGCCCGTCGGGTCCCTCGAGCGCGATACCCGTTACCCGCCGGCCTTCGGTCATAAGGCGCGTCACGCGCCTTTGCGGCAGCACGGCGAGATTGGGCCGATTGCGCACCGGATCGAGATAGGCCGCCTCCGCGCTCTGGCGCTCCCCGTCCTTCTGGGTGAAGGTATAATAACCAAAGCCGGCCTGTTCGGGCCCGTTGAAGTCCGCATTGTAGCGATAGCCCGCCTCCGACGCCGCCTTGAGGAACACCTCGCACATCGGGTTGACCGTGCGCAGCTGCGCGATCGAGACCGGCCCGTTCGTGCCGTGATAGGCGGGGTCGATCTGAGCGCGCAGCGGGCGTCCGCCGAGCGTCATCGGCGTGCCCTGCTCGGGCCGGGCGAGCAGATCGAAGGTCTCGAGCTTTCTGAAATAGGGCAGCAGGTCGTCGAACCCCCAGCCGACATTGCCCAGCGCGCGCCAGTGATCGTAATCCTCGCGCTGGCCGCGAATGTAGATCATGCCGTTGACGGTCGTGCTGCCGCCCATCCCCTTGCCGCGCGGCAGTGCGATGCGCCGCCCCTGCAGCCCGGGTTCGGGCTCGCTCTCGAACCAGTTCATGAAGCGCCCGCCGCCCAGGAAGGCCAGCTCCTTCATCATGAACGCGACCATCCCCAGCGGCATGGCGACGATCGGGCGGCGCGCATTGCGGTCCTCGCCCATTTCGACAAGCGCCACGCGCCGTCCGGGATCGGCGCTCAGGCGGTTGGCGAGCACACATCCGGCCGCGCCGCCGCCCACGATGATGGTGTCAAAATCGCTCATGCCCGGACCACGCCTTGTTTTGTTCGCGTAAAGAAAGAAGTTTGCGCCCGCAAAAAAGAGGATTTGACAGCCGCACGCTCCGGTGCGAGCACTCTGCTGTTACAGCACGCGCGCGAACGGCGCCGGCTGCCGGGGAGGACTGAAGCCCTATGGCCGACAAGACCATCCGCACGATGGAAGAATTCGCGGCGGCCGTCGGGCTGTCGCGCCCGACCGTCTCGAAATATTTTCAGGATCCGGCCTCGGTGCGCCCGCGAAGCCGCGAACGCATCGAAGCGGCGCTGAGCGCCACGGGCTTCCGCCCCAATATCTATGCGGTCAATCTCAACCGGCGCCGCGCCAAGATCATCGGGCTCATCTTTCCCACCTCGCTCGACCCCTTCTACATGGGCCTGCGCCGGCGCATCGAGACCGAGGCGACTGCGGCGGGCTACCTCACCTTCGTGTTCAGCTCGGATGGACAGGCCGATCTCGAGGCCGATGCACTCACGACGCTGAGCGGGCTCAATGCGGCGGGCGTCATCATGGCGCCCGTCGGCGGGGACGAGCGGCACAGGCGGCGGCTGAAGACGCTCGCCCGCACCATCCCGATCGTCTTCATCGACGCGCCCTTCGACGAGGAGGAGGCGTTCGTGGGCACCGACAACGCCCAGTCCATGGCGCTGATCACCGACTATCTGACGCGGCTCGGGGACCGGCCCTGCTATTTCGACATGCCTTGGGTCAATTCCAACGCAGAGGCGCGCCGCAGCGCCTATGTCGCCACCATGGAGCGGCGCGGGCTCACACCTGAATTCGTCCCCGTCACGCGCACCGCGACCTGGGATTTCGAGCGCTATGCATTCGATGAGACCAACCGGGTTCTCGATGGCGCGGGCTTTCCCACCTCCATCGTCGTGTGCGGCAACGACCGGGTGGCGTTCGGCGTCATCGCGGCCCTCTCCCAGCGCGGCATCCGCGTCGGCATGGGGCCCGATTGCGACATGCGGGTGGCCGGTCACGACGACCAGCCGCTGAGCGAATACATCTGCCCCCCGCTGACGACGGTGTTGCAGAATACCGCGGAGATGGGCCGGCTCGCGATCCACCTTCTGCTCTCCCGGCTCGACACGTCCCGCACCTTCGATGCCCCGCGCAGCGCGCAGGACCATATCCTCGTCAAGGGCGAGCTCGTCCTGCGCGGCTCGGCCTGAGGCGGGGGGTCAGCCCCCCACCATCAGCTTGACCACTTCGTCATGGGTGGTCTCGGAAATCTTGCGCTCGCCCGCCTGCACGCCGCGCCGCAGCACGACGATCCGGTCCGAGACCGCGAAGATGTCCTGCAGATTGTGCGAGATGAAGATCACCCCGCGCCCCTGGGCCTTGAGCTGCTTGATCAGCGAGATCACCTTGCGCTGCTCGGGCACGCCGAGGGCCGCGGTCGGCTCGTCCATGATCAGGATCTGGGCGTCCCAGTAGACGGCCCGCCCGATGGCGACCGCCTGACGCTGCCCGCCGGAAAAATTGCTCACCGGCGCGTCCATGCGGTTCACGTGAAAGTCGAGCAGCGCCATGGTTTCGCGCGCGGCATCGGCCATCTTCTTGCGGTCGAGCATGGGCAGGATGCCGAGAAAGCGCTTCATCGGCTCGCGCCCCAGGAAAATGTTCGCGCCGATCGAAAGATTGTCGGCGAGCGCGAGGTCCTGGTAGATCGTCTCGATGCCCTTGTCGCGCGCCTCCTGCGGCGTGGCGAAGCTGACCTGCTGGCCGCGGAGGAAGATCTCCCCGCCGCTCGGCTGATAGACCCCCGAGATCGCCTTGATCAGCGTCGTCTTGCCCGCGCCATTGTCGCCGGCGAGCGCCACCACCTCTCCGGGGCGCACGACCATGGACATGTCCCTGAGCGCCTGTACCGCACCGAAATTCTTGGAGAGATTGCGGACCTCGAGCAGTGGGGCTCCGTTCTGGGGCGCGCTATTCATCCTGGCGTCCTCCGGTGAAGCGGCGCTGGGCCTGGTCGATCAGCACCGAGATGATGATGACGACGCCGACGCCGATGAACTGCCAGAACGGCTCCACATTGACGAAGACGAGGCCGTACTGGATGACCGCGATGACGAAAGCGCCCGCGACCGTGCCGAAAATCGTGCCCGATCCGCCAAAGAGGCTCGCCCCGCCGATCACCACCGCCGCCACGCTGTCGAGCAGCAGCGGTTCGCCCGCCTGTGCCGCGCCGGCGCTGAACCGGGCGGCATAGAGCGCGCCCGCGAGCCCCGCGCACATGGCGCTGAGGATATAGAGGCGCAGCAGATGGCTCTTGATGTTGATGCCGGCGCGTCGTGCCGCCTGCGGATTGGCGCCGATGGCATAATTGTGCTGGCCGAACTTGGTCTGGCTCAGGAGGTAATGCATCACGAGCACGAAGAGCGCGGTGATGATCACGATATAGGGCACGTTGAAGAACCGGCCATTGCCGAGCGCCGCAAAGTCCGCGTTGCGCACCGGCACGGTCGTGCCCCCTGCAAGCAGGAACGCGACGCCGCGCGCCACGCCGAACATGCCGAGCGTGCCGATGAAGGGCGGCACCCTCAGCCTCGAGACGAGAAGCCCGTTGATCGTGCCGGGAATGCCGGCAACGAGGATCGCCGCGCAGATGCCCACGACGACCGCCATGCTAGGGGACATGGACTGGCCGGCAATGTTGGTCACATGGGCCGCAACGACTGCGGCGAGCCCCATGATGAAGCCCAGCGACAGATCGATGCCGCCCGAGATGATGACGAAGGTCTGGCCCGTCGCGAGCAGCAGCGGGGCGACCGCGAAGATGGCGATCGACTGCAGATTGAACGGGTTGAGGATGAAGGTCGCGTTGAACCCGATCCGCGCCCAGAGCTCGAAGCCGATGACGAGAGCCCCAAGGAACAGCCAGGCGCGCATGTCCGCGATGAAGGAAATCCAGGTGCGGGCCGCATCGGCATGGTCGGCCGGGGGCGCGACATGGGTGTCCGGCTCGGCGGCGTGCGGGGTCGCACGCTCCTCGCCTGTGGGTGGGGAAGTGGTCATGGCAGGCTCGCTCCAGCGGCGCTGCGCCTAGGGGCGCGCGTCCGGACGGTTACGGGGGCGGCGGCAGACGCCCTTCCCGGCTGGCCGGGAAGGGCGAGGCTTGCGATCAGTCCGAGTAGATGAACCGGGCGATCTCGGGATCACCCACATTGTCCGCGGTGATCACGGTGAAGCCGGTGCCGATCAGGGTCGGGATCGACTGGCCGGTGAGGTGGGCATAGGCCGACACCACGCCGTAATAGCCGATCTCGGCCGGATGCTGGGCAATGGCGACGTCGACGAGGCCGGTCTCGAGATTGTCCACGATGCTCGTGGGCGCATCGAACGCGACGACCTTGATGTTGCCCGTCTGGCCGGCCTGCTGCACCCCGTTCGCGGCGCCGAGGGCCGAGAAGAGGTTGGCCCCGAAGACGCCCGCGAGGTCCGAGTTGCGCGCGAACACGGCCTGCAGCTGGGAGGCTGCGTTGTTGGCGTCGTTTTCGTTGAACTGGGTCTCGAGCACTTCGACGTTCGGGAAGTTCTCTTCCATCTCCAGCTTGAAGCCTTCTTCGCGCTGGTCGGTGGTGGAGATGCCCGGATTGACGTTGGAGACGTAGACCTTGCCTTCCCCGCCGATCGCCTCGGCAAGAGCGCGCGCGGCCATGCGGCCACCGAGCACGTTGTCGGACGCGATGTAGGAGAGCGGGAAGTCTGCATCGCCCGAACCGGTCTGGTACTGGCCGGTGCCGATGAAGGTATCGACGGTGATCACCGGAATGCCGGCCTCGTCGGCGCGACGGAGCGGCTCGATCAGCTGGGTGGTGTCGGTCGGGGCGATCAGGATGGCGTCGGGCTGGCGCGCGATGATCGCGTCGAGGACAGGCACCTGGGTCACCGGGTTGAACTCGGGCGCGCCCTGGAACACCAGCTCCACCCCGAGTGCCTCGGCAGCGGCCTCGGCGCCACGACGCATGGTGATGTAGAAGGCGTCGGTGGTCAGGCCCGGGATCAGTGCAATCGTATACTGCTCGTCCTGCGCGGCGACGGGCGATGCGATCGCCGCAGCACCGAGCGCAAGGGCCGCAAGCGCGGTCTTGAACGTCTTCATTCTGTCCTCCTCCTCAGGGTTTCCGGCCTCCCCGGCCGGACCATCGGCGGTTCCCCGCCAATTTGTTTAGACACCGGTCTAATCGAAAGGCGAAAGCGACGACGCGCGGCGCAAACGCGCCGTACCCACGGATCGGGGATCAGAGCCCCCGAACGTTCCGATCTGTCACTCACTCCTCCCGCGGGCAGAGCCCGGACGCCGACCCCTCCGGTCGGCGGCGGACGCGGTCCTCACCACGCCCATCCATCAATAGGATGCCATCGGCGCACGCCCGTCAAGCACTTCATCTGCGCAAAGTATGAATTTTACGCACCGAAAGTTTCATCCCAGATCGCGCAGCCACGCCATGCGCGCCCCGAGATCGGGCGCACCGAAAGCGAGCGAGCCGAGCACCACCGTTTGCGCGCCTGCCGCGCGCAGAAGCGGCACCGTCGTGTCGCGGATCCCGCCATCGGCGGCGAGCAGGACCGGACGTCCGGACGCCGCGATCAGCCCTCGCGCTGCCTCCAGCCGGGCCTTGGCAGAACGGTCGAGCCCCTGCCCCTTGACCCCGATGGCGGTCCCGAGGAGCGTCAGCATGTCGATCCGGTCGAGATAGGCCGCGACCCCCTCGAGCGCCGTCTCGACCCGCAGCACCATGCCGGCGGCGAGGCCCAGTTCGGCGATCCGCGCGAGCGCGCGATCGGCGACGGCCGCATTTTCGAGATGGATCGAGATGAGGTCCGTACCCGCCTCGGCGAACTGCTCCACCTGCGAGAGCAGCACCGCGTCATCGACCATCAGATGCACATGCAGCGGCTTGCGCGTCGCCCGCCGCAGCCGCGCGACGAGGTCGGGGAAAAAGAGCAGCGCCGGGGCGAAATGGCCATCCGCCACGTCGAGATGGAGGATGTCCGCATAAGGCTCGATCGCCTCGCAGGCGGCCACGAGATTGCCGAGGTCCGCCGACCACATCGAAAATTCGGCGACGAGCCGGCTGCGGTCGAGCCGCTCGAGCCAGTTCTCTGGGGGTCGTGTCATTGGATATGGTCCTTCAGGAAGCCGCTGATGGCGGCATGGAGTTCGGAAAAATGCCGGGCCCGGTCCTGCCCCTTGGGCGTGATCTGCAAGAAGACTGCGCCCGGGATCAGCCCCGCCAGCGCCTCTGCGAGCGCCAGCGGATGGATCGCGTCCATCCCGGTGCCGATGACGAGGACGGGGACCTCGATACGCGCCAGATCATCCTCTGACACGTCCGGACCGTCGGCGGAAATCTGCTGGAGCAGCGCTGCCGTCGTCATCGGATCGGGCCGGTCGAAAAAGCCAAGGAGCGAGGCCAGATTGTCGGGCGCCTCGCCTGCGAGCCGAAGGGCGGTCTTGCTCGCGGCGAATTCGGCCTTGCCCCTTGTCGGGCCGAGCCGGCTCAGCAGCGCGCCCACTTCGGCATTGGGCCGCATGGTCTCGGGCGCCCGCGCCGTGCCCCATGCGGGCCGGACGAGGATCAGCCCGGCCACGCGCTCGGGCCGGGTCACCGCGAGCCGAAGCGCGATGGCCGCGCCCATGGAAATGCCGCCCACAACGACCGGCCCACTCGTTTCGGCGGCGAGCATGGCCGCGCAATCCTCGGTGAAGGTGGTAAGCGACAGCGCCTCACGCGGCCCCGTGAACGAGCCGCCATGCCCGCGGCATTCGAGCGTCAGCCGGCGCAGCCCCTCAATTTTGGGAAAAGCCTCTTCGGTCTGGCGCGCATCGCCCAATAGCCCGTGCTGGAAGAGCACCACCCGCCCCTCCCCGCCCGTATCGTGGAGCGCTAGACCGAGCCCGTCCCGACAGAAGGGCCGCATGTCCGTCATCGGGCCACCCGCTCGAGCGCACTTCCGAGAAAACCGGCAACCGGCCCTGCTTCGGCAGCCATCAGTCCGTGGGTGACGAGAGGTCCCGAAAACCCCGCTTTCTGCAGCGCGCCGAGATAGTGCACGAAATCGATCGCTCCTGCGCCCGGAGCGGCGAAACTGCCATCGGCCCGCCGATCCTTGGCGTGGGCCATGACGATCCGGTCGGCCAGCAGGTCCACCGCCTCCGCAATCGTCTGGCGCCATAGGGCGGGATCGCCCGCCTCGACCAGATTGGCCGCATCGATGACGATGGCGAGCCGGTCGCTGCCGATCTCGGCGATGAGCCGGCGCGCTTTTTTCGCCCCATCGACCACATTGGCGCCTTCCGGCTCGATCCCGAGCAGCAGGTCGTGCCGCTCGGCGATCAGCACCGCCTTTTCCATCTCGGCAAGGAGGTCAGCCCACGCTGCCGGCGTGTCGTTGTCGGGGTGATGGCGCCATTGATCGTCGGTGTCGCGCGTACCGGTGCAGAGCGTGACGAGCCCCGTTCCCATCCCGCGCGCCGCCGCTGCCACGATCTCGAGCCGCGCCAACCCCTCGGCCCGAAGTGCCGGATCGGGATGGACCATGTTGTAGGTGCCCGAGAGCGCAGCAATCGAGACGCCCGTTTCGGCCGCTGCCTGCCCGACCGCCTCGGCGGCGCCCTCTGGCAGAAAATCGGGCATGGAAGGGAGCCCCGAGCAGGCAAGATTATACTGCACGGTCCGATATCCGGCCGCTCGCGCGCCCCCGAGCACCGTCTCGGGATCGGTGCCCGCAAAGGTCTTGGCAAAGATGCCGAGCTCCATCAGACCGCCCCCGCTGCCTCGGCGAGCCGCACCGGCCGGCCCGTGCGTACCGAGCGGGCGACCGCGACCATGCCCCGCACGCTTGCCACCCCGTCATCGATGTCGGCGCCCATCATCGGCGCGCCATCGAGCACGGTGCGCGCGAAGCCCTCGAGCTGGCGGCGATAGAAATGCCCATCGGCACCCAGCACCCGGCGGGTGGTCGCGTCCTTTTCGTGGAAGATGTCGACATCCGAGCTCTTGTAGAACCAGGGATTGTAGGTCTTGCCGATCACCGAGCCCCCTTCGCCATAGATCTGGAAGCCCTCGTGCCAGTCCATGCGCACCGCGACCGTGAGGTCGAGATGCCCGATCGCGCCGCTTTCAAAGGCGACATCGACGAACCAGCAGCGCATGCCGGCGCGCTCGACGAGCCGCGCGGACACCTCCGCGATCGGCCCGCCGAAAAAGCGGGCGGTGTCGAGCAGGTGACTGCCATGGGCGAGCATGTAGTAGCGCTCGAGATCGGCCTTGGGGTCTTCGGCCGGCCGGCGCGCCGCGGCGCTTCTGACGATCAGGGGCTGGACGGCGTCCGTCATGGCGTAGCGATGGGTGGAATCGCAATACCAGGCCTTGAGCGCCGCCATCTCCCCCATTTCGGTATCGATGAAGGCTTTCGCCGCCTCGAGCCCGGGATCGAAGCGCTTCATGTGCCCGATCTGGAAGACCTTGCCGCTCGCCCGGACCGCGTCCGCCAGGCCCTCCGCCTCCTCGATCGAGAGCGCCACCGGCTTTTCGCAGAGGACGTGCTTGCCCGCTTCGAGCGCCCGCAGCGTCGCCGGAACGTGAAAGGCGTCCGAGGTCGCGATGATCACCGCATCGAGCGCCGGGTCGGCGAGCATCGTATCGTAATCGGCAAAGTTCTTTTTGGGCGCATGGGTATGGGCCATGCGCTCGCGGAGATCCTCGGCGACATCGCAGATCGCATAGAGCTCCGCATTGCTCGCCTTGGTGCAGCTTTCGAAATGCCCGGCCTGAGCGATCGGGCCGCAGCCCAGAACGCCCACGCGCAAGAGCCGATCGGCCTTTGCGGCCATTGCGCTTCCTCCCCCCGCCTAATTTGTATACTCTCTTTACAATATCGTCCGCCGCGGTCCTGTCAACGGGGCGCCCGGTCGATCGGGCTCGTCGCGCGCCCCGCCCGATGCTAACGAGGGCGCCTCAACCCGCCCACCGAGAGGGACATGGCCAATCAGACGCTCGTCCGGCACGTCAATGAGCGCCGCCTGCTCGCCGCGCTGAGGCTCGAGGGGCCGCAGCCGCGCGCGGCGCTCGCCCGGCGGCTCTCGCTCACCCGCGCCGCAATCAGCGACATGGTGGAGGATCTCCTCTCGCGTGGCCTCGTCGTCGAGATCGTATCGGCGCGCACGCGCGGGCGGCGCGATGTCGGCCGGCCCGGCATCGATCTCGGCCTGAGGGCTGATGGCGCCTTCTTCCTCGGCGCCGAGATCGGGGTCGGGGTCCTACGGCTCGCCCTCAGCGACCTGGCGGGCACAATCGTCGATACCCGCTCGCTGCCGCTCGGCCCGGCCGACGGGCCCGCGCGCGTCGTGGCGCTCATGGCCGAGAGCCTCGTCCAGTTCGGCGCCCGCGCAGCCTATCGCGGGCGGATCCGCGCCGTCGGGGTCACCGTGCCCGGCCTCGTGCGGCGGGACGGCCATGTGGTCAACCTGCCGATCCTGGGCTGGCGCGACGTGCCCCTGGCGCGCCTTCTCGCCGAGGCACTCGCCGTGCCGGTTCATCTCGCCAACAATGCCAACGCCGCCGCCTTCGGGCACATTCACCTCAAGGCCCGCGCCCCGGGCGAGGTGAGCGTCTATCTCAAGCTCGGCACCGGCTGCGGGGGCGCCGTGATCGACGGCGACCGACTGGTGCGCGGTGCCGACGGGCTCGGCACGGAATTCGGCCACATCCCCATCGCTCCATCTGGCCCCGCCTGCCATTGCGGACAGTCCGGGTGCCTCGAGACCTTTGTCAACATCCGCGCCCTGCAGCGCTATTTCGCCCATGAGGAGGTCGACGAGCAGGAGGCCGACCTGACGCTCCCGGCCCGCGTCGCCGAGCGTGCCGCAGCGGGCGACCCCGCCGCGCGCGGCGCCATCGAGACGATCGCCCAGCACCTGCTGCAGGGCCTCGTCATCATCACCAACATCTTCAACCCGAGCGAGATCATCCTCGGCGGAGCGATGCTGCCTATCCTCCCCGCGCTTGCCGAAACGCTCGAAGACCGGCTCGCCAACCGGATCGTGCCCGGCATGACGCGTCCGCGGATCGTCGTCTCGCGGCTCGGTCCCTTCGAATGCGCTATCGGGGCCGCAGCCATGGCCCATCACGAGGAATTCGACCTCTCCAATGTCGACCTGGCCGGCTGATCAGGCGATGGCGAGCACTGCCTCTGCCGTCGTCGCGTCGGTCACGAGCCCGCTGATAAGGCCCGCCCGGGCCGCGCCCGCGATCGCCATGGCCTTTTCGGTGCCCGAAGCGACGCCGATGGCGAGCCGCGCACCCCGCAACTGCGCGGTCGACATCGCGATCATCCGCCGCTCCCCCGTCCAGTCGAGCACGCCCCCATCGGCCCGGAAATAGTGCCGGATGACGTCCCCGGCCGCGCCGGCCAGCTCGTCCTCGCCCGGCATGGGGGCGGCCGGATCGGAGCCGTTTGAGCCATGGGGCAGCCCCACCCCGAGGATCGCGACGTCCACGCGGTCCCAGAGCGCGACGGTCTCCGCAATCGCGGGATCGGCGAGGAAGACCTCGCGCAGTTCGCCCCCCGGCAGATAGGGCGCATGGAGGAAATGCGGCGTGCCCCCGGTCTGCTCGGCCGCGAGGCGCACGAATTCGTTGATCTGGAAATGGGCCGCATGCTGCTGCATCCCGCCCGTCGCCGCTACCGTCAGCACGCCCGGAAGCGGCGGCAGACCGGCCCGGATGATTTCCCGCACCGCCCGTCCCCAGCCGATGGCGAGCACTGCTCCGGGCGCAAGGTTCATCTCGAGGAGAAGCGCGCCCAGCGGCGCCGCCAGCCCCGGCAGCGCCTGGCCGGGCGGCGCGTCGATCACCGCGGCCGCCCGCAGCCCCAGCCGCTCGCGAAGCTCTGCCGCCAGCGCTTCGGGTGCCGCAAGATCGCGCACTTCGATGCGCACGATCCCTTCCGCGCGCGCCCGCTGGATCAGCCGCGACACGGTCGCGGTTGAAACCCCGAGCCGGCGGGCGATCTCGACCTGCGGCAGGTCCGCCTCATAATGCAGCTTTGCGGCCATATGGACCATGGCGCGGGTCGCCTGGCCTGAGGGAGCGTCGTGCCGAGCCAGCTTGCAATTCCTTTCAGCAAGATGTTACAGCGTTAAACGTTATCGCGCGGCGCCGCCGGCGATGCAATCGTCTTGTTGCAGGAGGAGCCCTCGATGACCAGCATGACCACGGCCGAAAAGCGCGGCTATCAGCAGATCTGCGGGGCCAATGGCGCCATGATGGTGATCGCCTGCGACCAGCGCGGCGGCATGCGCAAGCTGCTCGCGTCCACCCCCGAGGAGGAGGCGCAGATTTCCAACGCGACCCTCGGGGAGACCAAGGCCGACATCACCCGCTATCTCGCCAGCGCCGCGTCCTGCGTGCTGCTCGACCCCGTCTGCGCGGTCCCGCAGGTCGTCGACGAGGGCGTGCTGCGGCGCGATACGGCGCTCCTCATCGGGCTCGACGCCTCGGGCTGGGACGTTTCTCCCGAGGGCCACCGGCTCTCCAAGCTCGTCGAGGGTGTCACCGCCCGGCGCGTCCGCGCGCTCGGAGGCACCGGCGGCAAGATCATGGTCTATCTGCGTTCGGACACGCCGGCGGCCAACACCCACAATATCGCGCTTCTTGAGCAGGCGATCGCCGATTTCGCCGCCGAGGATCTGCTGCTGGTGGTCGAATTCCTCACCTATCCCCTCGAAGGCGAGAGCAAGGCCGACTACACCGCGCGCATCCCCGAACTGATCGTGGGGGGCACCAAGATCTGCCTCGAGCTCGGCGCCAAGGTGCTGAAGCTGCCCTATCCCGGCACGCCCGAAGCCTGCCGGCAGGTCACCGAGCTGGCCGGCGACGTCCCTTGGGCGGTCCTCTCGGCGGGCGTCGATCACGAGACTTTCCTCGGCCAGGTCGAGATCGCCATGGCCGCCGGCGCATCGGGGGTCATCGCGGGCCGGTCGCTCTGGAAGGATTGCATCTCGCTCGACCGCGCGGTCTCGCGCACGAAGCTCTCCGAAATCGCCGTCGGCCGGCTGAGGGAGATCCAGGCGGTCGTCGCGCGTCATTTCGGCTGACCGGCCGCCACGGAGGAGCGCCGCAATGGAGCGCGAGGCCATCGGCATCGATATCGGGGGCACCAATATCCGCGCCGCGCGCATCGGGCCGGACGGGACCATCCTTGCCCGGCGCGCCCGCCGCAGCGACCGCGATCCGGCGATCGTGCTCGAGGCGATCCTTGAGATGATCGGCGAGCTCGACGGCCCCGCCGTCGCCGCCATCGGCCTCGGCGTCCCCGGCCGCGTCAATGCGACGACCGGCACCGTGCTTTCGGGCGGCTATGTCGACCTGACCCCGGTCAAGCCCGGCCCGCGTATCGCCGAAGCGACCGGCCGCCCGGTGATCGTCGACAATGACGCCAATATGGCCCTCGCTGGCGAAATGGCCCTCGGGGCGGGTCGCGGGCATGCCAACATCGTCATGTTCACCATCGGCACCGGAATTGGCGCGGCCATCGCCGATGCCGGCGCGCTGCTGCGGGGCAATGGCACGGCGGGCCAGCTCGGCCATCTCACTGTCGCTCTCGACGGACCCCAATGCGTCTGCGGGCGCCGCGGCTGCGTCGAGACGCTGAGTTCGGGCACGGCCCTCGGCCGGCACATTGCGGAGGCGGGCCTGCCTGCCGGCACCACGGCAGACCAACTCTTTGCCGCAAGCGATGCGGGCGATGCGCGCGCCACCGCTGTTCTTTCGGCCTGGTCGCGTCCGCTTCGCGCCGCCATCGACAGCATGGTCGCGGGGCTCTCGCCCGATCTCGTCATTCTGGGGGGCGGGCTCGGACAGGCCGCCGCACGGGCCCAGGCCGCGCTTGCCGCCGAAGCGCCCTGGTACACCGCGCCCATCGCAGCCGCCGAACTCGGTGACGATGCGGGCGTCATCGGCGCAGGGCTCGAGGCCTTGCGGCGCAACGGCGCGGGGCCCGGCCGCCGGGTCGTCCTCGTCAACGGCATCCCTGCGAGCGGCAAGAGCAGCGTATCGGCGGAGATCGCCACGCTCACCGGCTGGCCGGTCATCGCGCTCGATACCATCAAGAACCCCTTCCTCATTGCGCTCGGTGGTGGAGACCGGCCGTTCAACCGCCGTCTCGGGGAGGCGAGTTTCGAGGCCATGTGGCAGATCGTCGGCGCGGCACCGCCGGGCGCGACCCTCATCCTCGATGCGTGGTTCGGTTTCGTGCCCTATGAGAGGCTCGCGGCGCGGCTTGCCGAAACGGGCGTCTCGGGCTTTGTCGAAATCTGGTGCCACGCGCCCGGCCCGCTTCTGGGGGAGCGCTACGCGGCCCGCCTCGGCACCCGGCCGGCCGGGCATCCCGGGGCCGAATACGTCCCCGAACTCATCGCGCTCGCCGAACGCGCCGAACCCTTCGGTCGCGGGGAGACGATCCCGGTCGACACGAGCGCGCCGATCGATGCGGAGGCCCTCGCCCGACAGGTGCGAACGCTTCTGGGGCGAAGATAGGGGAAGGGCCCCCGCCGGGGAGGAGGCGGAGGCCCTTTCGGGGAGGAGGACTGATGCGGCACGGACGGGACAAGGGCTCGGCTGCCAATTCGTCGGCCAGTGCGAGAAACCGGAAAAACCGCACTGTTCCCTATGCCGTCGCGTCCGGTTGACACGCGCCGCATCTGGGGGACTAACCCCTTGCGCCCGCAAAGGGTTCCGCGCTGATTTCGATCAAGGCGCAGCCGGCGCGAGAACCCCTTCGAGCAAGGGCGCGCATTGGCCGGTGATCCTTCCCAGCGCCGCGGTCTGCTCATCACCAGGATTGTCGATCGCGATCGCAGCCCAGAGATCATCCTCGATCACCGTCTGCAGGCTGCATCCACAATAGGCGGCGCAGGCGACCGCGTCCCCGCGCGTCGCGGCGCAGCTCGCCTCGCAACTGGTGAGGAATTCGGCCTCCTGACGCCCGGCCGCCGGCGCCAGCACCTGCGCGGCGGGATAGAGGATGCCGAGCAGGATCGGCTGGTGAATGAGATAGATGACGAGGCTCCAGCGTCCCAGAAGCACGAGCCCCTTGAAAGCCGGACCGCTCGGGCGAACCCGGGCGAGGCGCTCGGCAAACCCCGTTGCAAGCGCAGCGCGGGTGGCGAGGACGCCGAGGAGCACGACGCCGAACCAGGGGAAAACCGGAACCAGGTCATTGGTCACCGGCACCTCCTCCCAGAGCCCGATCCAGGCCAGCCATTTCGTATCGAACGCCGCATCGCGGAAAAGGAACGGCAGGGCGATCGAAGCTACGGCAAGCCCGAGCACGATCCCCGGATGGGCGCGCAGAAATGGCAGCGCGAGGAGGCTCAGCAGTGCGATGGCATGCAATATGCCGAAAAAGACGAAGCTCTGCGGGAAGATGACGAAGGTCGCGATGCTGATGAGGAGCGCAGCGCCCACCAGCATGGCGAAGCGCTTGAAGAACGCCCGCCAGCGGATCCCTCGCCCATGCGCAAGCACGAGGCTCGCGCCCACGAGGAACAGAAAAATGCCCACGAGCAGCCGCGCGAACGCCACCCAGCCCGGATCGGTCGAGACGTCCACCGCGATAAACCAGAAATAGCTGAGGTCCCAGGCGAGGTGATAGACGATCATGCCGGTGATCGCCGCGCCACGCAGCGCATCGATCAATCCGACGCGCGGGGTCGGCGCGAGATCGGGCCGCGGCGCGGTGGCGGTCTGGGTCATCATGGTCCTCGCGGGGGGGAAACGCGATCCCGAGCCTAGTCGCATGGCGACACCCGCACCACCCCTATGCCCGCCCCTTTCTGCCCCACCCCTTGTCATCGCCGCCCCGAACCGCTAGAACCCGGTCATCCACAGGGGTGCTCCGTATTGCCGGGGCTGAGACCTGGGCGCCAAGCCCTAAGACCCTAAAGCTGATCTGGGTAATACCAGCGGAGCGAGGCGGACTTCATGTATAGCGCAGCACAACTCTCCCTATATCCCATGACCGACGGCTTCGTCGGCGTGATCCTCGATGCGATCGGCGTCCTCGAACGCTATCGCCCGCATCTGCGGACCGAGACCGACGATCTTTCCACGCTGATCGTCGCGCCCCCCGAGACGCTTTATCCCGCGATGCGCGACCTCTTCGTGGCGGCGGCGGCATCGGGCCGGCATGTCACGCTCTCGGCAACCGTCTCGCGCGGCTGCCCCGGCGCGACCGATGACCCGATCTGCGGCTCGGACATCGCCACCGGCCCCTTGCCCCCGCTCGCGGGTAGGATCACCGAGGCGATCGCCGAAACCCGCGCCGCGCCGATCACGGGCATCGAAATCGCCGCGCAATTTGCGCTCTACGTGCCCGGCTCGGACAGCCACAGCGCCGAGATCGCCGGCTGCATCGAGTTCCTCCAGGGTTCGGGCCTGAGGACAACGCCAAAATCGCTCGTCACGCGGATCGACGGGGATGCCGGCCCGGTCTTTTCCACGCTCGGTTCGGCCTTCTGGCGGTTCGGGCATGGCTCGGCCCATGTGGTGATGGACCTCACGGTCTCGGCCAACAGCCCGAGCCGGCGCTGAGCGCCCCGGGCGCCGCGCCCGGCCTTCCACACCAAATGGTCAATCCCATGCTCGAACGCCTCTGGCGCATCGCGCCCGCACTTTCGGCCATCACGATCCTTCTCCTTTTGTGGGAGAGCTATGTCGCGCTGTCGGGTATTGCGCCCACCACCCTGCCCGCGCCCTCGCGCATCTGGGCGCAGGGCGTGCTCAACTGGCCCTCGCTCGCCCAGAACACCTGGCCGACCGTCCAGGCGACGGTTCTGGGGTTCATGCTGTCGCTCTGCGTCGCGTTCGTCCTCTCGGTCGTCATCGATTTTTCGCCCGCCCTGCGCCGCGCGCTCCTGCCGGTGCTGGTGATCAGCCAGACCCTGCCGCTCATCGCCATCGCCCCGCTCGTCATCCTCTGGTTCGGCTTCGGGCTCGCGCCTAAAATCCTGCTCGTCGCCTTCGTTACCTTCTTTCCGATGCTGGTCGCCTGGCTCAAGGGCTATGAGGCGACCGAGCCCGACCTCGAATGGCTGCTGGGGACGATGGGCGCTGGCCGCGCCGCGATCTTCCGGCAGGCCCGCCTGCCCTCGGCACTGCCCTATTTCTTTGCGGGCCTTCGGATCTCCACCACCTATGCGGTGGTGGCGGCGATCTTCGCCGAATATGCGGGCGCCGCGCGCGGGCTCGGCATCTATATCCTCTCGGCCAAGAACAATTTCCGCCCCGATCTCGTCCTCGCCGCGGTCGGGGTCAGCGCGGTGCTCACGCTCTGCCTTTTCGGGCTCGCCATTCTCGCCGAGCGCATTGCCATGCCCTGGGCCCGCTTCCGGGAGCCTCGGCGATGACCCCGCGGCTCTCGGTTTCGGATCTCGCCAAGGCCTATGACGGGCTTCAGGTGCTCGACGGGCTCGATCTCGAGGTGGGCAAGGGGGAGTTCGTCTCGCTCCTCGGCCCCTCGGGCGCGGGCAAGTCGACGCTCTTTCGCCTTCTCACCGGCGGCCGGCCCGATCGGGGTACCATCCGGCTCGACGGGGCGCCCATCGCCGAACAGACCGCGCCCTTCGCCTTCATGCCGCAACGCGACGCGCTGATGGACTGGCGCACGATCATCGGCAATGCGAGCCTCGGGCTCGAGATCGCGGGGGTGCCCCGGCACGAGGCCCGGGCGCGCGTCGCGCCGCTCTTTGCCGAGTTCGGCCTTTCGGGCTTCCAGCACCATTACCCCGCCCAGCTTTCGGGCGGCATGCGCCAGCGCGCGGCGCTCCTGCGCACCATCGTCATGGATCGGCCCATGCTGCTGCTCGACGAGCCCTTCGGCGCGCTCGACGCGCTGACGCGGGCCGGCATGCAGCGCTGGCTCGCCGCCATGTGGCAGCGCCATCGCTGGACGGCGCTGCTCATCACCCATGACGTGCGCGAGGCGATCCTGCTCTCGGACAGGATCTACCTGCTCTCCCCGCGCCCGGCCCGGGTCGTCGCCGAAATCCACGTGCCGCTCCCGCGCCCGCGCAGCCAGGCCGACCTCGCTACCCCCGAGGCGCTTCGGATCGAGGCCCGACTCCTCGACACCCTTCTCGACCCCAGCCAAGGACAGATCCCATGACCTCCATCAAGCCCCGTATCGTTTTGCCCGTCGCCCTCCTTCTCGCGAGCGCCTTTCCCGCTGCCGCCGAGCCGGTGCGGATCGCGCTCGACTGGACGCCCAATACCAATCATGTGGGGCTCTACGTGGCCCAGGAGCTGGGCTATTTCGACGAGGCCGGGCTCGAGGTCGAGATCCTGCCTTATACCGATGCGGCCGTCGGCACGCTGATCGCGAACCGGGTCGCCGATTTCGGCGTCGTCGATGCGCTCCAGCTCTATTCCCAGCACAGCGCCGGTGTGGACATCATTGCGGTCTACGCCGTGGTCCAGACCGAGACGGGGCGCATCGTCCTCAACGCGGATCGGCAGGACATCGCCCGTCCCGCCGACCTCGACGGGCTCGTCTATGCCGGCTTCGGCAGCGCCTGGGAGGACCGGCTGATCTCGACCCTCATCCGCAATGATGGCGGGGACGGCACGTTCGAAACCGTGACCCTGGGCACCTCCGCCTATGAGGCGCTCGCCAATGGCAGCGTCGATTTCACCATGGAGGTCGTGACCTGGGAGGGCGTGAAGGCCGAACTCGAAGGCACCGAGCAACGGCGCTTCCGCTATGCCGATTACGGCGTGCCCGACCAGCACACCAATTTCATCGCCTCGAGCACCGCCTTTCTCGAGGCCGAGCCCGAAACCGCCCGCGCCTTCCTTGAGGCGCTCCGGCGGGGCTATGCCTTTGCGGTGGAAAACGAGGAGGAGGCCGCCCGCCTCCTGGTTGCGGCCAATCCGACCGCGCTGCCCGACGACAGCCTCGCCCGTGCCTCGCTCGCTGCGCTCAATGAGGGCCATTACCTTGCGAGCGAAACCGGCGCCATCGGCACCATCGACCCCGAAAAATTCGCCGCTATGGGCGAATTCCTCTTCACCTCCGGCATGCTGCTCGACGTAAACGCCGAGCCCCTCGCCGAGCGCCCCGATTTTTCGGCCTATTTCACCAATGCCTATCTGCCCGAAGACGCGCAGCCCTAGGCGTTCGGCCCTAAACAGGGCTGCGCCGAACCCCACGGCATCGGCGCAGCACCGCCGATAGAACGCTAGACCGAGCGGGTGAGCCCGCCATCGACGCGGATCATTGAGCCCGTGACATAGCTTGCCCCGGCGCCCGCGAGGAAGGCGACCACCGCCCCGAACTCGTCGGCATCGCCATAGCGACCGGCCGGGATCTCGGCGATCGAGGCCTCCTGCACCCGGGCGAGGTCCTTGCCCGAATTTTCGGCATTGGCCTTGTCGATGCTGCGCAGCCGGTCGGTATCGATGCGGCCGGGCAGCACCATGTTGACGGTGATGCCATGGCGCGCGACTTCGCTCGCCAGCGTCTTGGACCAGCCGGCGATCGCGGCCCGCACGCCATTGGAGAGCGCAAGGTTGCCGATCGGCTGCTCGATGCCCGAGGAGCCGATGGTGATGATGCGGCCCCATTTGCGCTCGATCATCCCGGGCAGCACCGCCTCGGTGATCGAGAAGATCGAGGTCGCCATCGTCTCGAAGGCGGCAAGCCAGGTCTCGCGGGTCTGGCCCATTGCGGGGCCGGCCTTGGGGCCGCCGGTATTGTTGACGAGGATATCCACCCCGCCGATCTTGCCCAGATGCGCGATCAGCGCCTCGACCGAGCCGCGATCGGAAAGATCGACCACATGGGGGGTGAACCGCTCGGCCGCGGTCATCTCACCCGCCGAGCGGGCCGCCGCGATCACGTCGACGCCCTCGGCGTGGAGAAGTCGGGCGCTGGCGCCCCCGAGGCCGCGACTAGCGCCCAGTACCAGGGCGCGCTTGCCCGCAATGGCGAGATCCATGACTGCTGTCCTTCAAGAAGAGTGTTCGGTGGGGCGTTGTTAGCCCAAGCCGGGCCGCAACGCACCCCCGCCCTTTCTCCGAGCCCCGGCCTAGCCGAGCACCACGCCATCGCGCGCGATGCACCGCCCGGCCCGGTAGACGGCACGGCCGCCGGGCACGCCGACCACTGCCTGGGGCAGGTGTTCGGCACCGAGCGTCACGAAATCGGCGCGCATCCCTTCGGCGAGCCCGTAATCGGCAAGCCCGAGCGCCTTCGCGCCGGCATGGGTCACGATGTCGAAGGCCATTTCAAGCTCGTGATCCTCGTAGAACCCCGAGCGATAGCCGATGAGGTTGGCGCGCCGCAGCATGTCCCCATCGCCATAAGGCCACCAGCTGTCGCGAATGTTGTCGCTGCCCGAAAAGACGGTGACGCCCGCCGCGCGCAAGGCCGCGACGGGCGGGAAGGCACGAGCGCCCGGCGCGTTGGTCATGATGGCAACCCCGGAGCGGGCGAGGGTGTCTGCGATCCGCCCGAGCGCGTCGCGGTCGAGATCGCCGAGCCCATAGGCATGGCTGATGGCCACGCGTCCTTCCATCGAGAGCGCGCGGGCCCGGGCGGCGATCTCCTCGATCTCGTAGGCGCCGAGCAGCCCACCGTCATGGAGGTGAATGTCCACCTTCACCCCGCGCCGCTCGGCGATCCCGAAGACGATGTCGAGATGGGCGTGCGTGTCGCGATCGAACGATGCCGGATCCAGCCCGCCGATCACCTCGCAGCCGAGCCCCACCGCCGTCTCCAGCAGTTCGGGCGTGCCCGGGCTCGAAAGGATCCCGCTCTGGGGAAAGGCGACGAGTTCGATGTCGATCAGATCCTTGTGCGCGTCGCGCACCGCGAGGATCGTCTCGATGGATGTGAGCCCGACCGAGCCGTCCACCATCACATGGGAGCGCATGCGCGTCGTGCCATGGCCCACGCAGAGCGCGATCTGGTTCTTTGCGCGTTCGGCCATGGGCGCGGCATTGGCCATGTTCTGCGCCTGGAACGCGACGCGCTCGCGCACGTCGAACCCGTTGGTACAGGGAATGTGCGGCTTCCAGGCATCGCCATAAAAGCTCGTATCGAGGTGGATGTGCCCCTCGACGAACCCCGGAACCACGAGCGCATCCCCCAGATCCACCCGCTCGCCCCCCTCGGGTAAGGCTTCCCCCTCGGGCACGATGGCGAGGATCCTCCCCTCCCCCACAAGCAAACTCCCCCGCCTCCGTCCGGGCAGGCGCAGATTGGTAAAGAGGGTGGTGGTGGCGGGAGCATGGGTCATCGTGATTTCCGGAGGTCAGGCGCAGCGGAGGACGCTTTGCGGGGAGGTTGGGAGGAGGAGCGGGCAGCGCCATCGCGGCGGGCCGGATAGAGAAAAGCATCTGGGTGCTCGAGGAGCAATATCGCCCTAAAGCCCCGCCCGCTTGCGGCGGGCGCCGAGCCAGCGGATGGCGATGGGGAGCATTGCGACGAGGCCGAGAAGGCCCGTTGCGAGCAGCACTTCGGGGGTGAGGAAGTCGCCGGCCGACAGCGCGGGCGCGCAGCCGTCCTGCCCCGGCGGGCATTCGCGGAGCCGCTCGCTGATCACCCCGCGCAGGCCCTCCCCGGCATAGGCATAGGCAAGGATGCGCGGCAGCATGCCGGCGAGCGTCGTCAGCACAAAGGCGGGATAGCCGATCTTGAGCGCCGGCAGCGCGACGTTGAGGAGCGTGAAGGGCACCGCCGGCATCAGCCGCAGCACCAGCATGTAGCTCACCGCGTTTTCGCGCACGCCCCCCGCAAGCCGCTCGAGCTGCCCGCCGGCCTTGCCCCCGAACGAGGCGGGCAGGAGCCGCGTCGTCGCGAAATAGAGGATGGTGACCCCCGCGAGCATCCCCGCCGAAACCACGAGAGACGCGCCCAGCCAGCCAAAGACCAGCCCGAACGGGATCGTCATCAGCGGCACCCCGGGCAGGAGCGCAATGACCAGCAGCATGTAGAAGGCCGCCGCGATGGCGCCGATCCGCAGCGGGTCCGCCGCGACCCGGCCCGACACGCTCCGCCAGTTGGCCGCGAGCGTTTCGGCATCAAGTTCATTGAGCCCGAAGGCGTAGACGAGCCCCGCAATGGTCGCGATCAGCGCAGCCCCGATCAGGAGCCCGCCATAGCGGGCGAGAAACGCCTTGGTCTTGTCGAGCACCAGATCGCCTTGATACGGGCGAACCGTTTCACCCCCATGCGACAGGCTAAGGTCTGGCCACGCGGATGTGAAGGGGCCGGCTCTCAGGCCTGCCGTGCGGCCCGGGCATATTGGTCGAGCACATGGCGCACGGCGTGCTCGAGGATGGCGGGGGCTTCGGGCGCCAGCGTTCCGGCCCGCACCGCATCGGCTGCGCGCGGCAAAAACTGGGAGAGAAGCGGCTCGGGCAGCGCCCGGCCTTCCAGCGCCGCCATGAGGCGCCTGACGGCCTGTTCGGCCTCCGGTCGCGGCCAGTAATAGCGAATGCGGTCGGAATAGGAATAATGGCGCAGCACCGCCTGCTCGGCCGGCGTGCCCGGATAGTATTTCTGCCAGTGGCCGGGCTCGGCCAGCATCAGCGCTTCCATGGCGCGCCAGAGCGGGCGGTCGCCATAGTCGGGGTCGAGCGCGCCCGCGACGAGGTCGAGCCCGTACAGCGCTTCGCGCAGCGCAAAGGTCAGCCCCGGACCGACCTTCAGAATGGCGAAGCCGTCCCCGACGAGGTCATGCAGATGCCCCTCGGTCTGGTAATCGGTCGAATGCGCCTCGAAGACGAGCCTGGGCTCGTCCTCAAGAAGGCCGACGAGCGCGCGCGCCCGTTCCGGGTTATAGGCGATCACATCCTCATGGCCGAATTCCACACCCGGCTGCACCACCATGCCGATGACGCGCCCGAGCGCCGCCTCGAGCCCAGCCTCGGCGAAAATCCGCCGATGGGTGGCGAGCGTCTTTCGCGCGGCCTCGGGAGCCGTCGGTACGAGCCCCTCGAGCGCATGGGTCGCGCCGCCCGGGGTCGGCACTTCGGTACCGATGATGTAGAGCCGAGCTGCCAGCCCCTCCTCCTGTGCGACGCGCTCGGCGATCCTCGCCAGCCGGGCGGCGCGCAGCGCGGTCGTTTCGTCGTCAAGCGCCTCGGGCTCGCCGGCGCAGCCCATCGAGCAGTCGAGATGGATCTTGCCGAAGCCGGCGGCAACGAACTCCGCCATCATCGCGTCGGCCTTTGCGAACGCCGCCTCGAAAGGCAGATGCTTCCAGGGGTTGGGCCCCAGATGATCGCCCCCAAGGATCAACCCTTTAGGATCAAACCCGACCTCTCGCGCAATGTCCTCGACGAAGGCGCGGAAACCGGCCGGCGTCATCCCGGTATAACCGCCATCCTGGTTCACCTGGTTGCAGGTGGCTTCGATCAGCACCGGGGTCCCTTGTGCCCTTCCCTGGGCCAGCGCAGCCCGAAGAACGATCCGATGGGCCGAGCAGACCGAGACGATGCCGGTGGGGCGGCCTGCCCGGTGGTCGGGGGCGAGCTGGGCAAGGATATCCATTCCGGTCAGCTCCGTTGCGGGGTCGAGGCGATGAAGGCCTCGAGCTCGGAAAGGCTCGATGTGCCTTCCATCGGCCCCTTGATGGTCACGTTGCGCGCGCCCGCCGCATTGGCGTAGCGCAAGGCGTCGGGCACGTTCATGCCGAGCCGTCGGCAGACGAGATAGCAGGCGCCAAAGCAATCTCCGGCGCCCGTGGGGTCGATCTCCTCGACGGCAAAGCCCGCCATGTCGGTGCGCCCTTGCGCATCGAAATGGCTCGCGCCCGCCGCGCCGCGCTTCAGCACGATTTCGCTGATCCCGCCTTGAAGCAGCCGGCCGATGCCGGTCGCCTCGTCGTCCTCCCCGGTAAAGAGCGCCAGCTCTTCGCCCGAGGGCAGGAAGATGTCGGTGACCGCGAGCACCGCCCTGAGCGCCGGGCCCATCTGCTTGTCCCCCAGCATCTCCTTGCGGATATTGGGATCGAACGAGACCGTGCCGCCGCGTGCCTTGATGGATTTGACCGCGTCGAGCGTCAGCCCGAGCGTTGCGGGGATCGAGAGCGCCGAACCCATGACGTGGAGGTGACCTGCGCCCTCGAGCACGCGTTCGGCCTCCGGGGTCAGGCTCAGCTGCCCGCTCGCGCTGTGGCGGATGTTGAACACGAAGTCGCGCGACCCGTCCTCCCGATAGCGCACGAAGGCGCTGCCGGTCGCGATGCCGGGCAAAACCGCGATCGCCGAAACGTCGACCCCATCGGCCCGCAGCCGGTCGATGTTGAGCGCGCCGAAATCATCGTCCCCCACTGCCGAGACGATGGCGGCCGGATGGCCGGCCTTCGCCACCTGGTCGATGAAGATGGCGGGCGCGCCGCTCGGAAAGGGGCCGATCAGCGCCTGGGGCTCGCGAAAGCCATTGCCCCGGGTTTCGGCCATGATCTCGACGAGGATCTCGCCGATGGTGACGATCGGTTCTGTTGGCATTGCTCTTTCAGCCGTTGAACAGGGTTTCGGGGGCGGCGCCGGGATAGATCAGGCTCTCGTCCACCGAGAGCATGCGCTGGTGCAGAAGCAGCGCCGCGCCCAGCGCCGGCCCCTCCTGCCCGAGGCTCGAGACGAGGATGCGGGGCATGGGGAAGCCCTCGATGAATTCGGCGCGCATGGCCGCTTCGACCTCCTCGGCCACCGCCGCAAAGACCGGGGCGACCGAGCCCCCGAGGATGATCTGGCCCGGATTGAGCACGCTGGCGACCTGGACGAGCCCGAGCGCGAGCCTGCTGCCCCAGTCCCGCGCGGTGAGGAGCGCGATCTTGTCGCGCCGCGCGAGCGCCTCGAGCAGCTGCTCGAGGCCTGCGTCCTGGGGCCCGCCATTGGCGCGGTAGCGCGCGACGATCGCGTCCTTGCCGATATAGCTTTCGAGGTGCCCCATCTTGTGCCGGCCGCGGAAGAAGCCCTCCCCGCCGATCGCGATCTGGCCGAACTCGCCGGCGAGCCCGAAATTGCCGCGAAAGAGCCGGCCGCCGATGACGATGCCCCCGCCCGCGCCGTTCTCGATCAGCATGAAGGCGACCGTCTCGCTCTGGTGGGCGGCATCCCGATAGGTCTCGGCGATGGCAAAGGCGTTGGCGTCGTTCTCGATGTGGATCGGCAGCTCGACCGGCAGGCGCTCGGCGAGCCCGTCGCGCAGGCGCACGTCCTGCCAGCCGAGGATCAGCCCGTTGACGACGACGCCCTCGGGATCGAGCAGCGCCGGCAGCGCCACGCAGAGCCCGCGGATGAGGCCCGGATCGGGCAGCATGGCGATGATCTCGCCGATCATGCCGGCAATGCGCGCAATCCCGGCCTCGGGAGTTTCGAGCGCGGTGGAAAAATCGATCGAGCGCCGTGCGACCTCGCGCGCGGCAAGATCGATGGCGAGCACGGTCAGCCGGTCGACCCCGATCTCGGCGCCGATGAAATAGGCGCCCAAGGCGTCGATCTCGATATGGATGCCGGGCCGGCCGGTGCGCGTCTCGCCATCGGGGCGCGCCATGTCGGGCCGCTCGATCACGAGGGCGTCGGCGCGCAGATTGGCGATGATGTTGCCGGTGGTGGAGCGGTTGAGCCCCAGCGCCCGCGCGAGGTCGGCGCGGCTCATGCCCTCGGTGCGAAACAGGACGTTGAGGGCGCGGATCTCGTTGAGATGACGGACCGATTGCGGCGTCGCCACTAGGGTCTGCCTCCGAATATTGCTGTCATCGCCCTGCCCCCCGGACTGGTGCGGGCCGGGCCCGTGACTTGCCTATTAACCCGGCGGGCCGGGCGGTGCCAGCCCCGCAACCGCGCGGGCCGGCGGCATGGCGGGCCCTTGCGGACCCGCCATGAGCTCCTGCTACTGGTTCTGGCGCATGGCCAGCAGGTCCTCCACATTGTCGGCGGTCACCGGCACCCACGGCACCGAGTACTGCTGGGACTGCCCGCCATCCCAGGCCATCTCGCCGCCATTGACGTCCCAGACCGCGGCGCGGGGCTCGTAGCCCTCGCCCTCGATCGCGGCCATGGCGAGGTCGATGGCGCCCTGGGCCTGCGCGTCGGCGTCCTGGAGCGTCGACATCATCTCGCCGCGCTGCACGGCGAGCAGCGCATCGGTGACGCCGTCGACGCCGGCCACCGGCACTTCGGCCGGATCGAGCCCGGCGGCCTTGACCGCCTCGAGCGCGCCGATCGCCATCTCGTCATTCTGGGCGATGATGCCGTTGATCTCGCCGCCGCGGGAGATCAGCCAGTTTTCGACGAGCGAGAGCGCTTCGGCCCGCGACCAGTTGGCCGTGCGCTGCTCGAGCACGGTGACGTCCGGGTTGGCGGCGAGCGCTTCCTCGATGCCCTCGAGGCGCTGGACCTGCGCGGACTGGCCGATCATGCCCTCGACGATCACGACATTGCCCGAGCCGCCCATCTTCTCGATGACGGACTCGGCGAGGATGCGGCCGGCTTCGACGTCGTTGGAGCTGATGTAGCTCTCATAGAGGTCGGTGTCCGAGATCAGCGTGTTCGAGCCGATGACGGGGATGCCCGCCTCCATGGCGCGCTGCACCGGATCATTGCCCGCGTTGATGTCGACCGGCACGAAGATGATCGCGTCATAGCCTTCGGCGATGGCGGTATCGAACTGGTTGGACTGCTGCAGCGCATCCATGCGCCCATCGAGCACGGTGAGCGCAATGGTGCCGTCCTCAACCAGCGGATGGCGGTTGGCGGCATCGGCCCAGAGCACGTTGAACTCGGTGTCGAGGCTCTGCACCACCGCGGCGATGCGGGCCTCCTGTGCGGCAGCCGTGCCGACGAGGCCGAAGCCTGCCGCCACCATGCTGGTGCCGGCCAATGCTGCGAGCATCAGGCGGCGCGAGAGAAGAGTCTTTGCCATTTGGGACCTCCCTTTTCTGGCGTTCCTTGGTCGTCCCCCGGGCCTCTGCGGGCCCGCGGATCCGTTACGGATTGGAATGTCTGGAGCGATCGATGAGGACGGCGACGACGATGATCGCGCCCTTGATGATCTGCTGGTAGTAGGAGGAGACCCCGAGCAGGTCGAGCCCGTTGGAGATCACCCCGATGATGAGCGCGCCGATCAGCGTGTAGGTGACCGACCCCACCCCGCCCACGAGGCTCGTGCCCCCGATGACAACGGCCGCGATGGCGTCGAGCTCGTAGCCGAGCCCCGCCTGCGGCAGCGCCGATGTGGTGCGTGCGGTCAGGATCACCCCGGCAAGCCCGGCGAGCGCACCCATGATCATGTAGGCCGAAAAGATCACCGAACGGGTCGGGATGCCGCTGGTGCGCGCGCTCTTGATGTTGCCGCCCACCGCATAGATCCAGCGGCCGTAGACGGTGTAGCGCAGCACGATGAAGGCGATGATGAAGACGAGCGCGAAGACGATTACCGGCACCGGCACGCCCATCACGAACCCCTGGCCGAACCAGCGGAATTCGGGGCTGAGATTGGGGATCGGGCGCCCGTCGCTGTAGAGCAGCGTCGCCCCGCGCGCCATCGAGAGCATGCCGAGGGTCACCACGAAGGCGGTGACCTTGAACCGGGCGATGAGGATACCGTTGATCGCCCCGACCAGCGCCCCTACCCCGATGCCGGCGAGGAAGGCGAGCGCGGGATTGGCCGGATCGGCCCCGGTGACGAGGCTGCCCGCCACCACGCCGCACAGCGCCAGTACCGAGCCGACCGACAGATCGATGCCGCCCGTCAGGATCACATAGGTCATGCCGATCGCGAGGATGCCGTTGATCGACACCTGGCGCAGCACGTTGGTCAGATTGGCCGTCGAGAGGAAGTTCTGGTGCGCGAAAGAAAGCGCGACGAAGAGGATCACGAAGGCGAGGACGATCCCGTATTTGGAGAGGATGTCGGCTGCCATCTGCCGGCGGGCCCGGCCCGGATTTGCGCTCGATAGCTCTGTGGTCATGTGCGGGGTCCTTGCTCGGTCAGCTGGCCAGATGGACGAGGGCGTCCTGGCTCGCCTCGGCGGCCGGGAGTTCGCCCGCGATCCGCCCCCGCCGGAACACGATGATCCGGTCGGCATTGGCGAGGATTTCGGGAATTTCGGACGAGATCAGCAGCACGGCATTGCCCTTGGCGGCGAAGTCCGAGAGGAAGGCGTAGATCTCGCGCTTGGCGCCTTCGTCGATGCCGCGCGTGGGCTCGTCGCAGATGAGGATCTTGGGATCGGTCTCGATGCAGCGGGCCAGCACCACCTTCTGCTGGTTGCCCCCCGAGAGATGCTGCACGAGCAAATGGCGCGATGCGGTGCGGATGCGGAATCTCTTGATCTGCGCGTCGACCGCCTCGGCCTCGCGCCGCCCGCTGACGAAGCCGCCCCGCGCGAAACGCTTTAGCGCGGCGAGCACGACGTTCTGGCTGACGGTGGAGGTCAGCACGAGCCCGGTTTCCTTGCGGTCCTCGGTGATCATGGCGATGCCGGCGGCAAGAGCGTCGGTGGGCGAACGGATCTCCACCGGCCGGCCTTCGATCGTGACCGTGCCCTTATCCTTCCGGCCATTGCCATAGAGCGCATTGGCGAATTCGGAGCGGCCTGCCCCCATCAGCCCGTAAAGCCCGACGATCTCGCCGCGCGCGATCGAGACCGAGATATCCTCGAACTGCCCGTCCCGCGAAAAGCCCTCGGCCGCGATCATCGTCTCGCCGCGCGCGGTGGTGGGGCGCGCCTGCTGGTCGGCAAGATCGCGCCCGACGATGAGGCTGATCAGGCGCTTGCGATCGATGTCGGCAAGGCTCCCGGTCTCGATGAAGCGTCCGTCGCGGAACACCGTATAATCGTCGGCGATCGAAAAGATATCGGTCAGACGGTGGCTCACATAGATGATCCCCACGCCCTGCTCGCGCAGCGAGGCGATCGCGGCAAAGAGCGTCGCGGCTTCCTTCTCGCCGATGGCGGAGGTCGGCTCGTCCATGATCAGGATGTCGCTGTCGCGGCTGATCGCCTTGGCGATCTCGACGAGCTGGATCTTGGCGACCGAGAGATGGCGCATCTGCGCGCGCGGGTCGATGTCGAATTTGAGCCGGGCAAAGAGCGCGGCGGCATCCGCGACCATCTTCTTCTTGTCGACGAACCAGCCGCCCCGGCGCGGCTCGCGCCCCAGATAGATGTTTTCGGCCACGGTCATGTCGAGGACCGGGCTCAGCTCCTGGGTGATGATCGCGACGCCGTCGGCCAGTGCCTCGGCGGCCGAGCCGTAGCGCACGACGCGCCCCTTGGCGAGGATCGTGCCGCTATCGGCCTTCTGCAGGCCCATCAGGATGTTGAGGAATGTGGATTTGCCCGCGCCATTGCCGCCGCAGAGCGCATGCACGCTGCCGCGCCGCAGGCGGATGCGCCCGTCGATCAGCGCCGGCACGCCCGAATAGGCCTTGGCGACGTCGGTGGCGGCCAGCAGCAGGTCGGGGTCGAGCTCATAGCCCATCGCGCGCAGATCCGCATCCTCGCGCGCCTCGCGGCGCGGTTCGACGGCGGTGGCTGATGGATTGCCGGCCATGGCGACCTCCCTCTCCTCTGCTGAACGAGCGCCTCTGTCGGGCACTTCTTTGTTCGTTGCGAAAGCAAACATAATGATGGCGGCGAGTCAAGCCGGGGCTGGATGGGAGTACCGCACCGTCCTGGGCCCGCCGCCCGCGCACCGGGCGACGGCGGAGCGATCAACCACCCCGCCTGCCCGGCGCGCAACCGGGTTAATCAGGCCGTGCGCGCGGTCCGAGCCTTCCGGATCGCCTCGCCCTGACGGGCTTCGATGAAGGCCTTGGCCAGCCGGGCGACTTCGACGTTATCGGTCCAGGTGTTGCGCCAGATGCCGCAGGTGATCGACAGATCCTCGTCAACGACCTCCGAGGAGAAGGATTCAAAGGTGAGGTAATCCTCGTAGCCGATCGCGTGGAGCGCATCGAAGATCGGCGCGAAGTCGATCGTGCCCGAGCCCAGGAACCCGCGATTGCTCTCCCCGATGTGGAAATAGCCCAGCCGGTCGCCGGTATGGTGGATCGCCTGGGCCGGATCGGCCTCCTCGATGTTCATGTGGAAGGTATCGAGGTGGAGGAAGATGTTGTCCGAGCCCGCATCGGCGATGAACTTCATCCCCTGCGCGGCGGTATTGATCAGATTGGATTCGAAGCGGTTCACCACTTCGAGGTTGAGGCTGACGCCCGCATCCTTGGCGATATCGGCAACCCGGCTCATCACCGAGACCGAATTGTCCCAGCCCTTCTGGGTGGGCAGGCTGTAATACTTGCCATGGGCCGAGAAGATGATGCCGCCAAGCTTCTTGCCACCGAGGTCCCGCGTCACCGCCACGGCGTCCTTGAGCACCTGCTCGCCGCGCTTGACCGCCTCGGGATCCTCGCTCGAAATGTCGGCATCCTTGGGCAGGCCCATGGTGACGACGACGTCGAGCTCGTAATCCTTGAGCCGGCGCGCGAGCCAGGCGACGTCGAATTTCGAGGGGTCGAGGCGGGGAAACTCCACGAGGCCGTAGCCGAGAGCGTGCGATTTTTCCATCGCGCCCTCCAGATCCTCCTGGGTCGTGCCCCCCGTCCAGACGAAGGAATGAATGCCGAGCTTTTTCATCGATGCTCCTCCACAAAGAAATTTATCGGGGGGATGACGCGCTGGCCGAGACCAGCCCCTCTCGGAACCGTCCGCATCGGGCCTGTCCGACCGGGCTGAACCCATCGGACCCGCCGCCTCAGCAAGCCCGACCCGGATCTGCCCGCGTCGAGCCGGCCCGATATGGACCCGCCACTGTCGGACATGCCCCGCTTGGATCTGCCCGCTTGAACTTGTCCCGCTTCGGTCACCTTCCCGGACTTGCCCCAGACTTGCCCTTTGGAGCAGCCCTTTCGGACCCGCGCCTCTCGGACATGCCCGTCGCGCACCAGCCCGCGCACCCCTCCCGTCAGTTTGTTTGCATTAGCAGCAAACAAACTTGCGTTCAAGCGCTGGCTGTTGATAGTCTTCGCTCATCGCTCGAACGCGGCCGCGAGGGCCGGATCCAGAAGCGGGACGCATGAGGAGGACACCCCGATGGCCGACGCGCCAGCCCATCCCTATGACCTGACCGATCGCGTCGCGATCGTCACCGGCGCCGGCGGCGGCATCGGCACGGCCCTCGCCCGGCGCTTCGCCGCCCAGGGCGCCCGCCTCGCGCTCGTCGACCGCAATGGAGAGGTCGAGGCCCTCGCCGCCGAGCTCGGCCCGCGCCACCGTGCCTGGCGCTTCGACATCACCGACGCCGAGGCCATCGCCCGCTTCACCAGCGAATGCGCCGCCCATTTCGGGCGGATCGACATCCTCCTCAACAATGCCGGCATCGGCATCCTCGCGCCGGCCGAAAGCCTCGCCATTGCCGACTGGGACCTCACCCTCGCGGTCAATCTGCGCGCGCCCTATCTCTTTGCGCGCGCCGTCGCCCCGCACATGCTCTCGCGCCATTGGGGCCGGATCGTCACCATTTCCTCCCAGGCGGCGGTCATCGGCATTGCCGAGCATGTCGCCTATTCGGCGAGCAAGGCGGGGCTCCTCGGCATGACCAATTGCCTTGCGCTCGAATGGGGCCCGATGGGCATCACCGCCAACTGCATCTCCCCCACCGTCGTCGAGACGCCGCTGGCGCAGGTTGGCTGGGCCGGCGAAAAGGGCGAGCGCGCCCGCGCCGAAATCCCCACCCGGCGCTTTGCCCGCCCCGAGGAGATCGCGGAGGCCGCGCTCTATCTTGCCAGCGAGGCCGCCGCGATGGTCAATGGGGCGAATTTGATGGTGGATGGCGGCTTCACCATCCGCTGACAGACCCAGACACACGAAAAGGGGGGAGACACTCATGGCCCAGTCCATTGCGGGCAAGACTGCGATCATCACCGGAGCGAGCTCGGGCATCGGGCGCGCCGCGGCCCGGCGGCTCGCCGCCGAAGGCGTGCGGGTGGCGCTCGTTGCGCGTTCCGCCGAGAAGCTCGAGGCGCTCCGCGCCGAAATCGGAGACGGCGCCGTCGCCATCCCGGCCGATCTCGCAGTGCCCGCCGATGTCGACCGCATGGTCACCGAAGCGAGCGCGGCACTGGGGCGGATCGACATCCTCTTTGCCAATGCCGGCGCCTATATCAGCGGGGACGTCGCCGAAGGCGATCCGGACCAGTGGGACCAGCTCCTCCTCGTCAACGTCAATAGCGTCTTCCGCGCCGTCGGTCGCGTCCTGCCCGCCATGATCGCACAGGGGGGTGGGGATATCATCGTGACGAGTTCGGTTTCGGGCCATCAGGCTATCCAGTGGGAGCCGGTCTACAGCGCCTCCAAGCACGCCATCCAGTCCTTCGTGCACGGGGTGCGCCGCCAGGCCGGCCCGCATAATGTGCGCGTGGGGGCGCTGGCGCCGGGCGTCGTGCTCAACGAATTGTGGGGGCTGGTCGACGAGCAGGTGATCGCCGAGCGCGCCGGGCGCCGCGAAGGCCTGCTCTGCGAGGATGTCGCGGACGCACTCGTCTTCATGCTGACGCGCCCGGCCAATGCCACGGTGCGCGACCTCGTGCTCCTGCCATCCAATCAGGACATCTGAGCGCTAAAGAAAAAGGTGCCGCCGGCCGAGGGAAAGGCGAGGCCGGCGGCGGAGGGGTTCAGCGTGTGGGGGCGTCCATGGCCTCGTCGGTCCCCAGCTCGGCGAGGATCGTGTCGAGCACGGAGAAATCCACCCATTCGGCGGTCTCGACGCGCGTCACGTTCTGGAAATCCTCGCCTTCATAGATCCAGTCGGCGGTGTATTCGAGTTCCTCGCGCGAGAGCCCGCCATTGACGCTCCAGCTCTGGGTAAACGCCTCGGCCAGCGCCTCGAGATCCTCGCGCGGCACGTCGGGGCGGGCCGTCGCCATGCCCTCGACCCATTTTTCGGGATCGGCCGCGAAATCGCGCGAGATGCGCACCAGTGCACGCACCACGCCTTCCACGTCCTCGCGCCGGTTCTCCAGCGTCTCGGAGGTGACGATGTTGACCTTGTTCACCACCGGCGCCGCTTCATAATAATCGTCCTGCGAGACGAGCACGTGCAGCCCCTCGGGATCGGGCAGCGACATCCAGACTCCGATCGAGATCGTCGTCGCGTCAATCTGGCCGGCCGCCAGCGCCTGGGCCCGCACATTGGGCTGTCCGAGCGTCACCACTTCGAGCGTATCGGTGTCGACGCCCTGTTCGGCCAGCACCTTCATCGAAAGCGAATGATCGAGGCTGCCGACACGCCCCACGCCGAACGAATGCCCGCCCAGATCGGCGGCCGTTGCGATCTCGTCCTTGCCCGCGATCAGGAAGGGCAGCGACTTGTTGGGGGAAACGACGGCGCGCAGGTCCGAATTGCCGGCCGCCACCAGCTGCAGCAGCGCATCGACGGCGATGTTGGCCATCTCGCCCTCGTCGGCCTGCAGCGCCGCGAGCGCCGAAGGCGTCTGCTGGACGCGCACGAGCTCGACCTCGACGCCTTCCGCTTCGAAATAGCCAAGGTTCAGCGCCAGATCCATCACCGAGTTCGGCACCAGCGGCGCCTCGAGATCGGTGACGATCATGCGGAAGGGCTCCGCCGAAACCGCCGTCGTCAGGAGCGCGAGCCCAGTCAGCGCCGAAAGAATGCCGCGTGCGGGCAGGGTCAGGGTCATTTTTGTCCTCCATGAAGGGGTTTTGCACCCCGTGTCTTGATCAGGGGCATGCGCTGTCGTCCCTCTGCCCGTCGGGCATGATGGTGCGGCAGAGCACGGCATCGGTGAAATTGGTGCCGGTAATGTCCGCGCCCGAAAGATCGGCGTCGGTCAGGTCGGCCTCGCGCAGCCCGGTATGGTCGAGCCTGGCATCGACCAGCACCGCGCCCACGAGGCTCGCCCCGCGTAGCGTTGCGCGGGTCAGGTCGGCCCCGGTGAGGTCGGCGCCCGACAGATCGGCCGAGCGCAGATTGGCGTTGACGATGTTGGCGCCCGCGAGCCGCGCGCCGCTGAGATTGCCCTCGCGCAGCGTCGCGCCCTGCAGCGCCGAGCGCTCGAGCGACGCGTTGACCAGCACGATCCGGGAAAGCCGCGCATCCCAGAGCGAGGCCCCGTCCATCCGCGCATCGGTCAGATCGGTGCCCTCGAGATTGGCAAAGCGCACATAGGCATCGGTCAGGTCGGCGCCCCGCATGTCCGCGCCCGAAAGATCGGTATAGGTCAGATAGGCGCCCGCCAGCGCCGCGCCCTCGAGGGGAGCGCCCGCCAGATTGCAGCCGAAGCAGTGCAGCGTTTCAACGAGCGCGGTGCGTTCGGCCGCTTCGAACCCCAGCGCGCCCTGCGGCGCGAGCGCCAGCAGCGCCGCCCCGAGCAGCGCCATGGCCGTTCCGCGTCTGCTCTCGCCCCTTGCCATCTATTCCACCACGAACCGGCCGAAGACCTCCTGGGCCGGGTCGGAATGATCGCGCACGTAAATATCGTAGACGCCGCTCCGCATGGGGTGGAAGCTGAAGCGCGCCGCGCCCTGCTCGTCGCACTCGATGGCGCGGAAGCTCATCCCCTGCATGTAGATCTCGATGTCGTTGACGCTGACGACGCGCAGATGGGAATTGGCGAGCAATTCCTCCGCCTCGAAATGAAAGCCCGTCGCATCGTCCACCGCATCGGGGCAGACGAAGTTGAACCGGTAATAGCCACCCGTCACGAGCTCGAACTCGTCCTCGGACAGCACAGGCTCGCCATTGGGGCCGGTCGTGACCTCGAGGAAGATATCGACCGGCGGCGGAGCAGCGATCACGCCAGGCTCCTGGGCTAGGGCCGATGCGGTGCCGGCTGCGAGCGCCGAAAGGGCGAACAGGGCGGCCTTGGGCAGGGCATGCCTCATCGAAATCCTCCTCATGGGTTCTTGTGGCCGGGCGGCTTTCCCGCTGCCGGCATCGCGTCTTGGCCCCAAGTGAAGGCGCTCGCACCGCCCCGGTCAATTGCGGGCGGGCCTATGGCTGCCATCGGAAAAGCCAATGGCACCACCCTTGGCCACCCCATCCTAGACCAAAGCCGGGCTTGCCATCGGCCCGCTTCGGGCCTAACCCGGATGGGCCCGCAAAGGAGGAGCGGCATGGACCAGGGCCACAGGACGCTGGCGGACAGGACGCCCGAGGCCTCGGCGCGGCCCGCGCCATCCCCGCAGGCCGAGCGCGCCGCGGCGCGGCTCGCAAGCGAGATCACGCTCCATCAGCTGCGCATCTTCTGGACGGTGGCGAATGCCGAAAGCCTCACCCAGGCCGCAAAGCATCTGGGGCTCGCCCAGCCCTCGCTCTCCCAGCAGCTCGCGAGACTCGAAAGCGCGGTGGGGCTGAGGCTCTTCGAGCGCCGGCCCGCCCGCATGGAGCTGACCGATGTCGGCCAGTACCTGCTGCCGCGCGCCGGGGCGATCCTGCGCAACATGCACGAGCTCGAGGACGGGCTCAGCGGCTTTCGCGGCGGCACCCGCGCAACCATCCGCATTTCGGGCATCACCTCGGTGCTGCGCGCCATCCTGCCCGCCGCCATGGATCGGCTGCGCACGCGCTACGAGGCGCTCCATTTCGACATCTTCGATAATGCGCCCGCCGACATTCTCGAGCTGCTCTATGCCCGCAAGATCAATCTGGGGCTCGTCGCGGCCAATTCGGTCGCTGAATCCGGCGTGGGGTTCATGCAGGTGCCGATCCTGACCGATCCCTATCTCCTCGCCGTGCCCGAGGGGCTCGCGCTCGATGGGGCCGAAAGCCTCGCCGGCCTGCCCCCCGAGATCCGGGAGACGGTCAACCGCTCGATCCAGTTCAGCTTCGGCACCCAGCACGCCACCCGCGTCGCCGACTGGTACAGCCAGCGCCTGCCCGGCCATCGCGTGGTCGCGCGCTGCCGCAGCTTCGAGATGGCGCTCGAAATGGTGCGGGCCGGGCTCGGCGTCTGCCTCACGCCCGCGCTCTCGACCCTCTCCAATGGCCGGCCGCTCGAAGGCATCAGGCTCTACCGGGTGGACGTGCCGCCCCGCCGCGTCGTGGCGCTCATCGCTACCCAGTACCGGCGGCTGACGCCTTTTTCGGACCTGATCGAGAGCCTCGAGGCGATCGGTGCGGCCTATGTGCCGCCCGAGGGCCTGCCCATGCCGCCATTCCTCGCCGAGCGCAACGGATCGCGCTGAACCCGCGCCTCACCGCGGGCGATAGGTCAGCCGGATCACGTCCTCGCCGATCCGCTCGGTCTCGGCGAGCCGCATGGGCGGCAATGGGCCGGTGAAGAACGGCGCGCCGCTCCCCAGCACCACCGGATGAAGGTAGATCCGGTATTCGTCGATGACCCCGCTCCCGGCAAGGCTGCCGGCGAGGCCCGGTCCCGAGACCTCGATCACCCCGTCCCGGGCTTCCTTAAGCGCCCCGATTTCCCCGACGATGTCCGGCCCCAGCAGCTGCGCATTGGGCCCGACCGTCTCGAGCGTGCGCGAGGCCACCCATTTGGGCCGGCTCCGCCAGGCCGCGGCATATTCGCGCTCGTCCTCGCCCCAGTCGGCCTGCTCATCGTCCCAATAGCGCATGATCTCGTACATGCGCCCCCCATAGATGCATCCGGCGAGCCCGCCGACATCGGCGATGAAATGCCGGAACAGCACCGGGTCGGGCGCGAACTTCATGTGGTCGACATAGCCATCGAGCGACTGGTTGAGCGCGTAAACGAGCGTAGCCATATAGGCCTCCTCCCTGTTGCCAGAAGGCTAGGCCTGAACCGGCCTCCGCGCAATTGCCGGGTAAGCCGCGACGGTTTCTCAGCGCACCGCGGTGATCGCGATCCACTCGGTCGGGCGCTCGTCATAGCCGGTGCCCGTCCACCCCTCGAGGCTCAATTCCGCCCATGGCGCTGCCGCCCGCCAGAGCGCGAGCAGCCCCGTCGGCTCGGGATAATTGTAATAGCGCCCGAGCCCGTCGAGCCCCTCGCCCTGCCCCGCCTTGAAGCTCGCCCAGGCGACCCCGCCCGGCAACAGCGCCCGGTGCACCCGCCCCACCATTTCGGGCAGGAAAGCGCTCTGCACATGCAGCAGCGCGGCCGAGGCATAGACCCCGTCATAGGCCGCTTCCGCCGCAAGCTCCTCGAACCGCATCACCTTTACGGCCTGCCCCAGATAATCCGAAGCGATCCTGGCGAGCCCCGCCGACCCGTCCGTCGCCTCCACCCTGAACCCCGCCTCGATCATCGCCCGCGCGTCCCGCCCGCTCCCGGTCCCAAGCTCCAGGACGAGCCCACCCGGCCGCACCCTCCCCAGAAACGCCCCAAGCCGCGGATTGACGCTCCCATCCTCAGCATAAACGGCAGCGTTGGCGTCGTAGAACTGGGTGGTGTCGATGGGCATGGGGGGCTCTGCACAAGCGGGGACGATCCCCCATATGCCCGCCCCCGCCTTTCCTTTGCAACGACGCTGGAGACCCGTGCGATGCCAAAGGGTAGGCCATCGTCTGGTGGCGGCAAAGGCGATCTCATCGCACCTCCAGAACGACAGTATGTTCTCACGATCGTCGACACGTTTATGATCGCCGAAGTCGCGACCGGGGCGAGAGACCGATGGTGGAGAATTGGATCCGAACGGATGAGGTCGAGGATGTGGCGGGATCCATACGCCACGTTATACGCGCTGCCCAGTTTGCGGCGGAGGACCCCTTGGCCTGGAAGTGGGTCGTGATTGCCTTGGATTCCGCGCTGCAGGGAGCGTGCGTATGCCATCTCACTACCACCGCGGCACCGATCGGCGCTGTCACCAAGCGCAACGCCAGCGAGTGGTGGACCTACCTTGGAGGATTGCGCAGCAATCCGAACGCGCGGCAGCCGAAGACCGAATTGATGGGGCTTCCTGATCTCCTTAAAGCAGTTCGAAAACCCGGGTCTGCTGGCAATGGTAGCAATTCTGCGGGTATCGCGATTAGCGACTCTGAACTGAATTGGTTGCTCCGGTTTCACAAAGAAATTCGGAACCAGTTCGCACATTTCGGGCCAGCGGGCTGGTCGATTGAAGTATCGGGGATCCCTAAGATAGCAAGGCTGGTCGCGCGTATTATACGCGATATTCTAGAAGCAGGTTGGGCATTCCGCCATCAGGATTGTGCTGCGCGTGAAGAAATGCAGCAAAGTCTCCACGCCGTGGAAATGATAAAATGGCCCACATAGCTGAAAGGCAGATAGTCCCCACCCCATGCGCCGCACACTCATCCTCTCCCTCGTCGCCCTCGGCCTTCTCCTCCTCGCCGCCTATGGCGTGCTGCAGCTGAGCAGTGCGCGCAGCTTTCAGCTCTTCGGCGAACTCGTTGCGCGGGTGGAGACGGACCGACCGGTCGTCGCGCTGACCTTCGATGATGGCCCGACCCCGGACTATACCGGCCCCGTGCTCGATCTGCTTGCCGCCCACGGGGTCGCGGCGACGTTCTTCCTCACCGGCCGGGAGATCGAGGAGAACCCGGAGGAGGCCCGTGCCATCGTCGCGGCAGGGCACGAGATCGGCAACCATTCCTATTCCCATCCGCGCATGATCTTCATGAGCCCTGACGCCGTTCGCGCCGAGATCGAGGCGACCGATGCAGCGATCAAGAGCATCGGCTATGAGGGCCCGGTTCATTTCCGCCCGCCTTTCGGGCGCAAGCTTGTCGTCCTCCCCTGGCATCTCTGGCGCACCGGCCGCACGACCATCATGTGGGATCTCGAGCCCGAAACCTGGCCCGAAATCGCCGCCGATGCGGGGGCCATTGCCGAGCACGTCATCGCCAACGCCACCAACGGGTCGATCGTCATCCTGCACGTCATGTATGAGAGCCGGCAGACGAGCCGGGAAGCGCTGCCCGCGATCATCGAGGGGCTCAGGGCCCGCGGTTTCGACTTCGTCACCGTCTCCGAACTCCTCCCCGAGCGGTGACGGGCACAAAAAAACCGCCGGCCTTCAGGCCGACGGTTCCGCGAAAATCGCTTCTCCTCAATCCCCCATCACGACGCCCTCGCGCCGCTTGTCGGCAGCCCCGACGAGGCCGTCATCGGTGATCTGGATCACGTGGAGGCCCGAATTGAGGTTGGCCGCTTCGGCCGTATGCCCGAATTCGGCGAGCCCTTCGATCATCGCCTCGGCCCCCTCGCCTTCCTCGACGCGGGTCGGGCCGTTGAGATTGGTCACATGCGGCAGGTCGATCGCCTCCTGGGGGTCCATCTCCCAGTCGAGGATCGCGATCAGCGAGAGCGCGGTATAGTTGATGATGTTGGCCCCGCCCGGGCTCCCCGTCAGCAGCACCGGCGCGCCGTCTTCGAGCACGATGGTGGGCGCCATGGACGAGCGCGGGCGCTTGCCCGGCTCCACCCGGTTCGCGACCGGCAGCCCGTTCGCCTCGGGCGCGAAGGCGAAGTCGGTCAACTCGTTGTTGAGGAGGAACCCATTGGTCATCACCCGGCTGCCGAAGCCGCTCTCGATGGTGGTCGTCGCCGAGATCATGTTGCCATAGCTATCGACGATGACGAAATGGGAGGTGCCGTGGCGCGGCCGCTCGGTGTCGGGGGCGAAAAGGCTCGCCTCGGTCCACGGCGGGGTGCCGGGCTCGGCGGTTTCCATCGCCGTTTCGGGATCGATCAGGGCTGAGCGCGAGGCGAGATACCCGTCATCGAGCAGGCCTTCGGGCATGTCGACGAAATCGGCGTCCGCCATATAGAGGCCGCGATCGGCGAAGGCGAGGCGCGAGGCCTCGATGAAGAGGTGCCGCGCCTCGGGCCCCTCGCCCAGTGCGGCAAGGTCGAACGGCTCGAGCATGCCCAGCATCTGCCCCACGGTCAGCCCGCCCGAGCTCGGGGGCCCCATGCCGCAGACTTCATAGGCGCGGTAATCGATGCAGACCGGGGCCCGGTCGATCACCGCATAGCGCTCGAAATCCTCGAGCGTCAGCATGCCCGGATTGATGTTGGTGCGCACCGCCGCAACGATGTCGCGCGCGATGGCGCCGGTGTAGAAGGGCGCCGCGCCCTGGTCGGCAAAGAGCCTCAGCGTCCGCGCATAGTCGGGATTAAGGAGGAGGTCCCCCTCGGCCAGTGGCTCCCCGCCGGGCAGGAAATACTCCGCCGTCGCAACGAACGCATCGAGCCCCTGCGCCCCGGCAATGGCGTCCGCCATGCGCTGGGAAACCGAAAACCCGTCCTCGGCTGTCGTGATGGCGTCCTCGAACAGGCTCCCCCAGGGCAGCCGGCCGTGATCGGCATGGATCGCCTCGAGCAGCTTTGGCGTCCCCGGCACGCCGGCCGAGCGCCCGCCCACCACCGCCTCCATGAAGGGCAGCGGCTCGCCCGCTTCATTGAGCCAATAGGTTTCGTCGGCCGCGAGCGGCGCCGTCTCGCGCGCGTCGTAAGTGGTGATCTCGCCCAGCGCCGCATCGTAATGGAGAAGGAACGCCCCGCCCCCGAGCCCCGAGCTCTGCGGCTCGACGAGCCCCAGCATGACCTGCACCGCAACGGCGGCATCAGCGGCCGAGCCGCCCCGGGCGAGCACGGCATGGCCGGCCTCTGTCGCGAGCGGATGGGCCGATGCCACCATGAAATTGTCCGCCCGCACCGATTGCCGCTCGGCGATCGCGGTGGTCTCCTCGGGCTGGGGGGCTTCGGGCGTCGCCTGCTGGGCCATGGCGCCGGTGCTGCAAACCAGCGCCGTCGCCAGCAGAAGATGTGTCCTAAATGGTCGCATTCGCGTTCTCCATGGGTTCAGTCACTCTGCCAAACCCCGATCATTGCCCCTCGGGGTGGCGCTGGCAAGGCAGGGGGTGGCACGGATTTTATCGATCGGCCTGTCGGCGCCGGTGCGTCCGGGCCGTCCTTGAAGCAGGATCGGATGGAAGGAGAGTTCCAATGCGCAGGATCAAGGTGGGTGCCTTCGTCAGCCTCGATGGCGTCATGCAGGCCCCGGGCGGGCCGGACGAGGACAGGTCGGGAGGCTTCGGCTTCGGGGGCTGGACGGCGCCGCTCTTTGACGAAACCGTGGGCAACGCCATCGACGAGATGATGGGCGAGCCCTTCTCGCTGCTTCTGGGGCGCAAGACCTATGACATCTTTTCCGCCCACTGGCCGCTTATGCCCGCCGACGATCCCATCGCCAGGCTCTTCAACCGCATCGACAAGCATGTCGCGAGCCGCAATCCCGCGCTCCGCCTCGACTGGGCCAACAGCCATCCTCTGGGTCAGGACGTCGTGGGCGCGCTCCGCGCCCTCAAGGCGAGCCCGGGGCCGGACCTGCTCACCCAGGGCTCGACCGAGCTTCTCGCCACGCTCATGACGACCGACCTCGTCGACGAGATCACCATGCTGGTCTTCCCGGTCGTTCTGGGGCGTGGCAAGCGCCTGTTCGCGGCCGATGCCATGCCCGGCGAATGGGCGCTCGTCTCCTCCACCACCGCCCCGAGCGGGGTCGCCTGCAATCGCTATCGCCGCGTCGGGCCCATCCGCACCGGCTCCTTCGCCCTCCCCGGGGATTGAGCGCCGGGCTTGACGGGCGCGCGAATTCGGCAGGCAATGCGGGGGCCCGAACGAGGAGGCTCCCCGCCATGTCGCGCGCCCGCAAACCCGATACGCTCCAATGCGGCGTCTGCCACCGGCACCTGCCGCGCCGGCAGCTGGTGGGTGTGGACTGGGTGCGCCCCAGCCTCGCCCGGGGGCTGGACGAGGCCCACCCCGGCTGGCGGGACACCGGCCATATCTGCGTTGCGGATCTCCAGGCCTTCCGTCGCGAAACGCTCGAGCAGATGATCCGGGCCGAGCGCGGCGCGCTCACCGCGCTCGATCGCGGCGTCGTCGAAACCCTGGCTCGCGACGGCACGGTCAGCAGCGATACCGAGGAAGCTTATACCGACAAGATCACCTTCGGGGACCGGCTCGCCGACCGCATGGCGCGCTTTGCCGGCTCGTGGACCTTCATCGTCTCGTTCCTCGTCATCCTCGCGGTCTGGATGGCGGTCAACGCCCTGCCCGAAGCCGGCGCGCCCTTCGATCCCTATCCCTTCATCCTGCTCAACCTCATCCTCTCCTGCGTCGCCGCGCTCCAGGCCCCGCTCATCATGATGAGCCAGCGCCGCGTCGAAGCCAAGGATCGCCTGCGCGCCCGCAACGACTACCAGGTCAACCTCAAGGCCGAACTCGAGATCCGGCACCTGCACGAAAAGATCGACCACCACCTGCTCAAGCAATGGGAACGCCTCGCCGAAATCCAGGACATCCAGCTCGAAATCATGGAAACCCTCTCCCGCGGCAAAGGGTGAGGGCCTCCCTAATGGCTGACGCGGGGCACGTAGTCGCCGCTGCCGCCGACGAGGAAATCGAGATCGGCGCCCGTATCGGCCTGCTGCACGTGCTCGACATAGAGCCGCTCCCAACCGCGCCCATAGGGCGAGACGAACGGGGCGAGCCGGGCACGGCGGCGCTCCAGTTCGTCCTCGGCGATATCGAGATGGAGCCTGCGGCCCGGCACGTCGAGCTCGATCATGTCACCGGTCTCGACCAGCGCCAGCGGACCGCCGGCGGCCGCCTCGGGCGCGACGTGCAGCACGACCGTGCCATAGGCGGTGCCGCTCATGCGCGCGTCAGATATCCGCACCATGTCGAGCACGCCCTTCTCGAGCATGACGCGAGGGATCGGCAGGTTGCCGATCTCGGCCATGCCCGGATACCCCTTGGGCCCGCAATTGCGCAGCACCAGCACCGTGGTCTCGTCGACGTCGAGATCGGGATCCTCTATCCGGGCCTTGAGATCATCGGGGCCATCGAACACCAGCGCCCGCCCGCGATGAACCATCAGATTCTCGGTTGCGGCCGAGGGCTTGATGACGGCCCCATCGGGCGCCAGATTGCCGCGGAGCACCGCGATGCCGCCCGCCGGCTTGAACGGGGTATCGAGCGGGAAGATGACGTCGCGATCATGCACCTCCGCCCCGCCGATCACCGCGCCCAGCGTGCGTCCGGTGACGGTCGTCGCCGAGAGATCGAGCCGGTCTGAAATCTCCGCGAGCACGGCCGGCACGCCGCCGGCATGGAAGAAATCCTCCATCAGATATTTGCCCGACGGCATCAGATTGGCGAGGCAGGGGATGTCGCGCCCGGCCGCGTCGAAATCGTCGAGCGTGAACTGAACCCCGAGCCGACCGGCCAACGCGAGCAGGTGAACGACCGCATTGGTCGATCCGCCAAGCGCCGCGTTGAGCCGGACGGCGTTGAGGAAGGCGGCGCGGGTCAGCACGTCCGACATGCGCTGCTTTTCGCGCACCATGGCGACGGCGCGGCGGCCCGCCTCGAAGGCCAGCGCCTGCCGGCGCGCATCGACGGCGGGTATCGCGCCGTTTTCGGGGAGGGCGATGCCGAGACCCTCGCAGAGGCTCGCCATGGTCGAGGCGGTGCCCATGGTCATGCAGGAACCCGCGCTGCGCGACATCGCGGCTTCCGCGGACATGAATTCATCGACGCTCATTTCCCCTGCGCGCACCGCTTCCTTGAAGCGGATGACGTCGGTGCCCGAGCCGATCTGGCGGCCCTTCCAGCGGCCCGAGAGCATGGGCCCGCCCGAAACGAGAATGGTCGGCAGATCAACGCTCGCCGCGCCCATCAGCGAAGCGGGCGTGGTCTTGTCGCAGCCCACCAGCAGCACCACGCCATCGAGCGGGTTGGAGCGGATCGAGGCTTCCACATCCATGCTGACGAGGTTGCGGAACAGCATGGTGGTGGGGCGCATGTTGGATTCCCCGAGCGACGTCACCGGGAATTCGAGCGGAAACCCGCCCGCCGCATAGACGCCGCGCCGCACGTGATCGGCCAGCATGCGCAGATGCCCGTTGCAGGGGGTGAGCTCGGACCAGGTGTTGCATATCCCGATCACGGGCTTGCCCTGGAACATGTCGGCGGTGTGGCCCTGGTTCTTCATCCAGCTGCGGTAGATGAAACCATAACTGTCCTGCCGGCCGAACCACTCGGCGCTGCGCAGCTTGTCCTTGTTGTCGTCGTCGTCTCGATCACTCATTGCGTTACTCCAGCCAAGGCAGGATCTGCCCGGTCACGACCACATGCTGGCCCTGGCGGACCTTGGCGCCCCAGGCCTGGGCGATGACGACGCCGTCTACCCCCGCCCGGGCGGGCCATGGGTCTTCGTCGACACGCTCGAAATCATGGATAAGCCCGACCACGGTACCGGCCGTCACGCGCGTGCCGCAGGCCATGAGCGGTTCGTAATGGCCCGAGACCGGAGCGCAGGTGAAGCAGGCGCGATCGACCATCGCGGCCTTGAGCTGGCTCCCGTCGGCATGGTGGGCGATGGGCGCGATCTCGCCGCGCATCTGACCGGTGTGGATGGCGGCGGCGCGCACGCCGTGTTTGCCATAGCGAACGCCCTCATGCTGCACCGCGGCGCCCCAACCGAGTTCGGTGCCGATGGTGATCTTGCCCAGGCGCTCCGCCTCGCTGGGCAGCAGGCCCGGCGTCTCGTTCTGGTAGACGATGACGAGCGGGGTGCCGAACCAGCGCGCCGTCTTCTCGATCAGCCGGCCCTGCGCGGGGTCCTCGATCGGATGAAAGCTCGTGCCCGGCGCAAAACGCGCGACATCGCCGCCCGCATGCAGATCGATCACCACATGCACGTGCGGCCAGATCGCGCTGCGCACGAAATCGGCAATGCGATGGGTGATCCGCCCGAGCGCGGGCACGCGCCCTGCCCCGTCAACGAAGGCGCGGTTAAGGTTCACTCCGTCGTCGAGCGTTGAATCCCGCGTGCCGGCGCGAAACGCGGCCGGGTTCAGCACCGGCACGAGAATGATGCGGCCCGTGACGTCGGCAGGATCGATCTCGCGCAGGAGATGGCGGATGACGACCGGGCCCTCGAACTCGTTGCCGTGGTTGGAGCCGAAGGCGACAAGCCCCTCGCCCGGCTTCGCGCCCGCGCCGACCATCACCGTCAGCGGGATCAGATGGTCGCCCCAGATGGAATCATGCTCGAGCGCGACGAGATAGTCGCGCCGCCCGGGGCTTTCGAGATCGAGTTCTGCCGGCTTGACGATCTGACGGGCCATTCCCTGTGTCCTCTGGCTCAGGCGGAAACGCGATGGGCGGCGATGAAATCGGTATCGACGCCTGCCCCGATCCCGGGCCCGTCGGGAATGGCGACCATCCCGTCCGCATCGAGCTTGAAGGGCGCAATCGCGATGCCCCCGGTCAGCCGGCTTTGGCTCACATTGAACTCGACGAATTTTGCGCGGGGGAGCGTGGCGATGAATTGCAGGCTGTAGGCCGTCAGCAGATGCGTTAGCCAGGAATGGGGCACGACATCGACATTGGCCTTTTCGGCCATTCTGGCTATCTGCACGGCCACGGTCAGCCCGCCACAGCGCGAGAGGTCGGGCTGGACGATATCCACGCACCCCTCGGAGATGAAGCGCTCGAACTCCCAAGCCGTTGCCAATTGCTCGCCCGCCGCGATCGGCACCGGGCTCATCGCGCGCACTTCGGCGTATTCGTCGAACCGTTCGGGGTGGATGAAGTCCTCGACCCAGCCGACATCATAGTCCCCGAGCCAGTCACAGAGCGCGAGGGCCTCGCGGCGGTTGCGCATGGGGCCGGGCTTGGTCCACCCCGCCGGATACCAGCCCGGATCGACCAGCAAATGCCGGTCGGGCCCCAGCGTGTCGCGGGCGGCGGCGACCAGTTCGCGGTCGCGGCCCGGATCCTCCCCGAACACGCCCCAGCCGAACTTGACGGCGCGAAACCCCTTGTCGACATAGCCCTGCGCAGCCTCGGCCATGCCCTCCGGCGTCGAGCGGAAGAGCGTCGAGGCATAGGCCATCACCCTGTCGCGCCGGCGCCCGCCGAGGAGCTGGGCGAGCGACAGGCCCGTCGCTTGCGCGCGGATCGACCAGAGGCAATTGTCGATGGCCGAAATGCACTGCATGGCGATGCCGCGGCGCCCGTAATAGGCGCTGCCGACATAGAGCTTGTCCCAGAGCCGCTCGACATCGAGCGGATCCTCGCCGACGAGGATATGCCCGAGCGTATGGAAGCCCAGCGTGCCCATGCCCTGCCCCGCGATGATGGCGACGGCGGCCGGCGCCAGCGTCTCGACATCGGCCCAGCCCTCCAGCCCCTCGTCGGTCCCGACGCGAACGAGCAATTGCCAGTCGCCATTGTCGGTGGCCTCGGCCCCGCTTGCAGGCGAGCCATAGCCTTGCTCGCCGCGGAGAAGGATGGGTTCGACTTCGGTGATGCGCATCGGCGTGTCCTCGTCAGCTCGGGCGCGGCGCGGGGCCGCCGGCGGTCAGTTCGGCGAAATGGCAGGCGACCTCGTGGCCGCTTTCGAGCGTGCGCAGCACCGGGTCATCGGTCTTGCAGACGTCCTGGGCGAGCGGGCAGCGCGGATGGAAATGGCAGCCCGATGGCGGGTTGAGCGGGCTCGGCATTTCCCCGCGCAGCCGGTTCCGCGTCTTGCGCAGCCGCGGATGGGGCACGGGGGCCGATGCCAGCAGCGCCTGGGTGTAGGGGTGACGGGGCGCCGCATAGATCGTCGTCTTGGGCGCCGTTTCGACGATGCGCCCCAGATACATCACCGCCACCCTGTCGGCGATGTGCCGGACGACCGCCAGATCGTGCCCGATGAAGAGATAGCTCATCCCCAGCTCTTCCTGCAGATCCTGCAGGAGGTTGATGATCTGGGCCTGCACCGAAACGTCGAGGGCCGAGACCGCCTCGTCGCAGATGACGAATTTGGGCTTGGGCGCGATGGCGCGGGCGATGCCGATGCGCTGGCGCTGTCCGCCCGAGAACTCGTGGGCGAAGCGCTGGGCGTGGCGGCGCGACAGTCCGACCTTTTCGAGAAGGTCCCCGGCATAAGTGCGCATCGCTGCACTGGGCCGCTCGCCCTGCGCATAGAGCGGCTCGAGGATGATGTCCTCGACGCTCATGCGCGGGTTCAGCGAGGCATGGGGGTCCTGGAAGATGATCTGGAGATCCTTGCGCGCCCGCCGGAGCGCCTGGGGCGCCATGGTGACGAGGTCGGCACCTTCGAAGCGCACCGCACCCGCCGTCGGGTCGATCAGTTGCAGGATCAGCCGCCCGGTGGTGGACTTGCCGCAGCCGCTCTCGCCGACCAGCGCCAGCGTCTCGCGATGCCCCACGCTGAACGACACATTGTCGACGGCGCGCACCAGGGGCCGCGAGCGGTCGAACCAGTTCTCGGACTTGAGCGCGAAGTGCTTGACCAGCCCCTCGACGGCGAGCAGTGGCTGGGTCATGTCGCGCCCTCGGTCTGCAGTTTCGGCGCAAGGATGCAGGCCGCCTTCTGGCCGTCGCCGAGCTCGAAAAGCGGCGGCTGGGCTGTCGTGCACTGCGCGATCGCCTTGTCGCAGCGCGGCGCGAAGAGGCACCCGGGCGGCAGGTCGGCGGGGTTGGGCATGCCGCCGCGAATGGTCGTCAGCCGGTGCGCCGTCTCGCCCATGTCGGGCGTGCTGCCGAGAAGCCCCTCGGTATAGGGGTGCTGGGGCCGGTCGAAGAGATCGAAGATGCCGGCCTCTTCCACCACCCGGCTGCAATACATGACGACGACCCGGTCGGCGATCTCGGCCATCACGCCCATATTGTGGGTGATCAGCACGATGGCGGTGCCGAAATCCTCCCGGAGCCCGTTGAGCAGGTCGAGCAATTGCGCCTGGATGGTCACGTCGAGCGCCGTGGTCGGCTCGTCGGCGATCAGCAGTTTCGGCGAAGACGAAAGCGCGATGGCGATCATCACGCGCTGGCGCATGCCGCCCGACATCTGGTGGGGATAATCGTCCAGCCTGCGGCGCGGGGACGGGATCCCGACCTTGTCGAGGAGCTCGGTCGCCCGGTCGCGCGCGGCTTTGAGGCTCATATGCTCGTGAGCGCGCACCGCTTCCACGATCTGGTCGCCCACGGTGAACACCGGATTGAGCGAGGTCATCGGCTCCTGGAAGATCATGCCCATCTCTTTGCCGCGCAACCCCCGCAGCTGGCGCTGCGGCAGGCCGACCAGATTTCGGCCGGCGAACGCGATCTCGCCCGAAACGCGGGCGTTGGGCGGCAGGAGGCCGATAATGGCGAGCGCGGTGACGCTCTTGCCCGAGCCGCTCTCGCCGACGATGCCGACCAGTTCGCGCGGCGCGACCGAAAAGTTCACATCGTTGACCGCGAGGACCTCGCCCTTGCCGGCGGGAAAGCCGATCGAGAGATTTCGGATGTCCAGAAGGGGCGCGCTCATCCCTGCTCCACTTTCATGCGCGGATCGAGCACGTCGCGCAGCCCGTCGCCGAGGAGGTTGAGCCCAAGCACGGTGATGGCGATGGCGAGCCCCGGAACGACCGTCAGCCACGCCGCCTCGCGCAGATAGGAACGCCCCTCCGAGATCAGAATGCCCCAACTCGGAACGGTCGGCGGCGCGCCGAGCCCGAGAAAGCTAAGGACGGCCTCGGAGAGAATGGCATAGGCGAATACGAAGCTCAGCTGCACGATCAGCGGGGCCATGCAATTGGGCAGGATGTGCCGCATGAGGATGCGGTAGTCGGTGGCGCCGGCCGCGCGCGCCGCCTGCACATAGTCGAGTTCACGCACGACGAGGATCGAGGCGCGCACGACACGCGCTGTGCGCGGAATATAGACCACCGCCAGCGCGATGATCGCGGTCACGGCCGATGGCCCCAGGGCCGCGGCGATGCCGATGGCGAGCAGCACGGCGGGAAAGGCCATCAGCGCATCGGCGATGCGCATCAGGATGTTGTCGAGCCGGCGATAATATCCCGCCAACGCCCCGAGCAGCACGCCGAACACGGCATTGAGCACGATCACGCAGAGCCCGATCCAGAGGCTGAGGCGGGCCCCATAGAGGACACGGCTCAGCATGTCGCGCCCAAGATTGTCCGTCCCCAGCGGAAACTGCAGCGAGGGCGGCTGGAACCGGTCGCGGATCGAGAGCGCGTTGGGGTCGAGCCGCGTGATCAGGGGCGCGAGGAGCGTCGCAAGGCAGATGAAGCCGAACAGCACGAACCCGAGCATGAAGGCCCGGTTGGCGAACATGCGCCGGACGAGCGCACGGGTGCGGAGAAAGCGCGGTGGGGCGGCGGCATCGGACAGGCTGGTCATCTACTTGCCGCCCGTCACGCGAATGCGCGGATCAAGGCTCGTATAGAGCACGTCAACGACGATGTTGAGCAGCAGCAGCGCTGCGGTGATGAAGAACAGCCCCCCCTGGATCATCGGATAGTCGCGGCTGGCGATGGCGTTGCCGAGCAGCGCGCCGATGCCGGGAATCCCGAAGATCGTCTCGATGACGATCGAGCCCGAGAGCAGCACCGAAAGGATGAGCCCGAGCACGGTGACCACGGGCATCATGACATTGGCCAGCGCATGCCGGCCGACCACGCGCCATTCCGATATCCCCTTGGCGCGCGCGGTGCGGATATAGTCCTGGCTCAGCACTTCGAGCATGGTCGAGCGCGTGATGCGCGTCAGCAGCCCCGCCTGCAGCAATGCCAGTGCGACGGCAGGCATGGTGGCGGTGCGGAACCAGCCGATCGGGTTCTGGGTGAAGGGCACGTAGCCTCCCGTCGGCAGCCAGCCCAGATGCACCGAGAACAGGACGATCATTACCAGCGCGAGCCAGAAATTGGGCAGCGACACCCCGATCAGTGCAAAGACGGTCGCCGCCTGGTCGATCCAGCGATTGTGGTTGAGCGCGGCGATGATGCCGGTCGCGAGCCCGAAGACGATGGTGAGGACCAGCGAATAGATGGCGATGCCGATCGTGATCGGCGAGCGCGCGAGGACCGCCTCGGTCACCGGAATGCCGAGCAGTAGCGAGCGCCCGAGATCGCCCTGAAAGAGATTGGCGTAGAAGGTCAGGATCTGGATGTGGAGCGGCTGGTCGAGCCCCAGATTTTCACGGATGCGCGCGAGGTCGGCGGGAGTGGCGGACGGTCCGCCGATGACGGTCGCCGCATCGCCGGGGATCAGGTGGATGATGCCGAAGGCGATGAGGCTGACGATGAGCAGGATCGGTATGGCCTGCAGGAGCCGGCTGATCGTGTATCCAATCACGCGCGCACCTTTCGCTCGGGTGTCGAGAGGCAGGGCCGGCCCGAGCCGGCCCCTCCTGGTCTGCCGGCCGCAGCCGGCCGCTATGCGCTATTGCGCGAACCACACGTTCGAGACACGGGTGTTGTAGAAGGGCACGAACCCTTCCACCTCGGTGCGGATCCCCTGGGCGTTCGACATGATCCCGAAGGGAATGGCCATCACCTCTTCGAAGGCGATCTCCTGTGCCCGGGCGAACGCCTCGCGCCGCTCTTCGATGGTTTCACCCGCCTCGATGGCATCGAAAGCGGCATTGAAGTCCGGATCGCCGACGTTGTCGACGGGCTTGTAGACATTGTTGGGGTCGGCGAGATTGCGGAGCGAAGTCGGCCCGCCCTGGGCGGTCACCGTTGCCCAGAACGTGTAGAAGAAATTCCAGCCCTGGGTCTCCTGCTCGCTCGTGGCCAGCGCGGTCGGCCAATCGAGCACGCGCAGTTCGGCATTCATGCCGGCAGCCTGCAATTGCGCGGCCATCACGAGCGCGCTGTTGTACATGCTGGGGAATTGCTGATTGGTCAGCAGCACGATCGGTTCGTTGTTGTAGCCGGCCTCGGCCAGCAGTTCGCGCGCGCGATCGGGATCGGCCTGGTTGTAGAATTCTTCGCCCGCGGTCGAGTAATAGCCCTGTCCGGGGAACTGGAACGAGGCGTTGAGTTCATATGCGCCGTCTGTTGCGGCCTCCATGATCTCTTCCATGTCGAGGGCCGCAAGCATGGCCTGGCGCACGAGACGATTGTCGGTCGGGGGTGCGGACCAGTTGGGATAGCCGATATTGAGCGCAAAGTTCTGAAGCCGCAGGAGTTCGACGCCCTCGGTGTTGGCCAGACGCTCCTGGGAGACGGTCGGCACGTTCTCGGCGATATGGATTTCGCCGGTTTCGAGCGCTGCCATGCGGGCGCCGGGCTCGGTGAGCATCCGGAAGGTCACGGTATCCACGCAGGCCTGCTTGCGCCCGGCGAAGCCGGAAAGCTCCGGAAGCGTCTCGTTGGGGACGTAGCCGTCATAACGCGCGAGCCGGACATGGCTGTCGGGCACGAACTCGACGAATTCGAACGGGCCCGTCCCGATCGGATCGATCTGGCCGGCCGGCTTGGCGGCCTCCTCGGCGGGCATGATGACGATCGGGACGGTGTAGGAGGAGAGGCTTTCGAGGAAGGTCGGCTGGACCCGGACCAGCGTGATGACGAATGTCATGTCGTCCGGGGCTTCCCAGCCCTCCACCACATCGAGGCTGGCGCGGTTGATGCCGACGTCGCGATAGCGGTCGAAGGAGGCCAGCACATCCGCGGAGGTCAGCGGCTTGCCGTTGTGGAAGCTCACGCCTTCGCGCAGGGTAAAGGTATATGTCAGCCCATCGTCGCTGACCGAGATGGTGTCGGCCAGGTCGGCGACCGGGTTCATCTCCTCGTCGCGGATGACGAGGGTCTCGAAGATGTTCATGGCCACGTTGCGGGTGGCCGAAGAGGTGTTGGTGTGCTGGTCGAGCGAGGACATGCTCGCTTCCATTCCCACGATCAGGTCGCCACCCGTTGCGGGGCAGTTGAAGGCGTCCTGCGCGAGGGCGCTGGTGCCGCACAGCAGGGCACACGCTGTGAACGCCGCGAGCGACAGAGGCAGTTTTCCGGTAGGCAGCAGCATCATAAATCTCCCTGGGTCTGGTTTGACGGACGCATAACGAGGCAGAATCTGGACGGTGCACCGGGGCCGCGCGATGGGGCTCCCCGGACGCTGCTTGTGGAAACGGGCGCCAGATCGGCGCCCGCCTCTAGAGAATGCCGTACTCCTTGTAGACATCGGCGAGTTTCCGCCCGGCCATGAGGGCCGAGCGGGTGTCGTGCTCGCCCTTGAGCTTCTCATGGGCGGCCGCGGCAACTTCGGCCTCGATGGCCTGCGGGATGACGATGAGCCCGTCGACGTCGCCAAAGAGGATATCGCCGGGACGGATCAAGACGCCCGCGCATTCGACGGGCACGTCGATCGCGATCACCTGCCCGCGCCCCTTGCTGTCGAGCGGACCGATCCCGCCGGCAAAGACCGGGAACTTGAGTTCGCGGATGTCGCGCACATCCCGCACGAGCCCGTCCATCAGCGCGCCCGCAGCCCCGTTGAGCTGCGAGGCGGTGCTCAAGAGCCCGCCCCAGGGCGCGATCCGCCCCGTCCCGCCGCAGGCGCAGACCGCCACGTCGTCCTTGCCGAGACTGTCGACGAGGTCGATCTCGAGCTCGTAGGGGTTGTAGTCGTCGCCCGGGCGCTCATAGACATCGACGTAAAGCATGGTGCGTGCGCGCCCCACCATGGTGAGATTTTCATCGAGCGGGCGGATATGGGGCGGCAGGGCCTGTTTCATGTAGCCGAGCCCGTCGAGCACGTCCGAGATCAGCGCAGTGAAAAAATGCGCCCGCATCTCCGCCACCAGGTCCCGTTCCTTGCCTGCACCGTCCTCTTGGGTCATCGCGCGCCTCTCCGCTTTATCGTTAAATCGAGCCTAGCGTCGTTTCCCTTCCCCCGTCAAGCGGCCGCCCGTTTCGCAATCGCGCCGAATGCACTAGCGTCCGCGCATTGTCGCTGCCGCCCTCCATATCCGGATCCTTCCCATGCGCCTCTCCGCCTGCCTCGAAATGCTTTTCGTCCCCGAAAGCGCCGACTTCCTTCCCCGCATCGCCCTCGCGCACGAAGCCGGCTTCCGCCATTTCGAGTTCTGGCGCTGGACCAACAAGAGCATCGAGGGGATCGAGGCCATGCTCGAAAGCACCGGCATGAGCGTCGCGGGCCTCCTCGCCGAGCCCACCATTCCGCTGACCGACCGGGACAATCACGAGCGCTTTCTGGCCGGCCTCGACCAGGGCATCGCGATTGCAAGCCGCCTCGGCGCGCCGATGCTCATCGCCCAGGCCGGCAACGGGCTCGAGGGCGAGAGCCGCGAGGCCCAGGCCGACGCGCTCGTCGACTGCCTTCGTGCGGCGGCCGACCGGCTCGCGGGCACCGGCATCGTCCTTGCGCTCGAGCCGCTCAATACGCGCCTCGATCACCCGGGGCATTTCCTCTTTTCGACGACCGAGGGTCTCGACCTCGTCGATCGGGTGGGGCGGCCCGAAATCCGCCTCCTCTACGACATCTACCACTCCGCCATGATGGGGGAGCGCATGGAGGAGGTGCTGGCAGGCCGCATCGACCGCATCGCCCATGTGCACCTCGCCGATGCCCCCGGCCGGCACGAGCCGGGCAGCGGCGAGATTGACTGGCGCGCCGCCCTCGCCTTCCTCGATAGCGCCGGCTATGGCGGCCTCGTCGGGCTCGAATACCGCCCCACGGGCAGCACAATCGAAAGCCTTCGCCCCTTCCTTCCGACCCCCGCCCCGGCCGCTTGACGCGCGAGCGGGCCGGGCACGGGCGGGTTCGCCCGCGCCCGGCGTTCGGTCAGTGGGTGCGGCCCGAGCCCCCGATGGCGATGATGTTGAAGGGCGCGCCGCCGACGGCGATCTCGCCTTCGGGCACGAAGGTCTCGGCGTCAACCCGCAGCACGCGGCCTTCACGCGGATCGGTGAGGTAGATCGCCTCGCCCGCCACCGCGATGCGCGGCCGCGGATCGCTCCAATGGCCGTCCATCGAATAGGGCTCGGTGAGCGACAGGCTCTCGAGGATCGTCCCCGCGATCACGTCGAGCCGGTGCAATTGCCCGTCCTCGGTCGCCACATAGGCAAAGCGCGGCCGCACCGGATCGACGGTGAAATGCACGCGCCGCGCCGGCAGCGCCAGATGGCGGAACGCGTCCGCTTCGGTCGGGTCGATGAGGACGAGCCCCGAAGCCCCGTAATTGCCGAGGAAATACTGGAGCCCCCTGCCCCCGAGCAGCGTCGTCGCCTTGCCCTCGGGAAGCGTCTCGGCATAGGGCAGATGCGTGATCCGGGGCGCGCTGCCCCCGGCGCTCGCAACCAGAAGCCCGGTCTCGCAGGCAAAGGCGACGAGCGTGCCCGATTTCGCCTCGCCGTGAAGTTCGGGGCATGGGGCGATCTCGCCCACGCGATTGCCGTCGCGGTCGAGCGCGGCGATGCCGACAGGAAGGTTCGTGGGGTCCTCGGGATGGGGCACCGAGACGAGGTCGTGGGCGCCGAACGGCACGACGACGCCGTGATGGGGCACGCCCGCATCGACCGTGCGCAACCCCGCCTCTCCGCTCAGCGCCTCGGCATCCGAAAAGAGCCGCGCGAGGCCCTCATCGTCGAAGAACGCCGCCCAGACCCCGCCATGCTCGACGAAATGGACGGGGTTCTCCCCTTCGACCTCAAAGCCCGTCAGCCGCGGCGGGGAGAGGACGAGATCGGCATGGTCCCCATGATCCTCGACCGCGATCCCCGAGGCGATCGCCGTCACCCTGCCGGCCCGGCCCTGAACCGCATAGACCGTGCGGCCGGTCTCGCCGGCGTAGAGGCTCGCCGGCGCCGAGAGGGGCAGCGTCTCGATCACCGCCCCGGCCTCGGCGTCGATCACGCTGAGCACCGGTTCGGCATGGTCGGAAACGAAAAGGCGCCAGGCCGCGGCGCCGTCATCGGCACGGGCGGATCCGAGCGCCAGCCCGAGAAGGGCGAGCGCGAGCCCGAAGGAACGAGGGGTCATCATGTCATCCTGAATGGTATTACATTACATCACGAGAGCGAGGAGCGCCCGTGTGTGGACGCCGAGTCACCCGCTGCACGTAATGTAATTACATAACAAGTTGCGCGACGCAATGGGTCTCCGTCGGCCGATCCGCATTTCACCGGGCAGCGTCCCCCGAACGGGGGCTGGACGTGCTGCGCCCGGTCGCCATCGTGCTCCCGGAGATCTTCAGGGGAGAACCAGACGATGAAAGCCGGAACCGCGATCATGGCGCTCTGCGCCCTCGGCCTAATGTCCGGCGCCGCGACGGCCGAAAGCGCGGTCGTGCCGCCGCCGCACCCGCTGGCCGAGGGTCTGTCCCAGGATGCGCTTGCCCGGCTCTATTGCGCGCAGGCGCTTTTCGAGCGGGCGATCAGCCTCCCCGATGACGTGCCCGACACGCGCCGCGAGCGCGGCGACCTCCTCGCGCGTCAGGCCCAGTTGCTCGCCGAAGGGCAGGAGGGCCTCCGTACCGATGGCGCCACGATCGGGGTGCGCTATGCGCTTTCGGCCCATTACCGGGAGGTCCTGCGTGCCGGATTGGTGCCGGACCATGAGAGCCTCACCCCACTCGTTGCGGCCTGCCTCGCCCAATTCCCCGATCCGGGCCTTCCCGCCGGCGCCACCCCGCCCCCTGCACCCGTTCAGACCCCCGCTCCCAGCTTCACCGAGGCGGCCCTGCCCGATCCGCTCACGGGCTATCTCGCCTGGGTCGACCGGGACTGGCCTTCGGCCAATGCCGTCTGGGCGCCCCGCGCGCAATGGGGGGATCACGAAGCGTCCTTCCAGCTCGCCGAAGCCTTTCTCGAGGGCCTGGGCGTCCCGCCCGACCGGGCGACCGGGCTCGACCATTTGCGGGATGCGGCGCGCCGTGGCCACAAGGAGGCCCAGTATCGGCTGGCCGAGGAACTCGCCGCCGACGATCCCGAGGGGCTTTATCGCGAAGAGGCCGTTGCATGGCTTGCCGAGGCTGCCGCATCTTCCCATGCCCCGGCGCGCTATCGGCTCGGGCTTGCCGCCCATAACGGGGTCGGCATGCCTGCAGATCCCGAGGCCGCCCGTCACTGGCTGGGCCTTGCCGCCGAACAGGGCTATCGCTTTGCCGAAGAGGCGCTCGATCTTCTCGATTATGGCGTGCCCGTCACCGTCGCCGCGCGGCGGGCCCGCTTCGAGGAGGCGCGCGCCTTGATGGCGCGTCCGGATCGGGGCCCCGCCGCCCGGATCCTTCAGACCCTCGCCGAAACCGGGCATGTCGAGGCCCAGTATGAGCTCGGCGGGCTCAACTTCACCGGCAATGGCGTGCCGCGCGACCTCGAGGCCGCGGAGCGCTGGCTCGGGGCCGCCCTCAAGCAGGGCGATCTGCGCGGGCGCTATCCGCTCGTCCTCATCGCGCTCGACCGGGCCGGGCTGAAACCGCTGTGAAGATACGACCCGACAGGCCGAGCATGAAGGGGCGCCATGTCCGCCTCGGCACCTCCATTTTCCTCAGCGCCTGCCTTCTCATCGCTACGCCGGCACCGGGCATGGATGACGCAACGGCACAGCTGCCTACGCCCGATGTCCATCTCGATTGCGCGGCCACCTACCGGGCCCTCAGCGTCGGGCTCCCCTATCTGCCCGGCATTTTCGTCATGTTCACCGCCGCTCCACGCAGCGGTCAGGCTCAGGGGACCTATTCGAAGACGACGCCGCGGGACCAGCGGCTCGAGGGCGATGCGCTGCGCGAGGAGATCAACCGCCGCTACGCCGCCCGCATGGCGATGCTCGCCGCCGACCCCGCCGAGATCGACAAGATCATTGCCGATACCCATGCCTGTGACGCCCTTTACGGGCACGAGCCGGTCTGGCTTGATCTCGAGGACGCGGCCGGACAATGAGCGAGGGGGGCGAAACCGGTCGTCTTGCCCATCGCTTTCGTCCCCTCCCGCTCGGGCGGGTGCGGGTGGCGTGGCTCGAGGGCCGCATGCTCCACTGGCGGATCGGCAGGACCCAACGGCGGGCGCCGCTCGCCAGCATCGCCGCCATCCATCGCGACCATCCCGAAGCCGGCCGGCCGTGGACGACGACCATACGCTTTGCTGATGGGCGGACCCTCATCCTCTCGGACCGCTACTGGCATGGCTGGGGGCGTGATGAGCGGCACCGCATCGGCACGATGACGACGCGGAAGCCAACCCTCGACGCCCTGACGGCAACCCTCGCCATCCGTACCCTGCGGGCCAACCCCGAGGTCGTCTTGTCCGAAGGCCTGGCACCGGACATCCGGACATGCGCAAGGATCGCACTCCTCCTCGCATCCGGCCTCGGTATCGGCGCTCTGATTGTGCTCGCGCTTTTGCCCGGGCTGGCCCTGCCAGCCCTCCTCGCGCTCGCCATCGCATCGGTGCTGGGCGTCGATGCCTATGATCGTGCCGCAGCGCCCGACCCTGCCCCGCTGATGCTGCCGGCCAAGGGAATGCGACGCCGAAACGACGACGCGCCCTGAGCTACCAGTTGGCGATGCGCCCGTCGGGCAGGATCGCATCGAGGGCCGGGATCTCTTCCTGCTTGAAGGGGTAGCGCGCGGCGACGGTCTCGTCGATCTCGATGCCGAGCCCCGGCGCGGTCGGCACGCCCCAGACGCCATTGTCCATATCGAGCGGATAGGTCTCGGTGCAGATGTCGCGGAACCAGGGGACGAGCCCCACGGCTTCTTCCTGGATGACGAAATTGGGCGTCGCAAGGTCGAAATGGAGCGCGACCGCGCCCGCGACCGGACCCATCGGATTGTGCGGGGCGACGCCCATATGCGCCGCCTCGGCGATCGCCGCGATCCGGCGTCCGCCCGAAAGCCCGCCGCAATGGGCGAGGTCGGGTTGGATATAGGCAACGGCGCGCGTCTCGGCGATCTCGGCGAATTCGCGCGAGGTGAAAAGCCGCTCGCCGGTCGCGAGCGGGCAATCGACGCGCCGGGCGAGATCGGCCATGGCGGGGGCATCGCCGGGCTGGATCGCCTCCTCGATGAAGAGCGGGCGGATCGGCGCGATGACGTCGATATAGGCTTTGGCCGCATCGATGGAATCGGGCCGGCCATGGAAATCGGTCATGATCTCGATCCCGTCCCCGACCCGCTCGCGCACGGCGGTGGCGAGCTTTTCGACGTGCCGGACCTCGGGCAGCGGCGCGTCATAGCCGGTATAGGGGATGAAGCCGAGCTTGATGGCGTTGTAGCCCATCTCGACGGTTTCCTGCACCGCGTCGCAGAAGGCGGAAATATCGCTCGTGGGCACCTGCGCGCCGATCTCGGCGCGCCGCAGATGGGTATAGACGCGCACATGGTCGCGCACGCGCCCGCCCAGCAATTCGTGCACCGGCACCCCGAGCGCCTTGCCCTTGATGTCCCAGAGCGCCTGCTCGATGCCCGAAACCGCGGTGAGCCCGATCGCGCCAAGCGGCCAGAAGCTGAAGCCGGTCATGCGCGCCACGATGTGCTCGATGCGTGCGGGGTCTTCGCCGACGACGAAGGGCGCGAGATCCTCGATTGTCGCACAGACCGCGCGGGTCTTCCATTCGAGCGTCGCCTCGCCCCAGCCATGAAGCCCAGGCTGGTCGGTCAGGACCTTGACGAAGATCCAGTTGCGGTGGATCGCGTTCACGACGACCGTCTGGACGGCAGTAATCTTCAATTGAGCCTCACTCAGGAATTGAGAACGTTAGGCAGCCAGGTCGAGATTTCCGGGACGAGGCAGAGGATGACGACGGCGACGAGCTGCGCCAGAAGGAACGGGATCAACGCCCGCAGCAGCGGCAGCATGCGGATATTGCCCACCCGCATGACCACGAAGAGCACGACGCCGACCGGCGGGGTGACGAGCCCGATGGCGAGCGTCACCATCACCACCATGCTCGCCTGCAGCGGATCGATGCCGAGCGTGATGACCGCCGGCATGATCAGCGGCATGAAGATGAGGATCGCCGCGCCGATGTCGAGGAAGGTCCCCAGGATCAGCATCAGCACCGCGATGGCGAGGAGGAAGTAGAGCGGCTGACCCTCGAAGAGCAGCGCCGCCTCGCGCACGAAGCCCGAAATGCCGAGGAGATTCAGCGCATAGGAGAGAACCGTCGCCGCCGCCACGAGCAGATAGATGGTGGCCGAGGTGCGCGCGGCACGCATGAAGGCGCGCCAGAGCCCGGCCATGTCCATCTTGCGGAAGACCACCATGGAGAGAAAGATCGCATAGGCGACCGCGATCCCGCCGCCTTCGGTGGCGGTATAGGCGCCGAGCACCATGCCCCCCACGATGATCAGCGGCAGGGTCGCGACCGCGAGCCCCTCCACGATCATCCGCACCCGCGATTCCCCGCTCTGGGTAACGCGCGGCTTGGGCAGCCGGCCCCTCAGCGCATCCACGAACACCACGGCCGCGCAGGCGAGCCCGAGCAGCAGCCCCGGCCCGACGCCGGCAAGGAACAGGTCGATGATCGAAACCCCGGTCACCGCGCCGATGAGGATGGCGAGGCCCGAGGGCGGGATGATCGGTCCGATGATCGAGGACGCGACCGTTACCGCCGCCGCATAGGGGCGGGTGTAGCCTTCCTTGGGCATCTCCTCCATGAAGACGCGCCCGAGCGCCGCGGCGTCGGCAACCGCCGAGCCCGAGATCCCAGCGAACATCACCGAGGTGCCGATATTCGCGTAGGCGGTGCCGCCACGCAGCCAGCGCGTGGCGCCCGACGCGATGGCGATGAGCCGCGATGTGATGCCGCCCTGGCTCATGATCTCGGCGGCGAGGATGTAGAAGGGGACCGCAAGAAAGACGAAGCTGTCGACGCCGGTGAACAGCCGCGTCGTCACGATCGAGAAGGGAATGTTGGCGACCCACACCCCGACGAGCCCGGCAAGCCCGAGCGAAAAGGCGACGGGAACCCCAACGAGGAGCAGGCCGAGCCCGGCAATGGCAACCCAGATCATGCCTCTTCTCCGGACGCTTCGGGTATGGCGCGATGCTCGTCGAAGGCGCCGAACCAGGAGAGCGCGATCTGCACGAGGATGAGGAAGGCGCCGACCGGCAGCGCCATGTAGGGATAGATCATCGGGATGCCCGAGGCGGGCGCGACCTGGCCGGCATTGCGCAGCGCCAGGGGCCAGCCATAGAACATCACGACCACGCAGAAGATGCCGCCGACCGAATAGAGGGCGGACCGCACGAGCAGCGCCCGGCGGGGCGCGACCATGTTCTCGAGCGTCTCCACGCCCATATGCTCCACCCGGTAGATGGCGGCGACCGAGCCCAGCATCATCAGCCAGATCATCAGGTACCGCATCACCTCCTCGGTCCAGCTGAAGCCGACGCTGAACGCGTAGCGGCCGACGACCTGGGTGAGGTTGAGCGCGGTGACGGTGATGAGCAGGAGCGTCGCGAGCGTCTCGGTGGTCCGGGCGAGCAGCAGCGCCGCCCGCTTGGCAAGAGCCTGCATGGAAAGATCCCTCCGGTGCCGCGGGCCGGAGCCCGCGGCGGGGTTCTGGGCCCTATTCGGCGGAAGCTGCCGCGCTGCCGTAGAGGCGGGCCTTCACCGCTTCCACCTCGGCGAGCAGCTCGTCGACGAGTTCGTCACCGACATTGCCACGCACGAACTGGAGCACCGGCTCCTGCACGACGTCGCGGAAGGCCGCCTTTTCCTCGGGCGAGGAAACGTGGATCTCCATGCCGAGCTCTTCCTGCAGGCGGCGGCTGTAGAGCCAGTCGCCCTCGGTCTTTTCGAGGTTCTCGGTCCAGGCCGCGAGGGCCGCGGCATCCTGGATGATCTGCTGGTGGCCCGGCGAGAGCGATTCGAACCAGTCATTGTTGGCGACGATCACATGGAGCCCGAAGGTGTGCTCGTTCAGCGTATAGTATTGCTGCACTTCGCCATGCCCGCCCGAATAGACGACGGCCGGCGGGTTCTCCTGACCGTCCACCACGCCCTGGCGCAGCGCCATCACCACTTCGGCCCCGCTGATCGGCACGGCGGTCGCGCCGAGCGAATTGACCATCTCCATGTAGACCGGGCTTTCCATGGTGCGGATCTTGAGACCGGCCATGTCCTCGGGATTGATGATGGGGCGGGTGTTGTTGGTGAACGAGCGGAAGCCGTTCTGCGAGAAGGCGAGCGCACGCATGCCCGTCACCTCGAGGATATCCTGGCGCATCGCATCGCCGAAGGGCCCGGTCATCACTTCCCAGGCGATCGGGGCGCTCTCGAAGATGTAGGGGATCGACCAGACCTGCATGGGCGGGTAGAAGCCGGCCATGGCGCCGTCGGCGGGCAGGGTCAGTTCGAGGCTGCCCTGCTGGACCTGCTCGAGCATCTCGCGCTCGCCGCCGAGCTGGTTGCCCGGGAAGAGGCGCACGGTCAGCTCGCCATTGGTCTTGAACTCGACATATTCCTTGAAGCGCAGCACGGCGTTGTATTCGGGATAGTCGCCCTCGGCGACGCCGATTCCGAACTTGATCTCGGCAGCGATGCTGGCCGAAGAGAGCGCCACGGACCCCAAAAGGCACGCAATGGCAGCGGCACGCGTAATGAACATATCGATCCTCCCAGATGCGGCCCTTGGGGCCGGATTTACCGTTGACGCCGCGCGCTATCGGCGGCGACATGGCGGCAGAATGCATTTCTTTAGATCACATGTAAAGGCCCGATGATGATCGAGACTTTGGCGACAAAGACCGGCGCGCGACCGGTGGTGCTCGACCTGCCGGTCGATCTGGGCTCCTCGCTCCCCACCGGGGCGACCAAGCTCGCCGTCGAGATCCTCGGCCGGCGGATCGCCAATGACGCCTATCGGCCGGGGGAAGTCATGCCCACAGAGCCCGAGCTCGCCGAATCCCTGGGGGTCAGCCGCACCACGGTGCGCGATGCGATCAAGGTGCTCTCGGGCAAGGGCATGGTGCGCACCGCGCGCCGCTACGGCACCCGCGTGCGCCCGGTCGAGGAGTGGAACCTGCTCGATGCGGACGTTGCCGCCTGGCACGACCCGACCCATCCGCGCCTGCAGGTCATGTTCGCCGAAACCACCGAGCTGCGCGGCATCATCGAGCCGCAGGCGGCGGGGCTGGCGGCGGAGCGGGCGACGGGCGAGCAGATCGCCGCCATCGTCGAGGCGGCCTATGCCATGCATCCCCAGTCGGGCGCGGTCGAGGATCTCTTTGCGGCCGACTGCACCTTCCACGCCACCATTCTGGATGCCACCGGCAACCTCCTGATGCGCCAGCTGCGGCCCATCATCCTCACCATGCTCTGGATTTCCTACGAGTATGGCGTGCTCGCCAAGAGCCAGGAGCCGGTGAGCCGGGACGGCCACATCGCGGTCGCCGAAGCGATCAGGCGGCGCGACGCCGCTGGGGCGCGCGCCGAAATGAGCCAGATGCTCGAGCTCAACCGCCGGACCGCCGCACAGACCATGCAAGACGGCCCGACAGGCTGAACGATCGCTCAGGCCTCGCCGAAAAGCCTGCCGAGCGGGGCCGCCGGGGTGCGGTCGATGCCCATGGCGTCGAGCACCGCCCAGACCCCCGTTGCCGCCGAATCGATCACCGGAATCCCCAGTTCCGCCTCGAGCGGCGCCGAGGAGGACAGCCCGCGCAGATTGGTGTTGAAGAGCAAGATCGCTTCGGGCCGGCTCTCTTCGAAAAGCGCGCGCGCCGCCGTCGCGATCTCCTCAGGGGTGACTTCGGAAAAGGCGAAATTGTCGGTATGCCCCATGCCCTTGGCGCCTACCGGCTCGAAACCCTGGGCCACGAAATTCCCCGCCATCGCCTCGACGTTCTCCTGGGGCAGCGGGCTCACCATGCCGAAGCGTTTGACCCCGAGGCGCTTCAGCACCTCGAGCGTTGCGAGCGCGGTCGAGACCATGGGCAGGCCGGTGCGCGCCTTGATGGCGTCGCAGAAATCGCGGTCCGGGGTGAAGCCGAGCCCGGCCCCCTTGGTGCCGTTCCAGCAGATGAGCTCGATCTGGGCGTGCGAGAGCAGTTCGATCGCGCTGTCGAGCGAGGCGACGTTATAGCCGTCCGAAGGCTGCCCCCCGCCCGCTCCGAAAAGCGGAATGCGCGAATAGCAGGCCGCGAGGTCGGGGAAATAGGCGAGGACCTTTTCGGTGGTGCGCTCGACGACGCGGTTCGAAGAGGGGACGATGACGCCGAAGGCGCGTTCGGTCATGGGATGAGGTCCTTTCACTTGTCCTCGATGATCAGGGCGTGTTCGGCTTTCCAGTGGGCCCAGGCGGCATCGCCTTCGGCGAGGCCCGGCGGCAGGGCATCGGCGGGCGCCGAGGCGACGATCTCCTGGCCGCCATCGGTGCGCAGCACGGCCGTCATGTGCGCCCCGCGAAAGAGAATCTGGGTCAGCCTGCCGACCATGGCGTTCGCTTCGGCGGCGGGCCTCGATACCGAAAGGGCGACATGCTCGGGCCGCACCGCGACCATCGCCCCGCCCTCGGGCAGGGTCCCGTCCCGTGCGATGGCGAGGAGCGCATCCCCTCCGGGCGTCCGCCCGGGGATCGTCGCCCCCAATGCGCCCGTGCTTCTTTCGCCGGCGAAGGGAAAGAAGTTCGAGGTGCCGATGAAGCCTGCGACGAACCGGTTTTCGGGGCGCTCGTAGACGGCACGGGCCGATCCCAGCTGCTCGAGCCGACCTGCCCGCATCACCGCGATCCGGTCGGCCATGGTCATGGCCTCTTCCTGGTCGTGGGTGACGAGCACGGTGGTCAGTTCGAGCTGTTTGCAGAGCGCGCGCAGCTCCATCTGCATGCCCTCGCGCAAATTCTTGTCGAGCGCGGCGAGCGGCTCGTCGAGAAGGAGGATCTTGGGCTCGTAGGCGATCGCCCGGGCGAGCGCCACGCGCTGCTGCTGGCCGCCCGACAATTCGCGCGGCATGCGGCCCGAATAGGCCGAAAGCTGCACCCGATCGAGCGCCCGGCGGGCGCGCTCTTCGATCTCTGCCCGCGGCAGGCGGCGCATTTCGAGCCCGAAGGCGACGTTGGAGATGACGTCGAGATGGGGAAAGAGCGCGTAGTTCTGGAACAGCATGCCCATGTCGCGCCGATGGGTCGGCAGGCGCACCATGCCGAGCCCGTCGACCAGCACCTCGCCCTCGTCGGGGTCGATGAGCCCGGCGATGATCTTTAAAAGCGTGGTCTTGCCGCAGCCCGAGGGGCCGAGCAGCGCCAGCAGTTCGCCCGGCTCGATGACGAGGGACACCGCATCGAGCGCCTTCGCCTTGCCATAGGTCTTGGTGACGGCCTCGATGGCCAGATGTGCGCCGGCTGACCGGGTCTTCATGGGCTCATTCCTGCAATGGGCACCGGGGCGCACGGCCGCCCCGGTGCGGTCTGGATCAGGCCGCGAAGATCTGGTTCAGCCGCTCGGTCCATTCGGCGCGCTTGGCGTTGATCATCGTCCAGTCGGGGGTGAAGAGCCCGCGGGCCTGCATTTCGGACTGGGGATAGGCCACGTAGCCGAGCGTCTTCTCGTCGAGATCGAGGCCCGAGATCGGGGGCGCGATCAGCGCGTATTCGGCCAGCGGCTTCTGCACGGAGGGCTCGAGCATCCGGTTCATGAAGGCGACGGCGAGGTCGCGCTCGGGCGCGTTCTTGACCAGCACCTGGCAATTGGTGCCCGCAAAGGCGCCTTCGGCCGGATAGGTCATGGTCACCGGGGCGCCCTGGTCGGTGTAGGGGTAGACGTATTTGGAGTATTCGATCAGCCCCACATCGGCCTGGCCCTGAGCAACCTCGTTGGACGCCTGGATGCCGCTGTCATAGACGTTCTGCACGTTGGGGCGCAGTTCGGCGACCTTGTCGAAGGAATCGTCGACGAGATACTGCGCCTCGGCGAAGGGCTTGCCCGACTTCACCGCCGCCGCGACGATGAGGAAGAACATGGCCGGGGTGTTGTTGGGGCTCACGAGCTTGATCTTGCCGGCCCATTTCTCGTCCCAGAGCTCGGCATAGGTTTCGGGCGGGGTGATGCCGGTATTGTGGAAGACGCCGCCGAGCGAAATGCCGAGCGCCGTGCCATAGCCGCCCTCATAGAGGAATTCGGGGTAGAGGTTCTCGAGCGCCGGCATGTCGGCGGCCGGCAGTTCCTCGGTCAGCCCCTCTTCCTTGCAGAGCCCGACGACCACGTCGTCGACGAACATCACCGAAAAGCGCGGGTCGCTGGCGGTCGCGCGCAGCTTGGCGACATTGGCGAGGGTGGCGCCTTCCTCGGCAAGCACGGTGCAGCCGAACTCGGCCTCGAAGGCGGGGATCACCTCGCGCTTGATGAACTCGCCCTGCGAGCCGCCCCAGATGCCGATGGTGATGGTGCGCCCCTGCGCCCAGGCATTGCGGGTAAAGGCAAAGGGCGCGGCGACGCCGGCGCCGAGCGCAAGCTTGCCGAAGGTGCGGCGGTTGAGCTTGATGGTCATGGTCGTCAGTCTCCTTGGGTGAGGGTTTGGCGATGGATCATCCGGCGAAGCGCCGGACCTTGATGCCGAGCAGCGCCTCCATCACCCCGATCATCACGAGCGCGAGCAGGATCATCAGCGTCGAGAGCGCGGCGATGGAGGGATCGAAGAAGCGCTGGATGGCGACTTCGAGAAAAAGCGGCAGCGGAAATTCGCGGGCATCCGCCAGCCACATCGAGATCGGGAAATCGTCGAACGAGACGATGAAGGCGAAGATCGCGCCCGAGGTGATGCCGGGCCGGATCTGGTGCCAGGTGACGCGGCGGAACGTCGTCCAGCGGTCCGCCCCCATGATGCGGGCGGCGCTTTCGAGGTCCGGATTGGCCAGGAGCAGGCTGTTGGAGACGTTGCGCACCACATAGGGCAGGCAGATCACGATATGGCCCATGGCGAGCTGGAAGAACGTCCAGCGATTGCCCGCGAGCGAGAAGAACTGCAAAAGCGCAAGGCCCGTTACGAGGAGCGGCACGATCAGCGGGGAGAGGACCAGCCCCAGGATCGCGTTGCGCCCCGGCACCCGGTAGCGCACGAGCCCGATGGCGCAGGGAATGCCGAGGATCAGCGAACCGATTGCCGCCGCCGCCGCGAGCCGGATCGAAACCCAGAGGCTCTGCTGCACCTCGGGCTCGGCCAGCACCTTCCAGTACCAGCGCAGCGTGAACCCCTGCGGGGGGAAGGTCATGAAGGGCGTGTCCGAGACCGACATCATCACCGGCACCGCGAGCGGCGCGACGATCACGAAGAGGATGACGAGGACGGCGGCGCGGGTGAGGTTGGACATCGCTCAGTTCCCCGCGCCTGCGGTCCAGCGGCGGGTCAGCCGTTCGGCGCCGCGCAGGAAGACGAGGTTGATGGACAGCACGAGCACGATCAGCAGCGAGGCGAGCGCCGCCCCGAAGGGCCAGTCGTTGAGCGCCAGCACCTGCTGGTGGATCAGCGTGCCGATCAGGGGCGAGAAATTACCCCCCAGGATCTGCGGGGTGACGTAGGCGGCCGCGGTCAGCGAGAAGACGAGCGAGAGCCCGACCGCCAGCCCCGGCACGCTGAGCGGCAGGATCACCCGCAGGAAGACCCGCACCCGATTGGCGCCCGCCATGCGCGCGGCCTGCCCGATCTCGGGCGCGATGGCGCCGATCGCGGCGGCCAGCGGCAGGACGATGAAGGGCAGGAAGACATGCACCGAGGCGATCAGCACCGCCCATTCGGTATAGAGCAGCTGCGGCGGGTTCTCGGCGATCCCCAGATTGGTCAGCGCCCAGTTGAGCGCGCCCTGCCGGCTCAGCAATTGCGACCACGCATAGGAGCGGATGACGACGTTGACGAGCAGCGGGGTCACGACGACCAGCGTCACCACCCGCCCGAAGAGCCCGCCCTGGGCGATTGCGATGGCGAGCGGATAAGCGATCGCAGCCGAGACCAGCGCTGCCATCAGGCCCATGCGCACCGTGCGCACCAGCACCAGCCAGTAGAGGTCGACGCTGAAGGCGCGGACGTAATTGTCGAAGGTGAGCCCGTACTGCATCACCCCCGCTTCCATGCGCGCGATGACGCTGTAGCCGACCAGCAGCAGATTGGGCGCCAGGAAGAAGACGAGCAGGAAGCCGATCGCGGGCAGCACCAGCAGCGCTCCTGAAAGGCTATCTGCCCTCGCCCGGCTCATCATCGCGCATCCCTCGCTCGACGTTCGATACTGTTACATTACGCACAATCCTGTTCAGCCATGCAACGCAAAAATGCATAATCGCGCATTGCATAACATTTATGCACAAAGCGGGATTCTTGAGCGCTCGAAACGGTGCAGGAAGTATAATTTCGGTGAAATTTGCAGCAATTTTCGCGCAGGATCAGGCTCTCGAATGCCTTCTGGAGGCGTCCGAGCACGGTCTGTGCAGCTCTGTGAAAAGCGTGGTGGGGGATCAGGCCCCGGCGATCACGGTCTCGATGCCCGCGGCGGCAAGCGCAGCAGCGAGGTCAGGAGGCGGGGCGGCGTCGGTCACGACCAGATCGACCCGCTCGAGCGGCACGATGCGCGATAGCGCCCGGCGCCCGAATTTCGAGGCGTCGCAAAGGACGACGACGCTGCCGGCATGGGCAATGAAGGCCCGCTTGATCTCGGTATCCTCGGGGGAATAATCGTAGAACCCATTGGCATCAAAGCCAGAAACGCCGATGAACACCCGGTCGAGGAAATGCCCCGACAGCGCCTCGGCCGCCTGCGGCCCGATCAGCGAAAACTCCGGGCTCCGCACCTGTCCGCCCAGCGTATAGACCGTGACATTGCCCTCGGCGAGCCGCATCGCCACCCGCAGATTGTTGGTGAAGACTCGCAAATCCCGGCGGTTCGCTATGTCCTCGGCAAGCGCGAGGATCGAGGTACCGACATCGAGCCCGATCGATTCGCTCGGCCCGATCAGCCCAGCCGCGGCCCGGGCGATCGCCATCTTGCCATCGGCATTTTCCCGCCGGCGCAGGTCGAAGGCGGGCTCGACGCTGTCGATCACCGCCTGCACCCCCACCGGCACCGCCCCGCCATGGGTGCGCGCGAGCAGCCCGCGCTTGTCGAGCGCCGTCAGGTCGCGGCGCACAGTCATGCCCGAAACGCCGAATTCCTCGGCGAGCTCGGTGATCGACACGAAGCCCGAGCGCTCGAAGGCGGCAAGAATCCGCGCCTGGCGAAGCGATGCCGGAAGGCGTTCGGGCTTATTGGCCGCCTCCATGGCGACGGCTTCTCGGGACTTGCTCACGGCCGGCTCTTTTCGTGATTCCGCTGTCGGGCGAAGTATCGCATGGGCGAATAACAAATTGAAGTTAGAGGCTGTTAACCGGTGTTATCCCCGCCCCGTCTAAGTAGACTTCCGGGGTCGGGCGCCGGAAGGTCTGGTGCCCATCCTTCCATCCGGCAAGGGGCTGGGCGAGTTCGCGCAGCGCCGTGATCGCGTCGGGTGCGTCCAGAACCACCAGCGTCGCCGGCCCGCCCGGCGCAAGCCCGTAGGATCGGCCCATCAGCCGGGCGGCCTCGGCCCCCACCATGCCGAACACGTCGGCGAGCGCGGCGTCGCCGCCGAGCTGGGCGAGGTTTGCATAGAGATTGGCCATCCGCAGCAGCGAGGCGTCCCCGAAGGGGGTGAAGGGATTGAGCACATTGTTGGTCGCGATGGCGCGGGTCATCCCGGCCATGGCATGGGCCGGCGCCACCCCGCGCGGCACGAGGTGGGTGCTGTCCCGCCCGTTGATGTAGAGGTCGGTCGCCGGCAGCACGGTGAGCGCGATGCCGGCCTCCGCGAGCCGGCCCGAAAGTCCGGCCAGCGCCTCGGGCGGCAGGGCCGAAAGGCTCGTCGCATGGCCGATCGAGACCCGCCCCTGATAGCCACGCCGATGCGTCTCGGCGATCACCGGGCCGAGGTTGGAGGCCTCGGGCCTCAAGTCGAAATCGATGTGAAAGTCGACCGCAACGTCGTATTTCTGAGCAAGATCAAAGATCAGCGTCACATGCCGGGCCGGGTCGGGATCGGTATAGGGACACCCCCCGACGAGGTCGGCGCCTTGTTCGAGCGCCGCCTCGAGCAGGGCGTAGGTCTCCATCTCCTGGGTCAGCCCCTCCTGCGCGAAGGCGCAGATCTCGATCTCGATCAGGCTAGCATAGGTTTCCCGAAGCCTGAGGATTGCCGCCAGCGAGCGGAGCCCCGCGCGCGGGTCGACCTCGACGAAGGTGCGCAGGAGCGTCGTGCCGTGTCCGATCGCTCTCTCGAGCACGCGGGAGGCCCGCTCGAAGACATCTGCTTCGGTGAAGCCGGGCTTGGCCGCGGCGCTGAGGGCGATTGCCTCGCTGAGCGTCCCCTCGCAGATCGGGCAGCGCCCGAGAATGCCCGCCTTGTCGAGATGGATATGGGTCTCGACGAACCCCGGAAAGGCATAGCGGCCGGAAAGCGCGATGGTCGGCCCGCGTCCGGCGAGCCCTCTTTCGAGCGCCTCGATGCGTCCCCTGGCAATGCCGATATCGAGAGGCTCGGAGGCCCCGTCGATCCGTGCATTGGCGAGGACAAGGTCGAACATGTCTAGCGTGCCCCGGCGTGAAACCAGGGCGCGAGGCGAAGATAGAGGTCCCGATAGCGGGCATAGCCTTCGGCATAGATCGCGGCATTGGCCGCGTCCGGCTTGACGATGTCGCCGCGCGGGGAAAGCGCGCCCACCGCGCTCCAGTCGCTGACGAGGCCCGCGCCGATCGCCGCGACGAACGCCGCGCCGAGCGAAGAGCCATGATGATTGTTCAGCAATTGCACCGGCTCGCCCAGCATGTCGGCCATGATCTGCATCCAGAGCCGGCTGTTGGTGCCGCCATCGGAGGCGTAAAAACGCCTCGGCGCGTGGCCGATCTCGCCGAGCACCTCCACATGATGGCGGAAACCATAGGCCACCGCCTCGAGCAGCGCGCGCCAGAGATGCCCCTGCCCATGGCTGAGCGAAAGTCCGACAAAGGCCCCGCGCGCCAGCGGGTCGTGGATGGGGGTCTTTTCCCCCAGGAAATAGGGCAGGCAGAAGAGCCCGTCGCTCCCCGCAGGCACGGCGGCCGCCAGGCGGTCGAGCGCGACATGGGGCTTTGGGGCACCCGGACTGCCGGCATCGGGCACCAGCAGCGTCGTCGCCCAGTTGAGCGCCGAGCCCGAGGCCGCCATGCAGCCATTGGGCGCGAAAAGGCCCGGCACGAGGTGATAGTCGAGATAGAGCCGGTGGTCGGGCAGCGCTTTGTCCGTTGCCACGACGATGTCGCCTGCCCCGCCGAATTTGAGGAGCACGTCGCCCGCCGAAACGATGCCGGCCCCGAGCGCCGAAACGATATGATCGGCCGCGCCCCCGAAGACGGGGATGCCTTCGCGCAGGCCCGTCGCCTCGGCGGCTTCGGCCGAAACATGCCCCATCACCGCGTGCGACACCGCCCGTGGCGGCACGGCGCTTCTGGGGATACCAGCCAGCGCGACCAGATCGTCAGCGATCGCGCCTGTCGCAAGGTCGGTAAAGCCTGCTTCGAGGGCCCAGTTCTGCTCGGCGGTCTTGCGGCCGGCCAGGCGGAAATTGATGTAATCATAGGACCCGAAGACCGTCGCAATCTTCGAGAAAACATCGGGTTCGTGCCGCCCGATCCACCGCAGTTTGGCCGCGACGAGCTGCTGGTTGATGCCGTTGCCGGTCCGCGCGAGGAAGGCATCCTCGTCGAGTTCGGCCCGCAGATCCTCGACTTCCCGCCCGCAGCGGCCGTCGCTCTGCTGGATCGAGGGCCGCAGCACCCGGTCTGCATCGTCGAGCAGCACGACGGCAGGCAGCATGCCGGTGACGCAGATCCCGGCAATGGCCTCGGGATCGATGGTCTGGGTCAATTCGCGCAGGATCGAGACGGCGTTGTCCCACCATTGGGCCGGGTCTTCCTCGGCCCAGCCGGCATGCCGCGAGGTGAGCGTCGTCGGCCGGCTCGCGACGCCGAGCACGCTTTCGGGCATGCGCGCAGCGAGCCCAATCGTCGATGTGGTGCCGATGTCGAGCCCGATGACGATGTCGCGTTGGGTCATGGCAGTGTGGTCCTCGCCTCTGCGTGGTCGATCGGGGGCGCCGAGTATGCCCGCGCGCCCGGGCCCGGGGATAAAATGCGCCCGGGCCTCAGCCCATATAGACCCCGCCCGTCACGTTGATCCCCTGCCCTGTCATGAACCGCGCCGCATCCGAACAGAGGAAGGCGACGACGCCCGCCACGTCCTCGGGCGTCTCGATCCGCCCCAGCGGCGTCTGCGCGATATAGTCGGCCTCGATCTCGGCCGGCGTCATGCCGCGAAGCTTGGATTCCCATTCGATTTCGCGGGTCTGCATGGAGGTGCGCACGAAGCCCGGGCAGACCGCGTTGACCCGGACGCCCGCCGGGGCGAGCTCGCGCGCGAGCGCCTGCGTCCAGCCCAGGACGGCAAATTTAGAGGCCGAATAATGCGCGAGCAGCGGCGCGCCGACCTTGGCGGCGAGCGAGGCGGTGTTGACGATGACGCCCTTGTGCCCGGCGCCCGTGAAATGTCGCGCAGCCGCCTGGTTGGTGAGGAAAATGCCGCGCGTGTTGACGTTGAAATTGAAGTCCCATTCCTCGTCGGTCAGGTCGACCGCCCGGTTCATCGTCGAGACGCCCGCATTGGCGATGAGGATGTCGTAACCGCCCCAGCGTTCGAGAACCTGGGCAAAACCCGCCTCGACCGACTCACGCCGGCTGACATCCATGCCGAGCCCGAAATGGCCCGCACCGTCCGTTGTCCCGGCGGTCTCTGTGCCCCGGTGACCACTCCCCGAGCCGGCCGGACCTCCGGCAACCCCGGTGCCCCCAATGCCACCAGCATCCCCGGCGCCCCCGGTATTCCCAGCGCCACCGGCTACCCCAGCCTCTCCGGCGCTCCCCGCCCCGCTGTCCGATGCCCCGCGCCCGTTGCCGAGCTTTGCGGCGGCGCCCTCCGCGCCCTCGGCCGAAAGGTCCGCGATGGCCACCATGACCCCATGGGCCGCAAGCGTGGTCGCGATCGCGAGCCCGATGCCGGTCGCGCCGCCCGTGACGATGGCGCGCCTGCCCTCGAGATCGCTGCCGATGCGGGAAAAATCGTTCATCTCTGCTCTCCGTATTCGTCCGAAAGCTAACCGCAGCACCAACTGTGACGCAATGGTATTTTTTGTTGCGTTATGTTCGTTTGTTGTGAAATGAAATGGAGGCGCTGTGGACGCGACACCCGCGTCCCCGCTCCAGGTTCGATCGACGGAGTCTCTGATGGTTTTCGATTTCCTTGCACCGCGAAAGAAGGTCGTCATCGCGATGATCCATGTCCGGGCGCTTCCCGGCACACCGCTCTATGACGCCGATGGCGGCATGGAGGCGCTTATCGACGGGGCCCGTTCGGACGCCGAAAAGCTCAAGGCGGCCGGGGTGGATGCGGTGATGTTCGGCAACGAGAACGATCGCCCCTACGTCTTCTCTGCGCCCCCCGCGGGCATCGCCGCCTTCACCACCGTGATCAACGCGGTCACCGCCGACCTCGATCTGCCGTTCGGGGTCAACTATCTTTGGGACCCCATCGCCAGCACCGCGATCGGCGCGACGACGGGCGCGAAGTTCGTCCGGGAGATCTTCACCGGCCTCTTTGCGTCGGACATGGGCCTCTGGGAGCCCAATGCCGCCGCCGCCCTGCGCCTGAGGCGCGATCTGGGGCGCACCGACATGAAGACGCTCTTCAACATCAATGCCGAATTCGCCCATTCGCTCGACCAGCGCCCGATCGCGCTCAGGGCCAAGAGCGCGGTCTTCTCCTCGCTCGCCGATGCCGTGCTCGTTTCGGGCCCGATCACCGGACAGCCCGCCGAGCATTCCGATCTCCGCGCGGTCAAGGAAGCGCTGCCGGACACGCCGGTGCTCGCCAATACCGGGGTCAACATCGACACCATCGCCGATGTGTTCGCGGTCGCCGACGGGGCAATCGTCGGGTCTCATTTCAAGACCGATGGCGACACCTGGAAGTCGGTGGACGCCGATCGCGCGCGCCGCTTCATGGACAAGGTCAACTTGCTTCGCTGACGCCAGGAAGCCGTAAAAGGGAGCAGGACTGCGCGCCGCTTAAAAACTAGCCATGTTGGTTAGTGGTTGTGCGAAACCGAACAGAACTGCACGGCTCCGGATGAACAGCTATCGGGACGAAATGCAACAGAGGGGATAAGTGCAAGCAATGCCAGACACTTAGTTGAATTTTCACGAAGGGCGGCAGGCTTCCGCAGCGACTGGCCCGGCCCTTGCAAAGACCATCCCGTTCCCTGCGCCGAAGCGGACGGCAAAGGGTGTTCAGTCAGTACTCAGGAGCAAATCCCATGTCCTTTTCCAAAGTCCTGCTGGCCGGCGCCGCCCTCGCCTTCGGGGCGCAGGCGGCCACCGCCCAGCAGATCTCGTGGCTCAGCCAGTCCCAGAACCAGAGCGCCCAGTATCCCGTCGAAATCGCCGCGATCGAGGAGATCAATGCCGAGGGCTTCACCGTCCTGCGCAACGAGTTCCAGGCGCTCGGCATCTCGATGGCCGACGGTCTCCGCCTCGTGCGCGAGGGCACGTTCAACCTCGCCTCGATCCAGGTCGGCCTCGTCGCCAGCGATGATCCCTTCCTCGAAGGCATCGACCTGATCGGCGTTTCGACCGACACCGACAGCCTTGCGGACGCCGTTGCCGCCTATCGCGAAGCGTTCGACGCCCGTCTCGAAGAGCGCTTCGGGGTCAAGGCGATGGCCGTCTGGCCGTTCGGCGGGCAGATCTTCTTCTGCAACGAGCCGATCGAGACTCTCGCCGACCTGCAGGGCCTCAAGGTGCGCTCGTTCACCGCTTCGATGTCCTCGCTCCTCGAACGCCTCGGCGCCACTCCGGTCACCCTCGCTTTCCCCGAGGTCTATCCGGCCCTCCAGCGCGGCGTTGCCTCCTGCGGCATCACCTCGGCGACTTCGGCCAATACCGGCAAGTGGCCTGAAGTAACCTCCCATGTCCTGCCGCTCTCGGTCTCGGGCTCGATCCAGGCGCACGTGGTGAACCTCGAATGGTTCAACGGCCTTCCCGAAGACGCGCAGGCGAGCCTCACCGAGCACTTCACCAAGCTCGAGGAAGATCTCTGGGCCCTCGCCCGCGAGACCAACGAGCTTGCGCTCTCCTGCACCACCGGTGGGGATTGCGACAGCGACATCTACCAGGCCTTCGACCTCGAACTCGTCGAGGTTTCCGAAGCCGACATGGCACAGCTCCAGGACATCTCGAGCGAAGTGATCGTCGGCGAGTGGATCCAGCGCTGCGAGCGCACTTATGCCGATTGCGGCACCGTCTGGTATGAGACGGTCGGCGCCGCCCGCGGCTTCACCGCACCCTGATCTTCAACACGCCCTGAGCACCGGGGCGGCTGCGCCCCGGTGTCCGCGGCAAGAAACGGATCCGGTCATGAAAGCGGTCGCCCTACTCTTCTCGGTGCTGCGGCACCTCTCCACCGCCCTGGCGCTCGCTGCCGGCCTTGCGGTCTTCATCCTCGCCTTCCTCATCGCCATCGACGTTCTGGCGCGGCGCTTCGCGGGCTTCTCGCTGCAGGGCACCGACGAGATCGGCGGCTACGTCCTCGCAGCCCTCGCATCGCTCGGGTTCGCCTACGTCCTTTTCGAGCGCGGCTTCACGCGGATCGACCTGCTCGTGCGCAAGCTGCCCCCGCTCGGCGCGGCCATTGCCAATGTCCTTGCCTATGTGTCGCTCGCGGCCGTCGCGGTCTTTTTTGCCCACCGCGCGCTCCTCGCCTATCGCGACACCCTTCATTTTAATGCCTATGCCAACACGCCGCTGCAGACCCCGATGTGGATCCCGCAAGGCTTCTGGGCGGTCGGCATGAGCTTTTTCGCCGCCTGTGCCGTGCTCTACGCGATCCGCGCGGTCGTCCTCCTCTTCATTGATCGTGAGCGGCTCGATGCGGAATACGGCGTCGTGCAGATCGCCGACGAGGTCGCCGAGATCGCCGATGTGTCGATCAAGGCCAATGCCCGCGCTGCAGGAGAAAACGCAAAATGAGCGTCGGACTCGAAGTCATCGCAATCGGGTTCGCCCTCATGCTGGGCCTTCTCGCGCTCGGCATGCATATCGGCACCGCCCTCTTCGCCACCGCCGCCCTGGGTGGTTTCTGGTTCTTCGGCGACATCATGTTCCGCCCTTTCGGAACGCTGATGTGGAGCACGCTCAACAACTTCCTGCTCGTCTCCATCCCGCTCTACGTCCTGATGGGCGAGATCCTCGTGCGCGGCGGCATCACGGCGCGGATGTATACCGCGATCGACGACTGGCTGCGGCGCCTGCCCGGCGGGCTGCTGCATACCAACATCGCCGCATCGACGGTCTTCGCCTCGATTTCGGGCTCGTCGGTCGCCACTGCCGCAACCATCGGGACGGTCGCCTTCCCCGCCTTCCGCAACAAGCGCTATTCGGAGCGCTGGGTGCTCGGAACGGTGGCGAGCGGGGCGACGCTGGGCATCCTCATCCCGCCCAGCATCAACCTCATCATTTTCGGGGCGATGACGAACACCTCGATCGGCCAGCTCTTTCTCGCGGGGGTCGTGCCCGGGGTGCTGCTCGCCCTGCTCTTCATGGGCTGCGTGGTGATCGCGAGCGTCATCAATCCATCGGTTTCGGAAAACTCCCCGCCCGACGAGCTCGCCGTGCGCCTGCGGCGCCTGCGCGATCTCCTGCCGCCGCTCGTCGTCTTCATCGGGGTCATGGGCAGCATCTATACCGGCTGGGCCACCCCCACCGAAGCTGCCGGCCTCGGCGTCGTCGCAGCCACCATCCTCGTTGCGGCCTACCGGCAGTTCACCTGGCAGCTCTTCATCGAAAGCCTGCTGTCGACGGTCAAGGTCACGGCGATGACGCTGCTCATCCTGATCGCGGCCTTTTATCTCAACTTCATCGTGGGCGTGCTCGGCATTCCCGAACAGATCACCAATGCGATGAGCCAGATTTCGGTGCCGGGCTGGCAGATGGTGATCATCCTCGTGCTCGTCTATGTCGCGCTCGGCTGCTTCATGGATTCGCTCGCCATGATGATCGCGACCACGCCCATCGTGCTGCCCGTCGTCCTCGCCATCGGCTACGATCCGCTCTGGTTCGGCATCTTCCTCGTGCTCATGTGCGAGATTGCGCTCATCACGCCGCCCGTGGGCATGAATCTCTTCGTCGTCCAGGCGGTACGCGGGCGCGGGTCGGTGACCGATGTGATCAAGGGCGTCCTGCCCTTCATCGGCTGCTTCCTCGTGCTCGTCGCACTCATCACCGCCTTCCCCCAGATCGTGACTTGGCTGCCCAGGAGCCTGATGTGACAAAGACAATCTGCATTCGCAACGCCGCGTGGATCATCGGGTGGAGCGAAGCCCAGGACGACCATGTCTACCTTCGCGATGGCGACGTCGCCTGGACCGGCGACAGGCTGGTCCAGGTCGGCGGACGCTATGAGGGCACGGTCGACACCGAGATCGATGGCCGAACCCGCCTCGTCATGCCCGGGCTCATCGACATCCATTGCCATCCGACCCAGACCCCGATCTATCGCGGCTTCGTCGAGGAGTTCGGCGATCCCCGGCTCTTTTTCAACGGGCGGCAGGATTTCCGGCAGAGCTTCGTTCAGGACGAGCCGGCCATGCGTGCCTCGGCGCGTTACGGGCTCGCCGAAATGGCGGCTGCAGGGATAACCACCATCGTCGACCTTTCCCATGCCTATCCGGGCTGGCTCGACATCCTCGATGAGAGTGGGCTCAGGGTCTGGGTGGCGCCGATGTTCCGGTCGGCGCGCTGGTGGGCCTCGACCGGCCAGGAAACGCGCTATGACTGGTCCGAGGATATGGGCGCGGCCGCCTTTGCCGAAGCCTGCGAGGTGATGGACGCTGCCGAAAGCCACCCCAATGGCCGCTTCTCGGCCATGGTCGCGCCGGCCCAGATCGACACCTGCACCACCGAGCTTCTGCAGCAGGCCATCGCGCTCGCTGCGGAAACCGGCCGCACGCTCTTCACCCATGGAGCGCAGAGCTATCCCGAGTTCAACCAGATGGCGCGGCTCCACGACAAGTCGCCTGTCGCCTATATGGACGAGATCGGTTTCCTCGGTGAGCGCACCATCATCGGGCACGCCGTCTTCACCGACGAGCATCCCTGGCTCCTCTGGAAAACCCGTGAGGATCTCGACCTCTTGGCAAAGAGCGGCACGACCATCGCCCATTGCCCCACGATCTTCGTGCGCGACGGCACGCTCCTGCACCATATCGGGGCCTATATGGACGCCGGCGTGAACGTCGCCATCGGCACCGACACCCATCCCCAGAACATGCTCGAGGAAATCCGTGCCGCCGAGCTCCTCGCCCGCGCAGCCGCCGGCCCGCGCCATACTTCGAATACGGCGAGGCTCTTCCGCGCGGCCACCGCCGGGGCGGCAAAGGTGCTGGGCCGGGACGATATCGGGCGGCTCGCGCCCGGCGCGAAGGCCGACCTCGTCACCTTCGATCTCGACCACCCCCAGATGCATCCGATGCGCGATCCGCTTCGCACGATCGTCCACCAGGCCGCCGAACGGGCGATCGACAACGTCTATGTCGATGGCGAGATCGTCGTGGCACAGGGCCAGCCGACCCGCATCGACTGGCGGGAGGCCGCTGAAGCGCTGACCCGCGAGCAGGCCCGGATCGCCGGGAAAGCCGGCGATATCGACGCGATCATCCCCCTCGCCCTCGCCTATGGGAGCTGACCGGATGGACCGTCGTCTCATGGGGGTGCTGACCCCATCCTCGAACACCATTCTTGAGCCGGCGACGGCAGCTCTGGTGGCCAATGTGCCGGGCGTCTCGGCGCATTTTTCGCGCTTTACCGTGACCAGGATCGCGCTCAGCGCAGATGCCAACGGCCAGTTCGAATACGCGCCGATGCTTGCGGCGGCGCGGCTTCTTGCGGATGCGCGTGTCGGGGTCATTGCCTGGAGCGGCACGTCCGCGGCCTGGCTGGGGAGCGCCTGGGACGACGGCCTCTGCGCGGCCATTCGGGCCGAGACCGGCATTCCAGCCTGCACCGCCGTCGGCGCCATCGAGGCGCTCCTGCGCAAAAAGGGCGCGACCCGGATCGGGCTCATCTCGCCCTACACCGACGATGTGCAGCACAAGATCATCGAGAACTACGCCAAGGCCGGGATCACCGTCATTGGCGAAGCCCATACCGGACTTTCGGAAAATTTCGCCTTTTCGACGATCACCGATGATGCGGTCCGCCAGATGTGCCGGAGCGTCGCCGCGAGCCGCCCCGAAGCCCTCGTCATCATGTGCACCAATATGCGCGGCTGGAGCCTGATGGCAGAGATCGAGGCGGAACTCGGCATCCCGGTGGTCGATTCGACCGCCGCCGTCGTCTGGCAGGGCCTCGACATTCTGGGCGCCGATGCGAGCCCAATCGCCGGGCGCGGCTGGATGTTCGGCCAGACGGCCGGTCGGGGGTAAGGGTAGAGCATCGCGCATTCAACGGCGCACCGCATGCTTGCGGTAGGCCCGACGCGGAGTTTGTGCTAGCCGGTCGCATCGAAATCCAAGGAGGATCAAGCGTGAGCGAACCGACCGTCAACGATGCCATCGAAAACATCTACGCATCACTCCAGGCCAACAATGCCGATCTCGACGCCCATATCGCTACCCTGAAACAGGCCCTCGCCCGCGAAGGCGCGACGGAAGCGGTGTTCGAACCGGGCCGGCTCGCCCAGAACAACCGCGCGGGCCGCAAGACCATGCAGGCCTATTTCCGCCAGCGCGGCGTCAACGTGACCTTTTCGGCCTAGCCGGCCCGTTCGGACCGCCCCGGGGGCGGACGCGCGAACGGCGTTCTCGCAACGCGCAGCGGCGAACCGGATCCGCCGCTGCGCCCGTCTGGCGATGGGTTAGGCGTGCCGGGTCTCCCGGGCGTCGTAGAGCGTCCAGGCCGCCGAGAGGATGATGACCACGCCGCTCAGCGTGACGTTCCACATGGCGAGGGGCACGCTGGCGAAGCCCAGCACCCAGGGCGATGCGATGAGCCAGAGCCCGATCGCGATGTCCGCCCATTCCTCCCAGATCCGGAATGCCGCAAGCGCCATGCCGCCGAGCAGGAGGGCAATTGCCCCCGTCAGCAGCGCATTCCAGAAGATCAGGCTATCGGCGCCCGCCGGTGCGGTTCCCGGGATCGTATAAGCGAGAACCCAGTTCGAGAGAACCAGCCAGACGCCGACGACGGCGATGAGCCAGTCCTGCCAATGCCGCTCATTCATCTTCCCACTCCCTTCGTGATAGCGGAGATGCCAGCCTAAAGGTCCGCACCGCCGAAGGATTTGACGGCCGTCAAGCCCGCTCAGGCGCCAGCCCGAACGTCCGGGCCCGATCCAAGCCGGCCGCCGGGGACCGACCCGGCCAGCACATCGTTGGCAAAGGCCCTAAGCTTCGCCCAATCGGTGAATTCATGGTCCCGTGCAGTATCGTAGCGATTGCCATCGATCATGCCGAGGATCCAGCGTGTCAGCGGCCCATGATGCGCATAAAGCCGGGCGCCCGCCGCGTGATGCACGAAAGTGGGCGTCCACCCGGTCTTGGCGATGAAGCGCTCCACGTAATCCTCGGCGCGCTCCAGATCGCCCGGACGATGCCCGGCCGCCGCCATCGACACCGAAATGAAGGCCGAGGGCATATCCTGGAGCCTGTTGCGTTCGGACCTGACAAAACTTTCGATCGCACGCGGATAGGATCCGGCATGAACCCGCGCCGCAACGATCGTCAGATCCTGCCCCTCCATGTCGAGATCGGCCGGCAGGCTGCGCGCGTCGATAAGGGTCACCTCGTGCCCGCCATGGGAGAACCGGTCGGCGAGGTATCGCGCCACCTTCTCGGTCTGCCCCTCGCTCGTGCCATAGACGATCAGGATGCGCATGTCGGCCCTCCAAACTCCGGGATGGACCACATTTGCGCAGGCGAAGGGACGATGCGTTGACGCCGGTCAAAGTCCGGACTGTTGCGTTCGGCTAGGCTGACCTCGCCGCTGCCAATGGTGGCGGGTCACCCATTTTAAGGACAAGCATCATGATCACGGTAGACACCTATCACAAGGACATCGATGTGCTGCGCTCCAAGGTCGGGACCTTGCAGAAGGACCTGTCGGACGTCATCGGCGCAGTGGGCGCGCTGACCGGACACGGGCTGGAAGACCTTCGCGAGGAGGCGGCAGCCGGAGCTGGCGCGCTTGGAGCGCAATCCCGGCAGGCGCGCGCGAGGGTCTATCGCGGGGCCGCCGACATCGAAGCGACGCTCGAGCACGCCATCCGCCAGCAACCGCTCCTCGCCGTCGCGATCGCGGCGGGCGGCATCGGACTTGTCGCATCGATGATGATGGCGCGGCGGCATTGAGGGCATATCCGGGCTGCGCGCCAAGCCTTGGGTGCACGGCCCGGAGCCCCGCGTCCGGATCGCGCGCCCCCATAGAGCAGGGCTCGCGCCCGACCCTACACCATCCTTTGCCGGACGGCTTTGAGGCCTGATGCGCGAGCCCTCTGTCGAGCTTCACCGATGCCCTGATCTTCATCCCCCACCGTCATTGGTCCAACGCCGGTGAAGAACCGTCGATCCGCATCTCCGCAGGACACTTTTGAGGCTAGACCGCCTGTGCCAGTTCCGCATTGACGACCATCAAGACTGACGTGCCCCCTTCCCCGTCTGATCCCCCTCATGGGGAGAGGCAACGGCATGGACGAGTTCGGCAGACAGATCGCGGCTGGCATGATGGGAAATATCGGCCAGTGAAAGCATGCCGACGAGGCGCTTCTTGTCATTGATCACCGGCAGGCGACGGATCTTCTTGTCCTCCATCAGATGGATCGCATCCTCGATGCTCTGATCGGTGCGGCAATAGACGATCCCTTTCGTCATCACGTCCCGCGCTTTCATCGTCCTGGGATCGGCCCCGTCGGGAAGCGCCCTCAGGGCAAGGTCGCGATCGGTGATCATCCCCACGAGCCGGTCATTCTCACCAACGGGGATGGAACCGATATCCTCCTTCCTCATGAGCGCAGCGACATCGCTGACGGGGGTCTCGGGCGCGACCCATGTCGCGCCCCTGTGCATGGCTTTCTCGATATTCATGGCCCGCTCCTTTGCTTACGGCATCGGGCCTTCTTGGCCGAAAGCGTGTCCCTCACGCATTGACGCGCATCAAGATACCCGGGCCGCGCTGGTGGGATGGTCGGTGCCGTTCAACCGCTCGGTCGAGGTTTGTCGTGAGCCCATTGCCCCTTCGCGCCGCCATCGCGGCTCTCCTCATCCTCGCGGTCGCGCCGTCGGGTCCAGCCCGGGCGCAGCAGGACCTTGCACGCCTGGGCGGCGACGTCTTTGTCTCCGGCACCTCGGTCACGCTCTCCACCCCGGCCGCAAGAGACGTCTTTGCCGCGGGGTTCTCGACCTCCCTTGCAACAGAGGTGGAGGGAGACCTCCATGCCGCGGGCTTCGATGTAAAGGTGGCCGGCGCCGTCGGCGCCGATCTCTATGCTGCGGGGTTTTCGGTCACCCTCGATGCGCCCGTCGCGTCTGACGTCACGGTGTCGGCAGGCAATCTGCGCCTCGAGGATCCGGCGATCGTCGGGGGCAATGCACGGCTTCTCGCAGGGACGGCGCGCCTCGACGCGCCCATTACCGGCAGCCTCAGGGCCAGCGTGGGCTCGCTCGAGCTCAACAGCATCGTCGGCGGCGATGTGGACCTCGCAGTCGGAAATGTCGCCTTCGGCCCCAATGCGCGGGTCGGCGGCACGCTCTCCTATCTCGCGTCCGAACCGATCGACATCCCCGCAAGCGTCGTGCCTCCCGAGCGCGTCCGGTTCACCCGCATAGAGCCCAACCCCGTCCTCCAGAGGATCGACGAGCATATGAGCGACCCCTTGCGCGGCTATTGGCCATCGCTCGCGATCATCCTCGGCGTCTTTGTCCTGACGATCGGCTTCCTGCTCCTCATCGCCGCCATCGCCCATGCCTTCGCACCGGCCACGACCGAAAGACTGCGCAACGCGGCGGTCGACCATCCCTTTCGCTGCATCCTCCTCGGAGGGCTCGGCCTCTCCATGCTGATCGGTCTCGTGCCGGTGAGCGCGATGACGCTGGTCGGCATCCTGCTGATCCCGATCGTGATCCTCTTCATCATCCTCGTCTGGACCGCCGGCTATCTGCTTGGGGTGCACGCCGTCTCATGGCGCGTGAGCAAGGCCTTTTCTCTCGCCCCCACGCGCCTTGCGGGACAGCTGGCCGTCCTTGCCATCGGCCTTGTGGTCTTTGCCGTGCTCAACTTCATCCCGGTCCTCGGCTGGCTCGCCAACCTCGTGGTGATCTTCCTCGGCCTCGGCGCAATGCTGCAGCGCGGCGCAACTCTCATTATCGACCGCCCTCGGAGGGCCGACATCGTCGTCTGAGGGCGGCTCTCGATAGAGGCATCGATCGAAGAAAAAGAAATGGCGCGCCCGAAAGGATTCGAACCTCTGACCCCCAGATTCGTAGTCTGACTCTACTCGTTGTAATTATTACCATCAGCTGCAAACTAGCTGTCTTTAGTCTCCTTATGTTTCAAGTCGTTATCGCCCCCATTGCAAACCAGAAGCGCTTACCTCGTCGGCAGGAGACGGGGCGCAAGAGCTCGGCGCACCGCTCCAATTAGGCCCTACAGGCTGACCACTGGACTACGGCCGGTAGAAGCTTCTCCTATTGGCATTTTGGCCAGCTGCGAAACCTCTTGATTGATCACTGTCGCGAGTAGGCCGCAATTCGCATAGCTCCTGCAAGTTGATGTTAACCCGCCTATGCACAAGATTTGTGCAGCGCAGCACAAGGCGGACGCGCAATGAATGACAACAACCTGTTCGAGACACTAACGAAGGCCGTTCCGGGTATCGTATGGATTTCGAACTCCCGCGGCTCGGTAGATTTTAACAACGAGCACTGGCAGAAGTTCACCGGTATGACCCTTGAGGCCGGGCTCGGGCACGGCTGGCTGAACGCTATTCATCCAGCGGATGTGGCTGCGTTTCACGCTCAGCTTCCACTGGACGGAGCGCGACAGCCCGAAATTCAGACGGAAATCCGAGTGCGCAGGCATGATGGAGTCTACCATCGCCATCTGCTCAGTGCACGTTATGTCGGGGGTGACAGATGGATTGGCTGCGCGATCGATGCGCATGAGTGGTTGATCAGCGAGGCGCGCGACGCTGCTCACAACAGGATTCTCGACCTTGTGCTGTTTGGCGCAGAACTCGAGGAGGTGCTCGTAGAACTATGTCGCGCGGCAGAAAAGCAACTTTCGGGCGCCACCTGCAGCATCTTGCTCGTCCATCAGGACGGCGAGAACTTTTCTACTGGCATCGCGCCGAAATTTCCCAAGGATACCTATAGAGATATTGCATCAGTCCGCATCGACGCACGAGCTGGGTCTTGTGGCACGGCCGTCTATGAAAAGCGCGATGTCATCAGCTCTGACATTTCAACCGATCCTCTCTGGGAGGGATGGCGCGAGCCCATGTTGGCACTCGGTTACAGCGCCTGCTGGTCGAAACCAGTTTTTGACTCAAAAGGCAGAGTCATTGCGTCATTTGGCTTCTACTTCCCTGCTCCGCGTGAGCCGTCGTCAGCCGAAACGCGAGAGATGGACCGGCTGCGCAGGTTAGCTGCGGTAACCATCGAGCGCGCTCGCATGCTCGAAGCGCTACGCGAAAGTGAGGAGCATTACCGCTATACCGTCGAGCTCAACCCGCAAATTCCCTGGACCGCAGATGCGCAAGGCAAGGTCCTGACAGTGTCGGGACGGTGGACTGAGGCGACGGGGATAACCCATGAAGACGCCTTGGGCGATGGATGGCTGACGGGACTGCATCCCGATGATGTCGAACCGACGACGGTGAAGTGGCAACAGTCAATAGTGTCAGGATGTCCTTTGGACGCATCCTATCGTATCCGCCTCAAGGACGGATCCTATCGTTGGGTTAGAGCCCGGGCCTTTGCTCGGGCAAACGAAGATGGCCGAGTCCTACGGTGGTATGGAGCGGTAGACGACATCCATGAACGTCAAGTCGCCGAGGAAAGACTGAGGCGCCAGGCTTTCCAAGATGATCTCACGGGCCTCCCAAATCGACGGCAGTTCGTGAACGACCTCCGTGCAGCGTTGGCGAGTTCATCGGAACCGCTAGGCTTAATGGTCCTCGATATGGACGACTTCAAGCTCATTAACGATCGCCACGGTCACCTGACGGGAGATGCCGTCTTGCGGCTGTTTGGCCGACACCTGTTGTCAATCACTGAGCCAGGCGAGCACGTATTCAGGTTAGGGGGCGATGAGTTCGCTATCATCTCCAGAGTCATCTTCAGCGACGAGTGCCTTCTGACACGAGCGCGCGAAATTGAGGCGCTACTTGAGGCCCGCATGAAGCGCAACAAGAAGGCTAGGACGAGCAGGGCGAGCATCGGGTGCGCGCTGGGCGGACCAGATGAATTCGCTGACGAAGTGTTTAAGCGCGCCGATCTAGCTCTCTATGCGGCGAAGTCTACGGCGAAAGGATCGATCAAGCTATTCGATCCCAAGATCCGCAGTCTGACGGCCCGGCGATCCGAAGAGTTCGAGCTGGCGCGGACGGCATTGCGTGAAGGGTGGATCGAGCCCTTTTTCCAACCGATCGTGTCCCTGAGCACTTTTGCCCCCCGGGGCTGGGAAGCGCTGCTCCGAATCCGTCACCCCGAAAAAGGCCTTCTTTCGCCAATTGCAGTGCGCTCAGCGCTCGACGATCCGCGTCTGAGTGACGCGATCGGTTTGCGCATGGTTGAACTGGTCGTCGATCAGATGGCCAGGTGGAGTGCCGCCCATGTGCCCTTCGGGCAATGCTCGATCAACTTGGCTACTGAAAACATCGTCAGCCGCGATTTTGGCGACCGGCTCATCACCTTACTCGATCATCACAAGCTCGAAAGGCGGTGCGTCAAGCTTGAGATAACTGAGCGGGTCCTGCTCGACGAGCTTGAGGACGTTATCTGTCAGCGCCTTGACGACCTCAGAATGCAAGGGGTTTCGATTTCGCTCGATGATTTCGGGACAGGCTATGCATCACTCGTCCATTTGCAGACCCTTCCCGTGGACGAAATGAAGATCGACAGATCGTTCATATCTGGCATGCGAAGCGGACCAAAAGGGCGGGAGATCGTGCGTGCCATGATCGGGCTAGCTAAGACCATGGGCCTTGCAACGGTTGCCGAAGGTGTCGAGACACCGGCGGAAGCAGCACTGCTGGCATCATGGGGATGCGAATTCGGTCAAGGTTATCTCTTCGGCCGACCGATGAATGCTGACGAGGTGCCGGCCCACTTGGCGGAGGCCAGATGGCGGCGCGCCAACGTTTAGCAGCTCTGTCGCAATCAGGGGAGAGCGTTTCGCCATGTGTATAGGGCAGCGGGCTCCGAATTATCAGCGGATGAGATTTGAGACCTAATGAACAGCTTCCCCAGCTACGAGGACGAAAGAATCGCTGCAGTCAGGCGGCATGGGTTGCTCGATGCGGCATCCGATCGGGACCTTGACCGAATAGTCCAACTTGCACAGACCATTCTTGGTTCTGAGTCTGCGGCCATTTCGCTCCTCGACCGAGACAGGCAGTTCTTTATTTCGCGGCGGGGAATAGCAGACTCGCACACCCCAAGGGAAACGTCCTTTTGCACCCACACCATTCAGTCGCCTCAACCCATGGTGATACCCGACGCTGAATTAGATCCCCGCTTTTCCAACAACCCTTTCGTGTTAAGCTCACCGAAGGTTCGGTTTTATGCTGGCGTCCCCTTGGCCGACGCCGACGACTATGCTCTTGGAGCCTTGTGTGTGTTCGACTCCACCCCGAGATCGATCACGGCGGAGCAGCTGGCGAGTCTTGAAAATCTGGCGGCTTTGGCCATTCAGCATCTGGAATTGCGCAAACAGGCTTCGATTGATGCCCTTACTGGCACGCTGAACCGTGCGACTATCCTGCGGGTTGCCAAACAGGAAATCGAGGATGCCGAACGTCTGCGGACAGACCTGGCAGTGTTGATGGTGGACCTCGACCACTTCAAGATCATCAACGATAAATATGGGCATGGGGTCGGAGATGCTGTTCTGGCGAAGGTGGGCAATATCCTGGACACAGCTGTCCGCAAGTCGGACTATGTCGGCCGATACGGCGGGGAGGAGTTCTGTGTCATCCTGCCAGGCGTGACGTCAGATTTGGCGCTCTCCATAGCGACTCGGATACGTGTCGCGATTGAGAAGGCCGTCATCCAGGCTGAGAAGAGCGCGCTTACTGTTACAGCCAGCATAGGAATTGCGATGCTGCATGAGCGGGACAAGGGCGCGACACCGCTGCTGCTGGCAGCAGACCAGGCGCTCTATGCCGCTAAGGGACAAGGGCGTAACTGCGTCGTGTTTGCTGGCAAAAACTAGATACAACGACATTTGCTCGCACGAGCGGGTTGGGTGAGCAAGCTGAACCCGTTGACACTGCTGCTAACCACTGCCCTTCCGCCAAACTATTCTGCTCCACGAAGAGTGAAAGTGTTAGCCATGTCGTTGAAATCGCTGATCGTGCTGATCGTGGCCCTGGTGCTGGGAACGGCGATGCTGGTGCTGGGCGTGTTCTTCCAGCGCGGGCTTCAGGATTATGGCACGGCGACTGCGGTGCGGGCGGTCGAGGTGCGCGCGCAGGCGCTCGGCACCTTCCTCTCGCGCGCGCTCTATGAAGAGTGGCGGGATGTCGAGCTGACGGCGGGCCAGATCGCGATCAATGAGGATCCCGAGGCCCTGCAGGTCCGGTTCGACGCGCTTGCCGATGACGAGGGCAAGGTCTCCTGGATAGGCGTGGCGCGCGCCGATGGCACGGTGGTCTCGGCGCGGGACGGCCTGCTCGTGGGGCAGAATGTGGCACAGCGCCCCTGGTTTCAGGCGGGGCTCCAAGGTCCCTTCGCAGGCGATGTGCACGAGGCGGTGCTGCTTGCGCAATTGCTCGGCAACGATGGTGGAGAGCCCCTGCGCTTCGTCGATTTTTCGGCCCCGATCCTGGGCCCGGGCGGACAGATGACTGGCGTGCTCGGGGCGCATGTCGACTGGCGCTGGGTGCGCTCGCTGGTGACCGAGGCGGCGGCGGAGCTCGAGCTCGACGCCTTCATCGTCAACAGCGCTGGCACCATCATCCTCGCGACCGATTCGATCAGCGATGCGACCGGACAGCTCTCCGTGTTCCGCGCCGCCACCCTCGGGGTCGACGGCACCTATAGCGAGACATGGCCGGACGGGCAGAGTTATTTCAGCCGCATCGTGCCGCAGTTCGGCTACGAGACGCTGCCCGATTTCGGCTGGCGGCTCGTCGCGCGGATCGATCCCGATTTCGTATTCGGTGCGCAGCGGCAGTTCATGTCGACCATGGCGCTCGGCGCCGTGCTCGCCTATCTGGTGGCCATCCTCGCCTTTGCGCTCGTCCTCATCTCGCTGCTGCGCCCCCTCGGCACGCTCGCCGACATGCTCCTCAAGCTCGCCAAGGGCGAACCTGTCGGCTACGTGCGCGAGCACACGCGCTTCCGCGAGGTCAACACGCTGAGCGAAGCGGTGGTGCGCCTGCAATCGGGCCCCGGCGAGGGGGCCTCCCGCTAGCTCACCTGATGGTGCCTGCGATGACGCGCCGGATGAGGCCGGCGCCGAGGCTCGCGGCCGCCACGACACCCNTGGCCATCCTCGCCTTTGCGCTCGTCCTCATCTCGCTGCTGCGCCCCCTCGGCACGCTCGCCGACATGCTCCTCAAGCTCGCCAAGGGCGAACCTGTCGGCTACGTGCGCGAGCACACGCGCTTCCGCGAGGTCAACACGCTGAGCGAAGCGGTGGTGCGCCTGCAATCGGGCCCCGGCGAGGGGGCCTCCCGCTAGCTCACCTGATGGTGCCTGCGATGACGCGCCGGATGAGGCCGGCGCCGAGGCTCGCGGCCGCCACGACACCCGTGCCTGGAGCGCCCGCCTTGGTGTGAAGCTTGCCGATCAGGCGCTCGCGGGCTTCAAAGCCGAGATCGAGCCGCGCATCGAGCGTTGCGCCCACGACCTGGGTCACTTCGGCCTCGACCGNAGCACACGCGCTTCCGCGAGGTCAACACGCTGAGCGAAGCGGTGGTGCGCCTGCAATCGGGCCCCGGCGAGGGGGCCTCCCGCTAGCTCACCTGATGGTGCCTGCGATGACGCGCCGGATGAGGCCGGCGCCGAGGCTCGCGGCCGCCACGACACCCGTGCCTGGAGCGCCCGCCTTGGTGTGAAGCTTGCCGATCAGGCGCTCGCGGGCTTCAAAGCCGAGATCGAGCCGCGCATCGAGCGTTGCGCCCACGACCTGGGTCACTTCGGCCTCGACCGGGCCGATCTCGGGCACGATCGCCGTGAAGACCGTGCCGGGGGCCAGGTCGAGCCCGCGCAGGCGCAGCGCTTCCTGATGGACGTCGACGAGCCAGGCCTGGCGCTCGCCCGAGGGCAGCAGAACGCGGATTTGCTCAGGGTTGGAGCGCAGGATCGAGGCGGTGCGCGGCAGGTCGATGCAGACGAGGATCGTTCCGGCGAGGACGACGAGGTTGTAGAGCGTCCAGAAGAGGATNTCGGGCACGATCGCCGTGAAGACCGTGCCGGGGGCCAGGTCGAGCCCGCGCAGGCGCAGCGCTTCCTGATGGACGTCGACGAGCCAGGCCTGGCGCTCGCCCGAGGGCAGCAGAACGCGGATTTGCTCAGGGTTGGAGCGCAGGATCGAGGCGGTGCGCGGCAGGTCGATGCAGACGAGGATCGTTCCGGCGAGGACGACGAGGTTGTAGAGCGTCCAGAAGAGGATCACCGCCTTGCCTTCGCCCGCATAGGCGTCGAACGCATAGTCGGACAAAAGCCCAATCACGAGCCCGAACAGCGTCAGCACGAAGAGGACGAGGAACCGCCGCAGGATCGACCAGTGGACGGTGACGCGGTTGCGCTCGCCCCCCTTCATCGTGACCTTGAAGGCATGCCCGTGCGGCCTCAGCCAGCCGATGACGGCAGCCCGCGAGATCTCCCAGGCGCCNAGGATCACCGCCTTGCCTTCGCCCGCATAGGCGTCGAACGCATAGTCGGACAAAAGCCCAATCACGAGCCCGAACAGCGTCAGCACGAAGAGGACGAGGAACCGCCGCAGGATCGACCAGTGGACGGTGACGCGGTTGCGCTCGCCCCCCTTCATCGTGACCTTGAAGGCATGCCCGTGCGGCCTCAGCCAGCCGATGACGGCAGCCCGCGAGATCTCCCAGGCGCCCACGAGCTGGCTGATGTCGTTGATGAGCGGCACGAACATGCCGCGCGACACGAAGTTCATGTAGAGCATCGAGGCAAGGTAATAGGGGATAAAATGGGCGAGGATGCCGTTGATGTCGGCATCGACCACGATGACCCCGAAATACCAGTAGAGCAGGGGATAGACGATGCAGGAAAGCCGGAAGGCGAACGCCGTCAGCCAGTAGAGCCAGGAATCCAGCACGCCCCAACGGTCGCGTAGCC
>NZ_RZNJ01000004.1 GCF_003994485.1 Arsenicitalea aurantiaca
CACCCATCATTGCGAGATCATCGAAACCGGAAACGAATCCTGGCGCTTCAAGAACCGCGCCTGATCACCGCATCAAGCTGCAAAACGCTAGCCGCGCTCGCCCGGGCTGCGCAACCCTGGCCAGCTCCGCCCGGGCGAGCGCTGACCGCTGTGCATTACATGAAGGGGGTCAAAATGGGACGCCGATCGGGGGTCAGATTTGGAAGCCGTTTGACAGTCTACGCATTCCTTTAAAAACGCGGCGGCGTAAAGGCTGACTTGACGCTAGTCGACAGCGGCCCTCGCTATAAACGCTTAGCTCGGCTATTGCTGAAGGCGTAGAGACGCCAGAACAGGAAGCGCTCCTTCGCAAATGGCGATGTGCGCAAGCTCAAGGTTACCTCTACAGTAGACCTCTGCCTGCCAGCGATTTTGGCAAATTGCTGATACCTGCGTCGGCAAGTGTGAGGTCATAGCGAATGGCGACCCCCGCGACGCATTTAGAGGACATGCCCCGGCTCTCCTTTAACCGATAGCCGAAGTTCAGGCTGTTAGATGCTAAGTGCTGCGAGAGCGATTTTGATGCCATCACGCGATGACCGTCGACAACCGTGATCACGATTGATTTGAAAATGATAACTGCGAGCCAGGCTCGTCTGCCCCACGGCGCTGCTTTAAGCCAAATTGCTGCTGGAGATAGGACGGTACATTATCGGCATGTATCGGCCGGCTGAACAGGAACCCTTGTCCGTAATCACAGCCCCAGGATGCCAACATCATCACCTCTGCCTGTGTCTCCACGCCCTCTGCCACAGTCACTAAGCCCATCGTTTTGGCTAGTCCGATCATGGCGCGCACGATCTCTCTCGCCTTCGGCCCGTTTCGCATAGCTGAGATGAACGATCGATCGATCTTCATCTCGGTAACGGGCAGGTTTTGCAAGTGAATGAGGGAGGCATAGCCTGTCCCAAAATCGTCCAGCGAAAGCGCTATGCCTTGATCCCTGAGCTTCTCAAGTCGTTGAGTAATCACATCCTCCAACTCATCGAGCAGAACTCTTTCGGTGATCTCGAGCTTGACGCTTTCGCGCGCAAGCTCATGTCCCTCGAGCAGGGTCACCAACCTGTCGCTAAACTCAGGATTGACGATGTTCTCTGTCGCGAGATTGATGGAAACCTGACCGAATGGCACGCCATCAGCGGACCATCTGGCCATCTGATCCACGACAAGCTCGACCATCCGCAGACCAAGCGCATCGCTCAAACGTGGGTCGTCGAGCGCCGAGCGTATGCGAATTGGCGAGAGAAGCCCTTCCTCGGGATGTCGGATCCGCAGGAGCGCTTCCAAGCCACGCGGGTGAAAGGTGTCAAGGGACAGGATCGGTTGGAAAAAGGGCTCAATCCAGCCTTCGCGCAGAGCTGCGCGCGCCAGTTCGAACTCCTCTAACCGTCCTGTGGCGACACTACGGATGCGCGGATCGAAAAGTTTGACTGTTCCTTTTGCAGATGTCTTGGCCGCATAAAGCGCAAGATCGGCCCGTTTGAACACTTCATCTGAGTGCTCGTCAGGCAGGCCCAGAGTGCAGCCTATACTTGCTCTGCCAGACCTCGCCTTCTTGTTCCCTTTCATCCTGACGTCTATGAAGACCTCAATTTCTGAAGCGCGGGCGAGAAGACACTCATCGGTGAAGACAACTTGTGAGAGAATGGCAAACTCATCGCCGCCCAAGCGATAAACCCGCTCACCCGGTTCCGCTACCGCTGTCAGAATTCTCCCGAACAGACGCAAGACCGCGTCACCCGTCTGGTGGCCGTGACGATCATTGATGAGCTTGAAATCGTCCATATCGAGGACCATGAGTCCTAGAGGTACGGATGCATCGGCCAGCGCTTGATGAAGATCCGCGACGAACCGACGTCGGTTTGCCAGGCCGGTCAAGTCATCATGATAGACCTGCCACTTCAGCCGCTCTTCGGCCAGATATCGCTCATGGATGTCGTCGGCCGCTCCATACCAGCGGATGATCTCACCGTTCTCTGCACGTCGAGGCCGAGCGTGAGCTCTCACCCAGCGATAACTGCCATCGGCGAGTCTGATGCGATAGGTCGTTTCGAACAATTGCCCCGTAGCAACCGCGTTAGCCCATCTCGCGGTGGTGGGCCCAACATCGTCTGGATGAAGTGACGCGAGCCAGCCGTCCCCTAGCGCCTGTTGTGGCTCGACGTTCGTCGCCTCCAGCCATTTTCCTGATACTGTCAGAATCTTACCTTCGCGATCGGCAGTCCACGGAATCTGTGGGCTGAACTCCACCGTGTAGCGGTAGTGCTCCTCGCTTTCTCGAAGAGCCTCGATGAACCGCGCACGTTCAATCGTCACCGCAGCGAGCCTGCGCAGCCGGTCCATCTCCCTCCGCTCTGCAGATGTTGGCTCTCGGACGTCGCGGAAGTAGAACCCAAAGGACGCAATCACTCTGCCTTTTGAATCGAAGACGGGCTTGGACCAGCACGCCCGATATCCCAACGCTAGAATTGCCTCCCGCCAGTTGTCCCACATTGGGTCGGCAGCAATATCGGAGCTTATGACATCGCGCCTTTGGTGGACTGCTGTCCCACAAGATCCCGATCCCTCGGCGATGCGGACCGACTTTAGCCCCTCGTATATGTTCAGGGGAAATTTTGGCGCTATGCCAGCTGAAAAATGTTCACCATCACGACCAACCAGCAAGATGCTACAGGTCGAGCCGGCAATCTGTTTTTCGGCTGCACAGCACAGCTCCAGCAGCACCTCGTCGAGCTCGGATCCGAACAGAACCAGGTCCAAAATCCGGTTGTGCGCGGCATCACGCGCCTCGCCAATCAACCATTCGTGGACGTCAATGGCGCAACCGATCCACCTGTCTCCGCCCACATAACGCGCACTGAGGACATGGCGATGGTAGATGCCATCGTGACGACGCACGCGAATTTCCGTCTGTATCTCTGCGTGGGTCACGCCGTCGAGAGGGAGCTGGGCTTGGAACGCTGCAACGTCTGCTGGATGAATTGCGTCAAGCCATCCATGCCCGAGACCTGCTTCCAGTCTCATTCCGGTGAATTCCTGCCAGCGGCGGTTGTTATATTCCACCATGCCCGAAGAATTCGAGATCCAGACGATTCCAGGAACCGCTCGCGTCAACGATCTAAACAGCACATCATCGGTCATCAGTGAGGCCCCAGCCGAGAAGCAGCTAGCCGCCATTTGTGCACGACCGGGTTAACGGCGGCCTGAGATGAGCGAAGCAATTGACTGATCTAGCGCTGGTCGGCGCCTTTGCTACACGTCGCAGAGAACTTCGAGAGCTTCTGTCGAAAGCGCTGGCCAAAGGGGGTATCAAACGGAGCCTTTGGAAGGCGAAGCCTGAGGATCCGATCCGCCCGCCATGACTGTCCCTGCATTCCGTTACGCTTCGGCAACAGGTGTAATTGCTGCGTAAAGGCCGCATGTTCCGCGCATTGCACTCTCTACTGCGCGAGGTTCGGAAGCGTGTTGTTTTCCCGACCACGACTGTGGTGCCTATTGAAAGCATGCTTAAGAGGATCGCCGTACGGCGTCTCTCGCGAACGGCTCCCGTCTGCACTTGGATAGCGAGCTTGGCGCGCAGCTCGGACGCTGCTGATCCGGCAGTAAGAGTAGAGCGACGCGAACCTTTGAAGGCAATACAGCTACGAAGCTGGCAGATGTTCGCGAAATGTCCAAGGGTGGCAGCGATACAGGTGAAATTACAACGTGCCGGAACTGGACAAGCTCCACAGTCATTGGACGATCTCACGAGGTAGATCTGTTGCTATCATGTCACATGAGCCACATAAATGCCCCCTTTATGCCGGGTTTTATGGCCTAGTCCCCTTGAGTCGCTCGGTGACTCTCTGCGTTACTGGCTTGAGCAGCCACCTACTCACTGGAGGACTATTCATGAATTTTGCGACCAAGCTCCTGGCTTCAGCCGCGGCACTAGCCGTGATGACCGGGTCAGTTTACGCCGCCGATCTCTACATTCCTGTCGAACAGCCTTACATCCCCGAGGTCTCCGCACCGCTGAATTGGACGGGCGCCTATGTCGGTGTGCATGCGGGCTATGGCTGGGGCGATGTGGACGTCGACGGCTTCGCCGTAGATGGTGAGGACATCGATGGGTGGCTCGCTGGCGTACAGGCCGGCTACAATGTCAATCTTGACGGCGTCGTTCTTGGCATCGAGGGCGACATCGCCTGGGCCAACATTAGCGGTTCGTACGAAGATGCCGGCACCACCACGACCGCCACTGTCGATTGGCTAGCGACCATCCGCGGCCGTGTCGGCTTCGCCGCTGATGCGTTCCTTATCTATGGCACCGCCGGTGTGGCTTTTGCCGGTGTCGATGTGGATTTTGACGGCGGCAGCACTCAGTTCCCCGATGACTCGGATTCCAACACACATACCGGTTGGGTTGTCGGCGCTGGTATTGAAACCATGGTTACTGAGACCATCTCGCTGAAGGCGGAATATCTCTATCATGATTTCGGGTCGCAGGATTACTCCCTCAATAGCATTCCAGGCGAGGGCTCACTTAACGTCTCGACCGCGAAGATTGGCCTGAACTTCCACTTCTAGGTCCGTCTTTTCAACGCAAAATCCACTAGGTGTTGTAGCGGCTCCGTGGTGGATGGAGGGGGTGGCAGTGAACGGCCACCCCCTTTCTCGTCGCCTCGGGCAGTGCAACTCTGGAACGAGCCCGTTGGTTCGTTCGTGCAGCATGTACCGCGACGTGCTCGCAGGATCATGTAGCTGCATACCGATACTGCTGAAGGCCACCCCTCTGGACGTTGCCACGCTTCACGAACGGGCGTTCGCCGCAATGGGTCTCATGCTGTAGCTCCCAGCACTCGATCCGAACCACGGGATCAGACAGGCGCCGTGCATATCCCGCCCAAGTTGGTCAATGGATCAATGCTGAACGGCCTAACCCACCGCTGCCGCACCGATTAACAATAAGAAACTTCTTTTCGCTCGTGCACTAGAGAGGTTTAGTAGAACAGTGCGATGACGGTCAGAAGCGAGGGGCCTTCACGATGACGCTGTTCAAGCCTGACTATGCGGCGATTTTCGGTGCATGGCCCAGCCCGGCCGCAATCTTGGACAGTGAGCTGCGTTATGTGGCCTGCAATGGCGCCTATGAGACAGTGTCGTATCACAGGTTCGAAGACCTGTTCGGTAAGGCGCTCTTCGAGGTATTTCCTGGGGGCGACGGCGGGCAGCAAGACGCCCTTGCGCAGTCTTTTCGGCATGTATTGCACACAATGAGGCCCCATCACCTCTCGAGCACGCGCTATGACTTTTCGGCTAGGGACGGCAGAAACGTCGAGCGCATCTGGACGGTTTCGAACATCCCGCTTTTTTCTCCGTCCGGTGATTTAGCAGGCATCCTTCACTGTCCGCTCGACATTACGCGGCTGTCAAAGGGTGACCAATACCAAGCCGCTCAGCCCGCCAAGACTGACGAGGCGCTCGTCGTTCGGGCGGCTCAGTCGGTCTTGAATTCAGAAAGCGCTCGTCTCCAAGAGCTCTTCCATCAAGCGCCGGGTTTCATATGTGTCCTGGAGGGCCCGCGCCATGTCTATTCTCTGGCGAACGACGCCTATTACCAATTGGTCGGTCACCGGGAAATCATTGGACATGAACTCGCTGATGTCCTGCCGGAAGTTGTATCTCAGGGATTTCTGAGCAAGCTCGATCGAGTTTTTCAGACGGGCGAGCCCTTTATCGGTCGCGCCATGCACATTGAGCTCCAGCGGATCCCCGAAGCACCTTTGGAGACGCGCTATATTGACCTGATCTACCAGCCGATCCTGAGCGCTTCTCGAGACGTCACCGGCATATTCGTTCAAGGGCACGACGTCACCGAGGCCTACACTTTGGCACAGGAGGTGGCGTTCCAGGCGGCCCATGACGCGCTTACCGGCCTACTTAATCGACGGGAATTTGCGAGACGTATCGGGCAGGTGGAGGGCCAGGGGCCACATGCGCTGCTCTACATGGACCTGGACCATTTTAAGATCGTCAATGACCGATGCGGCCACGCCGCTGGCGACAGTCTCCTCAAGACAGTGTCGGATGTGTTGGCGATGCGAGCGGGCACCGAGGCCGTTCTGGCTCGGTTGGGCGGCGATGAGTTTGCAATCCTGCTGCCCAATTGCGGAAGCGATGCCGCCGTGACGCTTGCTCACCAGATGCGTCAAGCTGTCCGGGCGATTAACTTTATCTGGAACGGCAGACGCTACGGCGTGACGCTCAGCGTTGGCGTCGCAACGTTTGGCGAATTGCAGGAGAATACTATCGACGACGCCCTCGGCCATGCCGACGCCGCCTGCTTCCTGGCCAAAGAAGCAGGCCGTGACCGCGTTAAACTTGCTCTGCCGTCGGACGATGAGCTTCGACGGCAACTGACAGAAATGGATAATGTCACTCGGCTAAAGGAAGCCATTCGCGAGGACAGGATCATGCTCTTCGCCCAGCGCATTGACCCGATAGTTCCTGCGAAAGGAGCAGATATCACCCGTTTTGAAATTCTGTGTCGCCTTCGCGACACCGAGGGGACGGTCGTTCCTCCATCCGGTTTCATCCCCGCCGCCGAACGCTTCGGAATGATCGAAGCCCTTGATCGTCACATCGTCGCAAAAGCATTTGGCCATTTTTCGTCGCTGCCGACCGAAGTTCGGGCCCGCGTTGGCTTCTTCATCAACCTTTCAGGAATCACCCTGGGGGCACCAGGCTTTCTTTCGTATATCGAGAGACTTCTTGAGGATATGCCCAACGTGAATGCCGCACGAATCTGTTTTGAAGTAACCGAGACGGCAGCCATCTCAGATATCCGCGGAAGCGCCGCAGCCATGCGCGGATTGGCGGCATATGGCTTTCGCTTCGCTCTCGATGATTTCGGCAGCGGAATGGCTACATTTGCCTATCTCCAGCAGTTGCCCGTTCAGTTCGTGAAGATCGAGGGGGATTTCGTGAGGGCCAGCCCCACCAATGAGGCAAGCCGCATAATTGTGGAATCGGTTGCCCGGCTAGCCGCTTGCATGAAGATGGAAGTTATTGCGGAGGCAGTGGAGACGTCGGAGATACTGGAGGCACTGAGGCCCCTTGGCGTGCAGTATACGGACAGGGATACGCGCTGCACAGGCCTGAAGATCTTAACAGCGCGATACGCAAGAGCCTAGCAGATCCGCGTCGGTATGCAGGATCACTGGTTCACTAGGCTAGATTCCCTCTCAAGCGCCTAGTGGCGTCATTGACAGTCATTTGGGGAAGAAGCTTCAAACTGACGCACACAATGCGCGAAGCAGACGACTGTGCTCGTCGTCCGCGCCAGTGCGGATCGCGCGCGTGAGCGAGATGGCGCGAATTTATCAGTCGAAGCTCGGCTATTGAGGCTAGAGAGAGGCTTCGACCATCATCCTCTGGAATTCGCGCTGTGGGAGTGGGCCGGCTACGCTGCGGCTCCTGCAAAGCAGGAGCTTCCTTTGCCTGCAAGGATAGGCAAAGATCTCGCCATGGCTACAGCCATGAGGCCTCACTGGTACCGGGAAGCCGGCCAACTATAGAGACGCGAGAAGCCGGCCGCACATGCCGGCGGGCGTGGCTTCAGTCTTGTAACGCGGACGCCTCCCTCGACCAATCCAACCACCTCAGATCCGCCGACGTGTCGGCTTGAGTGAGCATTTGGTTAAGCAACGGTTAAAGTCGTGATACATTTATCACAGCCCTGTCTTCATGTTCGGACAAGCGATGTTTGCTCTAGACGGAGCGGCTACTCATGCGCCACAAAATTGCCCAGTTCCATGCATGGGAGAATATAATCATGAAATTGAAGGCAATCCTGCTGGCCGGCGCCGGTTTCGCATCGCTCGCGGGCTCTACTCTCGCCGCTGACCTCGGCGTTTATGATCCGATCGCGTACGATCCTGCCCCTGTCGTCAATAGCTGGACCGGCTTCTATGTCGGCGTGTTCGGCGGTATTGGCGCGGGCGACACAAATTATACAGTTGATGTGGAAGGCGCTCCCAGCACGGTGGTGGATCTGAATGTCAGCTCTGGCGGCGGTCTTGCCGGCGTCCAAGCCGGTTATGATCTCGATGTCGGCAACGGCTTCGTGCTGGGCATTGTGGGCGATGTCGCATGGACGAACATCCATGCAGGCATCGACGGCACGATCGACCTCGGCTCGCCGACGGATCTTGAAGTCTCGTCCACTTTGACTTGGCTGGCCACTCTTCGCGCCCGCGCCGGGCTGAGCTTCGAGAACCTGCTTGGCTACGTCCATGGCGGTGTCGCCTTCGGTCATACTGAGCGCGAAATAAGCTTCGGTACGACTTCGCTCGATCTGGGCGATGCCGCATCAGGCGACCGTACTGGCTTCGTCGTCGGCGCAGGTCTCGAAGCGAGAGTTACCGAAACGATTTCGCTTCAGGCTGAGTACTCCTACTTCGACCTTGGGTCGGACGAGCTTTACTCGGGCGATGACCTGGGCCCCGACATCACATTTGATGAGAATCTTTCCTTCCATACCATCAAGGCGGGCCTCAACTTCCGCTTCTAGCCGCTTCCCAAGAGCAGCAGCGAAAGCCTCCGGCGCTCCGTGGCGCTGGAGGTTTTCTTTTCTCCTGGCGGCAGGCACTGCCACTGTCAGTATGCGTCACACCCCTCGGCAGCCGAGCTAAGTCCTCTCTGGTGGACGCATGAGCCAGCCCTCGAAGGATCAGCGCGCACTTCTAACCTGTAGCGCAAAAGGTCTTACACTTGCTTGTCGTGCAGCCACATGAGGCCGCCTACTATCGCATCGTCAAAGCAGATCCATGGCGGTGCGATCACCTTGGGATGGCGCAGTGGCATCAGTAGCAGGGCTCAAGATGGGGATAAGAAATTTCATCTTCAATGCACTCGGGAGCAGGTGTCAGAATACTGGCGATCCCGAAGTTTGCACCGTCGGTGCTGAGTTTAGGTCGGCCCTGCTGAATGTCGGGAAGCTCCGGAGTGTGCCATCCGCCAATCAGCGTGCTGCCCGGGACGCCTAGCGCAGCCTCCTGCCTTTGTCCCCCAAAAGGCGTCGACAACCTTTCGCATGAGCGCGAGGAGTTGTGCTGCCTCCATCGCGGTCGAAGCGGATCTCCTCTCCTCGTCGTTTGATGGGAACAGCCGGCTGTTAAGCGGTTTGTACCTCAATAAGCGCGCCCCTTCCCGCGCGATTGTTCTCTCCTCCTGACGTGCCCCCATTAAATCGGACCGTTTTTGGCTGGAGTTTTCCATTTATGATCCCTGACTGGGGAGAAGGAGAGTTCCATGAAGGTATCTAAGTTCTCGGAGGCGCAGATCGCTTCCGTATTGAAGCAGGCTGAGGACGGAACGGGGGTCGGGGAGGTCTGCGGGAAGGCAATCGGACGTGGTGCTGCCTCGTCAATCGAGACAGGTCTGCTGACGAGCAGCATTTGTGGCTGGAGGGTATCTCCGCCTACGATGAACTGCTTGATCGTCCTGCCTGATGGCCTTCCCCAACATGGGCGTTCGGGACGTTTCCGCAATCATCGAAGGGCTCCAGGGCGCCCCGCCTTGGGCGGATGTAAAGATGAGCGATCGCGAGGTTAGCGGAGCCGGTAATAGCGTCATTACTTTTCCAAGTTGCGTCGACCACGGTTCGGCGTCCCGATATTGACTGTTCGGCGGAGATATTACGGCCGGAGGGTTCAACCTCCGGCCGCATCCGTGTCTAAGCCTTATTCGACCGTCACGTTCTCGATGGAAAAGCCCGACTGGAAGCTGAGGAAGGCGGGCATATTTGTGAAGCCCTGCACGTTTTCGCGCACGGCGTAGCTCTGGTCGCGCCACATGTAGAAGACAAGTGGCGAAAGCTCGAGCGCGCGGTCGGCGAACTCAGCATAGAGTGCCTCACGCTCCTCCTGATCGGTGGAAACGCGAGCCTGGTCCAGCAGTTCGTCGATGCGGTCGTCCTGGAAATAGGCCGAGTTGTTGTTCCGCACCAGCTGCGTGCCACCATAGTAATAGTTACTCAGCCAGTCGGGGTCGGTGATCTCCCCAAGGCTGCCCATGACCATGAAGTCGTAGTCCGCTACCGATGCCTTGGACATGCGGTTGGCCCAGTCGGGCAGATCGAGCGTCACAGTGATGCCGATCTTGGCGAGTTCGGACTGTATCGCCACTGCCGTGTTCTGGTGGAAGCTGTACTGGGCCGATGCCAGCAGCCTTGCCTCGAACCCGTCGGCATATCCCGCCTCTGCCAGCAGTTCGCGGGCCCGCTCCACATCGTGGGTGAAGTAGTTTGTGGTTTCTTCTGAATAGCCCATATAGCCTTCGGGAATGGCCAGCCCATAGATGGGCGTGCCGATGCCGTTGAAGGCGGTGTTGATGATCACCGCACGATCGACGGCATAGGCGATGGCCTGGCGCACTTCGGGGTGGCTGAACGGTTCGAACTGGGTGTTAAACTGCAGGCCCATGAACGGGCCGAACGTACGTTCGGTGCGGATCTCGGCTTCGGCCTCCAAGGCTTCGAGCTCCCGCGCCGGCACATAGTCGATGATGTCGACGTCGCCGGTGCGGATAGCGTTCACCCGGGCGTTCTCATCGCCGTAGAACACGTAGTGCACCTCGTCCAGATGTGGCTTGCCTTCCTTGTAGTAGTCTTCGAACCGCTCGGCGACGATTTCGCGGCCGCGCGTCCAGTTGACGAAGCGAAAGGGGCCGGCACCGATCGGGGCGACGTTGGGGTCGGCTTCAAAGGCCTCTATCCAACTGGCCGGCATGATCACCGATTCTGGCAGTGCCAGATAATGGATCATTGCCGCATTGGGCTGGTCCAACACCAGCCTGACCGTCTTGTTGTCGACCACCTCGATGTCGGTGATCGCCGACAGCTCGTTGCGGAACGACGCCGCCCCTTCCGGATCGCGGATACGGTCGAGAGAGGCCTTTACGTCGGCCGCGGTGACCGGCGAGCCGTCATGGAACAGCGCGTCGCGGAGTGCGAAGGTGATGGACAGCCCGTCGGGCGCCACTTCATAACTTTCCGCCAGCTCGTGGGAGATCGAGCCATCCACATCGTAGTTCACCAGCCCGCGATGGATGCCGAGCTTGACAGTCCGGAAGGTCGTTCCGGTCTGCATCATCGGATCCATGGTGGTGGGCTCGCCCGAAATGCCAAAATATACTGTGCTCTGGGCCATGCCTGCGGTTGAATAGGATGCCAGCGCGGCGGCCAGCAATCCTGTCGCTATCAGCTTTCTCATTGCAGTCGACGTCCTTCCCTTGTTGATGTCGCGCCGCCGCAGCGGCACCCCTCTACTGACGCAACCGTGGATCGAGCAGGTCGCGCAGATAGTCTCCGATGATGTTGATGGCGAGCACGGTCATCGCCAGGCACAGCGCCGGCCAGACCAGGTACATGGGGTTGATGCTCAGATAGCTGCGCGCGGTGCCGATCATCTGCCCCCAGGAGGGCTCGGGCGGCACGATGCCAAGCCCCAGGAAGCTGAGGCCCGACTCGAGCAGGATCGCAGCGGCGATGGTGAGCGTGGCCTGCACCATGAGCGGTGACAGGATGTTGGGCAGGATGGCGCGGAAGACGATCCGCAGCGGGCTGGCACCCATGGATCGTTCCGCCTGCACATATTCCTGCTGCATCACCTGTAGGGTCGACGATTGAGCGATGCGGGCGAAATGGGGCGTGTACACGACCCCGATGACGGCCATAAGGCTGACGACACCGCTCTGCCAGAAGCCGACGGCTAGGAGGGCCAGAAGGATTGGTGGAAAGGCGAGCAGGATATCGACCGAGCGCATGATGCCGAAGGAGACCAGGCGCGGCCCGTAGGCCCCGACAATACCCAGAAAGGTTCCGAACGCGGCGGCGATCACCGTCGCCCCCATCGCCACCATCACGGTGGGACGGATGCCGATCAGCAACCGGCTCAGCAGATCACGCCCGAACTCGTCGGTGCCCAGCCAATGTTGGGGTGAACTGGGCTGGTTCACCTTGAGGTGCTGGATTTCGTAGGGATTATAGGGCGCCAGCGCCGGTCCGATGATGGCGATAGCGACCACGGCGGCCAGCAGCAGGGCGCTGGCGGCGACAGCGGGCCGCATGCGCAGCAGGAAGAGGGTCATGTGCGCCTCCGGCGAATGCGCGGATCGAGCAACCCGTAGATCAGTTCGACGGCGAGATTGATGAAGATGAACAGCGCCGCGATGGCAAGTACGCTTCCCTGCACCACCGGATAGTCGCGCGAGGACACGGCATCGACGAGCAGCGTGCTCAGCCCCGGCCAGTTGAACATGGCTTCCACCAGCACCGTGCCGCCCATCAGATTGCCGAGTTGTAGACCAATAATGGTCACCACCGGGATGGAGGCATTGCGCAGCGCGTGCTGCCAGATGATGCGCCGCTCGGACATGCCCTTGGCGCGCAGTGCCCGGATGAAGTCGCGGTTGAGGATTTCGAGCATGGACGACCGCGTCATGCGCGCGATCGAGGCGGCCAGGCCGAAGCCGAGTGTGAAGGCGGGCAGTACAAGCCGGCGGAAGTGCTCGGGCGCATTTCGCCCGATGTCCATGTAGCCGCTCGAGGGCAGCCAGCCCAATTGCAGGCTGAAGAGGATGATCAGCAGCGCCCCGAGAATGTAGACCGGCACCGATATGCCGATCGTGGTCATCGAGGTCAGGGCCGTGTCCACCAGCGTGCCGCGATTAAGCGCCGCCGCGATGCCCACCGGCACCCCGATTAGCGAAGCAATGACAATGGCGGCGAGGCCCAGTTCGAGCGTGCGCGGCAGGTTGTCGGCCACAACCTGCCCCACCGAATAGCCGCCTAGGATGGAATTGCCGAGATCGAAACGCACGACATCGGTGAGCCAGCTGACATATTGGGTCAGCACCGGCTGGTCGAGCCCCAGCCGCGATCGCATGGCAGCGATCGTCTCCGGGGACGGGCTGCTTTCCGAACCCAGCAGCAGCAGCACGGGATCACCCGGCATGATGTACATGATAGAAAACACCAGCGTCGCCACCACGAAAAGCTGCGTCAGCGCGGTAGCGAGCTTCTGGACGACGAAGGCGAGGATACCGGCCAGGGCGTTCACTGCAGCCGCTCCTGCCGGTCTTCGCGCTCGATGCCGATGCGCGGCACGGCTGCGAGCAAGATGCGGGTGTACTCTTCCTGCGGCGCGGCGAAGATAGCATCCGCCGGCCCGGTCTCGACGATCCTGCCGGCCCGCATTACCGCGATGGTATCGCTGATGTGCTCTACCACCGACAGATCATGAGAGATAAAGAGATAGGTCAGCGCGAATTCGGCCTGAAGATCCTTGAGCAGGTTGAGCACCTGCGCCTGCACCGAGACGTCGAGCGCCGACACCGCCTCGTCGCAGATGACCAGTGAAGGGTTGAGCGCTAATGCCCGGGCGATGGCGATGCGCTGGCGCTGTCCGCCGGAAAATTCGTGCGGATATTTCTGCCCTGCATTGCGCGGTAGCCCGACGGCATCGAGCAGGTCGGCGACACGTCTCGGGCGATCCGCCACGCCGCCGTGGATCTGCATGGGTGCGGAGATCGCCTCCTGCACGCTGAGGCGCGGATTGAGCGAGCCGAAGGGGTTTTGGAAAACCATGGCAATGTTGCGCCGCACCGGAAACAGCCGGCGCTCGCTCAGCTGCGCAATATCGGTGCCGTTGAACAAGATCTGTCCCGAATCCGGTTCGGTCAGGCGCATGATGAGCCGCGACAGCGAGGTCTTGCCGCATCCGGACTCGCCCACTAGGCCGAGCGTGGTGTGCCGGGCGATAGACAGGCTGACATTATCGACGGCCTGATAGCGCTGAGTCTGGGCCAGCATGCCGCTCTTGATCAGAAAAGTCTTGGAAAGGTCCCTGACCTCGAGGATCGGCGGGCCGGGCTCGCGGGGTGCGGGCGGCGCCGCTGAGGCCATAGCCCGCGGGGCGTCAGTTGCGCCGCCACGCTCGATGACCGGAAGGCGGTCGCGCCGCTTGCCCAGCGCCGGCATCGCATCAAGCAGCGCCTTGGTGTAGTCGTGCTGGGGCCGGCGGAAGATCTCGTCGCGCGTCGCCTCTTCGAGCAGCCTACCGCCGTTCATGACGATCACCCGGTCGGCAATCTCGTAGACCACCCCCAGATCATGGGTGATCAGCAGGATGGCGGCGCCCACTTCCTCGTTCAGGCGCTCGAGAATGTCGAGCACCTGGCGCTGCACCGTCACGTCGAGAGCCGTAGTCGGCTCGTCCGCGATTATCAGTTGCGGGCGGCTGGCGACCGCCATAGCGATCATGATGCGCTGGCATTGGCCGCCGCTCAGCTCGTGTGGATAGGAGCGCATGACCCGAGCCGGATCCTTGACGTGCTCCCGTTCCAGCAAAGCGACGGCCCGCCGGTAGGCTTCCCCGCGTCCGATCTTCTCGTGCAGCTGGATTGCTTCGATGATCTGGTCCCCACACGTGAAGACGGGATCGAGCGAAGCCACCGGGTCCTGGAAAATCATGGAGATGCGTCGGCCGCGTAACTTGCGCATCTCCGCCTGATTCAGCGACAGAAGGTCGACACCCTCGAACACTACCCGGCCGGCGGTGACACTAGCATTGGGCGGAAGCAGGCCGATGACGCCCAGCGAGGTCAGCGTCTTGCCGCTTCCGCTTTCGCCGACGAGGCCGAGCACTTCACCGGCAGAGAGATTGAACGACACATTCTGAACCGTCGGGACAACTCCGTCCTGCGACTGGAAGCCGATGCTCAGCCCCTCGACGCTCAGCACAGCGGAGCATCCTTGGGCGGCCGACGGCAGGCGGCCGTGCCTGAAGGCTCCAGGATCACCGCGCAAGACAGTGAGCATACTTGAAGGCTTTGCACCACCTGCTGCATCAATATCCGCCACAAGGTCGCTTCAACTGATCAAAGCAGGCACAATCCTGCGCACCTTGTCAATCCTCGAAGGCGAATGGTGGGGGTTTTTGACCGAACACGCATAGACGGGTACTTCTTTGCGCGAAAAATGGGCATTTTCTTTCATATCTTCCGCCATTTTGAGGCTTGCACTCGCGATGAAACTGCGCTCCTAATGTCGTTGTCGGCCTTTTGTGGTAGATTTCTACCAGATTCTTTGACCGACCGCGCAATACGCGCATTCAATGCGCCAGCAGAGAGAGAGGGCATGGCGAGTATTTCCGACGGGCGCGTGGTGCTGATCTCGGGCGGGAACCGCGGTATCGGTCTTGCGATCGCCCGAGCTTTCATCTCCCGCAGTTACCGGGTCAGCCTGGGCGCCCGCGATCCGCAATCGCTAGTGGATGCCTTCGGTCCCCAGACCGACAAGCTGCTTTACGCGCGGTTCGACGCCTTCGACATTCCCACCGCAGCGGCATGGGTTGACGCGACCGTCGCACGCTTCGGCCGCATCGACGCGCTGGTCAATAATGCCGGGTCGGGCGAGCGCGTCTCGCTCATGGATGACAATGACGAGGCGCTCGACCGGCTTTGGGCGGTCAACGTCAAGGCGCCGCTGCGCCTCACCCGGCTGTGCCTGCCAGAACTGGAACAGACCGGCGCCGGGCGTATCGTCAACGTGGCCTCGCTGTCGGGCAAGCGCGTGCGCAACGCCTTTGTCGGCTACAACATGACCAAGTTCGCCTTGATGGGCCTGACCCATACGACGCGGCATGTCGCCTGGGAGAAGGGCGTGCGCGCCACCGCCGTTTGTCCCAGCTTCGTGCGCACCGAGATGAGCGCCTATACTTCGAAGGTGTCCCCTGAGGACATGATCCAGCCCGAGACTATGGCCGAGCTCGTGTGCACGCTCGTCGAGCTACCCAATTCCGCCGCGATCGCCGAGTTGCTCGTCAACTGTCGTCTTGAAGACATGCTCTGAGCCGAAACCCCACAATCGATCCAGAAGATCCGATCATGTCCACAATTATTCCCGATCCCGTCGTCACCGATGCGCGCTTGCCAGAAAAGGTGGACGTCGTCATCATCGGCGGCGGCATCGTGGGCGCTTCCACCGCCCTCTTTCTGGCCCAGGCCGGCGTTTCGGTGGCCCTGTGCGAGAAAGGGCTGATCGGAGCAGAGCAATCCGGCCGCAACTGGGGCTGGGTGCGGCAGATGGGGCGCGATCCGGCCGAACTGCCGCTTGCCATGGAAAGCCTCCGGTTGTGGCGCGGCATGAACGAGCGAGTCGGAGGCGAGACCGGCTTCCGCCAGACCGGCATCACCTATCTCTGCACCAATGCCCGCGAGACCCAGGCCTATGAGGGGTGGCTGGAGCACGCGCAGGCGTTCCAGATCGGCTCGCGCCTCATCGGCCGCGGTGATTTGAGCGGTCTGCTTCCCGGCATTTCCGGGGGCTTCGTCTCGGCGCTCCACACTCCCACGGATGGACGCGCCGAACCCACCATGGCCACGCCCGCCATCGCCCGCGCTGCGGCGCAAGCCGGCGCCCATGTGCTGACCAATTGCGCCGTGCGCGGGGTCGAAACCAAGGCCGGCCGCGTCAGCGGCGTCGTTACCGAGCGCGGCCCGATCGTCGCAGCCCAGGTGGTATTGGCGGGAGGAGCCTGGTCGCGGCTCTTTGCCGGCAATCTCGACATCGATTTTCCCCAGCTTAAGATCCTGGGCACGGTGGCGCGGATCGGTCCGGTCGATGGGGTGCCCGACATGCCCGTGGGCGGCGGCAATTTCGCCTTCCGCAAGCGCCACGACGGCGGCTATTCGATTGCCATGCGTAATGCCAATGTCGTGCCCATCGTGCCCGACAGTTTCCGCCTCTTTGCAGATTTCGTGCCCAGCCTGATCAAGCAATGGCATGAACTCAAGCTCCGGATCGGCTCGCGCTTTCTCGAGGAATGGCGCACTCCCCGCCGCTGGGCGCTCGACGAGATTTCTCCGTTCGAACGTGTGCGCGTGCTTGATCCCGTGCCGGTCGAACGCTTCAACCAGAACGGGCTGATCAACGTCATCAAGGCTTTCCCAGCCTTTGCCAATGCCCGCATCCAGCAGAGTTGGTCCGGCCTTATCGATGTCACGCCCGACGCCGTTCCCGTCATCGGTCCGGTCGCCTCGCTTCCCGGCTTCTTCATCGCCAGCGGCTTCTCCGGCCACGGCTTCGGTATTGGCCCGGGCGCGGGTCAGATGATGGCTGAACTCGTCATGGGCGAACAGACGACCGTCGACGCCCAGCCCTTCGCGCTCGAACGCTTTGCCAAGTCGGCCAACGTCTCCCGTGCCTTCATCAACGATTCCAGGGGTTAGCAACATGGTTTGGCGCATCGGGGTGGACTCGGGGGGCACGTTCACCGACGTCTGCCTTTTCAACGACGAAACCGGCCGGCTCGACATCTGGAAAGTGCCCTCTACGCCGGACGATCCCTCGCGCGGCATCGCCGATGGCGTTTCGGAGGGCCTGTCGACTGTGGGCGCTCAGCCCGCCGAAGTCCGTTTTCTGGGCCATGGCACGACCGTCGCAACCAATGCGCTGATCGAACTGCGCGGGGTCAAGACCGGCCTTGTCGTTACCGACGGCTTTCGCGACCTGCTCGAGATCGGCCGCCAGAAACGGCCCAGCCTCTACGACATGAACGCGGAAAAGCCGGAAACGCTGGTGACGCGCGACCTGCGTTTCGAGGTTGCCGAACGCGTGCGTAGCGATGGCAGCATCGAGCTTCCCCTCAACGAGGCCGAAGTTCGCAAGGCGATCCGCGCCATGCAACGTGCCGAGGTCAAAGCCATCGCTATCTGCTGCCTTTACGGCTTCATGAACACCGCGCACGAAAAGCGCATACTCGAGATCGTGCGCGAGGAAGCGCTGGACCTCTTCGTCTCCGCCTCGCACGAAGTGGCGCCCGAGTTCCGCGAATACGAGCGCATGTCCACTACGGTGGTGAACGCCTATCTTGGCCCTGTCATGCGGCGCTACATCCAGCGCCTCAAGGCGCGGCTGTCGGATCTGGGGATCGCGATTCCGCCCCAGCTCACCCAATCGAACGGCGGCGTCATCGGCTTCGACGCGGCTGCCACCCTCCCCGTGCGGACGGTGCTGTCCGGGCCAAGTACCGGAGTTGTTGCCGCCCAGGCGATCGGCCGCATGGCCGAATTCGACAATGTCATCACCTTCGACGTGGGCGGCACCTCGTCCGATGTGGCACTGCTGCGCAACGGCGCCTGCGGCCTCACCAGCGAAGCCAGCGTTCATGGCTATCCGATCAAGGCCCCCATGCTCGACATCCATACCGTAGGTGCCGGTGGCGGTTCCATCGCCTTCGTGGACGGCGGTGGCCTGCTCAAGGTCGGCCCGCGCAGCGCGGGGGCCGATCCGGGCCCCGTCTGCTATGGCCGGGGCAATACCGAGCCGACTGTCACCGACGCTAATATCGTCCTTCAGACCCTGAACCCGGTCGAGATTCTGGGTGGGCGCATGAAGGTTCGGCGCGACCTTGCCGTCGAAGCTGTCGCGCGCCTTGCAGATCGGCTGGGTCTCAGCGTCATGGAAACAGCGCAGGGGATCATCTCGGTGGTCACTGCCAATATGGCCAAGGCCATCCGTGTCATTTCGGTGCAGCGCGGTCACGATCCGCGCGACTATGCGCTCATGGCCTTCGGCGGAGCCGGGCCGCTTCATGCCGCCCGCCTCGCCCGTGAGCTCGACATGTCGCACGTTATCGTGCCGGTGACCCCCGGCACCCTTTGCGCCCTCGGCCTGCTGCTCACCGATCTGCGCGCCGATTTTGCCGCCAGCCGGCTGCTGCCACTCGATCAGGCAGCATTGCCCGTGCTGCATGAAGGCTTCGTGGAACTCGAAAAGCAGGCCGTAATCTGGTTCGACAGCGAAAGCCTCAGGGAGGATCGACGCCTGATCGGCCGCACCGTTGACATGCGCTATGCCGGACAGAACTACGAGCTCTCCGTCCCTGTCCCTGCCGGGCCGATCACTGCCGAAACGCTCGAGGCGCTGGAGGCCGGCTTCGAGGAGGCCCATCGCCAACGCTTCGGCTTCATCGCCGAAGGCGAGATCGTGCAGGTCGTTACCCTGCGGGTTGAGGCGACTGGCATCGTCGCCAAGGCCCAGTTCAACAGCCACCCCGACGCCGGGCCGTCCGCCGAGGGCGCGATCGTCGCGCGGCGCGAGGTCTATATGCCCGAGGCCGGCGGCATGGTCGAATGCCCGGTCTATGCCCGTGACCGGCTCCGTTCGGGCAATCGCTTCGCCGGCCCCGCCATCATCGAGCAGATGGACGCGACGACTGTCGTGCTGCCCGGCATGGACGCAGTCGTCGATCCCTATCTCAACGTCATCCTCAAGGTGTGAAGATGAGTCAGGTCGATCCTATCACCGTCGAGGTCATCGGCAGCGCCCTTACCTCCATCGTCGAGGAAATGGGCGAGGCGCTGGTCCGCGCCAGCTATTCCACTAATATCAAGGAACGGCGAGACTGCTCTACCGCCCTGTTCGACTGGCGCGGCAACACTCTCTGCCAGGCCGAGCATATCCCCATGCATCTGGGCAGCTTCATCGGCATAATCCCGCACATCAAGAAGCGCTTCGCCGAAGCCGACATCCATCCGGGCGACGTCTTCATCGGCAACGATGCCTATGAAGGGGGCGCCACCCACCTGCCCGACATCGTCCTTGCGGAGCCGATCTTTTTCGAGGACCGCATGGTCGGCTGGGCCATCAACACAGCCCACCATTCCGACTTCGCCGATCGCGGGCACGCCCATATCTACCAGGAGGGCATCCGCTTGCCCCCGGTCAAGCTCTACAAGCAGGGGGTTCTGCAAAAGGACCTGCAGGACGTGTTCCTGCTCAATTGCCAGGTGCCGCATGAGCGCCTGTCCGATCTGCGCGCGCAGATGTCGGCCAACCGGCTGGGCGTTGAGCGCATGCAGGCGCTCTGTGCCAAATACGGCACCGCGCGCGTGCTGCAGGCCGGGGACGCCCTGCAGGACTATGCCGAGCGCAAGATGCGCGCTGGCATCGCGGCAATTCCCGACGGCACCTATCGCTTCACCGATTATTTTGACGACAGCCAGATGCCCGTCGAGATGAAACTGAGCATCGCCATCACCGTCAGCGGTGACGAGATGCACCTTGATTTCGACGCCCCCGACCAAGTCGCTGCCGGGCTCAACGTCATCTTCACGGCGCTGCTTGCTACCTGCTACTACGCCGTCAAATCGGTGGTTGATCCCACCATCCTTCCCAATGCGGGCTTGTCACGGCCGCTGACGGTGACAGCACGGCATGGCTCGCTTCTCAACTGCAAGCATCCCGGCGCTGTCGACGGGCGCATCGCCGCCTGCCAGCGCGTCGCCGACATGGTGCAGGGCGCGCTCGCCCAGGCCTTGCCCGACCGGGTGCAGGCGGCCGGCAATGGCTGCTGCACCGGCGCCATCTTTACCGGCGAACGCGCCGATGGAAGCCTCTGGGTCTATCTCGAAACCATTGGCGGCGGCGGGGGCGCGCGCCCCAAGGCCGACGGCCTGAGCGGGATTCATGTGCACATGACCAATACGTCCAATCTGCCGGTCGAAGCGCTCGAACTCGAATATCCCCTCACCTTGCTGCGCTACGAACTGGTCGATGGCTCAGCTGGGGCCGGCACCTACCGTGGTGGCATGGGGTTGCGCCGGGTCTATCGGGCGGAAGGGCCTTGCAAGCTCAGCCTGCATGGCTCGCGCCTCCTATCCCAGCCCTGGGGCCTTTCCGGCGGGCTTCCGGCCGCCGGCTCTACCGCCGATTTCGGCGATGAGCGCACTTCGTTCGTCGGCTCCATCCCGCTCATGTCCGGACAGGTGGTCGAGATTGTCACGCCCGGTGGCGGCGGCTTCGGCCCTCCTTCCGGGCGCTCCCCGGAAGCTGTGGCGCGGGACATCGCCGAAGGCCGGATCAGCGCCGAGTTCGCGGCTAGGACCTATGGCCAGGCCGCCACCAGCGTTGCCGTGGCACACCCCGATCTGGCACCCGCCAGCTGACCCCCCCTCCAAAAAAGAAGGATTAGACACATGGCCACTCCCAAGGTGATCAAGGTAAAATCGGGCAGCATTTTCGAAGACAAGGAGAGCTATTCGCGCCTCGTGGTCATCGATGACTGGATCTTCGCCTCAAATTCGGCTGGCCGCAATTACCAGACCCGCGAGATGTCGACCGACGCGGTCGAGCAGGCCCGGCAATGCTTCAAGAACCTTGAGGGTGCGCTTGCCGCCGTCGGTGCCAGCCTGGGCGACGTGGTGCGCTCGCGCGTAACCATTCCCTACCGCGAAGATGCCGCCGCGGTGATGGCCGTTGTCGGCGAAAAGTTCAAGGGTATCGACCCCGCCTCGACCGTAACCTGCTCGCCCCTCGGCGCCGCCGATTTCAAGGTCGAGATCGAGCTGACCGCCTATCGCGGCGTCGCCGCTGCCGGGGCGGAATATATCAACATCACGCTCTGACCTGCGGCATCGGAACCGCCCTACCGCGCGCCGGCACGGCGGTTCCTTTCTCTTTGGGGGTGTGAGAATATGGGCGGGCATTGCACAATGCTCCCAATCGGAGAAAGCCTCCTTGAACTTTGACGACGAGCCTATTTCCGATGACATGCTGCCGGCCGAGCGCAAGGAACGACTGCTCGACTGGTTGAACCAGAACATGGCGGCGACCAACCAGGAATTGTCGCGCCTCTTCGGTACATCGGTGTCCACGATCCGGCGCGATCTCGATCAGCTGGCCTCGCAAGGCCTTGTGCGCCGTACCCACGGCGGGGCGGTGCGCGTACGCCGACAGGCGACCTGGGAATTCACCATCGACCTCGCACGCCAGACAGCGACGGAGGAAAAGCGCGCCATCGCGCAAGAGGCGATCAAGCGGATCGAACCGCACCAGAGCATCCTGATCGATACCGGCTCGACCATGCACGAATTTGCCCGCGCCATCGCGGCGCTGTCGATCCCGCTCACTATCGTCACCAATGACGTGCTGGTTGCGAGCACGCTGGCCAACACCCATCACATCAAACTAGTAGTGCCCGGTGGCGCCTGCCGAGACGGCGCCTATACGCTGTTCGGCGAGCCGGGCCTGACCTTCATCCGTGATCTTCGGTGCGACACCTATTTCGCCTCAGCCCAGGCCCTCAATGCTGAATGCATCTCGGACACCACCGTGGATACCGTCAACCTCAAGCGCGCTATGATCAACGCGGCAAACCAGGTGGTCCTGCTGATCGACAGCTCTCGCTTCGGCGGCCGGGCGATGTACCGCGTCGCCGATGTCAGCGAAATCAGCGAGATCATCACCGATGACGGTGTCTCCGAGGAAGATACGGCGGCGTTTGCGGCCCGGAACACCAAGCTTACCCGCGTCGCCATTGGCGAATCCGTCGCCGACTAGCGCACCGCCTTCAACAGCTCGTGCTGGCGGAGACTGCCCTTCAACGATCCAGTCGCCTCACTACCCGTGCGCTTCGCGCCAGCGTTCGATGAGAAGAGCGGGGCTTCGTATCTTCTGGGCAATCCTCTGGCATCCACCGGAGCCATAGCCATGCTTCAGGGAGCATCACCTCTGGGGGGCAACGCAGGCGCGCTGGGTTCGGCGCATACCGCAAGAAAGCCTCGCAAGCTGCGCCACAGTTTTTTCAACCGAACCGCCAATCGCCCAGTCAAATGGCGCCAAGTCAAGACGTCCGCCATCTGCCTCCTTCTGGCGTCGCAGGACACAGGGATCCTAGATGGCTTCCAGTGCCCTTGATTATCAGATAGCGTTGACGTGGCGGCTCTGGCTTTCAGGGCCGTAAACTTCAGGATTTTTGACTGGCCTCCCCAAATCGACGTGCATTCGGACCACGGGTTACGCTTTGCACCGTCCCACGGGGCTCAATGCCAAATGCTCTCGAGCATCACGGCAGAAGTCAGCGTAGGAAGGCATAGTGGACACGCTACTCGAAACATCTCGTGAGAAAAAAGACACTGCATCGCTGATGCGGCGAGCTCTCGATCTGATGCCAGATGGCGTGCTGATCATCGGGAGCAACAGAGAGGTCCTCTACATGAACGAGGCCTTCGAGACGCTATGGCGAATACCGAGATCGGTTGTCCTGCAGGGCGACCAGGCTATGCTTGTTCACGTACTCGAGCAACTCGATGATCCCGATGCCTTCATGCACCTCGTCAACCGCCTCTATGGTTCGACAATTCCATCGGAAGATCAGCTCTCTTTCAAGGACGGCCGGCTCTTCAATCGCCGTAGCGTTGCTTTGCCGGAGAATGGCGGCGGGTATAGCCGCATATGGATCTTCAGTGACATCACAGAGGCTTGGAGCGCCAGGGTGGACGCACTGACCGGCTTGTTGAACCGCAGGGCCTACGCTCAAGAACTGCCAGAATTCATGGCCTCTGTGGCCGATCAAAGCATAAAGGCATTCGCACTTTTGGATGACGACAACTTCAAGGCGTATAATGACCGATACGGCCACGCCAAGGGCGATGCTGTTCTAGAGCGGATAGGCGAACTGCTTCAGGTAGCCCTCAAGCGGAGCACGGATAGAGCCTACCGCATTGGCGGGGAGGAGCTCGCCGTAACGTCCAAGCATCGCGACTGTATGTCGGCCGCCGCGTTCTACGAAGGAATGCTGACAAGTATCCGCGCTGCCAAGATCGAGCATAGAGGCAACCCCCCGCATGGCTGCATCACGGTGTCAATGGGACTGGGGCTGTTCGAGGGAGCGCGGGAACCGGGGCAAATCTTCAGCGAGGTTGATCGTGCCCTTTATAGAGCAAAGCGCCATGGGCGGAACCGAATGGATCTCGCTCAGCTACCGGTCCATTAGCCTGCTCCCAGAGGCGGCGAAGTTGTCAGCGTTGCTCGACCCGCCACCATCGGAAGATGTCCTTGGAACGGCACCCACAGCGTGAGGCTGTTAAAACCACCTGAGGGTACCGGAAACCGTTCTCAACGGCGAAGCCGGATAGACACGCGTTGCGAGACCGTGACCACACCCAGTCGGGCGAACTGCCAAAGTTCGGATCTTATAAGGCGTCATAGCCTGCGGATCGTGGGGCCATTCAGGGTGACATGGCCGTTCGACACATCAAGCCGCTATTCCAGTGACTTGAGATAGGCGATAATCGCCTCGGCTTGGTCGGGCTCAAACTCGAACTCCGGCATTTCCGGATGGCCACTCGATAGTCCTTCGACCAGCGCCTCGGCAAGGTCTGCCACATCGTAGCGGCGATGAAGATCGCGAAACGCTGGCGCTGCCGTGTGCGGCCCCAAGTCTTCTAATCCCGTCGCGTGACAGGCGCCGCAATAGGTCTCAACCAGCGCCTTGCCCGTACGCATTGCGATTTGATCGGGCGTCTGGAGACTTGCAAGGTAGGCAACGACATCCTCGACCTCTGCAGGATTTCTCAGCCCGCGAAAAATCATACGGCTGCCCGGCTCAAAGTGCCGCGGTCGCGCGATGAACTCGGCCAGCGTCTCGGCCGTCCAAACTAGCCCATTTTGACCAGCCTCACGCAAGGCCGCGCTATAGTTGAAATCCGGCAGGTCTCCCGCGCGCCGACCAAGCAGTTCATTCAATTGCGGCCCCTGACGGCTACCGGCCCCCAGCCCGATCTCGTGGCAGATAGCACATCGTGCGAAGACCTTGGCTCCCATCTCCACACTCTGGGCGGATGCGGGGGCACCCCACAGCATGATGACAAAAAGGCCAGCGCGTAGCATCGACGCCCTTGCTGGCGCGTCACGGAGACGCACGATCGCATCTCTGGATTCAGCAGCTCCGCTAATGTTGCCCTCCCACAGCTTTGATTTCGGATCTCCGCCAACGCGGAATGTCCCCTCTCGTCCGACCTTGGCAAGCATCACCGCGCAGAATGTGCTTGCCGACGGCAACATCGAGCCGCACGCGCGCCTATCCATCAAAAGTTGCAGCCATCCGACGTCGATATCTGGAATGCGCCGGCCAGCACTCCCGAATGACCTGACTTCGGCATCAAGTTCGCCTGAACCTGCTCCGTCCACAAGGGCAATTCGTCCCGTCCGGTGCCCGTGTTCGCGAGATGCCTAGGAGTGCCGCGGCGATGCGGTTCAGTTTTCGACTGCCAGTCTTAGCGTGCAATCGGACGGCCAATCACCGGCGAGCGGGCCGAAGCCGCAGTCTCTCTGATACACATTGAAGCAGAACGCTTTGGCAGGACGGTCTCACCCTCATGCTATTCTTGAATCGCGAATTGTGTCGGTGTCCCACAGCGCTTGAGTGCACTGTCGCTTTGTCCAATACGTATTCCAAACGTTATCGATCGAAGTGCACCCTGGCCGGTAGATGCCGCCCGCACCTTAAACCTCGAGGATCCAGGTCACACCCTGCGGTTCGAAACGGAGATCGACCTTGCCCACGGTACGCTCTACCATGTCGACCATGACTACGTGCCCAAACCCCCTTCGGACCGGAGCCGGCAGCGTCCGTGACACAGTCTCTCGCCATTCCAATCGCCACTGGTTAGCATCATTTGATCGCCAGGTTACGGTCAATCGGCCGGACGGTTCGGAAAGGGCCCCATGCTTGAGACTATTGGTGGCCAGCTCATGTAGCGCCATACCGACTGTCTGAGCATGCTGCGGGCAAACGGAGAAGTCGGGTCCATCGAATGCAATGCGATCATCGGACTCCATGGAAATGGTCCTAAATTGACTGGTCACAAGATCCCGCATTGACACTGCGGTCCAGTCCTGCGCAACGAGCAGATCATTGCTGGATGCCAGCCCCGCCAGGCGCGATGAGAAGGTCTCGAGAAAACGATCAGGCTCGGTACTTCGCGCCGTCGCCCGCGCAATGGCCATGACCACCGTGATGAGGTTCTTAGTTCGGTGGTTCAGCTCGCCCATGAGGTAGAGGGATTTTTGCTCAGCGTCCCGCTGTTCCGTCACGTCTATGTTGAGCCCTGTCATGCCGAGAAAGGTCCCGTCCCCGCCGAAGCGGGGGTTCGCCTCGGTCCGCATGATTCGATAGATGCCATCGGCGCGCCTGTAGCGGGCCTCAACTACGAAAGAGGTATGCGCAGCCATTGCCTCGCTGAACGGCTGGCTCAACAGCGCGACATCGTCGGGATGGAGCGTTGAGCTCCAGTCGAACTGATCGAGAGCGTCGGGATCGACGCCCCAGAAACGACGAAGTGAGCTGTTTAGGAACACGCAACGACCGAGCGCATCGCCCATCCACAGCATGGCGGGTGACGTCTCGGCAACAGCAATTGCCAATTCTTGGTCGGTCATGGACATCTGCGAAGGACGCTACTTCATCAGAGGAGGGCAATGATCCCATTTTCAAGGACCTAGGACAACTGCCCGTATGTCTGCATGGCGCAAGAGACGCAGGTGCACTTACTCCATCCCGCATCTTTCGCATGTTGCACCGAGTGTTAAGGCCTTCAGGCCTTGCCGCGCCCTGCTCCTCCACGCTTTCCACCCACTCGAACTTCGGTCGCTTCGACTGCGCTTCGGAGAAGACAGAGCCCGGCGCCACAGATCGCCGAGCCTTCGCAGCTGCGCACCACAAGGCGCTCATACTCTTCGCCCAAGCTTGATGCCATCATCGCCGAAAGAGGCAGGCCGTCGACGGTGGTCAGTGACAATGGCACCGGGTTTCCAGCATGTGATCCTGCGCTGGTCCCAAGACTGGCAGATCGACTGGCACTGCATCCCGCCGGGCAACCCATGCAGAACGACCTCATCGAGAGCTTCGACGGCAACTTGCGCGACTAATGCCTCAAATAGACGCCGTTCACGTCACTAGCCGAAGCCAGGATGCGGATAGACGTTACTCTTCGATGTTGATCGTTCGGGTCGCCTATGGTTCAGTGGGTGCAAGGTCTAGGGGTGGGGGCACTACTTGAAACACAGAGCATACCGGCGACTGCGTAGTGTGGCGCTCGCGACTGGTTTACTATTGGCAAGCGTGACGGCCGGAGCTTCCCAGAGCAATCGAGATCTCTTCTTTGGGATCGCAGGGGCATTGCTCGAGCAGGGGTTGAAGCAGGAACAAGCGCGAGTACAGCAACAGCAGATGGAGGCGGCTCAGGCTGAGAAGGCCCGCCAAGAATTAGAAGCTGAACTTGCATTCATTCGCCGGGTACAGACCGCGCTAAGTTCACTTGGCTTCTACAACATGGAAGTGGACGGGAAAGTGGGGCCCGGTACGCGGGCGGCCGTAGCCGCCTATCAAGCTGCCTTCGACTTACGTGGGGCTTTCAGCGAGGCAGACCTGGGCGATCTGGAGGAACGTGCGAGCGCGGGTTGGCGCAGCGCACGCGAGGAGCGGCAGGCAGCTGAGGCCGGTTTTACCAGTAGGCAAGAATTCATCACGGCCTCTACAGCCGGGTTCGATTCGAAAGGCGACTGGGACAGTGCCCGGTACTACGGCATCACAAGCTCCATCGAATATTACCTGTTCGCTGAATCTGACTTCGGCGATTATCCTACATTCATAGCAGCGCAAGAAGCCGGCTTCGACTCTGCAGAAGACTTCGCCCACGCCGAACGGCTAGGTTTTGCCCAAGCCCGCCCCTATTGGGACTTTCTCGATTCAGGGTTTGCGGACAAGATCTCCTACGATGCGCACAGGCTCGCAATCGCCGAAGCCGAACATGCCAGCGAAGCGTGCAAATCAGCGGCTCACGCCTTAGATTGGCTAGCTGGACTGGAAGCTTGCTTCCGCGCAAACCGAGCGGACCCACAAAATGGTGCGATCAAGGCGATCCTGGAAGATATTCGAGGGCGGCTTAGCGCAGCGCTTATAGATTCACGGGCGTTGCTGGAGGAGAAGCAGCAGCAGTTGGTAGAGCTTACCTCCACCGAGCGGGACGCTGTTGCACAAGAGCCTAGCGCCCTTCGAGACCAGATCAACGCGCTGGCCAACCGTCTGGTTTTGGGTGAACTGCACCTGCAAGTCACCAATTGCGCGGCGTCTATACACAGGGAGGATTGGAAGCACGCCGACTCGGCGTGCTCTGCGCAGGTTGAAATTGATCAACTCGGCAGCGACCAGCGTGAGCAGGCCGAATTGCTGCTCGCCGAACTTGAAATCCAGCACGAGGTCGCGACAGAGAACTGGCAAGCGCAGCAAACGAGAGCCAAGCAGGAAGCGGAGCGATTGGCGCGCGAGGAGGCTACAGGGCAAGGAACGACCCTGTTAAACGACGTGGAAGCGTTTTCAAGCCGCGGGGGTCGGTTCTCGGACGGGGTTGAAGTTGCTCGAGCTCTGGTCGCACTCAAGCAATCGCTTGCTGCCCAAGACGCAACGCGCATCAACTCGGATGTGAAACGTCTGGAGAGGCTGCTCGAACTCGATGCAGTCTTCGTTGAGGACCGCATGGCTCAGCTGCTCGCAGCGGAACAGGCTGCGACGACAGGAGCACTCCTTGCCCGCCGCCGATTGGAAGATCAATCTGCCTTTATCATCGATCATATTGCCCGGAACGTTACCGCTGCCGAAACGGAGGCGCTGCTCAAGCTCCAAGAGCGGCTTGAGGCGATACTTGTCGAAGGAAACGCTGAGCGGGTTACGTCCGCGCAATTGGAAGCAGGCCAGATAATTCAGGAACTGGGTCTTGCTGCGGATTTGCATTCATTTGCTGCCGCTCGTGAAGCACCCTTGGTCACTGATGCGGATCTCAAAAATGCCGACGCTGAAGCCGCGAGAGCATCCCGAGCACTCGACGCTGCGCTCGAGCAGGCGCGAAGCTTGCTGGCTGATATCGAAGACTTCGCTCGGTCAGGAAAGAACTTTGTCGAACCAATATCAGTGGCCCGAGCAATCGGACGGCTGAAGCGCGAGCTCAGTGATCCGCAGCTGGATGGGCTGACCGCGTCGCATGCCGCGTTGTACGAGTTGGTACACGCCGATGAGCTGTACGGCGCAGCGATGTCCGCACGGCATCACCTAAACGACGTCGCTTTGGCCAATGCCATCGCAACGGCGGTCGAGGAAGGGACACTTCTAAACACCTTCCTCCTTGATCACATCAGCAGGAACCTCACCGATGACGAGGTTCTGCCTCTGATCGAGCTCCAGGCAACGCTCGAAGGCGCACTCGCCGACGAGAAGTCCTCAAACATCGTGCGAATCGTCGCAGGTGCGCAGGCATCAATAGGCGAGTACGGTCTTACCGCAGCGGCAATGGCTTTTGCCGAGTCTGAGGCCGCACGCCGTGTTCAGCCAGCAGTCGAGACAATCGCGAACGGCCTCTCGATTACTCTAGCAAATGCGGCACTGCTTGAGGGTGACAACGACGCTCTTGTGGTCCTCAGAGTGGCTGACGGGACCGCCCCCTACCTCACCACCAATCTGCTGGGCGATCTGACGGTGGAGGGAGGTACCGTGCACGGCTGCTGGGTTCATACGCCTCCGAAGACGGGTCTTCCATTCCTACTGGCTCGCCGGAAACTCAAGGACCTTGGCATCGAGCAAGTAGAGGTGTCGCAGTGCTTGGGCGGCTCAGCAGTGGCCGACCTGATCCTACTTGAGAGGGGGGCCTTTCTGTCGCTGAGCCCCAGCCAAGCGCAGCCGATCATCTCGAGCTTCGAAGACGGTCGCCTAGTGACTTTGGTGTCGGTGCAATCGGAGGAAACGGCGGATGAAGCTGCACGCCTCGATGCTGAAGTCCAATCTATCAAGCTTCGCCTTGGCAACGAACTTCTCCATGGCTACGGCATCTTGAAGCTTGCTTCGTCGGACAGCGCGTTCTGCGCCGTCGCCCAAAACCTCGACGCTCACGCCAATCTCCTGGCGCGCCATCTCGATCTTGTTACGCTCTACCTGAGCGATGTGGCTTTCTCTGAGGCTCTCACTCAAGAGCAGGCATTTGTCGCGGCCCAAAGAGGCTTATGTGAAGCCATTTATGGTCCAGACGAGACGTTGCGAGTCCTTATGGACGCGATGGCGCGGGACAACATCAAACACGAGCTGCTGCCTCTGTGGATCGAAACCGACACCGTGCAGACCGAAGTCGCTCGGCTTGATGAAGTATCTCGCCAAGAGTTGATGGCGGCCACGCTGGCCGACCAGGAGCTGCGGGCTGCCGCTCAACTCCAAAGCGCACAGGAGGACGAGCTCCGCGCGGCGAGCCTCGCACAGCAGGTGGCGCTGCGAGCCGAGCATCACGTTGATGCGGCTGGCGCACAGAAGACCATTATGGAGATGATGCGCAGTTTCGTGGACGACCAAAATCCTGCGCCCCTACTGCTGCACTTTCCCAAGACGCATAAGGTCTTAAGTGCGTTGCGCAATGACCGGTGGACGATTACGACTGTGTCTGACGATCTACTCGACTATGGTACGGCCGTTTGGCAGGATCGCCGCATCAAGGCAATACTGGTTCGTATCGGCGTAGAGCGCGAGAACGCCATACTAGGCCGCTATGAATCCGACTGCTACGTTCTCGGTCAACTCCTCGACACCGAGTTTAGGGTCGTGCGGGACCCGTTCGAGGGTGACTGTATGGCCGCTGCGGAAACCGAGGGATGGAAGCAGGGCCATGGCTTCGAGAGCCTGTGGCATCTGGTCGATACTCCGAGCGATTTGCCAACGACAATCCGTTGATGGGCGTCTCCGCAGGATGGCACTCACCTGCCACTGAACTTTCATCCAGCGGCGATTAGAGCCTCGGCCGTTTCAGTTACGCCGTGTGGCGCGGGTTGAGCAACCGGCGGAGAGGGGAAGCCCTTATCGAGCACAGGGTCGGAGCCGGTTGCGGCTAGTGCTCCAGCAAAGGCCGCCGGGGTCTGATAGCCGAGCGAGAAATGGGGTCTTGCGGTATGGAGGTCCTGCGTCCTTTCAGCAATGGCGCTACGGGCGTGGTCGAAGCCGAAGAACAGGCTCTCGTTCAAGAGCTCATCGCGATCGAAGGTGACGCCGCAATCTGTAGCAGCAGCGACGTTGTTGGAGGTGGGACTGGCACAAGGTCGACGGATAGAAAGCAGACAAAGGTCATTTGGCTCGATATCCGCGCATCCAATCGGCGCTGCCGATCACACCGTGGACACCCGAATTCATTCGATTGGGGCAACCGCCCATACGGCGCTCAGGATGAGGTCGTCATCGAGTTCTTGAAAGAAAGTGCCAGCTGAAGAACGGCGACGCCGCCCGAAGGGCGAACGGCGGCCTAGGGTCCGTACCCAATAAGGATTCCCGTGCGGCATAAGTTGTGATTCAAGGTTTCCGAGGAGAGGAGACCGCGATGAAACAGCGACAGTTGACGTGGTTGAGCGATGCGGAGTGGGCTCGCATCGAGCCCTTGCTGCCTCGTGGTCGCAAAGGCGCGCATCGGGTCGATGACCGTCGGGTGATCTCGGGCATCGTGCACATGCTCTAGAGCGGAGCACGCTGGCGTGATTGCCCGCCCGAATATGGGCCGTACACGACAATCTATAACCGCTTCAATCGCTGGAGCCGACAAGGCATCTGGTTGGGGATGTTCGAGGCGCTGACCGGGCATAATGGCATCTGGGGCACTGTTGCCCTCGACGCGACCCACATTAAGGCCCACCGCTCGGCGGGCGGCGCAAAAGGGGGGCCTTCGCGCAAGCCATCGGCATCTCACGCGGCGGTCGCACCAGCAAGCTCCATGGACTGACAGACACCCAGGGGCGCCCGCGCCTGCTCATGGTCTCGGCCGGCAATATCAACGACATGACCATGGCTGGCGCCTTGATCGAAAAAGCGGCAGGGCGCTTCGATCGTCTCATTGCCGATCGCGGCTACGACACCAACGCCATCCGCGCCGCCATCGCTGCGCAGGGCGCTCAGGTCGTTATCCCCTCCACCGCCAGCCGGCGCGCGCCAATCCCATATGACCGACACGCCTACAAGGCCCGAAACTTGGTCGAGCGTCTTTGGTGCCGCCTCAAGGATTGGAGACGCATCGCAACCCGCTACGATAAGCTCGCCAGAAACTTCCTGGCCACAGCACTCATCGCTGCTGCCATCACCTATTGGTGCAATTGAGTCCGGACCCTAGATGGCAACGTCGCCTGCAGAGACTCAAACACCATCGGCACACGGACGTCTCGTATCATTTTGTGGGCGGAGGAAACAGGCACTCGGCCTGAAGGAATCGGACCCGTGCCCGGACAACGCGCCTTGTGGTCCCAAGCGCATCCGCCATCGAGACGAAGGTCTTGCCGGCTGCCAGGCTATCCACAATCACCCTGTCTGTTTCGGCAGTGTGAGCAAACCTGCGCCGCTTGTCCTGACCACCGACGACCTCCGTGAGGATCTTCCGCCGACGATAGGATGCGAAGCCGGATGCGTCGAGCCATGCCCGAATTGTATCAGGACCAACTCCGAGCCTTTGACCGATGGCAGCGAGCGTTGCACCCTCGTCCACCATCTCGCCCAGGATCGAAACCTGTTCTGGCGTTGCCCGGATGTAGCGACCGGACCGTAGGCTTTCGGTGCCGGGATCCAGATGCCTGGCCCTCTGTACGACCGCGGCCGTCGAAATCCCGAGCGTCTCAGCGATGGCTGCGAATGTCACGGCGGCCTTCCGGCTGTCGCAGATGAAGCGGTCGGTCTCTGCGGTGTGCTTGAAGTTGGGGCCCCGGCGCCTGTGCTTCGGCTCCCTATCGACGGTCGACATAAGAGAATTTCCGATAACGCTCGATCACAGCCCTGGCTTCCTTCTTCAACGCGGGGAAATCGCGTTCGATATCGCGCAGCGTTGACAAGATCGTGGCGACGGCGCCCCCACTATAGTCGGCGTCCTCGCTATCCTCATCGTAGAGCACCGCAAGCTCGTGTTCCCAACTCCGCAACACGCGAGCGGAGCGAGCGACAACGTCGCGCGCCTCCCGCTCGGTAAAGTTGTCGGTGCCGGCCACTGATCTCTCCCTCAGGCGTTCCGGTTCGATTCTGCCACCTGCGGGGCTTCGGTGGCAAACGCTGGTAGCCGAACTCCTGTCAGGGCCCTGAGGCTCGAATTGGCATCAGGAGCGGATGGCTGTCAAAAGCGCGCCAAAATCCGGTCCGCCAGTTCACAATCCACTCCTACCCTCTTGTTCGCTTTCCGTTCTCATTCTAGGACACGACTCCTCGTGATGAGGATCGTGGAATGCCGCGGACGCTGAAGACATTAGAGGACGCCCGAGTGAGCGGTCAGGAGCTGGTAGCGATCTGCCTCCAGCTCCAGTGCCGGCACCGGTGGCCCGTCGATCTTCCGAAAGTCATCCACTATGTCGGCGGCGCGCACAGCCTGTGGCCGATGCGCGGGCAGCGGCACTTTTCCGAGCGCATGCGCTGCCCAGCCTGCAACAGTAAGGGCGTCCACATCTGGATGGGTGTGCCCAAGACGCCGCAGCCGCTGATAGGCGGGCTGCCGTACGCGGTCGAGAATCGGGACGTCGGCAACGAGGTGCTGGTGAGCGTTATCGCACAGGTGCGACACATCAGCGTTGCGCATGCGGCCTTCGAGGCGGCGGTGCTGGCCTATCCCGGCCGGCGCGTGTCGCTGACCGAAGGTGCGTTCGTGCTGCGCGACAGCCGGTTCATCGTGTTGCCGGGCGGCAAGGCAGGCGCCTAGCCGTCGGGGAAGAGCCGGCGGACGCCCCGTGCCGTACGCAGATTCGTCTCGCGTTTCTCCTTCTCGATGTCGGCATTGATGTGATTGACGCCGAGGCTCACCAAGGCCAGCCAGATCTCGCCGTGATCCCAGCCTGCGCCCTCGGCCGCGGCGACGAGCTCGAGCAGCGCTGGTTCCAGCGCCTCCTCACACTCGAGCTCACGATCGGGATGACGCACCGGCCGCACTGGCCGCTTCACCTCAGCTCGCATCCTCTGTCAGTCCTCTTGCAATCACCTGGAGTTCCACGTCTGGTAGCGGCTGCTGATGCTCGCGTGCACATCTCCCACGGCGCTGCTATGCCCCGGCCGATCACTTCTGCCGCCGCCGCTCAGCACTTGGGAGCAGATAATCCTATTCTATAGGTACGTACAATTGGTGTATCCAGCGCCCGACTGCGCGCGCTCCGGTGAGTGACGACAGGCTAGCACCTCAACGCGAGCTGACAGACCTTGCTCTGTCGATTGGGTGGCATCTGACGCCGAGGATCTGAATCGTCGCGCTGGTCGGAACCAGCTTCGCAGTCAACTGGCTTGGGTCGAGTGCAGCTTGGGCAACGGAGGACGCAGCCTCAATTGCGGTGTGGGAGCGGAAACAGACAGGCTCGGCGGTGGTCGGCGCGGGGGGCTCAAGCGGCGGGACGAGGTGATTGAGAAGGATATTCCGGCCACTCCCCTGATGAGCTTCGCTGGTTCCTGACAAGCCTTACGCCCTGATGCACCAGACACTCCAAGTGCGGCCTGGTGGTAGCGCCGGCAGCCTCACCATCCACAATCAGCCGCCAAGGTGGCAATTTCTAATCTCTGCGCCTGAAGCCCGAACTCCGACAGCGGAGTTCCCCATGCGCACCTCTTCTCCTCCAGCTCGACGCGATCTTCACGCCGAAATCACGACTCAGCTCATTGCCGCCATTGAAGCCGATCCGGGTAATCCTGTGTTGCCCTGGCGGCGTGCCGAGGCCCCAATGACCCTCCCCACCAATGCGCGCACAACGAAGCCCTATAACGGGGTCAACATCATCAGCCTCTGGTGTGCCGCCTTTGCCGCTGGCTACACGACATCCTCCTGGGCGAGCTATCGCCAGTGGCTCGACCTCGGCGCGCAAGTGCGGAAAGGTGAGAAAGGCACGCCGATCATCTTCTACCGCGATTACGACGTCGAACCCGATCCAGAGAATGCCGACGATGATGGCCGCCGCCGCGTGGCGCGCCTCTCGATCGTCTTTAACGCGGATCAGGTCGAAGGCTATGTTCTGCCCGAGACGGTCCAGCTTGCGTGCGGGAAGGACATGCCCGTCCCAGCTGTTTCCCAAGTCGCGTCCCTAATCGCCAGCAGCAAAGCCGAAATCCACCATGGCGGTGACGAGGCTTATTATGATCGTCGCGCCGATCGGATCGTCATGCCTGACCAGCAGAGCTTCGTGGGCACACCTACCTCATCGCCCCTTGAAAGCTATTACTCTGTGCTGCTGCACGAACTGGCGCATTGGACCGGTGCGCCCGCTCGCTTGAACAGGCGGTTCGGCGAGCGCTTCGGCGATGATGCCTACGCAGCCGAGGAGCTTGTCGCCGAAATCGCTTCGGCGTTCCTTTGTGCCGAGCTGCAGGTGACGCAAAGTCCGCGACCTGACCATGCAGCCTATCTGGCTCACTGGCTGAAGCTCTTGAAGTCCGACAACCGGGCCTTGTTCACCGCTGCTGCCAGGGCCTCCGAGGCAGCGACCTACCTTACTGGGCTGGCCGCACCCTTCTCTGTTCCGATCCCCTCACCCGCTGCCTCGTAGCGCAGCGGCGCAGTCGAAGGCATGGTTGCGGCGATGTCTAGGCCATATTCCTCGGAATGACCTCCTGCCAGTGCTTCGCAGCCAAAGCTCGCAATAGCCCAAACGCTGGGGATGTAGGACAAGATCGGCCTGCCGCCGATCTGCGCTTGCGCCGATATCTCCATGAGAAAAGTCAAGCGATCAGGCAATTGACCAACCGACACACTGATCAACAGCGCAGCCTTGGCGCAGAGCTGGCCATTTCTAGACCATCTAACAGTGCCCATGCCGCCGAGATGGTCTCGTGCGGCAGGCGGAACGGTGGGTAGGCGTCAGATCAATGGCTAGTCATTGCCAGAATTCCGTCGGCCAGTTTTTCGGCCAGCATCATGGTCGGAAGGTTGGTGTTGGCACGGGGCACCCGCACCATGTTCGAAGCGTCAACAACATGCAGGTTGTCGATACCGTGCACCTGCCCCGTTCGCGCATCGGTAACCGAGAGTGGATCTTCGGCCCGCCCCATGCGGCAGGTACAGGAAGGATGCCATCCCACCACCGTATGCTTGCGCACGAGCGCCGTCATGGCATCGTCGTCGCGCAGAGCTAGGCTCAGATCGTCACCAGCTGCAAACAAGCGGTCGATGACAAAATCCCTTAGCCTGGACGGTCCATCGGTAAGGAGGGCGGGCACCATAGTGGCGACCCAGTTGCGCAGATTGACGTCGCCAACCAGCTTCGCCATGGCGCCATGCGTAGCGGCGAAGGGGTGGGCCGACGCCGCTTGCAGAACATTGGTGGCGTAGAAAGCTGCCATTCTGCGCACTGCGATCTTCATCCGCGCCAGATCGCGCGGATCGGACAGCATTTCGAGGCGCATATCCGGCTGGCCATTCGGATTGCCTGGATCGAGCCGGATAAAGCCTTGCGAATAGGGTTTGTTGATCCAGCTGAACAGCGAGCCGATGCGAATGCCCACCGGATGCCATGCCGATTTGGAGACCACGACCATAAACATGTCGCTTGCCCCGCAGTCGGGTAGGTCGGACGAGAAGCGCAATCCTGCCTGAACATGGCGGCGGGGGACCTTGCCCATGCGCGATCCCCGGCGAATCCAAGATGACATGGCTATGGAGGGGTGTTCCTGCAGATTTCTGCCCACGCCAGGCAGGTCGTGAAGAACCGGAACTCCAGCTGCGTGGAGTTCATTGGCCGAGCCGATGCCGGCGCGGAGCAGTAAGATCGGCGACCGCGTCGCGCCGGCCGACAGGATGACCCGCCGCGCCAGGATCTGTTCCGCTCCCACCCTGACCCCGGCAACACGGCGCCCGTCCATTACCAATCCGTCCACCGTGCAATCGGTCCTGATGGTAAGATTGGGGCGTGCGCGGGTCGCCGCATCGAGATAACCCATGGCCGCGGAAATTCTCTGGTGGCGATTGGTTGTCAGCGAAAGTGGGAACCAGCCGTCCTCGAAGACACCATTCTGGTCCCCGATATTTCTGTAGCCGGCCGCTGAAAAGGCCGCCGTCGCTGCCCGGGTAAAGCCGGGCCACTGGTTCTCGGAAACCCGACTGATGGCGATGGGGCCATCGTCTCCATGGAAAGGACCTTCATAGTCCATGTCGGTTTCGAGCCTTCGGAAGTATGGCAGCACGCTCTGCCAGTCCCACCCGGCGGCCCCCAATTCGGCCCATTCATCATAGTCCACCGGCAGACCGCGATTTCCAATCTCGCCATTGATGCTCGAACCGCCGCCAATCAGCCGCGGCTGGCCGTAAGCCTTTAAGGGCGGTCGATCCGGATCGTTATGCGGAACGGGCAGCAGATGCGCCTTTAGATCCTGCCACTGATAGGACGGGTTGAAAGCGGCCCGATACGGATAGACGTCGCGAATTGCGTCCGGCTCCTGACCCGGCGGATGGTCGACCCCTGCCTCGATCAGTAGGACACGATGGGCGCTGGCGGCCGAGAGACGATTGGCCAGGACGCAGCCCGCCGAGCCGCCCCCTACGATCACGAAATCATAGCCTGAGGTCACGGCCGGTCATCCGTGACGACGAACTGCTGAAATGCAGTGCGGTTGGCGATGATGTAGTCCCAGTCATATTCGACGCCAAGTCCCGGACCGTCCGGAACCGGCATGCAGCCATCAGCGCCTATGTCTTCGAGCGCATCGCTATAGCCCGAGCCAAAAACCGGGGGCACGGGATTGGCCACACCTGGGGCAACGAGAGAGAGCTCGTACCAACTCGAATTACGCATCGAGGCCATGCAATGTCGCTGCGCCGGCCCAGCGGCGTGAATCTCGCAATCGAGCCCAAAGGCCTCGGCCAGATGTGCGGTCTTCATGGTGCCGGTAATCCCCATGTCATAGTCAGGGTCGACCCGGATATAATCGGTGGCGCGCTCTCCGATCCACGACGCCTTGGCCTCCAGCCCGCGCACATGCTCGGTCAGCATGAGCGGCGTCCGGACACTTTCCTTGAGCTGGCGCGCCGCGTGGGGCGACCACCCCGCGTCCATGAACGGATCTTCGAACCAGAGGTAGCCGCCCTCGTCGCAGGCCTTGCCGACATAGATGGCATCGGCAAAAGTCTGCAATTCGCTGGCCGCATCATACATCAGCGCCATGCGATCACCGACGCGCTTGGCGCAGAACAGCAGATTGGCAGCCTCTTCCCGAGGGTTGCCTTCACCCCAGCCGTGGATCTTGTAGCCTCGGTAGCCAAGAGCAAGGCACTCTTCAGCGAAGTCCGCGTAGGCCTCGATAGAATCGAGAATGCCATGTCGACCGCCATTGAGCGTGCTGGCATAGGTGGGCAGTCGCTGGCGATACCCACCCAGCAATCGCCATACCGATCTCTCGACAGCCTTGCCTGCCAGATCCCACAGCGCGATGTCCAATGCCGAGTGGCCAATTGCCATATAGTGGCGGTGAAACCGTTTGAGCTTGTTGTAGATTGCTTCGCGTTCCTCGGCGTCCTCGCCCAGGATCTGGCCGGCCAGCGCCTTGACCTGGCCCACCATGGCGCCGTTCTTGCCGCTATGGACGCTGCAATACTCGCCGCGCGCACCGTCCCGGGTCTCGATCACGACGGCAAAGGCTGAAAGGCGGCTCTGCTGGCCCTTCATCACGCAGCGATTGCCACTGTCATCCATGCCCAATCCATCCACGACATAGTCAAATTCGTGGACTTCCACCTTGGCAATGCGCCAGCCGGGCCGTGCGCCAATGATTCTTTTCATTTCATCCCTTAGAAATTCTCGCTTGCCAAAAGCCAAGCTGTCTGACAGAACAATTCTAGTCAGACAACAATCTGCCCGTCAACGGATATTGGTGTCTAAGGAACATGGAAACTGAAAGTCGCAGTGAGAGTGCCTATCGCCAGCTGGTCCTCTATATGGGGCAACTGGATGATGGGGAGCGCCTGCCCGCCGAATCCGACTTCGTCGATATGTTCGGCCTGTCGCGCGCCAGTATAAGGGAAGCGTTGGCGCGCCTCCGCGCCGAGGGCATGGTGCGCTCTCGCAAGGGTTCGGGAAGCTATGCCGTGCACAACGGCTCCCCTGAAATGATGCGCCTGTCGGCCATCGAATCCATGCGCGATCTGGCCGAATGGCATGAAGTTCGCTTGGCGCTCGAAAGCGAGGTTGCGGCCCTCGCCGCCGACCGCCGCACTGACGCGGACCTTGCCAATCTGCAAAAAGCCCAGGCTGACCTGATCATCCAGCTCGCCAGCAACCATGCCGACAAGGAAGACGTCGCCTTCCACTCGGCCTTAGCGGCCTGCGCGCATAATCCCAAGCTCAGTGACGCGCTGGGCAAGCTCACTTCTCACATCTTCAGGTGGAGCAGCCTGTCGGCCGAGCGAGGCTTTCTGACCTTGGCCGAGCGCCGGGAACTGATCTCCCTCGAGCATGGCGGCATCGTCGATGCCGTCGCGGCGCGCGACGCAGATCGCGCTCGGGCCGAGATCCGACGGCACCTACTGAATGGGCGCTCGCGTGTGTTGAGCACGCTGGAGCGATAGCCCCCGGCGAAATCATAAAAATTCAAGCAGTGGAGGAACTTGCAATGAGTATCGGTAAACTGGATCGACGCACGGTCTTGAAGCTGGGAGCAGCATCTGCGCTGCTGCCCGCCATGGGCAAAATCGCTCTTGCTCAGGAGCACAGCGGCACCATCCGGATCTGGACTTTTCTCAGCGCCGAAGGCCAGTCGCCACGCGAAGTCGTGCTGCGCGACCTGATCGAGACGTTTGTCGCGGCCAATCCGGGCGTGTCGGTTGAAGTCGAATCTCAACCCTTCCAGGAACTCGAAACGAAGTTCGTTGCGGCCTCGGCCCAGAACCGGGCGCCCGACATCATCTGGATGCGAGACACCTTCCTCGATCTGGTCAATCAGCGCGGAGCGCTCGCTGATCTCAACGACGAACTGTCCGCCTCCTTTCAGAGCGATGTCATCCCCGACCTCTATCCGGTCTTCGCAGAAAAATCGGTCATCGATGGCGTTCGCACGTCCCTGCCGCTCTGGCCATCGCCCGCGCAGGTACTCTTTTATCGCGAGGACGCGCTGGCCGAAGTCGGGCTCGATGCACCGCCGCTGACCTGGGACGAATTCATCCCGGTCGCCGGCAGGCTGACCAGCGGCGACCGTCTTGGCCTCGGCCTGCCTACCAATGATAATAGCGTCTCAGCGTTCATCAACATAATGACCGGTTTCGGTCCGGGCATCTTTGACGCCGAGACCGGACAATTCGATGTCACCGGACCCGAAGCGGTCGAAACAGCCAATGTTGTCCGACAGCTTGTGTCTGTCGGCGCTCTCTCGCCCACGCTGCTGAACGCAATGGGCGACGATATTCAGGACCAGTTCGCCGCGGGTCGCTTCGCCATCGTCCAGGCTTTCGCGCCACGGTTTGCCCAGTACAAGTCAATAGCGGCCGCCTATGACCCCGATGATCTTGCCGTCTCGGCCTGGCCGGCCTTTGGTGATCGGCCTCCGGCTGTGTTGTTGGGGCCCTATTGGACAGTAGGTGTTTCGGCAAAATCTGAGAACAAGGCAGCCGCTACCGCCTTTGTGGAAGCGCTCTACACGCCGGAAGCTTCGATGCAGTGGGCGCAGACCGCCGGGCTGGTGCCAGACCGCCGCTCCGTTCAGTCCGACCCGTTCTTCAGCACCCCCGAGGCCGAATCCATCGCCGTGTTCAACGCGCTGCTCGACGCACCGGGCGCTTTGACCTTCCCACCCAAGCTGCCCGACATCACCAGGGTCTTCCCGATCATGAACACCGCGCTTCAGGAGCTGATCGGCACCGACGAGGATGTGAGCGCCATCCTAGAACGAGCCAAGGCAACGCTGGGTTGGTAGTGCGATGACGACGGCCGTTGAGATTTCGGTGGACTCTTCCCGCGCCCTGGACTCAGTGGCCCGCAAGACCAGAATCGTGGGGTCGGCACTTGTCGGCCCCGCACTTATCCTCGTTGTGGCGATCAATGTGCTTCCGGCCTTTTATGGCTTCTATCTCAGCCTTCGACAGGTCTTCTTCTTTGGCGATGAAGGTTATGTTGGCCTGCAGAACTACGTCGCGCTGTTCCGCGATCCCTTCGCCTGGCAGGCCATGGGCCGTTCCCTGATCTTCACCTTCGGCTCCCTGGTCATTGCCGTCCCCCTGGCTTTGGTATCGGCCATGGGCATCCGACGCCTCGGTAAATGGGGCAGCATCCTGCTCACCGTCCTCCTCGTGCCCTGGGCGATGAGCCCGATCGTCGTGGCTCTGCTGTGGAAATGGATCCTGGTCCCCTCGCCCGGCGGGCTTGTCGGCGCCGTGTTTGCCGCCTTCGGCATGCCGCCGCAGGACCTGCTGACCGACCCGATCCTCGCCATGCCGACGCTGATACTGATCGCGGTGTGGCGCAATTTTGCATTCGCCGCCATCATCCTTACGGGCGGGCTCGGGCAAATCCCACGTGATCTCTACAAGGCAGCCGCCATGGATGGCCTTGGCGCTTGGGAAGCGTTCCGCAAGATCACTCTGCCGCTATTGGCGTCGTCGCTGCTGATCGTCATCTCCATGCTGACCATCAGCTATTTCAACGAGGTCCAGACCATTATCGGACTGACCGGCGGTGGCCCGATCCGTCAGACCACGACGCTTGGCTATCTGCTCTACCATACCGGCTTTGTGGAGCTCGACCAGGGGCGCGGCAACGCCATCGCCATCGTCATGTTCATGATCAACATGCTGCTCATCGCCCTCTACATCAAAATCTTGGGCAAGCAGCCGGGAGCTGCCGCATGAAAACCGGAACCCGTAACGGGCTGTTGTTGCTGGGTTGTCTTCTTGCAGCCTTGGTCGCCCTCGGCCCCATCGTCTGGGCGTTTTCGACCTCGCTCAAGCCGACCAATCGCATCTTCCAGGTGCCGCCCGAGCTCATCCCTTCGGTGTCGACGCTGGACCACTACGCCCGCCTGATCTCGGAAGGTGTACACCGGGCTTTTCTCAATAGCGGCCTCTACGCCTTTCTGGCGGTGGCGGTCGCGCTGGTCCTTGGCACCGTGGCTGGCTATTCGCTCGCGCGATACCCCATCCCGGGCAAGCAGCTGGTCTTGGTCCTCTTCGTAGGTGCCATGGCAGTCCCCGGCTTCGCCGTGCTGCTGCCCACCCAGCTGCTCTTCGTCAATATGGGACTTTACAACACCTATGTCGCGCTACCCCTGCTCTATGCCGGCCATATCCTGCCCTTCGCCGTGTGGGTGACGCGGTCGCATTTCAACACCATCCCACGCGAACTCGAACAGGCGGCGCAGATCGATGGGTACTCGCGTTTCGAGGCGGTGTGGAAGGTCGTGCTGCCAGGCGCCAAGCCAGCACTTCTGGCCGCCGCGACCTTCGGTTTCCTGCATTCCTGGAACGACTATGTCACCGCCACCACGATGGTCGACACGCCGGGCCTACGCACCCTGCCGGTGGCTCTGATCTTCTTCCAGGGTTTCCACGGCAGGGACTGGGGCGCGCTGATGGCTGGCGTCATCATTGCGACCATCCCCCCCGTCGTCATGTTCCTCCTGTTCCGTAAATATCTCATCGGCGGCTTCGCTGATGGTTCGGTGAAAGGCTAATTCGGTGAACGCAGTGCCACGCAACGCATCGACAGCGCAATCGGTCCGCTTCATCAATGTCGGCAAGAGCTATGGCAATGTTCGAGCCGTCTCAGGCATAAATATCACCATCGCGCCCGGCCAGTTCGTCACCCTGCTGGGGCCCTCGGGATGCGGTAAGAGCACGACGCTCAACATGATTGCTGGTCTGGAAATGCCCACTGAAGGGCAGATCCTGATCGGCGATCGCGATGTCACGACCGTCAAGCCAGCTGACCGCGACATAGCCATGGTCTTCCAGTCCTACGCGCTCTATCCGCACCTGACCCTCTATGAAAACATAGCGTTTCCGATGCGGGCGCGCCGACGCCGCTCACCCGAACCCGAAGTGGACAACAAGGTTCGCACTGCCGCGCGCATGTTGGGCCTTGATGGCATGCTCAGCCGTTACCCTCGGGAAATTTCCGGCGGACAGCGTCAACGCGTCGCGCTGGGCCGTGCCATGGTGCGCACGCCCACCGTCTACCTGCTCGATGAGCCTCTCTCCAATCTTGACCAACAATTGCGGGTGCAGATGCGCTCGGAACTGAAGGATTTGCACCAGCGTCTGGGCGCGACCATGCTCTACGTCACTCACGACCAGAGCGAGGCCATGACCCTTTCGGACCTGATCGTGGTCATGTCGGCGGGACGCATCGAACAGGTCGGCACGCCCCGGGACCTCTACGACCGTCCTGCCAATCTGTTCGTGGCGCGCTTCCTGGGCGAGCCCGGAATGAACATTCTCAACGGCGAGAGCAAAAGCGGCAGCCTTGTCGGCAAAGGCTTTTCCCTGCCGCTTCCCGCGACCGTCGGGGTGCCGGCAGAGCAGCTTTCGATAGGCATCCGCCCCGAAAACATCGAGCACGACCCATCCGAAAACGCGCCAATAAAGGGGATCGTAAGAACGGTCGAGTTTCTCGGCTCACGCAGCTTGGTGCGCATAGATGTGGGCGACGCTCTGGTTTCGGCCTTCCTGCCCGCAACCGTGCAGCTCAGCGCCGGCGGCGCGGTGGGGCTGCGCCCATCCGACCCGGCCAAGGTTCGCTTCTTCGACACGCAAACGGGCTTATCAGTTTAAGAAGTTTACCCACATCGATCTTGACGACGATGTGGCCGGCGGCGGCGCTGGGTCCTGGCTTTGCCATCGCCCGGAACATTGGGGCTCGAGGTCAGTTGTAGGACTACGCCGACGCCGCGGCCGGCATGGTCGCTTGGTGGCGTCGGAGGACAATACTTGCCACGGCATCGGCTTTTGAAAAGCCTAGCGCCCATTCGCCCAAACTCACGAAAGGTCAACTGATGGAGCTTCACATTGCTTTTGCCTTGTTGAAGGCGACATTCGCAGAGGGACGACGCCTGGGTGCACGGCCCCTGTCGGCAGTTGTACTCGACAGCGGCGGCCATCAAGTAGCCGGCGCACGTGAGGACGGGGCAGGTTTTGCGCGGCTGGCCCTGGCCCAGGCAAAAGCATGGGGCTCCTTAAGCCTCGGCCTCGGCTCGCGCACTCTTTCCGAACGTGCACCACAGGCACCAGAATTCTTCGCCGCCGCTGCAAGCTTGTTGGACGGCCGACTACTGCCAGCGCCTGGCGGCCTGCTGCTGCTTCGCGAAGGGATGCTGATCGGCGCCATCGGCGTTTCGGGTGATGCCGGTGACACCGACGAAGCGTGCGCCATCCATGCTGTGGAAGAGCTCGGTCTTGAGTATGCTCAGTAGCACCGAGCGGTGCCTTCGGCTCCCAAGAGCCTGTTGGCACTGTAACCAGACCTCTACCTGATTTGTCCGGCACCCTTCTCAAATGGGTAGCGCGGCCCGGCTGGCCCGAGGAGATGCCTGCAGAGCTCCAACGGACCCGCGACCGCACTGGAGCGTTGCGTCCGGGGGTATCGCTCGGTTCGTTAGTGTCGAGGCTCTACCTATGCTTGCTGAAGCGTCTCAGACCGTGCCGACGAAACCACGGCCAGGATCGGCATGAACCCGATCATGTTCATGAAGGACACCAACGCCAGCATTGGCCCTACTGACGACGCCGATAGCAGGTACGGCTCTGCTTCCGTCTGCGCAGGAACTGGCTCACCTTCCGCGCCATTGCATGTGTTTGGCGTCGCGCAAGGGCACCAAGGTGTGCCGCGGCCTCGAGCAAGCTGGCCGATTTCCCTTCCCACCAGCCAAACTAACTTTGTCCTTGCGCTGTGACGTTTAAGTAAGCGCCGTAGTCATTCTTCCCGAACTGCCTTGCTCGGTTGATTAGCTGGTCATTGGTAATCCAGCCCATTTGGAAGGCTACTTCGTCGGGGCTTCCCAATTGCTGACCTTGACGTTCGGTCAGGATGCGCACAAAATTTCCTGCGTCCAACAGGCTCGCGTGGGTGCCGGTGTCCAGCCAAGCATAGCCGCGGCCCATTTTCTGCACGGTCAAGGTGCCAGCGATAAGATAGCTCTCCAAAAGCGTGGTGATTTCCAACTCGCCTCGGGCGGAGGGGCGCACGGCGCGGGCTCGTTCGGGTGCCGTGCCATCGACGAAGTAGAGCCCAGTCACGGCATAGTTCGAAGCCGGCGCGGCCGGCTTTTCGACGATTTTTTTTGCCATGCCGTCCTCGTCGAACTCCACCACGCCATAGCGTTCCGGATCGACCACGCGATAGGCAAAAATGGTGGCGCCATGAGTGGTTTTTCCCGCCTCTTGCAGCAGTTCGGGAAGGCCGTGGCCGAAAAAGATATTATCGCCCAAAACCATAGCTGCGGGGGAGCCAGCCAGAAACTCCTCGGCCAGAATAAAAGCCTGTGCGAGCCCGTCGGGGCTGGGTTGTACCTCATAATGCAACGTTATGCCCCACTGGCTGCCATCACCCAAAGTTCGCTGAAACTGATCTGAGTCGTGGGGGGTGGTGATCACCATGATGTCACGGATGCCAGCCAGCATCAGCACCGTCAGGGGGTAATAAATCATAGGCTTGTCGTAGATCGGCAGAAGCTGTTTAGAGACGCCTAGAGTGATGGGATAGAGGCGGGTTCCCGACCCGCCGGCCAGAATAATGCCTTTGCGCTTTGTCATGTGGAAATACCTAACTCGGTCAATGTGTCTGCAAGCGCTGCCCGCCAATCAGGGCGGGCAATGCAAAATGTCGCTGTAGTGCTGCTGCAGTCCAGCCTGGAATTCAGCGGACGGTTGGCAGGCGTGGAGTAGTCGCTCGTAGAAATACCCTTCACGCCAATTGGACGGTCGGCCTCCATGAAAATCGCGCGGGCGAAATTGCACCAGCTGATATCTGGCGCGCCGCTGAAATGGTACGTGCCGGATTTGTCTCGGCCGGCACAAAGCTGATTGGCGATTTCAAGGCAGGCGGCGGCAATGGCACGCGCAGGGGTTGGACCGCCGAACTGGTCATCCACTACGCTCAGCTCGTTCCGGCTCTCCGAGAGCCGAAGCATGGTCTTGACGAAATTGCTTCCATGAGAGGAAAACACCCATGAGGTGCGCAAGATCGCGTAGCTGCCGCCTACCGCACGAATACGCTGCTCACCTGCCAGCTTAGACCTCCCATAGGCGTTTTGTGGCTCAGTGGTATCGTCTGGCGCAAAGGCCTGTGTGCCAATACCCGCAAAGACGTAATCTGTAGAAAGTTGCACTAGCGGAATGTCCAACGCGGCGCAGGCCTCTGCCATGGCGGCGGGCGCCGCGCCGTTGATGGTCGTAGCCAGAGCCTCTTCCTCTTCGGCGCGGTCCACGGCGGTATAGGCGGCCGCGTTGATTACTGCACGGGGACCGTGTGCATAGATTGCAGCGGCGCAGGCAGCAGGGTCAGACAAATCAGCCGCATCCCTGCCCAAAGCCTGCACTTGGGCCAGGTGTTGCAGTTCTTTTGCGACCTGGCCCGTGCGACCGAACACCAGAAGGCCGCTCATGTGGTGGGCTTTGCTGTGCCCAGGCGCTGACCCACACCGTGACGTGTTAGCAGCGGGCGCCACCAGTCCCTGTTCTCTACATACCACAATACGGTTCGTTCTAGCCCCTCTTCCACACTGACCGACGGGCGCCACCCGAGTTCCGTGCGGATGCGCGTGGGGTCGATCGCATAGCGCGCGTCATGTCCAGGACGATCGGCGACAAAGGTGATTAGATCGGCATACCTGCCAGCTGCGCGCGGATGCAGCCGATCAAGTATGGCGCAGATGGTTTGCACCAGTTGAAGGTTCGTGCGTTCGTTCTCGCCGCCGATATTGTAGCTGCGCCCCGGTGTTCCCTTAGTGGCCACCAAGAGCAGCGCGTCGGCGTGATCCTCCACATAGAGCCAGTCGCGGATGTTGCTGCCGTCGCCGTAGATTGGCAGCGGCTTGCCCGACAGCGCACTCAGGATGATGACCGGGATCAGCTTCTCGGGAAAGTGATAGGGGCCATAATTGTTTGAGCAATTACTCAGCACCACTGGCAAGCCATAGGTTTCATACCAAGCGCGCACAAGGTGATCAGACGCAGCTTTGGAGGCCGAATACGGACTGCGCGGATCGTAGGGCGTGTTTTCCGTGAATTGCAAATCTGGGTCAGCGGGCAGCGAGCCAAACACCTCATCGGTCGAGACATGATGAAAGCGAAAACATTCGCGCAGGCCCTCCGCCACCCAATATTTTCGCGCGGCTTCCAGCATGTTGAACGTACCGGTGATATTGGTATCAATAAAGTCGGAAGGCGCGTCGATTGATCGGTCGACATGGGACTCAGCTGCTAGATGCAGCACAATATCGGGCCGATGGGCGGCAAAAATCGCGTCAACCGCCGCACGATCGCGAATATCTGCCTGTACGAAGGCGTAAGACGGGCTATCCGCCACCGACGCCACGTTGGCTAGATTGGCGGAATAAGTAAGCGCATCTAGGTTCACAACAGTATGGCCTCGCGCGACCGCCAGCCGCACTACAGCAGAGCCGATGAAGCCCGCCCCGCCTGTGACGAGAAGCTTCATGGCCTATCCTCGAAACTCGAACGGGCTGTTGAACTCGGCCAGCAGTGGGGCTGTAGCGTCTTTCTCGCTTAGGATTGCCTCGCCTGTTATGGGCCAGTCGATGCCAATGGCCAAATCATCCCATCGCAACGCGCCCTCGGTCTCGGGCGCGTAATATTCGCTGCATTTGTAGATTATCTCACTGTCGGGCTCTAACGTAACGAAGCCATGGGCAAAGCCTGTGGGAACATATAGCTGCGCGCCATTTTCTGAGCTAAGCTCATACCCCACCCAGTTGCCATAGGTCGGGCTTCCGCGCCGAATATCGACCGCCACATCAAAGATGGCGCCGCGCCCGCAGCGCACCAGCTTCGCTTGCGCGTAGGGCGGAGCCTGAAAATGCAACCCCCGAACCGTACCCACTGTGGCAGACAGAGAGTGATTGTCTTGGAGAAATTCGACATTCACACCTAAGCCCTCGAATAGCCGGCGGCTGTATGTCTCGGCAAAGAAACCGCGATGATCACCAAAGCGTTTCGGTTTCAGAAGCTTGACGTCGGGCAGCGTCGTTTGTACGATTTTCATAGTTGTGGCTTTCTGATATCCTCAGATTTCGCTTTCATTACGGTTGCTTCGCCTCAAATGCGGTTGAGAAGCCTGAAATAAGCTTCGCCAATTTGATCCCAAGTGTAGCGGCGTTGCGCGATTTCGCGCATATCGGCACCGAGTTGTGCAGCCCCTGTTGGGTTGAGGCCCCGTATCAGTGCCGCAAGCTCACCGAGAGTATTGAAATAGCGCGCCTTACCCTCAGTGCTGTGGCGATTGAAGGCGCAGCCATGCGCCAGGATAGGGACGCCGAAATGCATCATTTCGACTAGCGACGGATTGGTGCCGCCGGCAGAATGGCCGTGGACGTAAACTGCCGCGCTCCGGCGCAGGCGGTAAAGGGCGTCGCGATCGTAGATCGGGTCGAGCAGGTGCAGGCCGGGGCGATCGACATAGCGCGCCCGCATCTGCCGCCCGTAGTGGCTCCTGTTCCAGTTGCCAACGAATACGAGCGGACGGTCGGAACCGTTGAAAGCCTCCAAGATCATCTCGACATTGTTTTCGGGTTCGATACGGCAGAGCGCTAAAGCGTATTCGGGCGGGAGTTTGGGAAGGAACGTCACGGCATCGGCTAGATGCCCTTCGAGCGCGTTATCACCGCCGTAGGCGATCACCGTGGCGGCAATCCCGTAGGCCGTCTGAAGATAGTCCGCGATTCCCTGGTTATCAGCGATCACCTCGTGGCCATAGCGCACGGCGAGGACCTCAGACCAGCGCAGGAAGTGTCGGGCAACGCCTGTCCATTTCGACCTTTGCCACTCGATTCCGTCAACGTTGATGACGATCTTCGCGCGCGAGACCAGCCGCAAAAGCGGCAGAACGACGGCGCCCGACACGCCGAGGATTAATAGTCTGTCATGCCCACGGCACGCCGCATCAAGGGCAGTGATGGCATCATAGAGAATGCTCTGGGCACCGTTAGCATCGAGCCGTGAATACCGCACGCGAGCCCCGTGATAGGTGACTGGGTGGTCGGAATAGGCGCGTCGACTGCAGTAGACGGTCAGCCCATCCGCGGCTTGCGAATGTCTTTCCGCATAGCGCACGAGGTTTTCCGCGAGCGTCTCGAAACCGCCGTAGCGACCTGGCACGCCTACGGTGCCAAGGATGGCGAGTTTCATCGTTTCCTCGGCTTTTGGGCGCTTGGGGCCATGGCAAGAATCTCTGCATGCAATGCAGTTGCGAATTGGCTGACGGTGAATTCCCGAGCTCGCAGGCGTGCTGCCTCCGACATAGCCAGCGCCGTGGATGGTTCGTCCGCAAGGGTGGTCACACTGCGATCCAGTGTGGCGATGTCGCGCGAATCCACCAGGTACCCTTCACAGCCCTGGCTTATGAGTTCACTCGGTCCGCCCACGGGCGGGCCGATTACCGGCAAGCCGAAAGCCATGGCCTCGGCGATGGTCAAACCGAAAGTTTCTATCCAGAGGTCGACTCTTGAGAGGTTCACTAGCAAGTCGGCTGTTGCGTAAAACGCTTCAGGGGTGGCGGCGCGGCCATGCACAGTCACGTTCCCGGGAACACGAGCCGGAGGCAGGTAGCTTTCGATCTCCGCGGCATCCGCGTTCAGCACGAGCGTGAACTGGATGTCGGGGCGCCGCTCGAGCCCGCGGGCCAGGGCAAGAAACTCGGGAATCCCTTTATAGTCGCGCGGCGAGGCTAGCATTAGCACCTCGAATAGGCCCGATCGGCGGGGTGCGTAGGTGGTCGCCGAGCCACGCTTTGAAATCTTGGCGGAGATCGGGTTGGGAAGCACCTGGTTGGGGACGCCGGCGATCGGAAGGCGAGCGCGGTGATCGTGCGACACATAAAAGACCCGGGCCGCAGTCTTCTCGGCGATGCGCAGGAGAAACCACCCAAGCGGTCGCGGAGAAATCGACACTTCGTGGAGGTGATACACGACTCGGTGCCCATGACGCGCGCCCCAAAGCGCGGCGCCAAAAGGCAGAAGTGTGTTGACGTAGATCAGCGCATCTTCAGGCAGATCCGCTCGCGACAGCGCCCGGTAAAGCGACAGCTGGCTCACGGCAAAGGCAAAGAGCGTGAGTAGCCGGATCCGGCTGCGGCGGTACCAGTAGCGGCGGACGGGTACGCCCGCATCATCCAGTGCGCCGTAACCTTGGCTCCCGACGAACAGGACCCGGTCGGGCTCGATCCCTTCAAGCGCCTGGATTGTTTCGCGCAAGACCACGGGACTGCCCGACGCGTCGTTGAGAAGGTGGCAGAAAATTATCACCGAGAATGGACGCTCACTCGATTTCGACTGCACGCCGGTAAGTATCCTGGACGTGCTCGGCGAGTGACGCCCAAGAGTACCTGTTGACGGCTCTAGAAGCGATTTCGGCATGGTCCACGGGCTTCTCGGCGGCAGACCTAATGGCGTTCGCATAATTCAAAACGGCTTCCTTTCGCGATGTTCCCGTGCTTGCGAGGGTGATGCCCGGGATTTCACGCGCAGTAGTTGCTATTTCCGTGATGCCGTCAAACGCTATGACCGGCGTGCCGCAGCCGAGTGCCTCGATCCAGATTAGGCCAGCCACCTCGGCCGAGGGAAACAGAAGCAGATCGCATCTTGCGATTCGGGCAAACAACGCATTGCGGTCCATGGGCGGCATGAAGTGGACGCGCGCCGATAGTTGATGGCTCTCGGCCAGATTCCGCAACATGCGCTCTGCAGGGCCGTCGCCGATGATTTCAAGCTGCACGTTGTTTGGCAGCAGGGCCATCGCTTCGATGGCGATATCGACTCCTTTGATCCAATCCAGGCGACCGGGGCAGATCAGCCAAACTGTCTCGTTCCCGGCAGAACGATCCTGCGCATTGACTGCGAGATCCTTGGCAATCCCAAGCTGGCTGCGCATGATGACCCGGGCTTCGTCGAGAGGCGCCAGTCGGCGGGTCACCCATGGTCCGGCACAGAAAATCTTGTCCGTTCGTCGAAGCGCGAGCCGCAAAAACGGATCCAGCCGCCATAGAATTCTTCGTGAAAAGAACTTGACGACGTGGAGATGTTTGACCTGGTGGGGCCAAATTTCGCGGCGCCAAGCGGGCGCGATTTCATGGTGGTTGATTGGCCCCCAGACCGATGGACGGCCGAGAATCCAACCCATATTGGGGATACTGTCATTGTGAAAGTTGAGGGTATGGACAATTGAAATATGCCGTAACAGCAAGCGCCTTCTCTTCAATACGAACGGCCAAATCGATTGCCACAGATAGGCGTACAGTCCGTAACCGCGCGCACCCTTCTTCCACCAGGCGGCCCACCGGGGCAGATCGAACCCGATCAGTTGGACGTTGGGGCTAGCGGCGGCAAAGTCGGGGCTTGCCTTAAGCTCAGCGACATTGTTGCGGCGAGTGATTAGGATCACCCGCATGTCGGGGTCCAGCCGCGCGAGCAGGCTGCGCGCTACGTGGCCCTCGCTCGTCTGCAACCCAGCATCATAGGCGGCGATCAAAATGCAGGTTCGGGTGGCCTTGCTGATGGAGGGCGCGGGACTGGTTCTGGTCACTGCGGTGTCCTGGTAGAAAAGCGGCCGGATGAGCCGAGGGGGAATGCCACCGATCAGGCGAAGGTGAGCGAAGCTCCGATGACCACGCTGCCCGCGGAGATCATCAAACCCCGACCAATCGCCAAGCCGTCGATTATCATGACCTTTGCGCCCGTCCGGTAGCCGGCCGATCTCGGTCCTCTTTGCAGGTGACGCCCCGCTTGCATAAGAGCGCGAGCCGTTGAAGATGTGGCTTCGGCGTTCACGTTAAGCATTACCCGATGACACGATCAGCCCTGATGAGCCCCCCCCGTACAGCGGATATAGGCGAACTCGCAGTTCATACGTTGTCGTCACAGCTGATACCCTTACCAACGTTCGCAATCGAACCACTCGGGGTCATGTGCAATGGCGTCCCGAAATAGAATTTGCGCTCGACCGATATCTGATAGTGCTAGAGGCAGTCATCTAAGCATTCCTCCTGGAACCGCATAAGGCCGCCCGCCGAGTTTGTCAGTAGCAGGGTCCCCTCTCGCGCGCGAGCACGATCTTACGTTGTAAAAGGACCAAGCCTCGGGCCAAACCGAGCCACTGAATCAAGGAATGGCGGCCATCGTCCGGCTTGGGACATCCGACGAGAGGGTGGACGGACGGCCGAACGCGCGAGAAGTGAGCCAATGACGCGAGACGGGTCATTGCGCGACGCCAAGATTCTCGGTGCAAACTGCATTCGCAGTATTTGCCTCAAGATGGGCCTTAGCCAAATAGACCAGGAGGTCTGTCCACGTTTCTAGTGACCAATACAACTGCGCGCCCTGCTCTTCTTGACGTTCGTATACCTCACCATAGTAGGATACCTGGCTAACAAGATACAAGCCAAAGTACATCATGATGGACGTGCGATCCAATGTCTGGATGGCGATTTTGTCGATCTGTTTCAGGATCGCCTTTGCCGGGGTCCGATGCACCAGGATGGCCTGTGACACTTTGTAGTGAAACGGATCAAAAAATTTCGGCCTCAGGCCGAAGAGCTCCCAGTCGATGATCCGCGCCGTACCGTCAGGCGCGCGCAGTACGTTCCAACGGGTGAAATCGCCGTGCGCGTCGTAGCAGGCGACGATGGTTTCGGGCGGAAAGGTTTCGAGGAACGCGTGCGCCGCTCTCCGAGCCCGGTCAATTCGCGCAGCGATGTCGCGCTTCGGGTGCGGCGCCGTCGTCAAGTTGGGGGATTTCAATCGCTGCAAGAGGTCTTCAAGCGGGACGTCTGTCTGGCTTCGGGCGAAGAGCAGATCATGGACGCGCAGGACCTCCTTATTATCAAGAGGGGCGTAGGTCGCGCCGGTGCTCCTAACGTCTTCGAGAGCGAGCGCATCGCCGATCCAGAAGCATCGCGGCACGAGACCGGCAAGCTCCGTGTCCTCGGCCAGCGCGTTCAGGGTCGCCGCCTCGGTCAGAGCGAGCGCCAAGCTCTGGGCTCCGATCGGCAGCTTGATGAACCAGGCCGTTGCGCCTTTCTTGGCGAAAACGACAAACTTCCGGTTTGGTCCAGCGGTCCCGAGAAAGACTGCGAGGGCGTCAAAACGCCTTCGGTACAGATCATAGCGAGAACCGTCCGCAATTCTGAGAACAACCCGCCGTGAGGGAAGGCGCAGACCGAAGGCACCAAGAATCCGGGCGGCACCGTAGATTATCTGCGCGCGTCGGTTGGCACGCGGCCAGGTCTCGAGGTGCAAAGGACGGCGGTAGTGCGCCTCGAGCAACCAGCGTTCTGGACCGCGGCGTGGAAACGCCCGAAACGTGATGTCGTCGCCAGGCGCCCCCTTGGGGCCAAATAGCGCGGTGAGATCGATCATTGGGCGAGGATTTCCTCGATGATCAGCTGGGCCGTCTCCTCGGGGGGACCGACGTTCTCGATCTTGATCGCGCGCGGGAACAAGCGCGCGGCCGCCTTGTAGGCCGCGACCTGTCGTTCCGTTTCTTCCGGTGGCACTTCCTGTTTGCGCGCCTGGATCACCGCCGGCGGCGCCGTGATGATTACTCCGATATCGGGGCGGGGCGCGAGCTTCAAGAGCGCACGCATCCACCAACGCACTCGGTCCAAACGGTAGCGCCGCGGGTCGATTAGAACGTCGTGGATGTAACGGTCGAAAAACACTAAATCGTTGCGTCGCTTAACGCGTGGCACCCCCATGTTGAATTCGAACAGCATTAACGAGATTTTCACGAATACCAGCCCCGGTTTGTATTGCCGGCCTTCGTGTGGATTGGTGGTGATCGTCAGCGATCCTGAAGGGCGGTAGCGTTTCAGGTATCCTGGGGCGAAATGGTAATGAGAGAACTCGACTCCGCGCTTGGTCAGCTCGACTTCAATAAGGCTCAGCAAAGTGCTCTTGCCAGCGCCGTCCGGGCCGAGGAATACAATGGTTTTTGCGCGTTTTGTCATGTCTTTCTTGTCCCAAGCAGCCTTTCGAGCGCCCGGTTGGAAACGCTGGCGAGGAGCGCCTCGAGGTCGCATTCTTTCGCGCTGGAAAGGGGGACGTCGGAGAGTTGAATGTTGACCCACTTGGCGAAGAGGCCGGGCTTTCGTGCAGGCGCCCCCCTCACGTCAAGCGATGCATCGCCGACGAGAACCGTCTTGCCACGAAAGGCTTGCCCGCGCAGGCGCATAGTGCCCCTGGACAATGGCCCGACTGACCCGGCGGCGACCGGTCCTATAAAGGGCTCGGGAAAGCCGGATTGATGCATGATTGTATGGAAATTTTCGAACAGCGCGGCGCGGCGCGGCGCATCGGCCCCGGACACTCGGAAGATTTCGCCCGCGAATGTCGACGGGATGGCTGTGAAGAACAGCGCTCGCCAGACCACCTTAACTATCCATGCTGGCAGGCCGACGATGTTCACGCCTGCCGATGCGGCGCGCAGCCGCCAGCGGGCAGACCGGTCAATCCGGCCGCGCTCGATCTCGGCTTCTGATAGGGGAAGGCCGTGGGCATCGGCGAAAGCGGCGATGCGATCCGGCGCACAGACAGAGAACACGCGCTCGCGGTCACCGTCGCGCAGGTAGCCAGCATAGAGCAGTTTCTGCAGTAGGGTGACTAGCCCGACCGTATCCGCCGTCCCCTGCGTTTCGAGATTGTCGAACAGGGCGTCTGTCAAGGGATCGGCGCCCAGTGCACCCCAGCTCATACCGTTCCAGAGATCGATCTTAACGGCTTTGTGGCGCCCGTCAGGACCCCAACGCTGGACCAGGCAGATCTGCGTGAGATACCCTATGTCGGCCAGGCCCGCGACAGCCCAACCGCCGCGGCCAGCCGCTTCGGCGACAAGAGTGAGGGCTTCGCGGGCACGGTCGCGCTTCACCAGGACGTCGATGTCACCACCTTCCCTTGCGAACTCGTCAAGGCCGCGCAGCAGTAGATATTGCATTTGCCCGTCCAGCGCCGTGAGCACTAGGTCCGCTGCTGCCCGCTTGAACGCCAAGCTATGTCTCCCGGATGTTTTGGTAGGCCACGACTAAATCCGTCGAGGCGGCGTCCCAGTTAAGCCGGGTTTCGATTAATCGCCGTCCCCGCCTTGCCATAGCCGGCCAGTCGTCGCGTGTGTCAAGCGCCTTTCGCATTGCGCGCTCTATGCCAAACGCCGTCGGTTCGCACAGGACGAAAGCACCGGTATCGGCGAAATGGCTGGTGTCGGATGTGCGTGAGATAATTGCCGGTACCCCCCGCGCGAGGGCTTCCATCGCGCCGAGCGAAAAAACGTCGGATTTCGATGGGTGGACGAACAGGTTGATGTCATCTAGGAAGGCAAGCTTGTCGGCGCCGAACTTCGGCCCCACGAGCTCGACGCCTGCCGCCCCCCATTGCCGGGTGATAACGTCTGCCTCGGCGGAGGCAGGACCAGCCAGCAGGAGCCGCATCCGGCCGTCGGTGTTAACCTTGGCGAAGGCTTCGCAAAGTGCGCCGAGGTTCTTCTCTCGGGCAATCCGTCCTATATAGCCGATCCTGAGATCCGGTCCGGGCCGTGGTCGTTCGCGAATGTTAGGGAAATCCTCAAGATCGACACCGTTGGGGATCACGCACATCGCCTTCGGCCGGAAGGCGGCCAAGGCCTCGGTGCTCTCCTCCTCGGTCAGGGCCTGTATCAAAGCCGCCCGCTCGAGATGCCGCCGCTGCAAGAGCATGTGGAAGAGCTGTTTCTGCAGGAAGTTCTTCAGGGAGATCCGGGCGGGGGCAATCCCGGCATGGAGGGTGACGACATAGGGCTTTGCATGCCTTTCGCAAACCCGCCCAACCCAGATGTTGAGGGGCGCGTAGGTTCCGTGCAGATGCACCACGTCGGCCGCCATGACAGCCTGGTGCATGGCGGTGCGGAAGGCCCGGTTCCATTTCGTGTAGACGGTGACCGCGAAGCCGTCGCGCTGGATCACTTCCCCCTCATGCGCGGCTGTTTGCGCTTTGCCCAACACAGTGACCGATACTCCGTGCTTGGCGCTGTATTTGGCGAGGCCGGCGATGACTTGATTTACACCATTAGCGCGGTTCTTGTCCGCCTTGCCTAGAATGACGTGCAGAACCTTCAATCCACCGAGACCCTTCTGTTTTGCATCCCGCACATCTTGTGTGCTGCTAGCGGATTTTTTCCAAATTGGTAACCCTTGATTCTGAGCGGCGATGAAGCCCTCGGGGTCCGTGTTCCCGACGAAGGGACTTCGATTTGACGGCATAGTACTCACGAACGAAGCGGTTGATGACTGCTTGGCGATCGACAACCGAGTGAAAGAAGCCGTGCTTGAGCCTGTGTCGGGGGAGTTTGGCAAAGAATTCTTCGACGACATTGAGCCGGGAGAGGAGGTCGCGTGAAGTGGTGACGGTGGCGCTGGATGTTCTGCGCGATGACCTCGCCATCGAGCAGGTTGAGCGCGGTATACAACGTGCTTGTGCCGCAGTGCTTGTAGTCCGTGGGTCATGATGCCGGCCATGCCCTTCTCATGGGCAGGCCAGGATGGGCGCGGTCAAGCTCCGGGATCTGGCTCTTTTCATCGAACGAAACCACCGCATCGGCCGGCCGATCAAGACATGGACTAATAATGGTGAAGGGCTTCTCGGCGAAGGCCGGATCGCCAGAGGCGTTGAACTGCCGCCAGTCTTGAGGGCTGAGGCCACGGACTGTTCAGATGCTCTGCACCCTCCACGCCGCTGGCCCGAGGACCCTAGCCACCGCGCGCAGCGCCCAATCGTCGCCTCATGCGGCGGCGGCAGCTCCTGCGTCAGACAGGCAGATCCCGGCAACACCCTCTGGCGAGACCTATGTCTTTCCGGGCGAGCAGGAGTACTCGCGAGGGAGACCGCCGACGCCCTAAAGCATGATCCGCTCCTGCCAGCACCACACGCGGATCTTGCATTTGCCGGTCTCGACCATGATTGCCGTGGTGCCAATGCCGTCGCCGCCCCCAAGTACGATCCTCGCCCCGTAGAAGGGCTTCTGTAGCTCCTTGGGGCTCGACGGGCATTGTGCAGATCGTAGATTGCCATTCCGATCAGGAACAACTCGAAAGTTGTCTTAGAATAGAAAACACCGTGCGCCACCAATGTTTTAACCAGAATCGAGGTCGTGAGAAGCAATATCACCAACGCGGCCGTCGCAACCCGGCGATCGCCGGTTCGGCGCGCTTCCTGAATACCTGCTGCTGCAAGCCGGTAGAGTTTGTAGATGAAGAGTACGAAGGCGGCGAGGCCCATAAAGCCTGCCTTGAGGTATATCGTAACGTAGCCGTTGTGGAAGAAGGGAATGTTCTGAAGCCTATCGTCGAACGGTCCGACGGCAAAGCTGCCGAAGCCTACACCGATGATCCGGGCGAGGCCGCCGACTTTCTCGATCTCCTGAGTGCCGATATAGGCCTCGTATCCCCTCCAGTTGTCGCTGATGTCCTGCATACCCGCGTAATCTGATACTTGGAGCTCATTCAGGGACCCAAGCATCTTGGCAAGGAAGTCGGTGCCTTCCGATGCGGCGCGCGTCACGGGTTGAGGCGCAATTTGCAAGAATGGCGCGACGGTGAGAAGCAAGATGGCGGTGATCATCGCGAAACGGATCCACCTGCGGTTGAAGTAGACCAGAACCAATGAAATTAACGCGATCGCGATGTCGACACGCGAAAGCGAAATGAAGATGAGCGACAGATTTACCAGCAGAATACAACCGCATCTCCAGTTATTTTTTAGCAAGAGAGGTGACGGGTAAATCGCTAGGAGCAACAGCACTGCGTAGGTCGATGCCCTGCTGTCGAGCCCGTAGCTGTAACGATTCTCGAGCGATACACCGATGATTCCGGCTCCGAAAAGGAAGTCAGAGAATATCAACAGGCTAGATGCAGTCAGAACGTAGATTAATGTCTTCAAAATACGTGTAAAATCGGCTCCCGGTTTCAAAAAGGTCAGGCCAGCAAATAGCAAAAATACCGGAGCCATGAAGAAGTAGATGTCCTTGCTCGTATTCCAAGCAGAGAACTGGTAGGGAGAAATCACTAGCGTTGAAAGTGTCGCAATAAGAAAGATGGCCACCAAGGCCCAAATGCCCGCCGCTTGGAGCATTGCCTTGCTGGGGCGGCGTTTCATAGCAGAATACAGGACCAAGGCGGTCGTAATAGCAGCGAATGGAATGTACGCGAGGAACAAGTAGGACATCGCTAAGGCGGCAACGAACGCGCTGGACCTGCTGATTCTGAAAATGCTCGGCATATGCCCTCGGCTTTGATCAGTCCGCGAGACTCAGTCTGGAGCGCGGTGAACCCGATGGATTATCCGGCGCACTAGCGTGTGTCAGACAGTCTCCGTCTGCTTGACACTCAGTCATGGCGGAGTCCAGCCCTGATCATGTGAAGCCCCGCGAGCATGCTGTACGATATCCGCAGTGCGCCTCGCTTGACCGGGCTATAGTTCGTGTAATTGTCTAGATAGTAGAGCCTGCTAGTGATGAATTGAAGCATCCGGCGACTTGAATTTCCTTTGGCCGAGGCTACGTGGGCATGAACCGCTCGAAACTTGGGAAAAACCATCATTCGACCACCTGTGCCTCGTACGCGGGCTGCAAGGATAGGCTCTTCACTGTAAAGAAAGACACTTTCGTCAAAGAAGTCGGTGTCCTGGAGGAACTGTGAGCGGATAAGGAGGCAGGAGCCATGCAATTTTTCCGCCTCCACCGGTGAAGAGCCTGTCGGTGGGAGCACCTTGGGGGCGGGACGCAGCATCCGTGGGCCTAATTGACGTATCCAGAGCAGTTCTTCCCAGAAGCCCGTCTCGCGCAGCGGATGCTCATCCTGGCCGAACAGATTGACAAGGCGGGAAGCGCCCACGACACAATCAGGCACGCTTTGCATCTCGGCCCAGAGGCCCGACAGATAGTCGGAGTCTGTGATCCGCACATCGGGGTTTGCGACAAGCACAGCCTCGCAGCCTGCGGCCACCGCTAGCCGGGCGCCAATATTGTTGCCAGCGGAATATCCGCCGTTAGACTCGCTGCGCAAGAAGACCGCTGGCAATGCGGCCACCACCGCCGGGTTGGCATCTGCGACGGCAAGCACCCGGCCCTCAGGCAGCGCGGCAAGGAAATCCGCCTCCATCCGTGCGCGTTCCTCTGGACGTGAGGCATTGTCCACCACAATCAATTTGAGATCTACGTAGGATTGGGCGATGAGCCCCGTGAGGCACTCGGACAGGTCAGATGTGCTGTTGTGGGTCAAAACGATCGCGCCGATGCGTGACGGATTGCCGGTCATGTCGCCCCCAACGGACCTGTTTCGGCGCGCGGGTCCGTCTTTTCCACCTGCCTTGGATTTTCCGCAGGGAGCGTCTCAAAAGTTGTCACTCTTTCTTGTGGCCCAGGCTGCAGGCCTTCCGGACAAGCCGACATGTGCTGCATGTATGCAGCAATCTGCGTTCGGTCATGCCAGAGACGTGCACCCGCCGGATTCGCCGTCAGGCCTGGAAGGCCGGCTGCCCTTTTGTCGAACAGGATCATATCCCCCAAAGATCGCGCAATACGCTTGCTGGGCCCTTGGCGTATCTCCAATATCCCGCAGAGATCGATGCTCGGAGCGCCAGAAACGGGTTGCGACTATCGCGCAGGCGTTCACGGAGCGACAGATGGGAGATCTTCGATGAGATCTGACGCAAAGCTTCGGCCTTGTGGCGTTTCGCTCGAAACGTTGGGGCGGCCGAAATATTGTGTCCAAGCCGTGTCAGCGCTTCGATGAGGGCCAGGGACTGCCCCCTCCTGGCTGCCGTACGAGCCTGCGCGCCAACAGCCTTACTCAGACTATCTTTCTTCGTGGTCTGACGTCCGTGGCGCCGATACCGCACAAGTTTTTCGTCGAGGGCCACCGCTTGCCATCCGGTTGCTATGACATGAAGGGCCAACCACGTGTCATGGGTCATGCCGCGTGGATCCGCGTTGATGGGGCAGAAAGGACTAATGCTCTGTTCTCGAAAAGCAGCGGCCATTCCGTAAACGAAGTTTCCGCCCCGTAGTAACTCACCAACTGGATCGTGCTGAAAACGTCGGCGACGCTGCGAGTTGAACCGAATCTGTTGCCAAAGCGACTTGGGTAATGACCGGCCTCGGGCGTCAATTTGAGAGGCATCACAGAATACTAGACCGATGGCAGGATCGCGTTCGAAGGCGGCCACGAACCTCTCGATTTTCTTTGGCTCCCAAACATCATCCTGATCGCAAAAAAAGACGTAAGTGCCTCGGCATGCGGCCAAGGCTTTGCCGAAAGCGTGATTGACCCCGGCGTTCGCAGTGCCCTCGATAATCTCGACACGGAATGGCGCGCGGGTTTTTAACTTCTTTAGGAGGGATACGGTGTCATCCGAAGAGGCGTCATCATATATGATAAGCTCGTCGGGCTGGCGGGTCTGTTTCATCAGGCTTTCAAACTGCTCCTCGAGGAACACCCGCCCTTCGAAAGTCGCCATTGCGATGGAGATCCCGGACTTTTGCGTATAGGGTGAACCTGTCGACATATCACAGCCAAACTTTGAAAGAGGACCTGGACAAATTCACCGGTTGGACGGGCGCAACAGTATGCCCGGAATAAAGCCTAGGTGACGTTTGACCAAAAACACGTTCATCGCGGTGGATGTCATAACGCCTGCTGCAACTCCGATCGATGCGCCCACGGCGCCGAACGGACCGATTAGCAGGATGCAGAGCGTGATATTGACGCATAAAGCCAAAGCCTGTGAGGCCAAAACTATCCTTTCGCGCCCTCCCATAGTTAAGAGCATGCCGGCATGGCCGAATGCCATTGAAATCACCTGGGGCACCGAGACGATCACCATTGGCAGGTAGGAGTTCTCGTCGTACGGCGAGCCGAACAACAGGCCGAGGATCTGTGGCCCAACTAAAAGAATAGAAATTGCTAGGGGAAGGGACGTTAAGAACATCAATTGGGAGGACTGGCGCACAATATCCCTTTGCTGTCCGATATCGCCTGATCGTATGGCCGCCACCATGTGGGGGCCAATGATCGTGGACAAAACGTGGAAGGGGATGATGACGAACATCGCCCCACGTTCTGCCACTCTGAGATAGGCCACAACTTCTTCCTGTCCCATGAAGCCTGAGATCAAAACTGCGACTTGAGTACTGAGTAGGGCTGTCGCACTCATTATCATGAAAGGAAGCAGGGCCCGTCGCCAACGAGGCTGGTCGGTCTCGTCGGAGCTGGCCTCTCCCACCACTGGAGGTTGGACCCGCCACAACATGATCGAGGCCAGTCCGAATACCAGCACTGTCACCGCGAAATACCACCAAAGCGCGTTTGCGGCAGATGTCAGTCCCAGCTTCGCCAGTCCGAGGTACCCGAGGATCAGCAGCGTGGGCTGCAACACCTGGTTTGGCCATTCGGCCAGAAAGGAGCGACCCAACCCCTTGAGGATGCCGTTACGGATTGCGTTCAATCCAAAGAAGGGGACAATAATAAATGCAATCAGAAGGTGCTGGGCGAGCATGTCCCGAGAGACTGCATTCCAAACCAGAAAAACTAGGCAAATGGCGAAGCTGACCAGAACCACCCACCTATAGGCCTCTATCACTACGCCGCGATAAGCTGGCCAATTTTTACTCTGCGCGTAGCCGGCGACCTCTCGAATCAGCAGCATCGGCAACCCGCCCGAGACCGGAATCGCCAGGACAGTAGCCATAGACAAGGCGAAGCCGAAAATTCCGAAATCGGCCACGCTCAGGGTTCGCGCCAGCACGATGTTCGCTACCAGGAGCAGCGGAATACCTAGCAGATACAGGCCTGATACGCCCGCAAAACTCCGCAAGATTGATCGGCGAGACAATTGTGTCAGCATAATACGCGCATGGCCTAAGTTGTGCTGAAATAGGATTGCCGTTAGTGGGCCGCGCAACGTCAAGAGCGCCGGTTGGAGCGAGCAATATTGTCAGCGGTTGCGCGCTACTCGATTGCACAGGATGGGTGATAGCGGCACGTCTGGAATGTGCAGGTTGGGAGATAGGCCGCGGCTCGATCGAAATCTCGTTGTAACGGCGGAACCGGACGTGGGAAGCATCGGAACTTCTGAAATATGCAACAGGGTTAGTCTCAATTGCCCTTAGGTGAGCGCAGAAGCGAGGCGGACGGCTGAGCCATTTTCTGCGAGAAGCCTAGAAATTAGATATTGTAGAAAATACCATTGGTTTGCCTGTGGTGCCCGTCAAGCTGTTCCGCCTGGTTTAGTCTTGAGAACCGCTCGCGGCCGGCTCTAGCGTTTGTATTGCATAGGGTCTCCAATGCTGCCGCACTCCGGGGTGAGCGCTCTCCCGCGGAGTCTTTGAATCTGGACGCCGGCGCCTACCAACTGGTTCCTGCGGGCGCAATGCGACTCAGTTCGCACTAGCAACGTCGTTGCGGGACAGCGTGACCGGAACACTCCGCCCGATGAATCCCATCAGCACCCGCACACGCTCCGGTCCATCCAAGCGGTCCAGCGCGCCAGAAAACCCGCTGAGCGGCCCCGCTATCACCTTTACCTGCTGACCGGATGAGAGTTCCAAACGCGTTTTACTATTGCCAAAGACCTGCTGCAACTCGGCCATGGCCAGTTCGGATACCGGCAGCGGGCGATCCCCGCTCATCACCAGCGAGCGCACGCCGAAGGTGCCATTGATTGACCGCCACCGATGGGTGGAGAGTTCAATCTGCACGAAGATATAGCCCGGAAAAAGCGGCACGCTCACGGAGCGGAACTGGCGGGCGTGACGAATGGTCTTTTGGAGCCGCGGGGCGAATACCACGAAGCCTTGGTCTTCCAAGTGCCACACTGCCAGCCGTTCCTTGTTCGCATTGGTCTGGACTACATACCACCGCGCGGCCGCGGTGGCGTCCTCCGCCCGTGCGGCACTGGACGCCAGCGCTCGGGATGCCGCCGAGTTGGATCCGCTCAGACCCTGACCAAGGCTCGTACTCATCTCAGGCTCCTTCCCAGCAGCAAGCCGAGCGTCCAAGTAAGCGCCAGACCAATTGCGATCCCCACAGCGCCGATTGCTACATCAATGGCACTTGCGTCCCGTTCGGGAAGGAAGATCTGACCCCCCTCAACAAAGACAGCCGATGAGAGCACGCCCAAGGCAACGGGCAGTGGTGGCCAAATGGTGCTGGCCAGCGCAGCGGCAGTACCAAACGCTAGTAGGTGGAGAGCAATGCTATTAAGACCTGTCAGCTCCGTAATCTCACTCTGGCCACTGCCGAAGGCGAAGATCGCTACGATCAGCGCTTCGCAGGCGAGCAGCGCCAGAATGACGAAGCGATAAGGTTCGCTGGGCGACCGAGCCATCGATAGATTGCTCATTCAACGAGCCCCGAACCCGGTCACGATAATGCGCAGGGTACGCAACACGATGAGGAGGTCGAGCCATAGAGAGAAGTTCTTGATGTAGTAGAAGTCGAAATGGAGCTTCTCGAGGATCTGATCGACAGCGGTAACGTGGCCTTGGTTGACCTGGGCCCACCCCGAAATCCCGGGGCGAACAATGTGGCGATAGCGGTAGAACGGGATCTCTCTCTCATACCATTGAGACAAGGCAATGGCCTCCGGGCGCGGCCCGATCCAGCTCATCTCCCCGCGCAGGATGTTGAAGATTTGCGGGAGTTCATCCAAACGAGTCCGGCGCAGAAAACGGCCAAGCCGCGTGATGCGATCATCATCGGGGCGCGTCATCGCGGCCTCCCGTGGATCCGATGCTGGAACCTTCGCCACCCGCATCGTACGGAACTTGATCATCGAGAATGTCTGACCGCGGAAACCGACCCGGGATTGCACAAAAAGTGCAGGTCCAGGGCTTTCAATGCGAATAGCAAGCCCGATCAGTACGAGCACCGGTAGAGTTATAATGAGCACAAGGAGGGCGAGAAGAAAATCGCCCGCCTGCTTGAGGCTGAGGTAGACGGCGTCAGGATTGATGGACCCGAGGGTGTTCTCGGAGAGGTGCTCAATTTCGACCCGACCGGCGACGGATTCCTGGAGCTGTTTGATGTGAAAGACCCGCGTGCCGGCCAGCGCGCAATTGGCAATGAAACGCTCCCACTCGGGAGCCAGATCCTCGCGCAAATCAACAACGATGCCACTGAGACTGACCCTCGGCAGCCGCGGTTCAGTGAGTTTGTGCCACTCGACCCCGCGAGCGGAAGCGAGACCGCTGACATCACCTCCGGGGACGACAGCAAAGCGCATGGGACGGTAGCGCCGCGCCACCGTCTGGGCGAAGAGCACCCATGCAAGCGCAATCGCAAAGCTCGACGGAAACAGATAGCGATTATACTCAATGCGCAGGAAGAACATCATCGCAAAGATGACGAGAAAGCTCATGAGCAGGGTCGGCATCAGGAAGACGTGCTCCTGAACGCCGGGGAGCGCGGTAAATTGGCGCTGCGCCAACAGAGCCAGAACGATAGCGACACTCGAGGCAAGGATCGTATTGACCTGTAGTGGCAGCAGCCATCCTTCGAGGTCGAATCCCCATCTAAAAAACACCGGCATTAAGACGCCGAGGATAAGCGCGCCGAGTAGCTGGTACCGCAGCCGGCCAAGCTGGCCAGGCCATTTTTGAAGTCGCTCCTGCAAGGCACTGCCCGGGCTCAGCGCGCCGTCATCTACACATCTCGTCAAGCGCCCGCACCCTCAATGGATTCCGAAGCAAATGTCTTTGCCTAAAAAAGCAGCAGTCACATACGGACAAATCCGCAAAAGTGAATTTTCATTCTAGCGGAGCAAGTCATCATTGCAACGTGTTATTTCATGAGCGCATTCGGGAGCGGCTCCAAGACGAGCGCTGTCGTCTCACAATTGCCCAGGCGCCACAGCTGAGGCAGAGCGGTTCGATTGACTTCTGGCAGCCGGAAGTGCGGTCGAAAAGACGATCGCGTTCAGAAACGCAAAAACCAATGCCATGCCCATCGTCCGCAGTGGATAATCCACGAATGAGTGGATGAGCAGGAAGACAATCCCGCACAGGGCGGCGGTGCGCATTGCGGTATGGGGCTGCCGCAGCGCTGCCCGCGCCAGCATCAGCAGGTAGAGCGCGATGAGCGCCAGGGCAGGCAAGCCCCCCTCGAGCAACAGCTCCAGATACTCGTTGTGGGCGTGGTTGATATAGACCGAGCGGATATCGGTCTCGGCCTCAAAGCGTGGATAGACGATCTCGAACGTCCCAAAGCCAGTGCCGAAGGGCATATTGGCGCCAATGCCTTCGATGGTGTTCGCGCGGATGGTGGTGCGATCGAGGGGGTTGTCGGGATTGATTTCGAGGACATTGCCTGGGTTGCTCGAAAGAAAGATGGCTCCAGCAGTTGCGAGGCCGATCAGCAGCCACCGTAGACGGCTCGGCATGTTCGCGATGAGCGCAAAGGACACTGCAGCGCAAAAGAGGGAGAGGAAGGCGCCAGCAACCGAGCGGGTCGCAAAGCCCACCAAGACCATCAGCACGATCGCAAAGAGCGAGAGCAGCGGCCGTTTGATGATCACGAACTGATAGATGACAAAGGGGATGCCGACAAAAAGCAGGGCGGCAAAATGATTCTGGTTGGCGAAGAAGCCGGCACCCGTCGGGTAAGGGAGGAAGCCGACAATGATCGGCGAACTGGCCGAAAATTGAACAAGTGCAAAGGCCATGTTGAGCAACAGCCCAAGCAGGAAAAACGGCAGCAGGCGGTTAAGCTCGTCCATGCCCAAACGAAGCAGAACCAGAAAGAACACGATGACCGGCAGGACGAAGAGGAACGCCTCGAGCGTTCGGTTCCAGTCGACAGTGAGGGCGAGGGGGCGAGGCATTTCTACCCCTGCATTGCCGACTTCCGGCGCTAGCAGCCATCCCAGCGGCAAAAGCTGGAGCAGGAAGGTAAGACCGACGAGCCCCAACAGGATCAACACATCTCGACGATAGCGCACCCGATGCTTGGCTGGGATGAGCAAGACCAAGAAGCACAAGCCCGCCAATTGCAGAATGAAGGTGGTGGGAAGGCCCCCCACCGAACTCCCGCCGATGAGAAGTGAGGCCAGCAGCAAGACGCCGAGGGCCCAGATGCGTGCCGGGGAGGACGGTGCCGCCTCCGCTCTCAATGCCGAGTGATGCGCAGTGCCGAAAATCTGACCTCTCCCCGATAGCGGTCGCGCCAGCTGTCCGTGCGAATGTCCGTCCTCAGCGATAGACGCTGGGCAGGGCAGCCCGATTGCGGCACCTCCAAATCAGCGTCCAACAGGCTCATCCCATAAGAGCCTTCCGGCACATCGACTTCAGTCAGTGAGCCCGCACCGCCCAGGCACTCCAGGTGCCAGTAAAGCCGACGGGGCGCTGCAAGCTGGACGGCCTCAAGCGCCACTTCGAACCGATATCGCCCCATTGGCAGACGCAAGGTCTGCCCAACTGTGCCAAGCTTGGCGGGACTATCCATGAAGCGAACCGTTAACCCGCCCGCCTGCGAAGGCATTTTTATATCAGCTGAACCATCCGACCTTGCCTGCCAGGCAAAATACCCCCCGGCTGCAATGCCCGTGAACTCCGGGTCAAAGACATAGCCTGCCAGTTCCCGCTCTGGACTCGGAAGGCTGGCGAGAAAGAGCGTGTGGGCATCGCCAAAGGCACCGTGTCGCGCTAGCGCCGCGACCGTCGCTGCGACATCACCCTTTGCTGCCGATGTGGTTGCAGGCCCTTCGGACTGCAGCAGATCACGGGCAAAAACGAGGCCTGGCGTCGTAGCGCTGAGCGCAATGAGGGCGCGCCGCCGCCAGGGCGGATCGGTGTGCAGCGTTGAGGCCAATAGGGCCCGTCCGTCCTCCGTCCTCACAGCCGCTTCCAGCACCGGGATGATTTGGTCCCAATAGAGAGGCCAGCGTCGGAGGATGAGATCGATATAGCCGAGTGCTGCGCCGATATCGGCCTCTGCAAGGCTCTTGTCGGTCAGCCGCAGCAGGGCGTGTATTTCAGTCTTGGAGTGATCGAGCGCGATCTGGTAAAGCGCCGCGGCCTGCTCTTCATGGCCATCGCGCTCAGCTATGGCACCCACCAGGCTATAGCCGCGCGCGTCTCCCGGTGCGGTGCGCAGCAGTGCTTTGGCATGCTCACGCGCCGCATTCAAATCCGAGCCATTCCCATTAAGGCCCGCTAGCACGACGTTGACGCGCGCCTCGGCATTGAACGGATTGAGGGCAAGGGCAAGAGGCGGATTGTCCGCCTCGAGCATCCGACTAAGCCCTGTGCAGCAAAGGACGAAGATGCCTGCGATACAGATGAACCACGCCACCGCTCCAGCCACCGAACGCTCGTGCTGGCTTGACGTCGTTCTGCTCCTCGATCCTGGGCGTCTCCTCTGAACCATAGGAATAATAGCCCTCATACATGTAGCGGTAGGCATAGCTGTAATCGATCTTCTCGATGTCGAGCTTGCCAAGCATGGCGCCAACGATGTTGCCGCCGGCCGAATGAAGCCGCTTCAACGCTGCACCGGCCGATTTGCGCGCTGTCTGATGCGCAGCCACAACCAGCAGCGTCGCCTCAGAATGCCGCGACAGGATCAGCGCGTCCGAGAGCCCGATCACGGGAGGGCCGTCAAGGATCACGAGCGAATACGCCTTGGTGCAGGCGCGGATGACGCCGCCCATGCGGCTCGATGACAGCAAATCCGCTGGGTTGGGAACCATGGGTCCCGTGGAGAGGAAATCGAGCTTCGGATGGGCCGGGGAATGATGAAAGAGCTGCTGGACGTCCTCGGGAGCCACCGTATTCGTCAGAAGGTTGGTAAGGCCCATCGTATTGTCGGTCTTGAAAACACGGTGCAGGCTCGGCCGGCGCAGGTCGCAGTCGACGATCAGAACCTTCTCGCCCAGAGCGGCAAACTCTTCGGCAAGCTTATAGGCGGACGTGGACTTGGACTCGCCGGGCTCGGCACTGGTTACCAGCAGCGTCCGCGGTGCCCCATCGGCGCCTGAGAACTGCAGCGAGGTGCGTAAGGATCGGTAGGCCTCCGAAAGGGCCGAGCGTGGATCCAGAAGGCCCTCACTGAGCTTGTCGCCCTCGGCCTTTGGAATGATCCCGAGCACGGGCAGCTTCAGCTCGCTTTCGACCTGGTCGGGCGTGCTGAACTTGTTGTTCAAGAGCTCCAGAATATAAATTGCCGCTGCCGAAAGCGCGACTGCCCCACCCAGGAACAGCAGCAGATTGCGGAATAGGCTTGGCTGGAACGGGGCGGTGGGTGTGATGGCATAATCAACCACGTCGATATTGTCGCGACGCAGATCCGAGACCACGCCCAGCTCGTTGCGCTTGTCGATCAAGCTCTGGTACTGCGCCCGGCTCGAGGCGACCTCACGATTGAGGATCGTGTACTGGATGTTCTTGTCACGGAACGCGACCTGCTCGACTTCGAGCTCAGCGAGTTTCTGGCGCAGATCCCGTTCTTCCTGCAGCGAGGCCTCATAGCTCAGCCGGATGGCACCCGCAATCGCGTTCACCCCCTGCTGCAGCTGCCGTTCCAACTCGCTGATCTGCGCTGAGAGGCGCTGCATTTCCGGAAAGGCAGGCTTGAAGATCCCCAGCTTCTGCTGGTACTCGCTGCGCAAGGTCGCAATGTCCCCCCGCAAGTTCTGGATGGCCTGGCTTTCGAGCACCCGGGTAAGCCCCGCGGCATCACCGGCGTCAATCTGGGCGACCAGCCGCTCGTTCTCGAGCCGCCTCTGGATGGCCTGAGCCAGGGCGTCATTGATCGCCGTGATGCTGGCGGTGATGAGCGAACCATCTTCGCCCGCGGCGCCCAGCTGCTGATCCTTCGAATAGGCGACCAGCGCTGCCTCCGAGGCCTCGAGACTGTTCTTGGCCTCCGCGACCTGCTCGTCGATGAACTGCCGTGCAAGATCAGACGTCGCAATGGTGCGATCCACCTGCTGGTCCATGTAGCTCTGGACCACCTGATTGGCGATCTGGCGGGCGCGCTCTGGATCATGGCTCGCAAAGCGCACCTCGAGCAGGCTCGTGCCACGGATCAGGTTCGCCGACAGATCTCGCAGAATTTGGCTGATCGCAAGCTGCTCGCGCTCTTCGGCGGTATAGGCATCGAGGGAGGGTTCACTCGAAGTCCCGAAGATGCGCGCAAAGATATTGCCCACCGAAAAATCGGGGCGCGGGAAGAGAAACCTGGCATCATTGGCAAGATTGAGTTCCAGCGCGACCCGGCGCGCCAGATCGCGGCTCCTCAGCTTTTCCCTGGCGGTCTCGAACGTGCGCAGATCACTGGACTGGGCAACGATGTCCATGTCCTCGAGGACACGGGCTGTGGGCACCATGATCTCGATACGCGCAGTGGCCGCATATTTCGGGGACTGCATGAGGGTCATCGCCAGCCCCAGGACCAGGCCAAGACCGACAAGTACTGCAATCAACCAACGGTAACGCAAGGCCAGCCAGAAGAGCTTGACCGGATCGAAGGCCTCCTCGCTCTCCTCGGTGAAGCGCCCGCCATACCCTTCCCAGGCTGGCGTATCATAACGGGGTGCTACTGCACCCGTGCTACCACCGCGCCATGGCAAATTCTGTTCGTTGCGGTCAAGCATTCTGAGGCCCAGTCTCCAAGCACCCTAAAGCAGTCCAGTCAAACCCGTCGCACTGCGGGCCAGGCCCAGGCTTTCCCGCAGGGTACTCCCCAAAACCTTCATCCCCGAAGGGAAGGCCACGACGACATCGCCGCCATAGACCCGCATGTCCGGCTGCCGGCCAGCGCGAATACTTTCGACGTTGTACTGGGCCACATAGTCCTGTCCATTAACTGAACGATAGACAAAGACAGTGGCCGGATCGCCAATAGCGGTGAAATTTCCAGCCGAGGCAATCGCTCGCACCAGCGTCGTGCTGCCGCTCACCGGATAAGACCCTGCCCTGTTGAATTCACCGTCAAGCGTCACCGTCTGCTGCAGTGTGAGGGCCACTTCCGGATTCTGCAGATAACTTGCGCCATACCGCTGTTCAATCTCGTTCGAGAGAGCTGCGCCCGTCTTGCCAGCAGCCATCACGGAGCCGATGAGCGGGAGCGAGATGTCGCCATTGGCGCTGACCTGGACCTCGGTGTCGAGCTCATCAACGCCAAACACATCGACCTTGATCAGATCGCCCACCCGTACCACTTGGCCGGCGTCGCCGCCCTGCCCGAGCGGTTGCGGCAAAGCATCGACGACCTGGAGCGAACCAGCCCCCTCGTTCAAGTCGCCCGCGGTCGATGCAGCATATCCGGCGCTGCGGATATTGGCCGAAGAGCAACCTGCGAGGGCAAGCAGTGCGGCAATTGTCCAGATGCTGAGTCGAGAGCGTTTCATCCTGCCGTTCACTTCCGAAAGTTTCCGATCCAGTCCTTAAGCCCGGCGAGAGGTCGGGCCGTTGTGCTGTTACTTTGCAACAATTTTGGCCTGGACGCTCGCTCAAAAGGCTGATCCTGCAAGATCGCTGCCGGGCGATGCAGGACCATGTCCATGGCCGCCTCTTCTCCCAGCCGATCTATGAGCACGTCGCGCGCCCATGACAATATCGGTGGGCGCCCCGAAACATTGTGTGCGTCGCTCGCGACGATATCAACCAGACCATCTTCAAGCATCCGTTCGGCTAGTCGTCTGGCACGCCGGCCAAATCCACCCGTAATCGAGCCTGCCGTTAACTGAATCAGCGCCCCATCGGTAACCAGGCCAGCCATCAAGCCGTAATGGGATTCAATCCAGCCCAGCCGCTCAGGATGGGTAACAATCGGCACCTGTCCACGTCCCACCAAGGTCTTGACCAAGGCGCGCAACCCAGGCGGCGCGACATGATGCGGCGGCTCCAGCAAGAAATAGCGTGAGCCGTTCAGCGCCGGCACCTGCCCGTCCGCCAGTTTCTGCGGCAGGTCCGGCGCCATGTGCACATCGGCGCCAATGCAGATCGTGAGGGGCACGTTCTGCTCCTCGAGGAGCAGCGCTAAATCTTCCGTCAGCCTGGCGATGTCTGCGGCCGTATTGTCGTAAACGCCCGGCATGACATGAGGCGTGCAGGCGATATGGGTGATGCCATCGGCAACCGCCATCCGGGCCATCTCGAGCGACGTCTCGAGGTCTGGGGATCCGTCATCAATGCCCGGCAGCAAGTGGCAGTGCAGGTCAATCATCGGCCTGCTGAACCATCAAAATCACCTGCCTTACACTCAGCGCAGGGCTCCTTCGCTGGTCACCCCCCAGATCACGTCTCCGAATGCGCTTCCGCGTGAAACCTATCGACTGACAGAATCGCTCTGTCCGAGGCCCACAACAACGAGCGCCGCACCGGCAGCGCCGCCTGCGGCCAGCAGAGCGGGCGTCATGTCGCCGCCCCCGCCCGCACCTTGATCTCCGACGGTGAGGGTATCTTCAATGACCCGCACGCAAAGATTCTCGCCTGCCGGCGAAATTGTCACTGTCGACGAGGGGCCCATCGCGATGGCGCAGCCACCACTGAATGAAAGCGAGGCGCGCGAGGTGGCTCCGGTCGAGATCACGTCCCCAGCGCTGATTGAGCTGCCGACCCCGCCGGCCACAAGCCCAGAGGCTCCGGTGACAAAAATCTCTCCGTTCGCCTCGGAAATCGCGCCAAGTGCACCGGAAGCCGACGGCGAAAGGATACAGGCGCAATCGCCTTGAGCCATTGCAACTGACGGCACGGCGACACCTAGAGGCGCAACCAAAATGATGGCCAGACTCGGCCACGCGACCAGGTTCTTTAGGAACATCTTAATACTCTCGCCCCGTTACCGGCTCACTGCAAATATTGAACTGACGATAGGGGATGGAGACCTCTCGATCAAGTCGCGATGCGCTCCCACGGGAAGATAGTCTGGCGACTGTTGCCCAAATAGCGGCCTCCGGCAGGGTCAGCTCACCAGATCGTGGGCACGTTGCTCAAATATCCATCACAAGCGTGCGCGGCAGGCACTCTTAACGGCCGGACGCGCGCAACGGACGCCATGACCGATGCGGTCTCAGGGCAGGCCCTATTCTGCGTCTCTTCGCGACGTCTCCGCATTGGGAGACCAGACAATATAGACGCTGCCCACCCGCCAGACGGGAACCTGCCGATCACGCTCCCGCCGACGCAGTTGATGGCTCCGCTTCACTTTCAAAATGCCGCGCGGCAACCTGATTTTGACATAGCTCACAGCAATCTCCGCGAACATGTGCGCACTGAATATTACTGCTTAAGAGGACCATCTACAATAGACTTCGATCGACCCTCATGATGACAGGGGTTATGGGCTTGGCGGACACTCTGTCTTGGATGCTGTCTGAAGGGGATCGGGTTGGCACGAGCACCAAGCGTTCCGACCAGCGAATGGATCATGCAACCACGACACCATGGAATGGGTACATCTCTGCAAGGACACCCGGTCGCCTGCACGCCCGCAAGGGTGTCCCGCGCCAAATTTGCCATCCTGTGCCGGCGGCATTTCTTGGCGCACGCGTTTTTGGGGCGAGCAGTCGGTCGCCACATCAATGCCGGGCCGGGTCTGCGCTATCTGCTGTGTTTCCGCTCGCGGTCGGCTTTACGACGCTCGCGCTCCATCTGAGCCGTCTCAAGGCCAGCCAAAGCCTCCCGTATGTCGTGCTCCGCACGGGCAATCTGCTCGATCAGCTTAACATATCGGAAGCGCCCGGTATCTTGCGTGAATGTGATCGTCCCAAGCAGGGCCTCAGCCCGGCAGCGGCTGCCATCCGCATCGGCAACTGCACGCTCGAGACCAGCCTTTGCATTAGCGGACAGCTGACCGGTTTCTCGATACTCGGCAGCCACAGTCTGAGCCGCCGCAGCCGCATGGGTGTGCAGAGCAAGGTCTGCTCGGACGGGATCAAAGAGGGCGCTCACCGCGTCGGCGTCAAGGTCAACACTGCCGCGAGGGCCAAGACGGGCGGCATAGGGCGCAAGCTTTTCGTCCTTCTCGACCTTGGCTTGGCGTGCCGGCTGGAGTGTCGGGGTGGCACGAACTTCGCCTGCCCCGGACCTCCGGCTACGCGTCTGCATGACGATGGCCAGGACCCCTACCACGATGATGGCAAGGAGCAGGATTGCGAACTCCACTGGCTTGATCCTCCCCCAAAGACGAACGTGACCGCCCTATTGAAAAACGCGAGCACCTTGCGAAATGCAAGCATCTAACGCAGCGCAAGCATTCCCACTACAGCAAAAGGGTTTCGTTGCGGACGCGGCGCCTCATTGACCTTGCAGATCGGATTTCCACGATTGCTGCACATTGCAAGGTTGCCGTGGACGCGGAAGCGGAAAAGGTGGTGCGCGACGCTCGATCGCGTCTGTGTCAACCTTTAGCCTTGACGTCTTAGTCGCGCGACAAGCTGGACACGCCATTGCCACGTCCAGGCGACATGGATGTTGGCAATGTCGATGCCATCAGGACTGCTCCACCGCACGCTCCCCTCCAACCCGTTCTGTCCATAGTTTTCGGTCGCGGCGCCTCGGCCAGCTGAACGCCTATTGTGTCGCAAAGGCACTCCGCACGGTGATCCCCGAGGCCACCATTAGTTCGTCCGTGATGAGAAGGACGTTCTCTCGCCATGATATAGCGACATTGGCTGAGCCAAAGTGAGTGATCACCTTGAGCAAGGTCAGGAGTTCGATACTGCCCGACCATCCAGTCGCCAACGCCGCGTGATCCGAGACATCGATATACTTCCCGTCCACCGTTTCGACCCATTCATGCCCATCAGGCGTCTGCACCGAGAGCACGATGTCTTTATGACCTGGCGTGTCGGGAGGGAGCACAAGTTTGACCATGACCGGGTTGTCGCTGGCCAGGCGAAGCGCCTCGAGAGCCCTGCGGACGTGCGAGCGGACAACCAGGAATTGAAACCCTGCTTGTGCTTTCGCCAATAGTTCTTCGCGTGACGGGGAGTGGTCGGCGACGCAGGGGACCGAAATTTGCCCGGCACTATCCTCAAGAACGCGCATCGTCCCGACCTGAAACAGGCGCACCTCCCGCTCGAGCTTTAGTGCCGCTCGCGAGACCAAGAGCAGCGACGCGGACGAGATGCTCCAATCGCCCGAATGCCAAGGGACATCCAGTGCAAACCCAATAGCCGAATTCGTTCCCGCTATGCACCGGGCCGCCGAAAAGGTCGCTCGCAATCCGAACTGGGAAGCCTCGTCCATAGGCACAAACAGAGACAAATAGGTCGCGATCTCCTGGAAAAGCTCCAGATCGAACGGCACAGGATCTGGCGCCGTCTCTCCCTTGGCGATACGCGGTGCATCATCTTTCATTATGGCCACAGGCCGAACGCGCTCATCAATCACCAGGGTGAGCCGCTGGCGGTCCATACGAAGGCGGAAATGGACCCGTGCTGTCTTTGCTACCCCCAGGAGGCTGTCAAGCAATTGAGCGTCGACTCTAAACCGAGCGTCCCGGAAAGGGCCTTGGGTTCGGATCCCGGACGTGCTTGTCGGGACGTGCAGTCGACACATGCCCGCCAGACTTCGCGACTCGATCAATAGACCGTCCTGCTTTTGGTCGGCGCGGTCTGCCTTGATCAGGGTGACAGTATGCGGCTGGTTTTTTCTACCCGCGACAATCGTGGCGAGCGCGAGCGCCTTGCGGAGCTTGTTGGCGTCAACCAGAAAGACGTGCTCCTGCTCACCCGGCGGCGACACCTCGGGCTCCGTTTGCAGCGCATCATCGTGGGGAAACTGAAGCACCCCGAAATCATCTGAAAATTCGGACCCGGGATGCTCAACAAGCTGATTGAAATCCAGGTCTTCGTCATCTTCGAGCTCCTGAGCGTCATGGTTGAGATCAGGCTTGGGGCCGATTGGTCCGTTCGTGCTCATGTCAACTCCCAGTAAACCGAGGTGCCGGTGGAGCGGCACGGTTGAAGGGCTTATGCCCGATGATGGTCGCGTTCTCCCAATCTCGCCAGGTTGCTAGCTCCCACGGGTCCTCGAGCGTGGACCAGCGTCCTTCACGGAGCCAGTCGATCACCCCTTGCCCCCGCTGGTCGGCGAGCAGCTGGACATGGCGGTCAAACCCTCCACCCATGCCGATAGCGCGCCGACTGAACTGGGGACCTAGCGGCTCCATTGCGCCTTTTCGCACCCCGAGCAGCTCGGTGATGGCGCAAGGCGGGCCGAAACCTGTTTCGACTTTCATGCGTGGATCGAGCGAAGTGGCAAAGTCACGGATGATCTTGGCCTGAAAGGCCATGCGCCGCTTGTCGCTCGGCTCGTGACAGGCGCTTAGCATATCCCTCGCGCCAAGTTTTCGGTCAAGCCAACTGGCGACCAGTTCGTGATCCCTCGGGGTGATCATGACCCCGAGGAGCGTTTGAGGCGTACCCTGGCGATAGCGATGAAGGTAAACCCATCCAGGCACTTGGCGCCGACGCTTCCGCAGGAACATGGCGAGACCATGTGTGAGCTCCGAAAGGCGTTGGCTGGCCCCTTCCGGGTTGCGGCCGTGGTCGATCTCAAGCGCAAACGAGACGGGCACGCCCGCCACCTGAACGCCGGCCGTCATGTACCTGACGAGCGGGCGAAACTGCTTCTTGTAGCCGAGATAGCGCTCACCCCCACCCGGTTGCCCTGGCTGTTTCTCTAACCGAATTGTCGGGCTGGTACGGATGAAGGGGCCTGGCAGCAGCATCGCGCTGCCTATGCGGTCGCTAGTCTCGCTGACCGCCGCAGTGAGCTGGGCAGGCGACATCGGGACTCTTTGTTGCCTCCAGATGCGCACAAGATCCTGGCCGGTTTGCACGGCGTTTCTGCGGCGATGTTTTGCCGAACGCACGATCGCATCGGATAGCATCGCCGCATGAGGATCATGCGGTTGCTCTGACAGGAGCGCACGGAGCGCACGGCCGAACAGATCCTCTACTTCGCGGCGCACCTCTTCCGGAGACGATCGGCCTATCAAGAGATTAAGGACCTCCTTCGAGGCTCGCCCCTCGATCAGGGCTTGCAGCGCAACTTGCCCTTGCGGCAGGTCGAGTGCGCTGCGCAACGCCTCAAGCGACATTTCCTCATACCCCGCAATCGCACGAAGCTCATAAAGCAGGCGCAGCGCATGCCCAGCCGCTCCCGAGGCGGCCTCAAGGATCAAGCCGACATGCTGGTCAGCCAGGTGCATGCGCGCTTCTGAGGCGCGCTGCCTTAGCCACGGTGCGAGCTCTGCGTCACCGACGCTTCGCAGCACGATGTTGGTAAATCGCCAAAGCAACCCTAAGTGGCGGTGGGTAAGATCGCCGAAGCTGTTGCAGGTCAATATAATCATGCCGGCGGGTCCCAACGCATCGGCCGCACCCTCGATCATCTTGATGGGCTGCACCTGCATCCCTGCTGCATCATCGATAACCACCACACCATGGCGCTCGCGCTTCAGCAGGCTCACCGCATCACCAATCGTCTCGACCCTGCCGTCATCCGCAGCGTTGATAAAGAGGAAACTGCCTAGCGTCCTCTGGTCCACACCGTGACAATTTTTACAGGATCCACACGGCGATAGGTCGACGCGGCGCTCGTCACATAGCCAGCTCTTGGCGGCAAGTTGAGCGAGGCTGGTCTTCCCTGTACCGGGAGGGCCGCTTATGACCAGCAGGGCGGGACGACTTTGCTCCGTCAACACCGATTTGAGGCGTAGAACGGCTGCCTGCTGGCCGACGATATCGTCGAATGTCCGGGGCCCCGGCGTCATGTCGTTGCTCCTGCATCGCGTCTCTGCGACGAAGGACGTGACCGCGACCGCGACCGCGGCTTCTTCGAGGAAGCCTGCCCGTTGGTCGCTTCGGTTAAGTAGTCCACGTTGGCACCGGCCAATCCCACAAGCGTGACGACACCCCGGGTCAGCTTGAGCTCCAAGGCGAGGGTCGGCTCTTCAACGCCCTGCAGCATCAGCTGAAGATGATCGAAGCTTACAAAGAAGATGCCCGGCAGGGGGTGCGGCGCCTCCGGAATGTCCACGCGCAGTCGGTGTTCGCAAACCACATCCGGCCGATGGTTGACCTCAAGATCGAGGACCGGACCCTCAGTGTCGCTCGAGAGGCGAAAGCCGATTTGTTCCTCCGCGCCCGTGCGATAGCCAACACTGAAAATCTCCAGCGTCCGACGAATTTCCTCTCGATCCGCCCGAACGATCATCGGTGAGGAGATGCGCTGAAGATAGAGGGCAACATCAGCTGCCTTATCTGGCGCGTTCCAGGCCATCATGTGCCCGTCTGCGGCCAAAAGATAAGCGCCATCGGCAGCAACCAGCATTGCCGGGGCCGGGAAAAACGGTAATGCGGCGATTACGCTCGGCAAGCTGCTGCCGGCAATCTGATGCAGCTTGTCGGAAAGCCCTGGATTTTTGGCAACGATACGTCCGGTCTGGGAGCGAGCATGGACAGCGCCGTTCCCAATGATCGCGATGTCGCGCTCGGAGCCATCGCATGGCAGCCACTTCAGCGCTTGGACCAGCGTTGCTCGGCAGCCGCTCTCGGCCGTCGACTCATCGATGACCTTTAGGCCCTGCAGGCTGAGGAGCGGAGACTTTGGTATGTCCAGAAGCCGGCACGCGCGACGCCGCCCCCCTTGCTCGGCTTTCAGCGTCTTGTGCGTAAAATTCACCGTCATCGTGAAAAGCGTTTCTAGCGAAGCTATGCTCGCGAGCATATTCCAGGAGAACGCGATGGCTAAACCTTCCGCTGGAACATTATTACAAGTGGCTTTATACTCCCACGTATGTGCCGATTGGTCTTGGGCATACAGAGTTATAAGCGCACTGAGGGGATACACCTGCATGATGACAACAGGGTCATACTTGGAGAGGACCTTCATCGCTCTCCAGTACTGGTGCAGTGCGGGACCACCAAACGTGAATTCGTATTCTGGAAGCCCGGCCTGGGGTAGGATAGCCTTGGGAGGTGCGGCATTAGCGGGGGCCGCTTCAGCTGGCGTCGGCGCGAATTCCTGGCCCCGACGAATAACCTCAGAAGGACGCGTTGGCCGCAGGAGGTCACCGTTCGTAATAATGAGCTCCAGCTGCTCTTCCATATTAACGCAATTCCTTAAAATTCATCCAATCTGGATATGGTGTATCGCTAAAATGCGTCAAGGGGTGCAGCGATGAATAATTACCGTGAGATCCGGAAGCTATTCGGCACGCTTCCGCTGCCGGCGAAAACCGAGCTCCTCTCGTTGCTGCAACATGACCTGGACAAGGATCTGCGACGGGCGGCCGAGCTTATGGCCGAGCTCCAGACCCTGGGCGTGAAGGTGCCCGATCCGGGCACTCTCGAAGCCCCGAAAAAACGCAGGCCGCCTGCTCCCAAATACCAAAGTCGAAAGCATCCACATTTGACTTGGTCGGGGCGCGGCAAGCTGGCGCGTTGGCTCGACGAGGAGATGCGAGAGACGGGTTTGCGGCTTGAGGACTTCCTGATCCGACGCACTAATAGCGGGCCCGATCAGACTGCAACTTGAAACCACATTCATCCTGGATTGAAACAGAACCAAGAAGCCTGCTTCCCTGCTGAATGCTAAATGATTGATTTTAAATAATAAAAATGGTCATCGCGTGCTGATAGCGCTTGCTGTAGATTGAGATCACCGAGAAGCAGTGAATACGCGGCCATCCTGGGAATAGCTGCCGCCCGCGAGACTCCCCCTTCAAAGGAGGGGCTCGGGGTAATTGGACCTTGCCGGCTCTTCACGCACTAGCAATTTCGCAGCGCTCGACCAGAAGCACCTTCAAACGGAGGTGCTTCATGCGAGACTTCATCTGCCCCCAACTCCTCACGCCATCGCGACATCTCCCCCATGGCGATGACTGGCGCTATGAGCTCAAATATGACGGCTACAGGGGTCAGCTGCATCTCAATGGCCATGGCGCCAGAATCTTCACCCGCACGGGGTTGGACTGGACCGCCCGGTTTGCCAAGCTTGCGACCGCACTGGAGGGATGGGCGTTCTCGGGACTCTGTCTCGATGGTGAAATCGTCGCGTTCGATGAGGAGAACCGGCCCAATTACACCACCTTGTGCAGCCGCCTCGACGGCAATGGCGACCTGCACTTCATGGCCTTCGATGTACTGGCCGTGCATGGGCAATCCACGCTGCACCTGTCCTTGAACGACCGGCGAACGATACTCGAGGAAGTCTGTCATGATGCGCCGCCGGTGCTTCGGCTGGTCCCGCAAAGCAATGATGGCACGGCGCTGCTTGATTTTGCCCGCGCGAACGCTTGGGAGGGGGTTGTGGCCAAACGGGTCGACAGCACCTATGGCGCCGGTCAACGCCTGCCCACCTGGCGCAAGATCAAGTGCCTGGTACGGCAGGAGTTCATTGTCCTTGGCTGGCGCCCCGACATGCGAACTGGTGAGCTCCGGTCCCTTGTTATCGGCACCCTGGATGCGGGTCGGCTCACTTGCCGCGGCAGTGTCGGCACCGGCTTTACGAAGGCCCAACGGCTCGAACTCGCTGATGAGCTCAGGGCACTGGGTCTTGGGGAGGCGCTTCAGGACGGGGGACGAACGCCGCCCTTCCTGCCTGTCTCGCCGCACCTCGTTGCCGAGATCCAGTTTCAGGAATTCTCTAACCACGGCATTGTGCGCCAGCCGACCTTCCTCGGTCTCCGCTCAGACAAGCCTATCGCGGAAATCTGCTGCGAGGTTCCACGGCACTGACTGGCTAGGGTGCTTGTCCGCACCGCAGCGCTTCGTACTCACACCTCATCGTCGCTTTAAAGCCCAGTACTCCGTGCCAGCACGAGCTGCCGCACTAGACCGGCGCGCCCGCTCGCCCGAACAGGCATCGGCGAGCTCTCTCGCTTTGCACACGCAGCCTTGGAACGTGTCGCCAGATTCGGCTCGGCATTCTTCGGTGCCGAGCAGGTGACGCAAAGTCTGCGGCAACACCCGAACGCTGTAGGTGTAGGCCAACTGCTAACAAGAGCAGATGCGGACTTGCGCCTATATCTCTTCAAGACGCCCAGCAATCACGCAACCCCACCAACCAAGTCACTTACTATTACACTCGCCCTCTCTCCGTGTCCTACCCAACTTTTCTGCCTTGAGTCTGCCTTATCATCGTGACCATCACGTGAGTTGCAGTGTTGCCTAGATTTAGTTCTCCATTAGTCTGAATCCGCAATATTTAATAGGAGAAATTCTGATGAACAAAATATCAACCATCCGAAATAAATCTCTAGTCCGAGAAATTACTTGGTCAGCGCGCGACGCTCTGTCGCGTTATAATCGGATCACCAGCGGGACGACGTTTGCGTTGAGCGAGGCAGTCGCTGAGTGTTATCGCCTAGTTACCGCCGGGGCCCAGCTGCTGAGCCTCCGAGACCACGACACCGTCGTCGACTATGCCTACTTCGCCGTTGAGCAGATGGAATTGCGTCTGCACGAGGGTCCTCAACGCCCTCCTAACGTCTTCGCGTGCGGTGTCGGCTGTACCATGATGCCATTTATCGACTTCGCCAAAGTCAACTTGCGGCTGCGCTATCCACGCAGCACAGTGAACGTCATGTCTCAGCTTTTTGAGGTACACTCCGAGCCCTATTTCGCCAACGATCCAGACGTTAATCCCAATCTGTTGACGGGTATGTTCTGGAACCTCTACCACCTCATCGATGATGGCGACACCGCCGCCATAGCAGCGGCCGTTCAAGCGATCGTCAGCGAGATCACTTCTGTCCCTGCACCGCTTGACCACGAGCAATACCAGATTGATCATGCCGCTATTGCAGACCGCCTTGCTGATCCTCAGATAGAGATAGTCGTCAGGATGGCGGATCCTGCCATGCCGTCGCTGCCGGACGAGAGCGAACGCATTCAGCGTCTCCTTGCGCGTCGGGATGCTTTGCTTGCTGAAAAGGCCCCGGCGGCCTCGGTCGAACGACTTCAGATGGTGATTGAGGAAGCTTTGGAGTTTCAGAAGCGGGTCGAAGATTTGCGCCTTGAGTTCGGTGGATCCACTCCCTGAGCCCTTTGAGCTGCTCTTGGCTTCTAGCCCTGCCGGCTTCGAAGGTGTCAGGAGCGGCTAACTGCCGATTCCCCACCCCTAAGCTCGACGTTATAGGGGGCCAACGTCGAGCGCACGCCGCTCCGGCAATTGTATAGATAACGATGCTTGGGCGCTTTGCCGGCGTTCAGCCCCCGCTTCCTCAGCATCACCCTTGAGCATCTTGCGAGACCTTGGCAAATACCGGCATGATCGAGCATGCCAGACCCTTCATCGTCGGTATCTGGACTTCTGGCAGATCGATGGTGAGCCTTCAATGGCAAGTTCCGGGCGGAATGCCTGAACACCCACTGGTTCCTGACGCTTGACGACGCCCGCCGGAAGATGGAGCATTGGCCTCGAGGCTACAACGAGGTTCGTCCTCACAGGGCCATCGGCAACAAGCCGCGGATATCGCTCATGAATGGCTCCGGCGCATCCTATACGCCGTGAGCTTCAGCCCGAAAATGCTCCAGCCGGGCGGTCCAAAATCGGGTCTCACGTCAACGAAACCTAGGACTCTCCCTCAAACCGGAAGAGATTGGGGTCTCAGGTCAATCGCCATGATGGAGCCTGGAGAGATCGCGGATCGGTCAATGGCGATAACCGCCGATCTCCTCCGCTGTCTCCTCGACGCATAGCGGAGGGTGCTGCGACCTGGATTTGGCCCGAGGGGTAGACCAATAGCTGCCTCTGCCAAAACGCTATGGGAGATGCCGTTCATGGGGCGCCGAAGAGGCCCGAAGCGCTGCAAGAACCACGGCCTTTGCACTTTATCCTAATATCGCCCGAGAGGGCCGACTCTCCTACCCCCCTTCCTCTCTCCGACACAACTTACTCTCTCTACCTTACTCTCTATTCCTTTCTCTTTTCTTTACTCTCTATAAATTATTCTACATTCACTACTCTCTATACGCCGCCCTATCTTGCCTATTCTGTACTAAATCTATTACCTACTCTCTACCTACTTTCATCCAGTAGTGGAGAGCCGTGGTGTTCGCCGCGCTGACGATCGTCGCGTGATCAACGGCATCTTGTGGCGCTTTCACACGGGCTCTCCCCGGGCCGATATTCCTGAACGCTACGGCCCTTACACGACCTGCTACAATCGATCTGTACGCTGGCGAAGGCTGGGGTTGGGGATCGACTAACTAAACGGTGTCTGCGGCTTTCGAGGGCGATCTTCAGATGATCGATAGTTCGTGTGTTAGGGTGCATCACCATGGTGCGACCCCAGGAAGGGGGACCCGAATCGCTGCATGGGACGTTCCCGGGGTGGTTTGACGACCAAAATCCACGCGCTGGTTGACGCCGAAGGCAGACCTGTCCGACTTCACCTCTAAGAGAGGTCAGAGCAGCGACTGCGTCAACGCTGAAGCTTTTTTGGACTTGCTGAGCCAGGACACGATCCTGCTTGCCGACAAAGGCTATGACACAGACGGCATCCGGGCACGCATCCAATCAGCTATTGCCGTTGCCAACATCCCCGCCAAGATCAACCGAGAACAGGCGTTCCCGTTCAGTGCGTCCCTGTACCGAGATAGCAATCTCGTCGAGCGCTTCTTCGGAAAAATCAAGAATGTCAGAGGTTTAGCGACCCGGCACGACAAGCGCTCCGACAACTTTGTCGCCGCGCTCAAGCTTCTCAGCACGCCCGTAGATCAGAAGTTATGTGTCTACGCCTAGTCCGAGAACTTAATTATTTTGCTGCGTTGCGCCAATGAGCAACTTCCATTCATGGCTGCGCGTGTGGGTGAGAGGAATTTTCGGTCCTGGCTCCTGATGTCGACGCGACGGGAGCAATCGTAATCACCGAGATGCTCCGCCGGGCACCCAGACACTCGGTCTTTGGTACGCGCAAAGTTCCTTTATAGCGGCCACTGCGAGCTGTATTGGACGTCTGCATCCTTGGTCCAAAGTACCAGGGTAGCGAGGCCATAAAAGCCGCTGACGTGGCTCTTTATCGAGCAAAGCGGGGCGGTCTAATTCGAGACATCGAATCTTCCGCCGGAATGAGAGCTGTACATTGCAGCCAAAACGAACTGCTTTGTATTGGCGACACCAACTAGGACATAAATCCTCGAGGACGAGTGTGGAGCCTTGGATGTGCGCCTCGTCGACCGGCCTTGTTCAGCGGGTACGCTAAGAATGCAAATGGGTGTTCCAGCGTGACTCAGGCAGAGTTGAGCGCACGTTCGCACCTCTATAACGACTTGAGCTAGCCATCGAGTGATCAAGACCCGTCGAATGCCACAACCCTCGCAAGGGCAGAGGGAAAGCCGACCAACGAAATTGACAAGGCAACTTCCTGGCCGGTTTCGCTAGCGGCCGCATGCACCGCAATTGCGTTTCCTGCGCGCATGGCGGCAACGGCATTGGCATCGAAGTCGAACGGAAGAAGGCAGCCGACCGGGAGGCATGTGGAGAAACGCAAACTCCCGAACGGGGCAGCGTCGTCTATGGCTAGGCTCACGCCATCGTCCAGATTAAGACCGAAAGGCAGAACAAGCACACCGCCGACGGCATCTCCTTCGGTTGCGCGCAACTCGACCGTCAGCACACGCTACCGGCTCTCGCCGCCGACCTGGGTCTGGCTCGTGACGCAGCGCGGGGGTCCTGCGGCGGCCGAGCAGGCGACGGTCCAGTCGCCATGGGTTTCGTTGAGCGTGCTATCACCGCCAGGCAATCCCTGCGCCAACGCAGAAGCGGAAGGAGGATGCCGAGAAGAACCGCTCCCCCGATCAGTTTGTGATACGATATCAAATATGGTCCTCCCTGCAGTGTTTTATTCGACCGCGGCTTGATGATTGGCCAGAGCGGCCCGGTCCTATCGCTGACAAAGGACGGTCAGGCGCTGCGCCACATACCGCCCCGTGCTGTCGGGCATTTCGACATTCGTCTGAAACCCTCGCCCGCCTGGTGCGACGACACCGCCGAAGGCAAACGGCATGTGCATCCCGGATTGCTGAATGCCCGAGCCCTGCGCCTCGATCTTGTTGCTTTGAGGATGGTAGAGCCACTCGCCCTTGGCTTGAAAACCTTCGACGCCCGTGCCGCTCGAAGTGTATTCCGAAGCCTCGAAGCCGCCATTTGATTAAAGGGCTGCGTTGACTTCATGCGAATGCCCGCGCAGATAGCCCTGCGCGGTATACTCGGCATAGCCATACTGGCAGCTCCACTGGCCAGAAAGCTCCTGCATCTGGGGAAAGGCCGGCGCTGGCAACAAGGCAAGCACCACGATAGCGGCCAATGACGGAATACGCACCATGTCCCCTCCCGCAAGATCACGCTGGCCTATGAGGCCAAGGCTCTCGCAATCGCCGCATCGCTGGCGGCGCGCATTTCCGTCTCGTTGATCATCCTGAGGCCGAGCGCCTGATAATCCACGCCGAGAAGATCGTTCCCCAGATCGATGATTGCATGCGCGTAACGCGCATCGGCTTGGATTTCCGCCGCGTTCACGCCCACAAACACGCGCGCGTCGCCGGTGTAACGGAAGGCATAGAGATTGATGCCGTTCTCGAGCTGTTCGACGAAACGCACATCGCTTTTGAGGCGGATGTCGGAAGCGGTGAAGCATGATGGAGGTGTGCATAAGGGCGGACCGCCCGTGCCCCCAGTTCCTCCGGTGCCACCGCCCGTGGAGGCGCCGCCGCCCCCACCGCGGCTGCTGTTGGCGGCAATGGCCACGACACCACCGATCACCACCGCGCCGATCAGGGCGCAGACGACAGGCCGTTCCTCGCAAAAGGCGCGGTCCCCGCTGCTACCATTCATGGCCGTCTGCGTTCCGGTGGTGGTCTGGCAGGCCGCAAGCGCGGTGCAGAGCGTTGCAGCGAGCATTGCCCGCCCATGTTTCAAGACTTTTTTCATTGCGTATCCCCCTTCAAAGGAATGGTCAGAACCTGACATTGAGGCCGATGGAGCCGGTGTGGCTGGACTGCGCGCCGGAGAACAGCCCGTCATAGTTGGCGCGAATGGTCATGTCGGGCGCGACGTCCCAGGCAAGACCGGCGCCGACGCGCAGCCGGTCGCGGCTGGCGGCCGGGCCGCGGACATCGAAGCCTGTCGGACTGCCCGCGAAGTTCATCGACTGGCTGGGCACCACATCGGCAAAGGCGTGCTCCCACACGGCCCGGCCTTCGAGAACTACGCGCCCGGTCTCGGTGGGAACGACATGGCTGATGCCAATCCCGACGCCGGTGTCGAGACGCGTCCAGCTTTCCGAACCTGCGATGAGGTTCAGCGCGCCAGCGCCGGTCTCGGTGAACCCGCCATGACCCGACCAGCCCGCATCGAGGGTAAACAGCGGCAGGAGCGTCGTGCCGCTGCCCATGTCGATGCCATAGGCGGCTTCGCCCGAAAAGCCGAGCGAATGGGTCCAGTAGTCGGCCTCGGCCGTGCGATTCAGCCCGCCGAACACAACGTTGCGCTCGGTCGAGATGCGGTTGGCTGCATAGGCCAGCGAGCCGGCAAGCCGCCACGCCCCATCCTCCCATGCGCCATAGGCGCCGATATGGAAGCCATCGGCATCGAAGCTCGAAAGCCGCGCATCGACCGAACCGTGGCTGCGGATATAGCCCAAGCCCAAACCGGCAAAGCCAGTGCCCGCGCCAAGATCGATCTGGCCTTCATAACCGCCGGCGATCCCGGCGTTCCACCAGTCGAGTGAGGTCGCATTGCCATCGCCATCTATGGTGCCGCGCCCGCCCAGCGGGCCGAGCCAGGCATTGGCCACGCGGCCGTCCGCATAGGCGGAAGTCGCGTCGTCAAAGGCGCCGACACCGACAGCGGCCCGCGAGGGTGCAGCATAGCTGAGCAGCGCAGTGATGACACCAGTGCCACCGAGACCACCGATTCCGGCCGTGCCCTGCTGGCGCAGCGTGCGGTTGAACAGGGCGAAGGTGTTCTCGATCACATGCTGGCCCGAAGCGTGGACCTCGCCCGAGGTCAGATGGAATGCCCTGCGGGCCTGATCGGGATCGAGCATCGCGATTTCGTTGAAGACCGTCAGAGCATCGCCGGCCTGTTCGAGACCGTTCAGCGCCGAGGAGGTCTGCAACTGGTTATAGGTCTGCGCCACCGTGGCGAAGTCCGCCGTCACGCCGATGGTGAGCACGACGCTGTCGGCATTATGCGTCAGCGTCGGCGTCAAAAATGCCGACTGGTTGAGCATGGTCGCACCGGCAAACTCGCCTACCAGAGGATCTGTGGCGGTCAGGATGGTGTAGGTCTGGCCATCCTCATAGGAGACATGGGAGTCGATGGCGGTGACCTTGACACTGCCCGCCAGGTTTGCTTCGCCGGTAACCGCCAGCGCATCATTGTCGCCGTTCGAGGCGATACGCGCCGCAAAGACAGAATCCGCACCGAAGTTCACATCGCCGGTGACAGTGAGCGTCCCAAGCGTATCGTCACCAGGAGCGATGCGGCCGAACAAATTGACGTTGCCGACAAATTCGCCACCGCCACCGACGGTGGCACCTGGTTGCACAGTCATGCTGCTGCCGCTCAGAATGCCGCTGGCGGCGATACGCAGGGTTCCGACCTGAAGACCGACCGACCCTCCAAAAGTTCCGCTGTCGGCAGTAAGGGTAGTGGTGCCAGATCCAGTATGGGTTAGAAATCCGTTGGTGCCGCTAATAACCCCACCATAGGTCCAGTCGTCCGAGCGGTTAAAGGTGAGAAGACTATTGCTCTCAACAAGCATGTTCCCGCTGATCGAGCCGCCCGCACCGCCTTCGCCGAGAACGAGCCGACCGCCCAAAACCGTCGTCAATCCGGAAAAGGTGTTCTCGCCGGTTAGAATTAGCCATCCGCTGCCCACCTTTGTGAGCGCTCCTGCACCTTCGATGACACCGGCATAGTTTATGTCGTCGCTTGCATCGGACCTGACAACAAGATCAGTATTGCCCAGAACGATGCGGGATCCCGCAACACCCGACAGATTTCCAATTTCAGTAGCGCCCGCGCCAACACCGGATATGTCGAGTACGCCCACACTTGTGAACCGCAACGCCTCACTTTCGGCGATATCGCCCGCGCCTTGCAATGCCAGCGTACCTGCACCAATAGTGGTCGGGCCCTTATAGGTATTTGAGCCGGTCAGGATCAGCGTGCCGGTTTGTGTCTTGTTGATCCCGCCGGGGCCGGAGATGACTGTGCCGATGGTCGCAGTCTCACCAGCCAACACGCGCAGTTCGCTACCTCCCGTCACCGTCTGCAGCGTTCCCGTGCCGCCCAGCGTATAGCCATCGTCGGCGAACTGGAGCCCCCTGAAGCTCTGGGCACCCTCGACCGAGATCATCCCGCCGGAACCATTGAAAACGCCGTGATTGCCGGCCCAGGCGACATCAATATTGCCACCGTCATTGCGCCAGTCGGTTCCAGCACTCGTCCATGTCGACCCGGCATCCTGCCAATACTGAAGCATCGGATCGCCTATGACAGGATCAGTACCGGGGCCGGGTGTGCCGCTCGAAATCACCAGATCCAGAGCCCCGTGTATCCCATCGCCAGCCGCCCTGCGCTCCAGGTACCCGTCGATACCGGGGGTAGCGATACCGGGTAGGGCACCGTTCCACGTCAGGTAAGTCATCAGCCGGTAGTGCCCGATCCCGGCGTCGCCTTCGTCGAACAGGTGAACTTCGACATCGCCTTCCGAACCTGACACCGACACAGCGGATAGGACCTCGATCATGTCGCTCGTCCCTGGCGAGTCCACCGTGCCCGGCTCGCCAACGCGGTAGTGGATTTGCGCGCCCGGATCCAATGACAACAGGCCGATGGTCAAGGCACCAATCTCGTCCGCGCCCCCCGGCGCAAGAATACCGCCATTGTCGACGGTTACGTCGTCCAGCGTTCCGGTCCCGCCCAGCACACCGCCAATACCAACCTCGATGATGCCGCCAAGGCTGTCGGTGACGTTGAACGTGCCGCCCGTAATATTGGTCGTGCCTGTAAAGGCCGAGCCATCGCCCGTATAGGTCGTCGTGCCTGCGCGTACGTTGACCCTCCCGGCGGCAGCACTCTGCGACCTAAGTGCCGAGTCGAAGGTATAGTCCGAGGCCCTATGATTGAAGTTCAGTTGATCCCCGGATGTCCAGAACGTCACCGTCGCGCTTTCGAGAGCCCCCGGTGCCTCGGCGGCTTCGCCAAACGCGCCGCCGATGTTAACTGTGCCCCGGGCGCCATTTCCGATGATTACAGGGTTGGTCGCTTTCACCGTCCCGTTATCGGCGATGGTTAGCGTCCCATTGCCCGCGATATTGCCAGCGCCAACGCGCAATGAACTCGTTTCCAGTAACGAGCCGTTGCCCGTGACAAGCACGCTGCCCTCACCATGAAACCCCCCGCTGCCCCCGATATCCACCCGGCGCGGTCCGTCTGGGAATGTTATTCCGCTTTCGAGGGTGCCGCCGTCCCGAATTTCTATCCGTCCTGCCCCCCCCGTCGGGCTCGTGCCGACTGTGACAAATCCAGAAGAAATACTTGATGCCGGTCCAGTGATCTCAACATGCCCGGTACCGGTGCCATTGCCGACCGAGGAGCCGCCGTTGACCCTTAGTTCGCCTGGAACCTCGACGGTTCCTCCGGCGGACACGGTCAGCCAGCCACTGCCATCCCCGCCGATCTCAAGTGGACTGTTGCCAATCTCCCATTTGGAATACTCGCCGGTAACCGTGACATGGCCTTCGCTATCGACTTCCCTTCCAAGAAAAGCGTGCGTCGAGAAGGCCATGCCGCCGTTCTCGATGGTCACTCTTCCGAGGCCACGATCGCCGATAAAGAAAGCCGCCCCGCTAAAGGATTCGCTCCACCATGTGGAGCCAGGTCCGCTGATGGTTACATGCCCCTCTGTACCCGCCTCAGCGCCGATATAGCTCGCCCGGGTGCTATCCAGCCGTCGTCCGTTTGTAATGCTCAGGGCACCGCCGTTATCCGAGCCGATGATCACACTCTCTATGGAAGCATCACCGCTCGCGATGACGGCGCCGTTCGGGATTCCCGTATCGATCGTAACGGGATTCCCGCTAGGTATGGTTGCCGGATTCCAGTTACCGTCCACAAACCAGTTGCCAGAAATGGCCCCAGTCCATTCTGTCGTGCTTTGGGCCAGTGCAGAGCCGGCCCCGAGCACGAGCGCAACGATAGAGACACCGGTGGCGAGCAACCCCTTTGACGGCAGTCTGCCAGAGAACCCCGAGCGAAACGACACATTCCTGACGGCACAGAACATTATACATTGTCCCCATTTTCCGCCGATCCTTGACCGACCGCCTTGTCGCCAAATCGCTCCTTGACCTTCGGCATCACGAATTCAAAGAAAAGCTCGAGCAGCGCATCGCTCGCGATAGCGACCCTGATCTTGACGAGCGCATCGCCCAACCCAGTCGGCAGCATAGTCTCCGCCGCCCATGTCGACCGCGATCACCGCTCTGGCGATCGCGTCGGCGTCCTTGACGCCCTCGCTTTCCAGAAGCGCCCTGGCCCGTGGATCGGCTAGCGCCTCGGCCCATGCCGCGCGCACGCCGTCCTCAAGCTGCCGCGCGTCGAGCGCCGTTCCCGTCAATCTGATGGTTGTCATCCGTCCCCCGCGTGCCCGCTCGACCAGTCCCAAGCGCCCGAAAAGGCGCCGCCGCACCAGACCCGTTTCCGGGGCGCGGGACGGACCTTTCAGGATCGCCGCAATGGTAAAGGGGCCGCTAATTCACCGGAACATTGCATGTGCGCTCATGAGTGCTCATCTGCGCTCATTTTGCCCCTAAGTGTCTGATGGCGCCCGTTTCCCTGTCGAATCGCCTTGTCCGGGAATCGCGGTCTCCAGGCCGGCTCCTGCTTGCCATTGTCCGCATTGCCGGTGCAGGTTTCCGGACCTGAGGTTGTCAGTGTCTTCCGTCCCGAAGCGAGCCGCGCATGCCCAAAGCCATCGCCGACATCCGCAAGCCCGAAATCGTGGAAGCGGCGTTCCGCGCCATCGCGAGACACGGCCTGCCCATGCCGTCCTATGACCTCATCGCGCAGGAGGCCGGGATCTCGCGCCAGCTCATCCGGCACTATTTTCCCGAGCCCCAGGAGATGATGCTGATGCTATGCGACCGGCTGGCCGCGTCCTACCGCACCTTGCTGGCGAAGGGCATTGTCGCTGCGCAGTCTCACGAACGTCTGCCGCTGTTTCTCGACTTCTATTTCGGGTTTCTCGAGGGCAAGGGACTGCCTAAGCCAGCGGACGATGCTGTCTATGACGCCATGTTCGCGCTGGCGGCCGGGTCCGTGGAGATCAGGACAAACCTGCGCGAACAGTATTCGCTGCTGCATCACATTGTCGCCCACGAAGTGCAGATCACCCACCCCCAACTGCCGCAACGGGCCTGCCGCGAGGTTGGCCATCTGTTTATCAGCCTCATGTACGGTCATTGGAAGATGGTGGCCTCGCTCGGCATGCCGAGCGAGCACAATCGCACCGCCCGTCAGGCGATGGACAGGCTCATCGCTTCCTATCTGGCAAATTACGACGATCCGGACGCGAGATGAGCGGCATTTGAAGCATTATTGCTTTCATTATGAAAATATGCGGTAGTCGTGACAGTATTTCGGGATCGGGACCGTATAGGGGATGCGGGGTGCGCGCGGGACACAATGGGGACGGCAACAAATCGGGATTGCTGACGGGCTGGCAAGCCATCGCAACCCATTTCGGGCGCAATCAGAGCACGGTGCGCCGCTGGGCCGCTAATGCGGAACTGCCTGTCCATCGCGGCGCCGGCGACAAAGGTGTAGCAGTTTATGCCTATGTTGATGAACTTGATACTTGGCTGACGCGCCGCCGCGCCGAATATGATGCGGGCGAGACAGGAACCACGACGGATGGTCTGGCGGAGGAAGCGCTGCCGCCCGCCGCCGCCCCATCCCGCCGCCACGTGGTCGCGTGGAGTGCCTCGGTTGCGGCTTTGGCGTTGCTTGCCGGTGGTGGCGCGGCGATCTGGACGTTGCAGGAGCGGGACGCGCCTCCCCCCGCGCATGCCGCGGACGCGGTGCCCGAGGAAGCGCGCGAACTCTACCTGCGCGGCACCTATCTTTGGAACCGCCGCACACCGGAGGGCATCGCAGGGGCCATCGACGCCCTGACCCGCGCAGTCGAAATCTATCCCGACTATGCCGAAGCGCATGCTGGTCTGGCGATGACCTACAACCTGGCGCGACAATATAGCGGCATGTCGGGCTGGGAGGCCTATCCGAAGGCGGAAACGGCGGCGCGGCGGGCCGTCGAACTCGATCCGACGCTCGACCTTGCACAAGGCGCGCTCGCTTTTGTCGAATTCCACTGGCACTGGCGGGTGGAGGCCGGGCTGAACCGGTTCGCGAAGGCCATCCGCCTCAACCCGAACTCGGCCAACAATCACATGTGGTACGCGAGTGCGCTCCTGCTAGCCGGCAGACCGCAGGAGGCACTGCCCATTGCCAATCGAGCGCGACAACTCGACCCTCACAACAGCGCAGTCCTCAATATCAGGGCACAGGCGCTGTTCTATAGCGGCGATACCGAGGCGGCGTGGGACCTTCTCGCGGACATGATCGCGCAGGACCCGGGATTTGCCTGGGCTTACTATACCCGCTCGCTCATCTATCTCTCGCAAGATGACTTCGAGGGTTATCTGGCCGATTATGCCCGACTTGGTGAGCTGATCGCCGTGCCGCGCTACCGCGCCGCAGCCGAAGCCGGCATGAATGCGCTAGCCGATTCTGCCCCCGAGGCGATGGCAATGGCCATGTTTTCCGTGGAGCAGGAGTTCTATGAGCGCGGCGAAGCCTTGGCATGGGACCTAGCCCGCCATCATGCGCTGACCAGCGACGGTGATGAAGCCCTGCGCTGGCTTCGCATCAGTCTCAATCGCCGCGAGGAACGCCTGATCGGTATCAAGGCCGATCCCGCCTTCTGGCCGATCCGGGCACATCCCGGCTATACCGAACTGCTCGCTGAGATCGGGTTTCCCGCTGACGCGTGACCGCGGCAGCTGATTCTATCTGCCGCCGATCACCGCACGTGCCTACGGGGGCTTTCAGGTGCTATTGTCGGATACCTGAGCGGCAAAAATGGGGCGCTTTGCTGCCATCGATTCTCGGTCCGCTCAACCACGCAATACTGCCGCAATACTGCCGATCAGCGTCCATATTGGCTCTGCTCGGGCTCGACCCTCTTGAGCTTTTCGCCACCCTGCCAACTTCTCGGCGTGCCCGATGAATCCTCCCCTGCCGTCATTCCGACGGCATTGATGAGGAGCATACATGCCCAACACAAATTCGATGCTGGCGTCCGAGCCTCACGGCCGATCCGCCGATCCGCTTGATCCCACCGGTCTTGGCCCCATGAACGTGGTGCCGCTTGTGCCCGCAGACGTTCTCGGCAAGCACAAGGCGCTGGTGGAGACCGACACGCGCTTTCGCTCCGCAGCACGGCTGCTGCAAAGTCTCTGGCGAGAGGACCGCGATCTGCCGATCGGCAGCTTCCTGACCGCCGATGAGAAGCGGGTGCGGCTCGGCAGTCGCATCACCGAAGCCGCTGGACGCTCAGGCGGTAATTTTCTCTCCCCCGATATCGCCCTGCTCGTTCGACGCGAGGTTATCTATCGTGAGCTCGGGGCGCTTATCGAGGTCGACCGGTTGAGGACCAATCTGCTGAGCTCAATGCCGCTGACCTTCAATCTCTTCGCGCCGCTAAAGTTCGACCTCAAGCAGGCTTCTCGTTTTGCGGCTGATCTCTTCCCCAATCTGATCAAAGAGATGGTCGCCATTCGCTTCGAGCATGCGCCGCGCCGGGGCAGCGCGATCTATACCGGCGACTATTCCGCATTCGATGTCGCCCTTTACGGGGTGTCCCCAGAAGGCCGACGGGTGATGATCGCCTTTGAGATCAAGTACTCGGAATCTGGGGCCGAACCTTCGCCTGTGCGCATCAGCGATCGACAGCTGGACCTGACGGCAAACACTGGGATCTATGCCGAGCCCGAAGATCCGGCACTGTTCGGGCTTGGGCTGCAGCAATTGACCCGAGAGGCCAATCTCGCTCAGGCAATGCTCGACCATGGCGATGTCGATGAAGCCTATTTCGTCTTGTCGGCACCCCGGCTCAATCACCTCTGCCAGGAGATGGGCCAGGCCTTTGCCGCCCGACTGGTGCCACCCGAGCCCGGGAAAGTCCGCTTCCTCAGCATCACCCTTGAGCGTCTGGTCGAAGCCTTAGCCAATATCGGCATGATCGAGCATGCCCAGGCCCTCCATCGTCGGTATCTGGACTTCTGGCAGATCGATGGTGAGCTCGAACTTCACCTCGCAGCTGAGGGACGAAGGCCAATGCCGCAGAAGGCACCGAGGCGGGCACATCCAGAACCGGAATCGCTCGAAGCCAGGTGACCCCTACGCCCCATCTGATGCGCGCGCCCTCGAGGCGCGCGTATTCCTCTTCTCTCAATCTTGGAGTTCATCATGGTGCTCAGAGGCCCGAAGAGGCTCTGTCGGCAATGCCTGTCTGCGCCAGGTCGTGCCGGATGCATCGCTCTTGTCGGCAACGGCATCCCTACGTTCAGCGGCAGCGCTGGACATTCATTGCTGGCCTCGATCGCAATCGGGGGAACCCCTCCCCACAGGGCCGCAAGCTGATGGCGATCTTATCGCTATCGCGCCTGGAGTTGGTCTTGCGCCATCTCGGCATCACCCGAACCCAGCTGCTGGCCCTCGCCGATCCAGCAACGAAGCTTCGCACCATCCTCAGGCGGCAAGCGCGGATCGATCACCTGACGGCGCAAATCGACCGGATCGAGACCCACATCGGCGAGACTGTCGGTTGGCCGCGCTTGACCATCGATTTCGAGTACGACCTGGTCACAGTTTCGACGCCTGCCATGACCCTGCGCCTGGTTGAGGAAGGCAGGCTCTCTGCTGAAACCGGTGCGTCGATCAACGAGGAGCTGCGCCAGAGGCTACGGAGCTGGAACGAGGCAACCCGGGCAGCCGGACTTCCCCAGCTCCGGCATCGCGAGGGCCATTTGATCAGGCTGCAGGACAAGAGCCTTCATGCTCTGCTGATGCGATCCAGCACCCTTCCCTCAGCGATCCCAGCCCGGTTGATCATCCTCATCGCCATGATGGAGCCTGGCGAGATTGCGGATCGGTCAATGGCGATAGCCGCCGATCTCCTCCGCGGTTTTTTCGACGCTTAGCGGGGCGTGCTGCGACATGGCATTGGCCCGAGGGGCAGACCAGTAGCTGCCTATGCCAAAACGCTATGGGAGATGCCGTTCAGGGGGCGCCGAAGAGGCCCAGAGCCCTGCAAAAACCAGGGCCTTTGCACTTTATCCTAATATCGCCCGAGAGGGCCGACTCCCCTACTCTCCTTCCTCTCCCCGACACAACTTACTCTCTCTACCTTACTCTACCTTACTCTACCTTACTCTACCTTACTCTACCTTACTCTACCTTACTCTACCTTACTCTACCTTACTCTACCTTACTCTACATTACTTTACCTTACTCTCTCTAATTTACTCTTTCCTTCTCTCTCTTCCCACTCTTCCTAACTGATCTCTCTTCCTACTCTTACTAAATGATCTCTCTTCCCTGATCTCCAGTGATGCAACAGCAGACCTTTGATCGCCAGTACCGAGGAGCTGTAAACTTATGCGCTCGCTGGCCGAAACTCACCCGGAGATGCACAAAATGCCCAGAGGCGTTGGGGCAAGCGAAAGGATGCAGGCTCGGTGCACGGCTTCCTCGAGTGGACTGCAAGCATTGGCACCATGGGTTTGCGCCTAGGCCTCAGTTCCTGGGCTTGCGCCCAACCTTCAGATTGGCCGGTATTTCGTCGCCCGCCGGCGTCTGGAGGAGCGTATCCACCTCAACGCTCAGGGCAGCGGCAAGCCGGTCCAGTACATCAATGCTCGGGTTCTCGCTCTGGCGCTCGATGCCGCCCACGAAGGTCCGATCGACCCCAGCATCGGCCGCGAGTCGCTCCTGACTCAAGCCCCGCTCAACGCGGAGCCGGCGCAGATTTATAGCGAGTTTGAGGCGGACATTCATAACGCGTAGCGAGCATTTGACGCGCCACAAATCCACGGGATATAGACATCCTATTAAATAGGCCGCACCGTCCAAGAGCATGGTTCATGACGAAATTCTACTTTGCCACGCTGGCAGCCATCATCGGCCTCTTCCTTTACTCGGGGACCACAGGCCACTTCATCGACCTGCCTCGTCTGCCATTCGAGGTGCCGTTCGGTCGGCAGGTACAACCCACCGATACCGTTCTTGATGCGCCGATCGTGTCTCCGCAGATGACAGGCTCGATGAACATCACCGCAAGGCAGCTGGTACGGCGGTTTGAACGGGCCGGAGGCCATGTCCGGTGGGAGCGCTCTCGGGACGAACGCTCTTGGATCTTGCACTATTCTATGCCCCTTGAGCTTCAGGGGCGCACCTCGACCGGAGCGGGCCGCTTCCGGTTTCATGCGAACGCAAGTCGGGCTGGCATAGACGGCCCAGGCTTCCAAGCCGTCGAATGGGTGGAAGATGGCTATGCCTGGACGCCCGCCGAAATCGGCTTCGTGCTCACCCAAATTGCCGGAACCGTGCGATCGGAGCGCACGCTCCGACGTTAGCGTCGCCCTTCGATTCCTCTGCCCCTTCGTCTGCCCCACCCTCCCGCTAAAGCGTCTCCTCTCCCGCCGCGCGCAAAAGAACCTAGTGGCAGGCGGCCTAGATCAGCGGTTGTGGCCCGAGTGAGCCAGTGGGGGCGGCAGGCCTGCACGTGTTGGCCAAGCAGCGCGGAAGTCTTCCTCGCAAACCGCTCCGCACGCCTCCGCAAAACGGTATGCCATCCCGCCTTCGTCCCGATGCGCGCTCAGTGGCCAGGCCTCCATATGGCTTCGTTAAGCCTTCACACCGAAGAGCTATGGAGCACTAACATGAGCCATGCCATCGCCCGCTTTCAACATTTCCTGCGGGAAAATGACTTCAGCCAGGACAAACTGCTGGAGCGCGTCAATGTTGAAATTGAGGGTACTCTCACCCTCGTTTCAAATAAGTACGACAGCGAATATGTCGCCATGCCCGCTTACGTCCTTTTAGGGCTGGGGCTGAACTATATCGGCAGCAACCGCCACGCGCTTACAAAAGAGCAGCACTCTGCGCTGGATGCGGCCCTTACCGAGCTAGGCGAGGCTGTCGGAACGCCCTATCGCCTTCTGGACGACAAGTATAATCATTGGGAGCTAGCGCGCCTCTACGCCAAACCCTTGCTGGACCTTTTCCGCATCTTTGCGCAAATGCTGCCACACCCTGGTCTGATCAATCATATCTGGATCTGGGAGGGGGCAATCATCGACACCGCGGCGTGGTTTCTTCAGGCCGATCCAGATCTGCATCCCACCATGCTGTTCGGCAATTGCATCGACATCCATGCGTTCATCGTCTCGGCAGACCACGTCAACGTCTTCAAGGCCATCGGCGCCCTTCATGCCACGCTCGATCCACTGACGAACCAATGGTACCGCAACAAGCTTAAGCATCCTCTGCCCAAGAAGAAGCGCAGCACTCGTCTCGATCGCCTCATTCACCGGCGCGATCTGGCGCTCCAGGGTGGTCCGGACCACGAACTCCTGCCCTTTTTCGACCTCGCCATTCGTGCGGCCGGGGCAAAGCATCCGGTCCAAGGCCCTGCGAACTGAATGGGTACGGCGTTCCAACACGAAACTGAGGACCTATAGGTGAAGCGCCTCTGGACGCGACCTCCCCATGGTCGCGTCCTCCGGTCTACCCTCACCGACACTTGGAGAGCCCCCTACCCTGTCATGCCCGTGGCGTGGTCCAATGATCATTCATTCATGCCAGTCGTAGCCCCTAAGGCAGCTTGCACAGTTCGCGGTAAAGTGCGCTGGTCTCGAAGGAGCCATAGCTGTCCGCTACGGTTCGCGCACTGTGACCGGATAGGGCGTCACCGATATCGGCCGAAATGCCATGCCGCCGGCACAGGGTCTTGAACCGATGCCGCCAGGCATGGCTCGGCGCGACCCGGGGATCAACGATCCCCACCTCTTCGCGCACCCAACGGGCGATCAATTTCGTCATGTTGCCACCCCGCGCCCCAAATCGATCCGGAGGCACTTCCGCAAAGATGGCTCCGGCCTTGCGCTCTTTTACGAACTCCAGAAAGCCCGCTTCGATCACCTTGGGATGCAACGGGATGATGCGTTCAGATGAGGCGTTCTTCAGACTGCCGGCTTCCGGCACGAATTGCAGGCAGGTAATCCCCTGCACCTCCACCAAATCCTCCTTGCGCAATTGCGAGATCTCGGAGATGCGTGCGCCGGTGTATGCGCAGAGCAGCGGCACCCAGCGGCGGTAGGCGCTGGTTTCCTTTTCGGCTGCCCGCAGAACCTTGCCAGCCTCTTCATCGCTATAGCCCCTGCGCCGCTCGCCGGGCTTCTTCTTGAGACTGATCGTCACCTTGGCAAAAGGATTGGCTGCGGTGATGCTATTGTCCGTTGCCCACTGAAAGATGGCGCGCAGTGCCCCCAGCTTGCTGGCCCCGATCGTTTTGGTCGTCAGGCCCTTGGCAAGCATGTCGGCCTTCCAGTCGATGACATGCTTCTGGGTGATCTTCGTCACGTCATCCGTGCCCACGAAATCCATGAAGGCCGCAAGAACCTTCTCGTAGGTGTAGAGCGTCTTTTGCGCTGGCTTGCGCTCACCCGCCCAACCCTCAAAGATCGTCTTGGCCTCAACAGGTGCCTTCTCTGCCTCCGGGCCCACGCGGACCTGCGCTGATGATCCTGCAGCGTCGGAAGCAGCAAAAACGGAGATCTTCGAAAGGCGCAGAAGTTCAAGCGCAGCAGCCTGCAGGGCAGCGGCGATCGAGCGAGCCAGCATCCCAACATTGGGCTCAGTCTGGGCCATCCCGACATGCGCCAGGCGCTCCTGCGCAAATGCAGTACACCAGCCCTCCATCGTGATGCGCCGAAGATCTCGCTCACTAGGCTGCAAAGTGAAGGTGCTGCCCTCGGGACGAGGGGAAAAGCAGTCGGCACCAACATCCGGATCCCAGCGGGTCTGGAGCCGGGGCTGGTGCCGGAACTCCTCGAGCATCCCATCATAGAAGGGGCGTGCCAACTGGCTGGCCTCGGCAGGGGTCAGTTCCCGATCAGCTATACCGAGGTTTTCCCACCGTCGCTCCATTTCGGCTACCGCCTGGACGAACAGGCGCTTCGCCTCGACTGGATCCTTGGTCTTGAGTGAGAACTTTTCTTCCCTGCGCCCGACGCGCGACACCAGGTGCGCGGGCACGCGCCGCCTGACCCAAAACATGCCGGTCTTCGGGTGCTTCCAGGGAGAGGACATCTTGAGGCTCATGTGTACCACCTTTGTGTACCACTCGGAGCGTCAAAAGTCTCTGAAAATCAAAACCCTAAGGAAAGCTGCGGGTTTGCTGAGGTTCTGGCGGAGAGGGAGGGATTCGAACCCCCGATAGAGTTGCCCCTATGCCGCATTTCGAGTGCGGTGCATTCAACCGCTCTGCCACCTCTCCGCGAGGGTCGTGAGCCCGCACGGGCGTGCGGTCGGTCGATGGCGCGGCTTATGGCATAGAGCTCAAAAGCCTGCAACACCCTTCACCATCAAAGCTGCCCGAAGGGTTCCTCGGTAGCCGGTCACGATTGCGTAGCAGGTGAACCGCCGGACGCACCCTGCGTTTCGATATGGTCGGCGCTGCTCGCAATAGGGTGGCGCCCATCCCATATTGCCGTTTGTCCAACGAGGAGACAGATCGATGAATCGCGCCCTGAGCCTGCCCCGCCGCAACATGCTGCTGGCGCTCGCAGCCCTGCCCATCACCGCAGCCGCACTTGCCGTCGCCCCGGGGGTGCGCGCGCAGGAGGCAGGGAGCGCGACCACCGCGCCGGGCGGCGACACGATCCCGACCGGCGAAGGCAACCTCGTCATCCACCCCATTGCGCACTCGACGATGGTGCTGACCTGGGGAGGCCACACGATCTACGTCGATCCGGTCGGTGGTGGCGAGGCGTTCGAGGGCATGCCGGCCCCCACCGGTATCCTGATCACCCACGGCCATGGCGACCATTTCGATATGCCGACGCTCGAGGCAATCGGGGCGACCAACGTGCCTCTGCTCGTCAACCAGGAGGTCTACGACCAGCTGCCCGCGGACATGCAGGCGAGGGCGTCGGTCGGAGTCAACGGCGAGGCCGCCACGCTGAGCGGGATCAACATCAACGTCATCCCCGCCTACAACACGAGCTCCGATCGGCTTCAGTTCCACCCCGAGGGCGTCGGCAACGGCTATGTGCTAAACCTTGCCGACCAGCGCATCTATATTGCCGGTGACACCGAGGATACGCCCGAGATGCGCGCGCTGACCGATATCGACGTCGCGTTCCTCCCCATGAACCTGCCCTACACCATGACCGAGGAACAGGCTGCGGACGCCGTGGCGGCATTCGGCCCGCGTATCGTCTACCCCTACCACTTCTCGGGCAGCGACCCCGAACGGTTCGCTGAACTTGTGGGCACGACTGCCGAAGTCCGGATCGCCGACTGGTATGGGCCAGGCAATGCCGACGCCGAGCCGCCGGCGCCGCGCGAGGAGACGGCTCAGGACGCAGGCGACGAAGCCGACAGCGAAGACGCTCAGTAGCTCTACCTTCCTTGCGGGACGCGGCTTGACTCCGCGTCCCTTTCCATCGATAAGGCGCAGCGATTGCGTGCCGGTCCGTCCGGCGCGCTTTTGTTGATTGAAACCGCTGCTCGAGGCTGCCGGTCCATCTGGGCCCAACCCGATCGAAAGCCCGCGGGACTGGCATTGTCCGCGGCGCCGCAGAGCGCGACAGATAGGGACGGGGGGCGAAGGCACCTCCGCTAAGCGCATGAACTTCGCTGTCATCAAGACCGGCGGCAAGCAGTACAAGGTTGCTGCGAACGACGTCCTCAAGATCGAAAAGCTCGAGGCCGAGGCCGGCGACATCGTCACCTTCGACCAGGTGCTGATGGTCGGCACGGGAGCCGACGTGACCGTGGGCGCTCCCCTCGTCGAAGGCGCGCTCGTCGCTGCCGAACTCGTCGAGACCAAGAAGCAGCGCACCGTCATCATCTTCAAGAAAAACCGCCGGCACAATTACCGCCGCCGCAATGGTCATCGCCAGCTGCTCACCACCGTCCGGATCACCGAGATCCTGACCGGCGGCGCTCAGCCTTCCAAGACCGCGCCGGCCCGCAAGGCCGCGGCGAAGGCCGAGACCACGGACACTGTGACCGCAGCGCCCGCTGAAAAGCCCGCCAAGAAGACCGAGACGAAGGCCAAGGCCGATGCGCCCGCCGCGGAAGGCTTCAAGGACGACGTCAAGCTCATCGGCGGCGTCGGCCCCGCACTCGAAAAGAAGCTGGCTGGCCTCGGCATCACCTCGCTCCGGCAGATTGCCGAGTTTGATGCCGATGAGATCGCCCGCGTCGACGCAGAGCTCAACTTCAAGGGCCGCATCGAGCGCGAGGAATGGGTCGCCCAGGCCAAGGACCTGATCGCCGGGAAGCCCCCGCGCGCCAAGGCCGACCAGGACAAGAAGTAAGGATTACCCACCATGGCACATAAGAAAGCAGGCGGTTCATCCCGCAACGGTCGCGATACCGCCGGTCGGCGACTCGGCGTCAAGAAGTTCGGCGGGGAAGCTGTCGTGGCCGGCAACATCATCGTTCGCCAGCGCGGCACCAAATGGCACCCCGGCACCGGGGTGGGCCTCGGGGTAGACCACACCATCTTCGCACTCGTCGATGGCAAGGTCACCTTCCGCACCCGCGCCAATTCCAAGGTCTTCGTGTCGGTCACCCCGGCAGAAGCCGCTGAATAACCCGGCGCGGACCCTGCCCTGCCGGAGACCTGCTCCCCGGCAAGGCGCACCGCGCAGCGCGATCCGAATTTAGGGGGGAGCCGGTTTCCGGCTCCCCTTTTCGTTCGGATAGAGCTATGAGCCTCGCCCACGCCGCCGCACTGCCCACAACGATCGGTTGCACCCGGCTTGTCCTGCGCCCGCCGGTGCGCGGCGACATTGCCGATCTCGTCGCTCACGCCGATAACCCTCGGCTCGCTGCCGTACTCGCGCGCCTGCCGAGCCCCTATACCCGCGCCGACGCCATAGGCTTCGTCGAGATCGTCGCGCGTGATCCGCGAGAGCAGGTCTATGCCCTGGCAAGGCGCTTGGACGACAGGCTGATCGGGGTGGCGAGCCTTTCCTTTTCCGCCGAAGGACCGCCGGAGCTCGGCTATTGGCTGGGAGAAACCTTCTGGCGGCAGGGCTATATGAGCGAGGCCCTTCGCGCAGTGCTCGGCGCGGCGGAGAGCGTCTCGATCGCGCGCATCGCGGCACGTGTGCTTGCCGAGAACGAGGCCTCCCTCCGGCTGCTCGAGGGCCTGGGCTTTGTCGTGATTTCACGAGCCGTCGGCAGTTGCGGCCCCCATAAGGACCGGATGATCGTCAGACTCGAGCGGGAGCGGCATCCATGACCGGTCCAATCCTCGAAACGCGCCGGCTGGTGCTGAGGCAGCCGCAGATGGATGATGCCGACGCGATCGCACGCCAGCTCGACAATTTCGCCGTCTCGGGCAATCTTGCCCGCGTCCCCTACCCCTATCGACTGGCCGACGCCATCGCGTGGCTCAGGCTCTGGCGGCCGGGACGCCCGCCTGAGGAGACGAATTTCGCGATCACGCTCGAGGGCCAGGGCCTCGTCGGCCAGATCGGTTTTCATCTCGGACCCGATCGCCTGCCCGTACTCGGGTACTGGCTCGGCCAGCCTTACTGGAACCGGGGATTGATGACCGAGGCTGCCGAGGCGACGATTGCCTGGTTCTTCGAGACGGCGGTGGACGAGCGGATCCGCTCCGGCGTCTTCCACTTCAACCGTGCTTCGCTCGCCATCCAGGCCAAGCTCGGCTTCACCCAAACCGGCAGCTCCCTCATGCTTTGCCTTGCACGCAACGAGGAGGTGCGCCATATCGACACCGAACTGACGCGCGCGAGTTGGCGGGCGCGCGCGACACAGGGACATGCATCATGAAATTCCTCGATCAAGCCAAGGTCTACATTCGCTCGGGCGATGGGGGCGCGGGAAGTGTCTCCTTCCTGCGCGAAAAGTTCGTCGAGTTCGGCGGCCCCGATGGCGGCAATGGCGGCCGGGGCGGCGACGTGATCGTGAAATGCGTCGACGGGCTCAACACGCTCATCGATTTTCGCTACCAGCAGCATTTCAAGGCCAAGACCGGCGTGCACGGCATGGGGCGCAACCGCACCGGAGCCGATGGGGCAGACACGGTGTTGCGCGTTCCCGTCGGCACGCAGATCTTCGAGGACGACAACGAGACGCTGATCGCCGACCTCACCGAAGTGGGCCAGACAGTGGTGCTGGCCTCGGGGGGCAATGGCGGTTTTGGCAACGCGCATTTCAAGACGTCGTCCAACCAGGCGCCGCGGCGGGCCAATCCCGGCCTGCCCGGCACCGAGAAATGGATCTGGCTGCGGCTCAAGCTCATTGCGGACGCGGGCCTCGTGGGCCTGCCCAATGCGGGCAAGTCGACCTTTCTGGCTGCCGTTTCGGCCGCCAAGCCCAAGATCGCCGACTATCCGTTCACGACACTCCACCCCAATCTCGGTGTCGTGCGGATCGATGAGCGCGAGTTCGTTCTGGCCGACATTCCCGGCCTGATCGAAGGCGCACATGAAGGCGCCGGCATTGGAGATCGGTTCCTTGGCCATGTCGAGCGGTGCGGCGTGCTGATCCATCTGGTCGACGGCACGGCCGAGGACGTCGCTGGTGCCTATCGCACCATTCGCACCGAGCTCGAGGCCTATGATGGCGGGTTGGCCGAAAAGCCCGAGCTTCTCGTCCTCAACAAGGTCGATGCGCTCGACGACGAGGCGCTTGCCGAGCGCCGCGCCGCGCTCGAGGAGGCCTCGGGGGGTGACGTGTTCGTCGTGTCGGGCGTCTCGGGTCGCGGGGTCGATAGTGTGCTGCGGGCCGTCATGGCGATCCTCGACGAGGAGCGCGCAGAGCGTGCCGAGGCCGGGCGCAAGGGCGCCGAGCCCGATTGGGTGCCGTAATGACGGACGCGCTGGCGCCCTATTCGCGCATTACCATAAAGATCGGCTCGGCCCTGCTCGTCGATGGCGCGACGGGTCGGCTGCGCAGCGACTGGCTTGCGAGCCTCGCGACGGACCTTGCCGCACTGAAGGCGGAAGGCCGGGAGCTCGTCATCGTGTCCTCCGGCGCCATTGCGCTGGGGCGCCGGCTTCTGGGGCTCGAGGCAAGAAGCCTCCCGCTCGAGCAGAGCCAGGCGGCAGCGTCCGTGGGCCAGATCGCCCTGTCGCAGGCTTGGGCCGGCGCGCTGGGCGCGCACGGCATCACGACCGGCCAGATTCTGATCACGCCCAACATCACCGAAGAGCGGCGCTATTTCCTCAACGCGCGCACCACGATCAGCACGCTCCTCGGGCTGGGAGCGATCCCCATCATCAACGAGAACGACAGCGTTGCCACGGCCGAAATCCGCTATGGCGACAATGACCGCCTTTCTGCCCGTGTCGCAACGATGATCGAGGCGGACTGCCTCGTGCTGCTCTCGGACGTTGACGGCCTCTATACGGCGCCCCCGGCGCGCGATCCCGATGCGCGCCATCTGCCGCAAATTGCGGATATCACGCCCGAGATCGAAGCCATGGCGGGGGGCGCGGCAAGCCATCTTTCGCGCGGCGGCATGACCACCAAGGTCGAAGCCGGCAAGATCGCGACCAAGGCCGGCACCGCGATGATCATCGCGAAGGGGACCGAACCGCACCCCCTGGCTGCCCTGCAAAGGGGCGCGCGCCACACGCTCTTTTCCCCGATGCACTCGACTGCGGCCGCCCGCAAGCGCTGGATCATGGGAACGCTCGCTGTTGCAGGGATATTGCATGTCGATGCGGGCGCCGTCGGCGCGCTCGAAAACGGCAAGAGCCTCCTGCCCATCGGGGTCACCCGCGTGACGGGCAGTTTCGACCGGGGCGATGCGGTGGCCATTCGAGGGCCCGACGGGCGGGAGATCGCCCGCGGTCTTGTCGGGCTCGACAGCGAAGAGGCCGCGCTCGTCATCGGCAAGCGCAGCAGCACGATCACCGAACTGCTCGGACCCGGCACACGGGGCGAGATCGTCCATCGCGACAATCTCGTTCTGCTCTCGGCCGCCGAGGCCCGGGCGTAAAAGAGGAGGCGTCGATGAACGCATTGACCGGAGGGCCGGAGAGCGCCCTGAAGCGCCAGATGGACGAGATCGGCCGGCAGGCCCGGAGTGCCGCCGCGATTCTCGCGATGACCGGAGCCGAGCCGAAACGCAAGGCGCTGCTCGCGGCGGCCGACGCCGTCGACGCCGAGCGCGCGACCATCCTGGCCGCCAATGCACGGGACATGGAGGCCGGCCGCGCCCGCTCCATGACCGCGGCATTCCTCGACCGGCTGGCGCTTGACGACAAGCGCCTCGACGGCATCGTGGAGGCGCTCCGCACCATCGCGGAACTGCCCGATCCGGTCGGCACGGTAATCGCCAGTTGGACCCGGCCCAACGGCCTCGAAATTTCGCGGATCCGTACCCCGCTCGGGGTGATCGGCGTAATCTTCGAGAGCCGGCCCAACGTCACGGCTGATGCCGGCGCACTCTGCCTCAAGGCAGGCAATGCGGTGATCCTGCGCGGCGGCTCGGACAGCACCCATTCCTCGCGCGCCATTCATTCCTGCCTCGTCAAGGGGCTGAAGGCTGCAGGGCTGCCCGAACACGCGATCCAGATCGTGCCGACCACCGATCGCGCGGCCGTCGGGGAGATGCTCGCAGGCCTGTCCGGAAATATCGACGTGATCGTGCCCCGCGGCGGCAAGACGCTCGTCGCCCGCGTCCAGGCTGAGGCACGCGTGCCGGTCTTTGCGCATCTGGAAGGCCTCGTGCATGTCTATATCGACAAGTCCGCGGACCTTGAGCTTGCCGTCCGCGTCGTCGAGAACGCCAAAATGCGCCGCACCGGCATCTGCGGAGCCGCAGAGACGCTGCTCGTCCACCGGGACGTGCTCAACACGCATTTAAAGCCCATCATCGACGCGTTGGTGGCGCGTGGCTGCGAGATCCGGTGCGATGCCGAGACGGGCGCCCTGATCCCCGAGGCGAAGGCCGCCAGCGAACAGGACTGGCGCACCGAATATGAAGACGCCATCATTTCGGTGAAGGCGGTCGCCGATGTCGGCGAGGCGATCGAGCACATCCGCACCTATTCCTCACACCATACCGAGGCAGTGATCTCCGAGGACCCGGAGGTCGTCGCACGCTTCTTCAATGAGGTCGACAGCGCCATCCTCATGCACAATGCCTCGACACAATTCGCCGATGGCGGCGAGTTCGGGTTCGGCGGCGAGATCGGCATCGCGACCGGCAAGATGCATGCGCGCGGGCCCGTAGGCGTCGAGCAACTGACGAGCTTCAAATATCTGGTGCGCGGCACCGGCCAGACCCGCCCTTGATGACGAAACCCCCGTCCAAGGCCGACGGCCGGCAAGGCACGTTTGAACCGGACGTCACGGCCCTACCCGAAGCGGCTGCGGGAGCACGGATCGGTCTTTTCGGGGGCAGCTTCAACCCCTTCCACGAGGGCCATCGGCTCGTTGCGCTGCAGTGCCTCGAGCGGCTCGGCCTCGATGCCGTCTGGCTGCTCGTTTCGCCGGGCAATCCGCTCAAAGACCATAGCGACCTGGCCCCGCTCGCCGAGCGCGTGCGGGCGGCGCGCGATGCCTTCACCGAACCCGGCATCGCCGTCACCGGGTTCGAGGCGCTGCATGGGTTTGCCTACACCTACGATACGCTCGCCTGGCTCGTTGCGGAGCGGCCCGACCAGCGCTTCGTCTGGATCATGGGCGCCGACAACCTCGCAAGCTTCACCCGGTGGGAACGCTGGGAGGAGATCGCACGCCTCCTCCCGATCGCCGTCTACGCCCGGCCGGGTGCCGAGGACAGCCCCGAGCGCGCGCCCGCCGCAGTGTCTCTCGCCCGGTATCGCCTGCCCGAAGCCGATGCGCCGGCCCTCGTCGATCATGATCCCCCCGCCTGGGTCTATCTCAACGGCATCACATCCCCTCTTTCCTCGACGCAATTGCGCACCCGAAAGACGCGTTGACGCCGATTTGACCGGCAGGACTTGCACAATGATTGTGCGCACGCATATTATGGGGGTCGTGACATTTGTCACAGGATCGGGATTGACCGCCATCTTTTGCGACGCGCGAGCCCTGAAACCCAACAGCCAAGGACTGAACCCACACGCATGACCCGCGCCTTGAGAGCCGGGGCTGAAGGCGTATCGTGATGACGCCATCGCCCACCAAGACCAACCCCGCACCGGCGCAAGCTGCGCGCCAGCCCCAGATGATCGACGTTGTGCTGCAGAGCCTCGACGATGCCAAGGCCGAAGACACGATCGCCATCGACATCACCGGAAAGTCTGCCCTGTCGGACCATATGGTCGTGACGTCGGGCCGTTCGCACCGCCATGTCGGCGCCGTCGCCGACCAGCTTGCACGCGCCCTCAGGGAAGCCGGCTTCGACAAGCCGCGCGTCGAAGGCCTGCCCCATTGCGATTGGGTGCTGGTGGATGGCGGCGACGTGATCGTACACATCTTCCGGCCCGAAGTTCGCGAGTTCTACAACATCGAGAAGATGTGGGCGGCCGATTTCGCCGCCGACGCACACTAGGCTTGCGGATCGCCATTGCGGCCATTGGCCGGATGAAGGCCGGGCCGGAGCGCGAACTCGTATCGCGCTACCTCGACCGTGCGGCGGCCGGCGGCAGGGCGCTTGGTCTCACGGGCTTCGATGTCCTCGAGAGCCCTGAATCCCGCGCTTCGACCGCCCCGGCGCGCAAAGCCGATGAGGCGAGACTTCTTGCCAATGCGCTGTCGGACGCGACGGTGGTGGTCGCCCTCGATGAGCGCGGACGCTCCATCGGTTCGGAAGCGTTCGCGCACAAGATCGGCACCTGGCGCGATGACGGTGCGCGCATGCTCGGCTTCGTCATCGGGGGTGCGGACGGCCTTTCCCCCGACCTTGTGGGTCGTGCCGACCTCGTACTGGGGCTTTCGGCCCTCACCTGGCCCCACCAGATCGTGCGCATCCTGCTTGCCGAGCAGCTCTATCGCACGACGACAATCCTCTCGGGCCATCCCTATCATCGCGAATAGGAAGAGCACTGGCCATCTGCTCGACACAAAAACACTCTCTTAACCATGTCGCTGATATCGGTTGGATCATGATCTGGGAGATTTGCGCGCCATGAGCGAGCGCACCCGCCTTGTGGGAGGATTGTCGCTGGCAGGGCTCCTTGTCGGGCTCGCATTTCCCGTGCTCGCCCAGATTACACCCGAAACCCTGCCCGAAGCGCCCGCGCCATCCGGTGTCGCTGATCCTGTAGACGCCGATCAGTCCCCCGAGGCGCCGGGCGCGGACGCGGAGGCCCTGCCGCTGCGACCGGGCATAGACGCCCTGCCCGATGAAGGCAGTGGAGAGGCGCCCCCAGCGGCCGCCGATATGCCGCCGATCAATCCAGATCTCGACGCGATCGAAGCCAACCGGGCCCGACTGTCGGAGATCGAGAATTCCATCACCCTCACCACCGAGCGCGCGGCCGAACTGCGTGCCGAGATCGAGGATCTGCAAGGGGATCGCGCGCGGCAGAACGCTGCACTGATCGCTGCGGGACAACGGGTGAAGCTCGCTGAGATCGAGATCGGGGACATGGAAGAGCGCCTTGGCGAGTTGATCGCCTCCGAGCTCGAGGTGCGCGGACGGCTTGATGGCGCCGATGGCAGCATTGCCAACGTGCTCGCAGCGCTCGAGCGGATCTCGCGCAACCCGCCGCCAGCCCTCATCGTCGATCCCTCCGATGCGCTTGGCTCGGCGCGCAGCGCCATGCTGATCTCAGCGATCCTGCCGCAGCTGCGCGCACAGGCGGACGCGGTTTCGGCCGATCTGGCCGAGCTCCAGCAGATCAAGGCTGCCGCCCTCGAGGAAGAGCAACTCCTGCGCGCCAATTTCGCCATCCTCGAAGAAGAGCAATTGCGCATTGCGACACTGATCGCGGCCCGACGCCAGGGCGAGACGCGCGCTACGGCCGAACTCGAGGAAACCGAGCGCGAGGCGATCGCTCTCGCCGAAACGGCCGCCGATCTGCAGGAGCTGATCGAGGGGTTGTCCGCGCGGATCACCGCGGTCGCGACCGCTGCAAGCGCAACGGCTGCCGCCAATGCCGGCGCTCCGACACCGAGCCTCGACAGCGACACGGTGCGCCTTGCGCTGGCCAATACGGCAAGGGTTGAGCCCGCCGTGCCCTTCTCGTCGGCGCGAGGGCATCTGGTGATGCCGGCTACCGGGCAGAATGTGATCGACTATGGCGCCGGCGATGGCTTTGGCGGCATCTCCCGCGGCCTTTCGATCTTGACGCCTGCGGAAGCGCAGGTGGTGGCGCCGGCCGATGGCTGGGTGCTTTATCGCGGCCCCTACCTCAATTACGGCCAAATCATCATCCTCAATACAGGCCAGGACTACACCATGCTGCTGGCCGGGCTCGCTGAGGTCACAGTGGACATCGGGCAGTTCGTACTGATGGGCGAACCGGTGGGCAGCATGGGATCACAGACAATTGGTCGGACGGTGACCACCAGCGCTGGCGCGGATCGCCCGACCCTTTATATTGAAATGCGCCGAAACAACGAGCCGGTCGATCCGACGGGCTGGTGGGCGAGCCCGCGAAACCTGACACAGAGTGGATAGCCTAGATGCCTTTCTCCCGCCTCCACGCCGCCGCCGCGCTTGCGCTCGCCCTGATGCTTGTCGGGGCGCCGGCACTGACTGCGCAGGACGATCCGGCCACGGAACAGTCGGCCGAGGAAACCACGATCGAGGAGATCGTGCAGCGCAGTCCCGATGAGATCTATGCCGACCTCAATCTCTTCGGAGAGGTCTTCGACAGGATCCGCTCCGAATATGTCGAAGCGCCCGACGAGCGCGAACTGATCCGTGCTGCGATCCAGGGCATGCTGAGCTCGCTCGACCCGCATTCGGGTTATCTGACCCCCCAGAGCTATGATGACGTTCAGGAAGACACCTCCGGCGAGTTCGGCGGTCTCGGCATCGAAGTCATGATGGAGGATGGGGTCGTCAAGGTCGTGGCACCAATCGACGACACGCCCGCCGCCCGCGCCGGCATCCTGCCCAACGATCTTATCGTCGAGCTCGACGGTCAGCAGGTCATGGGCATGACGCTGGATGACGCAGTCAAGCTGATGCGCGGCCCGGTGGGCTCCAGCATCACCCTGACCGTGGTGCGCGAGGGCATGACCGATCCGCTCGAATTCGAGCTCGCCCGGGACATCATCGCCATGCGCGCCGTGCGCTGGAGCATGGATGGCGACGTCGGCATCCTGCGGCTGTCGCGCTTCTCGGAACAGGCCTATACGGGCCTCCGGACCGCTATCCAGGAAATCTTCGAGGAACGCGAAGGGGCAGCTCCGTCAGGTCTCATCCTCGACCTGCGCAACAATCCCGGCGGTCTCGTTGACCAGTCGGTCTATGTCACCGACGCCTTCCTGCGTCAGGGCGCAGTGGTACTGACCCGCGGTCGTGGCCCGCAGGAAAGCGCGCGCTATGACGCACGGCCTGACGAGCTCGACGAACTCATTGCCGACGTGCCCCTCGTCGTCCTCATCAATGGCGGCTCGGCCTCGGCCTCCGAAATCGTGGCTGGAGCCCTGCAGGACCACAAGCGCGCCACCGTCATCGGCACGCGGTCGTTCGGCAAGGGTTCGGTGCAGTCGATCATCTCGCTGGGCGGCAATGGCGCCATGCGGCTGACGACGGCCCGCTACTACACGCCGAACAACCGCTCCATCCAGGCTGCCGGCATTCATCCCGATATCGTGGTGACCCAGGTGGTGCCTGAGGAGTTCCGCGGTCGCGACGAGATCATCGGCGAAGCTGCACTGCCAAACCAGATCGGTGGCGGCAGCGAGGAGCAGGCAACCGTCGGGTCTTCGGTCTATGTACCGGCAGAGGCTGCGGACGACGCGCAGCTGCAGTATGCGATACGCCTGATCAACGGCGATGAAACCAACCCGGCCTTCCCACCGCGCGCCGAGTTCGTTGCCGAGGCCGCAACGCGGTAATTGCACGCTTGGGCAGGCCCGGGATTCCCACGGTCCGCCGAAGTCACTAGCGTTTGTCGGGGCGGGAAGGCGTGATTCGCCGTCCCGCCCCGAGCATTGAGTCTTCCAACCCTCATTCGAGGCACAGCGTGGCCCAGGATCTGAGCGCACCGCTCGGCGGCAGGAAAGCCCGGCGCGAGGCCGCCAAGGCCCGGCGCCGCAGGCACCTGCCGATCGCGAGGCTCACCTTTCTGCTGATCGTGCTTGTGCTCGTGGGCCTCTGGGCCCAGCTGACCTTCGTCCAGGACCCCGAGGGCGGCCGCCCTACCGCCGATCTCGCCCTCAACGGAGGACCGCAGGGCAATGCCGTAGCGGGCGCCGTGAGCCGTGAGGACACACCCGCGACGATCACAGCAGAGGGCGAGGCGTTTCCTGCCAATGCTGGTGGTCCGTCGATCCAGACCATTGGCGATGGAGCGTTTGACGGGCTGGCTCCGGAACTGCTCGCGCTCGAGCCCGACGATAGAGGCATCATCCCTGCGCTCTCCGAGCCTACGAGCTATGGCCCGATCCCGCGGCGCGGCTCTGACGGGCTCACGCCCTTTGCGGCCTACGCGCGCCCCTCGGTCAGCGCTGAGGCTGCGGCTGGCCGCCCCCGGATCGCGATCATCGTCAGCGGTCTCGGTATCAACCATGCCGGTACGCTCGAAGCCATATCGGCCTTGCCCGATGCGGTTACACTCGCGTTTGCACCCTATGGCCGTACGCTAGAGGAAACGGTGCCGGCGGCCCGAGCAGAAGGCCATGAGTTGCTGCTCGAACTGCCGCTCGAGCCTTTCGACTATCCGCAAAACGATCCCGGTCCGGAAACTTTGCTGACAGGCGAGCCGGCACGCGCCAACATCGACCGGCTCTTTGCCCTGATGGCCAAGTTCGGCGGCTATGCCGGCGTCATCAACTATATGGGCGCCCGGTTCACCGCATCGGGCGGAGATTTTTCGCCGGTCATGGAGGAAATTGCCACCCGTGGCCTAGGTTTTGTCGATGACGGGTCTTCGAACCGGTCGCTAGCCCAGCAACTGGCAGGCTCCAATGCCGTTCCCTTCGCACGCGTTCAGGAGATGCTCGACGCCAACCCTGCGCGCGAGCCTATCCTTGCCGCTCTGGGCGCGCTGGAGCGGCGCGCTCGCGAGGACGGTCATGCGGTAGGCATGGCGACGGCGCTGCCGGTCTCGGTGCGTACGATCGCCGAGTGGGCCCGTGGGCTCGCCGAGCGCGACGTTCTGCTCGTGCCGGTGAGCGCGGTGATGCAATGAGAGCAGGAGCGGGCGGCTGCCCGGATTATTCATGACGACGTCTTCCGCGCGTGAAGCGCTACCCTATCGCGACTGCGTCGGCGTCGCCCTCTTCAATGCCAAGGGCGCGGTCTTCATAGGCAGGCGCAAACACGACGGCGATCCCGAGGACAGCTCCGAAATGGGAGCGCCCTGGCAGATGCCGCAAGGCGGCATCGACGCGGGCGAAACGCCCCGTGAGGCCGCCTTACGCGAGCTTTACGAGGAGACCTCAGTCCGCAGCGTCAGCCTCATCATGGAAGCCCCGGACTGGATCCACTACGACCTGCCCGACGAACTCGTCGGGATTGCTTGGAAAGGCCGCTATCGCGGTCAGCGGCAGCGCTGGTTCGCTTATCTTATGACCGGACCGGACGCCGAGATCGACGTGCTCCGCCCTGGCGGTGGTGAGCACCCGGCGGAGTTCGAAGACTGGCGGTGGGACCGCCTCGAGGCCCTGCCTGACCTCATTGTCCCCTTCAAGCGCGATGCCTATCTGCAGATCGTCGAGGCCTTTGCGCATATCCCGCAGCAACTGACGGACACGCCGTGAAGACCATCGGCCTTATCGGCGGGATGAGCTGGGAATCCACCGCCCACTATTATCCCGCGATAAACCGCGAGACCGCACGGCTGCGCGGTGGCTTGCACTCGGCTCCGCTCATCATTCATTCGCTGGATTTCGCGCCGATCGAAGCCCTGCAACGCACCGGGGACTGGGATGGGGCCGGCCGGATCCTCGGCGAAGCAGCCTTGGGGCTGGAGCGGGCAGGTGCGGAGCTTCTCGGCCTTGCCACCAACACCATGCATATCGTTGCCGACGCGATATCTGGCTCGACGCGCCTGCCTTTCCTGCACATCGCCGATCCAACACGCGCGGCGCTGCTCGCGGACGGCTTCCGACGGGTCGGCCTCCTCGGGACGCGGTTCACGCTCGAGATGCCGTTCTACCGGGACCGCCTGAGTGCGGGGGGCCTTGAGGTGCTCGTTCCCGAGGTCGGGATCACCGATCTCAACGCCATCATCTATGAAGAGCTATGCCGTGGGATCGTAATCGATGCCTCCCGCCGGACCTACCAGGACGCCATTGCGCGGCTCGCGGCGGAGGGCGCCGAGGCGGTGATCCTCGGCTGCACCGAGATCGGGATGCTGATCGACGACGAGACCAGCCCGCTCCCCGTCTACGATACGACAGACCTCCACGCCAAGGCTCTCGTCGCCGCCGCTCTGGCGTGAGGATTTCCCGTCCCCCAGGGCCAAGGCCCGAGGCCCGAGGGTGCGCTGTCGGGTCTGCTCCCCGCGAGCTTCCTTCCGCACTGACGCCGAAGATCAGTTGCCGGAAAACAAAAAGGGGCGCCCCAAGGGCGCCCCGGAATTCTCAAAACCGGCCGGATGCCTAGTGCACGTGGCTCTGATTGAGGTTTTCCGCCTCGACCATGAGGTTCGAGAGACCGTTGATCACGTCCTGCACGAAATTGCGCTGCTCGTGATCTTCGATGCCCGCGAGGTCCGCACGCGCCTTCTCCAGTTCGGCCACGATGCCGGCACGATCGAAATCGGCAAGGCTCGAGGCCGCTTCAGCCAGAATGGTGATCCCCGCGTTGGAGACATCCGCAAAGCCGGAGCGCACGTAGAAATGATCGCTACGCCCATCGAGGCCCACAATGGTGACGAAGCCCGGCCGCAGCGTGCTCATCATCGGTGCATGGTCGCCCAGCACCGTGAAATAGCCCTCTGCGCCCGGCACCGTCACCGAGCGCACGTCCTCGGAGAGGACGAGCTTCTCGGGCGATACGATCTCGAGTTTAATGCCTTCGGCCATAACCGCTCCTTACGCTGCCTGAGCAGCGAGCTTCTGGGCCTTCTTGACCGCATCCTCGATGGTGCCGACCATGTAGAAGGCCGCCTCGGGCAGGTGATCGTACTCACCGGCCACCAGACCCTTGAAGCCCTTGATGGTGTCTTCGAGCTGCACGAAGATACCGGGTGCACCGGTGAAGACTTCGGCCACGTCGAAGGGCTGGCTCATGAAGCGCTCGATCTTGCGGGCGCGGGCCACGGTGAGCTTGTCCTCTTCGGAAAGCTCGTCCATGCCCAGGATCGCGATGATGTCCTGGAGAGCCTTGTAGCGCTGCAGCACTTCCTGCACCGAACGGGCGACTGCATAGTGCTCTTCACCGACGACCTGCGGATCGAGGATGCGCGAGGTGGAGCCCAGCGGATCCACGGCCGGATAGATGCCCTTCTCGGAAATCGAGCGGTCGAGCACGGTCGTCGCATCAAGGTGCGCGAAGGTCGATGCCGGCGCGGGGTCGGTCATGTCGTCGGCCGGCACGTAAACGGCCTGCACCGAGGTGATCGAACCCTTGGTCGTCGAGGTGATGCGCTCCTGCATGGCGCCCATGTCGGTCGCCAGCGTCGGCTGATAGCCCACGGCGGAGGGGATGCGGCCAAGCAGTGCCGACATCTCGGCACCGGCCTGGGTGAAGCGGAAGATGTTGTCCACGAAGAACAGCACGTCCTGGCCCTGGTCGCGGAAATGTTCGGCGACGGTCAGACCGGTCAGCGCCACGCGGGCACGCGCCCCCGGGGGCTCGTTCATCTGGCCGAAGACAAGCGAGCACTTGGAGCCGGCCGTCGAGCCACCCGAAGCGTGCGGGTCCTTGTTCACGCCCGATTCGATCATCTCGTGATAGAGATCGTTGCCCTCGCGCGTCCGCTCGCCGACGCCGGCGAACACCGAATACCCGCCATGGGCCTTTGCGATGTTGTTGATCAGCTCCTGGATCAGCACGGTCTTGCCGACGCCGGCGCCGCCGAAGAGGCCGATCTTGCCGCCGCGGGCATAAGGCGCGATCAGATCGACGACCTTGATCCCGGTGACGAGAACCTGGCTCTCCGGATTCTGCTCGACGAAGGTCGGCGCATCCTGGTGGATTTCGCGGGTCGCTTCGGCGGTGATCGGGCCGGCCTCGTCGATGGGCTCGCCGATGACGTTCATGATGCGCCCGAGGGTCGCATCCCCGACCGGGACCGAGATCGACCGGCCGGTGTCGACCACTGCGGCGCCGCGCACGAGGCCTTCGGTGGTGTCCATGGCGATCGCGCGCACGGCGTTTTCACCCAGGTGCTGGGCGACCTCGAGCACGAGGCGCGTGCCGTTATTGTCGGTTTCCAGGGCGTTCAGGATCGCGGGCAGGTGCCCCTCGAACGTCACGTCGACGACGGCGCCGATGACCTGCGAGACGCGGCCCTTCGGTCCTTCCGTAGCTACAGTCTGCGCTGCTGCCTTCGCCATAGTGTTTCCTCGTCTTTGCTAGAGCGCTTCGGCGCCCGAAATGATTTCGATCAGTTCCTTGGTGATCTGGGCCTGCCGCTGGCGGTTGTAGCTCAGCTGCAGCTTGGTGATCATCTCGCCGGCATTGCGCGTGGCATTGTCCATCGCGGTCATCTGCGCGCCGTAGAAGGAAGCGTTGTTTTCGAGCAGGGCCCGGAAGACCTGCACCGAGATGTTGGTGGGCAGGAGGCTCTCGAGGATCGCCTCTTCGCTCGGCTCGTATTCGTAGTCGACAACCGGCGCTGCCGCTGCCGGCTCGCCCTCGCCGCCACCGAGCTTGGCCGGGATCAACTGCAGTGCCGTGGGCACCTGGCTGATCACGGAGCGGAAGCTCGAGAAAAAGAGCGTCGCCACGTCGAACTCGCCCGCGCCATACATCTCGAGCACTTTGCGCCCGATCTCGGCAGCATTGGCGTAGCCGATCTGCTTGACGTCGCGCAGCGTGATGTACTCGACGATATTGTCCTTGAAGCTACGCTTCAGGATGTCGTTGCCCTTGCGGCCGACGGTGAGGATCTTCACCGTCTTGCCCTGCCCGAGCAGCCGCTGTGCGTGGTCGCGCGCGAGCCGGGCGATCGAGGAGTTGAAGCCGCCGGCAAGGCCACGTTCGCCGGTCGCGACGACGAGCAGATGCACGTCGTCCTTGCCGGTCCCCGCGAGCAGCGTCGGCGCGCCTGCACGACCCTCATAGGCCTTGGACAGACCCGCCAGCACCTGCTCCATGCGCTCGGCATAGGGGCGGGCGGCCTGGGCGGCGTCCTGCGCGCGCCGCAGCTTCGCGGCGGCGACCATCTGCATGGCCTTGGTGATCTTCTGGGTCGACTTGACCGAGGAGATCCGGTTCTTGAGGTCCTTTAGCGACGCCATGCGCCTGTTGCTCCTCTGGGCATGCGGGGCGCGACTGGCGCGCCCTCACGCGGGAAATGACTGGGTGAGGCTGCTGGCACCGGGCCGGCAGATGACCCGATCAGGCGACGTAGGTCTTCTTGAAGCCCTCGACCGCAGCCTTGAGACCTTCGCGGATTTCATCCGAGAGGGCCTTTTCGGTGGCGATCTTCTGGAGCAGGTCGGCATGCTTGCCGCGCAGCGCGCCGAGCAGACCACGCTCGAAATCGCCCACCTTGTTGACGGGCAGATTGTCGAGATAGCCGTTGATGCCGGCATAAAGCACCGCGACCTGTTCCTCGGTCTTGAGAGGCGAGAACTGCGGCTGCTTCAGCAGTTCGGTCAAACGTGCGCCACGATTGAGCAGGCGCTGCGTGGACGCATCGAGGTCAGAACCGAACTGAGCGAAGGCCGCCATTTCACGATACTGGCTGAGTTCGCCCTTCAGCGAGCCGGCAACCTGCTTCATCGCCTTGATCTGGGCCGAACCACCCACGCGGCTCACCGAAAGACCGACGTTCACCGCAGGACGGATGCCCTGGAAGAACAGGTTGGTCTCAAGGAAGATCTGCCCGTCGGTGATCGAGATCACGTTGGTCGGAATGTAGGCCGACACGTCATTGGCCTGGGTCTCGATGACCGGCAGCGCGGTGAGCGAGCCGAGCCCGTGATCTTCGTTGAGCTTTGCCGCGCGCTCGAGCAGGCGGGAGTGCAGGTAGAACACGTCGCCGGGATAGGCTTCGCGCCCGGGAGGACGACGCAGCAGAAGGCTCATCTGGCGGTAAGCCACGGCCTGCTTGGTCAGATCGTCATAGGCGATCACGGCATGCATGCCATTGTCGCGGAAATATTCCCCGATCGCGCAGCCGGTGAAGGGCGCGATGTACTGAAGCGGAGCCGGGTCCGAGGCGGTTGCCGCGATGACAATCGAATATTCCAGCGCGCCGCTCTCTTCGAGCTGCTTGACGAACTGGGCCACCGTCGAACGCTTCTGGCCCACTGCAACGTAGATGCAATAGAGCTTGTCGGTCTCGGACGCGTTGGCCTGGTGGGCCGGCTTCTGGTTGAGGAAGGTATCGAGAATGATCGCGGTCTTGCCGGTCTGACGATCGCCGATCACGAGCTCGCGCTGGCCGCGGCCGATGGGGATCATCGCGTCGATGGCCTTGAGGCCGGTCGACATGGGCTCGTGCACCGACTTGCGCGGCAGAATGCCCGGCGCCTTGACGTCGACGCGGCGACGCTCGGTGTATTCGATCGGACCCTTGCCGTCGATCGGATTGCCCAGCCCGTCAACGACACGGCCCAAGAGGCCCTTGCCGACGGGGGTGTCCACGATAGCGCCGGTGCGCTTTACGACGTCGCCTTCCTTAATGTCGCGGTCCGACCCGAAGATCACGACGCCGACATTGTCGCTCTCGAGGTTGAGCGCCATGCCCTTGATGCCGCCGGGAAACTCGACGAGTTCGCCCGCCTGGCACTTGTCCAGCCCATAGACGCGCGCGATGCCGTCACCGACCGAGAGCACCTGACCGACCTCTGAAACTTCGGCTTCCTGGCCGAAATTCTTGATCTGCTCCTTGAGGATGGCGGAAATTTCCGCAGCCTTGATGTCCATTAGCCGACCTCTTTCATGGCGATCTTCATCGCGGTCAATTTCGTTTTAAGCGAGGTGTCGATCATCTGGCTCCCGACCTTGACCACGAGGCCGCCGATGAGGCTGGGATCGACATGTTGGATGAGCGAGACGGTCTTGCCGATCTTGCTCTTGAGCGTTTCGGCGAGATCGCTCACCTGCGCGGCGCTGAGCGGGGCGGCCGAGGTCACCTCGGCAGTCGCTTCGCCGCGGGCTTCTGCAGCCAGAGCGCGAAAGCTTGCAATCATGGTGGGCAGGACGAACAGCCGGCCATTGCGGGCCACCACCCGAACGAAATCGGCGACGGTCTTGTCCAGCGCGGCCTTCGAAAGGATCGCCTCGACGGCTGAAGCCTTCGCGTCAGCCCCGATCACAGGGCTTTCGATGAGGCGGGCGAAATCGGCGCTCTGGGATCTCAGCCCATCGATCTCGACGAGCCCGGCCTCCACGGCCTCAACCTTGTTCTCGCTTTTCGCGAGGTCGAACAGCGCCGACGCATAGGGTCTGGCGATGTCCACAAGCACTGAATTCTGCGCTGCCAATGCCGCTACACCCTCATCCTGTGGGCAACCCCGAAATCACTTGCGAACCAAAAGGCTTGCCGTGGTTGCGGACGCTATGAGATTGATCTCGAAATAAAGGGGCGTTGCCGGGCCCCTTCAAACCGCGCCCCCACTAACACGACCTTTGCCGGGCTTGCAAGGCTCGCGGCACGCAAAGAGCGGCGGTGAAAGTGTCGCAGGCGCGTCCGGACCGCGGTTCAGAAAAAACTCATCGGGTCGATATCGACCTGCACCCGCAAATTGCCCGAGGGGCGCGGCGCGAGCCCGAGCCAGAACCGTACATAGCCCGAGAGATCGAAATTGCGCGGGCTTTGTGCGAGGAGCCTGACCCGGTGTCGCCCGCGCACCATGGCGATCGGCGCATCGGCCGGGCCGAAAAGCCTCAGCCCGTCCGCAAGCGGCGCTGCGGCGAGGAGTGCCTTGGCATGGGCCATTGCGACAGGCTGCTCGGTCGCCGAGACGATGAGCGCTGCGAGGCGCCCGAATGGCGGCAGGCCCCCGGCCTCCCGCGCTACGATCTCATGGGCATAGAAGGCCTCCCGGTCGCCCGAGACCATCGCCTCCATGACCGGATGGTTTGGATGATAGGTCTGGAGCATGGCCTTGCCGGCCCTTGTGGCGCGCCCCGCCCGTCCGGTGACCTGGGTGAGCACCTGGAAGGTCTTTTCGGCGGCGCGTGGATCCCCATGGGCGAGACCCAGATCTGCATCCAGCACCCCCACAAAGGTCAGCTTCTCGAAATGATGTCCCTTCGAGACGAGCTGGGTGCCGATGATGAGGTCGTACTCTCCCTTTGCGATCTCCGAGAAGCGCTGCCGCAATTGGGCGTTGGAGCCCATGTCCGAAGAGACGATGACCGTTCGCGCCTCCGGAAAGCGGGCCGCCGCCTCCTCCGCGACCCGCTCGATCCCCGGCCCGACCGCAACGAGGCTCTCGCTCGCGCCGCAAGCGCCGCAAGCCTCTGGGCGGCGCTGTTCATGGCCGCAATGATGGCACATGAGGACGCCGCGGAAACGATGTTCCACCATCCAGGCCGAGCAATCGGGGCATTGATACTGGTGCCCGCACGCCTTGCAGAGGGTGAGTGGCGCATAGCCGCGCCGGTTGAGAAAGAGGAGCGCCTGCTCGCCCCGGTCGAGCGCGGCAAAGACTTCGCGCGCGACCGGGGGTGCGATCCAGCTTCCCTTTTCCGGCGGGGTCTCGCGCATGTCGATGGCGGTGATGTCGGGCAGTTGTGCCGATGCGAACCGGTTCTCGAGCCGCACATGCAGATACCGTCCAGTATCGGCATTGTTGCGACTTTCGACCGACGGCGTGGCCGAGGAGAGAAGCGCCCGCGCCCCTGCGAGCCGCGCACGCACGATGGCCATGTCGCGGGCATGATAGTTTGCGCCATCGGACTGCTTGTAGGCGCCGTCATGTTCCTCGTCGAGAACGACGAGGCCGAGTTCTCGGAACGGCAGGAAGAGCGAAGATCGGGCGCCCACGACTGCGCGCACCGTGCCCTCGAGCACCCCGCGCCACATCCGCGCCCGCTGCAGCGGGGTCATCTCGGAATGCCATTCGGCGGGTCGCGTGCCGAAGCGCCTCGTGAACCGTTCGAGGAACGTGTGGGTCAGCGCGATCTCGGGGAGGAGGATCAGCGCCTGCCGCCCGGCGCGGAGCGTATCGGCCACGACTTCGAAGAAGACCTCGGTCTTGCCGCCGCCGGTGACCCCGTCGAGGAGGACGACCCCGAAGCCGCCTGCGTCGGCGTTGCGAATTGCTGCAAGCGCCGCGGCCTGCTCTGCGCCGAGGCGCGGCGCAGTTGCGTCCGGATCAGGCGGATCGACGACCGGCGGCGCGGGCAGGCTGAGCCGCTCGAGCGCGCCCGATTTCTCCAAGCCCTCGATGACCGACGCCGATACCCCGCTGGCGCCGATGATGGCGGCCTTGGCCCAGGCCATGCCGTCAGCCAGGGTTTCGAGAACGCGCGCGCGCGCATCGGTCATCCGCGAGGGTGCATGCCCGCTGAGCCGGTAGGCGACGACCGGCCGCTCCGGCTCCAGCGCTTCGGACGATCGCAAGACCGAGCGCAGAACGAGCCCCGGTGGAGCCAGGGTGTAGCGACTCACCCAATCGACGAGTTCGCAGAGCTCGGCGCTGAGCGCTGGCAGGTCATAGGCTCGGGCGATGTCCTTCAGCCGATTGTGCGCGATCATGTCCGCCGGCGGACCCCAGACGACCCCTAAGGTCAGCCGCGGGCCGAGCGGCACGGCCACGATGCTGCCGCGGGTAACGGACATGCCTTGCGGCACACGATAGGAATAGGGGCCTTCCACGGCCACCCCCACCATTACGGCCACAATGTCGGATTGCGAATGCATGTACTTGCTCTGTTCGCATTTCCGCCGCTTGATAGGCAAGTGATTCCCACACGACCGGACCGCATGGCGCCGCGATGACGAAATTTCAACGCCCCTCCACCAAGATCGCCCGATGACCGACACCGCCTTCCTTGTCGACGACGATCTGCGCGCCCGGCTGGGGCTCTGGCAGCGCGAGCTCTCCGCTGTGCGGCGTCTCGCGCCCAATACGCTCGAAGCCTATGGCCGGGACGTCGCGCAGTTTCTCGCCTTTCTTGCCGAACACACGGGCGGCCCCGTAACCCGGGATACCCTGAAGGGCATGCGAGCCGCGGACATTCGCGCCTTCATGGCGCGGCGGCGTGCGGAAAATGCCGGCTCGCGCTCGCTCGCCCGATCGCTTTCGGGCCTCAAATCCTTCTTCGGATATCTCGAACGCGAGGGGATCGTGACCACCGAAGCGCTCAACGCCATTCGGACGCCCCGGCAAGCGCGGAGCCTTCCCAAGGCGCTGACGGTGGCCGAAGCCCGCGCGGCAGTGGCGGGGACGGCCGAACTCGAGGACCGGCCCTGGGTTGCCGCGCGCGATATGGCGGTGCTTTCACTCTGCTACGGGGCGGGGCTACGCATCGCGGAGGCCCTGAGCCTTTCCCGTGCTGACCTCGAAGGCGAAGTGATGCGAGTGACGGGCAAGGGCGGCAAGACCCGGCTCGTGCCGCTGATCGCTCCGGTACGCCAGGCGATCGAAGCCTATCTGCGGCTCTGCCCGTTCTCCATCGGCCCGCGGGAGACGCTGTTTCGCGGCGTGCGGGGTGGAGCACTGTCCCCGAGGCTCATCCAGCTGCGGGTGGCTCAGTTGCGCGGCGCATTCGGCCTTCCACCAACGGCGAGCCCGCACGCGCTGCGCCATTCCTTCGCCACTCATCTGCTGGGTCGCGGAGGGGACCTGCGCGCGATCCAGGAATTGCTGGGCCATGCATCATTGTCGACGACGCAGATTTATACTGCGGTGGACACCGAGAGGCTTCTTGAAAGCTACCGCACCGCGCATCCAAGGGCTGAGGGCTAGCGGACGATCTCGAGCTGCGGGTCGAGGACCCGAAGAACGGTGGCAAGGTCATGGCCGCGCCGCACGATGCGGCCATCCTGGTTGGTGACCATGTACTGGCCCTGCCGGTTGCGGAGCCGAGGGTTCTTTTCGATAACGAAAAGCGGGCGCTCCGAATTGCGCTTGTAGATCGAGAACAGGGCCCGCTCCCGCAGGAAATCCATGGCGTAGTCGCGCCACTCGCCATTGGCGACCTTACGCCCATAGAGATTAAGTATGGTGGTCAGCTCATTGCGGTCGAAACTGACCGTGGCCTGCGCCCGTGCCTGCGTCCCGCCGGTCCGCAGGCCGGGCCCGAAGGCCACAACCTGTCCAGGGCGGTGCTGCGATGGAGTGTCCGCCATTACGCATCCCCGTTTCATGTCATATTTGCGACAATCATCGAGCAACGCAAGCACCTAACGATGCGCTGCGCCCGGCCTTCAACAATGCGTCGATTTCTCGATTTTGACATGATGTCTCCCATCTTGCGCCCGAATGGACCGCTAGACAGTGATCATTGCCTCCAGTGGCTGGCATCCAGGCCGACCGAGCCCCCAATCCATGACGCCCGGGTGCCAGCCGCCCTTCATGCACAGTCATCTTTCTCCCGCTCTCCCCTGGAGGGCGGGAGTTTTTCTGTCTGCGTGAGCTAGAGGGTGAGCATGGCCGCGCCGAGGATGGGGCCCGGCAGGCCGCTCCGTTCCTGCTGGACGATGATCGCAGCGCCCTCACCTGGTCGCGTCGCGACTTCGCCAAGCGGCAGCTTCAGATGAGCGCCTGAGCCTGCTTCCCACATGCCGAGAGCGCGCCGCCCGGTGACCACTTGCACGTAGTCCACTGCCTTGCCCCCATTCTCGCCCCGCTCGATATCGACCTTGGCATGGGCAATGAAGGTGACGAGATAGACGACGGCGTCGCCGAGGCCTGCCTGGCCATCGATCCCGATCTCGAGAACCTGTCCCTGAGGCCGTAGCGAGACCGGCAGCGGCAGGGGCTGCCCAGCAACCGCGCGCTGCACGTCCGGCCGGCGCGACCCGACGACGCCCTGAGCACCGTTGACGACCATTTGCGGGGTGTAGATGCGACCCGACCCCCAGCTCGCCGCATAAGCGCGCTGATGGTCCGAATGGGCAGCATCCCCAAACGTGTCGACCCAGCCGATATAGTCCCAGTAATCGACATGATAGGCGAGCGCGACGATGTCGCTCCGCCCGCTCAATTCCTCGAGAATCTTGTCCGCCGGAGGGCAGGAGGAACAGCCCTGGCTCGTGAAGAGCTCGACCACGGCGCGGGGCTTTTCGCGCACCTCCTGGGCCATGGCGGGCATGGCCGAGAAAAGACCGAACAGAAGGGCTGCGCCCGCGAGCAGGGGGTAGGACATGGGCTGAAGTTCTAGGCCGAGCAATCGGTGCCGGCCAAGTCAATTCGGCGCGATGGCGGCGGGGGTACGCTTTCGTGCCCCGCCGCCACCGCGAGCCTAGGTCAGGCGGCGACGAGATTGCGCAGCACGTAGTGCAGGATCCCGCCATGCCGGTAGTAGTCGAGCTCGTTGACAGTATCGATCCGGCAAAGCGCCTCGACCTCCTCGATCCGCCCGTCATGCCGTACGATCTTGATCGTGACCATCGAACGTGGCGTCAGGGTCTCGAGCCCCTCGATTGAGACCGTTTCGGTGCCGTCGAGCCCGAGCGTCTGCCAGCTTTCGCCATCCTTGAACTGGAGCGGAAGCACGCCCATGCCGATGAGGTTGGAGCGATGGATGCGCTCGAAGCTCTGCGCCACAACCGCGCGGACGCCCAGAAGCCGCGTGCCCTTGGCTGCCCAGTCGCGCGAGGATCCCGTGCCGTATTCCTTGCCCGCGAAGATGACGAGGGGGGTGCCCGACTTCTGGTAGGACATCGCCGCGTCGTAGATCGGCATCTGCTGGCCGTTCGGTCCCTTGGTGAAACCGCCCTCGACGCCAGGTACCATCTGGTTCTTGATCCGGATGTTGGCGAAGGTGCCGCGCATCATCACCTCGTGATTGCCGCGACGCGCACCGTAGGAATTGAAGTCACGCGGTGCCACCTGGCGCTCGGCCAGATATTTGCCGGCCGGCGTGTCGGCCTTGAACGAGCCGGCAGGCGAGATGTGGTCGGTCGTGATGGAATCGAGGAAGAGCCCAAGCACGCGTGCGTCACGGATGTCCTCGACCGCGGCCGGCTCCATCTCGAGCCCCTCGAAATAGGGCGGGTTCTGCACATAGGTCGAGCTCGAGTTCCAGCCATAGGTTTCGCCGCCTTCGACGGCGATGCCCTGCCAGTTGGCGTCACCCTTGAAGACGTCCGAATAGCGGCCCTTGAACATCTCGGGCGTCACATGGGCGCGCACGATCTCGGCGATCTCGTGATTGGAGGGCCAGATGTCCTTGAGATAGACCGGCTGGCCATTGCTGCCGGTGCCGAGCGGCTCGGTGGTCAGATCCACATGCAGCGAACCGGCGAGGGCATAGGCGACCACGAGCGGGGGCGAAGCGAGATAGTTCGCGCGCACGTCGGGATTGACGCGTCCCTCGAAATTGCGATTGCCCGAGAGCACCGAGCAGGCAACGAGATCATTGGCGTTGATGCATTCGGAGATCGCCTCGGGGAGCGGCCCCGAATTGCCGATGCAGGTGGTGCAGCCATAGCCGACGAGATTGAACCCGATGGCGTCCAGATCGTCCTGGAGCCCGGCCGAGGTCAGATAATCCGTTACCACCTGCGAACCGGGGGCAAGCGAGGTCTTGACCCAGGGCTTGGGCGAGAGACCGAGGGCGCGAGCCTTGCGCGCAACGAGCCCGGCCGCAACCAGAACGCTCGGGTTGGACGTGTTGGTGCAGGACGTGATCGCGGCGATCACCACATCGCCGTCGGTGAGCCCATAGTCCGAACCCTTGACCGGGAAGCGCGCTTCCTCGGGAATGTCGTCGACGCCGGTCGCCCCTTCGTCGACATAGCGCGATTCTTCCTTGGTGGTCGGCAGCTTGGTGCGATCCCGCCGCCCACCATTGAGCTCCGTGAGGGCTTCGGCGAACTTGACCGCGGCGTCGCTGAGCGCGACCCGATCCTGGGGCCGCTTCGGGCCCGAGAGCGATGGCACGACGGTCGTGAGGTCGAGTTCGAGCGTGTCGGTGAAGACCGGATCAGCCGAACCCGTCTCCCGGTACATGCCCTGGGCGCGCGCATAGGCTTCGACCAGCGCAACCCGCTCCGGATCGCGGCCTGAGGTGCGCAGATAGGTCAGCGTGTCGGAATCGATGGGGAAGAAGCCGCAGGTTGCGCCGTATTCGGGCGCCATGTTGGCGATCGTCGCCTGGTCCTCGAGGGTGAGGTGATCGAGCCCGGGCCCGTAGAACTCGACGAACTTGCCGACCACGCCCTTCTTGCGCAGCATCTCGGTGACGGTGAGCACGAGATCGGTCGCGGTGATGCCCTCGTTGATCCGGCCGGTCATCTTGAAGCCGACCACTTCGGGGATCAGCATGGTGATGGGCTGGCCGAGCATGGCCGCCTCGGCCTCGATGCCGCCGACGCCCCAGCCGAGGACCGCAAGGCCGTTCACCATGGTGGTGTGGCTGTCGGTGCCGACCAGCGTATCGGGATAGGCGATGGTCTCGCCGTTCTCTTCGCGCGTCCAGACGGTCTGGGCGAGATATTCGAGGTTCACCTGGTGGCAGATGCCCGTGCCGGGGGGAACAACGCGGAAATTGTCGAACGCCTTCTGGCCCCAGCGCAGGAACTCGTAGCGCTCGCCATTGCGCTCGTATTCGAGCTCGACATTGCGCTGGAAGGCGATCGGGGTGCCGAAGCTGTCCACCATCACCGAATGGTCGATGACCAGATCGACCGGCACCAGAGGATTGATCTTCTGGGGGTTCGCGCCGAGCTTGGCCGTCGCGTCGCGCATGGCAGCGAGATCCACCACTGCCGGGACGCCCGTAAAGTCCTGCATGAGAACGCGTGCGGGCCGATAAGAGATCTCATGATCGGATTTGCGCGTCTTCAGCCACTCGGCGACCGCGAGGATGTCGGCCTTGTGGACGGTCCGGCCATCTTCGAAACGCAGGAGGTTTTCGAGGACCACCTTCATCGCATGGGGCAGGCGCGAAACGCCCTCGAGCCCGTTCTTTTCAGCCTCCACCAGCGAGAAATAGGTGTAGGTCTTGCTGCCGACCGTGAGGGTCGAGCGGGACTTGAAGCTGTCGAGCGATGCTGCTGTCACGGGTCCGCCTGTCCTTTTGCTGCGCGACGCCACTGCCTTTCGGGGCCATGGCCCGCGAGGACGGCGAGGGCGGCTTCCTTGCTGGAAGCATTCCAATCTGGCTGCGCTTATAGAGAAACAAATTGGTGCTTGCCAGTGCCGACTTGGGTTCAATACCAGTGAGCCATGAACCTCACCCCGCCCCTACCGGCCCGCACGCTTACCGTTTCCGGCCTCGCATGCCGACGCGGCGAACGGCTGCTGTTCACCGGGCTTAACGTTTCGCTCTCGGCTGGCGAGGCGCTTCTCCTGCGCGGCCCGAACGGGGCGGGCAAGACCACCTTGCTGCACGCCCTGGCCGGGATCGTGACGCCCGAAGCCGGCACCATCACGATAGAGGGGCGCGACCCCGAGGCCCGGCCGGGCACAGACCTTCATCTGATCGGACATCTGCCGGGGATCAAGGCGAGGCTTACGGTGCAGGAGAACCTCGCTTTCTGGGCGGCGATAAACGGCGGAAACGGCGCGGTGGAGGCGGCCCTCGAAACGGTGGGGCTCGGCGCCATTCCGCGGCTCCAAGCCGGTCACCTCTCGGCCGGACAGACACGGCGGCTCGCGCTTGGGAGGCTCCTCGTCAGCCCGCGGCCGATCTGGCTTCTTGACGAGCCGACCGCTGCGCTCGACACGGCGGGCGAAGCGCTGGTCGGTCGGCTGATCGACGCGCATCTGGACGCCGGAGGGATGATGATCGCGGCAACCCACCACGATCTGGCCTTGTCCCGGCCACCGCGCACGCTCGCCGTGGGGAAGGCCGACTGATGGCCGCGCTCATTGCAATCCTTCTCCGCGACATCCGTCTCGCCACGCGCAGGGGCGGGGAAATGCTCACCCTCGTCCTCTTCTTCGTCATGATCGGGGTGATCGTGCCCTTCGCAATCGGGCCCGACCGCGAAACCCTCGCCCGGCTCGCCCCGGGCATTGTCTGGATCGCTGCCTTTCTTTCGATGCTGCTCGGGCTCGATCGCATTTTTCGCGCCGATGACGAGGACGGTTCGCTACTCGCGTTCCGACATGCGGCGATCCCGCTCGAGATGATCGTGCTCGCCAAGCTCGTCGCCCATTTCGCCCTCACCGCCCTGCCGCTGATTGTCGCAACCCCGGTGCTCGCAATCCTTCTCGGGATGGAGATGGGGCCTTTCCTCGCAACGCTCGTTTCGCTCCTGATCGGGACCCCTGCCCTTGTCGCATTCGGCACGATCGGCGCCGCGGTTACCGTTTCGCTGCGGCGCGGCGGGCTCATTGCGCCGGTACTGATCCTGCCGCTCTGCATTCCGGTGCTGATTTTCGGGGTGGGGACGATCACTGTGGGCGGCCCGGCACCATTGTTTCTGGCTGCCCTTGCGCTCGTCAGCGTTGCCGCCGCACCTTTTTGTGCAGCGCTTGCCTTGCGGCTGGCCGACGACTAAGTGACAGGCCATGATGATGGTGACCGTCCGATGAGCCTCGACACCACAAGGAAGGCCAACTGGTTTTCCCGCCTCGCCCACCCCGGCGCGTTCATGAACTGGAGCGGGCCGATGGTCTGGCCGCTGGCGGGCATTACCGCGGTTCTGTTCGTCGTCGGCGTCTGGTTCGCGCTCTATGCGTCGCCACCCGACTACCAGATGGGCGATACCGTGCGCATCATGTACGTGCACGTGCCCAATGCCTGGCTGGCCCAGTTCACCTACGCGGTAATGGCGGTCGCCGCACTCGGCACCCTCGTCTGGCGCCATCCTCTCGCCGATGTTTCGGCCAAGGCCGCCGCACCGCTCGGTGCTGTCTTTACCGCGCTTGCCCTTTTCACAGGCGCGCTCTGGGGCCGCCCGACCTGGGGCACGTTCTGGGAGTGGGACGGGCGCATGACCTCGACGCTCATCCTGCTGCTCCTTTATCTCGGCATCATTGCGCTCTGGCGTGCCTTCGATGATCAATTGCGGGCCGGGCGCGTCATCGCCGTCTTCACCCTCGTGGGTGCGGTCAACATCCCCATCGTCAAGTTCTCGGTCGACTGGTGGCACACCCTGCACCAGCCCGCGAGCGTGTTCGTCGCCGGCGGGCCACGCATGCCCGGCTCGATCCTGACCCCGCTTCTGATCATGACCCTGGCTTTCACCTTCCTGTTCCTGACGCTGCACATCGTCTCGATGCGCACCGAAATCCTCAATCGGCGCGCCGACAGCCTCGAGCGTCAGCACGCGGCCCGGAGCCCCGGCGCATGATCGAGCTCGGGCAGCACGCCGCATTCATCGTCTGGGCCTATCTCGGTGTCTTCATCGCCATGGGGACGCTCATCGGCCTTGCCATACTCGGCGACCGGCGCGCCAGGGGGAGGCTCGCCGACCTCGAGGCACGGGGCATTAGACGCCGATCGTCCGGAGACAGCGCGTGAGCCGGATACTCCTCATGGCGACCCCGCTCGTTCTCCTCGTCGGGCTGCTCGCCATCTTCGCGACCAATATCAGCCGCGACCCCGGCTATATACCGTCGGTTCTGATCAACCGTCCCGCACCGCAATTCGCCCTGGCCGCGGTTCCGGGCCTCGACGTGCCCGGATTTTCCACCGAGACGCTCGGGGGTGAACCGAGCATCGTCAACGTCTTCGCTAGCTGGTGCATCCCCTGTCGCGACGAGCACCCATTGCTCGTCGACCTCAAGGCCGAGACCGGTGTAGCCCTTTACGGGATCAACCAGAAGGACGCTCCGGAAAACGCCGCGCGCTTCCTCGCCGAACTGGGCAATCCCTACGACGCGGTCGGCGCCGATGGCGATGGGCGGGCATCGATTGAATGGGGAGTATACGGGGTTCCTGAAACCTTCGTCCTCGATGCCGACGGCGTCATCGTCTTCAAGCATGTCGGCCCGCTTTCGGCGCGCGCCATCGAGGAAGAGATCAAGCCGGCCCTGGCCAGAGGCGGCGCGGCGCGCTGAGCCTCACCGCCCGTAGGCGTCGCGCATCTCGGCAATTTCCCCGAGCACCCGCTGGAAAACGGACCAGTCATCGGCTTCGGATATTGGTGCCCAGATGGCCTCGACCTCCTCGATCAGCATCGTCCGGGGACGCGCCCGCTGGAAATAGGGCTTGGCGAGATCAATGTCCTCCCGCATCGCACGCAGGCCCATCTGCAGGCGAACCGGGGAGAAGCTCGGGCTCGCGTAATGCTCGGCCGACGGGCTCCGGGCGGCACGTCCCGCACTCGCCTCACCGCCATACCAATCGAAGAAGACCTGTTCGTAGGGGGCGCGGGTTTCGAAGAGAAACGTGAAGAGCGCGGTCACAAGGCTCGCATCGGCTTCGGGCCCGGAAGGGGCCAGGCCCAGCCGGTCGAGCACGGCCTCGGCCATCGCGCCCTGGAAGCGAGGCCAGAAGCTGTTGAGCGCCTCCTCGAGCGGTTCGGTGTCGGTGAGGGGCAGAAGGCATTCGGCAAGCCGGGTCAGGTTCCAGGCCAGCGCATCGGGCTGGCGGCCGAAGGCATAGAGCCCGGACTGATCGAAATAGGCCGCGGTGAAACCGGGCTCGTAGACCGGCAGGAACCGCCACGGACCATAGTCGAAGCTTTCGCCGGTGATGTTGATATTGTCGGTATTGAGCACGCCATGCACGAAGCCGGCCGCCATCCAGCGCGCACCGGTAAGCGCGACGCGAGCCGCGACCGCTTCCATGAAGGCGACGGCGCGATCCTTCCTGCTGTCGCGCCACGCTTCGGGCATATAGGTGCGGATGGCATAGTCGAGCAGGATGGCAAGGTTGTCGTGCTCGCGCAGATAGGCGAGCCGCTGGAACGTGCCGATGCGGATGTGGGAATGGCTGAGCCTGATGAGGACCGACGCTCTTGTCGGGGACGGCTCGTCCCCGCGCTCGAGCTCTTCCCCCGTTTCGATCAGCGAGAAACTCTTTGAGGTGTCGACGCCCAGAGCTTCGAGCATTTCGGTCGCGAGCACCTCGCGCACTCCGCCCTTCAGCGTCAGCCGCCCGTCGGCCCCGCGCGACCACGGTGTGCGGCCGCTCCCCTTGGTGCCCAGATCGAGCAGGCGGCCATCCTCAAGGTCGCGCAACTGGGCAAAGAGGAAACCACGCCCATCGCCGAGATCGGGATTGTAGGACTGGAACTGGTGGCCGTGATAGCGGAGCGCCAGCGGCTTCTCGAGGCTCCCCGGAAGCGGGGTGAAACTGCCGAAATGGTCGCGCCACGCCTCGGTGTCGAGACCGTCGAGCCCGACACGACGGGCCCAGCGCTGGTTCCTGTAACGCAGGATGCGCTCGGGAAAGGCGGCGGGCGCAACCGGATCAAAGAAACTTCCGCCCAGGCTGGCATGGCTCTTGGAGGGGCGGTGCTGCATGACCCGAAATTCCTATTTCCTGAAGACGCCTACCATTTCGACATGGTGCGAGAAGGCGAACTGGTCGATGGGGGTGATCGTTCCGAGCCGATAGCCCCCTGCAACAAGGATTGCCGCATCTCGGGCGAAAGTGCCCGGATCGCAGGCGACCGAAACAATGGTCGAAACCTGCGAGCGGGCGAGTTCCTCCATTTGCGCCTGCGCACCCGCCCGCGGCGGATCGATGACGATTCCGTCGAAGCGAACGAGCTCATGCAGGGTCAACGGCTCCGAGAAGAGATCGCGCCTGCCGATCGTCACGGGCTTCAGCCCGGACCGGTTGCGCACCGCCATTTCAAGCGCGTCGATCGCCGCCCGGTCGGCGTCAAGAGCGGTCACACGCATAGAGGGCGCCAGCCGCAGCGCAAAAGGCCCGAGCCCGCAGAAGAGATCGGCAACTTCCGAACATCCCGAAAGGGCCGTGAGCGCCGTGCGCCCCAGCGCGTCCTCGCCGGCTTCGGTCGCCTGCAGGAAACTTGCGGGCGGCAAGGGCACGCTCGCTTCGCCGATCCGGATTTCAGGCTGCGTCCACTGCAGCAGCATTTCCCCGTTGAGCGTGATGCGCGTCACCCGCAGGCGTGGATCGAAGGCGATGTTGGCCCGCCTGGTCGTTCGGGAGACGGTCTCGACTGCCACGTCGATGCCGTTGGCGGCACTGGTGAGGCTGACGTCGCAATCGCCGAAAGCCGCCGCGCACGCCCTCGCAATGGCGGGAGCGCGTGTGCGCAAGCCCGGCACGAGGACCGGACAGGCGGCGATGTCGACCAATTCATGGCTGCGGACCCGCATATAGCCCACAGCCCCGCCCCGCGCATGCAGCGTCACACGGCGGCGACCCTTGCCATGAACGACGAGTGTGTCTGCCACTTCCGCGTCGACGCCGGCGCGCGCAAGCGCGGTCGCAACGAGGTCGCGCTTGAAACCTGCCGTATTATCGGGCGCCAGATGCTGGAGCGAACACCCCCCACACGTGCCGAAATAGGGGCAGAACGGCACGACCCGATCCGGGCTCGGGCTCAGAACCTCGACGAGCCGGCCGCGCTCGCCGGCTCGTTCGATCGCGACCTGCTCACCGGGGAGGGCGAACGGCACATAGACCCGGCTGCCATCGATCTCCGCCACGCCCTCGCCGCGCCGCCCGAGCGCGACGATCTCCGCTCTGATCATTGCGGGCGGCTGACGCGTTCGAGGAGGCTTGCAAGCGACACGAACGGGATCGCCGCATGTTCGGTGAGGCCCGACGCGCAGGTCGATACGGTCGAAACGCCGAGCCGGCAGTCGGCAGGGATGTCGTTGCGGACAAACCGCGTTGCATGGGCGTTAAGCTCGGGGGTCACCAGGCCCTTGTCGCCGGCATAGCCGCAGCAGGTGACCGAGCTCAGAACCGCGATACGCTTGGCGGCAGCGGCGGCGAGCGCCTCGATGGCGCGCTGTTCGCCCAGCCGCTGGGCCGAGCAATTGTGGTGGACCGCGACGATGTCCAGCGGCTCGGTGATGGTCAGCCGGGGAAGGATTTCGGCGAGGAGGAATTCCGGGCTGTCGACGACTTTCACCGGACCGTCATGGCCGTCCATGTGCTTGGCGCAGGTGGAGGCATCGGTGAAGACCACCAGCTTGCCGCCTTCCGAGAGCGTATCGATGGTGCGATCGAGCCGGCCACCGACCTTCCTGGCCTCCTCGGGAAAACCCTTGGAGAGGAAGGGCTGGCCACAGCAGAGCCCGGTGAGGTTTTTCGGGACCACCGGATCAAAGCCCGCGCGGCGCAGCAGCGCCACCATGGCTTCGGGCGTGGGCAGCAGGCCGAACTCGGTTTCGGGCGCCCCGAACATGCGCGTGGCGCAGGAGGGGAAATAGACGACCTTGCCCATAGGCGAGGAGAGCGGGGTGCGCCCGGCATCGCGCGGGGCGCCGGGGCCATGGCGCAGAGCGCGGCTGACGCGCGGCACGCGATCGCCCGAACCCTTGCGCAGGCCATGGGCGATGGCGTCGGTCGCGCGGTTGCCGAGGACGCTGCGCGAGAGATCGGCGGCGCCGAACCCGAACTGCATGCTGCGCTCGATGATGCCGGTGGTGCTGGCCGCGACGCGCGCCAGCCGCTTCTGCCCGGCGGTGCGACGGCGCGCGCGCTCGCCCAGCACCATGGTGCCGGTCTCGATGCCGACCGGACAGCGGAGCGAGCAGAGATTGCAGGCGGCGCAGGTTTCGAGCTCGTTGTAGCCGAACCCCTTTTCGATGGCGGCGAGACGCTCGGGATTGTCGCCCGAGACTTCGAGCCTTGCCCGCTCGCGCGCCACCGAAATCCGCTGGCGCGGGGTCAGCGTCATCTGGGTAGAGGGGCAGGCAGGCTCGCACAATCCGCATTCGATGCAGAGATCGACGATGGGATCGGCCTCGGTCATCGTCTTCAGATTACGGATGTGAATGAATTCGTCGGCGTTGAGCAGCACGCCGGGATTGAGCATGTTCTCGGGATCAAACAGCGCCTTGATGCGGTGCATCAGCCGATAGGCCTTCGGACCCCATTCCGCCTCGACGAACGCCGCGATGGCGCGGCCGGTGCCGTGCTCGGCTTTCATCGAGCCCTGGTGCTCGATTGAAACGAGGTGCGAAAGATCGCGCGAGAAGGCGTCGAGCCGGGTGACGGCGGCTTCTGTAGAGAAATCCTCGTTGAGCTGGAAATGCAGGTTCCCCGCCAGCGCGTGCCCGAAGATGATCGCATCTTCATAGCCATGCCGGTCGAGGAGGGTGCGCAGATCAGTGACGAAATCGGCCAGCCGCTCGATGGGCGCAGCGACGTCTTCACTCAGCATCGCGGTGCCCTTGGGCCTGATGGCGCCCATCACCGCACCGAACCCGCGCCTGATGTCCCAAAGCGCGTTCTGCTGGTCGGGATCGGTGAAGAAGGCTGGGTGGGAAAGTGCGCCCTCGGCAGCCAGCGCGTCCGAGACGAGCCTGATGCGCATGTCGAGTGCGGCGGCATCGGGGGCAGCGACTTCGACAAGAACGGCCGGCGAGGTGGGGGTGAGCAGAGGCACCAGCGGGATCATGGCGGGCTTGTGCTCGACCGTCGCCAGCGCCCGGCGCTCGATGAACTCGGCCGCCGACACGCCGGACTTGCCCGCGCGGATGATCCCGCGCGCGCAGGCGTGGGCATCCGGATAGGGCACGAGCGCCGTCGCCTTGAAGGGATGGTCGTCGACCGTATTGTAGGTCACCTCGGAGACGAAACCGAGCGTGCCCTCGGAGCCCACGATCAGATGGATGAGGATATCGATCGGGTCGTGGAAATCGGTCAGCGCGTTGAGCGCGTAGCCCACGGTGTTCTTGATGCGGTACTTGCGCTCGATCAGCGCCCTGAGCTCGGCATCCCCCATCACCTCGCGATGGAGTTCCTTCAGACCCTCGAGAAGGTCAGGCCGCGCCTTCGCGAAATCCGCGCGCGATTGCGCGTCCCCTGAATCGAGCACCGTGCCGTCCGCCAGCATCACCCGGAGCCGCGCCATGGTGTGATAGGTGTTCTGTGCCACCCCGCAGCACATGCCCGATGAATTGTTGGCGACGACGCCCCCAACCTTGCAGGTAGACATGCTCGCCGGATCAGGGCCGATCTTGCGGTCGAACGGTTTGAGGGCCCGATTGGCATGGGCAACGATAACCGACGGCCCGAGGGTGATCCGGGTAGCGTCGGGGCTGACGTCCATTGTGCGGAAGCCGTCCCCGAGCACCGCGAGCACGCCATCGGTAACGGCCTGACCGCATAGCGAAGTGCCGGCCGCCCGGAACGTGACCGGGAGACCTTCCGCGCGCGCGGCAGCAAGAAGGGATGCGACCTGCGCTTCGGTATCGACGATCGCGACCAGCGCCGGCACCATGCGGTAGGCACTGGCATCGCCCGAATAGGCGTAGGTCATCAGCGGATCGGCAAGGAGCTTTTCGGGAGCGATCACGCCTGCAAGGCGGGTCACCATTCCTGCGGCCGCCGCCGGTCCATTCGCCCCAATCGGGGCCATGCTGTTCACGTCCTGCCACTCCTGCTCAGTCGGGCATCCTTAGCATCCCCCGGCGATCATGGGGAGAGCGCTCGGAAGGGTGCGGCAAGCCGTCCCCGCGAACGAGCGCGCGGGAACGGACTTTTCAGATGTCGAAATCGGCCTCCGGACGACCACCGATCTCCTCGATCTCCCGGGCGGCTCGCAGCAGGATCTCCGCGGCACGACGCTGTGCCGCCTCGTCCTTGCGCAGGGCGTGCGAAAGCGCCGTCTTCAGCGCCCGGCGCGCTTCGTTGACCTCGGGCAGGACCCCCGGATAGTCGCGGTCAGAGCGACTGTGCCGATCGCCGCCAAAGCCGAAGCCCTCATCGACTTCACGCATCTTGCGTCGGATCTGCGCCACGCGATCCCCGGCCTTGCCAAGGAAATCGAGCGTCTTTTCGATCGCCTCGCCATTGTCGGCGAGATGGGCCCGGCCCGCCTCGGTGATGGTGTAGGCCTTGCGGCTGCCATCCTGGGCAGAGGTGACATAGCCGGCTTCTTCGAGGAACGTCAGCGCCGGATAGACGACGCCGGGGCTCGGAACATAGAACCCGTGCGAACGCTCCTCGATGGCCTTGATCAGATCATAGCCGTGTCGCGGCTGCTGATCGATCAGGTAGAGCGCCACAAGCCTGAGGTCGCCGGAGGCAAGCATGCGTCCGATACGAAAATTATCGCCCATGCCGTCGAGCCGCCCCAGTCCCTTGCGGGCCATGGCCTCGAACCGGCGCCAGTTGGGCTCACCATCCCTGTTCTGCCACATGATATCTCTCCGATGTATCTTGACACTGTCAGATACATCGGGCTCGATTTCCCGGGGTTCAAGATATATCGCAGAAAAAAGCGCCTCTGCCGATTGCCCATGAAAAAACCCGGCCACCAGGGCCGGGTTCAAAGGCGCACCGATAGGTAAGGACTATTCGGCCGTGGTCTCGGCGTTCGCTGCTGCCTCCGCGGCGGCGGCTGCCTCGGCTTCCTTGGCGGCATGCTCTGCAGCCAGGGCCTCGGCGGCGGCGACCTTCTCGGCTTCCCGGGCGGCCTTGGCCTGCTGGGCGGCCTCGCGCTCGGTGGCCTCGATCTTCTTGGTGCGGGCATTGGTCGATTCGAAAATGCGAGCCGACTTGCCGCGACGATCGCGCAGATAATAGAGCTTGGCGCGGCGGACCTTGCCGCGACGGAGCACTTCGATGCTCGCAACGTTTGGCGAGTGGATCGGGAACACGCGCTCCACACCCTCGCCATACGAGATCTTGCGCACCGTGAAGCTCTCCATGAGTCCGCTGCCCGAGCGCGCGATAACCACGCCCTCATAGGCCTGCAGGCGCTCTTTTTCGCCTTCACGCACCTTCACCCACACCTTGACGGTATCGCCATGGGTGAATTCGGGGGTCTCGCGCTTGGAGACGAGAGCGTCGAGCTGCTCCTTATTGAGCTGTTCGATGATGTTCATATCGAAAAATCCGTTCTGATCTTTTCAATGGGATGCCGTTCCGGGAAGTCCCGGGCATCCGGTCTTGGTTTGACGGAGGTTTGTTCTTGTCTTTGGATGCGGGCCCGAGTGTGCGGGGCATGCTTCGGAGCGGGCCTATAGTGCATATTCGGACGGACGTCCAGAGCCCTGCCATCCGAAGCGATGATTGGCCAATCCGGCCAATCGAGTCATTTTGCCTTGCCGATAGCCTTTTTGCGGCTGCGCGCCAGCAGATCCGGGCGGCGGCGTGCGGTCAGCGCCTCTGCCTCCTGCTGGCGCCAGCGGGCGATCTTGCCGTGATCGCCCGAGACGAGCACCTCCGGTATCGCAAGTCCCTCAAAGAGAGCAGGCCGGGTGTACTGCGGATATTCGAGCAGGTCGCCCTCGAAGCTTTCCTCATGGCTGCTTTCAGCGGCGCCGAGCACTCCAGGGATCAGGCGCACCACCGCTTCGAGCAGCACCATCGCAGCGACCTCTCCGCCTGCGAGCACGTAATCCCCGATCGAAACCTCCTCGAGCCCGCGCGCCTCGATGACCCTTTGGTCGACCCCCTCAAAGCGCCCGCAGACGATGAGCGCGCCCGGGCCGGCTGCGAGTTCGCGAACCCGCTGCTGGTCGAGGGGCCGGCCGCGCGGGCTCATCAGGAGCTTGGGGCGCAGATCCCCTTCAGGGGCGATCGCATCGATGGCGCGCGCGAGGATATCGGGCTTCAACACCATGCCCGGCCCGCCGCCCGATGGCGTGTCGTCCACCGTCCGGTGCCGATCGGTGGCAAAATCGCGCAACTGGGTGGCCGCAAGCTGCCATCGCCCTTCCGCCAGCGCCCGCCCCAGGATCGACGCACCAAGCGGGCCGGGAAAGAGTTCGGGAAAAAGCGTTATGACGTCGGCGCGAAAACTCATGGCGCCTCAGCACCTTCATCGTCCGCACCGTCAGCCAGTTCGCCTTCGACTTCTGCCGGAGGCTCGACGACGAGATAGCCAGAAGCGAGATCGATCTGGGGCACGACCGCGCGCGTGAAAGGCAGCAGCCGCGTACCGCCGCCTGTTTGTCTGATCTCCAGAAGATCGTCAGCCCCGAAATTCTGCACAGCGATCACCGAGCCGAGCACCGTTCCGTCCGAACCCCGCACCGCAAGCCCGACCAGATCGGCATGATAGAAGTCGTCCTCCGCCTCGAGCGGTGGCAAAAGGCTCCGGTCGATCATGAGGTCGAGGCCGTTCAAGGTCTCTGCAGCATTGCGGTCGGCTACCCCCTCGATCCTGCAGACCACAACATTGCCCGCAACGCGCGCCGAACGGATCGTGATCGTAAGCCCACGCCGGCTTGTCGCGAGCGGTCCATAGCTGGCGATCGCCAGCGGATCCTCGGTAAAGGACTGGATCCGTATCTCGCCCTTGATCCCGTGCGCCGCCCCGATGCGCCCGAGCACGATCATGTTTCCCGGCTCTGTCATCGCCCGCGCATCCTCTGCCATTCCAGCGCTCTTTATCCCGCCGTCGCAGCACGGGCAAGCAAGGGGGCCGGTCCAGCGAGAGTGCCAATCAAGCCCAGAACAAAAAGCCCCGGCCGCCAACAGCGACCGGGGTCTAAATCTCGCGATGAAAAGCGATTACTCGCTGGCGGCTTCCTCGGCGGGAGCCTCTTCGGCGGCCGGTGCGTTCTTGGCTTCCTCTTCGGCAGCCTTGCGATCGGCTTCGGCCTGGGCACGCGTTTCGGCACGCTCCTTGGCCTTTGCGCCGGGCTCACCCTTGGTGGGGTTGCTGCGCGGTGCGCGGTTCAGAATGCCGGCGGCGTCAAAGAAGCGCAGCACGCGGTCCGTGGGCTGGGCACCGACCGACAGCCAATGCTGGGCACGTTCGGTGACGATGGTCACGCGCTTGTCCTTGTCGGCGAGCATCGGATCATAGGTCCCGACGCGCTCGATGAAGCGGCCATCGCGCGGTGCGCGGGCATCGGCGACGACGATGTGATAATAGGGGCGCTTCTTGGCACCGGCACGGGCAAGGCGAAGTTTGAGCGACATCTGAATTCTCCTGAAGTGTCTGTCGAAAAGGCTTATTTCTTCTTGGGGTTGAACCCGCCGAGTCCGGGAAGGCCGGGGAAACGCGGGGCGCCGCCCAGACCGGGAAGGCCGGGGGCGGAATTGAGGAGCTTGCCGACATCGGTCGGCAGCTTTTCGGTCATGTCCTTGGGCATTGCCTGGCCCAGCGCTGCGGGATCGATCCCGGCCGCGCGCGCCATCTGCTCGAGCTGGGCCGGGTCCATCTTGGAAACGTCGGGCATGCCGCCCGGGGGCAGCATGCCGCCCATCTTGCCCCCGAACATGCCCGCAAGGCTGCCCATGCCGCCCTTGGAAACCTTCTTCATCATGTCCGCCATCTGGCGGTGCTGCTTCATCAGCTTGTTGATCTCGGAAACCTCGACGCCCGCGCCCGCCGCGATGCGCTTGCGGCGCGAGGCGTTGAGCAGGTCCGGATTGGCCCGCTCCTTCTTGGTCATCGATCCGATGATGGCGATCTGGCGGTCGAACACCTTCTCGTCGACATTGGCGCCGGCCATGGCTTTCTTCAGCTGTCCGACGCCCGGCATCAGCGCCATCAGCCCGCCCATGCCGCCCATCTTCTTCATCTGCTGCAACTGATTGCGCAGATCCTCGAGGTCGAACTGGCCCTTCTTGAACTTCTTGGCCATCTGCTGCGCATCCTGCGCAGAGACCGTCTGGGCCGCCTTTTCCACGAGGCTGACGATGTCGCCCATGCCAAGGATGCGGTCGGCGATGCGCGAGGGATGGAAATCCTCGAGCGCATCCATGCGCTCGCCGACGCCGATGAGCTTGATCGGCTTGCCGGTCGCCGCGCGCATCGAAAGCGCGGCGCCGCCGCGACCGTCACCATCAACGCGCGTCATCACGATGCCGGTGATGTCGACCCGCGTATCGAACGAGCGCGCGAGGTTCACCGCGTCCTGACCGGTCAGGGCGTCGACGACGAGCAACACCTCATGCGGATCGGCAAGCTGCTTGATCTCGGCCGTCTCGGCCATCAGCTCTTCATCGATATGGGTGCGGCCGGCAGTGTCGAGGATGAGGACGTCGAAGCCCCCCAGCCGCCCCTCGCGTGCGGCGCGCCGTGCAATCTCGACGGGCGTCTCGCCCGCAACGATCGGCAGGGTTGCGACCGAGATCTGCTCGCCGAGGATCCGCAACTGATCCATTGCTGCGGGCCGGCGCGTGTCGAGCGAGGCCATCAGGACCTTCTTGCCCTGCTTCTCGCTCAGCCGCTTGGCGATCTTGGCGGTGGTCGTGGTCTTGCCCGACCCCTGCAGGCCCACCATCATGATGGTAACGGGTGGCGCGGCATTGAGGTCGATCGCCACCGCCGCCTCGCCCAGAACCCGCACGAGTTCGTCATGGACGATCTTCACGACCTGCTGGCCCGGGGTGACCGAGCGCGTGACTTCTGCACCGATGGCACGCTCGCGGACCTGTTCGACGAACGCGCGCACCACTTCGAGCGACACGTCCGCCTCGAGCAGCGCCCGGCGAACTTCGCGCAGCGCCTCGCCAACGTCGGCTTCGCTCAGCGCACCGCGCCCGCGCAGCCCATCGAATATCTTGCCAAGCCGGTCGCTCAGGCTTTCAAACATCGCTCGTCCTCTCGCTTCTCGGGCCATTGGGCCTCGAGGCGATATGGGGACCATCGCTGCCAACGCCAAACGCAAACCACACCCGCGGGCGCATCGCGCTGGCGGGTGTTGACCTCCGGGATCTCTTTAGACCTTTGCGGGTCCCGGTCGGCGGAAATGGTGTCGTCCTGATGGATCGAGCCGGTGCGATAGGGCAAACGGGGGGTGGAGTCAAGGTTTCGGCGCCGCAAGCTCCTCACCCGTCTCGCACCGACACGAGAGGAGAGGGAAGAACTTAAGCCACGCCAAACGCGCCTTCCTTCCCCCTTATTGGAGAAGGTAGCCCGCAGGGCCGGATGAGGGGTTCCTGCTCGCTTCAGGACTGCCATGCAGAGCTCGCCGGCGTGCCAAGCTGGAAATCGCGCCCATTCTGCGCCATATAGAGGCTAACCAACTCCCGAGAGGCTCAAAGTGAGCGGCACCCCGTTTCTCAAGATGAACGGTCTGGGCAACGACTTCGTCGTCATCGACGGTCGACAGAGCGGACTGCGTCTTGCGCCCGCTACGGTGCGCGCAATTGCTGACCGGCAAACAGGTATCGGCTGCGACCAGTTGATCGTGCTCGAACGCCCGCGTGCCGATGGGGCAGACATCTTCATGCGCATCCATAACGCCGAAGGTGGCGAGGTCGACGCCTGCGGCAATGCCAGTCGCTGCGTTGCGGGTCTTCTCGCAGACGAGATGGGGCGCGATCACGTGGTCATCCAGACCAATGCGGGGTTGCTGAGCGCCGAGGTCGACGGGGGATCTGCGAGTGTAGACATGGGCCGGCCGCGCTTTGGCTGGTCCGACATCCCGCTTTCGGAGCCGTTTGCCGACACCACCGGCATCGAACTTCAGATCGGGCCCATCGATGCGCCGGTGCTCCACACGCCGTCGGTCGTCAATGTCGGCAATCCGCACGCCATCTTCTGGGTCGATGATCTCGACGCCCATGATCTTGAGCGCTTCGGCCCGCTCCTCGAGAACCATCCGATTTTCCCCGAGCGTGCGAACATCTCGCTGGCGCAAATCCTCTCACCCGAGCGCATCCGCGTACGGGTTTGGGAGCGGGGCGCTGGCCTGACCCTCGCCTGCGGCACTGCCGCATGTGCGGTGGGTGTCGCGGCCGCACGCAAGGGCCTCACCGGCAGAAACGTGACCGTGGAACTACCCGGCGGCCCCCTGCAGATCGAGTGGCGTGCCGACGACCACATCATCATGACCGGAGCCTGGACCCTCGATGGGCCCGGCGAAATTCCCGAGCACCTCCTTGCTGTCCCGGAGGCCGTTCGTTGACCGGCATCGAGACCCTGACATTTGGGTGCCGCCTCAACGCCCATGAGACCGAGGTGATGAGGGCCGAGGCCACCAAGGCCGGGCTCGACAATGCCATCATCATCAACACCTGCGCGGTGACCGCCGAAGCCGTGCGCCAGGCCAAGCAGGCCGTGCGCAAGGCCCATCGGGACAATCCCGACCGGCGCATCATCGTCACCGGCTGTGCCGCCCAGACCGAGGCGCGCAGTTTCGGCGACATGGCCGAAGTCGACCTCGTCATCGGCAATGCCGACAAGCTGCGGGCCGAGAGCTACGCGCCCATGGTCTTTGGCGCCCCCCTCAACGATAAGGTGCAGGTCAACGACATCATGAGCGTGCGGGAAACCGCCGGCCACCTCATCGAGGGGATGGACGGGCGTGCCCGCGCCTTCGTTCAGGTGCAGAACGGTTGCGATCATCGCTGCACCTTCTGCATCATCCCTTTCGGGCGCGGCCCCTCGCGCTCGGTGCCCATGGGGCTGGTGGTCGAGCAGATCCGGAAGCTCGTCGACAATGGCTATGGCGAAGTGGTGCTGACAGGTGTCGACATCACCTCCTATGGCCCCGACCTGCCCGGGGCGCCCAGTCTCGGCAAGCTCGTCCAGGCGATCCTGCGGCACGTGCCGGACCTGCCGCGGCTGCGCATCTCCTCGATCGATTCCATCGAGGCGGACGCCCCGCTGTTCGAGGCTTTCGCCTCCGACCGCCGCCTGATGCCGCACCTCCACCTCTCGCTGCAATCGGGCGACGACATGATTTTGAAGCGGATGAAGCGCCGCCATCTGCGCGCCGACACGCTGGAGTTCGTCGAGAAGATCCGCGCCATCCGCCCCGAAATGGTGCTGGGCGCCGACATCATCGCGGGCTTCCCGACCGAAACCGACGCCATGTTCGAAAATTCGCTCTCGATCGTCGCCGAGGGCAGGCTCACCTATCTTCACGTCTTTCCCTATTCCCCCCGCTCCGGCACGCCCGCCGCCCGCATGCCGCAGGTCGACCGGGGCGTCGCCAAGGCCCGCGCCGCGCGCCTGCGCGAGGCCGGGGAGACACAATTCCGCGCGCTCTGCGAAAGCCGGCTGGGTGCGATCGAATCCGTCCTCGTCGAGCGCGAGGGGCTGGGCCGCACCGAGCAGTTCGTGCCCGTAACCCTCTCCGGTGCCGAGCCGGGCCGGATCGTCCGGACCCGTATCACTGGGCTCGCGCCTGACGGCCTCGTCGGCGAAGCCATTGACGCGGGCGCCGCGAACGCCGAAAGGAACGCGGCATGACAGAAAACCGCAAGATCGGCTTCATGGAGCGCCTCTTTGGCGCAAAGCCGAAGCCCGCCGACCCTTCTCCCGCCCCGCCTGAGGCAGAAGCGCCGCAGACGGCTGATCGTCCCGCCGATCCGCCCCCGCCGCCGCCGCTCGACACGCCCCCCCTTTCCGCACCGACTGAAGATCGCGCACCTCCGCCTGATGCGAGCACGGCGCCAGGCAACTCGACCGATATGGACGAAGAGCCGCATGGGCTCGCCGGTCCACCCGAAACGACGGTCGAGTTCGTGGAAGAGGTCGAGGATGCGCTCGAAACCCCACCCGAGCCGGTCCCCCCCATACCTGCCCCTTCCCCCCTGTCGGTGGCTGCCGATGCGGCACCGCGGCAGAACTGGTTTCAGCGTCTCGCCACTGGCCTCAAGCGATCCTCCGATCAGCTAACCGGCGGCATCACCGCCGTCTTCACCAAGAAGCGGCTCGACGAAGCCATGCTCGAAGAGCTCGAGGATGTGCTGATCCAGGCCGATTTCGGCGTTGAAACCGCAACCAGCGTCACGGACGCGCTGCGCCGGGATCGCTTCGATCGAGACGTGACGACGGCCGAAGTCCGCGCCGTGCTTGCGGGAGAGGTCGCGCGCGTCCTCGCACCCGTCGCCCGGCCGCTCGATATCGACCCGGCTCACAAGCCGTTCGTCATCCTGATGGTCGGGGTCAACGGGTCGGGCAAGACGACCACCATCGGCAAGCTCGCCCAAAAGCTTTCTGCAGAGGGCAAGTCGGTGATGCTCGCGGCGGGCGACACCTTCCGCGCGGCCGCCATCGAGCAATTGCAGGTCTGGGGGCGGAGGACAGGCGCGCCTGTCGTTGCCAAGCCGACGGGCGCGGACGCTTCCGGCCTCGCCTTCGAAGCGGTGACGCGGGCGCGGGCCGAAGGATCGGACGTCTTGATCATCGACACGGCGGGCCGCCTGCAGAACCGCGACGAACTGATGAGCGAGCTCGAAAAGATCGTCCGCGTCATCAAGAAGGTCGACCCCACCGCCCCACATGCGACCCTGCTGACGCTCGATGCGACAACGGGCCAGAACGCGCTGAGCCAGGTCGAAATCTTTGGGCGCCGCGCCGGCGTCTCAGGGCTTGTCATGACCAAGCTCGACGGCACCGCACGTGGCGGCATCCTCGTGTCGATCGCCCGCAAACATGGCCTCCCGGTGCATTTCATCGGGGTGGGCGAAGGCGTCGATGACCTCGAACCTTTCAAGGCCGATGACTTTGCGCGCGCCATCGCCGGTCGGGCCGAATGATCGGCCGCATTTGGACCATGCTGCACCGTTAGCACTGCAAAGGCCGGGCTCGGCTTGCCTCGAGCCCGGCAGGTGCCCATATTGGCGCGAACAGAAAGAAAAGACGAGCCGATGACCGAACACACCGCCAAGGGCTCCGAGCCAGCCGCAGCCGAGCCGAGCTGGTCAGAGCTCCGTCCGCAATTGACCAAGCTCGGCCTCGAACTCGGGCCGCTCGTGGTGTTCTTCATTGCCAATGCACGCGCCGACATTTTCGTCGCCACCGCCTGGTTCATGGGCGCGATGGTGGTTTCGCTGCTCGGCTCCTGGCTCCTGCTGAAACGGATCGCCGTGATGCCGCTCGTCACCGGTGTCGTCGTTCTGGTCTTTGGCGGCCTGACGCTCTGGCTGCAGGACGATACGTTCATCAAGATGAAGCCGACCATCGTCAACACCATGTTCGGCGCGGTGCTCCTCGGCGGGCTACTCTTTGGGCAGTCGCTGCTCAAATACGTGTTCGGCGACGTCTACAAGCTGAAGCCGGAAGGGTGGACCGCTCTGACGTTGCGCTGGGGCCTGTTCTTCTTCGTCCTCGCGATCCTCAACGAAGTCGTGTGGCGCGGCTTTTCGACCGATTTCTGGGTTGCCTTCAAGGTTTGGGCGATCATGCCGCTGACCATCGTCTTTTCGATGTTCCAGCTGCCGCTTCTCACCCGCTACGCGCCCGATGCCGAAGAGCCGAAGCTGACCCTGACGGACGCACCCAACGCCCGCTGACCGGGACTTTTGCGGTCGGCTTCAGCCCCGCTTTCTCGGTCGTCGAAACGGCTTGCCAGCGCGCGCCTCTGATGATTCAGTCTCTGGGCGCGCCAGCTGGAAAGGGCGACCATGCCAGAGCTGATCCTCCTCCTGCTGGCTGGACTGCAGCTCAAGCATTTCGTCGCCGACTATCTGTTACAGACCCCGATCATGCTCGCCGGCAAAGGCGATCTCGGCCATCCAGGCGGCTATGCGCATGCAGCGGTCCACCTCGTCGGATCGGCGCTTGTTCTCGTCTGGGCTGGTTTGCCACCGATGGCCCTCATTGGTCTCCTCGCCCTCGAATTCGTCCTCCATTACGGGCTCGATTATCTGAAGGCCCGCTATGGCGGGTCCGCAGGACATGCCGAAACGCCACGCCGCTACTGGGCGCTGCACGGGCTCGACCAGTTCCTTCACCAGCTCACCTATGTGGGCATGCTGGCGATGGTCGTCCTGATCCTTCGATAGTTCAGCCCTTGCGGCGACGCTTGCCGGACTTGTCGACCAGTTGCGCGAGGATCTTGTCGACGAGATCGAGATCCTCTCGCTTGCCGGCGGCCTGCTGCTGCAGATCCACGAGATAGGACGTCGTATAATAGAGCCGCCGCGCAAGCAGGGCCGCGACGTGCAGGGCGATCTCTGGGCGGCTGCCCATGAATGCCAGCGCATCGTCGATGATGTGCGCGCGGACCGGGCCCAGCGCCTTGACCGTTGCGCTGTGAGCCATGTCGAGGAGCACCGCCATCTCCCCGAAGATCGAGCCCGGCTCATCGACATAGCTGACCTGGGTGCCGCGGCGCATGACTTCCACCTGCCCCTCGATCAGCACGAAGATGCGCCCCGATTGCTGCCCCTCGGCCAGAAGCGTCGTGCCGCTCTCGAAATCTTCGACCGGCATGCCTTTGCAAAAATCGAGAATGTCCGCCATGTGCCCCGCTCCGCTGCCCGCGCGAGGCCATCCTGCCCTATTTCGCTGTCGCGAAAAAGAGTGGCCGTGAGCCCCGGTGAGACGGCCTTGCGCTCAGCCCGCTGCCCCGTCTTCGAGGAAGATGTGCACCCGCCGTGGATCGACGTGCGCGGTGACCGTACTCCCCCGCGCGACATCCTGCTGGCCATCGAGCGACACGGTCAGCGTCTGCCCGTCAGCCGTAGTGCCGTAGATCATCGTTGCGCCACCGAGCTGCTCGACGAGATCGACCCTTAAATCCGCAAGCCTGAGCCCGTCCGCCTCAGAAAGGGAGATGTGCTCGGGACGGACCCCGAACTGCACCGAACTGCCCGGCGTCGCCCGCACGGCCCGCGGCAGGATCATCCGGGTGCCCGCGACACTGAGGGCGCTGCCGACACCATCCACAGCTTCGAGGCGCGCTTCGAGGAAGTTCATCTTCGGGCTGCCGATGAAGCCGGCCACGAATTTGTTGCGCGGTGCGTTGTAGAGATCGAGCGGGGCACCGACCTGCTCGACATGGCCGCCATTGAGCACGACGATCGTATCGGCCATCGTCATGGCCTCCACCTGGTCGTGCGTGACGTAGATCATGGTGTTGCCCAGCTCGCGATGGAGCTTTGCGATCTCCACGCGCATCTGCACCCGCAATTCGGCATCGAGATTGGAGAGCGGCTCGTCGAACAGGAAGATCCGCGGCTCCCGCACGATGGCGCGCCCGATGGCGACGCGCTGGCGCTGCCCGCCTGAAAGCTGCTTCGGCTTGCGCTCGAGTAGCGGAACGATCCGCAGGATCTCCGCTGCGCGCATCACGCGCGGCCTGATCTCGGCGTCCTTCAGGCCTGCCGTCTCGAGCCCGAAGGCGAGGTTCTTGTAGACCGACATATGCGGATAAAGGGCATAGGACTGGAAGACCATCGCAATGCCGCGCCGCGCCGCGGGCACCTGGTTCATCCGCTCCCCGTCGATCAACATGTCCCCGCCACTGATCGGCTCGAGCCCGGCAATCATCCGCAGCAAGGTAGATTTGCCGCAGCCCGAGGGCCCGACGAAGACGACGAACTGGCCGGGCACGATTTCGAGATCCACCCCGTGGATGACTTCGACCTCGCCATAGCGCTTGACGATCTTGGTGAGGGTGACGCTGGTCGCCATGCTCTCTCCTCAGGCGCCCGCAGGCAGCCAGCTGCGATATTTGGGATGGTCGGGGCCGATGGGCAGGGTGACCTCGCTGCGCGTTTCGGCAGAGTGATAGAAGGCCGTGACCAGTTCGAGCGCGCGCCGCGCATCCGCACTCGTTACCGGCAAGGGGCCGCCGGTTGCGATGGCTTCGTGAAAGAGCCGCATCTGGGTTTCGAACCGGGGCGCCACCGGCTGCCAGTCCGCGAGGAGGGCGTCGATCTGCGCTGCTACCGCCTCATTGGCCGGAATGATCGTCCATGGCTTTGCGCCCGGCGAATAGGGCGCGTGATCGCTTTCGAAGGTCACGTTTTCAAAGCAGAGCCGGAGCCTGCTGATCTCGTCCTGATTGCCGAGCGTCGCGGTCAGTGAGACGAGCGCGCCGCTTTCCATGAGGCAGGACGCGCTGACGCAGTCTTCCACCTCGATAGGGTTCACGCGGGTCGCAACCCGGCCGAAAACGCCAGCGATTGGACCCATCAGATAATTCATCAGGTCATGGATGTGGATTGCGTGCCCCATCAAGACGCCGCCCAGCTCGGTTTTCCATTTGCCGCGCCATGGCACTGCATAATAGTCCGCGCCGCGCCGCCAGAAGGTTTCGGCGGTGCCGACATAGGGTTTTCCGGCAATCCCCGCCTCGAGGATGGCCTTGACCCGTGCGATGCCGTCTCCGAACCGGTACTGAAAGATGGGCATCAGCCGCCCGGCCGCCTCCGCCTCGGCAGCCATCACCGCATCGAGATCGGCGAGCGATCCGACGAGCGGCTTCTCGCAAACGACATGCTTGCCGGCCGCAAGGCTCTTGAGGATCTGTTCGTAATGCACCGAGGGCGGAGTACAGATGTCGATGACGTCGATGCCATCATCGGCAAGGAGAACATCGAGAGAGGTCTCGCGCCTCGCAATCCCGAAGGCATCCCCCAGATCATCCATGCGCCTGGGATCGAGATCGCAGAGCGCGGCAGCCTCGAAGAGCGACGCGTTGCTGAGATAGCCCTCGGTGATGTGACTGCGCCCGATGCCGCAGCCGATGACGGCGACGCGCAGGCGGCTCATTGCTGCCACTCGGTGCCGGCTTCGGCCATCTGCTGGGCCGTGAGCGCGAGCTCCATGGCCTTGAAGCAATGGGCCTGGCTCATCGCGGTTTCGGTCCGGTTCTCGATGTCGGCAAGCAATTGCCGGCCGTAGGGCAGCTCGGTATCCGAGCAATCGATGCGCGATATGCCCTCGTGATTGACGAGGATCAGGTGATCGATCCCCTCCCGCCCTGTGACGTCGATATATTTCCGAAGCTCGATATAGCCATCGGTCCCCAGAATGGTGAGCCGTCCGTCGCCCCAAATGGGCAGACCCTTGGGAGTAAACCAGTCCACGCGGACATAGCCCGTCGTGCGCGGCGTGCGCAGATGGATGTCGCCGATATCCTGCAGGCCCGGATGCTCGGGATGCGCACGATTGGCAACGGTCGCCGAAATCACTTCCGCTTCGATCGTGCCCGAAAAGAAGAGGAACTGCTCGCACTGGTGCGAGGCAATATCGGTCAGGATCCCGCCATAGCGCTGGCGTTCGAAGAACCACGGCGCGCGTTTGCCATTGCTGAGCGAATGTGGCCCGAGCCCAACCGTATGGAGCACCTCGCCGATCGCGCCCTCTGCAACGAGTTCGCCCGCGCGCACGGTCGAGCGGGTCTCGAAATGCTCCGAGTAGCAGACCGAATAGATCCGGCCGGTCTCGGCCTGGACCGCACGCAGCTCGGCGAGCTGATCAAGGCTCGTCATGCCCGGCTTGTCGACCATGAAATCCTTGCCCGCGCGCATCGCCGAGAGCCCGATTGCAGCCCGGTCCCCGGGGATCGCGGCCGAAACGACGAGGGCAAGCGCCGGATCCTCGAGGATGGCGCGCGGATCGGCAACGCGACGGGCTTCGGGGTAGCGGGCGGAAAAAGCCTCGGCCAGATCGTCTTCGGGCGCGTGGAAGGCGGTAAAGCGTGCGCCGGCCCTCAACAGGCAGTCCACCTGCCCGAAGACATGACCGTGATTGATGCCGATGACGCCGAAACTGATGCTCATGCTGATGTTCCCGAGGCTCAGCGCTTCATGCCGGTAGTGGCGATGCCCTCGATGAGGAGACGCTGGAAGAAAAGGAAGAAAAAGAAGACCGGTACGAGGCTGAGCGTCGACATGGCGAAGAGCCCGCCCCAGTCGCTCTGCGCGCTCGAATCCACAAAGCTGCGGAGCCCCAACTGGACAGTGTAGGAGCGCATGTCGTTGAGGTAGATGAGCGGCCCGAAGAAATCGTCCCAGGTCCAGATGAAAGTGAAGATCGCCGCGGTTGCGAGCACGGGCATCGAGAGCGGCAGCATGATCTTCCAGTAGATGCGCCAGGGGCCGCACCCGTCCATCATCGCCGCCTCATCGAGTTCGCGCGGTATGCCGCGGAAGAACTGCACCATGAGGAAGATGAAGAACGCGTCCGCTGCGAGGAATTTCGGCACCACGAGCGGCAGGATGGTGTTGACCCAGCCCAGATTGAGAAAGAGCACGTATTGGGGGATGAGGGTCACGTGATAGGGCAGCATCAGCGTGCCCAGCATGAGCGCGAACCAGAACCGCCGCCCTGCGAAATCGAGCCGCGCGAAGGCAAAGGCGGCAAGCGAGCACGCGATCAGATTCCCTACAATCGAGAGCGTCGCGATGACGAACGAATTCCAGAAGAACGTGCCAAAGCTGATGCGCAAGCCGAACCACCCGCGCACATAGGATGAAAAGTCGATCGCCGATGGGATGATCGAGCCGGACTGGAAGATCTCGGTCTGTGGGCGCACCGATGCGGCGAGCATCCAGATGAGCGGGTAGAGCATCAGGATCGAGCAGGCGATCAGGACGGCATGAATGCTGATCGAGAGGATGCGACGCGCGAGGCGGTTCTCCCCGCCCCGCACCACGCTCAGGCGATGCGGTTCAGTCGTCATAATGCACCCAGAACTTCGAGGTCAGGAAGGCAAAGCCGGTAAAGAGCGCAACGATGACCACGAGCACCCAGGCGAGCGCTGAGGCGTAGCCCATGCGGAAATAGGCAAAGGCCTCCTGGTAGAGATAGAGCGTGTAGAAAAGCGTGGAGTTGATCGGCCCGCCGGTGCCGCCCGAAATGATGAAGGCGGGGGTAAAGGCCTTGAACGCCTCGATGGTCTGGACGACCGCGTTAAAGAAGATGACCGGGGTCAGCAGCGGCAGGGTGATCTTGTAGAATTGGCGCCAGCGCGAGGCGCCATCGAGGCTCGCGGCCTCATACATGTCGGCAGGGATCTGGCGCAGGCCCGCAAGGAAGATGATCATCGGGGACCCGAACTGCCAGACGCTGAGCACGATCAGCGTCCAGAGCGAATAGTTGGGGTTGGAGATCCAGCTCGGCCCGACAATCCCGAAATTGGCGAGGAACATGTTGACGAGCCCATCGGCGGCGAAAAGCTGCCGCCAGAGCACGGCGATCGCCACCGACGCGCCCAGCAACGAGGGCAGATAGAAGACCGCCCGGTAGAGCGGCAGGCCCCGCATGCCGCGATTGAGCGCAACGGCCACCAGCAGGGCGAAGCAGAGTTTCAACGGTACCGAGAACAGGACGAAGGAGAATGTCACGCGCATGGACGCAGCGAATTTCGGGTCCGCCGTGACCATGCGCACATAGTTGGCCGTGCCCACCCAGACGGGCTCGCGCAGCAGGTCGAAATTGGTAAAGGAGAGATAGAGCGAAATCAGCGCAGGCCCGAGCGTCAGGCCGAAAAAGCCGATGAGCCAAGGCACAAGAAACATATAGCCCGCCCCGTTGCGCTCCCAGAAGCGGGAGAGCACGGAGCGGTTGGCGCGCCCGGCAGCGATGTCGATCGAAGCGTCCGCGCGCGCCGTCATCGTCAGCCCCGGGCCAGGATGCCGGCGGCTTCGTCGATGAAGGCCGGGCCGGCGGCTTCGGGCGTCGTCGCGCCGAAAGCGATTTCCTCCGACACGCGACGAAGCGCGAAGTCGACCTCGCCCGCACCGGCCGGTGGCGGCGGTGGCAGCGCCCCGGCGAGATCACCGAGGCCCGCGACATAGGCGACGGCGCGCTGGCCCAGCTCGTCCAGCGTCGGGGTCAGCGCATCGCGCACCGCCGCGGATTCCGGCACCCCACGCTCGACACCAAGCACGGCTGCCGCCTCGGGATTGTTGACGAAGAAATCGATGAACGCCACTGCGCCTTCGGGATTGGCGGCCTGGGAGGCCACCGAAAAGAACATCGACGGCTTGCGGTAATGGCCGCCCGAACCATCTGCGCCGACGCGGGGATAGTTGCTGAGCGTGATGGGCTCGGGATTGATCGCCTGATACCCCACGAGCTGGTTGGAATGGGCAAAGGACGTCGCGGCGCGCCCCAGGCTCACCATGCCCGTCTCGATCGTATACTGGTCGAGCGCCTGCACGTCGGGCGGCACCGTCGCGCCAGCGGCGCGCATGTCGGCCCACATCTGGAACCACTCGGTCACGTCCGCGGCATCGAAGCCGAGCTGCTCGTCTGCCGTGTAGAGCGCCTTGCCGCGCTGACGCAGCCAGTTCTCAAAGAGCGGCTCCACACCAGAGCCATCTGCCGTTCCGGCATAGTTCTGACGCGGCGTCGCCTGGGAGAATTCCGTCATGGCCGCCGCGAACTCTTCCCAGGTCGTATCGGGCCCGGGAAGGTCCATGCCGACTTCCTCGAAAGCAGCGACGTTCAGCATCAAGGCCGATGAATTGGCCCCGAGGCTAATGCCGTAGAGCGAACCATCGACGCTGCCGCCCTCGATCTGGGCCTGATCGAAATCATCGACGTGCAACGCTTCGCCGCGATAGCCCTCGAGAGGGGCGAGTGCGCCGCGCCGCGCATATTCGAAGAGATAACGATAATCCATCTGGATGACGTCAGGGGCATTGCCGCCTGCGGTCTGGGTGGCCACGCGCGGCCAGTAATCACCCCAGCCAAGGAACTCGCCATCGACCGTCATGCCCGAGTTTGCCGCTTCGAAGAGGTCGGCCACCGCAAAAGTGCGATCGGCACGATCCTGGCTGCCCCACCACAGGAGGCGGAGCCGATCGGCCTGTGCGAAAGCCGGACGGACGCCGGTGGCGCCAAGCGCCGCAAGCGCGGCACTGCCGATGAGGAATGAACGTCTGTTGGTCATGACCATGGTCTCCTCCCTTTGGTCGTGCGCGGGCGCAGGAGCGCCCCGCGATAGCCCATGCCGGGCGGGCGCAAGCCTGCCGAGCATCCTCCCCTGGGGACCTGAGGGCCCGCGGATCTTGCGTCCGCTGAGCCATAAGTCACCATCTGGTTACATGACGCCAAAGCGCTAGCCTGCTGTCAAGCAGGCTCGTGTTCGCATTTTCGAGATTTGGTGGCTTGCGTCTTCCATACCACATTGTGGTGGAGTTCAGGCACCCGTCTTTAAATAGTCGAGCACCATTTCGACGGCATGGGCTTCGCGTTCCTGCACCATGGCGATGTCCTCGAGATCGCGCGCGAAGATCACCGACAGCGTCTTCATGTTGGAAACGTAGAAATAGCCCAGCGCCGCAACCGAAATGTAGAGCTGGATTGGATCGGCATCCCGCCTGAACAGACCTTTTTCGGCACCCCGGGCGATGATCGTCTCGATCTGGCCAACGAGCGGCGAATGCAGCGCCGGAATGTCGGGGAGCGTTTTCAGGAAGCGCGCATTTTCGAGGTTTTCCGTCGTCAGCAGCCGGGTGAACCAGGGATTGGCGAGGAAATGGCGAAAGGTGAAGCGCACCAACCGGTCCATCGCTTCGACGGGGCCGTATCGATCAAGGCTGAGCGCACGCTCGCCCCTCCGGATCTCCTGGTAGGCATCGAGGAGCACCGCGCAGTAGAGCTCCTCCTTATTGCCGAAATAGTGGTAGAGCAGCCGCTTGTTGGCCCCTGCCCGCTCGGCGATCGCATCGACGCGCGCACCCTCGAAGCCGCGCGCGCTGAATTCGGCGCGGCCGGCCGCAAGGATTTCCGCCTTGGTGCGCGCCGCGTTGCGACCGCGCCGCTCGCCGTCAGACGGAGCCCGCCCGGCCGGTGTTTCGGACGAAGAGGGCTCTGACACGGGACGATACCGCCGGAATGGACATCAGGATGGTGAAGACGATCGTCAAGCAGATAACAGCGCTGATCGGGCGCGTAAAGAAGGGGCTGGGATCGCCATTGGTGAGCAGCAGCCCGCGCCGCAGATTGAGATCGAGCAGATCGCCCAGGATGATGCCGAGCACCAGCGGGGCCATGGGGTACTTCATTTCGCGCAACAGGAAGCCGATGAGCCCGAAGGCGACCATGACGTAGACGTCGAACATGCGCTGCGTGATGGCAAAGGACCCGACAACGCAGAGGACGTAGACGATCGGCATCAGCCGCTCGCGCGGCACCATGAGCACCGTCAGCAGCGGCCGGGTCAGCGAGAGGCCGAAGACGAGGATCGCCAAGGTGGAGAACAGAAGGATCGCCACGATCTGATAGAGAAACTGCGGGTTCTCCGTCATGAGCAGCGGGCCGGGCCGGATGCCGTGGATGAACATTGCGGCAATGAGCACCGCAGCCGCCGCAGAGCCGGGCAGGGCAAGCGTGAGGGTTGGGATCATCGCCCCCGGTACGACTGCGGAATTTCCGGTTTCGGCCGCGATCAACCCTTCCTGACTGCCGCGACCAAAGAGCTTGCGCTCCTTGCTCGCCCGCTTGGCCGCCGCATAGGACGCCCAGGCCCCGACATCTTCCCCGACGCCCGGCACGATGCCGACAAACGTGCCGATGACGCCCGAGCGCAGCGTCGTCTTCCAGTATTTGAGGACCTCTCCGAAGCGCGGGACGACCCGGTCGCCTGCGGTCACGACCCGCGCCTGTGCCCGGCGCTTCATCACCCCGAGGATTTCCGCGAACCCGAACGCCCCGACCATTGCCGGAATGAGATCGACCCCGCCGCCCAGCGCCGCGATGCCGAAGGTGAAGCGCTGGTGCGCGTGGAGGGTCTCCATGCCGATCATCGCGATGAGAAGGCCCAGTATCCCGGCGATATAGCCCTTCAAGGGATCGTCCATCGCCGTCAGCTGGCCCGAAATGACGACGCCGAAAAGCGCGAGCCAGAAGAACTCATAGGTGCCAAAGCGCAGCGCCGCCTCGGCGAGGAGCGGCGCGATCAGCGCCAGAAAAAAGATGCCGACCACTGTGCCAAGGGCAGAGGATGTCGTCGCGAGCCCCATGGCCAGCCCCGCCTTGCCCTGCAGCGCCAGCGGATGCCCATCAAGCGTCGTCGCCGCCGAGGCAGGCGTGCCGGGAATGGCGAGGAGGATCGCCGTTCGGCTGCCGCCATAGATCGCCCCTGAGTAAAGACACATGAGGCACAGGATCGCCTGATCGGGCGACATCTTGTAGGTGAGGGTCACGAGAAGAGCGACGCCCATCGTGGCGGTGAGACCGGGCAATGCGCCGATGATGATGCCCAGAAGGGTAGCCCAGGCGATATTGAACAGCGAGACCGGGTTGAGGAAGTGTGTGATGCCGCCGAAAAGAAGCCCGAGGCCGTCAAACATGGATCAGCCTTTCTAGGGCAGGCGGACGAGGAACGCCCGCTCGAAAACGAGCGTGACGACGATCGCAGTAACGATGGCCAGCCCCACCGCCCAGGGCAGGCTCTCGAGGAGCGGGCGCCGCGGTTCGGCCAGCCAGACCTCGAAGACGAGGATGAAAGCTGCAACGAAGATCGCCGTCGCTGCCCAGAAGGGAACAAGACCGACAAGCCCGAGAGTGTAGATGAGCGCGAGCCCCGCGACCGCTCCGGCACGCAATGCCGCCTCGGATGTGAAGATGGAGCCGAGGGCCCGCCAGCCGCCGGGCGCGTGGGCTCGCGACGAGCGAAACGCCAGCACCCCGCCGCAGATTACGAGCGCAACGCTCAGAAGGCCCGGCACGAGGCCGGGGATCGTCATCGGATGGATGCGCCGTGCCTCGAGGCGCGGCATGGTCCATGAGGCATAGAGGATCGCGACGCCCAAGACGACGAAAAAGAGGCCGGCAAGAAGATCCGCCCTCACCATGCGAGCCCCATCCTCCGCGTCCTGCCCGACCATATCGGGCCCAGCCGGGCCCGCCTCCCGATCATCCATGCCAGCCTCCTCGGACGAAAAGAGGCCGCCGAACGCATGCGCCCGGCGGCCGGATTGGGCTTACCTTATTGGGCGCGGGTCTCGGTCATCGTCTCGCAATCGATGCCGATGGTCGAAGGATCGTTGACCGCCTCGCCGCGTTCCACCGAGGAACAGGCCTCCATGATCACCACCGGCATTGCCCGCGAACGGGCCTCCTCGCCAAAGGACGGGTCGAAGACCGCGCCATAGGTCTCGGCATATTCCCGGATGGCGTCGGAGGTCATGACCTCCTCCTCCCAGATGCGATCAAGGGTAGCGACCACCTCATCGGGAACCCCGCGCGGCAGGAAGATGCCGAAATAGTCGGGGGCGGTATCGATCTCGGGCAGCCAATTGGTGATCGGCGGGATCGGATCGACGCCCTCGAGCACGAGCTCCTGGTCAGAGAGCACGGCGAGCGCCTTCAGCCGGCCCCCGCGGATGAGTTCGGTCTGCTCCACAGCCAGCTGCGTCGTGACCATTGCCTCGCCCGACGCCGTGGCGATTGCCGCCGGTCCGCCGCCATCATATGTGATCATGTTGTAGTCGAACCCACCTGCATCGGAGATCGTCGCGATCGCCGTGCCGCCCGAGGAGGTGATCCCGGCCGTCGCGATGGAGATCGACGCGCCGCGGTCCCGCAGCGCTTCCAGCAACTGACCGAAATCCTCGAACTCGCTGTCGGCCGGAACGGACACCACCGGCACGTTCGCGACCGAAAGATAGATGTGCCAGTCGTCGATGTCGGTGTCCTCGAGCAGGCCCGACACTGAATAGGTGGCGTTGTTGGCGATGGCGTTGGCGGTCCAGGTATAGCCGTCGCGCGGGGCGTTCAGCACCTCCTGGGTGCCGATGGCGCCCGAGGCGCCGGGCTGGTTGACCACGACCACCTCGACGCCGAGCGCCTCGGCGAGAATCGGGGCCGTGACGCGTGTGATCTGGTCGGTCGACCCGCCCGCGCCCCACGGCACGATCAGGTTGATCGGCCGGTCGGGTTGCCACTCCTGAGCATGGGCAAGTCCGGATGCCAGAACGAGGCCGGAAGCGCCGAGTGCCAGCGCCAGTCGCGAATGTCTCATGATTATCCTCCCTTGGCAGGAGGCCTTTGCGGCTCATCCCTGCACGCCAAAGAGTGGGCGCAGGTCATGTGGGCTGTCAAGCCAATAAGTAACCAGTCGGTTCCGGAGTGAGGGAGGGCGTTGATTGACGGGGCTGACAACTGCCGCGCGCTCCACTACCAATCCACAGCCCTGCCGGAGACGCATCATGGATTTTGCCGATTATGCCGTACTGACTGCCGCTCTGGCTGCCGGGGCGTTCGTCAAGGGCGCGACAGGCATGGGCCTGCCGATGATCGCCCTTCCTGCCCTTGCTGCGGTATTCGGTCTGCAGCACGCAGTGGTCCTGATGATCATCCCGATCATCGTTACCAATGCCTGGCAGACCTGGAGCTTTCGGCACATGCGTCACGATGAAAGTCTTCGTTTCCTGCCCCGCTTCCTCGTTGGCAGCGGGCTTGGCGTCGTCGCCGGTTCGATCATCCTGACGACGGCACCCGAGCGCGCCCTGCTGCTCGGCCTCGGGCTCATCCTCCTCTTCTACGTGGCCTTTCGGCTTATGAACCCGCATCTGGTCGTACAGCGCGCAAGGAGCCTCCTTCTCGGACTGCCGATGGGTCTCGGTGCCGGGGTGTTGCATGGGGCAACCGGCATTTCCGCTCCAATCGGGGTTACCTTCATCCATGCGATGGGGTTCGAGCGCCCGACCTATGTGTTTGCCGTCTCCTCCATGTTTCTCGTCCTCGCCGTCGTGCAATTGCCCAGCCTTTTCCTGCTCGGCGCCATCAGGGCGGAATGGCTGCTGCAGGGCCTCTTCGCGCTCGTGCCCATCCTGCTCGTCATGCCGATCGGGCAGACTTTCGCCGGCAGGCTGAGCCGAAAGGCGTTCGACCGCATGATCCTCGTCTTCCTCGGGCTGATCGGGCTCAAGCTCGTCGCCGGCATCTGACGCCGGCGCTTGACGCCGCGCGCTCTTGATGCATTAAGTAACCATACAGTTACACGCATCGACCCCGGCATACGGGGCGCGGGGGAGGATTTTGTTTCATGGCTGAACGCCGCATCGGCATCATCATGCACGGCATCACCGGGCGCATGGGCTACAACCAGCATCTGGTGCGCTCCATCCTCGCCATCCGCGACCAGGGCGGCATCGCGCTCGCCAATGGCGACCGGCTGGTGGTCGACCCGATCCTCGTCGGGCGCAACCGCGACAAGGTCGAGGCAATCGCCAGAAAGCACGGCGTCGCCCGCTTCACCGACGATCTCGACGCCGCGCTCGCCAATCCCGATGACGAGATCTTCTTTGATGCCGGCGCCACGCTCGTGCGCGCCGGGCTGATCGAGAAGGCCCTCGCCGCCGGCAAGCACGTCTATTGCGAAAAGCCCACCTCGGACGATCTCGCCATCGCCGTCGACCTCGCCCGCACCGCCCGCGCCTCGGGCCTCAAGCATGGCGTCGTGCAGGACAAGCTCTTCCTCCCCGGCCTCATGAAGCTCAAAATGCTGCGCGATTCCGGTTTTTTCGGCCAGATCCTCTCGGTGCGCGGCGAGTTCGGCTACTGGGTCTTCGAGGGCGACTGGCAGAAGGCCCAGCGCCCCTCATGGAACTACCGCAAGGCCGATGGCGGCGGCATCATCATCGACATGCTCTGCCACTGGCGCTACGTGCTCGACAACGTCTTCGCCCCGGTAACGGCCGTCTCCTGTCTCGGCGCCACCCACATCCCGCGCCGCGTCGACGAAGCGGGCAAACCCTATGACGCCGACACCGACGATGCGGCCTACGCCACGTTCGAGCTCGAGGGCGGCATCATCGCCCAGATCAATTCGAGCTGGGCGGTGCGCGTGCGCCGCGACGATCTCGTCACCTTCCAGGTCGACGGCACCCATGGCTCGGCCGTCGCGGGCCTCCACAAATGCTGGACCCAGCACCGCGTCAACACGCCCAAGCCGGTCTGGAACCCCGACCAGCCCCAGACGATGAATTTCTTCGAGGATTGGGACGAAGTGCCCGACAACTGGCCCGCCGAGAACGGCTTCAAGGCCCAGTGGGAAATGTTCCTCCGCCACGTCGCCGAGGACGCCCCCTGGCCCTATGGCCTCGAAGCCGGCGCCAAAGGCGTCCAGCTCGCCGAGCTGGGCCTCAAATCCTGGCACGAACGCCGCTGGCTCGACGTGCCGGCGCTGGAGATCTGAGCCGGATCCCCCTCACCCGGCCCCATGCGGGGCCGACCTCTCCCCGACGGGGAGAGGTAACGAAAGACGAGCCATTGTGCCCCTCTTCACCTCTCCCCGTCGGGGAGAGGTCGGCGCGCAGCGCCGGGTGAGGGGGCCTTACGGAGGCACCCCATGCCCAGTATCGACCTGCCCAATCCCGACCGCACGATCAGCCCCTATACGCTGACCGGCACCCCCATCCCGCTCGTAAAGCACAAGGCGGCCGATTTCCCGCGCATCGCCTATGCCGCAGCCCATGTCGTCGCCGACCCCTTCGCGCCCAACGACCCCTGGGTGACCCCCGCCATCGACTGGGACAAGACGCTGGCCTTCCGCCACCGCCTCTGGGATCTGGGGCTGGGCGTCGCCGAGGCCATGGACACCGCCCAGCGCGGCATGGGGCTGGGCTGGCCCGAAGCGCAGGAGCTGATCCGCCGGGCCCTCGCCGAAGCGCGCACCCGCGACGATGCGCTGATCGGCTGCGGCGCGGGCACCGACCACCTGGCCCCCGGGCCGGACGTCACGATCGAGACCATCATCGGCGCCTATGAAGAGCAGGTGGGCTTCGTCGAGGGCGAGGGCGGCCGCATCATCCTGATGGCCAGCCGCGCCCTCGCCGCTTCGGCAAAAAGCCCCGACGACTACGTCCGCGTCTACGACGCCATCCTCAGCCAGGTCAAAGAACCCGTCATCATCCACTGGCTGGGCGAAATGTTCGATCCCGCGCTGGAGGGCTATTGGGGCCGCCCGACTCACGAGGCGGCCATGGATGTCTGCCTCGACGTCATCGCCGCCCATGCCGACAAGGTCGACGGCATCAAGGTCTCGCTCCTCTCCAAGGAAAAGGAGGTCGCCATGCGCGCCCGCCTGCCCGAAGGCGTGCGCATGTATACCGGCGATGATTTCAACTATGCCGAGCTGATCGCCGGCGACGGCACGCATCACTCCGATGCGCTGCTCGGCATCTTCGACGCCATCGCGCCCGCCGCCTCGGCGGCCCTCGCCGCGCTCGGCCGGGGCAGCGAGAACGAGTTCTACGAGCTCCTCGAGCCCACCGTGCCGCTCAGCCGGCACATCTTTGCCGCGCCGACGCGCTTCTACAAGACCGGCATCGTCTTCCTCGCCTGGCTCAATGGCCTGCAGGACCATTTCACCATGGTCGGCGGACAGCAGAGCGCCCGCTCGCTCCAGCACCTTTCCGAGCTTTTCCGCCTCGCCGACCGGGCGCGCGTCCTCTCCGATCCCGAGCGCGCGACCGCCCGGATGGAGGCGTTCCTCGCCGTCAACGGGCTTGGCAAATGAGCGACAACATCCTTTCGCTCAATCTCGCCACCACCCGCAAGCAATGGGGCTTTGCCGAGGCGGTCGACGGGTGCCTCCGGGCCGGCATCACCGCCATCTCCCCCTGGCGCGACCAGATCGCGGCCATCGGCATCGATGAAGCCGCGAGAATCGTCCACTCCAATGGGCTGCGCGTCACCGGCCATTGCCGCGGCGGCATGTTCACCGCCCCCGACGATGCGGGCCGTCGCGCCGCCATCGAGGACAATTTCCGCGCCATCGATGAAGCGGCGGCGCTCGGCGCCGATTGCCTCGTCATGGTCGTCGGGGGCCTCCCCGCCGGCAGCCGGGACCTGCCCGGTGCGCGCAAGACCGTGCTCGACGGGCTCGCTGCCATCCTCCCCCATGCGCGCGCCGCGGGCGTACCCATCGCCATCGAACCGCTCCACCCCATGTATGCGGGCGACCGGGCCTGCGTGAACACGATCGACCAGGCCCTCGACATGTGCGCCGAACTCGGCGACGGCGTCGGGGTGGCGATCGACGTCTATCACTGCTGGTGGGACCCCAACCTCGCCGCTGCCATCGCCCGGGCCGGCGAAATGCACTGCATCCTCGCCCACCACATCTGCGACTGGCTGGTGCCCACCCGCGATCTCCTCCTCGATCGCGGCATGATGGGCGACGGGGTGATCGACCTCAAGGCCTTCCGGGCGCTCATCGAAGCCGCCGGCTATCACGGCCCCCAGGAGGTCGAGATCTTTTCGGCCGAGGACTGGTGGCATCGCCCGGGCGATGAGGTGCTTCGAACCTGCATCGAACGGTTCAACTCCGTCTGCTGAGGACAAGAATGGCTGACCGCACCCGCTTTGCGCTCGTCGGAACCGGAAACCGGGGCACCACCATGTGGGGCCGCGACCTGCTCGCGGGCTGGCGGCCCGAAGTCGACCTCGTCGGCATCTGCGACACCAATCCGTTACGGGCCGAGCGCGCACGCACCATGATCGGCTCCAATGCGCCGATCTATACCGATATCGAGACCACCCTGCGCGAGGCCAAGCCCGAACTCGTTATCGTCTGCACGCCCGACAGCACTCATGACGACATCATCATCGCGGCTCTCGAGGCCGGCTGCAACGTCATCACTGAAAAGCCGATGACCACGACCCTGGAAAAGATCCGCCGGATCCGCCAAGCCGAACGGCGTACCGGCCGGCGGGTCGACGTGTCGTTCAATTACCGGTTCGCGCCGACCGCACACCGGCTGAAATCGCTCCTCCTCGACGGGGCGATCGGCACCCTCACCTCGATCGACTTCCACTGGTATCTCGACACCCTCCACGGCGCGGACTATTTCCGCCGCTGGCATGCCTATGCGGCGAATTCGGGCAGCCTCTTCGTGCACAAGGCGACGCACCATTTCGACCTGTTGAACTGGTATGTCGGCGCCGACCCGGAAAGCGTCTCGGCTTTCGGACAATTGCGCAATTACGGTGCCGCCGGCCCGTTCCGCGGCGAGCGCTGCCGAACCTGCCCCCACGCCGACCGCTGCGACTATTTCTTCGACATCACGACGGACGAGTTCCTCGAGACGCTCTACGAAGATCCTTCCGATCTCGACGGCTATGTCCGCGACGCCTGCGTCTACCGGGAAGACATCGACATCCCCGACACGATGACGGCGAACATCCGCTATGAGAACGAGGTCGTCGTTTCCTATTCGCTCAACACCTACATGCCGATCGAGGGGCACCACATCGCCTTTAACGGGACGAGGGGTCGGATCGAGATCCGCCAGTACGAACGGCAGCCCTGGGAGACCCCGAAGGCCGACGAAATCCTCCTCGTGCACAATTTCGGAGGCGGCGTGGAACGCATCTCGGTGCCACACGCACCGGGCGGACATTATGGCGGGGACAATCTGATGCGCGACGTGATCCTGAGGGGCGCAGCCGATCCGCTCGGCCAGCGCGCCGGTTCACGAGCCGGCGCGATGTCCGTCGTCACTGGCATCGCTGCTTTCCAGAGCGCCAGGACCGGCGAGACGGTCCGCATCGCCGATCTCGGCGGGATCGACTAACGCCGCCGCCGGCGTCCGACAGCACCTAGAGAAAATCGTCGCGACGCGGCGTGAAACAGTCGATCAGCCGGCCAGCCTCCAGCGCCTTGACGCCATGGACGAGATTGGGCGCAACGATGAAGCTCCCGCCAGTGCCGATCGTTTCTGTCACCCCATCGATCGTGACCTCGAACCGGCCTTCGGCGACATAGCTCGCCTGAACGTGCGGATGGGAATGGAGGGCACCCACCGCACCCGCATCGAACCCGAATTCGACCTGCATCAGTTCGGGCCGCGAGACGAGCACGCGCCGCCGGTTGCCATTGCCGAGTTCGGTCCAGCCTATCGCTTCGGCCTCTGCAAAAGCCTTCATGTCGATCCTCCTATCGTGCAAGCCACCCGCCATCGACCGGGATGACCGCGCCATGCATATAGTGCGACGCCGGCGCGAGCAGAAAAACCGCCGCATCCCCGATGTCGGATGCCTCGCCCCAGCGCCCGGCCGGAATTCGACCGAGGATCGCTGCGCTGCGCTCGGCGTCGGCTCGGATGGCTGCGGTGTTGTTGGTCTCGATATAGCCTGGCGCAATGGCATTGACGTTGATGCCCCGGCCGGCCCATTCGCAGGCGAGAAGCCGCGTTATGCCGAGCACGCCGCTCTTTGAGGCCGTGTAGGACGCGACCCGTATCCCGCCCTGGAAACTCAGCATCGAGGCGATATTGACGATGCGGCCGCTTCGCCCGGGCTCGGCCAGAACGTGGCGGGCGAAGGCCTGGCAGAGGAAGAACATCGACTTCAGATTGGTGTCGAGCACGTCATCCCAGTCGGCCTCGGTGAAATCGAGCGCGTCGGCACGCCGGATGATGCCGGCGTTGTTGACGAGCCCGTCCACCGGCCCCGCATCGGCCCAAACCTCGTCGATCATCGCCTGCGCCGCATGGTGATCGGCAAGATCGGCCATGACGGGCGTGAAGCTGCCGGAGAGCCCGGCGAACTTTACTTCCGTTTCGTCCATCGCCGAGCGACCGACCCCGACCACATGCGCCCCCGCCTTACCCGCCGAGAGTGCAATGCCCTGGCCGATGCCCGTATTGGCGCCGGTAACGATGATCCGTTTGCCGGCGAGGTCGAATGCAGAAAGATCACTCATCTGAGGTCCTCGATCGCGACCGGATCGACATCGGTATAGTCGACATTGTCGCCGGCCATCGCCCAGACGAACGTGTAGCGCGCCGTGCCGACGCCCGAATGGATGGACCAGGCCGGCGAAAGGATCGCCTCCTCATTGGCGACGATCAGGTGGCGGGTTTCATCCGGCTCGCCCATCAGATGGACGACGCGCGCCTTCTCGTCGAGATCGAAATAGAGATAGGCCTCGGCCCGACGGTCATGCACGTGACAGGGCATGGTGTTCCAAACCGAGCCGGCAGCGAACGTGGTCATGCCGACGACGAGCTGGCAGGTCCTGGCGCCATCGGGATGGATGAACTGGAAGATGGAGCGTTCATTGCAGGTCTCGGGGGCGCCCAGATCGAGCCGCTTTGCATCCGAAACGGAGATGAGCATGCTCTTGTAGGTTTGATGGGCCGGGGCGCTGAGAAGGTAGAACTTGGCGGGCGCCGATCCGTTCTCGGAGGCAAAGACCACATCTTTCGTGCCCATGCCGAGATAGGCCATGTCACGGTGTTCGAGCGAGAAGAGCTCCCCGTCCGCCGTGATCGTGCCTTTCCCCCCGATATTGACGGCTATCAGTTCGCGCCGGTCGAGAAAGTTCACCGTGCCCGTGGGCTTGATCGCCTCGAGCCGCAAGGCCTCTTTCACGGGCACCGCGCTGCCGACTGCGAGCCGCTCGTAATGGGTGTAGGTCCAGCCGACCATGTCGGGGCCGAACAGGTCTTCGATGAGGAAGCTCTCGCGCAACTCCCTCGTGTCCATCGCGGCGGCCGTCGCCGGATCGATCGCAAAGCGGATTTCGTAGTCGGTTTCTGTCGAGGTTTCGGACACGGGAAACAGGCCTCCTGGGATAGACGTCTCGCCGCTTTGCCGGGTGCCCCGGATGCGGCGCTTTTAAGTGGATGGGTCAGGGATGGAGCTGAGGGTTGCTGCCTGAGAAGCGCTGCGTGCGCTCGGCCAGCCGGCCGCCATAGCGCTCCTGGCTCGCAGACAGATGCCGGCGCATCGCGTCGCGCGCACCCTGTTCGTCCTGGGCGGAGATGGCGCTCAGAATGCGTGCATGCTCGCGTTGCAATCCCGCCTGATAATCGAATGCGAGTTCGCGTTCCGTCGCCCAGGGCGAGGTCACGTCACACGGAATGGTGCGGCTGCCCAGCCCATCGAGCACCTCGACATAGAAGGGATTGTTGGTTGCGCCGGCAATGGCGCGGTGGAATGCGAAATCTGCGCCGCCGGTGGGTTCGCCGAGCCCGAGCAGCCGGTCGAACTCGAAGAACGCCTCCTGGATCTGCGCTTCCTGGGCCGAGCTTCGCCGGATGGCCGCCAGCGCTGCCGATTCCACCTCGATCGCGAGCCGGACTTCGAGCACATAGAGCGCGGTCGAAAGCTTGCTGGTGTCGCCCCCGATCGTCCAGCCGGGGTGAGGCGCCGGCTCGAGCACAAAAACCCCTGCCCCTTGCCGCGGCTCGACAAGGCCGTCGGCCGCGAGCGCCGAGATCGCCTCGCGCACCACCGCGCGGCTGACGCCAAACCGTGCGGTCAGCGCGGTCTCCGGTGGCAGTTTGCCGCCGACGGGGAAGCTGCCGGCCTGCAGCTGGTCGCGCAGCGTCTGTGCCACCTGTTCGGAGAGCCGCGGCTTGCGCCGGACCTGATCGCGCAATTGCGTGCTCATCGGAACACCGATGGGAGCCAGAGCGACAGCGCGGGGATATAGGTGACCAGCAGCAAGACCGCGACGCCTGCCCCATAGAACGGCCAGATGGTCCTCAGGGCCTGCCAGATCGGTATTTTGGCCACCGCGCAGCCCACGAAAAGTACCGCCCCGACCGGTGGTGTGCAGAGCCCGATCCCGAGGTTCAAAATCATGATCACCCCGAAATGGACAGGATCAATGCCGTAGGCGACGGCCACCGGCAGGAAGATGGGCGTGGTGATGATGATGAGCGGGCTCATGTCCATGAACGTGCCGAGGAACAGCAGCATCACGTTGATGAGCAGCAGGATGATGATCGGATTGTCCGAAACGGTCTGCAGGAAGGCGATCATCGAGGCGGGAACCCGCAGATAGGCGAGGAGCCAGCCGAAGCCCGCAGCCGTGCCGATGATGAGCAGTACCATCGCGGTCGTCCGGACTGCACCGAGCGTCGCCGCCACGAACTGCGTCCACCCCATCTGGCGATAGACGAGCGTCGTCACGAGCAGCGCATAAAGGATGGCGATGCACGAGCTTTCCGTTGCCGTGAAGACGCCCGACCGCACGCCCCCGAAGATGATGACGATCAGCATCAGCCCGGGGACGGCACCCACCAGCAGATGGAGAACCGCGATCCAGCCGGCGAACTTTTCGGTCGGATAGCCGCGATGACGCGCGACGAAATAGGCGACGGTCATCAGCGCTATCGTCAGCAGCAGGCCGGGCACGATCCCGGCGGTGAAGAGGTCCGCGATCGATATGCGACCACCCGCCGAGATCGAATAGAGGATCATGTTGTGGCTGGGCGGGATCATCAGCGCGATGATCGAGGATACGACGGTGATGTTGACCGCGTAGTCGACCCCATAGCCCCGCGCCTTCATCTGCGGGATCATCAGCCCGCCGATCGCCGAGGCATCGGCAACCGCCGAGCCAGAAATACCCCCGAAGAGCAGGGAGGCGGAGATGTTCACCTGGCCGAGCCCGCCCCGAAGGTGCCCGACGAGCCCGCCTGCCAGCGCGACGAGGCGCGCTGCGATCCCCCCGCGCACCATGAGGTCGCCCGCATAGATGAAGAACGGGATCGCCAGGAGCGAAAAGATCGAGACGCCTGCATTGAGCCGCTGGAAGATGACGAGCGGCGGCAGGCCGATATAGAGAACGGTGGCGAACGACGCGACGCCCAGGCAGAAGGCGACAGGCGTACCGATCAGCAGCAGGAAAACGAAGGTCGAGAAGAGAACGACGAGTTCCATCGGTCAGGCTTTCGTGGCGCTGATGTCGTCAGCCGCGGTGGAATGGGTGTAGCCATCTAGTATGTCGTCGGGCCTGAGGCCGGAGAGCCGCTCAAGGATCCGATAGAGGGTAAAGAGGACGACGAGCGAGCCGCCCGCGACGATCGGCAGATAGCTCATCCCGGCAGGTATCCCGAGCGTCGGCTTGGTGCCGCTCCAGGTGCCGATCACCAATTGCAGCCCGAACCCCACCATGCCTGCGCCGAATGCGATCACGGCAAGGTCGGAGATCATGCGCAGCACGATCTTGAACCGCTTTGGCAGCACGTAGAGGAGGACGTCGAACCCCAGATGGGTTCGCTCGCGCACCCCGACTGCCGCGCCGAGGAAAATGAACCAGCTCATCAGTTCGATCGATCCCGCCTCTGCCCAGGTCGGCGTACGATTGAGCACATAGCGTCCGAAGACCTGGTAGGCGACAACGGCGGTCATCAGGACGAGGCCCGTTCCGGCGATCCAGAGTGCGAGCATCGCGATGCGATCGACGAGAGGGCGGATGGCCACGAGGAAGCGTTTCATCGCGCGGGGGCTCCGGCCGATGGAAGGGACGCCGCTTGACCCTGCGGCGGGGACGCCGGAGCCCGGCGGGCTCCGGCTCTGCGCTTACTCGGTCGCCTGGATGCGGGCGACGAGATCCTGAAGCTCAGGCGTATCGACATACTTCTCGTAGACCGGCGCCATGGCGTCGATGAAGGGCTGCTTGTCGACCTCGATCACTTCCGAACCGGCGGCAAGCACGGTTTCGAGCGCAGCCGCTTCGGCGGCATCCCAGAGTTCGCGCTGGCGGGCAACGCTGTCCTTGGCGGCCTGACGGATGATCTCCTGGTCTTCGGCGGAGAAGCGGTCCCAGGTCGATTTCGCCATGACGAGGACTTCGGGCACGATGAGGTGTTCATCGAGCGTATAGTAGCGGGCGACCTCGGCATGCGCCGAGCTCTCATAGCTCGGGGGATTGTTCTCGGCGCCGTCGATGACACCGGTCTGGATGGCCGAATAGACCTCGCCATAGGGAAGCGGGGTGGCGTTCGCCCCCAGGGCGCTGACCATGTCCACGAACACGTCGGACTGCATGACGCGGAAGCGCTGGCCTTCCATGTCGGCAATCGAACGTACCGGGCGCTCGGACGTGTAGAACGAGCGGGCGCCGGCATCGTAGAAGGCCAGCCCGATCAGATCGTAATCCTCGAACGTCGCGAGGATCTCCTCGCCGATCTCACCATCCATGACGGTGCGCATGTGGTCGACCGAGCGGAAGATGTAGGGCAGCGACGGGACGCGCGTTTCGGCGATGAGGTTGTTGAAGGGCCCCATGGAGACGCGGTTCATATCGATGACGCCAAACCGGGTCTGCTCGATGGTGTCGGCCTCTTCGCCGAGCTGGGCGCCGTAGAACACCTCGATCGAGATGCGCCCGTCCGTCCGCTCCTCAAGCAGTTCGCCCATATATTTGACGGCCTCGACGGTCGGATAGCCGTCCGGATGCGTGTCGGACGAGCGCAGGACCGTCTGCGCGCTGGCTGCGCCGATGCTCATCGTCACGGCAATGGCGGTGCCGGCCGCCAGTCTGGCAAAATGATGCATGTAGAACCTCCCATGGACAGCCCGAAGGGACCGCCCGTTCCTGCCCGCTCCTGGCGGACCATGATGTGCTGAAGCTTGCCGGGATCGTCCGGCGCGCTCCTCCTCCAGCGGCATCGGCACGCTTGAGCAGCGCCTCCCCGATCACCACAGCCCAAAGTGGTATGGAAGATACTTTGTCCTGTCAACAGACAAAACTGGCCACTTGTCTGATGACTGAACGGGCATAGAAAAAGGCCCCGCCTAAGCCAGACGGGGCCTTCGCGCGATGAGCTAAAGCGCACTTAGCGGTCGAAATCGCCCAGATCACGCACCGCGCCCTTGGCGGCGCTGGTGGCGAAAGCGGCATAGGCCTTGAGCGCGGTGGTCACCTTGCGCTTGCGCGGGGCAGCGGGCTTCCAGCCTGCGGCGTCCTGCTCGGCGCGGCGGCGCGCCAGTTCGGCATCGCTGACCAGCAGGTTGATGGTGCGGCCGGGAATGTCGATCTCGATCTGGTCGCCTTCGCGCACGAGCCCGATCGCGCCGCCTTCGGCAGCCTCGGGTGAACAATGCCCGATGGAGAGCCCTGACGAGCCCCCGGAGAACCGCCCGTCGGTGACGAGCGCGCAGGCCTTGCCGAGCCCCTTGGACTTCAGATAGCTCGTCGGATAGAGCATCTCCTGCATTCCGGGACCGCCCCGCGGGCCTTCATAGCGGATGAGGACGACATCGCCTTCCTTGATCTCGTTGGAGAGGATGGCCTTGACCGACGCGTCCTGGCTCTCGAAGACCCGCGCCGGGCCGGTGAACTTGAGGATGGATTCGTCCACCCCCGCCGTCTTCACGATGCAGCCCTCGGTCGCGATGTTGCCCTTGAGCACGGCAAGCCCGCCATCCTGGGAGAAGGCGTGGTCAGGCGCACGGATCACGCCCTTGACCCGATCGAGGTCGAGTTCGGTCCAGCGATTGGACTGGCTGAAAGCCTGGGTGGTGCGCACGCCGCCGGGCGCCGCCATGAAGAAATTGCGCACGCTGTCGGAATTGGTGCGGCTGATGTCCCACCGGTCGAGCGCATCCCCTATGGTCGCGGCATGGATGGTGGGCACGTCGCGATTGATGAGATTGCCACGATCCAGCTGGCCGAGAATGGACATGATCCCACCGGCGCGGTGAACATCTTCCATGTGAACGTCGTTCTTGGCGGGCGCGACCTTGCAGAGCACAGGGACCCGGCGGCTCAGCGCATCGATGTCGTCCATCGTGAAATCGACTTCGCCCTCATGGGCAGCCGCGAGGATATGCAGGACGGTGTTGGTCGAGCCGCCCATGGCGATGTCGAGCGCCATGGCGTTCTCGAAGGCGGCCTTGGTCGCGATCGAGCGGGGCAGGACGCTTTCGTCCTCCTGCTCGTAATAGCGCCGTGCCAGATCCACGATCAGATGACCCGCTTCCTGGAAGAGGCGCTTGCGATCCGAATGCGTTGCCAGCGTCGAGCCATTGCCCGGCAGCGACAGCCCCAGGGCTTCGGTCAGGCAGTTCATGGAATTGGCGGTGAACATGCCCGAGCACGATCCGCAGGTGGGGCATGCCGCTTCCTCGACCGCCTGGACCTCCTCATCGGTATACTGGTCGTCCGCGGCCATCACCATGGCATCGACGAGGTCGAGGGCCTGCAGCTTGCCCTTGAGCATGGCCTTGCCCGCTTCCATCGGACCACCCGACACGAAGACCACCGGAATGTTGAGCCGCATGGCGGCATTGAGCATGCCCGGCGTGATCTTGTCGCAATTGGAAATGCAGACCATGGCGTCCGCACAATGAGCGTTGACCATGTACTCGACGCTGTCCGCGATGATCTCGCGACTGGGCAGCGAATAGAGCATGCCGTCATGGCCCATCGCGATGCCGTCATCGACAGCGATGGTGTTGAATTCCTTGGCGACGCCGCCCGCCGCCTCGATCTCGCGCGCCACGAGCTGGCCGAGATCCTTGAGGTGGACATGCCCCGGCACGAACTGGGTGAACGAATTGACCACTGCGATGATCGGCTTGCCGAAATCGCCATCCTTCATGCCCGTCGCGCGCCAGAGACCGCGTGCGCCGGCCATGTTGCGGCCATGGGTGGTGGTGCGTGAACGATAAGCGGGCATGTCTCTCCTCACAACTTCTCTGCAGCCCCCGGGGCCGGCAACGGATCGCGGCCCTTCTCGGGCCTCTCCTGCTTTCTCATACAAGCTCGCCGCGACGGGCGCAAACGAATTGCGTACCGTACCGTACGGTACGCACGCGGATGTGAAGTCTGCTGGTGGAGCGATGACGTGGCATGGTTCATGCACCAGATCTCTTATCCACCGGATCTGTTCGTGCACCAGGTCCGAACCGCCAGATGGGGGAGAGCTCATGCGTCGGCTGTTGAACTGGCTCGCGGCAAGCCTGGCCGCCGATGCCGAACCGCGCACTTTCGGTCTGCCGGTCCTCTTGGGCGGGCCGGGCCTGAGGCCGGCATCACTCCCGCTTGCTGGGGCGTTTCCTGCCCTCGGAAACACCAGACCGCCTCAAAATGCGGCAACACCATCGACCTGCCACCAATATTTGCGTCTACCCCAAAATTAGAGTTGACTTTGTTTGTGCGCGGGCGTGAGTATTTACCCGTCACCGGAGGCCGATCCCAGAGCTGAGCCAGCAGAGCGGGCACGCAGCAGGACCATCGAGAGGCGCAAGTCTTCGCCGCCGCGCACCGGTTCCTGACCCCTCGCTGTCCCGGATTTCAGGCATCGACCTTCCCGGATGCAATCGAGAAGGGAAGCAGGGGAAGACGATGAAACACCATCTGATCGGCGCGTTCGCCGTTGTCGCACTCATGAGCGCGCCCACCGCCTGGGCGCAGGAACTGCCAGAGGACATCGCTGCATCCGGCGTCGTGCGCATCGCGCTCGAGCCGGCCTATGTGCCGATGGAATATTTCGATCCCGAGACCGGCGAACTGACCGGCTTCGACGTCGAGCTCGCCCGCGCAATGGCGGAAATCCTCGGGGTAGAGATCGAGTACCAGGAAGGCACGTTCGAGTCTCTCACTCCGGCCCTGCAGTCGGGCCGCGCCGACATGATCATGAGCGGCTTTTACGACCGGCCCGCGCGGCGCGAATATTTCGACTTCATCAACTACCTAGTCGCGGGCGCCCAGTTCTTCGGGCTCGAGAGCAACACCGAACTGACAGAACCCACCGACCTTTGTGGGGAATCGGTTTCGACGATCCGCGCCACGAGCTATCCCGAAACCATCGAGACCTTCTCCAACGAGTTCTGCGTGGCCGCCGGCCTCGAGCCGATCACCGTTTCGCCCGACAGCGACGTGCCGCAGATGTTGATCAACCTCCGGACCGGACGCGTTGCCGGTGCCGTCCAAGGCCTTGAATCCGTGCCTGCCCTCATGGCCAACGAGCCGGGCACCTACAAGCCGGTTGGCGAACCGATCGGCAGCGCGCTCATGGGCATGGCCTTCAACAAGGACGACACCGTGCTGCGCGACGCCTTCGTCTACGCCCTGCGCGAGACGATCTCGAACGGCACCTATGACGAGCTGATCGCAAAGTACCAGCTCGAACTCAGCGCCTATCCCGAGCCCACCATCAATGGCGAGCCCATCGAGTAAGACGCTGGTCATTCGGGTCGGGCGTACCCGATCATCAAAAAGCCGCGCGGTGCGCCATCGGCCCCGCGCGGCCATTGCCTGCCCCTCGAGCCTCGTGACTTCGTCCGATGAAAGCCTACGACTACATTATCGTCGGCGCAGGCTCCGCAGGTTCCGTCCTCGCCGCGCGGCTTTCCGAGGATCGAGGCGTCAGCGTTCTCCTTCTTGAATCGGGTCCCGGAGACGGCTCGGTCCTCATCCGCATGCCGGCGGCGGTGCCCTACCCCCTGCGCAATCCCAAATGGACCTGGCAGTTGCAAACCGGCCCCGAGCCGGGGCTCGAAGGCAGGATGATCGCTCATCCGCGCGGCCGGGTGCTCGGAGGATCGTCCTCGATCAACGGCATGGTCTTCGTGCGCGGCAACCCGCGGGATTTCGACGGCTGGGCCGCAGAGGGGCTGACAGGCTGGAGCCATGCGGACTGCCTCCCCTATTTCCGCAGGATGGAGCGCTTCGAAGACGGAGCCGGCCCCTATCGCGGGGACGACGGCCCGCTTTCGGTCATCCGCATGACTGCCGACAATCCTCTTTTCGAGGCCATGATCGTGGCGGCCGAGGCGTGGGGCCTCCCCTATAATGAGGACTATAACGGCTTCCGCCAGGAGGGCGTCCACCGCCACCAGGCCACGATCCGCAACGGTCATCGGGCCAGCGCCTCGCGCGCCTTTCTCCACCCCGCAATGGGTCGGCCCAATCTTACCGTCCGAACCGGCGCGGATGTGCAGCGCGTGCGCATCGCGAGCAGGAGGGCAGTGGGTGTCGTCTACGCTTCGGGAGGCACTGTCCACGAAGCTGCCGCAGATCGGGAGGTCATGCTTTGCGCAGGGAGCTACAAATCCCCGCAGCTCCTCATGCTCTCAGGGATAGGCGACGCCGACGGACTGCGCCCCCATGGCATCGAGCCCATTGTCCACCTGCCGGCGGTCGGCCGAAACCTCGAGGATCATCTCGGCGTTGGCATCGGGCACCATGCCGCAAGGCCCGGCGTATCCCCTGCGATCAGCGCCGGGACTTTCGGGCGGGCGATGATCGGACTGCGCTGGCTCCTGACCGGCAGCGGCCTCGGCGCACGCAATTTCTGGGAGACCGGCGCCTTCCTCAAAAGTCGGGATGATCTGTATCATGCCGACATCCAGCACGAATTCCTGCCTGCGACGGGCGGGCTTTCCGGCAAGGCGCTGAGGGCGGTGGACGGCTTTCGCTACTCGATATCGCTGATGCGTCCCAAGAGCCGTGGGGAAATCACGCTCGCGTCGGGCGATCCGGCTGCCGCGCCCAGGATCGTCCACAACTACATGTCCGCTCCGGACGATCTTGCGGCCCTGAGAGCAGGCGTCCGCCGCACGCTCGAGATCATTGCGCAGAAGCCTTGGGACGCACTGCGCGGACCGGTCGATGGCATCGATCCGTCTGGATTTTCCGACACGGAGATGGATGCCTGGATCCGCCGCACGGGCAGCACCTATTTTCACCCCACGTCGAGCTGTCGCATGGGCACCAACGAACAGAGCGTCGTCGATGAGGGGGGCCGGGTTCACGGAGTCGCCGGCCTCCGCGTGATCGACGCCTCCATCCTGCCGCATGTGACGAGCGGCAACACAAATGCCCCGGTGATGATGGTTGCCGAAAAGCTCGCGGACGCCATTCGAGGGCGCCGACTGCCACCCGAACCGCAGCCTTATGACGCCTGAGGCCCGCTGCCTGTGATGAAGCGGGCGCCTCTGAGCCCGATCATCATCGAGGGAGCATTGGTGTTGCCGCTGGTGATCCGCGGCATGACCGAGGCATCGGCGATCCTGAGCCCTTCGAGCCCGCGCACGCGGAGATCGGGCGTCACCACCGCCATCGCGTCATCGGCGCGGCCGATGCGACACGTCCCGACCGGATGGAAAGCCGTTCCGGCCTCGCGCCCGAGCGCTGCCTCAAAGCCATCCCGGTCCGACGGATCGGTCTTTGACAGTCTCGGTCCGAGGTACCTAGCCATGGCCGGCTGGCCGAGGATCAAGGCCATCTGCTCCATGCCGAGGCGCAGCACGTCCCGGTCGCGCGGGTCCGAGAAATAGTTGGCCCGGATGATTGGAGGCGCATCTGGATCCGCGCTCCGCACCGCAATGCTGCCGCGGCTCTCGGGCCGCAACTGATAGACCGAAGCGGTGAACCCGTGCCCAGGACCCTCCCCGCCGAAACCGGGCAGCCACAGCCGATAGTCGGAAAGCCCGGGGATCATGAAGCCCTGGACGTCGGGCTCCACAGCATCCGGGGAGGCCCGCAACAGCATGCCGGCGCCGAAGGGGCTCACACTGGCTTCGCCCCGCCCCAGCACCATGGCCTCGATACCGGCCGCCAGCGCGCGATCGGCCCGGGTCAGATTGCGCAGGCTCACCGGCTCCGGGCAGGCATGGGAGATCCTGCCGCAGATGTGATCCTGAAGGTTCTGGCCGACACCCGGGAGTTCCGCGCGGACCGGTATCCCCGCGCTTTCGAGCACGTTGGCCGGACCGATGCCCGAGACCATCAGCAGGCGCGGGGAGTTGATCGCACCCGCAGAGAGAACTGTCTGTCCGGCGAACACGTCCTCGGTGCGCCCGCGATATTTGATCCTCGCGCCGCTCACCCGGCGCCCTTCGAGGATGAGGCCCGCAACATTTGCCCCGGTGAGGATCATGAGGTTGGCGGGCGGCCGGGCAAGGAAGGCGCGAGCCGAGGTGACCCTTCGCCCGTTCCGGACATTTAGGGCATAGCGCCCGACCCCCTCGAAGGGCGGCAAGTTGAAATCTTGCGAGATCGGATGCCCGGCTTCGCGCGCAGCGGCGAGAAACGCCCGGTAGAGGGGGTTGGATGCCGGGTGAAGCAGGGTTCCGACCGCGCCCTCGGGGCCGTCGAGGGCATCGAAGACGGGCGCCACAGACGCCCAGTCCCAGCCTTGCGCGCCGTCCGCCTGCCAACGGTCATAGTCCGACGGGCGGCCGCGCATCCAGACCACGCCATTGATCGCTGAAGACCCGCCCAGTACCCGGCCGCGCGGCCAGGAGAGGCGCCGACCGCCGAGCCCCGCTTCGGGCTCGGTCTCGTCACGCCAGACGGTGGTGTTGCCTGCCGAAAGCACCCCTGCGAGGATGGGAAGTTCGTGCACGACCGGCATCGGCCGCCCACCGCTTTCCACGAGCAGGATCTGAAGGGTCGTGTCCCGAGCCAGCTGACCTGCAAGCGTCGCCCCGGCCGACCCGCCCCCGATAACGAGGATGTCGGGGCGCCGCATGACGGCTCAGCCGCGCGCCACGGATTTGAGGAAGCCGCGGGTTCGCTCCTCGCGCGGATTGCTCATCAGCTCGGCCGCCGTGCCGGTTTCGACGACCCGCCCCTTGTCCATGAAAATGACGCGGTCGCTGACTTCGCGGGCGAAGCCCATCTCGTGAGTGACGACGATCATCGTCATGCCGTCGGCCGCGAGGTCGCGCATGACCTGGAGCACTTCGCCCACGAGTTCGGGGTCGAGAGCCGAAGTGGGCTCGTCAAACAGCATGAGCTGGGGCTGCATGGCGAGTGCTCGCGCGATGGCGACGCGCTGTTGTTGCCCGCCCGACAGTTCGGCGGGATAGGCCTCTGCCTTCGCCTCGAGTCCGACGCGCGCGAGAAGCGCCATGGCCTGCTCGCGCGCTTCAGCCGGACGCCGCTTGAGCACCTGGATCGGTCCCTCGGTCACGTTCTGCAGCGCGGTCAGGTGCGGGAAGAGATTGAAGCGCTGGAACACCATGCCGGTCTTGCGACGCTGCCGGGCGATCTCCTTTTCGGTCAGCGGCTGCAGGGCCTCGCCCACCCGCCGATAGCCGAGCAGTTCGCCCTCGAGCCAGATCGAGCCCTTGTCATAGGTCTCGAGCTGGTTGATGCAGCGCAGGAAGGTCGTCTTGCCCGATCCCGAGGGGCCGATGATGCAGACGACTTCGCCCCGCATCACGTCGCAGTCGACCTCGATGAGCGCCTCGAAATCCTGGAAGGTCTTGCCGACGATGCGCGCCGAAACCAGGGGCGTTGCTGCAGCCGCACCGTTCATCGCTGCGCCCTCCGCACGAAGCCCCGCCCGAACCGGCGCTCCAGCATCTGCTGGAAAATGCTGAGGATCGTCACGACCACCAGATACCAGACCGTCGCGACCATCAGCAGCTCGATGACCCGCGTATTGACGAAATAGAGGTTCTGCACGCTGCGCAGGAGGTCCGAAAAGCCGATGATCGAGGCAAGCGAGGTCATCTTGATCATGCTGATGAACTCATTGCCGAGCGGAGGCAGGACGGTACGCATTGCCTGGGGCAGAACGATCCGCCGGAGCGCGGTGGCGCCCGTCATCCCGATTGCCTTGGCCGCTTCGAATTGCCCGCGATCGACCCCGAGCAGGCCCGCCCGGATGATCTCGGAGGCATAGGCGCCGGCATTGAGCCCGAACCCCAGGATTGCCGCCGTCACGGGCGTGATCACCTCGACCGTCCGGGCCTCGAAAAGCCCGAACAGGCTGAGCCGCGGAAACACCAGCGCCAGGTTGAACCAGATCAGCAATTGCAGGATCAGCGGCGCCCCGCGAAAGAACCAGGTGTAGAAGATTGAGGCGCCGCGCAGCACCGGGTTGACCGAGTCGCGCGCAATCGCACACATCAGGCCGATGACGACCCCGATCGCCATGCAGACGATCGACATCCAGATCGTGTTGAAAAGGCCCATCATGATGGTGGGCCAGAACATGTACTGCCAGGTTATCGCCCAGTTGATGTCGCCCATCGCAAAGGCGCGGACGATGCCGAAGGCGGCCAGCACGATGAGCCCGACGCTCAGGATCCGTCCATAAGGAATGGTCCTTATGGTCCGCATCTTGGAGATATCGAGATCGCTGACGGTGCCCGGCGCGGTTTCGCGCCCCGCCCTGTCCGGTGTCGTGTGCATGCTGGCCCGCCATGTCTTGGGAGGTTCGGAGGGAGTGCCGGAGCCCGGTCCTGTCGAGGCGAAACCGTCTGTTGCCATCGTCCCTTCCCGATCCGGGCCTAGCGCGAGGGGAGTGCGATCTGGGGCACGGGCTGCCGCCAGAAGGGGATCTGCTCGATGTCCGGCTGCCATTCGCCGCGCTTGACGAGCCCGTCTATGTGTTCGGCGATCTCCGCCATGCTGGCAAACCACACCGAACCCTTGGCCTGCATGTGCTCGATGAGCTCGACCATCGCCTCAGCGCGGGCGAGCCGGCCCGAAACGAACGGATGCCAGATCGAGCTCCATAGCCCGCCATGATTCCAGGCGGCGTCGAACTCGGCGCGAAACACATCCATTGCCCGTTGGGGCGACTGGATGGTCATCCCCATGTTGAATTCCTTGAGGTTGACGTATTGCGGCCAGTCGTCGAGCGGGTGATCGGAGGGCAATTCGATGAGCCGGCCTTTGCTCCCCTCGAGCAGATAGGGCACGTCGTGCCCAGCGAGCGAGGCGTCGTAGCGGAAGCCATATTCGATCAGCAAATCGAGCGTGTGCTCGGAGAAGGCACCCGAGGGGCTGCGATAGCCCGCGGGCGGCTTGCCCGTCACTTTCTCGATCGCCGCAATGCCGGCTTCGAGCACGCGCCGTTCGTCATCTTTGGAAATCTGGTTGGTACGCTCGTGCAGCCAGCCATGATGGCCAAGCTCGTGCCCGTCCGCGAGCAGGAGCTCGATCGCCTCCGGATAGGTCTTAATGCACCAGCCGGGAACGTAAACGGTCTGCTTCAGGCCGAAATGCCGCCAGATGCGGGCGATGCGCGGAATGGCGACGCGCGGTCCGTAGCGCAGGGATGACGAGAGATTGATCCGGCGTTCGGCGTCTGCGGGATAATAGAGATGAAGCAGGCTCTCCGCATCGAAGTCGAAGGCGAAGCACACCGCGCAGCGCGCATTGCCGGGCCAGGGCGGCGGATTGTCTATCAATGGCAGCATCTGCACCCGCCCCCGGAGACTTTATGGTCGGGCCTCGCCGTGCGATCAGGGGCACGCCGGCTGCTGCCGGAGATTGCCCGCCGGGCCGCTTCGGGCTAGGCGTCTGGACCAGTGCAATCGAGCCTAGTGGCAAAATGTTTTGTGTCAACGTCAATTTTAGAGTTAGATATAAGAAACGGGGACACCGCGCCCGTTTCGATTCACCAAAAGCACAGTCGACTGGGAGGATGTGAGGCCATGGCTCAAGGAGGCCTGAGGGCGAAGCACAGGAAGCAACGGACCGAGCAGGTGCTGAGCGCCGCGCAGAGCCTGTTCGGCAAATGGGGCTATGAGGGGACCCATATCGAGGCGATCGCCGCCAAGGCTTCGGTATCCACCGCCACCGTCTACAACTATTTCACGACCAAGCCGAACCTGCTGATGGAGCTCGCCCTGCGCCACGTGCAGGTGGCGCTGCCCGAACGCCGCAACCTGATCCGCGACCTGCCCGACGATCCGGTCCGCGGCATCCTCGCTTTCGAGAAGCTGCTCGCCGACCAGGCGACGCGTCATCTCTCCCGCGATTGCTGGCGCGTCATCATGTCCGCGCAGTATATCGAGCCCGATGGCCCGGCGAGCCGCACCGGGGCGCGGCTCAACACGCTGATCCGGCGTCACTATGTTCGGCTGTTCCGCACCTATCAGCAGCGCGGACGGATTTCGGGCGACGTGGACCCGTTCCTGCTCGCCGATGTCATCGTCGACGTCACCACAGCGCATTTCGGAAATTTCGTCGCGAGCGACACGAGCACCGTCGCCGACATGCTGACCCGCGGCGAACGGCACATCCGGCTGATCATCTCGAGCATGCTCAGCGAGCAATCGGCGGCCGCCTAGATGAGGCCATAACTAAATTTATACTCGACTATAATTTCTGTTGAAACCGATTTCGGCAGTTCCTAAGCTCCCCCTGCGTCGCGATCGACGCGCTGATGCCGAAGGCGGGGGACAGGGCCCATGGGTGCGATTACCGAGAGCGAGTGGCGCTACAACAAGCTGATCAAGGACTTCCCTTCGGAGCCCGAGCCAGCATTCGAGGACGTCGACCAGCAGACGCGCTGGTGGGGCCGCAAATGGGGCTGCACCAATGACGTGGGCCGGCTGCGCATGGTGCTGATGCATCGGCCGGGTGACGAGGTCAACATCGTCGACACGTCCAAGCGTCTCGACAACAACGCCTTTGGCGACGTCCAGCAGGGATGGTACTGGCGCGGCGACGAGGCGCCCGACCTTTCCGCGATGCAGGCCCAGCACGATGGCTATGTGGCTGCGTTGCGCGCGGAGGGCGTGGAGGTCGTCTTCATCGACGAGGCGGCGCCCGGGCGGATGAAGACCTGCTACACGCGCGACGTCGTCGCTGCGGTCGATGGTGGGGCCATCATCATGCGCCTCGGCCCGCGGATCCGCCGCGGCGAGGAACTCCCGGCAACCCGCACGCTCGCTGCGCTCGGCTGCCCGATCCTGCGCACCGTCTCGGGCACCGGCATCGCCGAGGGCGGCAGCTTCTGCTGGCTCAACGACAAGACCGCTGCGATCGGCGTCTCTTCGCGCGTCAACGCCGAAGGCGCCCGCCAGATCGAAGAAGTCCTGCGCGCCCAGGGCGTCGAACTCATCAAGGTACCGCTGACCGGCTACCGGCTGCATATCGACGGGCTTTTCGTGATGATCGCGCCGGACCTCGCCATCGCCAATTTCACGCTTCTGCCGTTCTGGTTCATCGAGCGGCTCGGGGAATTGGGCATCCATCTTATCGAACTGCACCACGAGGACGATGGGGCGATCGTCAATTCGCTTGCCGTGGCGCCCGGGCGGATGCTGATGCCCGAGGGCGTTTCGGACCACACCATGGCCCGATTGCGCAGCCATGGGGTCGAGGTCGTGACCGTGCCCTATGACAAGGTGATCATGGGTGGCGGCGGGCTCCACTGCTCGACCGCCCCGCTGATCCGCGACGCGCTCTGATGAGCCGCGCGGAGGCCGGCTGGTCGCCGGCGCAAGCCCTGGCACTGGCGTTTCTCGATGAGAAACGCCCCGCCTTTTCGGCGGACCATATGACCATCTGGAACTTCCACGAGCCCTCCTGGCGCGAATATCGATCCTCGCGCTGGTATGCCGATCGCCTGGAAGCCGAAGGGTTCACCGTCGAACGTGGCACTGCCGGCATGCCGACCGCTTTTCGCGCGCGCTGGAGCAACGGGCCGGGGCCTGTTGTTGCCGGTTATGCCGAATATGACGCTGTCCCCGGCCAGTCCCAGGCGCCCGTGCCCTATCGCGCGCCCCGACCGGGTGTGAGCCCGCGCGCCGCAGGGCACACCGACCCGCATTCGGCGCTCGGCATCGGCTCCTTTGCCGGCTTTCTCGCCGCCAAGCACGCCATGGAACGCGAGGGGATCGGCGGTACGCTCGTCTATTTCGGCGAACCGGCCGAAAAGATGTGCGGCGCCAAGCCCGTCCATGCCGCCCATGGCTATTATGAGGGGCTCGACGCGGCGATCAGCTTTCACCCGCATTCCTTCCCGGCCCTCACCAATGGCTGCTTCTGGGAAACCACGAGCGCGCCCTATTGGAGCCGGATCTACACCTTCCATTGCGAGGATCCGCAGACCTGGCAGAACGAAGCCTCGGGCGGCAACGTTACCCATGTGCACGCCATTGCGCGCGCCCCGGCCGCCATCGATGCGGTGTGCCTGATGTACACCAATTCCAAGATGATGAAGGAATCCATGCTGCCCCATACAGGCAGCTGGACGCTGAACGAGTTCATCCCCATCGCCGGGCAGGCCGCCGCCGACAACATCGCGCCGGGCATCGGGCAGATCCAGTATTCCATGCGCGCGCCGACACTGGCCATGTGCGAGGCGGTGTTCGCCGTGCTCGATCGCAATGCCGAGCACATCGCCGCAATGAGCCATTGCCGGCTCGAAAAGGCGTGGATCACCAAGACCCGGGCCGGTCTGCCCAACAAGGCTTTCGCCGAGCTGACCTACGCCAATTTCGAGCGCCTCGGCCCACCGGTATGGCCCGAGGAAGCCAAGGCCTTTGCGCGCGACATCCAAGCCTCGCTCGAGCTCGAGCCGATGGACGAGCCCTTCATCCCCGGGATGGAGCAGATGACGCCGCCCTGGGAGGCCGAAGCCGCCTTCCGCCAGCAGCTGCCCGCCTGGCAGCTCAACTATGCCGCCGACGACTATGTCGACTACACTTGGCACGCCCCTACGGTCCGGCTCTACGTCGCCCGCCCCACCCTGCAGGCGCCGAAAGGCAGTGCCTATCGCTATCACGAGTGGACGCGCCATGCGATGGGCGGGGTCCCTGCCTGCATCGACCCGATGTGGTCCAAGGCGTCCGAGGTGATTGCAACGACCATCCTCGACCTCATGACGCGCCCGGACATGCTGGCCGCCATTCGCGCCGAGTTCAATGAACGGACCGGCGGCGGGGTTGGGGGGACCAGATGGTGCCCCCCACTCCTGCCGCCTGATTTCGAGGCGCCGATCGGCTATCGCTGGCCCGAATACGTCGATACCCCACGCGGACCCGAATGGACGGTGCCGTGACCAAGGCGCCGCCGGCTCCGCTTTCGGTGGCGTCTGCGCTCGAAAGGCGTGTGTCGGTTCGGGCGTTCCTCGATCGGCCGGTGCCCCGCGAGATCATCGAGCGCATCGTGCGCCAGGCGGCGCGGGCGCCATCCGGCGGCAATCTCCAGCCCTGGCACGTGCGGATCATCGATGGCAGCGACATGGCAGCCTTCAAGGCGCTGATGGACCAGCGCATCCGCGAAGCGCCCGATAGCGAGCCGATGCCGGCACCCTTCTACCCCGATCCATTGACGAGCGCGCAGCTCAGGCGTCGCCAGCGCAATGGCGAAATTCTCTATGCTGCGCTCGGCATCGATCGGACCGACATGGCCGCCCGGCGCGCCTGGAACGCGCTCAATTTCCGCTTCTTCGGCGCGCCCAGCGGCGTCTTTCTGTTCCTCGACCGGAATGCTACGCCTTTTCAGTGGCTCGACCTCGGCATCTATCTGCAGTCGCTCCTGCTGCTGCTTGCCGAAAACGGGCTCGAGGCTTGCCCGCAGGCCGATTGGGCGATGTATGGCGAGACCGTATCCGGCGCCCTTGGCGTGGATCAGGCGCTGATGCTGGTCTGCGGCGTCGCCATTGGCCATGCCGATCCGGCCCATCCTGAAAATCATATCCGCACCGAGCGCGACGATCCCCTGGCCCAAGAGAGGAACGGGTAAAGTGACCAAGACCATGATGACGGGGGGTGAGGCAGTCGTCGCCGCGCTCGAGGCCAACGGGGTGAGAACGCTCTACGGCCTCCCGGGCGTACAACTCGACCATCTCTTCAACGCCCTCCACGGCGCGACCGACTGGTTACGGGTCGTCAACGCTCGCCATGAGCAAGGCGTGGCCTATATGGCGCTCGGCCATGCGCAGTCGACGGGCACGCCCGGGGTCTATGCCTGCGTGCCGGGGCCCGGTTTCTTGAACACGACCGCCGCGCTTTCGACGGCTTATGCGGTACATGCGCCGGTGCTGGCGCTGATCGGGCAGATCCACAGTAAGGCGATTGGCGTGGGCGGCGGGGAATTGCATGAACTGCCCGACCAGACCGCGATCGTGCGGGGCCTCACCCGATGGAACGGCATTGCCCATAGCCCCGAGGACGTTCCCGGGCTCATGCGGACAGCCTTCGAGATGCTGGCTTCGGGCATCGGGCCGGTGGCGGTTGAGCTGCCCGCCGACGTGCTTGCCGCGCACGCGATGATGGATGCGGCCGTCAAAGCGGAGGCCCGGCCGCCCGCCTTACCCCCGGAGCATCTCGTGGCGTCCGCCGCCCATCTGCTGATCGCCGCCCGCCGGCCATTGATCATGGCGGGCGCCGGTGCCTATGGCGGGGAAGGCGCTCTTGCCCGGATCGCCGAGCGGCTCGGGGCGCCGGTGATGATGCACCTTCAGGGTCGGGGCCTGCTCGAGAGCAGCCATCCGCTGGCCATCGGCATGGGCGAAGGCCGCCAGATCTGGAACGATGCGGACGTCATCCTCGCCGTCGGCACGCGCTTTCATCGCCTGCCCGCCGAATGGGGACTGTCGGAAACCCAGAAGGTGGTGCGGATCGATACCGATCCGGCACGCTTCACCATCGGTCGCCCCCCCGAGATCGCGATTGCGGCAGACGGCGCGGCAGCGCTCGAGGCCATTGCCGGCCGGCTCGCCCATCTCCCGCCGCGCAACGAAGCCGGCATCGCGGCCGCCGCAATCCTGAAGGCAAAGACTGAGCAGCGGATCGCGATCGAGCTTGCCCCACAGATGGCTTATCTGGCGGCATTGCGGCAGGCGCTGCCCGCCGATGCGCACATCGTCGCCGACTATACCCAGATCGGCTATATGGCGGCCGACCGCCACCCCGTCGCCCGACCTCGCCAGATGCTGACCCCGGGCTATCAGGGCACTCTGGGCTGGGCCTACGCGACGGCACTCGGCGCGAAATCGGCCAACCCCGACAAAGTCGTCGTCGCGCTCTGTGGCGATGGCGGCTTTCTTTTCACGGCCAACGAGATGGCAACCGCCGTCGCCCATGGCATCGCCGCGATCGGCATCGTCTTCGTCGATGGCGCCTATGGCAATGTGCAGCGCATGCAGCGGGAAGATCATGGGGGAAAGGTCATTGCGAGTGACCTCGTCAACCCCGAGTTCGAGCGCTTTGCCGAGAGTTTCGGGGCAAAGGCGAGACGCGCGGAGACCGCGGACGGCCTCGCCGAGGCGCTGCGCTGGGCGATGGACCAGACTGGCCCGACCCTGATCGTCGCGCCCGTGCCGCGGTTCCCCAGCCCCTGGGCACTAATCGAACCCTGAACGGGGCGGGCCTTCGACCCGCCCCTGAATTGCCTAGACGATCTGGGGTGGGGTGACCTGGTGGTCGTATTGGTCGCCGGCCGTGTGATAGGGAACGATGCCGACTTCGCCCGTGTCGCTGACCGTGAACCCACGCACGCCTGCATAGGAGATGTCGTTGCTCTCGAGCAGCTGCTTGGCGCGCTCTTCGTGTCCTGCCGGAACATAGACGAAGAAGTGCTTCACCTTGGTGGGGGTGTCGTTATCGGTCAACGCCGAGCCGGCGGTGAGATAGGGCAGAGCGGCCTCGCTGATGTCCATCTCGACTTCGCCCATCTCGCGGATCTTTCCGGTGCGGTCGGTGATCACGATGTCGGGGAAGTGCTTACCATTGGGCGTATCGATGCCGATCGTCTGGGTGGGCACGTTGGTGTTGGTCACGTACCCGTCCGGCCAGGTGGTCTGGCCGGGAAAGGGGAAACGAGTGGCTGCGATGGTCCGGACGACGAGGTCGTGGGTGCTCTCGCTCAATTTTCTCTCCTGTTGATCCATGGCACGGCCATGGGGCGACCCCGTCCGGGTCCCCGCGTCGCCTGCGCCCAGGCGAAGCCGCGCCTTGAGGTCATGGGGCCGATGGCCCGAGATCCCCAAAGCACCGATGGCGATACTTATACTCGACTATAAATTTGGCTTTGACTACAGGAAAGCGTGCTGGCGCAGCGAAAATTCGCCGCTCCCGGCGTTCAGCGATAGGCCACGCCGGGCAGGACACACGCCATTTCAAAGAGCAGATTGGCCGCCGTGATTGCCGTCGTACCGGTGGTGTCGAAAGGTGGGGAGACTTCGACGAGATCGGCGCCGACGATGTCGAGGCCGCGGCACCCGCGGATCAGTTCGATCGCCTGCATGCTGGTGAGCCCGCCGATCTCGGGCGTGCCGGTGCCGGGTGCGTAGGCTGGGTCGAGGCTGTCGATGTCGAAGCTGAGATAGGTCTTGTGCCCGCCGATCCGCTCGCGGATACCGGCGATGAGGGGCGCCAGGGATTTGTGCCAGCACTCTTCGGCCGGCACCACGGTGAAGCCCCGCGCGCGAGACCAGTCGAAATCCTCTGCCGTGTACCCCGTGCCGCGCAGCCCGATCTGGAAGACGAGGTCGGGTTTCAGGCAGCCATCCTCATAGGCCCGGCGAAAGGGGGTGCCATGCGCGATCTTCTCCCCGAACATGGTGTCGTTGATGTCGGCATGTGCGTCGATGTGGATGAGCGCCACGGGCCCATGCCGTTCGGCCATGGCCTGAAGGATCGGGTAGCTGATCGTATGGTCGCCGCCCAGGGTCAGCGGAATGCAGTCCTCGGCAAGGATTCCGGCGATTGCCCCCCGGATGATCCCGACATTCTCGGGGAGGTTGAAGGTGTTGATGGGCACATCGCCCAGATCTGCAAACTGCAGGCTGTCGAAGGGTGCGGCCCGCGTCGCCATGTTGTAGGGGCGGATCATCACCGATTCCTGGCGGATCTGGCGGGGACCGTAGCGTGTTCCGGAGCGGTTCGAGGTACCGATATCAAGCGGTATGCCGACAAAACACGCGTCGAGCCCCTTTGCCGAGCTTGCCGCGGGAAGCCGCATCATCGTGCCCGGCCCACCGAAACGCGGCATCTCGTTGCCACCCAGAGGCTGATTGTACTGCTCTGCCATCATCGTCTCCTCAAGCCTGCCTCGGTCTCAGACCGAAAGGCAGAGATATTTGAGCTCTGTGTAATCGTCCATGCCGTGCCGTGAGCCTTCACGGCCGATCCCGGACTGCTTGATGCCTCCGAAGGGCGCCAGTTCCGTGGAGATGAGCCCCGTATTTATCCCGACCATGCCATATTCCAGTGCCTCGCCCATCCGGAAGATGCGGGCATGGTCCCGCGTGAAGAGATAGGCGGCGAGGCCGAACTCGGTGTCATTGGCCATGCCGAGCGCCTCCTCCTCCGTATCGAACCGGAAGATGGCCGCGAGCGGTCCGAAAGTCTCTTCGCGCGCGACCCGCATCTGCTGGGTGACGCCGGTGACGATGGTGGGCGGGAAGAAAAGGCCTTCCTGCACGCTTCGCGGTCCGCCGACGACAAGCCGGGCGCCTTTGTCGAGCGCGTCGACGATATGGGCCTCGACTTTTTCGAGCGCCCGCGCTTCGATCAACGGGCCGATCCGCGTCTCGGGGGCAAACCCGTCGCCGACCCTGAGCTCGGCCACACGCTCGGAAAGCAGTGCCACGAAGCGGTCGTGAATGCCGCACTGCACGTAGATCCGGTTAGCGCAGACGCAAGTCTGGCCGGCATTGCGAAACTTGGAGACGATCGCGCCCTCGACCGCCGCCTCGAGATCGGCATCGTCAAACACGATGAAGGGCGCATTGCCGCCAAGCTCGAGCCCGAGCCTCTTGATCTGGCCGGCTGCCCCCGCCATGAGCCGTCTCCCGACCGGGGTGGAGCCGGTGAAGGTGATCTTGCGGACCTTGTCATTGGTGCAGAAAGCCTCCCCGACCATTTGTGCATCGGTGGCGGTGAGGATCGAGAAGAGCCCGTCCGGCAGGCCGGCGCGCGCTCGGCCAGGACGCCGAGGGCCAGCGCCGAGAGCGGCGTTTGCGCAGCCGGTTTGGCCACGATGGCACAGCCTGCGGCGAGCGCCGGGGCGAGCTTGCGGGCCAGCATGGCATTGGGAAAATTCCAGGGCGTGATTGCACCAACGACGCCGACCGGCTGCCGCAGGACGAGGATGCGCTTGTCGCGCTGGTGACCCGGCACGATGTCGCCATAGACACGCTTGGCCTCTTCGCCGAACCATTCCACATAGCTCGCCCCATAGAGGATCTCCCCCCGCGCCTCGGCCAGCGGCTTGCCCATCTCCGCAGTGAGGATGGCGGCGAGGTCATCGGCATGGGCAACCATCAGATCATGGAGCCGCCGCAAAACCGTTGCCCGCTCCTTGCCGGTCCGGCTCGTCCACTCCTTCTGCGCCCGATATGCGGCATCGATCGCCAGTTCCACTTCGTCCGGCCCAAGATCGGGCAGGCTCGCGAGTTCGGCGCCCGTCGAAGGATTGTGGACACCAAAGCGCTTCCCGCTTTTCGCCCCGTCGACCCAGGTCCCGCCGACCAGCGCCGCGGAACGCAGCAGCGAAGCATCAGAGAGGCGATCGAGAAGCGCGCCTTCACCCATGGCGGGCCTCATCGGAGGCCGCGATCAGCTGCGCTTCGAGAATGTCGAGGGCTTCGGCGAAGACCGGCTCCTGCGTCGTCAACGGCGGCAGGAAGCGAATGACGTTTCCATAAATGCCGCAGGTGAGGAGAATGAGACCCGCGTCGAGCGCCTTGCGCCGCACCCGTTCGGCAAATCCGGCATCGGGCACGCCATCCGCGGGATCGTTGAACTCGGCAGCAACCATCAACCCCGGGCCCCGCACCTCGACGAGTTGCGGAACGCGATCGCGCAGGCTTTCGAGACGCTGGCGCAATCGCGAGCCAAGGGCTTCGGCCCGCGCGCAGAGCCCTTCGTCTTCGATCACGTCGAGAACCGCATGGGCCGCGGCGATCGCCACCGCATTGCCGCCATAGGTCCCACCGAGCCCACCCGGCGCTGCAGCATCCATGATCTCGGCCCGTCCGGTCACCGCGGCAATCGGAAAACCGCCGCCCAGCCCCTTGGCCATGGTGACGAGATCGGCGGCCACCTCGTGGTGCTCCATGGCAAAAAGCCGGCCGGTGCGGGCGAACCCGGTCTGGATCTCGTCCGCGATCAGCACGATCCCATGGGTGTCGCAGATCTGCCGTAGGGCCGAGAGCAAGGCGCGCGGCGCAGGGTAGAAGCCTCCCTCGCCCTGTACCGGCTCGAGGATGATGGCCGCCGTGCGGGCGGGCGGCAGGTCGGCCTTGAAGAGCCGTTCGAGGGCTGCGAGCGTGTCTTCGACCGATACCCCGTGCAGGGAGATAGGAAAGGGCAGCCGGAAGACTTCGCCGGGCATCGGCCCGAACTCGGCCTTATAGGGATGGACCTTCCCCGTCAGTGACATGCCCATGAAGGTTCGCCCGTGAAACGCACCTCCGAAGGCGATGACGCCGGACCGCCCCGTCGCGGCTCGGGCGATCTTGACCGCATTTTCGACCGCTTCTGCACCGGTCGTGACGAAGATCGTCTTCTTGGCGAAATCGCCCGGAACCGCTGCGTTGAGCCGCTCGGCGAGCGAGACGTAGTTCTCGTAGGGCACGACCTGGTGACAGGTGTGGGTGAACCGGTCGAGCTGGTCGCGGGCCGCGGCCATCACGCGCGGGTGGCGATGGCCTGTGTTGACGACGGCGATGCCGGCAGCGAAGTCGATGTAGCGCCTGCCCTCGGCATCCCAGATTTCCGCATTCTCGGCGCGCGCGGCATAGACCTGCGTCGCGACGCCCACTCCGCGCGCAATCGCTGCGCTGCGGCGCTCGATCAGGCTCAGATCGCTCATTGTGTTCTCCACTCTCTCGCTTCGCATCGCCGGCTTGTGCCGCGGCCGCCCTCAGATGATTTTGCCCGGGTTGAGCAGCCCCTTGGGGTCGAGCGCAGCCTTGATCGCGCGCATCGCTGCGATCTCGGCGGCGGACCGGGAATGGTCGAGCCAGTCGCGCTTCAGCCGTCCGATCCCGTGCTCGGCGGAGATCGATCCCCCGAGCGCCCGCACGAGCCCATAGGCGGTCTCTTCGACGCGATGGACGAGTGCGGGATCCGCGCGCGGCAGGGTGACGACGACATGCAGGTTGCCGTCCCCCACATGGCCGAAGACATAGCTGCGCAGATCCGGATCGAGCGCGCCCAGATCCTCCCGGCATCGACGGGCGAAGCCGTCCATCGCCACAACCGGCAGGCTGACGTCGAGATTGATCTCATGGGTCAGCGGCGTCTCGAGATGATCCATGTGCCGGATGTCCCAGAAGCGGTCCGCTTCGGCCTGCGAAGAAGCGATCAGGGCATCGCGCACGATCCCCTCCGAATAGGCGTCGGCGAGGAGGTCCGTGAGCCCTCCCCCCTCGCATTCGATAAGGAGCGCGATGTCCGGGTCGGGCGAGAAGAGGCCCCGGCCGCCGCAGAGCAGGAAGTGATCCTGCCACATCACCTCAAAGGCCGAGAGCGTCGTCTTCGCGCGCGCCGAGCGCAGGAGCTTGAGTGCAGCCGGGAAATCGGGGAGCGCACAGAGCGCCGTTTCGGCAGGAGGCGGCAGGGGCTTCAGCCGCAGCACTGCGCGCGTCACGACCCCGAGCGTTCCTTCCGACCCGATGAAGAGCTGCGCGAGATTATAGCCCGAATTGTCCTTGGTGAATTTGACGAGGTGGCTCAGCACCGTGCCGTCCATCAGCACGCATTCGAGACCGAGGACGTTCTGCCGGACCGTGCCGTGGCCGATGACACGCGTTCCTCCGGCATTGGTTGCGATGGCGCCACCGATATGGGCCGAGCCGCGCGCGCCATAGTCGATGGGCAGGAGGAAGCCGGCTGCACGGGCTGCATCCTGCGCGGTCTGGAGGATCGTGCCGGCACGCAGGGTCATCGTACCCTCCTCGGCATCGATGTCCTCGATGCCCTCGAGGCGGGCGAGCGACAGGGCGATCTCCCCGCCGAGGGGGTTGGCCCCTGCTGCAAGCCCGGTGAGCCCGCCCTGCACGACGACCGGCTGGTCATGGGCGTGACAGATTGCAAGCGCCGCGGAAACCTCCTCGACGCTGCGTGGCCTCAGCAGCGCAAGTGGAGCGACAGCTGATGGCGCACCGCTCGCATCGCGAAGCCGGGCCGCCATCAGGCGCGACCCGGCAAGGACGCCATCGTCACCCAAAGCGGCCAAGAGGGCCCTCAGCACCGGCTGATCGGGCAGCACCGTCATCACGCACCGGCTCTGGGCGAGGCCGATATGATCTGCCTTATACCAGTAAAGCCCTCGATCGCTGCGAGGCCCAATTCGCGTCCGAAACCGCTGGCGCCGAACCCGCCCCAATTGCCCTGCGGGAACACCATCTGTCCGGTGTTGACCCAGACATTGCCCGCGCGCAGCGCGCGCCCGACGCGCTCGGCCCGCTCGATATCGCCGCTCAGCACGACCGCACCGAGCCCGAACGGCGTATCGGCGGCAAGCGCGACCCCTTCGGCCTCGGTGCGGAAACGTCGCGTGACCAGAACCGGGCCGAAGATCTCCTCGCGCCAGAGCCGGCTCGTCACCGGCACGTTTCCATAGATCGTCGGCGCCACGTAATATCCCGGTCGCCCGAGAGCATCCCCGCCCGCCAGGCATGCGAGGCCTTCCGCGCGGGCCGCATCGAAAAAGCCGATGACCTTTTCGTACTGGGCCGACGAGGTCAGGGGACCAAGCGTCGTGGCTGGATCGAGCGGGTCGCCAATCGTCATGGTGCGGGCAAGTTCGACGAGCCGCTCTTCGAGGGCGTCGGCTATGCCTTCCTGCACGATGAGGCGCGAATTGGCCGAACAGACCTGCCCGCAATTGGTGAAGATGCCCTCGGCGACGATCTGCGCCGCCCAGTCCGGATCGACGTCATCAAAAACGATGATCGGCGATTTTCCGCCCAGCTCGAGGGTAACGGGCACGGCACGCTCCGCCGCGGCCGCCATCACCGAACTGCCCACCCTGTTGCTGCCGGTGAACGAGATCTTGGCGATGCGCAGATCGCGCACGAGGCGCTCGCCCGCCTCCGGCCCCCCGACGAGGATGTTGAGAACACCCGGCGGCAGGCCCGCGGCGATCGCCGCGCTGCCGAGCGACAACTCGGCAAAGGGGGTGACCTCGGAGACCTTCAGCACGACCGTGCACCCGGCAACGAGCGCCGGCGCAACCTTCCATGCGGCGGTGGTCAGCGGAAAATTCCACGGCACGATCAAGGCGACAGGACCGAGCGGCAGCCGATCCTTATGTGCGACGAGCCCCCCTTCAAGGCCCGGCACATCCTCCTCGCCCGGCAGCCCGGCAAGGCTCGCATAATACCGGTAGCAGGCAACGGCATCGTCGACGTCCATGAGGGCCTGCGCGAGGGGCTTGCCGTTATTGCGTGCGGTGAGCCGCGCAAGATCGTTCCGCCTTTGGTCCAGATGGTCGGCGATCGCATCGAGAAAGCCTGCGCGCGCCTTGAACGAAAGCGATGACCAGGACACGAAGGCTCGTTCGGCCGCTTCGACTGCACTCTCGACATCCTGCGGCCCAGCGAACGCCACTTCGCCGATGACCTGCCCGTCAATCGGGGAGAGAATGGCGAGCCGGTCCTGGTTCGCAGCCTCGATGAAGCGCCCATCGATGAAGAGGCGGTCCTCGAGGATTTCGACCGTGTTCGAGACGCTTCCGACCAAGATCCCCTCCAGGCAGGACTCTACATTTATTCTGTAGCTTTCTATTGGAAGCAGCTTCCGCTGATGCCGGCAAGGAAAATCGTCACGGGCTGGGCTTTGGCGCAGCCGCGGGCTAAGGATGCGCCAAAGCGCGGAGGAGAAACGCGATGGAGCCGCCCACGGCATTGAGGATCGGCGAGGTCGCCCGGCTCGTGGGGGTGTCCGTGTCCACCCTCAGGCTCTGGGAGACCCAGGGGCTCGTCACGCCACATCGCCTCGAAAGCGGACAGCGCATCTATTCGCCCGAGAATGTCGAGGCGTTGCGCGAAATCCAGCGCCTGCGGCAGGATGAGGGGCTGAACGCCGCAGCGATCCGGACGACCCTTGTGCCACGGCGTTCCTCGTCCCGACCGCGCAGTGCTGCGCGCACCGGGCCACGCCTGCGTGCGCTGCGTCGCGCCTCAGGGCTCACCCTGGGACGGCTTGCCGAGGCGATCGGCATCGCCCCTTCGGTGCTCTCGACCTTCGAGCGCACCTCGCAGGGGATCGCCTTCAAGACCTTGAGCGATCTTGCGAGGTATTTCGGCACATCGGTTTCCGAGCTCTCCGGCGACGGCACCCGCGAGGGACGACCGCTGGTGCGCGCCGGCCAGTGGCGGCGTTGGCCCGAGACGACCCCCGGCGTCACCGTGCAATTGCTGGCCGAGGGGCGCAATCAGATGGATTGCCACCGCTTCGTCCTCGCGCCCGGCGCATCGTCGGAAGGGGCCTATCGTCACGAGGGGGAGGAGTTCATGCATATCCTCACCGGCCGCCTCGAAGTCACGCTGGATGGCCTCGAGACCGTGGTGCTCGATCCGGGCGATTCCCTTTATTTCGCGAGCAGCCGGCATCACGCCTGGCGCAACATCCATGATGGCGAGACGATCCTCATCTGGATCAACACCCCGCCGACCTTCTAGGGACCCGGCTTATCCGAAGCGAGTTTCGAGCCAGTCCACGGCAAAGGCGACGATCGGCGCAGCCTCGACGAGCACGCTCGGGGCCTCTCCGACCGGGCCCTGCCGACCCGCTCCGGTCGCTAGGAAGCGCCTGACGATCTCGGCAAAATAATCATCGGCAAGCCCGTCGACGACGGGATCGGACGTATCGAACTCCTCTACCATCCGCCAGACGACCCCGTCAGGCGTCGCGAACGGCACCTCAACCCGCTTGATGCGCTTGCCGGGGATCCTGGCCAGGTGCTCGGCATGGTGAAGGAGCGTCATCGTATCGAGCGGACACCCGACCATCAGCACCTTGCCGCCAGCTGCAACGAGCTTGCCCAGAGGGGAAGCTGGCCCGTAGCCATAATCGAGTGCGTGCCCCTCGGTCAGCCAGCTTGCCCGCGCGCCGAGCGCTACCATCGACGCCCCGGGGTTTCCGCTGCGCACCGCGCCGGGTGTCGTGCGCAGGAATTCGGGGAGGACGCCATTGTCGCGGGTCGCACGCGAAGAGAGCGGGTCGAAGGCGGGCACGTGCTGCCGCCACGCCGCGGGCACCCGCCCGTCCTCATCGAGCAGCGCGTCATGGCGCGTGTCCCAATCGGCATAGGCCATCAGCGTGCCCGCAGGCCCCAATACGTCCCGGAGCGCCCCGATCAGCGCGTCGGGACCGTTCAGCAGCCGGCCCACCCGGCTCATGGCTGCATGCACCATCACCAGATCGCCCGCCCCGACCCCGAGGACCGAAAGGTCATCGGCCAGCCGGGCCCGCGTGACGAATTGCTCGTCCATCGCCAACCTCCACGTCGTGGCAGAGCCTAGCCCGGGCAAAATGCGCTGTCATCGGGTCGCGCCATTGACGCGTCGGGCGCGATGGCCGAGCCTGCGCCCTTTCAAGAACCGGAGAGTGTAGCGTGAGCGCAGAGCAAGCAGGTGCGGTGCTGGTAGTGGGGGCAAGTCGCGGCATCGGACGGGCCATCGCCCATGCCACGAGCCGCAAGGGGTTCGGCGTAGGCGTCCTCTGTCGCAAGCCGGCCGACGCCGATGCGGTTGCAGCCGAGATCGCTGAGGCCGGCGGCAGAGCCCTGCCGCTCGTTGCCGACGTGACCGATTACCCCGCCATGGCGCGTGCGACGGCGATGCTGGCGGACTGGGGGAACGGGCTTTCCGGCCTCGTCAACAATGCCGGCGTGATCGAACCTATCGCCCGGCTCGGCGACACCGATCCCGGTCGCTGGGCTCAGGCGATCGAGATCAATCTCGTCGGCGCCTATAACGGCATCCGCGCCGCCCTGCCCCTGATGGCGGGTGGGGGCACCATCGTCAACATATCGAGCGGCGCCGCGGGGAACCCGCTTGAGGGCTGGAGCGCCTATTGCACGGCAAAGGCCGGCCTCGCCATGCTGACCCGCGCGCTCCATCACGAATATGGCGCATCGGGCCTATGTGCCTATGGCTTCCGCCCAGGCGTCGTCGATACCGGCATGCAGGCCGAAATCCGGCAATCGGGGATCAATCCGGTGAGCCAGCTGCCGCGAGACGCTCTCCTCGCCCCCGAAATCCCCGCCGAGGCGGTTGCATGGCTTCTCGCCAACCGCCCCGAGGATCTTTCGGGCAGCGAAATCGACATCCGCGACGATGCGTTCGCCGCGCGCGTCGCGGGCAGCCGATCCTAGCTGCCGAAGCGCGCGGCGCTGAAGGGCGCCAGGTCGAGATAGGGCTTTTCGCCCGTCATGGCCTGGCCGAGCAGCTTTCCGGTCGCAGCGCCCAGCGTCAGCCCATGATGGGCGTGGCCAAAGCCGAACCAGAGATTGCCGTGCTTGGGGGCGCGCCCGATGACCGGCTTCATGTCCGGCGTGCAGGGCCGCGACCCCATCCAGGGCTGTGGCTCGCGCCTTTCGCCCAAGGGGAAGAACTGCCGGGCGACCCGCTCGGCCGCTTCGAGCTGAACGGGATTGCCCGGCGTATCGAGCGGAGCAAATTCCGCGCCGGTGGTCAGACGGATACCCTTCAGCATCGGGGCGAGCAGATACCCGGTCTCGCTGTCCAGAAGCCAGTGCCGCAGCGGCTTGTTGTCCTGCGTGCCGTAATGCATGTGGTAGCCGCGCTTGACAAAGAGCGGCAGGCGATAACCCAGCTGCCGAGTGAGCCCGCGTGACCAGGGCCCGAGGGTGATCACCGCCTCTCCCGCCTCGACCGGTCCGGCGTCGGTCGTGACCCGCCAGCCCTTGCCGGCGGTCGCAAGGCTCATGGCGTCGCCGGTCGCCACAACGCCGCCGAGCTTGCGGAAAAGCGCGACATAAGCGTCCGCGAGGCTGCCCGGATCCTTGATCCCCCAGGGCTCGACCCAGTGGATTGCGCCCGACATCGGGATCATGACATCGGGCTCGATGCGCGCCATCTCCGGCCCGTCGATCCGCCGGTTGGTGACCCCGTAGCGCCGCTCGTCATCCTCCGCCTGGGCAAAGGCAATGTCCCGCGCCTTTGCCGAGCGGAAGACGCGATACCAGCCATCCTTCGAGACGAGATCCTCGGCACCTGCCTCGGCGATCAGCTCGGCATGCGTGTCGACCGAGGACAGGATCAGGGGCGCATAATCGGCAACGATCTGCCGGTAGCGCTCGGGGGCCGAATTGTACCAGTACTGCATGATCAGCGGCGCCAGCGCCGGCAGCGCCGTCGGGCTGTAGCGCGCATCGATCGAGGTGTTCTGGGCGATGCGCAGAAGCGTGCCGAACTCGCGCGGGAAGGCATAGGGCCTGACGCCTTCCTTCTGGATGAGACCGGCATTGCCGTAAGAGGTCTCGCGCCCCGGGGTCTTGCGGTCGACCAGAACCACCTGGCGGCCACGCCGCTGCAGGTTGATTGCGGTACAGATCCCAACGATCCCCGCGCCCAGAACGATAACGTCAGCCATGACCCAGATCCTTTCCCGCCGGCATGCTCGCACCGGCCCGGTGTGCATGAAAGCACAACCTGAATCCCGGCCTCTTGGCAACCTTGGGCATCCGCTCCGGACGCAATGCCGCGGCGCGGCAGGTGCATGGCGTCTTGCCGGACCCTCAGAAGACCGGCATGGGCGGAGAGAAATTGGCGAGTTTCGTCGAAAGCCCCTGCATCTCCTTGCCGAGCATGTCGACATAGCCCGCAGCCAGCTGGTCGGTAAGCTTGGCGAGGGGGCCGGCGATGGTAAGCGCATCATACTGGATCGACCCGGCCCGGTTAACGGGCACGGCAACCGCTACGGCGAACCCATGGGCGGTGGCTTCGCCCCTGCTGATGGCAAAGGCCTTTTCCCGGATGCGGGCGAGCTCGTCCATCATCGCGCCCTTGTCGACCCCTTCCCCGCCGACGCCACGGGCGAGGACGGGCTGCTCGAACACATGCTCGCGAACCTCATCGGGCGCATGGGCGAGGAGGACCTTTCCCGTGGCCCCGAACAAAAGCGGCCGGCGGCTCCCCTCCTCGACGATGAACCGTAGGCCCTCGCTCGATTCTTCCTTGGCGATCACCAGCCGGTCGAAGCCATGCCGGATCGAATAGAAAGCGGTGTTGCCCGACTGCGCGGCGAGGCGCTTGAGGGCAGGCCGGACGAAATCGGCCATGTCCGACACGCGCTGGCCGAGCAGCGAGCCCAAGGAATAGAGCTTGAGGCCAAGGGTATAAGTGCCGGCGCCCTCGTCATATTCAAGGAAGCCGGCCGCCTGCAGCGTGCCGGCAAAACGCAGGATCCGGCTGCGGTTGAGACCCGTGCGCTCATGCAGGTCCTTGAGGCGCAACGGCCTGTCCTTGTCGAACGCTTCGAGGATCTTGAGCGCGCTCAGCACCGCCTGGACGTGACGCTCGGATTCCTGTGCCATGGCCGCCTCCCCTCATGTATCCCAGTTGGTCCACCTCGTTATAGAGGACCGATCCGCTGCGCAAGACAGGGCCTATGCGGCCCTCCGGCGCGCCAGCATCCGCCGCACGGGCGGGACGACGATGCTGAGTATTGCCAATAGCCCAAGCACTGCCGCAACGGGTCGGGTGGTGATCGCGCCGACCGCGCCGCCATAGAGCACCAGCGCCTGAACCAGATAGGTCTCGAGCATCGGGCCGAGAATGGCGCCGAGGATGATCGGTGCCATCGGTACGCCGAGCTTGCGCAGGAACCATGCGCCCACGCCCACGACGAGCGTCAGCAAAACCTCGAACACGTCATTGTGCACCGAAAATGCACCGAGGAGCGCGAGCACGAGTATGCCCGGTCCGAGGAAGGACTGCCTGACCCGGGTGATGTTGGCGATATAGCGGGCGAGGTAGAGGCCGAGCACCAGCATCACGACATTGGCGACGAAGGCGCCGATGAAGACGGTATAGGCGACGTCAGCGCTCCGCTCGATCAGGAGCGGACCCGGAACGAGACCGTGCGAGGTCAGCGCTGCCATGACGATGACCGCATCGACGCTGCCCGGAATGCCAAGCGCCAGCGCCGGAACGAGCGAGGAAAAGACCGCGGCATTGTTGGCGGTCTCGGGCGCGATCACGCCATCGATGTTCCCCTTGCCAAAACTTTGCCGTTCGGCGGGCTTTGCCGCGCGCTTGGCCTCGCCATAGGCGATGAAGGACGCAATCGTCGGCCCCGCGCCCGGCAGGACGCCGATGACGACACCGATCAGGCCCGACCGGAGAAAATTGAACCCGTGCTTTGCCCAGTCCGAGGCCTTGGCAAGGAAACTTTCCTTGCCACCCAGCGTCTTGAGGTCGATGGCGATCGATGCATCCCCCTTGCGCATCATCTCGATGGCGGCCGGGATGGTGAAGAGCCCGATGAGCAGCGGGATGAGCGGCACGCCGGTGACAAGACCCGGCTGCAGAACGAGCCGCGTCTGGCCGGTCGGCGCGATTCCCACCGTGGCAATGGCGAGCCCGATGAAGGTCGCGATCGCGCCCTTGAGAAGCGAGCCCGAGGAAAGCGATGCGACCGTCGCCATGCCGAATAGGGCAAAGGCGAACATCTCCGCGGGTCCGAACGAGAGTGCCAGCCGGGCAAGGAGCGGGGAGAGGAAGAGCAGCGCAAGCGCAGAGGCCATCCCGCCGATCGTCGACCCGATGATGGACGCGCGCAATGCCAGCCGTGCCCGGCCCGACTTTGCGAGCGCAAATCCATCGAGCGTGGTCGCGGCCGCAGCGGCCGTGCCCGGGATATTGAGGCAGATCGCCGAAATCGAGCCGGCATAGACGGCCGCACCCCAGATCGAAATGAGAAAGAGCACGGCCGTATCGGGCGGGGCGAGCAGCACGAGGGGCAGCAGGATGGTCATCGTCGTGCCGCCCGAAAGCCCCGGGATGACCCCCACGGCCATGCCGATCAGCACCCCGCAGACGATGGCGACGAGATTGGCCGGCTCGAGGACGTGGAGTAGGCCGGAGCCGATGAGTTCGATCATGATCGGTGTCCTGGGCCTAGAGCCACGGGATGCGGGGCAGCGGGATGCGCAGGCCCTGGATGAAGAGGAGTTGGATGAGCGCGGTGAGCCCGAGGGCGAAAACGAGAAGCGCCACCGGCCGGCGTTCGCCCGCAATCAAGAGCGCTATGAAGAGAAAGATGGCCGTTGCCGGCACATGCCCGATGCTGGTCCAGCTCAGTACATATACAAAGGAGGCAGCAAGTGCAGCGACGGGCTGCCAGGCAAAGCCGTCGTCCTCCCCGCCCACATCCCCCGCCATCCGCGCGCGGCGGACATCGCGCACCTGCTGCAAGGCAAGGACGCCCAGCATCAGGCAAACGCCGCCGATCAGCACCTGGGGATAAAGGAGCGGATAGGCCCCGGAGCCGCGTGCGCCGAGCGTCCAGACAAAGAGCGCACAGAACGCAAGGAGCATCACCAATACGGCCAGAAGCTTCATCATGCCTCGCAGCAAGCCGCCCGAAAAGCGTCTCCGCCCCGGGCGGCTGGCCGGGGCGGAGATCAGTCTGCCGCACGGGATATCCGTGCGGCAGCCGCCATCAGTCGTTCTGGGCCAGTTCGACGCCGGCGTCGATCAGCACCTGGCGGAGACCTTCATACTCCTCCATCACAAGCGCCTGGGTCGCTTCGGCATCGAGGTAATCGATGCTGAGCCCCACCTGCTCGAAATCTGCTGCGAGTTCGGGCGAGGCCATGGCTTCTTCGAGCGCAGCTTCGAGGATGTTGCGAATCTCCTGCGGCGTGCCTGCGGGAACGGCGATGGACCGCCAGACGCCGGTGTTGACCGCATAGCCGAGCTCTTCGAAGGTCGGCACGTCCGGCATCGCCTCGACCCGCTCGGGTGCCGCGACGGCGAGCACGCGGGCCTGCCCGGCTTCGTAGAGCGGCTGGGCTTCATTGAGGTTCATGAAGGCAAAGTCGATGTGATTGCCGAGGATGGCCGAGATGCGATCCCCGCCACCGCCGAAGCCGGGCACTTCGAGCGCCTGCGCATCCGCTTCGGATAGGAATACCGTCTGCGCGATGGCCGAACTCGGCCAGCCGGTCACCTGCGGCGCCGAAACCTGGCCGGGCCGGGCCTGGAGATCAGCGATCAGATCCTCGAGCGTCTCGTATTCGCTCTCGTTGGAAACGACGATGAACTGCGGCACGAAGGTGACCTGCCCGATATAGGCATAGTCCTCGGGCGTGAACGCCACCCCTTCGATGACGAGCGGGGCAGCCGCGATGCCGGGGCTGACCATGGTGATGGTGTAGCCATCTGGCGCAGCCGTTGCGCCCATGGTGTGCCCGGTCACCCCACCACCGCCCTCGCGATGCTCGACGACCACTTCCTGGCCCAGCGCCGCACCCAGATGCGGCGCAAGCGCGCGCGCATTGATCCCGACGCCGCCGCCGGGCCCGTAGGGCACGATCATGGTGATCGAGCGGCTCGGATAATCCTGGGCGATGGCGCCAGTGGCAAGGGCCGAGACCGCAAGGCCGGCGGCAAGTGCGATGGATTTCAGTTTCATAATGTTCCTCCCTCAGTGTCGCGCAAGCCGTCAGGAATAACGCTTGCGATAGAGCGGCCGCAGTTCGTCGAGCGGACGCTTGGATTCGATGAGTTCGCGCATGTTCTCTTCTTCGCGGGCGATAGCGCGAAGCTGCTCGAGGACGTAGCCGATATGCTCATAAGGCACGAAGCAGACGCCGGAATCGTCGGCGACGACGAGGTCGCCGGGATAGACCGCAACGTCGTGCACGGTGACCGGCCCGTTCATCTCGACCGCTTCCATGCGGAATTTGCCGGTGATCGGCGTGACGCCCTTGGACCAGACCGGGTAGTCGATCTTCTTGATGGTCGAAACGTCGCGCACGGCGCCGTTGACGATGGCCCCCGCGAACCCGCGCGAGCGCGCGACCGTGACCGACTGGCCACCCATGTTGGACACGTCGAGATTGCCGCCGAAATCGCAGATGAGGACGTCGCCGGGCTCACCGAGATAGTAGGATTCGCGCGTGGACATCTTGATCATGTCCTTGTCGAAATAGCCCTGGGTTGGGGTCTTTCGCTCCGGGATCGAGCGCACCGTGGTGGCGGTGCCCACCATCTTGCGACCTGCAATCACAGGCTTCAGGTGCGAGCCGGCCACCGCGCCGCGCAGGCCCAGGGAGTCGAGCGCATCCGACACCGTCGTCGAGAGGTCCTCGAAGGTCAGGAACTCCTCGACGATTTCGCGGCTGGCACGGGGAAATTTGATCGCGGCGATGCGTTCGATCGGCACCTGGCCCCAGACGCGCCCCTCGGCCCGATATTCTTCGTAGTCCCGTTCGACGTCGGCTCGGCTGGTTTCGCTCATCAACTTTCCCCGCATGCACCGCGCAAACTGCGGTGTCTACATAATAGAAATATCTTCTATCTCAAGAATAGCGCGGCGAACCGCCCCGTCAAGCCCTTCGAGGCATGGACATGTTCGTCTTATGGCGAAAAAGGTGCGCGTGAACCGCGCCGGGGGGGTCAGGAGGCGCTTTGCAGCGCGGAGATCAGCTCGACCTCGGTCTCGTAATTGGAGAGCTCGACCGTCGCCGTTTCGAGCATGGCGACGCGCCTGCGCTCAGTCGTGTGCTGCTCGGTCTTGGCGCGGATCTGTTCGTTGAGGCGCTCGACGAACAGGTTGAGCTCGCTGTCATTGCGCCGGATCCGCGCCCTCAGGGCCCGCAGGGCCTCGATCTCCTCGTCGAGCTGGCGCACCTGGCGTTCCGCCTCGATGGTGCCGGCGCGTACCGCCACGCTCATATGGTCGATGAAGTTGACCGATGTCAGGGGCAGTCCGGTAGCGATGGCGGTCTGCACCGCAGCATCGAAGAGGTCGACGAGGATGACTGTAACCTCGCGCCGATAATCCTGGATACCCGCCTCATCGACAATCCCGGTTTCATCGAACCGCCGGCGCGATACCGGATCGGACAGAAGACCGAAGGCGCGCACGATCGATACGAATTCGTCCGCGTCCCCGCCCCGATCGGGATGGGCCGTCTGCACGCGCTTGCGATAGGCCGACTTTATCGCCGCCTGCTCGGCGCTGCGCCCCACGCCCAGAACGTCATATGGATCGAAACCTGTCATCGGGCGCGATGATATCAGCCAGTGTGGCGGGATTGAAGCAGGCCGGAGGGCCGGCCCACGACATTCGCACGCCCCTCATCCCTGGGGGATGTCGTTGGTGTATTTGGGCACGTGATAGCCCTTCTGCACCGCCGGACGGCTGGCAAGCTCGCGATACCAGCGCCGCACGGCGGGGAAGTCCGAGAGGTCGATCTCCTGCCATTCATGCCGCGACACCCAGGGCCAGATCGCCATGTCGGCGATCGAATAGTCCCCCGCCACATGCGCATGCCCCGAAAGTCGCTTCTCGAGCACACCATAGAGACGCCGGGCCTCTTCCCGGTAGCGGTCCTCGGCATATTGGGATTTGCCGGCATTGTATTTGAGGAAGTGATGGGCCTGCCCCAGCATCGGGCCGAACCCGCCCATCTGCCACATCAGCCATTCGATCGCCCGGTAACGCTCTTCCCCCTCGCGGGCAAGAAACTGACCCGTCTTGTCGGCGAGATAGACGAGGATTGCTCCTGATTCCATGAGGCTGATGCCGGTCTCATGGTCGACGATGGCGGGGATCTTGTTGTTGGGGCCGACGGCAAGAAAATCCGGCGCGAACTGCTCGCCATTGGTGATGTCGATCGCATGGGCGCGATAGGGCAGCCCCAGCTCTTCGAGCAGGATCGAGACCTTGCGCCCGTTCGGCGTCGTCCAGGTGTAAAGATCGATCATTCCGTCCCCCTGCGCGCCATGTTGCCCGAGCGTTCGGGCATTCCGAGGACCTTGTGCGATACCTCGGCAAAGGCGGCGATCCCCGCCTCGATGTCCTCGACGGACGGCAGCGCGAAGCAGAGCCGGACGAACCGCCTGCCATGCTCGGGATCAACCGACCAGTCCGATCCGGCATTGACCGAAATGCCTTCCTCGGCCGCCGCCTTTACGAGGGGCGCCGTATCGATGCCCTCGGGATAGGCCATCCAGACGAAGAGCCCGCCTGTAGGCCGCACCACTTCGACCGAGGTCCCGAACTCCCGCCCGATCGCCTCCATCATCGCATCGAGCTTGGTTTCCAGATGCCGCGTCAGCGTCTCCACATGCGCATCGAAATGCCCGTCCAGGTAACGCGCTGCCGTCATCTGCTCGATCGCGCCCGTGCCGGCATCGGTCTTGAGGGCGAGAATCTGCCCCAGCGCCTGCCAGGGGGCGACCATGTAGCCGAGCCGCAGCGCCGGGGCGAGCGACTTCGAGAGCGAACCGATATGGATCACCTGCTCGGGGGAAAGTGCGGCGAGCGCCGGGGGCGCCTCACCCGACCAGATGAGGTCGGCATAGCATTCGTCCTCATAGATCGGCACGTCGAACTCGGCGGCGAGCGCAAGGAGCGCCTTCCGACGCTCGAGCGGCATGATGGTGCCGGTCGGGTTCTGGACCGTCGGGATGGTGTAGATGTATTTGGGGCGCCGCCCCTCTGCGGCAAGCCGTTCGAGCGTTTCGCGCAGCGCCTCGATGACGATGCCGCCTTCGTCGAGCACCGCGGGAATGGCGTCGACGCCAGCCGACCGTGCTTTCGAAATGGCTGCGCCATAGGTGAACTGCTCGATGATCACGCAGTCGCCACGATCGCAGAGGAGCGCGTTGACCAGATCCATCCCCTGCAGCGAACCGGAGGTGATGAGCACTTCATCGGCACCGAGCGCGAAGCCGCGATGCGCGTTGAGCTTGTCGGCGATGATTCGCCTCAGCTTTTCGTGTCCGAGCGCACTGCCCCCCAGATTGTAGATGGCGAGACTCTCACCCTCCTCGGTGATCGCGGCGGCGGCCGCCGCCGAGAGCGCGGCCACGGGAACGGCGGAGGGATCGTTGTGGCCGACCCCGAAATTGTAGCGCGCCGACCCGCCTCCGCGCGCCTTGGGCGCCGGCAGGTTCGAGGCAAAGCGCGCGGCATGCGCGAAGAAATCGGAGGTCATGGCACGTTCGCCTTGCGGGTTGGCATAGCGTTTCAGGCCACGAACATAGCCATAATGTCGAGGCTCGCGAAAGCCGGCACACGCAAAACGCTTTCGCGCAATGGGGCCAAGGCGCAAAGCCATCATGCAAAATGTCACGCCCTAAGGGTTTGATTGTTTGGCGAGGGGGCACTATATCGCCTGTGCCCGCTGCGTCGGGCTTCATCTACTGGTTGGGGAGGACGCCATGTCTCGCGACGCCCTCTTCCAATTGGGGATGGGCTCAGTTTCGCTGAAAGCCTCCCAAACGGAAGAACACTCAATGCTGCCCGCCACTGCACCCGAGGCGGGGGAACCCAAGGATCATTTCATCCAGCGGGACGGAATCGCCTTTGCCGGTTCCCATCTGATCATCGATCTCTACGACGCCGAAAGGCTCGATGATCTCGACCATATCGAGCAGACCATGGTCCGCTGCGTGGAAGAGGCCGGGGCGACGCTCCTGCACATCCACCTGCATCCCTTCGAGCCCAATGGCGGGATCAGCGGGGTTGCGGTGCTGGCCGAAAGCCACATCTCGATCCATTCCTGGCCCGAACGTGGCTATGCGGCTCTCGACGTCTTCATGTGCGGGGACGCCGAACCCCAACGCTGCGTGGAGGTTCTGCGCAAGGCCTTCAGCCCGGCACGCATCGCGGTGCAGGAACTGCTGCGGGGCAAGGGCGCTTGAGCGCAAGATGGACCGACGAGACCCTGCATGAGGGCGTGCGCATGGGCTTTGAAGTCCGGCGCACGCTGCATGCCGCAGACACCGGCCAGCAGCGCCTGGAGCTCGTGGAAAACCCCGTCTTCGGCACCATGATGCTTCTCGATGGCGCCGTGCAGGTAACGAGCGCCGACGAGTTCGCCTATCACGAGATGATGGCTCACGTCCCACTCGCCGCCCATGGCGGGGTGCGACGGGTGCTCATCATCGGAGGCGGCGATTGCGGGCTCGCCGAAGAAGTCCTCAAGCATCGCGATCTCGAACGGGTCGTGCAGGTCGAGATCGATCCCGATGTCGTCGCCTTTGCGCGCGATCACTTTCCCGAGCTCAACGCGGCCGCCTTCGCCGATCCCCGCTTCGAGATCAAGATCGGCGACGGCGCAAAGTTCGTCGCCGAAACGCAGGATCATTTCGACCTCATCCTCGTCGATTCGACGGATCCGGCGGGTCCCGGCGCCGTTCTCTTCACTGAGACTTTCTATCGCGATTGTGCCGGACGGCTCGCCCCGAATGGCATCATCGTCACCCAGTCGGGCGTACCGTTCCTGCAGGGCGACGCCTTCGTCGCCGGGCTCGGTGCGCTGCACCGCGCAACGGGCGATGCCTCCTGCTACCTCACGGTCGTGCCGACCTATTTCGGTGGCCACATGGCGCTGGGCTGGGCAGGCCCCGGCGCTGCTGCAGCGCGCCATACCGCCGAGACCGTTCTCGCCGAGCGCATGGCGGGGATCGCGACGCGCTACTGGAGCCCGGCCATGCACCATGCCGCCTTTGCCCTGCCGCCCTTCATCGCGGAGGCCCTCGCCGCTGCCCGACGGGGTTGAGCGGGGTTTCCCGTTGCAGGGTACCCGGGCGATGGATAAGGTCCGGTCCGCATAGCCCGGAGGATCTCATGCTGCCACGCCTCGCCCTCGCCGCCCTTCTCGCCGGCACCGCCCTGCCCGCCTTCGCCGCAGGCGAACGCGTTGCGCTGCTGACCCCCTATCTCTCCGCGATCGCGACGGCCGAAATGGTCGATGCCTTCCGCGCCCGCGCGAGCGAAAATGGCTGGACGCTGGACGTGGTGGACACTGCCGGCGACATGGGCGCACTTGCGAGCCGCGTCGAAGATGTGACCGCGAGCGGGGTCGACGCCATCGTGCTCGTCTCCATCGATCCGGCGCAGATCGAAGATCAGGTGGGCCGGGCCGATGCTGCTGGTATTCCCGTGATCACCATAGACGGGGCCGCCAACGACGCGGTCGCCCTCAACGTCACCTCAGACAATTACGTGCTCGGCCAGGCCATGACCGAATATCTCTTCGAGGCCATCGGCGGCGAAGGCCAGATCGTGCGGCTGTTCCACTCGGCTCATCCGGGCGTGCGCCAGCGCGAGATCGCACTCGATGATGCGCTGGCCGAGACCCCTGCCATCACCGAGATCGGCCAGCATTACGTGCAGGTGCCGGGGCAGATCGACGATAGCCGCAACGCCATGGATTCCATCCTTCTCGCCAACCCTGGCGAGGGCGCAATCGATGCTGTCTGGGCGGCGTGGGACGAACCGGGCGTCGGCGCGCAGCTGGCCATCGAAGCCTCCGGCCGGGACGGAATCGTCATCGCCGGCATCGACGGCAACCCGCAGGCGATCGAGCTGATCGAGGCTTGCACGCCCTTCATTGCCACGGTGCGCCAGGGGTTTTCGCAGATGGCCGAGATCGCGGCCGCTGAGCTGTCGACCATCTTCGAAGGTGGCACGCCAGAGGCAGCTGAACTCTACGCACCGGTCGAACTCATCACCCGCGAGAGCCTCGGGGTCACGTGCGACTGACCGAGCGCCCTATCGCCGCCAAGGCGGCACCGCTCCCGTGACCGCCACCGCGTCGGGCCCCGGGCCCGATGCGGGCATAGCCCTGCTCGCACTCTCCGGGCTCGACAAGCGGTATGGAGCAACCCACGCGCTGAAGGCCGTGAGCCTTGCACTCGCCGCCGGCGAGGCCGTCGGCCTTGCCGGACACAATGGCGCGGGCAAATCCACGCTGATCAAATGCGTCGCGGGGGCCGTGCTGCCCGATGCCGGGGCGATCGCCGTTTCGGGGACGCAGACGCGGTTTTCTTCTCCCGCCGACGCCTATGCCGCCGGGATCCGCGTCATCCACCAGGACGCACCCCTGGTGCCACACTTCGACACGGTGGAAAATGCCTTCCTCGGCCGCCCCTATCCGCGCCGTCACGGCATGGTCGACCGGCGCGCGATGACCGAGCGCGTGGCGGAGATCGCCCGGGCAATCGCCCCGGATCTGCCGCTGGCGACCCCCGTCGCATTGCTGACGCCGAGCCAGCGCCAATTCGTCCGTCTGATCCGCGCCCTCGCCGATGACGGACGGATCCTCATTCTCGACGAGCCGACTGCGGCCCTGCCGGCCGAGGATGCTGCGCGCTTCTTTGCGGTTCTCGGCCGGGTCCGGGATCGGGGAACGGCCATCCTCCTCGTCAGCCATCGGCTCGACGAACTTTCCGGCTTCTGCGATCGGACGATCGTCATGGCGGATGGAGGCGTGGTTGCCGAATGCACCGGCGCCGGGCACACCGTCGCCGCGATCATCTCGGCCATGGGCGGCGGCGCGCCGATGGCAAAGGTTCAACGCACCCTGCCCGACGCGCCAGCCATCCTCGCGCTAGAAGGCGCCCGAACCCGCTCGCTTCCCGTGCCGATCGAGCTCGAGGTGCGCGCGGGAGAAATCGTGGTGCTCTATGGCCTCATCGGATCGGGGCGGTCCGAAGTGCTCGATGCGATCTGGGGCGTGGAGCGGTTGACGGCAGGCGCGATGACGCTGGGGGGCGAGCCCTTTGCTCCGCGCAACCCCGGCGAGGCCCTCGACGCGGGCATTTCCTACGTGCCGGCAGACCGGCATCGCACGGGGCTCTTTGCCGATGAAAGCCTTGTTTTCAATACCACATTGCCACTCCTCTCGCGCTTCCGCCGGTGGCCGCGCCTTCCCGTCCCGAGCCGCAGTGCGGAAACCCGAGCCTTCGCCGAGGCGGCGCGGGCAGTGGGGCTCAAATTCGGGCATGCGGGGCAGAAGGTGCGCACGCTGTCGGGCGGTAACCAGCAGAAGCTGCTGTTTTCGCGCTGGGCGAGCCGGCATTCCCGGCTGATCCTTCTCGACGAGCCGACCGAGGGCGTCGACGTGATGGCGAAGGCCCAGCTGCGCGATATCGTCCGCGCGATGGCGGGGGACGGCAATGGCGTGTTGGTCTCGACCTCGGACCGGGAGGAGGCGCTGGAGCTCGGCGACCGCGTCATCGTCTTTTCGGCGGGCGCTATCGCGGCCGAGTTCAGCCGCCAAACCGCTGATGCCGCAGCACTTTCTACGGCAGCCCAGTCCAAACCGCAATTCGATCCGGAGCCGGCATGACGCGCACCACACTCTATCGCTTCGGCACGCTGATTGCCTTCGTGCTCCTTTGCGTCGGATTTTCGATTGCGGCGCCCGAGGCGTTCGCGAGCCAGGCCAATCTTGCCAATCTCGTCCAGCAGATCGCCGCGCTTGCCATCGTCGCGACGGCGGCAACGCTGGTCATGACGATCGGAGAGTTCGATCTTTCAGTGGGTTACACCGCATCGCTCTCGGCGGTGATCTGCTTTGTGCTGTTCGCGGCGGGCGTGGATATCTTTATTTCTCTGCCTCTCGCACTGGGTGCGGGACTGGTCGCGGGCGCGATCAACGGCATTCTCGTCGCGCGATTCGGGGTACCCTCGTTCGTGGCGACGCTGGCGCTCGGCACGATCGTCTCGGGGCTTGCCTTCGGCATCTCGGGCGGAGCCAGCCTGTTCCGCCTGGTGCCCGATGAATTCAAGCTTCTCGCGCGCGGAAATATCCTTGGAATTCCCGCACTTGCCCTCTGGACGATGCTCGTCATGGGGGTCGCCGGATTCGTGCTGACGCGCACCGAATTCGGCCGCCGGCTGCGGGCGATCGGGGGCAATGCGCTGGCGGCGCGGCTGGCCGGATTGCCGGTTGCGCGGGACGTGATCCTGACGTTTTCGATCGCCGGGGGGCTCGCGGCGCTGGCTGGATTGCTGCTCGCTTCGCGGCTCGGCAGCGTGCAGCACACCATGGGCGAACCGCTTTTACTCCCGGCCTATGCTGCTGTTTTCATTGGCACAACCACCTCTCCGACCGGCGCGCCGACGGTGGCCGGGACGCTTCTGGGCGTCGCGATCACCGGAGTTCTGGCCAATGGGATGACGATAATCGGGGTAGAACCCTTTGTTCAGAGGATGTTGACGGGGGGGATAATTTTGTTGGCGGTGCTGCTGCGGCGGATCGGGCGAGCGGGCTGATGACAATTCTCGTAATGGATTCAGGGACTTCAGGGCTGAAGGCGGCTCTGGTGGACGATGCGGGCACCATCATCGCCCGCGCCGATGCCGATTATGGCGAAACCAGGGCGGAACGTACACACCGACAGGACCCCGAGGCCTGGTGGCAGGCCGCGATTTCGGCGGTGCGGCAGCTGCAGCCCGGCGACATCGACGCCATAAGCCTCTGCGGGACCATGGAAAACCTGATCCCGCTTGGCGCCGACGGCCGCCCGGCGGGCGACGCGATCCTCTATTCCGACCCGATCGGAAATGCGGCTTTTTCACGGCTGAAAGATGACCTCGAGGGGGCGGAGGCCATTCTGGGCAATGCGCCCGAGCCCCTGATGACGGCGTTCAAATTGCACGCTCTGAGCATGAAATTTGATGGAAATTACACTTCCTGCACTCTGGCGCTGCCCGGCAGCAAGGATTTCCTCGCTTTTCGGCTGACCGGCATCGCCGCGACCGACCCGACCAATGGCACGACGACGGGGCTGATGGACATCAGGACCCGCGACTGGTCCGAGCCGCTGCTGGAGCGCTTCGGGATTGCCCGCGCCATGCTGCCGAAACTTGTCCCCGCCTCTGCCGTGATCGGTAGGGTGACCGAAGAGGCGGCCGCAGCGCTGGGGGTGAAGGCGGGCACAATGGTGGTGAACGGGGCGGGCGACGGGGGCGCGACGACGCTGGGGAGCGGCGCGCTGGGCCCGGGGGATGTGAGCCTTTACCTCGGCACCACCGGCTGGGTGGCGCGGGTGGCGGGGCCCGAGACGCTCGACGCCCCGAGCGGGTTCTATCGGCTGGCGCACCCGGCGGGCCCCGGCATCATCGAGATCGCCCCGATCCTCGCGGCGGGCGCAGCCGCGCACTGGGCGCGCCGGGCGCTGGGGCTGGACCAGGCAGAGGCCGAGGCGCTGGGGCGCGCCGCCGACGAGAACCCGGGAGAAACGCTGTTCCTCCCCTATCTCGAAGGCGAACGCTCGCCCTTTCTCGACCTCGACCTTCGGGGCGCGTTCCTCAATCTCGACGGACGGGCGGGCCCGGGCGAGCTCTATCGCGCCGTGCTCGAAGGGGTGGCGATGGCGATCGCGGAAAACCTCGAGGCGATGGGCGGGCCCGAGGGCAGCCCGGCGGGGGGCCGCGTGACGCTGGCGGGCGGCGGCGCGCTGAGCCCGCTCTGGCGGCAGATCCTCGCCGACGTGACCGGATGCGAACTCTGGATGAGCCCTGACCCCGTGGCCGCTCCCATGCTGGGGGCCTGGCGACTGGCGCGCATGGCGCTGGGCCAGAGCGTGGGGGAAGCGAGCCTCTCCCGCATGGCCCGCCCCCGCGCGGAGCGCGCGCCCCGCGCCGCCCATCGCCGCGCGGCATTTCGCCGGGCAACGGAGATGGCGCGGGTGTTCGCCGCCGGGTGAGGCGCTTCGGGCGCTGTCCGCAGGCAGGCCGGCACCGGCTCGGGCGAGACTTTCCGTTGCAGTTGGGCCGGCGGCCGGGGCCCTACCCCCACCTGACCTCCCCCTGATAGGGGGAGGGACGCGGGGGGGGGCTGGGTCCTGCCATCTGCACAGTTCTGCTCCTCCCCCTCCTTCAGGGGGAGGTTGGGTGGGGGTCTTCCGGGCCCGGCAAAGCCCAGGATCATCAGGGCGCCTGCATCCCGCCTGCGCCCAAAAAGAGGGTATCGACATGCGCCCACGAATTTCCGTCATCACGCTCGGCGTCGCCGATCTCGAACGGTCGCTCGCCTTTTATCGCGACGGCCTTGGCCTGCCGACAGAGGGCATTGTCGGGCGCGAATTCGAACATGGCGCCGTCGCCTTTTTCGATCTTGCCGGCGGGCTGAAGCTCGCGATCTGGGCCGAAGACGACATCGCCCATGATACGGGGCTGAGCAGAGCGGGATCTCGCCCACCGCCTTCACCATCGGGCACAATGTGCGCGACCGGCAGGCGGTCGACGAGACGATCGCGCGCGCCCGCGACGCGGGGGCGAGGGTGATAAAGGGGCCTCAGGACACGTTTTATGGCGGCTATGCGGGCTATTTTCAGGATCCGGACGGCCATCTGTGGGAAATCGTCTGGAACCCCCAAATGCTGCCCGAGGGCGATTGAAGATTTGCGATTTGGGATCGCATACCGAGTGGCGGGAGCGCAGAGCGGTCGCCATGATCCGACAACATCAGTGGTGTTGGTTCAACGGCAAAGGCGCCGTAGACCAGCGAGATGCTTTGCGTCCACGTCATTCATCATCTCAAGCAGTGCATTGGCTGATGCTTGCGTTTCTTCGATAGTCATTGAAGAAAACGACAGAAGATCATCGAGATTGTCCGAATGAGATTCGACTTGAGCTAACCGTTCAAGGGCTGAAATCTTGTCACGGTCAATTTCTGGATAGTCGACGTATAGCTTCGCTAGCTGACCGGCAAGCCCAGAGCTTCCCGGACACTTGAAGGCAAGGAATACATCTAGAACGCGGCGCATAACATTCGGCGGCATGTAGCCGTGATCGTCGTAGGCATCGGGGCGGTCTACAAACCGCAGCAAGTGGCTGAACAGGAAGTGGTACTCGGAGTCGTACTCCCGGAGCAGTTTGGGCATCTCGACTATGGACGACAAACGCCGAACTTGACCCAGCGGGATGGCCACATCGATAAAAAGGAATGTTGCGCTCGGATCCTTGCCCTCCGGAGGGCGAGCCTTCCCTTTCCACGCCTTTCGAAACTCGTTCATGCACTGCAGATTATGGGTAAAAATGAACACCTGGGCCGCCTTTTCAAGGCGGCCTCGTACCAATGAACACGCGAAATTTAGCGCTCTGGTATCGAGGCTAGACACAGGATCGTCTATGACAACGATCGCGTCCTTGAGCTTCCTATTGTCAGCTTCGATGGAAGACAGAAAATACGCGATAGCAATCGCCGTCTTCTCTCCTTCGCTAGGCATCCCGATAATGGGGCCTCCGTGACGGTGAAGCTGATAACCTTGTTCCACCGGATGGATGGTTAACTCGGAATGACCGAGGTAGGAGGCGACGAGCTTGTTGATCGCTGTCGCTGCTGGTCCATGAGCCCTTATCTTTTGCCGCAAATCGGTAGCACTAGCCTGTAGCTGACCTAAGGTCTCCGTTTTTTTGGTTAGGTTGGCGGTAGCAGCATCTAGTTCCCCTGCATGCGCAGCGAATTCGCCTCGGCAATCAAGGGTGTAGTGACGTCGTATCGCTGTTTCGGCGTCTTCCTTGTGCTTGGCAAAATTCGAGACGATGTCATTGTGCCGCGTGACTACATCATTAATTAGGGTGATAACTTCAGCGAGTTCCTGAGCAACTGATTTGAATGCTGGTTCGTCTGCAAGATCGCGAAGGTCAGATGGCGAGGCAGGGCGCGCTAGTTTCGCGTTGACCACCTCTTGCAACGCTGCGAGCGACGAGACGGCGGCGTCGACCCGCTACGCTACGAGGTTCCGCTTTTCGGTGTATCCTGTACGCACCTCAGCAACCAGCGCCTCACTTGTTGGCGCAGCCTGAGCGATGTCGGAGACTGTGGCAAGCACGCTGTCCAGGCGCTCTGCCGTTCGCGAAAGACGAGAGACGAAATGGTCCACTGAATCGTCTAGAGCAGCAGAAAGTTTCGCCCGCCTCTCAACAGAGATCCCATTTCCGCAGTAGAGACAGTTAGCAAGGGCCGTTGACTGGTGAAACTCGTGACCTTGTTTGAGCCAAAGGAGCATGTCCGGATGTCGCTGCACCTCGTCGAGCGCGACCGTTGCCAACGATTGCGAGCACATATCCACGACCAAGCGGTACGCAGCGGCTATAGCCGCCGAGTCGAATTCGATGGCCGCCACCTGAGGAAGAGGTTCCGCGAGCTGCCGCGTGTCTTCGGCCGCTTTCAGTTGCTCTTCGGTCAATGCCGGAGCGGTGTCGTCCTTCCACGTCTGGAAATCTTTAGCGAGCGCTGGCGCCTCATATTTTCGGCTGCCAAGATGCAAGCGGGAGGCTATGGATCGCGCCCGCTCCCGTTTGAACGTGGCAAAAGCTTTGTCAGCGGCTTTTTCTGCCTCGACTGCTAGGGCCTTGGCGGTTTCCGCCTTGGCGATTTCACCCTCGATCCAGGTCAGTTCCGTAGCGGCATCGGCTTGGTCGGCTCCAATATAGAAGACCGGATTAGCTACCCCTACCGACCACTGAAGATTTTGCTCGACATAATCCGTGTTGAAAACCAAGAGTCTTGGCTCAAGACCATTGGGATTAGTCGGAAAACCGTAGAAGGCACCGTCGTCGGAGGCTACCTCAAACGAACAGCCTTCGGGTAGTCTTTCATGCAGCTTTCCGGTCTGTAGGCTGGAGAACAGACGAGAAAGGGTGCTCTTACCGGATCCATTAAAGCCGTAGATCAGATTATAACGGCGAAAATTGAGCGCAGGAGATCGCGAATTTCGATCGGCATGAATACCCATGCCCTTCATCGAACGTATGTTAGTGATGATCCCCATATGCAAAATTCATCTTCAATTCCGCGCGTTGTCAATGGCAGACGTAGTTTGAAGAACTCGCTACAACGCCCTCGTTCGGAAACTTGCTTTGCAATTTGGCGCAGCGTAAGTCCGCGATCTAATTCTGCCTTAGTCTGCTCAATCGGCACAATGGTGACAAGCAGTCCTTCAGCTTACCACCCCATTCCCATCCCCCTCAAAACACCAGCTGCACCTTGATGGCCTGGGATTTGTCCGTGGCGAGGCGGAAGGCGGGGTCGGCTTCTTTGAAATCGAGGCTGTGGGTAATGAGGGGCTGGGCGTCGCCCCGCCCCTTTTGCGACGGGCGAGCAGCTTTGGGGGCGGCGCTGTCGCCCGGTGCGGAACAGTCCGGCCGTGCGCCAGCCCCCAATGCCCTCGGTGCCGGCGGGCTAGAAGCGCGAGGTCCAGCTGAGCTTGAGGGCGTGGGCCTTTGAATGGGCGCCGAGCCGGCCATCATAGCCCAGATCGAGTGTGGTCATCGCGTCGAGATCGAAATTGAGGTCGGCGCCGACCAGCATCGTATCGGTGTCGGCTGCATCGGCGGGGCTGAAACTGCCGCCGGAGACGAAGCCGTGCTCTGCATCGGACCTGTTGGAGATGGTGCGGCGCCAGCCGAGGGAGGCGCGGGCGGTGACGAGCACGCCGGTTTCAAGCGCGATCTGCCGGCCGATGCCGAGACCCAGGACCGCATGGGTGGCATCGGTGACGCTGCCCTCGCCGGCCAGGGCAGCTTCGCCCCCGGTTTCGGTAAAGCCATCGGTTGCGTGGCGGATGCGGGTGAGGCTGCCGAAGGGCGTGACCGACAGGGCGCCCAGATCGATCTCGTGGGAAAGCTCGGTGAAGGCGACGGCGGTGGTTGCGCCATAGGACGCGCTCAGCGTTTCGCTGAAATCGGTGAAGGTGACATTGCGCGTCGCCTCGATATCGTGGCCGGTGAAGGTGCCGCCCAGCGACAGCCGCGTCTGGCCCCATTCGCGCCCCGCATAGAGGCCGAGCCCATAATCGGTGCTGGTCGTGCCTGCAGTCTGTGCGCCGATTTCGGTTTGGGTGGTGCCGGCATTGAGCATCAGCCCCACCCGCCAGTCGCCCACCGCGCCATCGAGCCCGGCGACGAGCCCGCCGGCGGCCACGGCGCTCTCGACGCCGCCCGCTTCGGCCGATTTGCGCGAGGCGCCATAGAGCCGGGCCCAGAGGCCCGCATCCTGCCCGGTGCCGAGATCGGTGGCGGTCGGGGCGTAGGCGCTGAGATTGCCGGTGGAAGCGAGCGCATCGAAACTCTGCCCGATCCGGTCGGCGAGACTGCCTGCAACGCGCGCGGCGCTGTCGATCAGCGCCATTTCGGTTGCGGGATAGACCGTGCCCGAGAGGGTATCGAACATCGCGGCGGCCTCGTCTTCGTCGAGCCAGAGAACCGCGTCGAAGAGCGTGTTGCCCGCCCCGAGCGCCTCGACGATGGTGCCGACCGCGATCTGGGTGGGCGTGACGCCGAGACTGGCAAAGCCCATGTCGTTGCGCATCAGCGCAAGGGTGACCGTGGTCCCGTCCTGTATGAGACGCGGGGCAAGAAAGGCGAGGTCGACGACGACCTCGTCGAACCGGCCGCTTATGCTGCCGGCGCTGAGGATGGTGGAGCTGGTGTAGCGCTCATAGGGGCCCGCAGCGGCGGTGACATGGACCGCGCCGCCGAGTGTCGCCGCGCCGGTGAGGGTGATGCGATCGCTCGCGCCTGTCGCGTCGACGTCGATCAGGAGCGTGCCGGAGGACCCGAAGCTGGCGCTCTGGCCCGAGAGCGTCTGGGCGCCGCTGTGGTGGGTCATGGTGAGGAGGCCGGAATTGGTGAGTGCCGTGATCCCCGAAAGGTCGGCGTTCACCTGCAGCGTGCCGCTATTATCGATGGCGCCGTTGACCTGATTTTCGAGGATCAGGAGGCCCGAACTGGTCAGCGCGCCGTTCCAGACCCCGATGCTCGAAATCGTGCCGGTGTTGATCCGGACATCGCCGGTCCAGACGCTCGCGATGTCGTCATTTTGGAAGCTGCCGCTCTCGATGACGCCGGAATTCTCCTCGACGTTGCCGATCCATATCCCGGCATTGTAGATCGTGTCGGCGTTGTTCCTGACGTCGCCGGTCCAGACGCTTTCGGCGTAATAATTGCTGATGAAGGCGTCATTGGTGATGACGTGGCCGTTCCAGGCGCCGCCATTGAATATAATGGCGTCATCGCCGGAATTGATCAAAATGTCGCCGTTCCAGGTGCCCTCACGATCGACGTTGTCGATATAACCGGAGTTGTTTTCTACATTTCCATTCCAAATACTGGTATCGGAATTGAAAATTAAACCCGTATTCTCCCATATATCGCCCGTCCAAGAGCTACCCAATCTCGATTCGAGGTAACCGCTGTTGAGTTCAACATTGCCGAACCAATCGCCGCCCTCCTGTTTTAACATGCCGCCGTTGCCGACACTGCCCGTCGCTGTGCCGAGATTGGTCAACGATCCTTCAAGAATCTCGCTCTGACGGATCAGCTCAATGTGTTGAAAGGTCAGGCTGCCATTCGCTTCGATGGTGAGAGCGCCGGGATTGAGCACGATCGTGCCGACCGACCGTGTGTCGTCGACGATGGCGCGATGCTGGCCGATGAGCACATCGTCGTCCGCCGTCGGCAAACCGTTAGGGCTCCAGTTTGTGGAGACGTCCCAGCCCGCCGACGGCCCGCTCCCGATCCAGGTGTAGCTCTGGGCCTGCGCGCCATTGGCGCCGGCGACGAGGCCGAAGACCGCGACGGCCGCGACAGGCGCAAGGCGTTCGCTTTTCCAGGCATCAGCTGAATAATGGAGGCGCGACCGCATGGTCAGCGCCGAGAGCCTGGAAAATTTCAAGGAATCACCGGGGTTTATGTGAAAAAGGGCCAGTGATCATGTCTGCGCCCATTGGTCAGCCTATGCAAGGCCGGCGGACCATGAGGGGCGATTAATATCCATGCCGGGCGATTTTCACACTCGCGGGCGCCCCCCTCAAAACACCAGCTGCACCTTGATGGCCTGGGATTTGTCCGTTGCAAGGCGGAAGGCGGGGTCGGCCTCCTTGAAATCAAGGCTGTGGGTAATGAGGGGCGCAACGTCGATCAGCCCCTTGGCGATCAGCGACACGGCAAGGGGAAACTCGTCTGCAAAGCGGAACGTGCCGCAGAGCCGAAGCTCGCGCGCAACGAGGAAATTGATCGGCAGGGGCACGTCTCCGCCCAGCCCGAGCTGGACGATGGTGGCGCCGGGGCGGAGGGTTTCGAGGGCGCCGAGCAGCGCCCGCCCATTGCCCGAGGCTTCGAAGAGGGCATCGAAATGGCCCTTTTCGGCGGCGTAGGGGCTCAGCGCATCGGGGTTTTCGGCGATGTTGAGGGTTTTGGTGGCGCCCATGGCGCGGGCGCGCGAGAGCGCGAAATCGCCGATATCGGTGACGACGATCTCCTCGGCGCCCGAAAACCGCGCGACCGCGACCGCAAGCGCGCCGATCGGCCCCGCGCCGGTCACGAGCACGCGCCGCCCCATGAGCGAACCGGTCTGGCGGGCGGCGTGAAGGCAGACGGCGAGCGGCTCGGCCATGGCGGCCGCCCCGAAGGACACGGTTTCGCCCACCGGCACGGCCTGATCGGCGCGCACGGTGACCGATTGGGCGAACCCGCCCTGGACATGGGGAAAGCGCATGGCGCTGCCCATGAACTTCATCTCGAGGCAGTGATTGGCGCGGCCCTCGAGGCAATAGCGGCAGGACCCGCAGGGGCGGCTCGGATTGATCGCGACGGCAAGGCCGGGAGCGAGGCCGCTGACCCCCGCACCGAGCTCGGCAATGGTGCCGGCGATCTCGTGGCCGAGCGCCATCGGCTCGCGCAGGCGTACCGCGCCGAACCCGCCATGATGGTAATAATGCAGGTCCGACCCGCAAATGCCCCCGGCACGGATGGCGATGCGCACCTCACCCGGCCCCGGCGGGACGGGCGCGACCGGCTCGATGCGCAGATCCCCCGCGCCATGGATGACGACGCCCTGCATGGTCTCTCTCCCCTTTCGCGGCCGCTTCGGCCGGGCCCGATGGGGGCCGCGGCGCGCGCGGACGGTCCGACACTCGGGGGCCAAGGTCAAGCCCGAGGGGACTGTTCAGGCTTCGGTGCGCCGCACGATGAGATCGGAACGCTCGAAGACGGCGGGGCGCAATTCGAGGCCGAGGCCAGGGCCTTCCATGGGATAGACCCGGCCATTGGCGATGTGCGGGATTTCGGTGACGAGTTCCTTGTACCAGCCGGTATAGAAGGCGCGCACCGATTCCTGAATGAGCGTATTGGGCTGGCTGAAGGAGGCGTGGATGGCCGCCGCGAACCCCACCGGCCCGATGCAGTCATGCGGCGCGAAGGGGCGGTGATAGGTCTCGGCGAGCGAGGCGATCTTGCGCCCCTCGGTGAGCCCGCCCGTCCAGCAGAGATCGACCATCACCACATGGGTGGCATCGCGCTCCAGAATGTCCTTGTAGGGCCAGCGCGAGCCCAGCGTTTCGCTGGCGCAGGTCCACACATCGGTGGAGCGGGCGAACTCGGCGAGCGCCTGGGGCGAGTTCATCCGGATCGGGTCCTCGAACCAGAAGGGCGCATAGGGTTCGATGGCCTTGGCGATCGACTTGGCCGCGGGCAGGTTCCAGAGCGAATGGAGCTCGACCATGATGTCGATGCGGTCCCCGACAGCGCGGCGGATCTTCTCGAAGGGCTCGAGGGCCTTCTTCATCTGCTCGGCGGTGATGTAGAGGCCCTGGTTTTCGAGCGCGGGGGGATCGAAGGGCCAGATCTTCATGGCGGTGATGCCGCTTTCGAGCAGGCTCTCGGCGACGGCGTCGGCGCGCGTCATGAAGCCGGCAAGATCCTCATAGGGGCCGGCGGCCTCGTCGAAATTCCAGGTCGAGACCGGGCGGATGTTGTTGGTGCGCACATAGCCATAGCCAGCGCAGGTGTTGTAGATCCTGAGGCTGTCGCGACAGAGCCCGCCCAGCATCTGGTGGACCGGCAGGCCGCAGAGCTTGCCGAACCCGTCCCAGAGCGCGATGTCGATCGCGGAGGCCGCGCGATATTCGACGCCGGTCGAGGACTGCGCCATGGGCAGGCTCACCATGTCCTTGTGGATCGCCTCGATGGCGAGCGCGTCGCGCCCCACGAGCCGGCCCGCCAGCGTATCGTGGATATGCGCCTCGACGGCGCCGGCGCCGTAAAAGGTTTCCCCCAGCCCGATGATGCCGGCATCGGTGTGGACGCGCACCCAGAGCACATTGGCGAATTCGCGCGTGCGCAGGGTTTCGATGGCGGTGATCTTCATGATGGCTCCTCAAGGCGGCGAGGTGGGGCGGGGTGAAGGCGGGCGACGGGCGGGCGACAGGCGGGGCGGCGGGCTCGAAGCGGTTCGCAGCGACCTCACCGCTACCTCTCTCCGCACCCAGGGAAAAGCGTATGAGCATTTGAGAAATTTCTCAATGTGTTTTAAAATTTCACAGGCAACCGGAGGTGGAGTGCGGGCTGGGGCGCTTGGGGGGCTGTGGAGCCGGAGCGGGTGGGGAGACTGGGGACTGGCACTGCGGGGCAGCAGCCGGGGGGATGTGGAGCGGGAACCGCTGACGGACCAGAGGCTGAGACCGGTGGGGGCTGCGGGGCAGCGGCCGCGAATTGTGGAGCGGGAGTTGTTGGCGGACCAGAGGCTCAAAGCGGTGGGTGCCTCGGGGTAGCGGCCTCGGGATGTGGAGCGGGAACCGTTGGCGGACCAGAGGCTGAAGCCGGTGGGGGTGATGAAGCCGGCGAGAGGCTGCCGGTGCGGACCGAGGACGGGGGCGGATTGGGTATCGGAACCGGTGGGGCTGGAGCTTGAGCCGATGGGAACTGCGGAGGTGGACCGTGAGGCGGACTGGCGGCTAAAGCGGGCGGGGCGGGAGGCTCCAAGGCACGAGCCGTTGGACCTGCGGGGTGCCGCCGAGGACGGCCGAGAGCTCCAGACGGATGGCGGGGTGGGGCTGGCTGAGTTTTGGGGCGCGGGACGGCATCGTCGCCGGACTGGCGGCAGGGGCCTTTCACGGAACGCCTCGTGAAGGAGGCCTCGCAGGAGACTTGGGAAGCCTCCTGCTTGGTCTGGCCGCAGAAAACCGTCCATTTCTGCGTTCGCATGAAAAAGAAGCGCGGGGCGATGCAGGGCAATCAGGAAGGCAGGGCGATGGGACAGGATGGCGGCGGGCGGCGCATGCTGGTGGATGCGGCCCATGACCGGCTCGAGGGGCTGATCGTCGACGGGACGCTGGCGCCCGGGCGCTTTCTCTCGATCCAGGACCTGCAGACGATTTCGGGGCTGAGCCGCACGCCCGCCCACCAAGCGGTGATGCGGCTCGCCCATGATACGCTGATGACCATTCACCCCCGGCAGGGCGTGCGGATCGCCCCGATCGACCTCATGCGCGAAACGCTGCTGCTCGAATTGCGCGCCGACATGGAGCGGTTTCTGGTGCGGCTCGCGGCGGACCGGGCGAGCCCCGCCCAGCGCCGGCAGATGCGCCAGATCGCCATGGCGCTGCGCAACAAGGGCGGCGCGATGCCGATCGAGATCTTCAACCCGCTCGACCTGCGGATCGACCGGCTGATCCTCGCGGCGGGCGGGGAGCCTTTTCTCGAAAATACGCTGCGCCCGCTCCACACGCTCTTCCGCCGCATCGGCTGGCTGCACCACGCCCATATCGAGGGCCGGGGCGACCTTTCCGAAACCGTGGCGCTGCATGCGGGCGTGCTCGAGGCGATCGCGGCGCGCGATGAGACGGAGGCCGTCGCCGCCTCGGACCGGCTGATCGGCTATGTGCGGCAGATGCTCGAGACGCTCGCGGCGCGGATCGACCCGGTGCTGCTCGACAGCAGCCTCGAACCGCTGGACCTGCCCTGAGCGGGCGCCCTACCCGCTTCAGGCCATGGCGGGGATGGGCGGGGGCGGCTAGGCTCTTTGCTCAAGGCAAAGCGGGGGAGGATCGCCATGGGACACGCGACACGATCAGGGCTTCTGGCATTGGGCCTGCTGGCGCTGACCCTGCCCGTCTTTGCGGGCGAACCCTATGAGCCCGTGCCGCTCGCCCCGGCCGAAACCGTGACCCCGCCCGAGGCGCTGATCGCGGCGGCGACGGCGCTCTTCAGGGCCGCCGAGGCGGGGGACGGGGATGCGCTGGCCGGCCTCATCGCCGAGGCGCCGCTCCTCATCGACGGCGCGCTGGAGCTGGCCATCCCGCGCCGGGCCGAGCGGATCGGCCCTTTTGACGGGATCGACGCGCGGCTCGCCGCCCTCGCCGACAATATCGGGGGGAGCTATGAGCGCCCCTTCGATGGCAGCGACACGACCCCTTATGCGGTGCGGGCCGAGCTCGAATTCATCATGGGCGCGCTTTCGGACGACAATGACTGGGGACGCGACCCGCTGCTGGCCGGCGCCATCTGCAGCTATGGCTACAGGACCTTCCCGGTCGCGGCGGTGGCGGCGCTGGCCGGGCGGCTCGGGATCCAAAGTTCGGGCTTCTTCTTTGTTTCGGCGCCCGCAGACCTGCGCGCGGCCCCGGCCGCGGACAGGGAGGTGATCGGGGCGCTTCTGCCCGACCGGCTCTACGCGCTCAACTATGATGCGCCCGCCCGAAGCCCCTGGATCGGCGTCCACCTGCCCGGTGGCGGGACGGGCTTCATCAGCTTTGACGAGACCCCGCTCGAAAAGCCCTATGCCAGCGGCATCTGCTTTGAAGAGGGCCCGGAGGGGCAGTGGCGGATGACCGCCCAAACCGCCACCAACCTCTAGCCGCGCCCGCTCAGGCCGGGGCACATTTGCCGATGGCGGCGCGGATGACGCCCGCGATCTCTTCGGCGCGTTTCTGGGTCAGAAGCGAAGCGGGGATGGCGATCGAGACGGCGGCGGCGGTGTTGCCGCGGCTCGAGACGATGGGCACCGCGACCCCGCCCGCATCGGGATAGGTCTCCCCGATATCATAGCTGAACCCGAGCGCCCGGGCCCGGTCGAGCTCACGGGTGACCTTGGCCATGTCGGCCCGGTTGTACTGACCAAAGCGCGGCGCGTTGTGATCGAGGATCGACAGGGCGAGCGGATCATCGAGCAGGGTGAGGATGCTGACCGTGCCCGGACCGATGCCGAGCGGGACGCGCCCGCCGATCCCCCCGGTCAGCGTCTGAACGAAAGCTGTGCCCTCATGCATGTCGACGCAGATGGCGTCGAACCCCGCGCGCACCATCAGATAGCTCGACTGCTGGGTGATCGCGGCAACCTCGGTCACCGCCGGGCGGTAGCGCCGCACGAGCTCGGTGACCGAAGTGGTGCGGTTGGCGAGCCCGAAGATGGCGGGCCCGAGCCGGTAATGGCCATAGCGCGCGGCGGGCTCGACGAAGCCGCGCTTGGAGAGCGCGACGAGCGCGCGGCGGGTGGCCGATTTCGCATCCCCCAGCGCCAGGGCCAGCGCCTGGAGCGACATCCCGTCCACCCCGGCATTGCCCAGATGCACGAGGATTTCCCCGGCGCGCTCGGCATTGCTCGAACTTTCACTGGCCATTGGACGCGAAACCTCTCGAAAATCGACATATATGCCGATTATTGGAACTCATCATATGGATAGATTCCGACTATTGCACTAATCTCGACATGTCAAAGCGCATACGGGACAGGGACGGCATGTACGATTTTGCGATAGTCGGAGCAGGCATCAGCGGCGCCGCGACGGCCCATGAACTGGCTGGCCGCGGGCACAAGGTGGTTTTGATAGACCAATATGGTCCCGCGTCAATGGCTTCGGGCTGGACGCTGGCGGGGGTGCGGCAATCGGGCCGGCACCCGGCCGAACTGCCGCTGGCGCAGGCGGCGGTGGCGCTCTGGCAGGATCTGGCCGAGCGGCTCGACGGGCCGACCCATTACCGGCAGGTGGGCAATCTGCGCTGCGCGCGCACCGACGCAGAGGCGGAGCGCATCAAGGCCATCGTCGGTGAGCATCAGGCGCTGGGGCTCGAGATGGAGCTGGTGTCGGGCAATGCGCTGCGGGCGATGGCGCCCATGCTCTCCCCCGAGGTGATCTGCGCCTCGTTCTGCCCCACGGACGGCCATGCCGACCCCCGATCGACGGTGACGAGCTTCGTTGCGGCGGCCGAGCGGCTCGGGGCCGAAACCCGGTTCGGCCAGAAGGCGCTGGCGCTCAGGGTCGAGAACGGCAGGGTCGCGGGGATCGAGACGGATGACGGGTTCGTTGCGGCCGGCCAGGTGGTGCTGGCCCCCGGCGTCTACGGCAATGATCTGATCGCGCCCTTCGGCTATCGCGTGCCCTTCGAGGTGATGAGCGCGACCATGATGCGTTCGGTGCCCATGCCGCACCGGGACATGCCCGTGATCGGCGTCGCCAATGGCGACACGACGCTGCGCCAGGAGGTGAACGGGGAATATCGCATTGGCGGGGGGCATGAGGTGTGGGACGGCCAGCTCGCGCTCGACCCCTGGCCGCAGGTGCGCCCGCGCGCCAGAAGCGTTTATGAGCTCATCGAACGCTACAGTGCCCTCGTGCCTGAACTTGCCGACGTCAAGCTCGACCAGCTCTGGTGCGGGCTCATCGACCAGACCGTCGACGCGCTGCCCGTCCTCGATATCCTCCCCGAGGCGGGCGGCGTCGTCGCGGCCATGGGCTTTTCGGGCCATGGCTTCTGCCTCGGCCCGATCACCGGGCAGATCCTCGCCGACCTTGCCGAAGGCCGGACCCCTGCCCTGCCGATCGCGCCTTTTGCCATGGACCGGTTCGGCGCCGCGGCGGACGGAACGGGTGTGGAACTGCACGGCTAGCCGAAGCGCCCCGGGAGCCCATGGACAAGGGGGCGGCCAGCGCGCACTGGCCGCCCCCTTCTTTTGGAGACAGGACGGATTGGCGAAGGGGCGCGGCTCAGGCCCCTTCCATGACGAAATGGCCCGGGCCGACTTCGCGATAGACCGCGTCTTCGGGCTTGAAGCCGACCGACCGGATGGGGCTGCGCAGCTCTTCGGCGACCCCGTCGCGCTTGCGGGCACGCCGCTTTTCGGGATCGGCGACAGGGACAGCGGCGAGGAGCTTCTGGGTATAGGGGTGCGAGGGCGAGCCGATGACGGCGCTGCGCGGCCCGGTCTCGACGATCCGCCCCAGATGCATCACCGCGATGCGGTGGCTGATGCGCTCGACGACGGCCATGTCATGGCTGATGAAGAGGTAGGAGAGCCCCAGATCGTCCTGCAGGTCGAGCAGCAGATCGGTCACCTGCGCCTTGATCGAGACATCGAGCGCCGAAACCGCCTCGTCGGCAATGACGAGGGCCGGATCGAGCGCGAGCGCCCGCGCGATGCAGATGCGCTGCCGCTGGCCGCCCGAGAACTCGTGCGGGAAGCGGGTGGCCGAGCCTGGGTCGAGCTCGACGCGCCGCAGGAGGCTCGCCACGCGGTCCTCCATCTCGCTGCCGCGCGCGATCTTGTGCACATGCATGGGTTCGGCGATGGCAGAGCCCACCGTCTGGCGCGGATCGAGCGAGCCATAGGGATCCTGGAAGATCATCTGGATGCGCTGGCGGATGGTGCGCAGCGCCTGTCCCTCGGCCTTGAGCACATCCTGCCCGTCGAAGCGGACCGCGCCGGCCTCGGGCTCGACGAGCCGCAGGATCGAGCGGCCGGTGGTGGACTTGCCGCACCCCGATTCCCCGACGAGCGCGAGGGTTTCCCCGCGCCTGAGCGCAAACGAGACCCCTTCGACCGCATGCACGTTGCCGGTGTGGCGCCCGAGCATGCCGCCGCGCACCTTGAAGCGGGTGACGAGCCCATCGACCGAAAGCAGCGGCTCGGCATCGGGGGTGGGCGCGGGATCGCGCCGGGGGCTCGCCGGAATCTGCTCGGCGGGCCGGGGGCGGAAGCGGACGGGCCGGTCGGTCTCGGCCATGTCCCCGAGCCGCGGGACGGCGGCGAGCAGGTCGCGCGTATAGTCATGGGCGGGCGCTGAAAAGATCTTGCGGACCGGGCCCTGCTCGAGGATGTCGCCATGGCGCATGACGAGCACGTCGTCGGCGATCTCGGCGACGACGCCCATGTCATGGGTGATGAAGAGCACCGCCGTGCCGGTCTCGCGCTGGAGTTCGGCGAGCAGGTCGAGGATCTCGGCCTGGATGGTGACGTCGAGCGCGGTGGTGGGTTCGTCGGCTATAAGCAGGCGCGGCTTGCATGCGAGCGCCATGGCGATCATCACCCGCTGGCGCATGCCGCCCGAGAAGGTGTGGGGATATTCGTCGTAGCGGCGGGCCGCGTCGGGGATGCGGACGCGCTCGAAAAGCCGCAGCACTTCGGCGCGCGCGGCGCTCTTTGAGAGGTCGGTATGATAGTGGAGCGCCTCGGCGACCTGCTCGCCCACCCGCAGGACCGGGTTGAGGCTGGTCATCGGCTCCTGGAAGATCATGCCGGCCTTCTTGCCGCGCGCCTTGCGGAGCGCCTCGCCCGAGAGCGCGAGCATGTCTGTCTCCCCGAGCCTTATGGCCCCGGTGACGCGGGCCCGCTCGGGCAGGAGGCGCATGATCGACAGCGCGGTGACCGACTTGCCCGAACCCGATTCCCCCACGAGCGCGAGGGTCTTGCCCGCATCGAGCCGGAACGAGACGCCCTTGACGACTTCGGTGCGCCCGAAGGCGACGCGGAGGTCTTCGACGAGGAGAACGGGCTCGGGGCTCATGAGGCACTCCCCAGCTTGGGATCGATGGCATCGCGCAGCCCGTCGCCGATGAGGTTGAGCGCCAGCACGAGCACGAGCACTGCAAGGCTCGGGAAGAGCGCGACCGAATAGCTGTCGAGGATGTTCTCGAACCCCTCGCGCACCATGCCGCCCCAGGTGGGGGTGGGCGGCGCGATGCCGAGCCCGATAAAGGCGAGCGAGGCCTCGGTGCGCACCGCGGTCGCCATCCAGAGCGAGGCCATGACGATGATTTCGGGGATGATGTTGGGCAGGATGTGCCGAAACATGATCCTGAGATCGGAGAACCCCAGCGCGCGGCCGGCCTGCACGAATTCGCGCTCGCGCAACGCCATCACCGGAGCCCGGGCGATGCGCGCGAAGGCGGGCACTGCGGTAAAGGCGATGGCGATGATGATGTTGGTGACGCTGGCCCCGAGCACGGCAACGAGGATGATGCCCAGGATGAGCGCCGGAAAGGCGAGCACCACATCCATCGCCTGCATGATGACGATATCGATGCGGCCGCCGAAATAGCCCGCGACGAGCCCTATCAGCGAGCCCACGACCACGGCGAGCGAGATCGAGGCGATGCCGATGACGAGCGAATAGCGCGCGCCATGGAGGAGCCGGGAGAGAATGTCGCGGCCATAGTAATCGGTGCCGAGCCAGTGCGCCCAGCTCGGGCCCTGGAGCCGGTTGACGATGCTCTGCGCCACCGGGTCGTAGGGGGCGATGATCGGCGCGAGGAGGGCGAGCACGACAATGGTGACAAAGACGATGGTGCCGACGAGCGTCGTGGGATGGCCCGTGACCGCCCGGCCCGCAAAGCGCAGCGCATTGCCGGTGACGAGAAGGAATTCATTGCGTTGCCGCGGGGCGGCGGTGGTGGCGGGCTCGCTCATTTGTACTGCACCCTGGGATCGATGAAGCCATAGACGAGGTCGGTGAGGAGGTTCACGAGCACCACGATCAGCGTGTAGATGACCATCATGCCCTGCAGCATGGTGTAATCGCGCTGGTTGAGGGCGCCCACGATGAGCTTGCCGAGCCCCGGGCGGTTGAAGACGATCTCGGTGAGGACCGAATTGCCGATCAGGATGCCGAGATAGAGCCCCACCACGGTCACGACCGGAATGAGGCAGTTGCGCAGTGCGTGCCGCCAGACGACGGCGCGGGCGGGGGCGCCCTTGGCCATGGCGGTGCGCACGTAATCCTGGCTCAGCACCTCGAGCATGGAGGAGCGCGTGACGCGGGTGACGTAGGCGGCCATGATGAGCGCGAGGTTGATGGCCGGCAGAGCAAGGTCGCGCGCCCGATCGAGGAGCGTGGTGCCCTGCCCCCCGCTGATCACCGGGAACCAGCGCAGCATGATCGAGAAGACCAGAAGCAGCACGATGCCCGAGACGAAGGCCGGCGCCGACAGCCCGAGCAGCGAGACGATGCGGGTGACGTAATCGGGGATGCGGTTGCGATTGACCGCGGCCCAGATGCCGGCGGGAAGCCCCAGCACCACCCCCAGAACGAGCGCGACGAAGGTGAGCTCGAGCGTGTGGGGGAGGACGTTGAGGACTTCCTGGATCACCGGACGGCCCGAGACCAGGGAGGTGCCCCAATCGCCTCTCAGGGCACCTCCCAGGAACTGCAGGTATTGCAGCCAGACGGGCTGGTCGAGGCCCATCCGTTCGCGCAGGAGGGCAATGCTCTGCGCACTCGCCTGGTCGCCCAGGATCACGAGGGTCGGGTCGCCCGGCAGGATCCTGATGACGAAGAACACCAGGGTCAGGACGGCGAACAGCGTGATGACGGCGAAGCCGAGCCGGCGCAGGACAAAGCCCAGCATCAGTCAGCCAGACGCGTGGTTTCGTTGATCGAGGGCGAGAGGTTGAGCGATCCCTCCTGCGGCACGGCGAATTCGAGACGGTTGGTCCAGGCATAGGGCTGGCCCATCTCGTACATCGGCACCGCGCAGATGGCCTCGACGATCTTGCGCTGGGCTTCCTGCCAGAGTTCGGCCTGCCGCTCGGGATCGATCTCGGTGCGGGCCGCTTCGATTTCGGCATCGGCCACGTCGCAGTGCGAGAAGTTCGTCACGGCGGTGGGCTTTTGCACGATGCTGTCGGAATCGAAGAACTGGGTGAGGAAGATGTCGGCCACCGGCAGGCGCGAGGCGCCGTAATAGACGACCTGGGAAAGATCCTGGCGGATCTGCTCGTGGAAGGTCGGGTGGTCGACGAGCTCGAAATTGAGCCTGATGCCGGCTTCGGCGAGCTGGGCCTGCACCACTTCCATGGTGGTCAGCATGGCCGGGAGCGTCGTCTGGACGGTCCTGAGGTCGATGCCGTCGGGATAGCCGGCTTCGGCGAGGAGTTCGCGGGCCCGCTCGACATCATGCTCGAGCAGGGTCTGCGGCTCGTGCCCCAGATAGCCCGAGGGGATGACCGAAGTCGCCGGACGGGTCAGCATCTCGCCGCGGAAGGCGACGAGCTGGTCCCGATCGATGGCATGGGCGATGGCCTGGCGCACGCGGATGTCGTCGAGCGGCGGCTGGGTCATGTTGAGGTGCAGCTGGTGCAGCTCATAGGGGCCGAGGACCTGGACGGTCGTGTCGGGGAGCCCCGCCATGCGGTCGAGCCAGGACTGCTCGAAGCGACCGTTGACGATGTCCACTTCGCCCGACTGGAAGGCGAGATCGCGGCTCGAATCGGAGGCCACGTAGCGGAAGAGGATCTCGTCGATCTCGGGGGCGCCGCGGAAATATTCGGTGTTGGCCGCAAGCCGGACGAATTGCTGGGACTGGTATTCGACGAAGGCGAAGGGCCCCGTGCCGACCGGATTGCGGCCGAAGCCGTCGCCGAGCTCGGTGCCGGCGGCCTCGCAGATGATCGCGCCGCCATTGAACGGCACGAGCAGGCCGAGCACGGTCGGGATCGGGTTCGAGAGCGTGATCTGGACGGTGTGGTCGTCCAGCGCCTCGACGGTCTCGAAGGCGGCATAGTCGGCCGAATAGCTCGATGTTTCAGGCGAGGCGGCGCGGTTGAGCGAATAGACGACGTCGCTGGCGGTCAGCGGACCGTAATCGCCATGGCAGAGAACGTCCTGCCGGAGGGTGAAGGTCCAGACGAGCCCGTCTTCGGAGGTTTCCCAGCTTTCGGCGATGTCGGGCTCGATGGTGTCGAGCTGGAACTGGCCCGGCGCGGTGCGCACCAGCCCGTTGAACATCCAGTTGATGACGTTCTTGTCGAAGGTGGCGCTGGCGCGGTGGGGGTCGAGCGTGGCCAGATCATTGCCCGGCACGGCCACGGTCAGGGTCTGCGCCAGGGCCGGCAGGGCCGTTCCGGCGAGGAGCGCGGCCGAAACCACGCCCAGTGCAATTCGCTTCATAGTCATCGGCAAGTCTCCCTCATGCGATAGTCGATGAAACGTGGTCAGCCGTGAAGGGTGGCGCCCTCCAGGAAATGGCGGCTGTTGTGAAAGCGGCTGTATTGAAAGGCCTCGATCGGCAGGCGGGCCGGACGCTCCTGGACGAGATCGCTGACGAGCTTGCCGGTGATCGGTCCGAGGCAGAAGCCATGGCCCGAAAAGCCCATGGTGACGACGAGGCCCTCGACCCCCGTGCCCGCGTCGATGACGGGCAGCGCATCGGGGGTGAGATCGATGAGGCCGGCCCAGTAGTCCTCGATCTGGGCGGTGGCGAAGGCGGGAACGACATCCCCGAAGAGCTGCACGACCTCGGCCATGCTGAGCCCGGTCGGCAGGACGCGCGGCCGCGTGCCGGCGGCGGTCTCGGTTTCGAGGAGCCCGCCATGCCAGTCCTGCAGGCCGCTCGTGACGCGGAAGCGGCCATTATATTCCTGCCGGCCGGCGCAATCGGCATTGGCGACGCCGATCACCTGGGTCAGCGTCTCCTCGAGCGGGGCCGAGCGCAGGACGGTGACCATGGGCACCTGGAGCGGCACGGTGATGCCGAGCGGCGAGAGGACCTCATTGCCGAAAATCCCGGCGGCGACGACCACTTTGGGGGCGGGGATGGTGCCCTTGTCGGTCGTGACGCCGCTCACCCGACCATCCACCACGTCGATCGAGAACACGCGTTCCCCGAAACGCGTCTCGACGCCGAGCCGCTCGGCGGCCCGCACAAAGCCGAGCACGGTGCTCGTGGGATCGGCGCTGCCATCGCTCGTGCAGAGCGAGGCACACAGAACGTGCTCGGCGAGCGCCGGGGCGACTTCGCGCACCTCGGCATTGGAACCAAGGAGGCTGATGTCGAGCCCGGCAGCGGCCTGGTCGAGGACGATGCCGGAGATGATCTCGGCTTCCTCGGGGGTGCGGGCGAGCCGCAGATTGCCACCGCGGCGATAATGGGTGGGGGTATCGAGTTCGTCCGACAGGGTCTGCCAGATCTCGACTGCCGCCTTGGCGAGCGGCAGCTCGGCGGGATGCCGGCCGGACTGGCGGACGCCCGCAAGCGTCCAGCCCGAGGCCATGGCCGCTGGCCCGAACCGGTCGATGAGAACGACTTTCAGCCCCTCGCGCGCCAGTTCATAGGCGCTCGACGCCCCGCTGATGCCCGAACCGATGATGACGACGTCGGCCATGATTGTCTCTCCGCCCCGGCCTAGACCGCGACCTTGGTTTCAATGTCGGGCGTCGCGGGATCGCGCAGATAGGCGATGAGCGCGATCTCGAGCTTCATCTCGGGATGGGGCATCGGGCCGATGGCGATGGTGTGGGCCGGATCATTGCCGCCGACACGCTCGGCGATCACTTCGAGGACGGGCTCGAGATCGGCCGGGGTCGCGACGGCGATGTGGAAGCGGACCGTATCGGAGAGCTTCGCGCCGAGGCCGCCAAGCGCACCCTCGAGATTGTCGAGCGCCTGATGGGCCTGCTTGCGTACGTCTTCGGACATCTCGCGGGTCTTGTAGTTCCGTCCGGCGGTGTTGGACGAGTAGATCCAGTTGTCCACCTTTACGAGGCGGGAAAACTTGAACATGTCCTCATATTTGCTGCCGCTCTTAACCCGTTCGACCACAGCCATTGCAAAGCCTCTCCATATTTTAGGCACCACCCGGGGGTGACCATCATATGAGCATGTGAGACCAGACGCGCCGGGGCTGTCAATAGCTTTCCGATAATTCATATCTGGCATCATCATCTGTGCCGTTTATCGGCATTCATTGAGCCGCCGTCGATGAAACTTTTGGCGTCAACCGGGGCGACGTTACCGCTGACGGCGCTGGATAGGCGGTTGATATTGCGGAGGGAAATGCAACCACGACCCGGGCGGCCCAAAGCGGCCATGCCGATGCGCGGGCGTGAGGCGGGTGGCGGCGCGGGGGAGGCTCGGCGATGTGGAAAAGGGCGCCGGAAATGCAAAAAGGGTCCTTGCGGACCCTTTGCACCGGGATTCAGGACCCCGGTAAATTGGAGCGGGCGATGAGATTCGAACTCACGACCCTAACCTTGGCAAGGTTATGCTCTACCCCTGAGCTACACCCGCGCTCCATCGGCTCTTGCGAACCGGTCGGTCGATCCCTCGGCAAATCCCTTGGCATCGCCCCGACGCGCGCTTATATGCCCAATCGAAGCGGGCATTGCAACTGGAAACTCGCAAGTTTTATCACGCAAATGCACTCTTGCCTCGCAAGGGTCGGGACGTGCAAGTGTGGACGGGGCCGGGACAGAAACCGGACCGCAGGACCGAGCCGCAAGACCGGGAAGGGCAGCACACGTGACCATCGAGATCAATTCCGCCACGCCTCAGGGCACGCCGCCCGCCGGCCTCATCAAGGACGCCTCGACCCAGAGCTTCCGCGCCGACGTGCTCGAAGCCTCGCTCGAAGCGCCGGTGCTGGTGGATTTCTGGGCGCCCTGGTGCGGCCCGTGCCGGCAGCTCACCCCCGCGCTTGAAAAGGTCGTGAACGAGAAGGGGGGCAAGGTCCGGCTCGTCAAGGTCAATATCGACGAGAACCAGGCGCTGGCCGGCCAAATGGGCATCCAGTCGATCCCGGCCGTCTTCGCCTTTGCCGGCGGCCGGCCGGTGGACGGGTTCATGGGCGCGCTGCCCGAAAGCGAGGTGCGCCGCTTCATCGACAAGGTGATCGCGGGCGCCCCTGCGGCGAAACCCCAGGAGGGCTCGCTCGAAGAGCAGATCGGCGCGGCCATGGAGGCGGCCGAAGCCGCGCTCGCGGCCAGGGATTTTCCGCGCGCCGCGCAGATCTTCGGCATGGTGATCCAGCACCAGCCCGACCACGCCGAGGCGCTGATCGGGATCGCGCGGGTCTATCTCGAAGTGGGCGAACTCGACGAGGCGCGGGCGGCGCTCGACCAGGTGCCCGAGCCCAAGCGCACGGGCGCAGGCTTTGCTTCGGTCGAATCGGCGCTGCGCCTTGCGACCGAGGCGGCGGAGCTCTCGGGCGGCGGGGCAGAGCTCGAGGCGCGGCTTGCTGCTGATCCGGACGACCATGAAGCGCGTTTCGAACTTGCGATCCTGCGCAATGGGGAAAACCGCCGGGTCGAGGCGGCCGAAGCGCTGGTGGCGCTGATGAAGCGCGACCGGGAGTGGAACGAGGACGGCGCGCGGCGCAAGCTGCTCGAATTCTTCGAGGCCTGGGGCCCGAAGGACCCCGCAACGCTCAAGGGCCGCAGGCTGCTTTCGGCCCTGCTGTTTTCCTGAAGACGAGGCCCATGCACAAGCGCCCGCACACCACCAAGGACCTGCCCCGGAGCATTCCGGTGTTCCCGCTTTCGGGCGCCTTGCTCCTGCCCTTCGCGCAGCGCCCGCTCAACATCTTCGAGCCGCGCTATATCGAAATGGTGGACCACGCCCTGTCAGGGGACCGGCTGATCGGGCTCATCCAGCCCGCCGAGCCTGACGGGGAAGAGGAGAGCCCGCTCGGCCGCGCGCCGCTGAAATCGGTCGGCTGCGTGGGGCGGCTCACCCATTTCGAGGAGACGAGCGAGGGGCGCTATTTCATCATCCTCGAGGGGATCTGCCGGTTCGCGCTCGTTTCCGAGCTCAACGTGCGCACGCCCTTCCGCCAGTGCGTGATCGATGCGAGCCGCTTCGAATCCGATTTCGAGCGCACCCATGGCGAGGGCGCGGTGGATCGCGATCGCTTCCTCAAGATGATGCGCGACTATGCCGATTTCGGTGATTTCGAGCTCAACTGGGACGAGATCAACAAGACCGGGACCGCCGACCTCGTCAATTTCTGCTGCATGGTCAGCCCCTATGGGGCGGCCGAAAAGCAGGTGCTGCTCGAAGCGCCCTCGCTCGAGGAGCGGGCCGAGACGCTGATCGCCATGGCCGAATACGAGATGGCGCGCGGCCAGTCGGACGGCCCGGTGCTGCAGTGAGCGAAGATGAACCGGGCGGCCCCGCTGCGGCGGCGCCGGCCGGAAAGCCGGAGCCCCGGGTAAAGGTCGACCCCAGGACGCTCGAAATGCTCGTCTGCCCGCTGACCAAGACCCGGCTGACGCTGACCGCGGGCGGGGAGGAGCTGGTCTCGACCGTGGCGCGGCTCGCCTTTCCGATCCGCCGTGGCGTGCCGGTCTTGAGCCTTGACGAGGCGCGCCCGCTTTCGGACGAGGAACTGGTTGCCGCCGTGCCCGAACTGCGCGGCCGGCGCGACTGAGCGCTCAGGCCGCCGGCAGCGGCGCCCCGCCCCGTCGCCCGAGCCGGCGCTCGATGGCCGAGAGCCCGTCATAGATCAGGACGGCGAGGACCGCGACGATGAGCCCGCCCTGCAGGATGAAGGCGATGTTGTTGGAGAGGAGCCCGGCAATGATCACCTCCCCCAGCGTCGAGGCGGCGACCGTCGAGCCGATGGTGGCGGTGGCGAGCGAAATGACGATGGAGAGCCGCACGCCCGCAAGGATGACCGGCAGGGCGAGCGGCAGTTCGACGCCCACGAGCCGCTGCCAGCCGGTCATGCCCATGCCGCGCGCCGCCTCGCGCACGGCGGGCGGGGTGGCGGTGAGCCCGGTGAGCGCATTTTCGAAGATCGGCAGGAGCCCGTAGAGAAAGAGCGCAACGAAGGTCGGACCATTGCCGAACCCGAGAATGGGGACGGCGAGCGCGAGGACGGCGACGGGGGGAAAGGTCTGCCCGATATTGGCAAGGCTGCGCGAGAGAGGGAGAAAATCCTCGCCCGCGCGCCGCGTCACGACGATGGCGAGGCCGATGGCGACGATGCTCGCGGCGAGCACTGCGCCGAGCACGATGCCCAGATGGCTGAGGGTGAGCCGGAGAAGGCTCGACTGGGTATAGATCGGGGGCTGGTTGGGCCGGTTGAGCGGCGCAAAGGCCCAGCCGAACGCGCCGGGCGCGAAAATGAACGCGACCAATAGCCCGAGGACGAGGAGCCGGATGACGAGCCCCGGCCTCATTGCGGGCGGCCCGCCTGGCGCGCCAGCGCCTCGCGCCGGACGATGCCGAGCGCCTGCCCGTTCTCGATGACAGGCAGGGCGTCGCGGCCCGACCAGAGACATTCGGCAAAGGCTTCGCGCAGGCTCGCCTCGGGGCCGATCGGCTCGCCCTGGGCGGTGCCGGGCTCGAGAAGATCGCGCACATGCCCGAGCGAAAGGAGGCGGAAGGGCCGGTCGCCGCGCCCCAGGAGCGCATCGACGAAGGGGGTGGCGGGCCTTGCGATGATGTCTTCTGGCGGGGCGTATTGCAAGACGCGCCCCTGATCCATCACCGCGATGCGGGTGCCGAGCGCGATGGCTTCATCCATGTCGTGGGTGACGAGCATGATGGTGGTGCCGAAGCTTTTCTGGATGGCGAGGAGATCCTCCTGCGCCTTGGCGCGGATGATGGGGTCGAGCGCGCCGAAGGGCTCGTCCATCAGGAGCAGGTGCGGTTCGGCCGCAAGGGCGCGGGCGACCCCGACGCGCTGCTGCTGGCCGCCTGACAGCTCGTGGGGGAGACGCCCGGCGAACTCGGCCGGATCGAGCTGGAAGATCTCGAGAAGCGCTTTTACCCGGGCCGCGATGCGCGCGCGATCCCAGCCGAGCAGCCGCGGCACGGTGCCGATGTTCTGGGCGACGGTGCGATGGGGAAAGAGCCCGTTGCCCTGGATGACGTAGCCGATGCGCCGGCGCAGGAGATGGGGCGGCTGGGCGCGCGTGTCCTCGCCCTCGATGGTGACGCGCCCGGCGCTGGGCTCGACGAGCCGGTTGACCATGCGCAGGAGCGTGGTCTTGCCCGAGCCGGACGTGCCGACGACCGCGACGATCTCGCCGCGCCCGATGGTGAGCGAGACGTCTTCGACGACGCGGCGGCCCTCATAATCCTTGCAGAGGCCTTCGATTGCGATCATCGGGGCGGTCGGCTGGCTCATGAGCGGCCTCTTTTCTGGGGCGAGGCGAGCTCGACAAGCGCATCGAGCACGATGCCGGCGCCCATGGCGAGGATGACGGTGGGGACGGCCCCGAGCAGGACGAGATCCATCGCAGTCTGCCCGATGCCCTGGAAGACGAAGACGCCGAAGCCCCCGCCCCCGATCAGCGCGGCGATGGTGGCAAGCCCGATATTCTGCACGAGTACGATGCGGATGCCGGTGAGGATGACGGGGAAGGCGAGCGGCATCTGGACCCCGGCGAGCCGCTGCCAATTGGTCATGCCCATGCCGCGCGCCGCATCATTGGCCGCACGCGGCACCGCGCCGAGCCCGACCACGGTGTTGGCGACGACCGGCAGCAGCGAATAGGCAAAGAGCGCGACGAGCGCCGGCGCCGTGCCGATGCCCGAAACCCCGAGCGCCGAGGCGCCGGGCACATTGGCCGCAACCCACGCCAGAGGCGCGATGAGGAGGCCGAAAAGCGCGATCGAGGGGATGGTCTGGACCATGTTGAGGACGTTGAGGGTGGCCGCGCGCAGGGGCCGCACCTTGTGGCAGAGCATGCCGAGCGGCACCCCCACAAGGGTTGCGGCGGCGAGCGAACCGAAAGCGAGGAGGACATGGGTTTCCGCCTCGCGCCAGAAGGCGGAGGCGCGGTTTTCGTATTCGCGGAGGACCGAGAGCGCGTCCCAGGCGCCGCTCAGGAGGATGGCGGCAAGGACCGCAGCAAGGCCGAGGACGAGCCCGATGCGCATGAGGGGCGAGAGCGCAAGCCGGCTCAGCGCATCGGCGGCGAGCAGCGCAAAGGCGGCGAGCAGCACCCAGAAGCCCGAACCGGGCGACACCCGGGCGAGCGCATCGCCCTCGGGCGTCAGATGGCGGCCGGCCTCGCCGATGAGTACGAGGAGAAGGAGGAGAGCAGAAAGGCTCGCCGCGAGCCGCAGGCGCGCCGGGGTGCGGAGGAGTGCAACAGCAAGCACGAGGAGGGACGCGGACAAGAGAACGACGCCCCAGACCGGCCCGAGCGCGATAAAGAGTTGGGCCCCCTCCCCCGGCACGATGCGGTTGGCGCGAAAGGCGGCGAAGGGGAGGAAGAGGCCGGCGAACCCGAGCGCCGCGATGACGACGCCTAGAAGATCGAGGCGAAAACGAAACTGTCCCTGGCGCGGGCGGGCAAGGGGCACGGCGCTGGCCTGCATCACTCATCCTGCTCGCTGCGGGCCGGGAGGGCCGGGCGCGAGGGCGACTTCGCCCCCGCGCGGGGATCGATCGGGGCCTAGAGGAAGCCGCCCGTGGTGAGGAAATCCTCGGCGACCGCATCGGCAGGCTCGCCATTGACCTGGACGCGCCCATTGAGGGTCTGGAGGGTTTCGAGGTCGAGCGCCGCAAAGACCGGGGCGAGGAGATCGGCGATCTGCGGATATTCGTCCAGGACCTCGCGGCGGACGATCGGGGACGGCAGGTAGACCGGCTGCACGCCCTCATCATCCTCGAGCACGACGAGGCCCGAGGCCGAGATCGCGCCGTCGGTGCCATAGACCATGGCGGCATTGGCGCCAGAAGTCTGCTGGGCGGCCGCGGCGATGGTGGCGGCCGTATCGCCGCCCGAAAGCGTGATCAGCTGCTCGGGCGCGAGGGTGAAGCCGTAGACCTCCTGGAATTTCGGCAGGGCGGCAGGCGAGTTGACGAATTCCGAGGACGCGGCGAGGACCACCTCGCCCCCCTCTTCGACATAGCGGCCGAAATCGCTCATCGACACGAGCCCGTTGGCCTCGGCCACATCGCTGCGCACGGCGATGGCCCAGGTGTTGTTGGCGGGCGCGGGCGAGAGCCAGACGATGTCGTTGGCCTCACCATCGAGTTCGGTGGCGCGCTGGTAGCCGGCCTGCGCATCATTCCAGACGGGCTCGTCGGCGAGCTCGAAGAAGAAGGCCGCGTTGCCGGTATATTCGGGATAGATGTCGATTTCGCCCGCGATGATCGCCTCGCGCACGATCGGGGTGCCGCCGAGCTGGATGCGGTCGGTGACGGGGATGTCGTTGGCTTCGAGCACCTTGAGGATGATGTTGCCCAGGACCCCGCCTTCGGTATCGATCTTGGAGGAGACGACGACCTGCGCCTGCGCGCTGGCGATCGTAAGGGCAAGCGCGGCTGCCGCGCCCATCAACTGTGTTCCAAGGCGCATGCGACAACTCCCATTGAAAGAAAAGGACAAAGCCGCGTCCCTGCCGGAGGAGGGGCGAGGGCGCGGAACTTTGTCTGAGAAGCGGAACGCGGCGCGACGGCTATCGGTTCCCGCGCGGCCACAAAAAATTCAGGGCAGTTCGTAAGTGAGGGAAAAGTAGATGAGCGTCGTGTTGGTGAAATTGCTGTGCTGGACCGCGCTCGAGGCGCCGCCATTGGTCTGGTAGAGGACGATTTCGGTGGCGTTGGGACCGATGATGCCCTGAAGCGCACCGACGACCGCGAAGCTCGTCGAATAGCCGACGCTCATCGTCGTCCATATGGTGCCGGGCGCTGCCGCAAAGGGCAGTCCGGTAAGGCGCGCGGCTCCGGTCGAGGTGCCCCGCTGCGAGAGATGGAGCGTGCCCGAGACGAAGCAGAGCCGCCCGATGCGGGTGTAGCGGCCGGCATTCTGGCTGCCATGCACGACCCCGACCGAGGCGTTGCCGAAACTGACCGAGGGGGTGAAGCTGCCCTCGGCATAAGCGTCGAGCACGTTGGGATCGGCGCTGGGCGCGGGCGTGGCTGGAAAGCCGAGCCGGCCCGCCCCGAGCATCACCCCCTCGTCCGAGAGCCGAAGGGCTTCGGACCAGGCGCTGCCATCGGCGGAAAGCTTGACGCTGAGATCATCGCTTCCCGATAGACCGATCTCGGCCCGTCCTGAGGCGCCCGACTGGAAGACGAGGCTCGCCGTATCGGCCGGCCCGGCCTTGTCGATCATGAGCCGATGGTCGGTGCCATCATGGGCAAAAAGGCTCGCAGGACCGCGCAGGGCGAGCCGGTTCGTGGCATCGGGCGCCGTGTTGATGCCGAGGCTCGGAAGTCCAGCGGGCCCGGTCGAAAAAAAGACCTGCCAGCCGGTTTCGGTGAAGACGAGAAGCGCCTCTTCATCGCGCACGAAGACGAGCCAGCCCGGCCGGGGGTGGGAGAAATGCCAGGCGCCATCGCGGAACTGGGCGATCGCCCCCTCCGCCCCGGCCCATGCGCCGGCGGCTGCTGGGGGCACGAGATGGGCGTCGCCCTCGAGAGGCGCGGTGGGCGGAACGGTTGGGGTGCGCGAGAGGACGGCGGGCTGGACGATGCGCTCGAGCACGGCCATCGCCTCGTTGAAGGTCACCTGGCGCAGGCCCTGCTGCGCCGCGATATTGGGGAGGCCGAGCCTCGGGGTCTGGTCCATCGATATCTCCCGGAATTGCGTTGTGACCGATCCTAAGGACGGGCGCGCAACCCGGGGACAAGTGCCCGGAAATAAGCGAAGGGCGGGGAAAACCCCGCCCTTCGTTCATCATCGTCTTTCAGCAACGTCGTGGGCTTGAACCTCAGCTGATGAAAAGCACGATGATGATGATCAGCCAGATCGGAACACCCAGGAGCCAGAGGCCAAGTGCCTTGAACATGGTATGTTTCTCCTCTTGTTCTCAGTAGCGCCGGAAGACGTCGGCGAACTCGGTGCCTTCATCGCGGTGACGGCCACCCATGGACGCGGCCCAGTAGGCCCCGATGGCAGCGGCGAGCAGGGCCGCGGCGGTCAGGAAGGCTGCAACGACGCTGGTGCGGCGAGCGGTCTCGGCGGCCTCGACGGCCTGAGCCGCAGCGGCATCGATATTGGCGACGACCTCGTCGACACGGGCCTCGGCTTCTTCCTGGGTGAGGCCGGTATTGGTGGCGATCACCTGAGCAAGATAGACGCGGTCGGTTTCGGAGAATTCGCCTTCAACCGCACTGCGGGCGAGGATACGGCCGGCTTCGTCGCGAAGCGCGGTGGTATCGACAGTGGTGGTCGTTGCGACCGGAGCGACAGGCGCCGGAGTGGTGGCAGCAGGCGCCGGGGTGGTGACAGGTGCCGCCGGGGCGTCCGCATCGGCGTCATCAGCCGGAGCCACGGGCGTTGCCGGGGCGGCAGGCGTTGCCGGAGCCGGGGTTTCGGCAACCGGAGCCTCTTCGGTGCCGGCAGGAGCCGGGCGGAAGAGCACGTCGGTGAAGTAGGCAGTGGGGTCGAACCCGTCGGCAGCTTCGGCAACATCGCCGGCAGCAGTCGCCGAGGCGAGGGTTGCGGTCGATGCGATTGAGCCGACGGTGTTGGCCAGAGCGCCGACGCCGCTGACGGCGAGAACGGCACCAAGGACGAGCGAGCCGCCCCAGACCAGAAGACCATGCGCACCATCGCGCACCGCGACTTCATGCGGGCGGGCATCGAAATGCCGGCGACGCAGACGCCCCGTGAGATAGCCGCCGGCCATGAAGCTCGACAGCAGGACCCAGAGCAGCCAGGTCGCCGCGGCAATGCCGACCCAGAGCGGATCGACGCCTTCGCGGGCATTGAAGGAGGTGAAGGAAAGCCCGATCGCCGACCCGAAGGTCAGAAGGACGATCGAGATGGCCGAAGCGAGGACGATGCCCCCGAAAATCGCCGGCCAATCGACGTAAGAGGAATTGTCGGTGCCGTTCGTGGTCTCGATGACCTCGACCGATGCGGCTGGTGATGGAATGGTCATGTGTGCGCTCCTTGCCCCTTTAAAAATTCGGCTCAGCGCAGGCCGATGAAGGAAAGGATCGCCATGATGATCACGATAAGACCGACGATGTAGATGATGCCGTTCATGATTATGCCCTCGTGTTGACGCATTGGATGACTCACAACACAGGGTCGTGACCTTTGGTTGCGGCGCAGGCCCAAAAATTGTGCAGAAAAAAGGCGGGGTTGCCCCCGCCCTTCCTTGATCTCGCTTGCGACCGATCAGAGCCCGTCGGTGACGATGCTCGTCCAGGCGCCTTCGGGCTCGGCAGTGATCGCCGGATTGTCGGGCGAAACAGCCGAGAGCAGCGTGTCGACGGTCTGGCGGTAGTCGGCCTCGTCGAGCGCGCCGTTCGAGCCCTGGGTCAGGGCCGCGGCCTCCTCGACCTGATAGATCTGTGCGTCCAGCGTCATCGCGCCGGTCTGGTCGTTGTTGAGGATGATCTCGGCGGCTTCCTCGGGATTTTCGGCCGCATAGGCCCAGCCCCGCATGGAGGCGCGCACGAAGCGCGTCATCTGGTCGACGAATGCGGGATCCTCGAGCCGGTCCTCGAGCACATAGAGCCCGTCCTCGAGCATGCCGACGCCTTCGGCGACATAATCGAAGATGACGAGGTCTTCCTCGGGGATGCCTGCATCGAGGATCTGCTTGAACTCGTTGTAGCGCATGGTCGAGATGCAGTCGGCCTGGCCCTGCAGCAGCGGATCGGCCGAGAAGGCCTGCCGGATGACCTCGACGCCCTCCTCGCCCCCTTCGGTTGAGAGCCCGAGCTTGGCCATCCACGCATAGAACGGATATTCATTGCCGAAGAACCAGACCCCGAGCGTCTTGCCGGGGAAATCCTCGGTCGAGGTGATGCCCGAATCCGGCCCGCAGACCAGCTGCAGCGCGGTCTGCTTGAAGGGCTGGGCGATGTTGACGAGCGGCACGCCGCGCTCGCGTGCGGCAAGCCCCGCCGCCATCCAGGTGGTGATGACGTCTGCGCCGCCGCCGGCGATCACCTGTTCGGGCGCGATATCGGGGCCGCCGGGCAGGATGGTGACGTCGAGGTTCTCCTCCTCGTAATAGCCTAGGTCCTTGGCGACGTAGTAGCCGGCGAACTGGCCCTGCGTGACCCATTTGAGCTGGAGGGTAAGCGCGTCCTGGGCGAACGCCCCCGAGGCGCCCATCAGAACCGTGGCGCCCACAAGGGCGCCGAGAAGCTTCGTTTTCATGCTGACACATCCCCTTTTGGTTTCGGCATGCCTATGCACCACGCACAGACGGATGCCAGAAGGTGACCGCGCGCTCGATGAGCGCGATCACCCCGTAAAAGGCCGAGCCCGCGAGCGCCGCCATCGCGATCTCGGCCCAGACCATGTCGACATTCATCCGGCCGACTTCGGACGAGATCCGGAACCCCATGCCCACTACAGGGGAGCCGAAGAATTCCGCCACGATTGCGCCGATCAAGGCCAGGGTCGAATTGATCTTGAGGGCGTTGAAGATGAAGGGCCCCGCGGCGGGAAGGCGCAGCTTCATGAGGGTCTGCCAGTAATCGGCGGCGTAGCTCGAGAGCAGGTCGCGCTCCATCGCGCCGGCGGCTCCGAGCCCGGCCACGCTGTTCACCAGCATGGGAAAGAAGGTCATGACCGCGACGACCGCGGCTTTGGAAGGCCAGTCAAAGCCGAACCACATGACCATTATGGGGGCGATGCCGATGATGGGCAGCGCCGAAACGAAGCTTCCGAGCGGCAGGAGGCCGCGCTTGAGGAAGCCGCTGCGATCGATGGCGATGGCAAGAACGAAGCCGAGCCCGCACCCGATGGCATAACCTGCGAGCACCGCCTTGAAGGTCTGCTGCAGATCGGCCCAGAGCGTGCCGGTGCTGGTGAGGATGCGTGCCCAGATGGCCGAGGGGGCGGGCAGGATGACCGAGGGCACCCCGGCCCCGCGCGTGATCGCCTCCCAGCCGACGAGCAGCACCACCCCGAAGAGGAGCGGGATGATGAGCGCAAAGGGCTGTTCGGGAAGCCGCCGCAGGGCGATTTCGAGGCTCAGCCGATCGACCAGAAGCCAGGTGGCAAGCCAGACGGCGACGAGCCCGGCCCAGAATGGCGCAGGCATGGCCGGCCCGAGCGTGAAGAGGATCACCGCGAGCCCGAAAATCGCCAGCGCGCCATCGGCGAGAAGCGGCAGGGGGTGGGCGAACCGCAGGAGCGAGAGGGCTGCGAGCGCACTAAAGATTGCGAGCGGCGCGAGCCCGCCCGGCGCACCCATGCCGAGGAAGAGCGCGAGGGCAAGAACACCCGAAAGCCCGACGAGAAGCCCGAGCACCGATTGCAGGGCGCTGGGCGCGAGCGGTTTTTGGGACGCAAGGGTGATGCTCATGCCGGGCGCGCCCCCAGCCGCCGGTTGACGAGGCGCTCGGTGAGCGTGACGGCGAGCACGAGGAGAGCCGCGAGGATGGAGGCGACGAAGAGCGCCGACCAGATCTGGATGGTCTGGCCGTAATAGGAGCCGGCAAGGAGCCGCGCGCCGAGCCCGGCCACGGCGCCGGTCGGCAATTCGCCCACCACCGCGCCAACGAGGCTTGCCGCGACCCCGACCTTCATGGAGGCGAACAGATAGGGGAGCGCGCTCGGCCAGCGCAATCGCCAGAAGGTCTGGGCGGGGCTTGCCGAATAGGTGGCGAGCAGATCGAGCTGGATCTGCTCGGGCGCGCGCAGCCCCTTCACCATGCCCACCGCGACCGGAAAGAAGCTGAGATAGGCCGAGATGATCGCCTTGGAGAGGAAGCGCGCCGGGTCGGGCGGCAGGCCGAGCTGGCCGGTGAAGATGTTGAACCCGATGACGACGATAAGCGGCGCGAGCGCGAGGATCGGGATGGTCTGGCTCGCGATGATCCAGGGCATGAGCGAGCGGTTCGTCGCCCGGTTGTGGACGATGAGCACGGCAAGCCCGATGCCGAGCACCGTGCCGATGCCGAAACCGGCCAGCGTCGCCGAAAGCGTGATCCAGGCGTGGAAAAGAAGCGAGCGTGGCATGTGCGGGGGCACGAGCGCGGTCGTGTTCCAGATCTCGCGAACGACCTGATGAGGCGTCGGGAGGATGGGCTTGTCCTGGTTCCAGACATCGCCGACGAACTGGGTGAACGGCACATCGACCGCGCCCGCCCGTCCATAGACGCCCTGCTGCCAGGGCGCGTTCATGGGAATGGCGGCGGCATACCAGACGAGCACGAGGACGGCGAGCACCACGCCGATGGCAAAGGGCGTCGAACGGGTAAGCGCCTGACCCATGGGCTAGAGCGCCTCCTCATAGGAGTGGCCGGCGCGCAGGCCGTCGCGGACACGGGCGGCGATCTCGAGAAATTCGGGGCTTTCGCGGATATCGAGGGGGCGTTCGGCCGGCAGGGTCGAGCGGATGATGTCGGTCACCCGGCCAGGACGGGGGCTCATCACCACGATGGTGGTCGAGAGATAGACCGCCTCGGGGATCGAATGGGTGACAAAGCAGATGGTCTTGCCCGTGCTCGCCCAGAGCCGCAGGAGCTCGGCATTGAGATGATCGCGCACGATCTCGTCGAGGGCGCCGAAGGGCTCGTCCATGAGGAGGATATCGGCATCGAAGGCGAGCGCCCTCGCGATCGAGGCGCGCTGCTGCATGCCGCCCGAGAGCTGCCAGGGGTGCTTTTTTTCAAACCCGGTCAGATTGACGAGCGCGAGGGCGCGCGCGATGCGCCCGGCACGCTCGGCGCGCGGATAGCCCATGATCTCGAGAGGCAGGGCGACGTTCTTTTCGATGGTGCGCCAGGGGTAGAGCGCCGGCGCCTGGAAGACATAGCCATAGGCCCGGTTGCGCCGCGCGCCTTCGGGGGTCTGGCCATTGACGCTGATGGTGCCGGCGGTGGGCCGTTCGAGATCGGCGATGACCCGCAGGAGCGTGGTCTTGCCGCAGCCCGATGGACCGATGAAGGAGACGAACTCGCCCTTTTTGACGGTGAGATCGACATTGGAGAGCGCCACGACATCGCCATCGCCCGTGCCGAAGGTGAGCCCCAGCCCCTGCGCGGCGATGACCGGGGCGGCGCTGGAGCCCGGCGCCTCGGCCGGGGACTTCATACTCGTGACCTCTCCACCCACGACGCTCAGACCCCGCTCGCCGGAATGCCGGTGCGCTCGACCTGTCGCGGGGCGGTGATCGCCTTCCACTGGCTGAACGCCCGGTTGACCGGGTTCTTCGCCTCGCGCGGGACGAAGCGGCCATGGCCCTGCCGGACATCGAGCGCATCCTCGGAGACGGCGACATGGCCGCGCGTCAACACGAAGCGCGGCAGGCCCTCGACCGAAATGCCTTCGAAGACATTGTAGTCGATCGCCGATTGCTGGGTTGCGGCCGAAATGGTCTTGCGGCGGGCTGGATCCCAGACGACGAGATCGGCATCGGCGCCCACCAGCACGGCGCCCTTTTTCGGGTAGAGCCCGAGAATCTTGGCGATGTTGGTTGAGGTGACGGCGACGAACTCGTTGGGGGTGAGCCGCCCGGTCGCGACCCCGCGCGTCCAGAGGACCGGCATGCGATCCTCGAGCCCGCCCGTGCCATTGGGGATCCTGGCGAAATTGCCGATGCCGGTGCGCTTCTGGGCGGTGGTGAAGGCGCAGTGATCGGTGGCGACGACCTGGAGCGAGCCCGAGGCGAGGCCGGCCCAGAGCGAATCCTGATGGGCCTTGTTGCGGAAGGGCGGGCTCATCACGCGGCGCGCCGCATAGTCCCAGTCGGGGTTCTGGTATTCGCTCTCGTCGAGCGTCAGATGCTGGATCAGGGGCTCGCCGAAGACACGCATCCCCTTCTGGCGCGCCCGGCGGATCGCCTCATGGCTCTGCTCGCAAGAGACATGCACCACATAGAGCGGCACGCCGGCCATGTCGGCGATCATGATGGCGCGGTTGGTGGCTTCGCCCTCCACCTCGGGCGGGCGCGAATAGGCATGGGCCTCGGGCCCCGAATTGCCCGCATCGAGCAGCTTCTGGGTCATCTGCGCGACGACGTCGCCATTTTCGGCATGCACGAGCGGCAGCGCGCCGAGCTCGGCGCAGCGCTGGAAGGACGAGAACATCTCGTCGTCATCCACCATCAGCGCGCCCTTATAGGCCATGAAATGCTTGAAGCTGGTGATGCCGCGATCGACCGTATCGGCCATCTGGCGCCACACCTCCTCGCCCCACCAGGTGATGGCCATGTGGAAGGAATAATCGCAGCCGGCCTTGCCGGTCTTGTTGTCCCACATGGTGAGCGCATCCATCAGGCCCTGGCCGGGCGATGGCAGGCAGAAATCGACCACCATGGTGGTGCCGCCCGAGAGTGCGGCGCGCGTGCCGCTCTCGAAATCATCGCTCGAGTAGGTGCCCATGAAGGGCATTTCGAGATGGGTATGCGGGTCGATGCCGCCGGGCATGACGTAGCAGCCGGTGGCGTCGAGCGTCTTGTCGCCCGACAGATCGGGGCCGATCTCGGTGATCACCCCATCTTCGATCCGCACATCGGCGGGGTAGGTGAGATCGGCGGTGACGACGGTGCCGTTCTTGATGATGGTGCTCACGCGATCCTCCGGTGATGTGCTGACGGCTGGAGTGGGGCTCGGTCACCTCTCCCTTCGGGGGAGAGGTAGGGATTTGCGAAGCGAAGGCCGGGTGAGGGGGCCTCGGCGGCCTCGGCCAGGGCCTCGAGCACGCCGTCGATGTTTTCGAGAACGTCGTTGTTCCAGAACCGGACGCCCCGATAGCCATGTTCGGCAAGGGCTGCGGTCCGGACCTCATCCGAAGCGCTGTCGGCGTGCTGGCCGCCATCCAGTTCGACGATCAGATCCCGCTCGCGGCACGCAAAATCAGCGACGTAGCGGCCGACGGGGTGCTGCCTGACGAATTTGAGTCCGCAGAGCTGCCTATTGCGCAGGCGCGACCAGAGTTTTGCTTCCGCATCGGTGCTGTTGAGCCGCAATGCCCGGGCGCGGCGGGTGAAGCGTGAGAGGCTCGGCATCAGAAGGCCCCCTCACCCGCCGCTGCGCGGCGACCTCTCCCCCCAGGGAGAGGTGGCGCAGGCCGCCGGCAAATATGCTTCACCGCAAGCGCAGCCGATCCTGCCCGATCTCCGCTCACCCGACGATCTCCGCCGTTTCCACTACCGCGTGAAACAGCACGTCGGTGCCGGCGGCGGCCCATTGGGGGGTGATGTCCTCGGCCTCGTTGTGGCTGAGCCCGTCGACGCAGGGGCACATGATCATGGCGGTGGGGGCGACGCGGCTGATCCAGCAGGCATCGTGCCCGGCCCCCGAGACGATGTCGCGATGGCTGTAGCCGAGGCGCAGGGCGGCGCGACGCACGGTGTCGACGCATCCCGGATCGAAGGTGACCGGATCGAACTGGCCGACCGAAGCGATGGCGCATTCGATGGCAAGGGCTTCGGCGATGGTTTCGGCGCCGAGGCGGACGCGGGTCTCCATCTCCTCGAGCACGGCCTTGTCGGGGGAGCGGATGTCGACGGTGCAGACCACCCGGCCGGGAATGATGTTGCGCGAATTGGGATAGACCTCGACATGCCCGATCGCGCCCACAGCATCGGGCTGGTAGTCCATCGCGACCTCATGGACGAGCTCGGTGAGCCGGGCCATGCCGAGCCCGGCATTGCGCCTCTTGTACATGGGGGTCGAGCCGGTATGGGATTCCCGCCCGGTAAAGGTGACCTCGAGCCATTTGAGGCCCTGGCCGTGGGTGACGACGCCGATCTCGACGCCTTCGTCCTCGAGGATCGGGCCCTGCTCGATATGAAGCTCGAAAAAGGCGTGGATCCTGCGCTCGCCCACGGGCTCGGCGCCCTTCCAGCCGATCCGTTCGAGTTCATCCCCGAAGCGCCGGCCCTGCGCGTCGCGCCGGTCATAGGCGAAATCGCGCGTATGAACGCCCGCAAAGACGCCCGAGGCGAGCATGGCGGGAGCGAAACGGGTGCCCTCCTCATTGGTCCAGTTCGAAAGGACGATCGGGCGGCGCGTGCGGATGCCCAGATCATTGAGGGTGCGGACGACCTCGAGCCCGCCCAGCACCCCGAGCACGCCATCGAACTTGCCGCCCGTGGGCTGGGTATCAAGATGGCTGCCGATATAGACCGGGTCGAGATCGGGCTCTTCGCCCTCGCGCCGGGCAAACATGGTGCCCATCTCGTCGAGGCCCATTTCGAGCCCGGCGGCCTCGCACCAGGACTGGAAGAGCCGGCGCCCCTCGGCATCCTCGTCGGTCAGGGTCTGGCGATTGTTGCCGCCCGCCACCCCCGGCCCGATGCGGGCCATGTCCATGAGGCTCTCCCAGAGCCGATCGGGATTGATCCTGAGGTTTTCTCCGGGAGCAGACATGAGACGCCTATCGCATATGGCCCGGCCGCGCTGGCGGCATCGGGAGGGTGGGAAGGGCGCGCCGGGTCCATCGGGTCATTTGAGGCTCGGAAAGGTGAATTCCGCCCCCGATTTGATGCCGGCGGGCCAGCGCGTGGTGACGGTCTTGAGCCGTGTGTAGAAATGGACGCCCTCGGGGCCGTAAATGGCGTGGGCGCCAAAGAGCGATCGCTTCCAGCCCCCGAAGGAATGATAGGCGACGGGCACGGGGATGGGTACGTTGATGCCCACCATGCCCACTTCGATCTTGTCGGCGAACTCGCGCGCCGCATCCCCGTCGCGGGTGAAGATGGCGGTGCCATTGCCATATTCATGGGCGTTGATCATGCGGACCGCCTCGGCATAATCGGGGGCGCGCACGACCGAGAGCACGGGGCCGAAAATCTCCTCGCGATAGATGGTCATGTCGGGGGTCACCCGATCAAAGAGCGTGCCCCCGACATAATAGCCGTTCTCATAGCCCTGGAGCGAGAAGCCGCGCCCGTCGACGACGAGTTCGGCGCCCTCGGCGACGCCCGTGTCGATATAGGAGACGACCTTGTCGCGATGGGCTTTGGTCACGAGCGGGCCCATCTCGGCCTCGGGATCGGTCGCGGGCCCGATCTTGAGCTTTTCCACCCGCGGGCGCAGTGCGGCGACCAGCGCATCGGCGGTCTTTTCGCCCACCGGGACGGCGACCGAAACCGCCATGCAGCGCTCGCCGGCCGAGCCGTAGCCCGCGCCCATCAGCGCATCGGCGGCCTGGTCCATGTCCGCATCGGGCATCACCACCATATGGTTCTTGGCGCCGCCCAGCGCCTGCACGCGCTTGCCCGCGCGCGTGCCGCGCTCATAGACGTATTGGGCGATGGGGGTCGAGCCGACGAAGGAGACCGCCTTGATGTCGGGATGGTCGAGGATGGCGTCGACCGCTTCCTTGTCGCCATGGACGATGTTGAAGACGCCCTCGGGCAGCCCCGCTTCCATGAAGAGCTTCCAGGCGAGCATGGGCGCGGACGGATCGCGCTCTGAAGGCTTCAGAACGAAGGTGTTGCCGCAGGCAATCGCCAGCGGATACATCCACATCGGCACCATGGCGGGGAAGTTGAAGGGCGTGATGCCCGCGACGACCCCCAGCGGCTGGCGATCTGAATGGCTGTCGATCGCCGGCCCGACATTGCGCGAGAACTCGCCCTTGAGCAGATGCGGGATGCCGCAGGCGAAATCGACGCAGTCGATGCCGCGCGCCACTTCCCCCAGCGCATCGTCATGCACCTTGCCGTGCTCGCGCGAGATCTCGCGCGCCAGATCGTCCGCATGCGCATCGAGCAGCGCCTTGAACCGGAAGAGGATCCGCGCCCGCTTCATCGGCGGGGTCGCAGCCCAGCCGGGGAGCGCGGCCTTGGCCGAAGCGACGGCCGCATCGATCTCCTCGAGGGTGGAGAGCGGCAGGCGGGCCGTCTCCTCGCCCGTTGCCGGATTGAAGACGGGCACGATCCTCGTGCTCGCCGAGGGCACGAGCCGCCCCCCGATGGCATTGGCGATGATGGTCATGATGCTCCCGCTCCTATGGAATGGATTTTCTGTTCCATGCCATATAGAATGTTTATTCCACCTCACTCAAGTCCGGTCAGGATGTCCCTCAGCGTCTCGGCGATGAAATCGATGTGGCTCTTTTCGACGATGAGCGGGGGCGAGAGCGCGATGATGTCGCCGGTGGTGCGGATCAGGAGCCCCGCCTCGAAAGCCTTGAGGAAAGCCGAGAAGGCCCGGCGCGTCGGCGCGCCGGCGATGGGCTCGAGCTCGATGGCGCCCACGAGCCCGATATTGCGGATATCGATGACATGCGGGCAGTCGCGCAGGCCATGGAGCGCGTCGGCCCAGTATTCGGAAAGCTCCGCCCCGCGGGTGAGAAGGCCCTCCTCGCGATAGGTCTCGAGGGTGGCGAGCGCCGCGGCCGAGGCGATCGGATTGCCCGAATAGGTGTAGCCGTGGAAGAACTCGATCAGGTGCTCCGGCCCGGTCATGAAGGCGTCGTGGATGTCGGCGGTGACCATCACCGCGCCCATCGGGATGACGCCATTGGTGAGGCCCTTGGCAGTGACGAGGATATCGGGGGTGACCCCGAAATAATCGGCACCAAAGGGCGCGCCGAGCCGCCCGAACCCGGTGATCACCTCGTCGAAGATGAGGAGGATGCCGTGCTTGCTCGTGATCTCGCGCAGCTTCTGGAGATATCCCTTGGGCGGCAGGATGACGCCCGTCGAACCCGCCACGGGCTCGACGATCACCGCCGCGATGGTCGAGGGATCATGGAGCGTGACGATGCGTTCGAGCTGGTCGGCCAGTTCCGCACCATGCTCGGGCACGCCGCGCGAAAACGCGTTGCGCGCCGGATCATGGGTATGGGGCATGTGATCGACGCCCGTCATCAAGGTGCCGAACATCTTGCGGTTGGTGACGATGCCGCCGACCGAAATGCCGCCGAAATTGACCCCGTGATAGCCCCGCTCGCGCCCGATGAGGCGGAAGCGACTGCCTTCGCCCCTGGCCCGATGATAGGCGAGCGCGACCTTGAGCGCGGTCTCGACCGATTCCGAGCCCGAATTGGTGTAAAGGACGTGATCGAGCCCCTCGGGCGTGATCTCGACAAGGCGGTTGGCGAGCTCGAACGCCTTGGGGTGACCCATCTGGAAGGCGGGCGCGTAATCGAGTTCGGCGGCCTGCTGCTGGATCGCCTCGGTGATCCGCGGGCGGCAATGGCCGGCATTGACGCACCAGAGCCCCGAGGTGCCGTCGAGCACCTGACGGCCATCGGTCGTCGTGTAATGCATGTCCTTGGCAGTCGCGAACATGCGCGGCGCCTTCTTGAACTGGCGGTTGGCCGTGAATGGCATCCAGAAGGCGCTGAGATCGTTCGGCGCGACGTTGCGGCGGTTGGACACGGCAGGACCCCGTTGTAACCTGACCAGGACGCTCATCTTATTGGCACTGGGGCCGGGGCGTGCTAGCAGGATTTTTGACCAGTTGGAAAAACGTTAGCATTCCCATGCCGCCGATCAAGGTTAAAAATTCTGCCGCAGCAGGGACCAACCCGGTGCCCGAGGCGGTGCGCAAGGCGCGCGCCAAGATCAGGAAGGGCGGCAAGCCCCTCACCCGTATCCAGCGCGAGAAGCAGGATATCATCCTCGATGCGGCGCTCGAGATCTTCTCGCTGCACGGCTTTCGCGGGGCCACCATCGACCAGATCGCCGACGCCGCGGGGATGAGCAAGCCGAACCTGCTCTATTATTTCCCCTCCAAGGAGATCATTCACAAGCGCCTCATCGCAGAGCTGCTCGTGACCTGGCTGGCGCCACTGCGCGAGATGGACCCCGACGGCGACCCCATCCCGGAGATCCGCTCCTACATCCGGCGCAAGCTCGAGATGGCGCGCGACTATCCGCGCGAAAGCCGGCTCTTTGCCAACGAGATGCTGCAGGGCGCGCCGCGCACCATCGACATGCTGGAGGGGGATCTGAAGGCCCTCGTCGACGAGAAGGCCAAGGTGCTCTATCGCTGGATGGACGAGGGCAAGATCGCCCGCACCGACCCCTATCACCTGATCTTCGCGATCTGGGCGACGACCCAGCATTACGCCGATTTCGACGTGCAGGTGCGCGCCGTGCTCGGCAAGGGCCGCAATGGCGAAGGCCGCTTCGAGGACGCGGCGCGATTCCTCGAAAACCTGTTCATGACCGGGCTCGGCACCAAGCGCGCGTGAGAATGTCGCGCCCGTTTCGACTGGTTGCAATGCAGAGGTGTGCGGCAAGCGTTCGTGAACGAAGAGCGGCCATGATGGGGACCCTCGCCGGAGCGCCCGCATGCTTGCCGTCCTCGTCGATGCCGAAAACGTGCCCGCCCGGCACCACGCTGAAATTCTCGCCCATGCCGCGCGGCTCGGACCCGTCGGCATCTTCCGGGTCTTCGGCGATTTCAGCGCCGGGCGCTGCGGCAGCTGGCTGACGCTCTCGCAGTCCGAGGCGATCGAACCCGTGCTGCAGATGAACGGCGGCCGGAACGCCACCGACATCGCGATGACCATCGCCGCGATGGACCTGCTCCATTCAGGCAGGCTCGGGACGCTCTGTCTCGTGAGCTCGGACAGCGACTTTCGGCCGCTCGTCCTCCGCCTGCGGGCGGCGGGCATCGAGGTGCATGGGATCGGCAATGGCGGCAAGGGACTGCGCGCGGCCTGCACCAGCTATGCGCTGCTCGAGCCAGCTCCCAGATCGCCCGCCACAGCGCCGGCCGCGCCCAAACCCAAAGCCGAACAGGCGGTCAAGCCGGCGGTCAAAGCCGCCACCACGCCAGCCCCGCGCACGGCGCCGTCCGCGGCCGAAATCCAGGTGCTGAGAACCCTGATCGGGCGGCTCGCCGAGACCGAACCGGTGCGGCTCGCGACCCTCGCCCAGACCCTTCACAAAGAGCACAAGCCGCTGGCCGTGCGGATCGGCGGCAAGGGCTTCAAGACCCGACTTGCGGCGCTCGGCATCGCCCGGCTGTCCCGCGCGAACGGGATCGACTTCGTCGCCTCTTCGGCAAGCGTCAACGGAGCTGCGCGCGGGTAGCGCCTCTCTGGCTCAGAGAGGATAGCCGCTCAGGAGCCGGGGGCCGGTGCCGGAGAGGCCGGCGGCGCGGGCGATCATGGCGGATTTGACCGGCGCCATGCGGTCGACCATGCCGAGCCCGAGATCGCGGATGGCGCGGAGCGCGGCAACATCGTTGGAAAAGAGCCGGTTCATGCCATCGGTGACGAGGCCCATGAGGGCGGTGTCGAAGCGCCGCCAGCGCTGGTAGCGCTCGAGGACATCGGGCGCGCCGTGATCGAGACCGAGCCGCATGGCCTCGACGATGGTTTCGGCCAGCGCGGCAACGTCCTTGAGCCCCAGATTGAGACCCTGCCCGGCGATGGGGTGGACGACATGGGCCGCATCCCCGATGAGCGCGAGGCGCGGCCCGATGAAGCTGCGGGCGATCTGGAGCCTTAAGGGATAGGCCTGGAGCCCCTCTTCGGGCGTGACGCGCCCGAGCGCCGAACCCATCGCCGCCTCGATTTCGAGCCCGAGCGCCTCGGCCGGCAGCGCCCGGATGCGCTCGGCCTCGGCGAGCGTCTCGGTCCAGACGAGCGAGGAGCGGTTGCCCGGCAGCGGCAGGCTCGCAAAGGGCCCCTGTGGGCGGAAATGCTCATAGGCAATCCCCTCATGGGGGAGGCTGTGGGCGATGGTGGTGACGAGCCCCGCCTGCCCGTATTCATGCCCCAGAACCCCGATGCCGGCGCGGGTGCGCAGGCCCGACTGCGCGCCATCGGCCGCAACGATCAGCGGGGCGGCAAGCTGCCGCCCATCCTCGAGGGTGAGCAGGCCCGCGCCGCCCTCCCCGGACCAGCCGGTGATGGTGGCGGGCGCGACGAAATCGACCTTGCCCTCGAGCGCGCCGAGCAGCGCGGTGGCGATGGCGCGGTTGGGCACGAGATGCGCGAACGGCTCGCCCGGCACCACATCGCCTTCGAAGCTCAAAAAGAGCGGGCGGGAAATGTCCCCCTTGCCCGAATCGGTGATGCGCATGGCGCGCACGGGCTCGGCACCGGGCAGGAGTTCCCCCCAAACCCCGAGCGCTTCGAAAACGCGTCGGACGCCCGCCGCGATCGCCGAGGCGCGCTGGTCCTGCGGGACCCCGAAAGCGCGCCGGTCGACGAGCGCGAGCGAAAGCCCCGGCATGAAGCGGGTGAGGGCGAGCGCAAGGCTCATGCCCACCGGCCCGCCACCCACGATGACGACGTCGAAGCGCTGCGGCGCGGGGCTCGAACTCATTGAAGGGGTCCTCGGGCTTTTGCGATCTGACCAAGACGATGTGCCCGAACACATGGCGCGTCCGCCGGGCCGAAGCAAGGCGACACGAGCGCACACCGATTGGGCAAAGACGCCATTTTTGCCTATTTGATGGGCATGAACAACAAGGTCAGCACTGCTGGCGCAATGGTTCCCCGCTGGATTTCAAGAATAGGTCAAGCAAAATCAATGACTTGCAAATAAAGGCAGCATCTTGGCACGGGTCTTGAGTCTCAAGGCCTGTTGAAGACGGGACCCAAGCACTGAAAGGGGCATCCATGAAACTGGTGGTTGCAATCATCAAACCGTCACGGCTCGAAGAGGTTCGTCAGGCGCTGAACTCGCTCGATGTCCACGGAATGACCGTGACCGAAGTCAAGGGATATGGCCGCCAGAAGGGGCATTCCGAGATTTACCGCGGCACCGAATATGCGGTGCACTTCCTGCCCAAGCTGAAGGTGGAGATCGCGGTGGACGACGCCCAGGCCGACACCATCACCACCGCCATCCGCGACGCCGCCCAGACCGGCCGCATCGGCGACGGCAAGATCTTCGTGCTCGACCTCGAGCATGTCACCCGCATCCGTACCGGCGAAACCGGCGCCTCGGCCCTCTGACGCCAGAGACAGGAGACTGACCCTAATGCTGCAAAGAACAAAGACATTGCTGGGGACCGCCGCGTTGGCATCCCTGCTGCTCGCCCTGCCCGCGATCGGGCAGGACGCCGAACCCGCCCTCGAGGCCGCCGAAGAGGTCGTTGCCGCCGGTGGCGAAGTGCCCCAGCAGGTCCAGTACATCCTCAACAGCTTCCTGATGCTGTTCGGCGGCGTGCTCGTCTTCTGGATGGCGGCCGGCTTCACCATGCTGGAATCGGGCCTCGTTCGCTCCAAGAACGTCTCGATGCAGATCCTCAAGAACATCACCATGTATTCCCTGGCGGTGCTCGCCTATTACGTCATCGGCTACCAGATCATGTATCCGGGCGATGGCTGGCTGATCGACGGCATCCTCGGCGCGATCGGCATCGCCGTGCTCGAGCCGGTGGGCCTTGCCCCCGAAGCGGCCGACCTCACCTATGCAACGACGAGCTCGGACTTCTTCTTCCAGGTGATGTTCTGCGCCACCGCAGCCTCGATCGTTTCGGGTACGGTTGCCGAGCGCATCAAGCTCTGGCCGTTCCTCGCCTTCGTTTTCGTCCTGACCGCGCTCATCTACCCGATCCAGGCCTCCTGGAAGTGGGGCGGCGGCTTCCTCGACGCCGATTTCGGCTTCCTCGACTTCGCCGGCTCCACGGTCGTGCACTCGGTCGGTGGCTGGGCGGCGCTCGCCGGCGCGATCATCCTGGGCGCACGCAAGGGCAAGTATAACGAGAACGGCTCGGTCAACCCGATCCCCGGCTCGTCCATGCCGCTGGCCGCGCTCGGCATGTTCATCCTCTGGATGGGCTGGTACGGCTTCAACGGCGCATCCCAGCTTGCCATGGGCACGGTCGGCGACATCGCCGATGTGGGCCGCGTGATGGCCAACACCAATGCCGGTGCCGTGGGCGGCGCGCTCGCCGCGGCGGTCGCGACCTACTTCATGTACAAGAAGATCGACGTGACCATGGTGATCAACGGCGCCCTTGCCGGCCTCGTCTCGATCACCGCCGAGCCCCTGACCCCGGGCATGGGCACTGCGAGCCTGATCGGCGCCGTCGGCGGCATCATCGTGGTGTTCACCGTTCCGATGCTCGACCGGTTCAAGATCGACGACGTGGTGGGCGCCATTCCGGTGCACCTGTTCGCCGGCATCTGGGGCACGATCGCGGTGGTCTTCACCAACCCCGATGCGAACCTCTTCGGCCAGCTCGTGGCGATCGTCGTCGTCGGTGTGTTCGTCTTCGTGACCAGCGCCATCGTCTGGCTGATCCTCAAGGCCGTGGTCGGGCTGCGCCCGAGCGAGGAAGAGGAAGCCCTCGGCTTCGACAAGTCCGAAGTCGGCGTCGAGGCCTATCCCGAGTTCAAGTGACGCTCCTGGCGGTCCGGGCCTCGCCCGGGCCGCCACCCCGTTCCGGCTCCGGCTGGAAACGGCATGCAGCCCATGCCCTCTTGGTCCGCCACGGAGGCTTCCCACTCGCACCGCATGGGCTGCATCCCCTTTCCCGCCACGCTCCCCGGGCAAGTGCTCGATCTGCACCCCGATGCAGCAGCCTGCCCAAAAACTGTGCAGAAATCGCGCTTGGCTGAGACAGGTTTCCCGGGCGACGAGCTAATCTCTTCAATCTGCTCAACAATCTGGCACAGCGGATTTGGCACGCGGCTTGAGTCTGGTCTGCCAGTCCATTTGCGCCGGAAGGGCACGACATGAAACTGGTTACCGCCATCATCAAACCATCGCGGCTCGAAGAGGTGCGCCAGGCCCTCAACGCGCTCGACGTCCACGGCATGACCGTGACCGAAGTGAAGGGCTATGGCCGTCAGAAGGGGCATTCGGAAATCTATCGCGGCACCGAATATGCAGTGCATTTCCTGCCCAAGCTGAAGCTCGAGATCGCCATCGAGGACGCCCAGCTCGACGCCATCACCGGCGCGATCCGCGACGCCGCCCAGACCGGCCGCATCGGCGACGGCAAGATCTTCGTCTTCGACCTCGAACACGTCACCCGCATCCGCACCGGCGAAACCGGCGCCGCGGCGCTCTAGCCCGCACCCATCGGAGTTTTCCCATGACTGCCCTCGCCAAATTTACGAGTCCGGTCGGCCGACGCCTGTCGAGCCTCGCCCTCGCCGGGCTTGCCCTGCCGCTCCTCGGCCTTGCCGCCCGGGCCCAGGATGCCCTGGGAACCGCCGCCGAGCCCGCAAACGCCGCAGCCGAAGCGGCCGCCGAGATCGTGACCGCCACCGTCGACAAGGGCGACGTCGCCTGGATGCTGGTGTCGACCATGGTCGTCATCCTGATGACCATTCCGGGCCTTGCGCTATTTTACGGCGGGCTCGTGCGCTCCAAGAACATCCTGTCGGTCCTGACCCAGGTTTTCGCGGGCTTTGCGATGATCGCGCTGCTCTGGGTCGCCTATGGCTATTCGCTGGCCTTTGCCGGCCCCACCGAAGGCGGGCTCTCGGCCTTCATCGGCGATTTCTCGCGGCTCTTCCTCGCCGGCATCACCCCTGATTCGGTGGTCGACACCTTCACCGAGGGCGTACAGATCCCCGAACTGGTGTTCGTCGTCTTCCAGCTGACCTTCGCGTGCATCACCGCCACCCTCATCGTCGGCGGCATTGCCGAGCGCATGAAGTTCGGCGCGCTGATGGCGTTCCTCGCCATCTGGTTCACCTTCTCCTACCTGCCCATCGCGCACATGGTGTGGTCCGGCCCCGGCCTCCTCTTCGGGCTCGGCGCGCTCGACTTTGCCGGCGGCACGGTCGTGCACATCAATTCGGGCATTGCCGCGCTCGTCGCCGCAATCGTCCTCGGCCCCCGCGCCGGCTTCATGAAGGAGCCGATCGCGCCCCATAACCTCACCTTCACCTTCGTGGGCGCGTGCCTGCTCTGGGTTGGCTGGTTCGGCTTCAATGCCGGCTCCAATCTCGAGGCCAACGGGCTGACCGCCCAGGCCTTCCTCAACACCATCACCGCGCCTGCGGCCGGCGCGCTCGCCTGGGCGCTGGCCGAGCGGGTGACCCGCGGGCATGCGAGTGCGCTCGGCGCAGTCTCGGGGGCGGTGGCGGGTCTCGTCGCCATCACCCCGGCGGCCGGGCTCTCCGGCACCGCGGGCGCCATGGCGCTCGGGGCGGTGGCGAGCCTTGCCTGCGTCTGGGCGGTCGTGACCCTGAAGCCGATGCTGCGCTATGACGACAGCCTCGACGTCTTCGGCATCCATGGCGTGGGCGGCATCGTCGGCGCACTCGGCACCGCGATCGTCGCGGCCCCGGCGCTTGGCGGCTACGGCCCGGCCGAGGGCTATGCGATCGGCGGCCAGTTCGTCATCCAGGCAATCGGCGTGGGCATCGCCATCGTCTGGTCGGGCGTCGTGACCTATGTCGCGCTCCTCATCGTCAAGGCGATCTTCGGGGGGCTGCGCGTGCCCGAATCGGCCGAGAGCGACGGGCTCGATCTCGCAACCCATGGCGAGCGCGCCTACAACGCCTGAGCCCGTTTGCCTTCCAGGTGCGATGCACGCGACCCCCGGCCCCGCGCCGGGGGTCGTTTTGCGTTTCGGGCAGGGGATCGGGGTTAGCGTCGGATTAACCATGGACGCCTAGCATGACGCTCCAATGGGCGAACGCCCTCCCCCGCGTCAGCCGATAGTCCCGAGAGCCCCGACAAATGCCGACACAGAACCTGACCGATGACCTGACAAGGCCGGCCCATGCGATCGCCATCCGCATCCCGGTGCGGCTCGTGGGCTTCATGCTGCTGGGGCTCGTGGGGTTCTGCATGCTGGCGCTCGCCACCTGGTCGGTCGATGACCCGAGCCTTTCCTATGCGACGGTGAAGGCGCCCGAGAACTGGCTCGGCTTCCCCGGCGCCGTGGTCGCCGATCTGCTCTTCCAGGTCTTCGGGCTTTCGGTGCTGGTGCTTCTCGTGCCCCCGGCGCTCTGGGCGTGGAAATTCATGCGCCTCGTCGTGCCGGCGCGGATGGGGCTGCGCGTGCTCGCCTGGGCCGGGGCGAGCCTCATGGCCGCAGGCGTGCTCGCCTTTCTCGCCATCCCTTCGACGTGGCCGCTGCCCACCGGGCTTGGCGGGCTCGTGGGGCAGGGCTTTGCCAATCTGGGCCTGCTCGTGACCGGGGAGGAGCCGCAGCCGGTGACGGCGATCCTCTTTGCCGTAATCCTCGCCGTGCCGGCGCTCGCGCTCTTCTGGGTCGCCGCAGGCACCGGAACCCCGGCGCGGACGAGGAAGAAAGCCTCCCGCGCCGAGAATGCGCGGGCGCGCATGACCGAAGAGACCGATGAGGATGGCGGCAACGACCGGCCGCGCGTGCTCGACATTGCGCTCGGGGCCATGGCTCATATGGGCTATTCGGCCCGCACCGCGCTCCGCCGCGCCCGCGCGGGGATTGCCGCCCGCCGCGCCGCCGGCGCCGAGGACGAGGCCTGGCGGGGTGGGGCGGTGGAGCCCGCCCTTTCGGGCCATGCCGGCATGCAGGACGGCAGGCGCGAGCCCGGGTTCGGCACCCAGAAACGCATCGCGCCCGTGCCCGCACCGGCCCCGGTCCATGGCGGACATGCAGGCCATGAAGATTTCGACGAACCGCCCTTCGATGCGCCGCTCGACGATTATGCCGAAGCCTATGTCGAGGACGTGGATTTTTCCGATGATCCCTTCCCCGAGGAGGACGAGCCGGTCCATGCGCCCGCCCCGGTGCGCGCCGCACCCCGTCCGGGCATCCAGCACGGGCAGGGCATGCAGGGGGATTCCCGCTTCCAGCCGGCCCGTCGCGGCGGCACCCCGGCAGTCGCGCCCGTCGCAGCGCCGAGCGCGCGCGTCGCGGCCCCCGTCGCCCGTCCGGTGCCGAGCCAGCGCGCGACGCGGGAGGCCCAGGGCTCGCTGCTCGAGGATCCGTTCGGGTTCGAACTGCCGCCGCTCAGCCTGCTTGCCGAACCGCGCCAGAACGGGGTGATGGAAGAGCACCGCCCCGAGCGGCTCGAGGCCATGGCGCGCCGGCTCGAAGGGGTGCTCGAGGATTTCGGCGTCAAGGGCGACATCATCAATGTCCGCCCGGGTCCCGTCGTCACGCTCTACGAGCTCGAGCCGGCCCCCGGCATCAAGTCGAGCCGCGTCATCTCGCTCGCCGACGACATCGCCCGCTCGATGAGCGCGATCTCGGCGCGCGTCGCCGTCGTACCGGGCCGCAACGCCATCGGCATCGAGCTGCCCAACAAGACGCGCGAGACCGTCTTCCTGCGCGAAATGCTCGCCTCGGCCGATTTCGAGAAGATGAAGGGCAAGCTGCCCATCTGCCTCGGCAAGACGATCGGGGGCGAGCCGATCATCGTCGACCTGGCGCGCATGCCGCACCTGCTGATCGCCGGCACCACCGGCTCGGGCAAATCGGTGGGCATCAACACCATGATCCTGTCGCTGCTCTACCGCATGAGCCCCGAGCAGTGCCGGCTGATCATGATCGACCCCAAGATGCTCGAGCTCTCGATCTATGACGGCATCCCGCACCTTTTGACCCCCGTGGTCACCGATCCCTCCAAGGCCGTGGTCGCGCTCAAATGGGCGGTCCGCGAGATGGAGGACCGCTATCGCAAGATGAGCAAGATCGGCGTGCGCAACATCGACGGGTTCAACCAGCGCGTCGGGGAAGCCAAGAAGAAGGGCGAGGTGATCACCCGCACCGTGCAGACCGGGTTCGACCGGGAGACGGGCGAGGCGATCTTCGAGAGCGAGGAGTTCGATCTCGAGCCGCTGCCCTTCATCGTCGTCATCGTCGACGAAATGGCCGACCTGATGATGGTCGCGGGAAAGGACATCGAGGGCACCATCCAGCGCCTCGCCCAGATGGCGCGTGCGGCGGGCATCCACATCATCATGGCGACCCAGCGCCCCTCGGTCGACGTGATCACCGGCACGATCAAGGCCAACTTCCCAACCCGCGTCTCCTTCCAGGTGACCTCCAAGATCGACAGCCGCACGATCCTGGGCGAACAGGGCGCCGAGCAGCTGCTGGGCAATGGCGACATGCTCTACATGGCCGGGGGCGGGCGGATCCGGCGCCTGCACGGACCGTTCGTTGCCGACAACGAGGTCGAGAGCGTCGTTGCCCATCTGAAGGCGCAGGGCGCGCCCGACTACCTCGATTCCATCACCTCCGAGGACGATGACGGCGATGCGCCCTTCGGCGAGGAGGCCGACGGCTTCGGGGGCTCGGGGGACGAGCTCTACGACAAGGCGGTCAACATCGTGCTGCAGGACAAGAAGGCCTCGACCTCCTACATCCAGCGCCGCCTCGCCATCGGCTACAACCGCGCCGCGACGCTGATCGAACGCATGGAGCAGGAAGGCGTGATCTCGCCGGCCAACCATGCCGGCAAGCGCGAAATCCTCGTGGGTGGCGACCAGGAGTACTGATCACGAGGCGGGGCCCGGCCCCGCCTTCAAACGCCTGAACCGGAGGTGAACGGAACCTTCCAGCTGTCGCCGCAATTGCTGGGTAGATACGCCTCACTTCATTCCGCCAAGGACAGCTCCGCCCATGAACCGCCGGACCCTTCTGAGCTCGATTGCAGCCCTCGCCTTCCTCCCGCTGACCGCCCGGCTGGGCTTTGCGCTCGACCGGCCGCTGACAGCCGAAGAAGAGCAGATGATCCGCGAGATCGGCACCCACAATTCGGCGATCCGCACCATGGCGGGACGCTTCCTGCAGATCGACAGCCAGGGTGGACGCAGCGAAGGCACGTTCTTCCTCGAGCGCCCGAGCCGCATCCGCTTTCGCTACAATCCCCCGAGCCGCGAGGAGATCATCTCGGTGGGGCGCGGCTTCTATGTCGTCGACCGGCGCGAGCAGACCCAGTACGCCTATCCCCAGGACCGCATTCCGCTACGGCAGTTCCTCGACAGCGAGATCAACTTCTTCAACACCAACATCGTCGCGGTCTCGAGCTCGGCGGATTACTTCACCATCACCCTCGCCGACGACACACCGATCGGAGTGGTCGAGGTGTCGCTCGTCTTCGACAGCGCCAGCAAGGACCTCGTGCAGTGGTCGCTCGTCGAGCCGAGCGGGGCGGAACTGACCTTCTCGCTTTATGACGTGCAAAAGAACGTCGAGATCCCGCGCTCCTATTTCTATATCGACCCCACCTATCGTTCGGTCGAGCCGCAGATCCGCTGAGGCACGGGGCCAAGGCTTGTCCTTGGCCCCACCCATTGCCATAAGGGCTCCGATCCCTCCCGGAGCCCTTTTTCATGCCCGTTTCGATTGCCACCTGGAACATCAATTCGGTCCGCCTGCGGCTCGGGCTCGTGCTCGATTTTCTAAGGCAACACGGCCCGGACGTGCTGATGCTCCAGGAGATCAAATGCACCAATGACCAGTTTCCCACCGAGGCTTTTGCCGCGGCAGGATATTCTCATCAGGCGGTGCATGGACAGAAGGGCTATCACGGGGTGGCGACGCTCTCGCGCTTCCCGCTCACCGACGTGTCGCGCCGCGCCTTCTGCGAGATCCCCGATTCCCGCCATGTCTCGGCCATGCTCGATTTCGGGCGCGGGCCGGTGACGGTGCACAATTTCTACATTCCCGCCGGCGGGGACGAGCCCGATCCGGTGCTGAACCCGAAATTCCGCCATAAGCTCGATTTCCTGAGCGAGCTCGAAACCTGGTTCTGCGAGCCGCTCTTTGCACGAGGGCACATCATCGCGGGCGATTTCAACGTCGCCCCGCACGAGAACGACGTCTGGAGCCACAAGCAGCTGCTCAATGTCGTGAGCCACACCCCGACCGAAACCGAGGCGCTCGACAGGCTCCTGACGGGCGGCGGGGGCTGGGTGGACCTCGTGCGCAAGCACATTCCGCACGACCAGAAGCTCTATTCCTGGTGGAGCTACCGGGCCAAGGACTGGGAGGCCTCCGATCGCGGGCGGCGGCTCGACCATATCTGGTCGACGCCCGATATCGCAGCCTTCACCTCGGGCGCCGAGATCATCAAGCCGGCCCGGGGCTGGAGCGAAAAGCCGTCCGACCACGTGCCGGTGATCGTCCACTTCGCCTGAAGCGGCGGCTCAGTCGCGCCGGATGCGCGGCCGGATGTCTGAAATCGCGCCCAGATAGCCGGTGAGTTCCGCGCGCAGGCGGTCTGCAGCGCGCTGCGCGAGATCGGGGTTCTGGTTCAGGAGCTTCAAAAAGGCGCTTCTGGGCACGTGCAGCGTCTCGACCTGGTCGACCGCGGTGATGGTCACTGGACGCGGCTTGGCGAGGACGAGCGATGTCGGCCCCATCAGTGCGCCGCTGGTGCTGACGATATAGGGATTGGCTTCCCCGTCATAGGCCGAGGCGACGCTGCCCGACACGAGCACATGGGCGCCCTCAGGAACCTCGCCGCTCTTGTAGATGATGGTACCGGGTGCGTGGCGCAGGCGCTGGCTGGAAAAAGCTAGCAGGCGACGCTGTTCGCCCGTGCAGATCTTGAAGAAATCCGCCCGCGCAAGAATCGTCGCCTGGTCGTCGAGCTGCATACTGCCCCTGTTCCCGCGCCGGAGCCAGCGGCGCCGGCCCGGGCGTCACTCCCGCTGGCCCTCACCCCTTATAGACCACGAGCGTAAAGGAACGGGAACGGGTTTCTGCGTTTTCCGCAAGGGAGCGTCCCTCAAGGGACGAGGCGATAGCCACCCTCTTCGGTCACGAGGAGCCGGGCGTTGGACGGGTCGCGTTCGATCTTCTGGCGCAGCCGGTAGATGTGCGTTTCGAGCGTATGGGTGGTGACGCGGTTGTTGTAGCCCCAGACTTCCTTGAGCAGCACGTCGCGCGTGATGGTCTTGGGACCCTGCCGGTAGAGGAATTTGAGGATCGAGGTTTCCTTGTCGGTGAGCCGCACCTTTCCCCCGTCGCTGGCCTCGAGAAGCTTGGCCGATGGCTGGAAGCTGTAGGGCCCGATCGTGAAGACGACATCCTCGCTCTGGTCGTGCTGGCGGAGCGCGGCGCGGATGCGCGCCAAGAGGACCGAGAAGCGGAAGGGCTTGGTCACATAGTCATTGGCGCCCGATTCGAGCCCGAGGATCTCGTCGCTGTCGCTGTCATGGCCGGTCAGCATCAGGATGGGGCTCTTGAAGCCCTCGCGCCGCAGGAGCTTCACTGCCTCGCGCCCGTCCATGTCCGGCAGCCCGACATCGAGGATCATGAGGTCGACATGCGCCTCGCGTACCTTGCCGATCGCGTCCTGGGCCGTGCCGGCCTCGATGATGTCGAATTCCCGGTATTGCTCGAGCTGGTCGACGAGGGTCTTGCGAAGCTCGACGTCATCGTCGACGAGAAAGAGGCGGCGCTTGTTCATTGTGCGTCCTTATGCCTGTGCCTGTGACATGCAATTGTCCGGTCCTGATATGGTGGCGATCGCTGCCCGGACCAATCACAAGCAAGTCATTTCTGCCCCAAGCAACGGACGTTGCGTGGAAAAGTTGCGCAGCAGAGGCTTCGATCACGTCCCTTGAGGCAAAGGCGGACGCTGGCCGAAAAGCGCCGAGCCGAGCCGCACATGGGTGGCGCCCATGCCGATCGCGGTCTCGAAATCCCCGCTCATCCCCATTGAGAGCTGGTTGACCCCTGCTTCGCCGCCCAGCATCGCCAGCTGCGCGAAATAGGGGCCGGGCGGCTGATCTTCCGGCGGGATGCACATGAGGCCCGCGACCTCGAGCCCGTGAACCTGCCGGCACCGCGTGACGAACGCCACGGCCTCCTGGGGGGCGATGCCCGCCTTTTGCGGCTCGAGCCCGATATTGACCTGAACGAAGACGGGGAGGCGCCGGCCGCCCCGCGCCATCTCTTCGGCGAGCACGCCGGCGAGCTTGTCGCGATCGACCGTCTCGATGACGTCAAAGAGCGCGACGGCCTCGCGCGCCTTGTTGGTCTGGAGCGGGCCGATGAGGTGAAGCTCGAGATCGGGGTGAAGCGCCCGGAGGGCGGGCCATTTTGTCTTGGCCTCCTGCACCCGGTTCTCTCCGAAGACGCGCTGGCCCGCGTTGATGAAGGGCGCGATGGCTTCGGCGGGAAAGGTCTTGGAAACCGCAACGAGCGTCACTTTTTCGGGCGGCTGGCCGAAGCGACGGCGGGCGCGCTCGATCATCGCACCGATCATGGCGAGCCGCTCTGCGGCATTGACTGGGCTCTGCATGGCCTTGTTCCTTGACCCCTCGCCGCTTTTTGTGCTGATGGTCCCCGGTATCCAATATCCCCCCGGAACGCAATTCCCGACGCTCAAGAGGACGCCCCGAGTGACTGGCCAAGGCGCAGAACGCTACAACCCGCGCGAGATGGAACCCCACTGGCAGACCGTGTGGGACGAGAACGGCGCCTTCGTCGTCGACAATGACGATCCGCGAGAGCGCTATTACGTTCTTGAAATGTTCCCTTACCCCTCGGGCCGCATCCATATGGGCCATGTGCGCAACTACGCCATGGGCGACGTGGTGGCGCGCTATTGGCGCGCGCGCGGCAAGAACGTGCTGCACCCGATGGGCTGGGATGCGTTCGGCCTGCCGGCCGAGAACGCCGCGATCGAGCGCAAGCTCAACCCGCGCACCTGGACCTACCAGAACATCGAGGCGATGAAGGCCCAGCTCAAATCCATGGGCCTGTCGCTCGACTGGAGCCGCGAGATCGCGACCTGCGACCCCGATTACTACCGGCACCAGCAGGCCATGTTCCTCGACATGCTGGCGGCTGGCCTCGTGTCGCGCAAGAAATCCAAGGTCAACTGGGACCCCGTCGACATGACGGTGCTCGCCAATGAGCAGGTGATCGACGGGCGCGGCTGGCGCTCGGGCGCCGAGGTGCAGCAGCGTGAGCTGACGCAGTGGTTCTTCAGGATTTCGGACTATGCCGAAGAACTGCTCGCTGCGCTCGACGGGCTCACCGAATGGCCCGACAAGGTGCGGGTGATGCAGCGCAACTGGATCGGCCGCTCCGAGGGGCTGCGGCTGCTCTTTGCGCTCGAGCCCGACCCGCGCATCGAGGCGAAAAGCATCGAGGTGTTCACGACCCGGCCCGATACCATTTTCGGAGCCTCGTTCATTGCGCTGTCGCCGGACCATCCGCTGACCTGCACGCTTGCCGCCTCCGACCCGGCGCTCGCCGAGTTCGTCGCCGAGTGTCATCGCCAGGGCACCGCCACCGAAACGCTCGAAAAGGCCGAGAAACGCGGGCATTTCACGGGCCTCCACGTCCGCCATCCCGTCTCGGAGGGCGAAACGCTGCCGGTCTATGTCGCCAATTTCGTCCTCATGGACTATGGCACCGGCGCGATTTTCGGTTGCCCGGCGCACGACCAGCGCGACCTCGATTTCGCGCGGAAATACGATCTGCCGGTGTTGCCGGTGGTGTTGCCGCCAGATCTTGATCCGCAGGAGGTGGAGATCGGGGACGAGGCCTATGTCGAAGACGGGACGATCTTCAATTCGGGCTTTCTCGACGGGCTCTCGATCGAGGACGCCAAGCAGCGGATCGCCGGCCATTTCGCCGAACGCATGCTCGATGGCCGCCCGCAGGGCGTTGTGGAGGTCAACTATCGGCTCCGCGACTGGGGCATTTCCCGCCAGCGCTATTGGGGCTGCCCGATCCCGGTCATCCATTGCGAGGTCTGCGGCACGGTGCCGGTGCCCAAGAAGGATCTTCCCGTGGTGCTGCCCGAGGATGTGAGCTTCGACAAGCCGGGCAACGCGCTCGACCACCATCCGAGCTGGAAGCATGTCGACTGCCCGCAATGCGGCGCGCCGGCGCGGCGCGAGACCGACACCATGGACACTTTCGTCGATTCCTCATGGTATTTCGCGCGCTTCACCGCGCCAGATGCAGCCACCCCGACCGTGCTCGATCAGGCCAATGCCTGGCTGCCGGTGGACCAGTATATCGGCGGGGTGGAGCATGCGATCCTGCACCTGCTCTATTCGCGCTTCTTCACCCGCGCGATGAAGGCGACGGGCCATATCGGCATAGACGAACCCTTCAAGGGCATGTTCACCCAGGGGATGGTGACCCACGAAACCTATCGCAACGGCAAGGGCGAATGGGTGCCCCCGACCGATATCGTGCTCGAAACAGAAGGCGAGACGCGACGCGCCCGCCATGCCGCGACCGGCGAGGCCATCACCATCGGCTCGGTCGAAAAGATGAGCAAATCCAAGAAGAACGTGGTCGATCCCGACGAGATCGTCGCGACCTATGGCGCCGATACCGCGCGCTGGTTCATGCTGTCGGATTCCCCGCCCGAGCGCGACGTTCAGTGGACCGAAGCCGGTGTCGAGGGCGCAAGCCGCTTCCAGCAGCGGATCTGGCGGCTCGTCAACGAGGCCATGGCGATCGCGGCCAAGGAGGCCGAGGGCGGCGCAGGCGCGCTCGACGATGAGGCGCTTGCCGTGCGCAAGGCCGTGCATCGGGCCTTGCACCAGGTGGGTGCCGATATCGAAGGGCTGCGCTTCAACCGCGCCGTCGCTCAGATCTACGAGATGACCAACACGCTATCGCGCTATGTCGGGCTCGTCGAGGCTGCGCCGCGTGCCCGGCTCGAAGTGCTGGTCGAGGGTGTCGAGCGGCTCGTGCAGCTCATCGGCCCGATGATGCCGCATCTGGCCGAAACCTGCTGGCAGGTCTTGGGGCGCGAAGGCCTTCTGGCCGATGCGCCCTGGCCGCCGGTCGACCCGGCCCTTCTCGAAGACGACAGCGTGACCCTCCCCGTGCAGGTCAACGGCAAGCGCCGGGGCGAGATCGTGGTTCCCAAGGGCGCAGCCCGCGAACTCATCGAGAAAGAGGCCTTGTCTCTGGACGCGGTTGCCCGCATGCTGGACGGCAAGCCTCCGCGAAAGCTGGTCATCGTGCCCGACAGGATCGTGAATGTGGTCGTCTAGCGCAGCGCGCACGCTCCGCGCCCTGGGATTGGGAGCGGCCTTGGCCGCCCTCGCCGCCTGTTCGAGCTTCACGCCCGCCTATGGGCCGCAGAGTGTTGCCGAGGGCCGGCTGGCGCTGGCCTATGCAGCACCTAACAACCGGCTCGAGCAGGTGATCTACCAGGACCTCGCGCTGCGGCTCGGACCGGGTGGCGATACCGGCGCGCCCCGGGTTTCGGTGACCGCGCGAAGCGATGTGCGTCGCCTTGCCCGAAGCCGTACTGACAATCCGCGCACCGAGTTCGAGGCGGTGGTCACCGCCGACCTCGTCGTTACCGAGGCGGACGGCGCCGTTTCGTTCACAGCTACGCGGAGCGCGTCGGCAGTCTTCACACGGGGCGAGCAGGTGCTGGCTGACGTTTCGGCCGAGACAGAGGCCGCAGAGCGCGCGGCCCGCGCCGTTGCCGAAACGCTGAGGCTGACGCTATTGGGCGCACTCGCGACGGCGCAATGACCGCCCTCAAGGCCCATGAGGTGGCCCGCTATCTGGCGCGGCCCGATCTCGACGAAGGCATATTCCTCGCCTACGGGCCCGATGCCGGTCTCGTGCGGGAGACGGCGCAGCGCCTCGTCCGCCATTTTGCGCGCGACGATGCCAATGCCAGCATCGTGACGCTCGACGGCAGCGAGATCGACGCCGACCCCGGGCGGCTGGCTGTGGAGGCAAAGACCCCTTCGCTTTTCGGCGAGAAGCGCGTCATCCGCGTGCGTGGCGCTGCCAAGAGCCTCGTCATGACACTGAGCGAATTGAAAGACGATCCGGCAGGCGCGGCCATCATCCTCGAAGGGGGGAACCTGCTGCCGCGCGATCCACTGCGCAGCCTCGTCGAAGCGGCAAAGCTCGGACGCGCCCTGCCCTGCTATCCCGACAGCGACGAAACGCTGCTCGCGCTCATTCGGGACACGTTTTCCAAGGAAGGGATCCGCTTCGACCCGGACGTGCCGGCGCTGCTGCGGGACAGCCTGGGGAACGACCGCGAGATCACGCGGCGGGAGCTCGAGAAACTCGTACTCTTTGCGGCATCGAGCAAGACGATCACGCGCGAGGACGTGCTGACGCTATGCGCGGACAATGGCGCGATGATTCTGGACCAGATCCTCGATGCAACGGGCACCGGTCATGCCGAGCGGCTCGACGACGCGCTCGCACGGGCGCTCGCCGCCAACATCAACCCGCAACAGCTCTTCGCTACGGCGTTGATGCACTTTGTCCAGCTGCGGCGCTGGCGGCAGGAGATGGATCAGGGCAGATCTGCACGCGACGTGCTCGAAAACAGCAGGCCGCGCCCGCATTTCTCGCGGAAAACCCTGCTCGAGCAGCAATTGCGAGCCTGGAGCGAGCCTGCGCTGGCCGCCGCCGGCGCAAGGCTGCTGGCCGCAATCGGCGACAGCCGGCGAAAACCGGCACTGGCCGAGACCCTGCTGCATCGCACGCTTCTTGCGCTCGCCCGCGAGGCCAATGGCCGCTAAGGTGCGCGTTTCACGTGAAACGCTTCGGCTTCAGCGCTGGCCGGTGAGGAGGTGGCAGATCGTGTCGAGCTGCTCGAGGGTCGTATAGCGGATCTCGATTCGCCCGCCCTTCTCGCGATGATCGAGGTTGACCGCGAGCCCGAGGGCATCGGTGATGCGTTTTTCGAGCGCAACGGTATCGGCGTCCTTCTGGCGCGCCGGCGCAGCCTCGCCGCGCGGCCGTTTCTGCGGGGCTTCGCGCTGCGACAAAGCCTCGGCTTCGCGAACCGAAAGACCGCCCTCGACGATTTCGCGCGCGAGACCGCCCGGATCCTCAGCCGTGATCAGCGTGCGGGCATGGCCCGCCGTGAGCTCGCCGCGCGCCAGCATGTCGCGGACCTCGTCGGGCAGACGGAGCAGGCGCAGCGTATTGGCGACGTGCGAGCGGCTCTTGCCGATCACCTGCGCCAGATCATTCTGGGTATAATCGAACTGCTCGATCAACTGGCCATACCCCTGCGCCTCTTCGAGTGGGTTGAGATCCACCCGCTGCACGTTCTCGATGATGGCAAGTTCGAGCGCCTCACGATCATCGACTTCACGAATGATGACCGGCACATCGTGAAGCCCGGCTTTTTGCGAGGCCCGCCAACGCCGTTCTCCGGCGATCAGCTCGAAAATGTTTGGATCGTCTGTCGGCCTGACGAGAAGCGGCGACATGACGCCTTTCTCGCGGATGGAGCGCGACAGTTCCTCGAGCTGGTCGGCATCGAACTCTCGGCGCGGGTTCTGACGGTTCGCGATGATGAACTCGACGGGCAGCCGGCGGGCGCCCGATGAGCCGCTCTCGGTAACGCGCGGCGCATCGAGGCTGCCCATGTCGCCGATGAGGGCGGCGAGGCCGCGGCCGAGACGTGACGGTTTTTCGTTCATCTTGATACCCTAGGCCGCATTGAGGCGCCGCTCGCGGCGGATCACCTCGGTGGCGAGGCGCAGATAGGCTTGGCTGCCCGCGCATTTGAGATCGTAAAGCAGCGCCGGCTTGCCATAGGACGGCGCTTCGGAAAGCCGCACATTGCGCGGAATGACAGTGTCATAGACGAGATCGCCCATCTCCTGGCGCACATCCTGGAGCACCTGTTCGGAAAGATTGTTGCGCTTGTCGAACATCGTCATCACGACGCCCTGGATGGAGAGGCGCGGATTGAGTGTCGAGCGGATCTGTTCGATGGTCTGCAGCAGCTGGCTCAGCCCTTCGAGCGCGAAGAATTCGCACTGCAGGGGGACAAGCACGGCGTCCGCAGCGACCAGTGAGTTGACTGTCAGTAGATTGAGTGATGGCGGGCAGTCGATCAGCACATAGGTGACGGGACTGCCGGCGATGGTGAGTTCGTTGATCGATTTCAGCGCTTCGCGCAGCCGGAAGGCCCTGTCGGCGCGTGCCGCAATGGTGAGTTCGACCCCGAGCAGGTCCATGGTGGACGGGATGATCGCGACGTTGGGCACGCTGGTCATGACCGCCGATTGAGCGATGCCGGCTTCACCCACGAGGAGATCATAGCTCGAGACCTCGCGGCCCGCGCGGGCGATGCCCAGCCCCGTCGAAGCATTGCCCTGGGGATCAAGATCGATGATCAGGACGCGCTCGCCGATGGCGGCGAGCGCGGTCGCCAGATTGATGGCAGTCGTCGTCTTGCCGACGCCGCCCTTCTGATTCGCGAGGGTCAGGATCCGTGGCGCCAAGAATGGCCTCCGGTAACTATCTGGTTTTTCGATGCAGATTGGCGATCTCGAGGATGACGCCTTCCGGATCGGTGCTGCTTTGATGCATTACCACGTCATACTGCCACAGCGCATCCGCCAGCGCCAACTCTTCAACATGTTCTCGCCCCTTGGGCAGGATCGCGCGCGTGTTCGATGACATAAAAGGCGCAACCCACCCGAACAGCCGGTCCAAAGGCGCAAGGGCGCGCGCGGTGACGATATCGACGCCGACTGTTTCACGTGAATCAAGGGATTCCGCGCGCTCAGAGGCTACGCGAACTGCGACGCCGAGTTCTCGAGCCGCTGCGCGGAGAAAAGCGGCCTTGCGCGCGTTGGATTCAACGAGCAGGAAGCGCCTCTCACTCCCCTTGGCGGCTATGGCAAGGGGCAGCGCCGGGAAACCGCCGCCACTGCCAAGATCGACGCATTGAAGATCGGTGGGCCCGAACAGGGTGTGGAGTTGCAGGCTGTCGAGGATGTGGCGATCCCACAGCGCCCCTACTGTTTCACGTGAAACAAGATTCTGCGCGGGCTGCCATTTGCGTACCAGACTGCAAAAGGATTCCAGATCGCGAAGAACGCGGTCGGCGTGTTCGTCGCCGACAAATGCGGCGATCGGGTCGCGCCGGCTGTCCATCAGCTCGCCTTGCGCAGCGCGCCGCGCTTGATGATCGCGAGGATAAGGGTCAGCGCTGCGGGCGTGACGCCATCGATGGCCTGCGCCTGCGCCAGTGTCGCTGGCCGACGCGCGGTCAGCTTCTGGCGGATCTCGATTGAGAGGCCGGAGATGGCGGCGTAATCGACCCAGTCGGGGATGGCGATCGCCTCATCACGGCGCACCGCTTCGATGTCGGCCCGCTGCCGGTCGACATAGACGGCATATTGAGCATCGACCGCCAATTGAGCCATGGTTTCGGGAGCGATGACATGGAGGTCAGGCCAGCGCCGCAGCAGATCCTCAGCGGCTATGTCCGGGTAGGACAGGAGTTCGAAAGCCGTCCGTTTCTGCCCGTCCGCATTGACGGCGAGCCCCGTCGCGCGGGCTTCGGACGGCGTCGTCACCGATGTTTCAAGAAGGGCGCGGCCGGCTACGAGGCGGCGCGCTTTCTTTGCGTAGTGGTCGGCCCGCACCGGTCCGACCAGGCCAGTTTCAACGCCGAGCGTCGTAAGGCGTTGGTCGGCGTTGTCGGAGCGGAGGTGCAGCCGGAATTCGGCACGCGAGGTGAACATTCGATAGGGTTCGGAGACGCCACGTGTGACGAGATCGTCGATCATGACGCCGATATAGCTTGCCGTCCGCGAGAGCATGAGCGGCGCGCGGTCGGAGACGGCGAGCGCTGCATTCGCGCCGGCAATCAGCCCCTGCGCCGCGGCTTCCTCGTACCCCGTCGTTCCGTTGATCTGGCCCGCAAGATAAAGGCCCGGCAGCCGCCGCAGCGCGAGGGTTGGCAGGAGTTCGCGGGGATCGACATGGTCGTACTCGATGGCATAGCCAAGCTTTACGATTCGCACGTCGGCGAGACCGGGCATGCTCCGGAGGAAAGCCTCCTGAACGTCTGCCGGGAGCGAAGTCGAGAGCCCGTTGGGATAGATTGTGGGGTCGTCGAGACCCTCGGGCTCAAGAAAGATCTGGTGACTGTCGCGATCGGCAAAGCGGACGATCTTGTCTTCGATCGAGGGGCAGTAGCGCGGGCCCCGGCTCTGGATGCGGCCGGAGTACATGGCCGAACGATGAATGTTGTCCGCGATGATCCGGTGGGTCTCTGCGGTCGTGCGCGTGACGTGGCACATGACCTGCCGGTTGGTGATCGTTTCGGTGAGGCTCGAAAAGGGCTCCGGTGGCTCATCGCCCGGTTGGGCTTCGAGCATGCTGAAATCGATGCTGGTCCCGTCGAGACGGGCAGGCGTGCCGGTCTTCAACCGGCCCAGCTGCAGGCCCAGCGCCTCGAGGCGCTTGGACAGCCCGAGCACCGGCTTCTCGCCGAGCCGCCCCGCCGGGGTCGTCTCCTCGCCGCGGTGGATGAGACCGCGGAGGAATGTTCCCGTGGTCAGCACGACCGCGCGGGTGCCGAATGTTCGGCCATCGAGCAGCGCGACGCCTTCGACACGGCCATGGTCCACGATCAGATCATCGACCTCGCCTTCGATCACCTCGAGGTTCGGTTGTTCGGCGATCGCCTTCTGCATTGCTGCGCGGTAAAGCGCGCGGTCGGCCTGGGCGCGGGGGCCCCGCACAGCAGGGCCCTTGCGACGATTGAGGACGCGAAACTGGATGCCGGCCGCATCGGCGACGCGCCCCATCAAGCCATCAAGCGCGTCAATCTCACGAACGAGATGGCCCTTGCCTAATCCGCCGATGGCAGGATTGCAGCTCATTTCGCCGATCGTGGCCCGCTTGTGGGTGACGAGCGCAGTCGAAACGCCAAGGCGTGCAGCGGCGGCCGCGGCTTCACAGCCGGCGTGACCACCCCCAACGATGATGACGTCATAGGCTTTGCCAGACATTTCGGTCTCCCGGTGCAGGACGGACGGGGTTTAGGGCAATGTTTCACGTGAATCAACTGAAGGACCGCGAGCTGAGGGTTTCACGTGAATCACTTGCCGATACAGAACCCTGCAAAGAGGCGGTCGAGGATCATTTCGGCATCGACGCGGCCCAGGAGGGTTTCAAGGCTATGCGTGGTGCGGCGCAATTCTTCGGCTGCGAGTTCCGGAAGATGGAGGCGTTCGCCGGCATTCCGGAGTGCCCCTGCCGCATGCAACAAGGCTTGACGATCGCGCTCATGGCTGACGAGGAGGCTTCCCTCGCCGATCGCGAGCTCGGCGGCTTTGCGGATTGCCGTCATTAGGTCGTCCAGTCCCTGCCCGGTCTGGACAGAGATGGCGGCGGCATCCGCGCCCGGCAGGTCGCCCTTGGTGGGGATGACGATCATCGGCGCGCGGGTTTCGGGGGGCGCGATCGGGGCTTGGTCCGGGGGTTCGAGCCAGAGAACCAAGTCAGCACGATCCAGTTCCATCCGCGCCCGGCGAACGCCTTCAGCCTCGGCCAGTGAATCGGTGTCACGAAGCCCGGCCATGTCGACGAAGAGACAGAGCTGCCCTCCGAGCTCGACCGGGACCTCCTTGATGTCGCGCGTGGTGCCGGCCTCACTCGTGACGATTGCGACGTCAGATCGCGCCAGTGCGTTGAGAAGACTGGACTTTCCGGCGTTGGGCGGTCCGGCGAGCGCGACGCGAAAGCCTTCACGGACGATGCGGCCGCCTTCATAACGCGCAGCGGCGTGTTCGAGGGTTTTCGCAAGTTCCGCGATGCCGGTGGCAAGATGGGGCGGCAAATTCGTCCCCACATCGCCCTCATCGGAAAAATCGAGATGGGCTTCGAGTTCGACCCGGAGCTCGATGAGAGTTTCCCGCCAGAGCGCGATATCCCGGGTCAGGCCGCCTGCCAGGCGCTCGCCGGCCTGACGGCGCTGCGCTTCGGTCTCGGCGGCGAGGAGGTCGGAGAGGCCTTCGACCTGAACGAGATCGAGCTTTCCATTGAGGAAGGCGCGCCGGGTGAATTCGCCGGCATCTGCAAGGCGCACGCCGGGTTCTGCCGCGAGGGCTGAAAGAAGTGCGCGAATGACGGCGCGGGAGCCGTGAACCTGGAGTTCGGCACAATCTTCGCCGGTAAAGCTCCTTGGCCCGGGGAAGAAGAGGACGAGGCCCTCATCGATCGCGTTATTGCGGCCGATGGTGCGAAGGCTTGCATGTCGAGGCCTGGGCGGTCCGCCAGCGAACGCTTCGAGAAGCGTTCGCGTCAGTTGACCGGAGATCCGGATGATGGCGACGCCCGAAGGCAGGCTGCCACTCGACAGCGCAATTATGGTGTCGCCGGCCGACATGATGCCGTCAGGTGTTCATCGAATCGAAGAAATCCGAATTGGTCTTGGTTTGCCGCAGCTTGTCGAGGAGGAACTCCATTGCGTCGATCGTGCCCATGGGTGTGAGGATGCGGCGCAGAACGTACATCTTCTTGAGGATGTCGGGCTCGACCAGCAGCTCTTCCTTGCGCGTGCCGGACTTGGTGATGTCGAGCGCGGGGAAGACGCGTTTGTCTGCGACCTTGCGATCAAGGATGATTTCGGAGTTGCCGGTGCCCTTGAACTCTTCGAAGATCACCTCGTCCATGCGGCTGCCGGTGTCGATCAGCGCGGTCGAGATGATGGTGAGCGAGCCGCCATCCTCGATATTGCGCGCGGCGCCGAAGAATCGTTTCGGGCGCTGCAGCGCATTGGCGTCGACACCACCGGTCAGGACCTTGCCAGAGCTCGGGACGACCGTGTTGTAGGCACGGCCGAGGCGCGTTATGGAGTCGAGGAGGATTACGACGTCGCGCTTGTGCTCGACGAGGCGCTTGGCCTTCTCGATGACCATTTCGGCGACCTGGACGTGGCGGCTCGCCGGCTCGTCAAAGGTCGAGGAAATGACTTCGCCCTTCACCGAGCGCTGCATGTCGGTGACTTCTTCGGGCCGCTCGTCGATCAGGAGCACGATGAGATAGCACTCGGGATGGTTGGTCGCGATCGATTGTGCAATGGTTTGCAACAATACGGTCTTACCCGTTCGCGGGGGAGCAACGATCAAGGCGCGCTGGCCCTTCCCGAGCGGTGCGACGAGATCGAGCACGCGCGCGCTGCGATCCTTGATCGTGGGGTCGGGAAGCTCGAGGCGAAGCCGCTCGTCGGGATAAAGCGGGGTGAGGTTGTCGAAATTGACCTTGTGCCGGACGTTCTCGGGGTCTTCGAAATTGATCGTGTTGACCTTGAGGAGCGCGAAATAGCGTTCGCCGTCCTTGGGAGAGCGGATCTGGCCTTCCACCGTGTCCCCGGTCCGCAACGAGAAGCGGCGGATCTGGCTCGGGCTCACATAGATGTCGTCGGGGCCCGGCAGGTAGTTTGCATCGGGGGAACGAAGAAACCCGAAGCCGTCCGGAAGCACTTCGACGACGCCTTCGCCAGTAATGTCGACTTCCTTGGCCGCCAGCTCCTTGAGGATCGCGAACATCAATTCCTGCTTGCGCATGGTCGAGGCATTTTCGACTTCATGCTCTTCGGCAAAAGCCAGAAGTTCGGCAGGCGATTTGGACTTGAGCTCGCTGAGCTTCATGTTTTCCATGGAGTGGGAGACCCTTTGGGCACGGACGAGAACGGGTAGGGAGGGAAGGCACCGCGTCAGGGCGTGGGGGACACGCCGGGCAATCGACTTCTGGTGGTGCGGACTATCTAGCGCGAAACCGGCCCGTTTTCAAGACGGTTGCCGAAACCGGGCGGATTCACGTGAAACGCGATCGCAAAGGCGCTCAGAAGGGCTTCACGATCACGGCGATAACGATGCCGACCATGAGAAGGGTTGGAACCTCGTTGATCATGCGGAAAAAGCGCTGCGGGCGCGTGTTGCTGTCGGTCGCAAAGGCGCGGAGTTCGCGCCCGAGAAATCCGTGCGCGCCGCTGAGCGCGATGACGAGAGCCGCCTTCAGCCACATCCAGCCCATCGACCAGTCGACGACGCCATAGCCGAACGCAAGCCAGAGCCCGAAGACCCAGCTCGCGATCATGGCCGGGGTCATGATGGCCCGATAGAGCCGGCGCTCCATGATCTTGAAGGTTTCGGACTGCACCGAACCGCGCTCCGCATCGGCGTGATAGACGAAAAGCCTCGGCAAATAGAGCAGACCCGCCATCCAGGCGATGACGGAAATGACGTGAAGCGCGGTGACCCAAGCCATGATCAGCCTTCCTTGACGAGCGAGACGAGCCGCTCGACATGGGCGATCGGCGTTTCGGGCACGATGCCGTGGCCGAGATTGAAGACATGCGGACGATCGGCGAAGGCCGCGATGATCTCGCGCGCCCGATCTTCCATCTGAGCGCCACCGGCAACGACCCGCAGGGGATCGAGATTGCCTTGGACGCCAAAACCCGAGGGCAGTGCCTTGCGCGCGAAATCGAGCGGGGTCGCGTAATCGAGCCCGACGAGATTGACGCCGGTTTTGGCGACATATTCGGCAATCATTCCGGCGGCGCCGCGCGGAAAACCGATGATCGGGGCATTGGGCACCCGCGCCCGCACCCCTTCGACGATCCGGCGGTTGGGTTCGATGACCTGCGCACGGAAGGCGGTTTCATCGAGGTTCAGCGCCCAGCTTTCGAAAAGCTGCACGACATCGGCCCCCGCCTCGAACTGGGCAACGAGATAATCGATGCTGGAGGCGACGAGCAGGTCAATGAGCGTCTCGAAGGCCTCTGGGTGCCTGAGCGCAAAGAGACGCGCCGGTGCCTGATCGGTGGTGCCGCGGCCGGCCAGCATGTAGGTCGCGACCGTCCATGGGGAGCCGCAGAACCCGATCAGCGTCTTTTCGGGGGCGAGTCCCGCCTTCACCCGCCTCAGCGTTTCGAAGACCGGGGCGAGATGACCGAGGAAGTCCGCCTTCCCAAGCCGATCGATGGTTTCGGCATCCACCGGATCGAGCCTCGGGCCTTCACCGACTTCAAAGCGCACGTTCTGCCCGAGCGCATCGGGGATGACGAGGATGTCAGAGAAGAGGATCGCCGCATCGAGCGGGAAACGCCTTAGGGGTTGCAGCGTCACTTCGGCTGCAAGCTCGGGCGTGTAGCAGAGATCGAGGAACCCCCCGGCCTTTTCCCGAACCGCCCGGTATTCGGGAAGGTACCGGCCGGCCTGGCGCATGATCCATATCGGAGGCCTTGCCTGGCGCTCTCCCCGCACCGCTCCGAGCAGGGGTTTGGCGACGCTCTCTGGGCTCACGCTCGGCCTTCCTCAAGAAAGAATAGATTCTTTATCTGAATTATCATGGCGGTGTTTTGCATGAATTCCGCGCCGCCCACAATGACGGGGCGCGGTGGCATGAGCGCGCAGCCCAAAGCCTAACGAGAGGTTAAGAAACGTTTGTCTGGGCTGTGGACGGGATCGGAATCGCGCCGGGTTAACAACTCCTTAACGGTCGGGCGCCGCTTAACAAGGTGTTAACGCGCCTGTTGAGCAGGGACCGGACCGTGCTTGGGTTATCCACGATTCCCCCGTAACTTTTTGTTAAGACCTGTGGCGGGGCCCGGCTGTGGATGGAATTCGGACGAGCGGGGACAGACCGTGGATAGCCCCGATCGGCCCTTCGAGGGCCCACGGACGCCTTGAGCTGTTGGGGACAGTGTGGAAAAACAGCTCATGCTCATTCTTGCCAGCCAGTCCCGTACTCGCCACACCCTCCTCGAACAGGCGGGTCTTGTCTTCCTCGCCCGCCCCGCCCGGATCGACGAGCGGGCGGTGGAAAAGAACGCACTCGCCGCCGTGCCCGATGCGCGGGACGTCGCGCTCAATCTCGCCGTCGCCAAGGCCGCCGATATTTCCGCGACCGAGCCTGGCGCCGTGGTGATCGGGGCCGACCAGACCCTCGCGCTCGGCACCGAGCTCCTGCACAAGCCGGCGAGCCGCGACGATGCTGCCGAGCAGCTGATGCGGCTTTCGGGCAAGACCCACCGCCTTCACGCCGGGGTGGCGCTCTTGCGCGATGGCGAGGTGCTGTGGGCGGACGTCCATTCGGCCGAGCTCACCATGCGCGCCTTCAGCAAGGCCGAATGCGAAGCCATCCTCGCGCTCGAAGGCGATCGCATCCTCGCTTCGGTCGGGGGATATCGGCTCGAGGGTCCCTCCATCAGGCTCTTCGAGGCGGTCTCGGGAGACTATTTCACCATTCTGGGTCTGCCGCTTCTGCCGCTTTTGGGCGCGCTGCGGCACCATGCGCCCGAGCTTCTGGACCACCCGCAATGATCAAGGCCTTCGTGATCGGTTTTCCGATCAACCATTCCCGCTCGCCGCTCATCCATGGCACTTGGCTCGAGCGACATGCCATAGACGGACGCTATGAGGCGATCGCGGTCGAGCCCGGTGCCCTCGGTGCGTTTGTCGCGCGCCTGCGCGAGGGAGAGTTCGCGGGCGGGAACGTCACCATTCCGCACAAGGAGGAGATGTTCGCGCTCTGCGACAGCCGCGATCCGCTGGCCGAGACGATCGGCGCGGTCAACACGCTCGTCCTGCGCGACGGGCGCATCCATGGCTTCAACACCGATTATCTGGGGTTTCTGGGCAATCTCGACCAGTCCGCTCCGGGCTGGGATGACGCCCGGGGCGAAGCAATCGTGCTCGGGGCCGGAGGCGCGGCGCGGGCGATCCTCGTGGCGCTCGCCGAGCGTGGCTTTTCGCGCATCCATATCCTCAATCGGACGCGCGACAAGGCCGAAGCCCTGGCCCGGAGCCTGCCGGGTCCGTTTCTTGCCCGTGGGCTCGATGCCTATCCCGGGCTTGCCGGGTCCGCCGATCTGCTGGTCAATACGACAGCGATCGGGATGCATGCCAGCCGCTTCGAAGGGCTCGATCTCGGCCTTCTCCCCAAAGACGCGGTAGTGACCGACATCGTCTACACCCCGCTCGAAACGCCGCTTCTGGCCGACGCGAGGGCCATCGGGCTCAGGACCGTGGACGGGCTCGGCATGCTGCTCCACCAGGCGGTGCCGGGGTTCGAGGCCTGGTTCGGCGTGCGGCCCGAAGTGACCGAGGATCTGCGCCAGACGGTGATCGCGACCCTTTCGCCATAGGGGATCAGAAGGGATCGACCATGACGATGCTGCTTGGCCTGACGGGCTCGATCGCGACGGGGAAATCGACCGCGCTAGCCGCATTCGCCGCACATGGCGTGCCGGTCTTTTCGGCCGACGATGCCGTTCATGCGCTCTATCGCGACAGGGCCGTACCCGCCATCGAAAGCCTCTTTCCTGGCACCACGGGCCCGGAGGGGGTGGATCGGGCGGCGCTGTCGAGGGCGCTGCTCGCCGATCCCGATAAGCTCCCCGCGCTCGAGGCGATCGTTCACCCCATGGTGCGCGAGGCGATGGCAGCGTTCGTAAAGGCCGCGCGGGAGCGGGGCGAACCCCTGGTCGTGCTCGATATCCCGCTCCTTTTCGAGACCGGCTTCGACTACGGGCTCGACCGTGTGGTCGTCATCCATGCCGATCCTGAGGTCCAGCGCGCCCGCGCGCTCGCCCGGCCGGGCATGAGTGTGGAAAAGCTCGAGGCGATCCTTGCCCGACAGATGCCGCAGGCCGAAAAGATGGCACGGGCCCACGAGCTGCTCGACGGCTCGGGGTCGATCGCGGCGCTCGAAGCGGAGGTCGGCGCGCTTATTGCCCGGCTGACCCGAGGCTGACCCGGAGGACAAGGCACCGATGCAGGCGATGACGCGCGAGATCGTGCTCGATACCGAAACCACGGGCCTCAGCCCCCAGGCGGGCGACCGGCTGGTCGAGATCGGCTGCGTCGAACTCATCAATCACATTCCCACCGGCCGTACCTATCACCAGTACATCAACCCCCAGCGCGACATGCCCGAAGAGGCGTTCCGCGTGCACGGGCTCTCCGAGCAGTTCCTTTCGGACAAGCCGGTCTTTTCGGAGGTGGCGGGGGATTTCGTCGACTTCATCGGCGATGGGACGCTCATCATCCACAACGCGCCCTTCGACATGGGTTTCCTCAAAGCCGAACTCGAAGGAGTGGGGCGACCGAACCTCACCAACAGGGTGATCGACACGGTCGCGCTTGCCCGCGAAGTGCATCCGGGCGCGCGGGTGAGCCTCGATGCGCTCTGCAAGCACTACGGCATCGACAATTCGCGCCGCACCCTGCACGGGGCGCTGCTCGACAGCGAGATCCTCGCGGAAGTCTATCTCGAGCTGATCGGCGGGCGGCAGGTGGCGCTGGCGCTCGTCTCGGAGACGCGCGTCGTGCTTTCGCATGAAGATGGCTCGATGCCGATCGCCCGCCAGCGCCCGACCCCCCTGCCCGGCCGGCTCGATCCAGACGCCCGCGCAGCCCATGCGGCCCTGATCGAGGCGATGGGCGAGGCCGCGCTCTGGCGGCAATACCAGTCCGCCTGAACGGGCCTAAGGCATGAAAAAGCCCGCCCCGGGGATCCGGAGCGGGCGAACGCATCGTGCGCCTAAATCCTCAGTTGATCTGGGACTTGTCCGGCTCGCCGCCCTCCGCGGGGGCCTGGGGGGCGGCATTGGCCGCCGGCTGCGCGCCGGCGCCGGCCTGCTGCTGCTTGGCGGCAAGCGCGGCGAGGTTCTGCCTGTAGATGGCGTTGAAATCGACCGGCTCCATCATCAGCGGCGGGAAGCCGCCCTGCTGGGTGACGCTGGCGAGGACCTGGCGGGCGAAGGGGAAGATGAGGCGCGGGCACTCGACCATCAGGAGCGGCGGCATCTGCGCCTCGGGCACGTTGCGGATCCGGAAGACGCCGCCATAGACGAGCTCGACGTTAAAGAGCACGCTCTGCTCGCGCTCGGCCTTGGCATTGAGCGTGAGCTCGACCGCATAGACCTCGTCGGCCTGCTTCTTGACCGCGACGTTGATGTTGACCGAGAAGCCCGGATTGCCGGCGCCGGCCATGATCGAGGCGGGGGCGTTGGGGTTCTCGAAGCTCAGATCGCGGACATACTGCCCGATGATGTTGAAGCTGGGCGCGCTGTTGGCGGCATTGGCCTGGGGCGCACCTGCCTGCGCATTCTCATCAGCCATAATCGTTGTCCTTACGTGAAAGTGTTGCGGGCTTCGGGCTAGCATCTTTGGCGGGCCCGAACAAGGCGAGGCGGGCCGCGGGGCTAGCGCTTGCGCCAGTCGTCCTCGTCGAGATCGATGGTGTTGTCATTGAGCCGCGCTGGGTCCTGCGGCGGCGTCTCGGGGCCCGAGCGATAGCGGTAATGCGCGCTGGTCGTCGTGGTCGTCACCGTCATGCGCCGGGCGAGGAGCCCATAGATCAGCGTGCGCAGCGGCCCGATCAGCAGGATGAGCGCGATCGCGTCCGAGAGGAAGCCGGGGATCAGGAGCAGAATGCCGGCGATGAAGGTCGCCATCGCATCGGCGAGCGCCCGCGCGGGCAGCTTGCCCTGGCCCATGGTCGCGCGGATGTCGCCGGCGAGCGAAAAGCCCTTCCAGCGGATGATGAGGATGCCGAGCACGGCCGAGGCCAGCACCCAGAGCAGGGTTGCGAGCACCCCGATCTCCCGTCCGATGACCACGAACAGCGTGATCTCGATCAGCGGGGCGAGCAGAAACAGGAGAAAAAACAGCCTTCCCAAGCCTCAGACCTTTCCTTGCCATGCCGGGGTGCGGCAATAAGAATTAACTCCCCCATTCGTGAACTGGTTTCGGGGTAAAGCTTTTCCTATATATAGGGGCAACCGGTCCGCAGTGCGACCGCTACCGTACAATTCCCCGACCCCACCCACGGTGCACCTGGCTCATGGACGAATTCTTCGATCTCCCCACACTCATCGTCATCGGCGTGGCGATCGTCGTCCTGTTCCGTCTCCGCTCCGTGCTCGGCACGCGCACCGGCAATGAGCGTCCGCCGCTCGAGCGCCCGCGCGCCGAAAGCCGCGAGGAAAACGTCGTGCCGATGCGCCCGCGCCCGGCTGAGCCCCAGACCGATGCGGATGCAGAGCGCTTCGCGCGCAAGCTCGAGGCGGAGATCGAGCAGTATTCCCATGGCGACGAGCAGCTGGCCGCGGGCCTGCGCGCAATTGCCGAGGCCGATCCGAACTTCACCCCCAAGAGCTTCCTCGAAGGCGCCAAGGCCGCCTATGAGATGATCGTGACGGGTTTTGCCGCAGGGGATCGCAAGACGCTCAAGATGCTGCTCGAAAAGGACGTCTATGACGGGTTCGAGCGGGCCATCTCTGAGCGCGAGGCGGCCGGACATACTGTCGACTTCACCTTTGTGGGACTCCCCAAGATCGAGATCAGCGAAGCCCAGCACGACAAGCGCATCGCCGAGGTCACCATCCGGTTCAACGCCGAAGTGGTGTCGGCGACACGCGATGCCGAGGGCAATCTGATCGAGGGCAATGCCGACCAGGTGGCGAGCATTGCTGACGAGTGGACCTTTGCGCGTTCGACCAAGTCGCGCGATCCCAATTGGAAGCTCGTCGCCACCAACCAGCTCGACTGAGCCCAAGCCGGCGCCCATGCACCCATGTCCAGGAAGACCCCAAAGACAGGTGCCGCGGCGCTGGCCGATTTCCATCTCTGGACCGAGGTCACCAAGACCCTCGATCCGCTGAGGCCCGACCGGGTACGGGGGCTGGGGCTCGAGGCTCCGCTCCCCATGCCGCCCGATCCCTCGACCCCCGCGCCTCCCCCTGTTCCCGAAAAGCCGCGCCGCCGCTACAGCGCGCCGGCCTATCGTCCGCCCGTCTCGATGCCGAACGCGGCGACCCCGCCCGAGCGCCCGATCGAGCCAAGGGTGCGACGACGCCTGATGCGCGGCCAGATCGGCATTGACGGGCGAATCGACCTGCATGGCATGCGCCAGTCCGAGGCCCATGCGGCGCTCGGCCGGTTCATCGAGGCCCGGGCGCAGCAGGGGGACCGCACGGTGCTCGTCATCACCGGCAAGGGTCTGCGCCGGACCGCCGAGGACGGCACCAATCTGCTGGAGCGGGGCGTCTTGCGCGCCATGCTGCCGGTCTGGCTCGCCGAGCCGCGGCTCGCCCCGATGGTCGCGGGCATCGACGTCGCGGCGCGCGGGCATGGTGGAGACGGGGCCTTCTATGTGCGGCTGAGGCGGCCTGCGCGATGACGCCATTGGGCCAGAAGCTGCGGAGCCTGCGCGAGGCGCGGGGCGTATCGCTCAAGGAGATGGCAAAGGCGCTGAACGTCTCGAGCGCCTATCTCTCGGCTCTCGAACACGGGCGGCGCGGCACGCCGACCTGGCTGCTGATGCAGCGCATCATCGCCTATTTCAACGTCATCTGGGACGAGGCCGAGGAACTGCAGCGGCTCGCAGAGCTCTCCGATCCTCGCGTCACGATCGAGACCGGCGGGCTCGCGCCCGAGGCGACCGAGCTTGCCAACCGCCTCGCGCGCGGCATCGACCGGCTCGATGCCGAGGATCTCGTCTTCCTGCGGGATGAAGTGATACGGCGCGTCGGACGCAAGGGCTAGGCGCCAGCCCGAAAGCCGGCGCCCGCTGGTGTTGAAGGATCAGAGAACGAATTTCGAGAGGTCGGTGTCCTCGGCCATCTTCCCGATCCGCTCGCGCACATAGGCCGCATCGATCGCGATGGTCTGCCCGCCTCGGTCGGGCGCATCGAACGAGATGTCCTCGACGAGCCGCTCCATGATGGTCTGGAGCCGGCGCGCGCCGATGTTCTCGACGCTGGCATTGACCTTGACCGCCGCGTCCGCGATCGCCTCGATGGCATCGCGCGAAAAGTCGAGCGTCAGCCCCTCGGTGCCCATCAGCGCGACATATTGCTTGATGAGGCTCGCATCGGTGTCCGAGAGGATGCGGATGAGATCGTCGCGCGTGAGCGCCTTCAATTCCACGCGGATCGGCAGGCGCCCTTGCAATTCGGGCAGGAGATCGCTGGGCTTAGAGACGTGGAAGGCGCCCGAGGCAATGAAGAGAATGTGGTCGGTCTTGACCGGCCCGTATTTGGTCGCGACGGTCGTGCCTTCGATCAGGGGCAAGAGGTCACGCTGCACGCCTTCGCGGCTGACATCCCCGCCCCGGCCCTCGCGATTGACGATCTTGTCGATCTCGTCGAGGAAGACGATGCCGTGGTTCTCGACGAGATCGACCGCTTCGGTCTTGAGCTGGTCCTGGTCGAGCAGCTTGTCGGCCTCTTCGGCAACGAGCAGATCATGGCTCTCGCGCACCTTGACCTTGCGCTTGACCCCTCGCCCGCCGAGCGCCTTGCCCAGCATCTCCTGGATGTTGATCATGCCCATGTTCGCGCCGGGCATGCCCGGGATCTCGAACATGCCGCCACCGGAAGTGGGCGACACCTCGATCTCGATCTCCCGATCGTCGAGCTCGCCCGCGCGGAGCTTGCGGCGGAAACTGTCGCGCGTCGAAGGCGAGGCAGACGAGCCAACCAGCGCATCGAGCACGCGCTCCTCGGCATTGTGATGGGCCTGCGCCTCGACTTCCTTTCGCCGCTTGTCCCGGAGGAGCGAGATTCCCGCTTCGACGAGGTCGCGCACGATCTGCTCGACGTCGCGACCCACATAGCCCACTTCGGTGAACTTGGTGGCTTCGACCTTGATGAACGGGGCCTGGGCGAGCCGCGCAAGACGCCGGGAAATCTCGGTCTTGCCAACGCCGGTCGGGCCGATCATCAGGATGTTCTTGGGGCTGACCTCCTGACGAAGCTCGGCAGGCAGCTGCTGGCGGCGCCAGCGATTGCGCAGCGCGATGGCGACGGCGCGCTTGGCATCGCCCTGCCCCACAATATAGCGGTCGAGCTCGGAGACGATCTCGCGCGGCGAGAAATTGGTTTCGCTCATTATCTGTCTTCTCTGCTGGGATGGAGCGGCGTCCGAAATGGGCCCGGGCCCGCTCAACTCTCGAGCTCGATGGTCTCGAGCGTCACGGAGGAATTGGTGTAGACGCAGACCTGCTCGGCGATCTTCATGGCGCGCCGGGCGATCTCTTCGGCATCGAGCTCGGTAGCGTCCGCAAGCGCGAGCGCGGCCGAGAGCGCGTAATTGCCGCCCGAGCCGATGGCGGTGACGCCGTAATCGGGGGTGAGCACGTCGCCATTGCCCGTCAGCACCAGCGTCTCGGATCTGTCCGCGACGATCATCATGGCTTCGAGGCGCCGCAGGTATCGGTCGGTCCGCCAGTCCTTGGCGAGCTCGACGGCGGCCCGCATCAGCTGGTCGGGGTATTGCTCGAGCTTGGCTTCGAGCCGCTCGAAAAGGGTGAAGGCATCGGCCGTGGCGCCGGCGAACCCGCCGATCACCTTGCCGCCCGCGAGCCGTCGCACTTTCCTGGCGCCATGCTTCATGACGGTCTGGCCCATCGAGACCTGGCCGTCCCCGGCGACGACCACCTTGTTGCCCTTGCGCACCGAAACGATCGTCGTGCCGTGCCAGCCGGGGAAATCACTGTCCCTACTCATTGACCACTCCAAAAGGATTTATCCCGTATTTAGGCATCCGGACCCGAAAAACAATGCGGGGCTTTGCACCGGCCCGCAGGGGCTGGTAGAGACCGCCCGTCATCGGAGAGGCCCTATGCGCACAGCAAAGATCGAGCGGAAGACCAACGAGACCGAGATCGCGCTTGAAATCGATCTCGACGGGACGGGCCGTCACGACATTTCGACTGGCATCGGGTTCTTCGACCACATGCTCGACCAGTTGTCGCGCCATTCGCTGATCGACATGACGATCCGCGCCAAGGGCGATCTGCACATCGATTTCCACCACACCGCCGAGGATGTGGGGATCGCGCTCGGGCAGGCGCTACGCGAGGCGCTCGGGGACAAGAAGGGCATCAGGCGCTATGCGAGCGCCGACCTGGCCATGGACGGCACGCTGAGCCGGGCCGCGCTCGATGTGTCGGGGCGGGCCTTTCTGGTCTGGCGGGTGGAGTTCACGCGCGACAAGATCGGCGAGTTCGACACCGAGCTTTTCCGCGAGTTCTTCCAGGCCTTCGCGACCAATGCGGCGATCACGCTGCATGTCGAGACGTTCTATGGCGACAACAATCACCATATCGCCGAGAGCTGCTTCAAGGCGGTGGCGCGGGCCCTGCGCGACGCACTCGAAATCGATCCGCGCATGGCCGATGCCATACCTTCGACCAAGGGAACGCTCTGAGCCTTTGCCCGGAGCGGCGATTTGGTCTAAACCGGCGCCGTCCCATTGCTGGAGCCACGCCCATGGCCCTCTTTACCGTCTTCGCGCGGCGCGATGATCCGCTGCCCGAGATCGTGCCCGAGAAATTCTCCTGGTTCGCAGCGCTGCTGCCCCCGGTCTACGGGCTCGTGCATGGGCTGTGGCTCGGGCTCGTCGCCTATGTCGGCCTCCTCGTTCTCGTTGCGGGCATAGCCATGGCGGCCGGGGGCGACGCGGCCCGGCTCGCCTATTGCGTTCTGGCCGTGCTCATCGGTTTTGAAGCGCCGGCCTGGCGGGCGCAGAAGCTGCGCAGGAAGGGCTATGAGGCCGAAGGCGCGGTCGTCGCCACCGATGCGGACCATGCCATGGTCGAATTCCTGAGGGGGCGTCCCGCCTGATGACCGAGACCATCGCCATCATCGACTATGGGTCGGGCAATCTGCGCTCGGCCGCCAAGGCCTTCGAGCGCGCCGCGTCCTCGCTTGCTGATGCAAGCCAGATCAGCGTGACCGACGATCCCGATCTGGTGCGCCGGGCGGATCGCATCGTGCTGCCGGGCGTCGGCGCCTTTGCCGACTGCATGGCGGGGCTCGCCGCGGTGCCCGGCATGCGCGACGCTCTCGAGGAGCGGGTGATCGCCGGGGGCGTCCCCTTTTTCGGCATCTGCGTCGGCATGCAGCTGATGGCGTCCGAGGGGCGCGAAAAGGGCGTCCACGAGGGGCTCGGCTGGATCGCCGGCAGCGTCGAGAAGATCGCGCCGTCGGGCGATCTCAAGATCCCGCATATGGGCTGGAACACGCTGGAGTTCGCTCGCCCCCATCCGCTTTTCGAAGGCATTCCGGATGGGCCGGAGGGGCTGCACGCCTATTTCGTCCACTCCTATCACTTCGTGACCGAGCGTGCCGAGACGCGCCTCGCAACGACGCAATATGGAGCAGCGCTCACCGCCTGCGTCGGGCGCGACAATCTCTTCGGCACCCAGTTCCACCCCGAAAAGAGCCAGACCCTTGGCCTCGCTCTCATCGGCAATTTCTTGAAATGGCGTCCATGATCCTCTTTCCCGCGATCGACCTCAAGGACGGCCAGTGCGTGCGTCTGAAGCTCGGCGACATGGAGCAGGCGACGGTCTTCAACGATAAGCCGGCTGCGCAGGCGCGGGCTTTCGAGGATCAGGGATTTCAATATCTCCACGTCGTTGATCTCAACGGTGCGTTTGCCGGCGAGAGCGTCAATGGCGCGGCGGTCGAGGCGATCCTCGATGCGGTCTCCTTTCCCGTCCAGCTCGGCGGCGGGATCAGGACGCTCGCCCATATCGAGGCCTGGCTCGAAAAGGGCCTCGCCCGCGTGATTCTCGGCACGGTGGCGGTGCGGGATCCCGAGCTGGTCAAATCCGCCTGCAAGGCGTTTCCGGGCCAGGTGGCTGTGGGCATCGACGCGCGCGGCGGCAAGGTCGCCGTCGAGGGCTGGGCGGAGACGTCGGAACTCAGCGCCATCGAGCTCGCGCGCCGCTTCGAGGGTGCGGGGGTTGCCGCGATCATCTACACAGATATCGACCGCGACGGGGTTCTGGCCGGCATCAACTGGCCCTCGACGCTAGAGCTGGCGGCGGCGACATCGATCCCGGTGATCGCCTCGGGCGGGCTGGCATCAATAGACGATATCCGCCGCATGACCGCGCCCGACGCGCAGGTGCTCGAAGGCGCGATTTCGGGCCGCGCGCTCTATGACGGGCGCATTGATTCACGTGAAGCACTGGCGCTGCTCGCCGCGGCCGGGGCTGAGGAGAGGCGATGACCCTCAAGACCCGTCTCATTCCCTGTCTCGACGTGGCCGGCGGGCGCGTGGTGAAGGGCGTCAATTTCGTCGATCTCGTCGATGCCGGCGATCCGGTGGAAGCGGCCATCGCCTATGACGCGGCCGGGGCGGACGAGCTCTGCTTTCTCGATATCGCCGCGAGCCATGAAGGCCGCGACACCATATTCGACGTCGTGGCGCGCACCGCCGAGCACTGCTTCATGCCGGTGACGGTTGGCGGGGGGATCAGGAAGCTTGAAGACATCAGGAAGCTGCTGCTCGCCGGGGCCGACAAGGTTTCGATCAACACGGCCGCCGTCAACGATCCCGATTTCGTCGCGCGCGCGGCCGACAAGTTCGGCGACCAGTGCATCGTCGTCTCGGTCGATGCCAAGTCGGTCTCGCCGGGGCGCTGGGAAATCTTCACCCATGGCGGACGCACCGCGACCGGGATCGACGCGATCGAGTTTGCACGGGCCTCCGTCGCGCGGGGCGCAGGCGAACTGCTCGTCACCTCGATGGACCGGGACGGCACCAAGATCGGCTTCGATCTGGCGCTCACCCGCGCCATAGCGGACGCCGTCACCGTGCCGATCATCGCCTCGGGCGGCGTCGGGACGCTCGACCACCTCGTCGAAGGGGTGCGCGAAGGCCATGCGAGCGCGGTGCTCGCCGCCTCGATCTTCCATTTCGGCACCTTCACCATCGCCGAGGCGAAGGCGCATCTCGCGCGGAACGGCATCGCCGTCCGCAACGACCAGCTAGCGGCATAGGAAGCGATCATGGGGCTGACCCTCGAGGACCTCGACGACCGGCTGGCGCAGCGCGCCGCAGCCTCGCCCGAGGAGAGCTACACCGCGCGCCTCATCTCCAGGGGCGTCGAGACATGCGCCCAGAAGCTGGGCGAGGAAGCCGTGGAGGCGGTGATCGCCGCCGTCGGCCGCAATGAGGGCGAACTCGTCAAGGAAGCCGCGGACGTGCTCTATCACCTATTGGTGCTGCTGCGGGCCGCCGACGTGCCGCTCGAGGCAGTGATGGAAGAGCTCGGCCAGAGGACCGCCCAGTCCGGCCTCGCCGAGAAGGCGAGCCGCGGGGTCACGGGCTGATGCCGAGCCGCAAGCCGATCCTCGAACCCTATCGCCGTTTCACCAAGGCAGAATGGGCAAAGTTCCGCGACGGCGAGCCGATGACGCTGGACGCGGCCGATCTCGACCGGTTGCGGGCGCTCAACGACCCGATCTCGCTCGAGGAGGCCGAGGCGATCTACCTGCCGCTGGCGCGGCTCCTCTCGCTTTATGTCGAAGCGACGCAGGCCCTCCACCGCGCCTCAAGCGAATTCCTCGGGGTGTCGGACGGCAAGGTGCCCTACATCATCGGCGTGGCGGGCTCGGTCGCGGTCGGCAAGTCGACCACCGCGCGCATTCTCGCGGCGCTCCTGCAGCGCTGGAAGACCTCCCCCAAGGTCGATCTCGTGACGACCGACGGCTTTCTCTACCCCAATGCCGAACTGCAGCGGCGCGGCATCATGGACCGCAAGGGCTTCCCAGAAAGCTATGACCGCGGGCGCTTCGTCAACTTCCTCGCCGACATCAAGTCCGGCAAGCCCCAGGTCGCGGTGCCGACCTATTCCCACCTCGTCTATGACGTCGTGCCCGGCGAGGAGGTGCTCATCGACCGGCCGGACATTCTCGTCGTCGAGGGGCTCAACATCCTGCAGCCGGGCGAATTGCCCGCCGACGGCAATCCGATCGTCTTCGCCTCAGATTTCCTCGATTTTTCGATCTATATCGATGCCGAGGAAGCCGATCTGCGCAGCTGGTTCCTCGAGCGCTTCTTCCGGCTCCGCGAAACCGCGTTCCGGGACCCTAGCTCCTTCTTCCATCGCTTTGCCGAAATGAGCGAGGAGGAGGCGCGCGCCTTCGGCGTCTGGGCCTGGGAGGAGATCAACCTGCCCAACCTCAAGACCAATATCGTGCCGACCCGGTCCCGGGCCGATCTGGTGCTGAAGAAGGGTCCGAGCCACGCCATCGCCGAAGTGGCGCTGCGCCGGCTCTGAGCGGGGCCTCAGGGGGCGATGACGAGCCCCTTCTCTGCCGCGAGTGCGCCCAGATCGGCGACCGGGCGTGCCCCGATATGGGAGATGACTTCGGACGCGGCGAGGCAGCCGAGCTTCAGCGCCATTTCGAAATCCTGCCCGCGCCCCGCAGCAAGCAGAAAGCCCGAGGCAAAAAGGTCGCCCGCGCCCGTGACGTCGACCACGTCGGGGACGGCAAAGGCGGGCACCGAGACGATCTCGCCATTCCAGATCGCCATCGCGCCGTTCTCGCCCATGGTGATGGCGGCCAACTCGGCATCCTTGGCGATCTCGCGGACGGCAGCGCCGAAATCCTCGGTCTCGTAGAGCGCCATCAGCTCATCGACATTGGCAAAGACGTAGTCGATGGTCTGCGAGCGGATGAGATCGAGGAATTCCTCGCGGAAACGGTTGACGCAGAACGGGTCCGAAAGCGTGATCGCGGCGGCCCGCTCATGCTTGTGGGCGAAATGGGCCGCCTTGACGAATGCCCGCTTGGCCTCGACCGGGTCCCAGAGATAGCCCTCCATATAGGTGACGGTCGCTGCCCCGATCTCGTCCTCGAGGATGTCGGCTTCGGTCAATTCGTGGCAGGCGCCGAGATAGGTGTTCATGGTGCGCTCGCCATCGGCGCTCAAGAGGATCATCGAGCGGGCGGTCGCCGCCCCGTTGATGAGCCGCGGCGTTGCGTAATGCACCGACTGGGCCTTGAGATCGGCCGCGAAGGCATCGCCGAGCTCGTCATTGGCGACCTTGCCGACGAAGGCCGCGCGCCCGCCGAGCGAGGCGACGCCCGCGGCCGTGTTCGCCGCGCTGCCGCCCGAGATGCGGGCTTTCTCGGCCGGCATGCGATCGTAGAGATAGGCGGAGCGATCCGCATCGACGAGGTGCATGATGCCCTCGGTCAGCCCCTCGGCCTCGAGGAAACCCTCGGGGATGGGGGCGATGACGTCGACGATGGCGTTGCCGATGGTGAGCACGTCAAATCTGGTCTCGACCATCGCGTCTTCGTCTCCGTTTGCTGGGCCGCCCGGAGATAGAGGATTAGCCCCGGCTGCGCAACATCGGGACGGTTGACGGCGCGGGGCGGGCATGGCCATCCTCGGGCACGCCGCCGGAGGCCTCCCCATGCTCGATCTCGTGCTTGCCATTGCCCATCACCTCGCGGTCTTTGCGCTGGTGGGGCTCATCTTCGCCGAATTCGTGATCCTCAGGCCCGGGCTCGAGCCGCGCCGGCTGGGCCAGCTGAGCGCGCTCGACGCAGCCTATGGGCTGAGCGCGGTCGCGGTGCTGGTGGCGGGTGTCGCACGGGTCGTCTGGGGCGCCAAGGGGGCCGAATATTACCTCTCGAGCCACGCCTTCTGGGGCAAGATGGGTGCGCTCGTCATCATCGGTATCCTCTCGATCCCGCCCACCCTCGCCATCATGAAATGGAAGAAGGCGGCGAAGGCCGACCCGGCCTATGTCGTGCCAGAGGCGGAGATCGGCCGCATGCGGCTCTTTCTCCATATCGAGCTCTTCCTGCTGTTTCTCGTCCCGATCTTCGCGGCGATGATGGCGCGGCGCGGACTCTACTAGGCTTTGGGCAGGGGTGGCGAGCGCACGCCCTTTTCCTTGACGACCGGCGCCGGGGTCTTCGGCTCGAACCGGCACCAGGGGGCGATGAGGCAGCGCCAGCATTCGGGCTTGCGCGACTTGCACACATAGCGCCCGTGCAGGATCAGCCAGTGATGGGCATGGAGCAGGTAATGCTCGGGCACGACCTTGAGGAGGTTCAGTTCCACCTCGAGCGGGGTCTTGCCCGGCGCGAGACCGGTGCGGTTGCCGACGCGGAAAAGGTGCGTGTCGACCGCGATGGTGGGCTCGCCAAAGGCGATGTTGAGGACGACATTGGCGGTCTTCCGCCCGACGCCGGGCAGCGTTTCGAGGGCCTCGCGGGTCCGGGGCACCTCCCCGCCATGTTCGTCAACGAGGATCTCGGCGAGCCTTTGGACGTTCTTTGCCTTGGTGCGGTAGAGCCCGATGGTCTTGATGAGCTCCGCGATCCGGTCGGCGCCGAGGGCGGCCATCTTCTGGGGCGTGTCGGCGAGCGCAAAGAGTGCGGGCGTTGCCTTGTTGACCCCGGCATCGGTCGCCTGGGCCGAAAGCACCACCGCAACGAGGAGGGTGAAGGGATTGGTATGGAGGAGTTCGCCCTTGGGTTCGGGCTCGGCTGCCGAAAAAGCGCCGAAAATGGCCTCGACATCTTGAGCGGGCAGCCGTTTCGTCCTCTGTCTCCTGCCCGCGGCCACCGCGCCCTCCTGATCTGAACCTTTGTGCCTGCCGTTCCATGCAAAGTCGGGACAGAAAATGCAAGCTGAGCCGATCTTCGCCGCGACCCTGACGCCGCACAATGCGCTCTCCGCCACGGGGCTGCGCAATGTGATGATCGTCTTTGCCGGGCTTGCGGCGCTGCCGTCGCTCATTTTCTTCCAGCTCGGCGCCTGGCCGATCCTGGGGTTCATGGGGCTCGACATCCTCCTCGTCTGGTGGGCGCTCTCGGCCTCGCGCCGGGCGGGGCGGCGCTTCGAGGAGGTGACGCTCTGGTCCGACGCGCTGGAAATCCGCCAGGTAAGCGCGGCAGGGGCGGAAAACCATGAGCGGTTCAACCCCTTCTACGTCCGCCTCGTCATCGAGCGCGATTATGACGAGCGCACCACGGCGCTGCGGCTGCGCACCCGCGAGCGGGAGCTCGAGATCGGCGCCTTCCTCAACCCCGAGGACAAGGCGAGTTTTGCCAAGGTCTTCGGCAGTGCGCTCCGTAAGGCGCGGGGGTAGAGGCCGCGTCAAAACCGGGTCGCGCGGGGGGCGCGCCCTGCGCTAATCTTAGCTCATGAACACGATCGCTCCCGACGGCCCAGAGGCCGGAGATTACGAAAAAGTCCGCGCCGCCATCCGCTTCCTTTCGGAAACGCCGGCCGATGCGCTGGAGCTGCCCGCCTTCGCGCGCGGGCTCGGGCTCTCCGAGCGGCAGCTGACCGATCTCTTCCGGCGCTGGTGCGGGCTGTCGCCCAAAAGCTTTGCGCAGGCGGTGGCGCTCAACCACGCCAGGGCGCTGCTCGCGCGGCGCGAGAGCGTGCTCGACACGACCTATGCGGTCGGGCTCTCCTCGACCTCGCGGCTCCATGATCTCTTCGTCACCCATGAGGCGATGCCGCCCGGCGCCTTCCGGGCGAGCGGGGCGGGGCTCGACATGGTCTGGGGCACCGCCCCCTCCCCCTTCGGCACGGCGGTTCTGACGCTGACCGAATACGGGCTCTCGGGGATCGGCTTTGCGGACGCCGAAACCGGCGAGCAGGCCGCCTTCGAGGATCTGGCCAATCGCTGGCCCAATGCGCGGTTCACGCGAGACGATCAGCGCATCGCCCCGGTCGCCGCCCGCATCTTCGATCCGAGCCGCTGGGACCCCGCGGCGCCGGTGCGCGTGGTGCTGATCGGCACAGACTTCGAGGTGAAGGTGTGGGAGCATCTGCTCGCCATCCCCGTGGGGTCGGCGACCACCTATGGCGCTCTCGCCAGAACGCTGGGCCGCCCCACGGCCGCCCGCGCCGTCGGCGCGGCGGTCGGGCGCAACCCCATCTCCTTCGTCGTCCCCTGCCACCGCGTCGTCGGCAGCGCCGGCGCCCTCACCGGCTACCACTGGGGCGTTCCCCGCAAACGGGCGATGCTGGGCTGGGAAGCGGGGGTGGTTGCGACGCCGACGGGGAGGATGGAGGGCGGGGTGGTGGTGTTCGAGAGCTAGCTCGGCAAACCGACTCCATTCAGGCACTAGTTGGGAGCTTGGGGATGCGGATCAGACTGTAGACCTTCGGAAATGATGATCTTGGGGCAACCAGCCTCAAAGTTCAGTCCAAAAAGCCCTGAGTGCACGACCTGAGGCACAGAGCTGGCACGCCCGAGCCGCCAGGATCTGGCGTTGCTACTCGATCGAAGTTTCGGCGTCGTCCACGATGAATTTGGCGCGGGCGTAAAGCTCATCGAACGTCATAACTTCTGGCCAGCGGAGTGAGCGACGGAAAAGCTCGAATGACCTATACTTGTCCTTGTTGGTGCCCTTGGGCGTTTGGAACTGTCCAAGGTCTCCGACGACCAGAAACGAGCGTGGCTGGAACTGAAATAGGGTCTCGCCGGTGGGGTCGCCGCTATCCAAGTGGGTGGGCCGGTACTCTTCCGTCAGGTCTTCAAGCGCTCGCTGCACCGTCACTTGGATTTGAGACACTGCCCCAGCCAGCTCCAAACTGGGGGCAAAGACGCCAGGGCGGTAGTATTTGACTAGTTCGGTATCGGACGTCTTGATCTCGACAAAACAGAGTGAGTTGATAGCAGCGACGGTTTTCATGAGGCCGTCGACCTCCTTGCCACGCCCGGTGATGTTGTATCCCGCGACCTTGTTGCGAAGCGCGCGGCCGTCCAACTCGGACATTGCAATGTAGGACAGACCGTAGCCGAATATCCACGTATTACGCTCGAAAAAAGCCTGCCAAGCCATTTCAAGACCCTTGTGCTTCTCCCCTTCAGACGCGCGAAGTTCCGGGTCGTCAAGCATCTGACGAAAGAAGACAAGCTCGCGCCGACGCCGGGCCAGTCCCACGATGTCCTGTGCCTCGATATCATTCTCCAAGATGGTGTTGAGAAGCAATGGGTCCTCGGCCAAGACGCGAGCAATTTGACGCCGGTCAAAGGTGGACTGCACAAGGGTGCGGTCAGACACTCGGCCACCTAGCTCGTCCACGAAGATCATTGTCTCCGCCGCCTTGATGAAGGTCAGTAGGTCGTCGATCTCGCGACCATAGAGCGGAAAAGCGATCTCCTTGTGCGGACCGCCCTTGTTGTTCCACTTCTGGAGCGTGAGATTAGTAATCTGGTTCTGGTCCTGGTAGAGGGTAGCCTTGATTTGGTATCTCGCGCCTTCCATGTGCCGCAAAACAACTTCCTTACCTTCCTTCACAGCGACCAATCCCCCCCTACCTTCAATTACCCGATACAAGAAGCGGCGCGGCTGAACAGGCGCGCCGTGAATGCTGCTGATGCGTCTGGAGTAGTACGTGTGGCGCGGTATGCGCTTCCAAAAGTAGGTCTCGTCGCTGTCCGACATTGTCTACCAAATGTAGAATCGAAAGCGTCAATATACTGGAGCTATTGCTTAGAGTCCTGAGCTGAGAAATCATCCACAGGTGAGCGAGCGAGAACCAAAAGCGAAACGGCGGCTACCGCAGAACAAGCGGAAATTAAAAATGATGTCGGATTGGTCACAGACAGGTTCAAAGCTGGGCTACTGCCGCCTGCGCCCTCTCACCGCCCCCTAAACCCCAACCCGCTCGTCCAACGCCCCATCCGCCTTCAGCCGATAGACAATCGGCTCGCCCGTCGCGATTTCGCGTTTGAGAATCTGTTCGGGCGTCAGGCCTTCGATGGCCATGACGAGGGCGCGGAGCGAATTGCCGTGGGCGGCGACGAGGACGGTTTCGCCGGCCGCGACATGGGGGCGGATTTCGGTTTCGTAATAGGGGAGCGTGCGCTGCGCCGTCATTTCGAGGCTTTCCCCGCCCGGGGGCGGCACGTCGTAGGAGCGGCGCCAGATCAGCACCTGCTCCTCGCCCCATTTGGCACGCGCATCATCCTTGTTGAGCCCGGAGAGATCGCCATAGTCGCGCTCGTTGAGCGCGGTGTTGCGCACGATGGTGACGTTCTCGATGCCCATCTCCTCGAGGATGAGATCGAGCGTGTGCTGGGCGCGTCTGAGGCCAGAGGTGTAGAACCGGTCGGGCACGATGCCGGCCGCCTTGAGCTTTCTGCCCGTTTCGCGGGCCTCGCCGACACCCTTTTCGGTCAGCGCCGGATTGCGCCAGCCGGTGAAGAGGTTTTTGAGGTTCCACTCGCTCTCGCCATGGCGGACGAGGATCAGCGTGCCGGTCATTGGGGTTTCCTCTTTTTATGCTGGGGTCAGAGGCCGAGGACGTCGGCCATGGAATAGAGCCCGGCGGGCCGGTCGACCGCCCAGCGGGCCGCCGCGATCGCGCCATTGGCAAAGAGCGCCCGGTCCTCGGCGCGGTGGGTCAATTCGATCCGCTCGGCGGGCCCGGCAAGAACCACGGTGTGATCCCCGACGACCGTCCCACCGCGCAAGCTCGCAAACCCGATCGTGCCGGGCTGGCGCGCGCCGGTATGGCCGTCATAGGGCGGCTGGCGGAGGTCAGCGAGCGGTACCTGCCGGCCGCGCGCGGCGGCTTCGCCCAGGAGCAGCGCCGTGCCCGAGGGCGCGTCGACCTTGCGGTTGTGGTGCATCTCGACGATCTCGATGTCGAACTCGGCAAGGATCGCGCTGGCCTTCTCGACGAGGCTCGCGAGCACATTCACCCCGAGCGAGAAATTGCCCGATTTGACGATGCGCGCGCCCGCTTTGCCGGCCGCTGCGATGGCCGCGTCGTCTTCCGCGCTGCAGCCGGTCGTGCCGATGATGTGGACGAGGCCCCTTTCGGCCGCTGCCCTGGCGATGGCGACGCTGACGGCAGGCGCGGTGAAATCGATGATCGCGTCGGCCTGCGCAAGGGCCACCGCCATGTCATCGCCGATGGCGACGCCTGCCGGCTTCAGCCCGGCGAGCGCATAGGCATCCTGCCCGATGGCTTCGGCGCCCGGCCGGTCGATGGCTGCGACCAGTTCCATGTCGGGCGCGGCGGCGACCGCGCGCAGATTGGCGAGCCCCATGCGCCCGCCGGCGCCCATCACTGCGATCCTGATCATGGCCCGGCCCTCCCTTGTCGCCTTCGGCTATAGCGCGCCGCCGGCCTTCAGGCCAGACGGTGCCCTCCGGCCATTTCGGCCAATATGGCTCGCGCCGCCTCCACCGGGTCGGGTGCGGCGGTGATCGGGCGGCCGACAACGAGGTGGGTCGCGCCCGCATCGAGCGCGGCGCGCGGGCCCATCACCCGCTTCTGATCCCCGAGCGCGCTGCCCGCCGGCCTTATGCCCGGCGTGACGATGGCGAGCTTGTCCCCGACGATGGTGCGGATCATTTCGGCCTCATGGGCCGAGGCGACGAGCCCGCCGATCCCTGCATCGCGCGCCTGCTGCGCCCGGAGCGCGACGAGCCCGGCCGCATCGCGCCCATAGCCGGCTTCGGCGACATCCGCATCGTCCATCGAGGTGAGGACGGTGACGCCGAGTACGGTGAGCCCCGAACCCTCCGCGGCCTTTGCAGCAACCCGCATGGTCTTGGGATAGGCGTGGATGGTCAGCATGCTGGCGCCGGTGCGCGCGAAGGCGGCAACGCCCTTTTCGATCGTATTGTCGATATCGAGGAGCTTGAGGTCGAAAAAGACCTTCTTGCCCGCCGCGATCAGCATCTTGCCGAGCGCGAGCCCGTCCCCGCCGTAAAAGAGCTGGTAGCCGATCTTGTAGAAATCGACCGCATCGCCGAGCCGGTCGATCAGCGCTTCGGCTTCGGCACGGCTGTCGAGGTCGAGCGCGACGATCAGCTGCCCGCTCATATGCCGCCTCGCGAGAAATGGATGAGTTCGCGCACCTGCTGGTCCACCTTCTTTGCGATCGCCTCCTCGCGCGGGGCGCCGGTTTCGTCGAACGCGTCGCGCGCCGGCCCGATGCCCAGCAGCGTCGGGGTGACCAGCGCACCGAGTTTCAGAAGGCTGTCGCGCAGATGCCCGATACCCACGATCGCGCCATACTTGCCCGAGCTCACCGCGCCGAGCCCGAAGACGGGCTTGCGGAACTGCCCCAGCCGCTGCCGGCTGATCCAGGAGATGGTGTTGACGATGAGTGGGGAAGCGCCCGAATTGTATTCGGGGCTGGCGATGAAGACGATGTCGGCGGCAGCGAATTTTTCCGCCAGCGCGACGGCCGCGGCCGGCATGCCCTCGGCCTCGATGTCCTCGTTGAAGATCGGCAGCGCGTAATCGCCAAGATCGATGTCCTCGACCTCGGCGCCGGCTTCCACGAGCTTGCCGCTCACATGGCGACGCAGGATTTCATTGTAGGACCCCTTGCGGATCGATCCGCAGAGGGTAAGGGCGCGCGCCATGGGCTTGTTCCGGGTCAGACGTCGAAGAGGTTCTTGAGCTTGTCGAAAAAGCCCGACGAGCTCGGCGAATTGTCGGCCTTGCGCGAAAGCATCTGGAACTCCTCGAGCAGTTCGCGCTGGCGCTTGGTAAGGTTTTGCGGGGTCTCGACGTCGAGCTGGACGTAGAGATCGCCCATCTCCTTTTCGCGCAGCACCGGCATGCCCTTGCCGCGCAGCCGGACGCGCTGGCCGGGCTGGGTGCCAGCGGGCACCTTCACCTTGGCGCGCATCAGGTCGAGCGTCGGGACCTCGAATTCGCCCCCGAGTGCGGCCGTCGTCATGGCGATGGGCACCCGGGCATAGAGATCGGCGCCGTCGCGCTGGAAGAGGTCGTGCGGCCTGACCGAAACGAAGATGTAGAGATCGCCCGCCGGGCCGCCGCGCAGCCCCGCCTCGCCCTCATTGGCGAGCCTGATGCGCGTGCCGTCCTCGATGCCGCGGGGAATATCAACCGAGAGCTTGCGATTTTCCTGCCGCCGCCCCTGCCCGCCGCAATCGGTACAGGGCTGGTCGAGCATCTGCCCGCGCCCCTGGCAGACCGGGCAGGTCCGTTCGATGGTGAAGAAGCCCTGGCTCGCGCGCACCTTGCCATGGCCGCTGCAGTGCCGGCAGGTGGACATGCCGGTGCCCGGCTTGGCGCCGGTGCCCTCGCAGGTCGTGCAGGCGGCAAGGGTGGGCACGTCGATCTCGACGGTGCGCCCGCTATAGGCCTCCTCGAGCGAGATCTCGAGATTGTAGCGCAGGTCCGAGCCGCGCAGCCGCGATTGTCCGCGCCCGCCGGCCCGCTGGCCGCCCATGAAATCCCCGAAGATGTCCTCGAAGATGTCGGACATGGAGGAGTTGAAATCGGGTCCGAAGCCTTGCGGACCACGCCGTCCACCGCCATTCTCGAAGGCCGCGTGGCCGAACCGGTCATAGGCGGCGCGCTTCTGGGGGTCCTTCAGCGTGTCGTAGGCTTCGTTGATTTCCTTGAATTTGTGTTCGGCGTCATTGTCGCCGGGATTGCGGTCTGGGTGGTACTGCATGGCGAGCTTGCGGTAGGCACCCTTCAGGACTGCCTCATCGGACCCGCGTGCGACGCCGAGCACCTCGTAGAAATCTCGTTTGGCCAATCTCTTCTTCCGCCGGATCTGTCAGAAAAAGGCCCGCCGCGTCGGCGTGCGGGCTCCCGAGCGCCTCAAATAGGTACTGCCCCCGGCTCTTACCATAGGGGGCGCATGTTTCAACCCGGGGCCGGGCAGAGATTGCTGGCCGAGAACGCCTCGGGCAAAGAAAAAGGCCCGGGGGACGCCCCCGGGCCTCGTGATTCACGTGAAACGCGGCGCCGGCGGCGCCAGCATCGCGGACTGCGCGCCAGCCCTAGGCCGACTTCTGGTTGTCGTCCTTGACCTCTTCGAAGTCCGCATCGACGACATCGTCGTCCTCGGGACGTTCGGCGCCTTCTGCCTTGGCTTCGGCTTCGGCCTGGCTCGCCTTGTACATGGCCTCGCCGAGCTTCATCGAGGCTTCGGCAAGCGCGCCGGTCTTCTCCTTGATCGCATCGGCATCGTCGCCGTCGATCACGCCCTTGAGCTCGGTAATCGCGGTTTCGATGGCGCCGCGCTCCTCGGCCCCGACCTTGTCGCCATAATCCTTGAGCGACTTCTCGGTCGAGTGGATGAGGCTCTCGGCCTGGTTACGGGCTTCGACGGCCTCGCGCTTCTTCTTGTCGGCCTCGGCGTTCTGCTCGGCCTCCTGCACCATCTTCTCGATGTCGGCATCCGAGAGGCCGCCCGAGGCCTGGATGCGGATCTGCTGCTCCTTGCCGGTGCCGCGATCCTTGGCCGACACGTTGACGATGCCGTTGGCGTCGATGTCGAAGGTCACCTCGACCTGCGGCACGCCGCGCGGCGCGGGGGGAATGCCGACGAGATCGAACTGGCCCAGCATCTTGTTGTTGGCCGCCATCTCGCGCTCGCCCTGGAACACGCGGATGGTCACCGCGTTCTGATTGTCCTCGGCGGTCGAGAAGACCTGGCTCTTCTTGGTCGGGATGGTGGTGTTGCGATCGATCAGCCGGGTGAACACGCCGCCCAGCGTCTCGATGCCGAGCGAGAGCGGGGTCACGTCGAGCAGCAGCACGTCCTTGACGTCGCCCTGGAGCACGCCGGCCTGGATGGCGGCGCCCATGGCGACCACCTCGTCGGGGTTGACGCCCTTGTGGGGCTCCTTGCCGAAGAGCTGCTTGACCAGTTCCTGCACCTTGGGCATGCGGCTCATGCCGCCCACCAGCACCACTTCATCGATCTGCGCGGCGGTAACGCCGGCATCCTTCATGGCGAGCTTGCAGGGCTCCATGGTGCGCTGGATCAGGTCCTCGACCAGCGATTCGAGCTTGGAGCGCGAGAGCTTCAGCGTCAGGTGCTTGGGACCGGAGGCATCGGCGGTAATGAAGGGCAGGTTGATCTCGGTCTGGGTCGAGCTCGAGAGCTCGATCTTGGCCTTTTCGGCCGCTTCCTTGAGGCGCTGCAGGGCGAGCTTGTCGTTGCGGAGATCGATCCCCTGTTCTTTCTTGAACTCGTCGGCCAGATAGTCGACGAGACGCATGTCGAAATCCTCGCCACCGAGGAAGGTGTCGCCATTGGTCGACTTCACCTCGAAGACGCCATCGCCGATCTCGAGGATCGAGACGTCGAACGTGCCGCCGCCGAGGTCATAGACCGCGATGGTGCCCGAATTCTTCTTGTCGAGGCCATAAGCGAGTGCTGCGGCCGTCGGCTCGTTGATGATGCGCAGCACCTCGAGCCCGGCGATCTTGCCGGCATCCTTGGTCGCCTGGCGCTGGCTGTCGTTGAAATAGGCGGGCACGGTGATGACGGCCTGCGTCACGGTCTCGCCGAGATAGGATTCGGCGGTTTCCTTCATCTTCTGCAGGACCATGGCGGAGATCTGCGAGGGCGAATATTTTTCGCCCGCAGCTTCCACCCACGCGTCGCCATTGTCGGCCTTGACGATCTTGAAGGGCACGAGGCCCTTGTCCTTGGTGACCATCGGGTCCTCGAAGCGGCGCCCGATCAGGCGCTTCACCGCAAAGAGCGTGCCTTCGGGATTGGTCACGGCCTGGCGCTTGGCGGGCTGGCCGACGAGCCGCTCGCCATCCTTGGAGAAGGCGACCATGGAGGGCGTGGTGCGCGCGCCCTCGGCATTCTCGATTACCTTGGGGGTCGAACCATCCATCACCGCGACGCAGCTATTGGTGGTGCCCAGATCGATACCGATTACTTTAGCCATCTAACTTGCCTCTTTGTTCAGCGAACCCGGCGTGGAACGCCGACTCTTCGGCCGCTCTTGGCCCCTTGCAGGAGCCGGATCCCTGGTTGAGATTGTCATCCATTGGCCCGTGACCGAGCCTTCGGGGGCTATATAGGAGGCACGCTCTGGGGCTGCAAGCGCGGCCCGGGCGAAAATGGACCCCGGAAAACGGGGAGCGAGGCACCCGATCGTAACCCTTTCCACCCCCGATTCGCCCCTGTGCGACCATCTCGATCAGGCCCGCCAGATCGCGCTCTTCGATGCGATCATGGAGGTGCTCTCGCGGGCGCCCTTCTTCCGGCCGACCATGCCGCGCTGGGGCACGCCCTTTTCGGTGCAGATGAGCAATTGCGGGCCGCTCGGCTGGGTTTCGGACAAATCGGGCTATCGCTATCAGCCGCACCATCCGGTGACGGGCGCGCCCTGGCCCGCCATGCCGGAGGCCCTGCTCGAACTCTGGGCGCGCCATGCCCGCTATGGCGCACCGCCCGAAGCCTGCCTCATCAATTACTACGCGCCGAACGCGAAGATGGGCCTCCATCAGGATCGCGACGAGGAGGATTTCGATGCGCCGGTCCTTTCGATTTCGCTGGGGGACGGGGCCCGGTTCCGGCTCGGGGGCATGGCGCGCACCGATCCGGCGCAGACGCTGACCCTCGCTTCGGGCGACGTGATGATCCTCGCCGGGCCGACGCGGCTCGCCTTCCACGGCATCGACAAGGTCTATCCGGGAACCTCGAGCCTCCTGTCGCGCCGCCGCGACCTTTTCCCCGAGGGCGGGCGGCTGAACCTCACCCTGCGCCGCGTCAACCGCATCCTGGCACCCTAGGAATTGCATTTGAAAGCGGCGGCGGGCGGAGTAAAACCCCGGCCATGATCGCCCCCGGCACTGTCCTGTTGCACGATTCGAGCGGCCCGGGGCCCGGGGGCGGGCGCTCGCTCCTCTTTACCGATCCGATCGAAATCCTGAAAGCCCGCACGCCCGCCGAGGCAGAGGCGGCGCTCGCGCGGCTCGAAGCGGCGCTTGCCGAGGGCCATTGGGCCGCGGGGCTTTTGGGCTATGAGCTCGGCCAGCTCTTCGAAGAACGGCTTGGCAAGGGGCATGCGTCGAGGAGCGACGCGCCGCTTTTGTGGCTCGGGCTCTACCGAGCCCCGGAGACGCTCGACGGGGCGGGTGTCGAAAGGTTTCTTGCGCGCCACAGCGCGGGCGCACCAATCCTCTCCCGGCCCGAGCCCCGCTGGGACCGCGCCCGCTATGGCACGGCGTTCGAGAGCGTCCGGCGCTATATCGAGGCCGGCGACATCTATCAGGCCAATTTGACCTTCAAGGCCGATTTCAGGCTTTCGGGCGACCCGGTCGCGCTCTATCGCGCGCTCGTTATGCGCCAGCCGGTCGCCTATGGGGCGCTGATTGAGACCGGGGAAGAAACCATCCTCTCCCTGTCGCCCGAACTCTTCGTCGCGGCCACCGGCGGGCGGCTCGCGGCGCGCCCGATGAAGGGCACGATGAAACGCGGAGCGACCGAGCCGGAGGATCGCACGGCGCGCGAAACCCTTGCGGCCGACCCCAAGACGCGCGCCGAAAACCTGATGATCGTTGATCTATTGCGCAACGATCTGGGGCGGATCGCCGAAATCGGCAGCGTCAGGGTGACCGATCTCTTCACAATCGAGACCTATCGCAGCCTCCACCAGATGACCTCGGGGATCGTGGCGAATCTGAAGCCGGGGATCGGGCTTGGGGATATCCTTGCCGGGCTTTTCCCCTGCGGCTCGGTGACCGGCGCCCCCAAGATCCGCGCCATGGAGATCATCGATGCGCTCGAAGCGGGGCCGCGCGGCGCCTATACCGGCGCCATCGGCTGGTTCGCCCCTGTCGCTCGGGGCACAGCGCCCGATTTCGCGCTCAACGTCGCGATCCGCACCGCCGTGATCACGCCCGACGGTCGCGGTGAAATCGGCATTGGGGGCGGCGTCGTCGCCGACAGCACCGCGGACGCCGAATATGACGAGGCGCTCCTCAAGATGGATTTCCTCGCCGATGCCGCTCCGCCCCCGGGCCTGATCGAGACCCTGCTCTTCGTCCCCGGCGAGGGCTATGCGCTGCTGGCCCGCCATCTCGACCGGCTCGCGCGGTCGGCGACCTGGCTGGGCATCCCGCTCGCCGCGGGTGTGGCGGAAGATGAACTCGCCAAGGCCGCTCGGGGCTTTACCCAGAGGATGCGGGTACGTCTGGTGCTCGATGCGAAGGGGCAGGTCAGCGTGTCGGCGACGCCGCTGCCCGCACCATCGGGGCCCGTCGAGATGCTTTTTTCGATTGCGCCCGAGCGGATGGCCTCGACCGATCCCTATCTCCTCCACAAGACGACGCGGCGTGACCGGTACGATCTGCCGCGCATGCGCACGATGGCAGCCGAGGGCGTCGACGAAGTGGTCTTCCTCAATGAGCGGGACGAACTGACCGAAGGCTCCTACACCTCGCTCTTTTTGCAGTTCGGGGATCGGCTTGTGACCCCGCCCCTCTCCTCGGGCCTGCTCGCGGGCACGCTGCGCGAGGCGCTGATCGCTTCGGGAGAAGCCGAAGAGGCGGTTCTCCACCTGCCCGACCTTGCCCGGGCGGACGCAATCTTTCTCGGCAATTCGGTGCGCGGGCTCGTTCCCGCCCGGTTGATTGAACGCCCCGATGCGCAACCGATCGCCACACTGGCAAGTTGACTCCCTCCCGTCGGTCGTGCCCTCCATGCCGCCGGCCGTCCGGCCCGACACAACAAAGGAATATCATCATGGGTCTTCGTATTTCCGCTGCGGCCCTTCTCGCGATCGGTCTCTGCCTGCCCGCCACGGCGCAGGAGGCAGCCAGCCCCGGCCCCGAAATGGACCTCTGGTGCGGGCACGCCTTCGCGACCGTCTCGGCCGAGATCGGCGAGGATGACGCCGATTTCTCGAGCCAGCTCGAGGCGGGCTCGGAATTCCTCCTGGCGCGCGGGCTCGTCGGCCTGACCGAGGCTGGCGATCGCGCCGGCGCAGAGGCCCGCTCGAGCGAACTCGAGGCGCGCGCCGACACCCAGATCGAAGGGCAGGCTTCGGCTGCGGATTTCACCTTCGAGCAGTGCTTCGGGCTCCTCGAGGCGGAAGCTGCGGCCAATGTCGGCGGCGCGGTGGAAGCGCCCGACGCGCCCGCAGCGGACGCACCTGCGGCCACCACGCCCGCCGCACCCTGAGGCGCTTTCGCATGCCGCTTTCGCTGAAGCCGACCGACGCGCTCGTCGTCGTCGACATGCAGAACGACTTCCTCCCCGGCGGCAGCCTCGCCGTCGCCGGGGGCGACACGATCGTTGCGCCCATCGTCGCCCTCGCGCAGCGGTTCGAGACGGTCGTCCTCACCCAGGACTGGCATACGCCCCGCCACAGCAGCTTCGCGTCCGCCCATCCGGGGCGCCAGCCCTTCGAGGCGATCGAACTCGCCTATGGCACTCAGGTGCTCTGGCCCGATCATTGCGTCATGGGCACCGATGGCGCGGACTTCGCGCCCGGTCTCGACATTCCCCATGCCCAGCTCATCCTCCGCAAGGGCTTCCACTCTGAGGTCGACAGCTATTCGGGCTTTCGCGAAGCCGACCGCGTCACCCAGACGGGTCTTGCGGGCTATCTGGCCGAGCGCGGCATCGGCAGGCTGTTCCTTGTCGGGCTCGCCACCGATTTCTGCGTCGCATGGACGGCGCTCGATGCGCGCGCCTCGGGCCATGAGGCGATTCTCCTTGAGGATCTGACCCGCGCCATAGATGCCAATGGGTCGCTGGGCGCTGCCCATGCCGCGCTCGACGCGGCGGGCGTCGTCAGGGCCGCCTCGGCCGATATCGGCTGATTGCCGGCCATCACGGTCCGGCCTATCCTTACGCAACCCGGGAGGCATTGAAGATGAAGCGTTGGATCGCACCATTGTCGGCGCTGATGCTCCTCGGGCTGCCGGGTGTTGCGCCGGCGCAGGCCCCGGCCGAAGTCGCGCCTTCCGAACGGAGCGCAGCGCTCGATCACCTGCTCTGGTGTTCGAGCCTTTATTTCTTCCTTGCGAGCGATGCGATGGATGCGGGCGACGAGGAGGATGCGGCGCTCTACGAGCAATGGGGCGCCCATCTGCTCGACCGGGCAAGCGCCGGGCTTGAAGCCGAAGCGCCCACCGCCCCCGACCTCGCCGATGCGCTCCTCGACATGGACAATCGCGTGCTCGAGGAATTCAGCGCCGATCAGATGAGCTATCGCCCCGAGACCTGCGAAACGCTGCTCTGAGAGGCTCGCCGCAACAAAAAGCCCGCCCGGGCGCGCCGGACGGGCTTGATGGCCTTAAGAGACAAACTCAGGCGTTCTTGTCGACGCCCTCCTGAGAGCCCGCAGGCGCTTCCGCGCCGCCACGGGGTCCGCCCTTGGCGACCCCGACCATGGCCGGCCGGAGGACGCGGTCGCCGATCGCAAAGCCGGCCTGCACGACCTGCACCACCGTCCCTTCGGGGCGGCTGGGATCGGGCACCTCGAACATGGCCTGATGGCGGTGCGGATCGAATTTCTGGCCTTCGGCCTCAATGGGGGTCACGCCATGCTTGGCAAGCAGGCGCTGCATCTCCCGCTCGGTCATCTGGATCCCGTCGATCAGCGATTTGAGCGTGCCTTCGGCGGTCTCGCGCGTTTCGGCGGGCAGCACCATGAGGGCGCGGGCGAGCGAATCGGTTGCCGTCAGCATGTCGCGGGCGAAGCCGGCGATCGCATAGGTGCGGGTATCGGAAATTTCGCGCTCGGTACGCTTGCGCAGATTTTCCATCTCCGCGACCGTCCGCAGGAGGCGGTCGCGCAGTTCGGCGTTCTCGGCGGTCAGCGCCTCGACCCCGTTGTCTTCGGAAAGCTCGGCCGGGGAAGCGGCCTCGGCCTCGTCGGCGCGGGTTTCGTCATTGGGCTGGGTGTCGTCGCTCATCATGTCCTGCTGCATCCGCTGTTCTTCTGGCCCCGTGCCGCGGAGCCGGCCGGGTCTGGTTGAGCCATATCGGACAGCCTGTCCCAAGATTCAACCCTGTGCCGGGACTGGCTGCCCGGCGGACCCTCATTTACGCCGCCCGATCATCGCGCTGATGACGTTGGCTGTATAGTCGACGACGGGCACGATCCGCGCATAGTTGAGCCGCGTCGGCCCGATGACCCCGAGTACGCCCACCACCTTCTGATTGGCGTCCTTATAGGGCGAGAGGATCACCGACGAGCCCGAAAGCGAAAAGAGCTTGTTCTCCGATCCGATGAAGATGCGCACGCCCTGCGCGCTTTCGGTATCCCCGAGAAGCTCGATCAGCCCCTCCTTGCTCTCGAGCTCGTCGAAGAGCCGCCGCATGCGTCCCAGATCCTCGGACGCCATGGCGTCGTTGATGAGGTTGGCCCGCCCCCGCACGATCACCGTCGGGGTCGCCTGCCCGCTGGGGACGAGGGTCGCGAGCCCGTCCTCGACGAGCTTGGAAGCGAGCGCGTCGAGCTCGGCGCGCTGCCGGTTGCGCGCTTCAACGAGCGCGGTGCGCGCCTCTCCCAGCGTCCGGCCCACCGCGTGCTGGGCAAAATAGTTCGAAGCCTGCATGAGGGCGCTGGCGGTGAGGCCCTTGGGCAGCTTCAGGAGCCGGTTTTCCACCTGTCCGTCCTCGCCCACGAGCACGACCATTGCCGTCTCGGGATCGAGCCGCACGAATTCGATATGCTTGAGCACGAGATCGGCCTTCGTCGCGATGACGACGCCGGCCCCGCGGCTCAAACCCGAAAGCAGCTGGCTGGCTTCGGTCAGCACCTCCTCGACCGATTCGGACTGGGCGTGTTCCTCGATCTGCCGGGCGATCGCGCCTTTTTCGCGCGCGTCGACCGCGCCGACTTCGAGCATCGCATCGACGAAAAAGCGTAGGCCCTCCTGGGTGGGCTGGCGGCCGGCGGATGTGTGCGGAGCCGCGATCAGCCCCAGATCCTCGAGATCGGCCATGACATTGCGCACCGAGGCGGGCGACAGCCCGACCTGCAGGAGGCGGCTCAGATCACGCGAGCCCACCGGCATGCCGGTCTCGAGATAGCGCTCCACCAGTCTCTTGAAGATCTCCTGGCTGCGCGCATTGAGGGCGGAGAGGAAGTCCTCGGGTCTTTTGGTCATGTTTGAACCGAATGTGACGTTCAATCCTCGCTATTCACCATTTAGGCGCAAACGCCTGTGCTTGGAAGCGGGGCTTGCTTGTTATGGCCGCGCCGGAGGGTTAAGAGGCGATTAACCAGACAATCCTCCGAGGTGATTTGCCCATGCGGCCTTCCGGACGACAGCCAGACCAGATGCGCGCCGTGACCATCGAACGCGGCATCGCCCCCAATGCGGAAGGCTCGTGCCTGGTTTCGTTCGGTTCGACCCGGGTGATCTGCACCGCGAGCGTCGAGACGAGCCTGCCGTCCTGGCGGCGTGGCCAGGGGCTCGGCTGGGTCACGGCCGAATACGGCATGCTGCCCCGCGCCACCGGCAGCCGCACCCGCCGCGAGGCCGCTTCGGGCAAGCAATCGGGCCGCACCCAAGAGATCCAGCGCCTGATCGGACGTTCGCTGCGCGCAGTGGTCGACATGAAGGCGCTGGGCGAGAACCAGATCACGCTCGACTGCGACGTCATCCAGGCCGATGGCGGCACGCGCACGGCCGCCATCACCGGCGCCTATGTCGCGCTGCGCGAAGCGATGGGCTGGCTCAAGGCCCGCGACCTGCTCAAGGGCGAGCCCTTCCGAGATTCGGTCGCGGCGGTGTCCTGCGGCATCTATCGGGGCACGCCGGTGCTCGACCTCGACTATCTCGAGGACGTCGAGGCCGAGACCGACGCCAATTTCGTCATGACCGGCTCGGGAAAATTCGTCGAGATCCAGGGCACTGCCGAGGGCGCGCCCTTCTCGCGCGAGGAGCTCGCAAGCCTGATGGGCCTCGCCGAACAGGGCATTGCCGAGCTTTCGGCGATCCAGGCCGCGGCGTTCGAAGGCTGATGGCGGGCAGTCTCACATTGCGGCGGGGCGACCGGCTGGTGCTGGCGAGCCACAATGCGGGCAAGCTCAGTGAATTCCAGGAGCTGTTCGCCCCCTTCGGGCTCGATATCGTCTCGGCCGGCGAAATGGGCGTGCCCGAGCCCGAGGAGACGGGCACGACCTTTGCCGAGAACGCCCGGCTCAAGGCCCATGCCTCGGCCAAGGGCACCGGGCTTATTGCGCTTTCGGACGATTCCGGGCTCTGCGTCGATGCGCTGGGCGGCAAGCCGGGCATCCATACCGCGCGCTGGGCCGGTCCCGAGCGTGATTTCGCCTATGGCATGCGCCGGGTCGAGGATGCGCTGGCCGCCGCCAATGCGACGAGCCCCGGCCAGCGGCGCGGGCAGTTCGTCGCCATGCTCTGCCTTGCCCATCCGGACGGGCGGGACGTGCTGTTCGAGGGCATTGCGCCCGGCACCCTCGTCTGGCCTCCGCGCGGCACGCTCGGCTTCGGGTTCGATCCGGTCTTCATGCCGGAAGGCTTCGACATCACCTATGGCGAGATGAGTTCCGAGCAGAAGCATTCCTGGGCGCCTGGGCGCCCGGGCCTTAGCCACAGGGCGCGTGCCTTCGCCAAGCTCGTGGAGAGCGTGATTGAGCGCTGATCGGGGAAACGACCTTTTCGGGGTCTATGTGCACTGGCCGTTCTGCGCGGCCAAGTGCCCCTATTGCGACTTCAATTCCCACGTTCATCGCGGTCCCTTCGACGAAGCGGGCTATGTTGCCGCCTATGCGCGCGAGATCGCCCATTTCGCAAGCCTCACGCCCGGTCGGCACGTGCAATCGGTCTTTTTCGGCGGCGGTACCCCGTCGCTGATGAATCCGCGCTCGGTCGGCGCGATCCTCAATGAGATTGCCCGGCACTGGACGATCGACGAGCGGGTGGAGATCACGCTCGAGGCCAATCCCACGAGCGTCGAGGCCGAGCGTTTCCGCGGCTACCGGGCGGCCGGCGTCAACCGGGTGTCGCTCGGTGTGCAGGCGCTGCGCGACAAGCCGCTCGCCGAGCTTGGTCGCCGCCATACCGTCGACGAGGCGGTGGCGGCAGTGCACCTCGCCCAGTCGATCTTCGAGCGCTCGAGTTTCGACCTCATCTATGCCCGCCCCCGCCAAACGCTAGAGGACTGGCGCGAGGAGCTCTCCGAAGCCCTCTGGCTCGCCCAGGGCCACATCTCGCTCTACCAGCTGACCATCGAGATGGGGACGCGGTTCTACGACCTGCACCGGGCCGGCAAACTCGTCATGCCCGACGAGGAGCTGGCGGCCGATTTCTACGAGCTGACCCAGGAGCTGACGGCGGCGGCCGGTCTTCCCGCCTACGAGATCTCCAACCATGCCCGTCCCGGCCAGGAAAGCCGGCACAACCTCCTCTACTGGCGCTATGGCGAATATGCAGGCGTCGGACCGGGCGCGCATGGCCGGCTGCTGGTCAACAACCAGCGCCACGCCACCGCGACCGAAAAAATGCCCTTCGACTGGCAGGCCCGCGTGATGGCGGCCGGGCATGGCCTCGTCACCGACGACATCCTCACCTGGGAAGAACAGGGCGACGAATTCCTCGTCATGGGCCTGCGGCTCAAGGAAGGGATTTCGCCGGCGCGTTTCACCGCCCTTTCGGGTCGCCGGATCGCCGAACGCCAGATCGCCGACCTCAAGAGCTACGGCTTCGTCGAAACCCTCCCCAATGGCAATCTGCGGGTGACCGAAAAAGGGTTCCCCGTGCTCGACGCTGTCGTTGCCGACCTTGCCGCCTAGCCTCGACAAAGCGCGGACCCGACCCTAAGACTGGCGGCATGACCGAAGGCGGATCCACGAGCGCGGGCGCAAGCGATTACTTCATCGCCGGCACGCGCTTTGGCGCGCCAAAGCTGGCGCCCGGGCTCTACGTCGTCTCCACCCCGATCGGCAATCTGCGCGACATCACGCTGAGGGCGCTCGAAACCCTCGCTTCGGCCGACCAGATCCTCTGCGAGGATACGCGGCTCTCGGCGCGCCTTCTCGACCATTATGGCATCCGCACCCGCCGCGCCGCGCTCCACGAGCACAATGAACGCGCCCGCATCGAGGCGATCGCCGGGGACATCGCGTCGGGCAAGGCCATCGCGCTGATTTCGGACGCTGGCACGCCGCTCCTCTCCGATCCCGGCTTTCCCTTGGTCCGGGCCCTGCGCGAGGCGGATCTGCCGGTCTTTGCTGTGCCGGGACCGTCCGCGCTTCTGGGCGGGCTTGCGATCGCGGGGCTCCCCACCGACAGTTTTTCCTTCATCGGCTTCCTGCCCCCGCGCCAGCAGGCCCGCGCCCGCGCGCTCGAGGCCCTTGCGGGGCGTACCGAGACGCTGGTTTTTTACGAATCGCCCCGGCGGCTCGATGCGGCGCTCGGGGCGATGGCCGGAGCCTTCGGCGAAACCCGCGAGGCCGTCGTCGCGCTCGAGCTGACCAAGCGCTTCGAGCGCAGCTTCCGCGGCACCCTCGGTGCGCTCGCCGAGCGCTTCGGGGCGGAGGAAACGCGGGGCGAGGCGGTCATCATGGTTGCAGGCGCGGCAGAAGCGGCGACGCCCGCGCCCGCCGACTGGCAGGCCGCGCTTCTTGAGGAGATGGAGAGCCAGCCGCTGCGCGCTGCGGTCGATGCGGTGACGGCGCGCTTCGGGCTCAAGCGCAAGGAGGTCTACGATGCCGCCCTCGCCCTCAAGACCGCCCGCTGAGCGGACGCCCGCCGCGCGCCGCCTGCGGGCCGAGGGGTTCGGGCGCAGGGGAGAAACCCTTGCAGCGCTCTATCTCGGGGCGAAATTCTACCGCATCATCCATCGGCGTTACCGTACGCCGGTGGGGGAGATCGACCTTATCGTGCGCCGCGGACGGGTGACGGTCTTTGTCGAGGTGAAGTCGCGCATGAGGAGCGATGACGAGGCCGAGGCCCTCGAGGCGGTCGACACGGCGCGTATCGGCCGCGCCGCGCAGTATTTCCTAGCCCGGCATCCGCAGCTGGCCGAGACCCCTCTCCGGTTCGACGTGATTTTTCTTGCGCCCTTCGCCCTGCCGCGCCATGTCACCAACGCTTTCGACGTCCAATAGGAAATTTCGATGACGCTCCGCATTGCCGTGCAGATGGACCCCATCGCCTCGATCAACCCCTTGGGCGATTCGACCTTCGCCCTGATGCTCGAGGCGCAGGCGCGCGGGCACGAGCTGGGCTACTACCTGCCCCAGTCGCTCGCGCTGCGCGACAACAAGGTCAGCGCCGAAATCGCGCCGGTGACGGTCACCGATGCCCTCAAGGGCGAGCATTTCGATCTGGGCGAGGCGAGCCGGCAGGATCTCGAGGGCTATGACGTGGTGCTGATGCGCCAGGATCCGCCCTTTGACATGAACTACATCACGCTCACCCACATCCTCGAGCGCATCCATCCTAGAACCTTCGTGATGAACCCGCCGGCGGCGGTGCGCAATGCGCCCGAGAAGATCCTCGTCACCGAGTTTCCCGAGCTGATGCCGCCCACCCTCGTCACCCGCGACCGGGCGATGATCCATGCCTTCCGCAAGGAGCACGGCAACATCATTCTGAAGCCCCTCTACGGCAATGGGGGGGCCGGTGTGTTCTTCCTCCAGGAGGGCGACCACAATCTTGCTGCGCTCGTCGAGCTCTTCGAGCAGAGCTTCACCGAGCCCTTCATGGTGCAGAAATACCTCCCCGACGTGAGGAAGGGCGACAAGCGCATCATTCTGGTCGATGGCGAGCCGGTCGCGGGGCTCAACCGCATCCCGGCCGAAGGCGAGGCGCGCTCCAACATGCATGTGGGCGGCCGCCCCGAGCTTTCCGAGCTTACCGCGCGCGAGCGCGAGATCTGCGCGGCCATCGGGCCGGCGCTCAAGGCGCGCGACATGGTCTTTGTCGGCATCGACGTGATCGGGGGCTATCTCACCGAGATCAACGTCACGTCCCCCACCGGCATCCGCGAGATCAAGCGCTTCGGCGGCCCCGATATCGCGGTGCTGATCTGGGATGCGATCGAGCGCCGCCGCGCCTGATCCGGCGAAGGACGAGAGGCCGGGACAGGCCCGGCCTTCGGTTTACTTGTAGGTGATGCAGCGCCCCTGCGGGCGGAGCCGGTTGAGCGCGCGCGGGTCGCACCCGGTCAGAAGGAAGGTCTGCCAGTCGCGTGGCGAACCGTAGAAGGCATTGCGGTCGACCTCCACATCGATGCCGGGCACCGTGCCGGTCTGCGTCCACTGCCAGAAGGTCCAGGGGCGGTTGTTGTAGCGCTCATGGGGCTCGGCGGCAGTCGAGCGCAGCCAGAAGGCATTGTCGAGGTGCACGCCTTCGAGAATGTCGCGGTGGAAGTTGATGTCGGTGTAGATGATCGGCAGCTTGCCGGTATGGCGCTCCATCGCCTGCAGCATGATGGCGATCTTGCCCAGCGCCTCGTCGCGCGACAGGGTCGGCTTGCAGCGCGAATGATTGTTCCATTCGAGATCGAGCACGGGCGGCAGGGCGTCGGGATCGTTCGGCACCATCTGCGCGAACCATGCCGCCTGCTCATGGGCGGGCCGGCACCAGGTCATGAAGTGATAGGCGCCGCGTGGGACGCCCGCGTTCCGCGCCGCGTTCCAGTTCTCGTAGAACATCGGGTCGATATAGTCCCCGCCTTCGGTCGCCTTCATGAAGACGAACTGCGTGCCCGCCCGGCGCGCCGCATGGAAGTCGATCCGCCCCTGATAGCGGGCGACATCGATGCCGTGGATGGGCAGGCTCCAGGCCCGGCGCACCCCGTCATGGGGCGAGTTGTCCCCCTTCATCGAGTGCGGCGAGCGCGCACAGGCCGCGATCAGCACGACGAGGCCGATCAGGAGCAGCGCCTTGGAAAAAAGAATGAAGGGTCGAAAAACCGATAGGGCCATGAACGCGGGTACTCGAAGGCAAATGGGCGGATACTGAAAATTTGAATCAACATGGCGCGCTTAATGAAACCTTGCCCCTGCCATGAGGCGCTGGTGCCATGGTTAACGTGCCTTCGAAACGCCATCACCCGTTCCGCAAACGTTCTTGTCGCGGGGCATTCGGGCTGCTAGCGTCCCTATCGGATGGGGAGTTGGCCTGATGCAGTCGCGTGTTCGTACCGTCGCCTTCCAGGGAATCGAGGCCGTGCCGGTCGACGTGCAGGCGCAGATCGCGCCGGGCCTGCCGCGCTTCATTCTCGTGGGGCTGCCCGACAAGGCGGTCAAGGAAAGCGGGGAACGCGTCCGTGCGGCGCTGACGGCCTCGGGGCTGTCGCTGCCGCCCAAGCGGATCACCGTCAACCTGGCGCCGGCCGACCTGCCCAAGGAGGGCAGCCATTACGATCTGCCGATCGCGCTTGCGCTGATGGGGGCGATCGGCGCCATTCCCTCCGACGCGCTTTCGGGCCACATGGCGCTCGGGGAGCTTGGGCTCGATGGCCGGCTCGCTCCGGTTTCGGGCGTATTGCCTGCGGCGATCGCCGCGGGCGGCCTCGATCTGGGGCTCATCTGTCCCGAACCCTCCGGGCCCGAGGCCGCCTGGGCGGGGGAGGCGCTCGACATCATTGCGCCCGAAAGCCTCCTTGCGCTCGTCAACCATCTTGCCGGCCACCAGCTCTGTACCCGACCCGTCGCCAGGCGGCAGAAGGTGCCCGAGGGGCTGCCCGACCTTGCCGACATGCGCGGCCAGGAGGTCGCGCGCCGTGCCCTCGAGGTCGCCGCCGCCGGATCGCACAATCTTCTGCTCGTGGGCCCGCCGGGCGCCGGCAAGTCCATGCTCGCACAGCGCCTCCCCTCCATCCTGCCCCCGCTCGATCCGCGCGAACTGCTCGACGTCTCGATGATCCAGTCGATCGCGGGCGAACTTGCCGGCGGGGCGCTTTCGGACCGGCGCCCTTTCCGTGCGCCCCATCATTCGGCTTCGATGGCGGCGCTCGTCGGCGGTGGGCTCCGGGTCCGGCCCGGCGAGGTCTCCCTTGCCCATAATGGCGTGCTCTTTCTCGACGAGTTGCCCGAATTCGCGCCCCAGGTGCTCGACAGCCTGCGCCAGCCTCTCGAGGCGGGCGAGACGGTGATCGCGCGGGCCAATGCACGGGTTTCCTACCCTGCCCGCTTCCAGCTCGTGGCCGCGATGAACCCCTGCAAATGCGGGCTTGCCGGCACGCCCGGCCACACCTGCCGGCGCGGTGACGCGTGCGCGGCCGACTATCAGTCGCGCGTTTCGGGCCCCTTCCTCGACCGCATCGACATCCGGATCGACGTGCCGGCGGTTTCGGCGGCCGACATGCTGGCCCCGATGAGCGCCGAGCCCTCAGCTACGGTCGCCGGGCGCGTTGCCGAAGCCCGTCGTCGCCAGCGCGAGCGTTACCAAAAGGCCGGGGTCGAGGGCGTCTTCACCAATGCCGCCGCGAGCGCGCGGATGATCGAAGAGATTGCCGCGCCTGACACGGAGAGCCAGACGCTCCTGCTGCAGGCCGCCGAGCGGTTCCGCCTCTCGGCCCGCGCCTATCATCGGGTGCTGAAGGTTTCGAGGACCCTCGCCGACCTTGCCGGCAGCGAGGCGGTGCGCCGCCCCCATGTCGCCGAAGCGCTGAGCTATCGGCTGAATATGGCGGCCGCCTGAAAACCGCGGGCCTCCCCCATGCGTTCCTGTCCCTAGCGGGTGGTGCGGGCGCACCGCCCCTCAACACGGAGAAAAGCCTGATGAAGACCCTCTACAGCACACGCGCGACCGCCACCGGCGGCCGGACCGGTAATGCCGCGACCGAGGACGGCAAGGTCTCGGTCACCCTTTCGACGCCCAAGGAGATGGGCGGCGATGGCGGGCCGGGCACCAATCCCGAGCAGCTCTTCGCCACCGGCTATTCGGCATGCTTCCTCGGTGCGCTGAAGGCGGTGGCCCGCAAGGAGGGCAAGAAGATCCCCGACGACGCGACCGTGACCGCGACCATCGGTTTCGTCGATCGTGAAGACGGGGTGGGCTTTTCCATCGCCGCCGCGCTCGAGGCAAAGGTGCCGGGGCTCGAGGCGTCCGAAGTCGAGGCCCTGATGGCCAAGGCGCACGACGTCTGCCCCTATTCCCACGCCATCAGGCAGGCGGTCGACGTGAAGCTCTCGGCGGCCTGACCCTCGTCGCCCGGCCGCGCGCTCTGCTGCGGCCGGGCGCGCGGGCCCTTAGCCGATCTCGATCTCGCACCAGTGCCGGTAGGGCCGGTCGGGCGAATGGAGGATCGAGGGGAAATGCGGATTGTGCACCGCATCGGCAAAGCTCTGGTCCTCGAGGCAGAACCCCGCATGCTTTCCGTACCGTCGCCCCTCGAGCCCGGGCACGGGAATATCGGTATAGACCGCATTGTAGAGCTGCACGCCCGGGCGGTCGGTGAAGAGCCGGAGGGTGAGGTCGGCATCGGGCGAGACGACTTCGGCAACCGGGGTCCCGGCGTCCCGGCCGGTATCGAGCACGAGGTTGACGTCGAAATCCTGCGGGCTGCCGTCGGCGTCGCGCATGACGCGGGGCGTCCGGAAATCATACTTCGTGCCAGCAACCGGCAGGATGGCGCCGGTGGGCAGCAATTGCGGTCCCGGCTCGGTGAAAGCACTCGCCGCGATCCGGTAGCGATGGTCGATGATGGTGTCGGTCGTCCCGAGGTTGAAATACTGGTGCTGGACGAGGCTGATCGGGGTCAGCCGGTCGGTTTCGGCCGAAAGCGCGAGCCGAAGGCGATTGCCCGAAAGCGTGTAATGTGCGGTAAAGGTTACGTTGCCGGGATAGCCCATCGCGCCATCGGGCGAGAAATGGGTAAAGCGCACGCCCGTGCCGGCGTCGTCGACCTCGCCCTCCCATACTTGGCGGCCGAGCCCGCCCGGCCCGCCATGCAGATGATTGCCGTTCTCATTGGACGGCAGCACGTATTCGCGGCCCTCCAGCGTAAACCGCGAGCCCCCGATCCGGTTGGCGACGCGCCCGGCGAGCGAACCGAAATGCGGGCTATGGACCGGATAGGGCGCGAAGCTTTCGAACCCGAGCACGACGCTGCGCAGGCCACCTGCGACCGGCACGCGCCAATCGCGCACCACGACGCCATAGGAGATGATATCCACCTCGACGCCCGTATCGCTCACGAGGCGGAACTGGTCGACCTGCTTGCCCTCATGCTCGCCGAAAACACTGCGTGAAACCGTCATAGAAATCCTCCCTCAACGTGCCTTTCCTAGCGGTTCGACCCGCCCCGGCCAAGAGGCGGCGACGGCCGCGCCGCGACGGGAATGGCGGATTCACGTGAAACAGCAGGCGCGCCGGTTGGCACAGGCCGGCATCTGCCATAAGTTCGCGCCTTTCCGCGACCAAAGCATGCGTGATGGACCAGGCGCCTTTCGACATCGCCCAGACCGCCCCGGCAAGCGCCGCCGTGACCCCGATGATGGCGCAGTTCCTCGAGATCAAGGCCATCAATCCCGGTTACCTGCTGTTTTACCGGATGGGCGATTTCTACGAGATGTTCTTCGAGGACGCCGAGATCGCGGCGGCTGCCCTGGGCATCGTGCTCACCCGGCGCGGCAAGCATCTGGGCGAGGACATCCCCATGTGCGGGGTCCCGATCCACGCCGCGCAGGATTATCTGAGAAAGCTGATCGGGCTCGGGCACAAGGTCGCGATATGCGAGCAGGTCGAGGATCCCGCCGAGGCGCGCAAGCGCGGCTCGAAATCGGTGGTGAAGCGCGACGTCGTGCGCCTCGTGACCCCGGGCACCCTGACCGAGGACGATCTGCTGCCGCCGCGCGAGGCCAATTATCTTGCCGCCCTCTCCATGCTGCGCCATGGCGAGGCCGATTTCGCCCTCGCCTGGGCGGATGTCTCGACGGGTGAAACGGCGGTCGCCGACGTGCCCGCCGAGGCGCTCATGGACGAACTCGCGCGCATCGCCCCGGCCGAGCTGATCCTTGCACCCGCGACCGCCGAGGCCCTCGGCACGCTCGGCCAGGCCCTCGGCAGGGTGGTGCTCTCCAAAGTCGAGCCCGACCTCTTCGAAAGCCGCAAGGCCGCCGAGCGGATCGGCGCGGTCTTCCCGCTTGCCGAGGTCGACCCCACCGCCTTTTCCCGCGCCGGGCGCGCGGCGCTCGGGGCCCTCCTCGCCTATGTTGGGGAAAGCCAGAAGGGCGCGCCGGTCGCCCTGCGCGCGCCCGCCGCCGAGCGGGTTGCCGCGCATATGGCAATCGATCTTGCCACCCGCAATTCGCTCGAACTGCTCACCACCCAGCGCGGCGAGGTCCGCGGGTCGCTGCTGGGGGAGATCGACTGCTGCGTCACCCCGCCCGGTTCCCGCCTTCTGGCGCGCCGCCTTGCCGCCCCGCTCGCCCAGCCCGACCCGGTCAATGCGCGGCTCGACATGGTGGAAGCGCTGGTGGAGGAAAGCCGGCTCTGCACCCAGCTGCGCGAAGGCCTGAAGGCGGCGCCCGATCTGACGCGCGGGCTCACCCGTCTGGCGCTCGACCGCGGCGGCCCGCGCGACCTCCTCTCCATCGCGCGCGCCGTGGGCGCGGCCGGTGCACTCGCCGAACGCCTTGCCGGCGCAGACGCGCTTCCTCCCGGGCTCGCGGCGATCGCCCGGACGCTTGGGGATGCGCCGGCGGGCCTCGCCGAGGCCCTCTCGGCGGCGCTCGACGACAGCCCGCCGCTGAGCGCACGCGACGGCGGCTTCGTGCGGGCGGGGTTCGATGCCGCGCTCGACCGCGAGCGTGCGCTCGGCACCGAAACGCGCGGCGTCATCGCCGCGCTTCAGGCCCGACTGGGGGAGGAGACGGGGCTCAAATCCCTCAAGATCCGGCACAACAACGTTCTGGGCTATTTCCTCGAAGTGCCTGCAGCACAGGGCGCGCGGCTGCTCGAACCCGAGCATCGGGACATCTTCATCCACCGCCAGAGCCTCGCCAATGCGATGCGCTTCACGACCCCCGAACTCGCCGAGCTCGAAGGGGCGATCGCGCGGGCCGGGCAGGCCGCCCTCGAGATCGAGGCGGCGATCTTTTCGCGACTCGTCGCAGAAACCCTTGCGCAAACCGATCGCCTGCGCGCCACCGCCGACGCGCTTGCCGAGCTCGACGTCACCGCCGCCCTCGCCCACCTCGCCGGGACGCGCAATTTCTGCCGGCCCGAGATCGACGACAGCCTTGCCTTCGCCATCGAAGGGGGGCGCCACCCGGTGGTCGAGGCCATGGTGAGCGCTGCCGGCCAGCCCTTCGTCGCCAATGATTGCGATCTCTCCGATGCCGGCCTCTGGCTCGTCACCGGGCCCAATATGGGGGGCAAGTCGACCTTCCTGCGGCAGAACGCGCTGATCGCGATCCTCGCGCAGACCGGCAGCTTCGTGCCCGCGCAACGGGCGCATATCGGCGTGGTCGATCGCGTCTTTTCGCGCGTCGGTGCGTCGGACGACATTGCCGGGGGGCGCTCCACCTTCATGGTGGAGATGGTCGAGACCGCCGCCATCCTCAATCGCGCGACCCAGCGCTCGCTCGTCATACTCGATGAGATCGGACGGGGCACGGCGACCTTCGACGGGCTCTCGATCGCCTGGGCGACGGTAGAATCGCTTCATGACGAGACGCGCTGCCGGGGGCTCTTCGCCACCCATTTCCACGAGATGACGGCGCTCGCCAAGACGCTGGCGCGGGTCTCCAACCACACCATGACGGTGCGCGAATGGGAGGGTGAAGTCGTCTTCCTGCACGAAGTGGCCGCCGGCGCCGCCGACCGCTCCTACGGCATTGCCGTGGCCAAGCTCGCCGGACTTCCCGAAACCGTGCTTTCCCGTGCCCGCCATGTGCTCGCCGCGCTCGAGCAGCGCTCTTCCGGCACCCCGGCCATCGTGCTAGACGATCTGCCACTGTTCGCGCACGCTGCCCCGCCGCCTAAGCCCGATGTTAATCCCATAGATGACATGCTCGACCGCATCCGGCCCGACGAACTGACCCCCCGCGCCGCAATCGACCTGGTATATGAACTCAAGACCCTCCGTGATGCCGCTCGCAGAAGCTGACCTCCGTCCGCGACGTCAGGGCTTTGCGCCCAGAAGCGCCGAGCGGCTGCTCGCCGATCTTTCCGAGGAGGTCGGCACGCTCGATCCCGCCTCTCCCGAAGCGCGGGCGGTAGTGCTCGGGCACATGCGCCGGACCCTTGCGGAGGCGCGCACCGCGGCCGAAGCGGATCTCGCCTCGACCGGCCGCGGCACGCGCTGTGCCATGGCGCTCTGCCTGGCCGAAGACGAAATCATCCGCGCCATCCACGCCTTTGCGGTCCATCGCGTCTATCCCGCCGCGACCCCCTCGGGCGCCGAGGCGATCGCGCTGGCGGCCGTCGGCGGCTATGGCCGGGGCACGCTCGCGCCGGGATCGGACATCGACCTGCTCTTCATCCTGCCCAACAAGCAGACCCCCTGGGGCGAAAAGGTCACCGAATACATTCTCTACATGCTCTGGGATCTCGGGCAGAAGGTCGGCCATGCCGTCCGCTCGGTCGATGACTGCATGCGCATGGCAAAGGCCGACATGACGGTGCGGACGGCGACGCTCGAGGCGCGCTATCTCACGGGCGATCGTGGCCTCTTCGAGCAGCTCGTCACCCGGTTCGAAACCGAGATCGTTGCGCGCACCGGCCCCGAATTCATCGCCGCCAAGATGGCCGAGCGCGAAGAGCGCCACCGCCAGATGGGCAATACCCGCTACGTGGTCGAGCCCAACGTCAAGGACGGAAAGGGGGGGCTGCGCGACCTCAACACGCTCTTCTGGATCGGGAAGTATTTCTACCGGGTCAAGACCAGCGCCGAGCTCGTCGACAAGGGCGTGCTCTCGGTGGACGAATACCGCCTCTTCCAGCGCGCCGAGGACTTCCTCTGGGCGATCCGGTGCAATTTGCACTTTCTCACCGGCCGCGCCGACGAGAAGCTGACCTTCGATGTCCAGCCCGACCTCGCGAGACGGCTGGGCTTTGCCGATCGCGCCGGCATGCTCGGTGTGGAGCGGCTGATGAAGCGCTATTTCCTCGTCGCCAAGGATGTGGGCGACCTCACCCGCATCTTCTGCACGAGCCTCGAATTCAACCACGCCAAGGACATGGACCTGCTGGGCCGGGCACTGTCGCCCTTCCGGCGCGGCCGCCAGAAGATCAAGGGCGAGACCGCCTTCGTCATCGACAGCGGCCGGCTCAACATCGCCGAGCCCGGTGTCTTCGAGGCCGATCCGGTCAACCTCGTCAAATGCTTCCACATCGCAGGCCAGCTCGACCTGCTCTTTCATCCCGACGCCATAAAGCAGATCACCCGTTCGCTGCGGCTGATCAACGGCAACTTGCGGGCCGACAAGCGCGCCAACGCCTATTTCCTGTCCATCCTCACCCACCCCACCAGCGTCGAGCGCATCCTGCGCGCGATGAACGAGAGTGGCGTGCTGGGCAAGTTCGTGCCCGAGTTCGGCAAGATCGTCGCGCTCATGCAATTCAACATGTACCACCACTACACGGTGGACGAGCACCTGATCCGCGCGGTCGGGGTCATGGCCGAGATCGCCAATGGCGGGCTGCGGGACGAACTGCCGCTGACCCATGAGCTACTGCCCCATCTGAGCGATGTGCGGCTACTCTATGTCGCGCTCTTTCTGCATGACATCGCCAAGGGCCGGCCCGACGACCATTCAGAGGCCGGCGAGCGCATCGCCCGCCGTTTCTGCCCGCGCATCGGGCTTTCGCCGGCCGAAACCGATACCGTCGCCTGGCTCGTGCGCCATCATCTGCTGATGAGCGAGGTCGCCCAGGCGCGCGACATCCAGGATCCCGAAACCGCGCGCGCCTTCGCCGACATCGTGCAGAGCCCGCAGCGTCTCGCGCTGCTGATGATCCTGACCGCCTGCGACATCCGTGCGGTGGGTCCCGGCGTCTGGACCGGATGGAAAGGCTCGCTGCTGCGCGCGCTCTATTTCGCCACCGAGCCGCTGCTCTCGGGCGGGCATTCCCAGGTCACCCAGCGCGACCGGATCGAGGCGGCGAAATCGGTGCTGAAGGGCGCGCTCGGCAAATGGGAGCCCGAGGAGATCGAGGCGTATCTCGGCCGTCACTACGATCACTACTGGCTGCGCGCAGAACCCGAGCTGCAGATCGAGCACGCCCGCATGATCCGCCAGGCCGACCGTGCGGAAGAGGCGTTTGCCGGCACCATCCGCATCCAGGCCTTCGAGGGGATCACAGAGGTTTCCTTCTATACCCCCGACCATCCGCGTCTCCTCTCGCTGATCGCAGGCGCCTGCACCATGTGCGAAGCTTCGATCATCGGGGCACAGATTTTCGGCACGCGCGACGGGCGCGCGGTCGACACGTTCCGGTTGAGGCGCGCCTTCACCTCCGACGAGGACGAGAAGGTCCGCGCCACCCGCATCATCGACACCGTCAAGCAATTGCTGCAGGGCCGGCGCCAGATCCTCATCGATCTGGGCAAGGAAAGCCGGCACAACCGGCGCCTCAAGCCCTTCTCGCTGCCCGCCGACGTGCTGGTCTCGAATGCACTCTCGGAAAAGTTCACCGTGATCGAGGTCTCCGGGCTCGACCGCACCGGGCTCCTCCATCAATTGACCCGTGAGATCGCCGATCTCAACCTCACCATCGGGTCGGCCCATATCGGCACCTATGGGGAAAAGGCGGTCGACGTCTTTTACGTGACGGACCTCACCGGGCAGAAGATCGTTTCAAAGACGCGCCAGAAGAAGATCCGCGATGCCCTGCTCGCGGTCTTCGCGCGGCGTGGCGGCGAGGACAAGGCCCCCAAGGTGGCCAATGGCTGAGACGCGCGCCCGAGGGGACGCGTCGGCCGGATGAGCCTCTATCGCAATTTCCTTTCGGTCGGCGGGCTCACCCTCCTGAGCCGCATTGCCGGCTTCGTGCGCGATGCGCTGATGGCGGCGGTGCTGGGCACCGGCATGGCGGCCGACGCTTTTCTCGCCGCCTTCCGCTTTCCTAACCTCTTCCGCCGGCTCTTTGCCGAGGGGGCGTTCAATACCGCCTTCGTGCCCATGTTTGCCGGGGCACTCGAGCAGCATGGCCCCGATTCGGCACGCGAACTCGCCTCGCGCATCATGGCGTGGCTCGTCACGGTGATCCTCGTCGTCACCATCCTCGCCGAAATCTTCATGCCCGTGGTGCTCGCGCCCTTCGTGCCCGGCTTTGCCGACGATCCGGAAAAGTACGAGCTGACCGTGCTCCTCACCCGGATCATGTTCCCCTACCTCGCCTGCATGAGCCTGATGGCGGCCTATGGCGCCATCCTCAACAGCCTCGGCAAGTTCTTTGCGGCCGCCTTTGCCCCGGTGCTGCTGAACCTCGTTTCGGTCGCGGCCATGATCCCGCTCGTCATCTGGACGGTCGAGACCGGCGCCGAAGCGGCAATCTGGGTTGCCATCGCCACCATGGCGGGCGGCATCGCGCAGCTGGCGCTGGTCTGGCGCGCGATTTCCAAGGCCGGCTTCCGGCCCGCCTTCCGCCTGCCGACGCTCTCCCCCGAAATAAGGCGCTTCTGGGTGCTGGCCGTTCCCGCGATCCTTACCGGCGGTATCACCCAGATCAACATCTTCGTGGGCACCATCATCGCCTCGGGCGCGGAGAGCGCGATCTCCTATCTCTATTACGCCGACCGGCTCTACCAGCTGCCGCTCGGCATCATCGGCATCGCCATCGGCACGGTGCTGCTGCCAGAGCTCGCCCGCCACATCAAGGGCGGCAGGGACAATGAGGCGCGCGGGGTGCAGGACCAGTCGCTGCTGATCGCCATGCTGCTGTCCATGCCGGCTGCGACGGCACTCGCCGCGCTCGCCGAACCGATCGTGCGGGTGCTCTTCGAGCGGGGGGCGTTCGATGCGGTCGCGACGGTCGAGACCGCGCGCGCCCTCATCGCCTTCTCGCTCGGGCTTCCCGCCTTCGTCCTCGTGCGCGTCCTGCAGCCGGGCTTCTTTGCGCGGCAGGACACGGTGACCCCGACCATCTTTGCGGCCATTTCGGCCGCGGTGAATGTCGGCCTCGCCTTTGCGCTCTTTGCCCAGTTCGCCCATGTCGGCATCGCGCTTGCGACCACGATCTCGGCCTGGGTCAACACGATCCTGCTCGCGACCTTCCTTGCGCGACGGGGCCATTTCGCGCTCGACCGGGCCGGGTGGCTGCGCCATTCGGGCATCGTCGTCATTGCCGTGGGCATGGCGCTGCTGCTCGCGGGGCTCTCGGTGCTGCTCGGCCCGGTCTTTTCGCCGGGGGCGAGCTTCCTCATCCAGCTTCTTGCGCTGGGCGGGCTCGTCCTATCGGGCATGGCGATCTATTTTGCGGCCATCCATGGCTTCGGCATCCAGCCGCTCGGCATGCTCCTGAGGCGCCTGCGCCGCGGCGGGTGATGGGGGAAGGCTTGCCTTGCCCCGCCCCTTTACGCGATAAGCCGGTCCAGTTCTTTTTGGATATCGCTCATGGCCTTCACCCCCCGCGTCTTCTCAGGCATCAAGCCCTCGGGCGATCTGCACCTCGGCAATTATCTCGGCGCCATCCGCCGTTTCGTGCCGCTGCAGCAGACCCATGAGTGCATCTATTGCGTCGTCGACATGCACGCGATCACAGTCTGGCAGGAGCCCGAGGACCTGCGGCGCTGGACCTACGAGATCGCGGCCGCCTACATCGCGTCCGGGCTCGATCCGAAAAGATCGATCATCTTCAACCAGTCCCAGGTGGTCGAGCACGCCGAGCTTTCCTGGATCTTCAACTGCGTCGCGCGCATGGGCTGGATGGCCCGCATGACCCAGTTCAAGGACAAGGCCGCCGAGGCGGGTGGGGAGAATTCCGAGGCCATTTCGCTCGGGCTTTTTGCCTATCCCTCGCTGATGGCTGCCGACATCCTGCTCTACAAGGCGACCGGGGTGCCGGTCGGCGAGGACCAGAAGCAGCACCTCGAACTGACCCGCGACATCGCCAAGAAGTTCAATCACGACTTCAAAAAGCAGATCAAGGCGGCCGGGCACGAGCCCGAGTTCTTCCCCCTGACCGAGCCGATGATCACCGGGCCCGCCATGCGCGTCAAAAGCCTCAAGGACGGCACGCGCAAGATGAGCAAGTCCGACGCGTCGGACCTTTCCACCATCTACATGCTCGACGATGCCGCTCTGATCGCCAAGAAGATCAAGCGCGCGACCACAGATCCCGCACCCCTTCCCGAAACCGCCGAAGGCCTTGCTGGCCGACCTGAAGCCGAAAACCTCGTCGGCATCTATGCCGCGCTCTCCGGGCGGTCCGTCGATGAGGTGCTCTCCGAGTTCGGCGGCAAGGGCTGGGGCGTCTTCAAGCCGGCCCTGTCCGACCTCGCGGTCTCCGTGCTCGGGCCCATCGCAGACGAGATGCGCCGGCTGCTCGCGGACCGCGCCGAGATGGACGCGATCCTGCGCGACGGGGCCGAGCGGGCGCGCGCCATCGCCGCGCCGGTGATGAAGGACGTGCGCGACATCGTCGGCTTCGTCCGCTGACCGGGCCCGGGGTGCCGCTTGTGCGGCGGCCCGCCCGGTGGCAGACTCCCGGCATCCGAAACAGCGACGGGGCAAGCGCGTGACCGAAACCGCGCCATCGAGCGAATACAAACGCAAATTCCTCGTCGTCATCGACGACACCGAGGAGTGCGATCGGGCCCTCACCTTCGCGGCCTATCGCGTTCGGCGGACGGGCGGCACGGTCGTGCTGCTCTCGGTCATCGATCCCCCTGGCTTCCACGGGCTCGGGGTCGAGGACGTGCTGCGTGCCGAAGCGCTGGAGGAGGCCGAGGCAATCCTCGACAAGCGCATCGCGCGGCTCAAAAAGATCGGCAACATCCGAACCGAGACCGTGATCCGCGAGGGACGCGGCATCGCTGCAATCGAGCAGCTGATCGAGAAGGATCGCGACATCGCCATCCTGGTTCTGGCCGCAAGCGCGTCGGGCGACGGGCCGGGTCCGCTGGTCACCGCCTTTGCCACCCGCTCGGGCGGTACGGCGCTCCGCATCCCGATTACCATCGTGCCGGGCACGATGACCGATGAGGAGATCATCGCGGTCTGCTGATCGCCCGGGCCTTGCATGCGAGGACGAAAAAGCCTATCTCTCGCGTTCTAGAACGGTTCTAAACTGATCGGACGCGCCATGTTCATCCAGACCGAAGCCACGCCCAACCCGGCGACGCTCAAATTCCTCCCCGGCCGCGATGTGCTCGTGGGCGAGCCGCGCGATTTCCGCAGCCCCGAAACGGCCATGGCCTCGCCGCTGGCCGCGAGCCTTTTCGGCCTGCCCGGCGTCACCGGCGTCTTTCTCGGCTCGGATTTCATCTCGGTCACCAAGGACGAGACCGAATGGGCCCATATCAAGCCGGCGATCCTGGGCGCGATCATGGAGCATTTCCTTTCGGGGCGGCCCGTGCTCGGGGATGCCGGCGCGGCAATCCCGACCGACGAGACCGAAGAGGAGTTCTTCGAGGCCGAGGACACCGAGACCGTCGAGGTGATCAAGGAACTGCTCGCCACCCGCGTGCGTCCCGCCGTCGCCATGGATGGCGGCGACATCATCTTCCGCGGCTATCGCGAGGGCACGGTGTTCCTGCACATGCAAGGCGCATGCTCGGGCTGCCCCTCCTCGACCGCCACCCTCAAGAACGGCATCGAGAACCTGCTCCGGCATTTCGTGCCCGGCGTCGAGGCCGTCCAGCAGGTCTAGCCGCAGGCCGCGGCAAGGCGCTTGCCCATGGGCCCGACGCACACTATCGGTTGGGCCCATGATCACAGTGCTCGCCATCGATACCGCAGCCCCGCGCCTCCAACTGGCGCTGCTCGGACCCGATGGCCAAACCGATACCAGCATCGATGACCTTGCCCAGGGCCATGCCGAACTGATCTTCGATCGCATCGGCCGACTGCTCGAGCGCAATGGGCTCGGTCATACCTTGATCGAGCGGATCGCGGTCACGACGGGGCCGGGTTCGTTCACCGGGCTGCGGATCGGGCTCAGCGCGGCGCGGGGCCTGGGGCTCGCACGCGACCTTCCCGTCATCGGAGTGCCGAGCCTTCTGGCTCTCTCGTTTTCGGGCCCGGCCGCCACGCCGTTTTCCGTCCTCCTCGATGCGCGTCGCGGCGAAGCCTATTTCCAGCCCTTTGCAGCGCCGGCGACGCCGCTCGCGCCGCCCATGGTGCTTGCCATGCAAGACGCGCGGGACCGCGCGGGGACCGCGCCCGTCATCGAAAGCCCCTTCGTCGATATTGCCCTCCTCGCTCGCTTCGCCCAGACGGCCGCGCCCGAAGACTTCGTGCCCGAAGCGGCCTATGTCCGGTCCGCGGATGCCAAGCCGCAGGACCGGGCCCGCATTGCCCGCAGGCGGGAGGAGCAATGACCGGTTTCTGGTCGGCGCCCCATGGGCTCGGGATCACGCGCGGGGAAACCGGGGATGCCGAGGCCCTGGCGCGTCTTCATGCCAATAGCTTCTATCGCGGATGGCCGCGCGAGGATTTCGAAACCTACATTCTCGACCGGCGCTCCCCGGTGCTCGTCGCACGGGATGCGCGTCGGCGCGTCGCGGGCTTCATCATGCTGCGGCTTGCGGGCGACGAGGCCGAACTCATCACCATTGCCGTCGATCCGCGCTGGCGCGGCAAGGGCGTCGGGGCTGCGCTTCTGCGCGCGGGGCTTTCCTTTCTCTCGATGACGGCGGCCCGCAAGCTCTTTCTCGAAGTTGCCGAGGACAATCCGGCGGCGATCGCCCTTTACCGGCGCGCGGGCTTTGTCGAAATCGGCCGGCGCAGCGGCTATTACGCGCGCGCTGATGGTCGGCCGGCCACCGCCCTTGTCCTCTCGCGCGATATTGGCTAACCCCGACCGGGGGCTTGTACGCACAAGGGGCCGGCCGATGAACGATACGCAATCCACCGAGCCCACGCTCGAAGAGCAATGCGCCGCCCGCGGCATGCGCATGACCGACCAGCGCCGCGTGATCGCCCAGGTGATCGAGCAGGCCATCGACCATCCCGACGTCGAGGAACTCTACCGCCGGGCGGTGGCGCGCGATTCGCGCATCTCGCTCTCGACGGTCTACCGCACGCTTAACCTCTTCGAGGAGGCCGGTCTCGTCACCAAGCATGACTTCAAGGACGGACGCGCCCGCTTCGAGCTCATCCCGGACGAGCATCACGATCATCTGATCGACATCCGCTCGGGCCGCGTCATCGAATTCCGCAACGAGGAGATCGAGGCGATCCAGGAAGTCATCGCCCGCAAGCTCGGCTACCGCCTCGTTGACCACAGGCTCGAGCTCTACGCCATCCCGCTCGACAAGCCGGCCCGCGACAAGGACTGACGCGCGCGGGCGAGATTGGCAAGCCCGCTGGTTTTGCTGTATGAGCCGGCCATGACCGAGATGCCCGCGCCAAAACCGAGCAAGAAGCTCTTCATCAAGACCTATGGCTGTCAGATGAACGTCTATGACAGCGACCGCATGGCCGATGCGCTGGCGCCGCACGGCTATGAGACGACCGGCGCGATCGAGGAAGCAGACCTCGTCGTCCTCAACACCTGCCACATCCGTGAGAAGGCCTCCGAAAAGGTCTTCTCCGAACTGGGGCGGTTGCGCGAGATGCGGGCGGCTCGCCGCGCGGCGGGCGGGGACATGATGATCGGTGTCGCCGGCTGCGTCGCGCAGGCGGAGGGCGAGGAGATCGTCCGCCGGGCGCCCGTGGTCGACCTCGTCTTCGGCCCTCAGGCCTATCACCGCCTGCCCGAACTGATCGGACGGGCCCATAACGGCGCTGCCGTCGTCGACACCGATTTTCCCGAGGAAGACAAGTTCGAGCACCTGCCTGCCGCGCGCCGCGAGGTCACGGTGAAGCGCGGGCTCACGGCCTTCCTCACCGTGCAGGAAGGGTGCGACAAGTTCTGCTCGTTCTGCGTCGTGCCCTATACGCGCGGTGCCGAGACCTCCCGCCCCGTCGAGCAGGTTCTCGCTGAGGCGCGCAACCTTGCGGCCGCCGGCGTGCGCGAAATCACGCTCCTCGGGCAGAACGTCAACGCCTATCACGGGCTGGATGCCGCTGGCCGCACGATCGGGCTCGGCGAACTCTGCCATCGCCTCGCGGCGATCCCCGGGCTCGCGCGCCTGCGCTACACCACGAGCCATCCCATCGACATGGCGGACGATCTGATCGCGGCCCATCGCGATCTCGATGCGCTGATGCCCTACCTCCACCTGCCGGTGCAGTCGGGATCCGACACGATCCTCAAGGCGATGAACCGCCGCCACACCCGCGCCCAGTACATGGACGTCATCGCGCGCATCCGCGCGGCGCGCCCGGACATCGCGCTCTCGGGCGATTTCATCGTCGGTTTTCCGGGCGAGACAGATGCCGACTTCGAGGACACGCTTTCGATCGTGCGCGAGGTCGGTTACGCCTCGGCCTTTACCTTCAAATATTCCCCCCGCCCCGGCACCCCCGGCGCCGGGCTCGGCGACCAGGTGCCAGAGCCGGTCAAGGCCGAGCGGCTCGAGCGGCTCCAGGCCCTCGTCACGGCCCAGACCCGCGCTTTTGCAGAGGCCTGCGTGGGACGCACGCTCGACGTACTGCTCGAGCGCCCCGGCCGCATGCCCGGCCAGCTCGGCGGGCGCTCGCCTTATCTCCAGGCCGTCCATGTCGAAGCGCCCGAAGCCCTGATCGGCACGCTGCAGCCGGTGCTGATCACGGCCACTGGAAATAATTCCATCACGGGCAAAATTGTCACGGGAATGGAACCGAACTCTGCTAGCGTTGTTGAATCGGTCGCGTCAGTCGCCTGAACATGAGGCGGCGCAGCCTCGTGGAGCCAACCAGATTTGAGCAGGCACTTGCCATCCGCCCCAGACACCGCTCTTTCCTCCCAGCTTGAACTCGCTTTCGAAGACAATCGTCTGGCCGCCCAGCTCTATGGGGATTTCGACCAGAACCTCGCGCTGATCGAGCAGCGCCTTTCGGTGCGCGCCACGCCGCGTGGCAATCATGTGCTGCTGATGGGCTCGGCCACGGGCGTAGACCAGGCGCGCCGCGTACTGGAATCGCTTTACGGTTCGCTCGAGGAAGGCCGCCCGGTCGAAATCGCCGATGTCGACGCCGTGATCCGCATGATCGAGAGCGAGGACAGCCAGCTCGTCCTGCCCACAATGGAAAAGAAGGGCAAGGTGCGCATGGCGCAGATCGCGACGCGCAAGGCGACGATCGTCGCGCGCACCCCCGCCCAGGACGCCTATATGCGCGCCATGGAGCGCTCCGAGCTCGTCTTCGGGGTGGGCCCGGCCGGCACCGGCAAGACCTATCTGGCCGTCGCCCACGCTGCCACCCTGCTCGAACGCGGCGACATCAACCGCATCATCCTCTCGCGTCCCGCCGTCGAGGCGGGTGAGCGGTTGGGCTTCCTGCCTGGCGACATGCGCGAGAAGGTCGATCCCTATCTCCGCCCGCTCTACGACGCGCTCTACGACATGATGCATCCCGAAAACGTCGAGCGCTGCCTCACCACCGGCATGATCGAGGTCGCGCCGCTCGCCTTCATGCGCGGGCGCACGCTCGCCAATTCGGTGATCATCCTCGATGAGGCGCAGAACACCACTTCGATGCAGATGAAGATGTTTCTCACCCGGCTCGGGGAGAACTCCAAGATGATCGTCACCGGCGATCCGACCCAGGTTGACCTGCCGCGCGGGGAGAAGTCGGGCCTTGTCGAGGCGGTGAACCTCCTCGACGGCATCGAGGGCATCCATATCACGCGCTTTTCGGATCGCGACGTGGTGCGCCATGCGCTGGTGGGCCGGATCGTGCGTGCCTACGAGGCCGATACCGCCAAGCGCCTCGCCACCGAGGCCGCAGGGCGTTAGCGCATGGCTTCGCCTCCATTCGAGATCGCCTTTGCGCACAATGCCGAAGGCTGGCCGGAGGGGCTCGAGCCCCTCGCCGAAGCCGCGGTCGCCGCGGCCCTTGCCGCTTCGGGCGCGCGCCAGACCGGCCCGGCCGAGCTTTCGATCGTTCTGACCGACGATGCCGAACAGCAGGGCCTCAACGCCGAGTGGCGCGGCATGGACAAGCCCACCAACGTCCTCAGTTTCCCCCAGATCGAGCCCTTTGCGCCTGTTTTCGGCATCCTGGGGGACATCATCCTTGCCCGCGAGACGCTCGAGCGCGAAGCGATCGAACTCGACAAGCCCTTCACGGACCATTTCACCCATCTCGTGGTCCATGGCTTCCTTCACATTCTGGGCTATGATCACATCGATGACGAGGAGGCCCTTGTCATGGAGGGCCTCGAGACCCAGATTCTCGCGAGCCTGGGTCTTAGCGATCCCTATCAATAAGGAGAAACAGCCGCCGCGCGGCCCCTTGAAATGAGCGATTCAGACAGTCCGAGCGTGCCGGAAGCACGTCGTTCCACGGCGTTGGTCAAGCTGCCCGAGGAACCCAACCCCGAACCGGGGTCTAGTCCCGCCTCCGCCCAGCCGCGGGGGCAGACACTCTGGTCCCGGCTCAAAGCCCTCTTTGCGCTCCGGACCGCGTCTCTGCGCGACGATCTCGAAGTCGCGCTCGAGAGCGAAGCCAATGGCGAGACCGCCGATTTCTCGCCCTCCGAACGCACCATCCTGCAGAACGTGCTGCAGCTTGGGGAAAAGCGGGTGGACGACGTCATGGTGCCGCGCGCCGACATCGAGGCGATAGATGCGGACCAATCCCTGGGCGCCCTGCTCGCGCTCTTCCGTGAGGTTGGCCACTCCCGTATCCCGGTCTATACCGAGACCCTCGACAACATCACGGGCTTCATCCACGTCAAGGATGCGCTGGGGCGCATTACCGAGGCGGTGACCGATCCCGCCAAGGACATTCCGGTGCGGCTGGTTTCCCCGGCCCTGAAGCTCAAGATCGGCCGGCTCGACCTCCTGCGCCCCGTCCTTTTCGTGCCGCCCTCCATGCCGGTGGGCGATCTCCTCCAGCAGATGCAGCACAAGCGCCTGCACATGGCGATCGTGATCGACGAGTATGGCGGCACCGATGGCGTCGTCACCATCGAGGATCTGCTCGAGGCCGTCGTCGGCGAGATCGAGGACGAGCATGACGATCTGGACGAGGCGATGGTCAAGAAGGTCAATTCCAACATTTATCTCGCCAATGCCCGCGCCGAACTCGAAGAAGTGCGCGAGGTGATCGGCCCCGATTTCGATCCGGGCGCCCGCGCCGAGGAGATCGATACGGTCGGTGGCCTCGTCTTCGATCTGGCCGGGCGCGTCCCCGCAAAGGGCGAGATCATCCGCCAATTCCCCGGTTTCGAGTTCGAGGTGCTGGCCTCCGACGCCCGCCAGATCCGCCGGCTCAAGATCAAGCGGGTCAAGACGCGCGTGCGTGGAGACGCAGAGCCCCCTCAGCTCACTCAATAGTCATGGCCGGGGCAGGCCCGGCCGCGCCCGCCCCGGCTTGACGGCACCCTGCCCTGCGGCGAACGTGCCCCATGGTCCCTGATTCTCCTGCCCGTAGATGAGCCCGGTCACCCGGCTCGCCGAAGCCCTGATGCTGAGCCATGGCTGGCGCCGCTTCCTCATTCTGTATGTTGCGGGCGCCGTCGCCGCCCTGTCGGCGGCGCCGCTCTTCATCCTGCCTGCGCTTCTCGTCGCCATGCCCTTCTGGGTCTGGGCGCTCGATGGCGCGGAGCCCGGACGGGGGATTGTCGACCGCCTCTTCGGGCCGGCCTTCGCCATCGGCTTTGCCTTTGGCTGGGGCTATTTCACCGTCACCTTCCACTGGCTCGGTGCGGCCTTCTTTATCGAAGGCGGGCTCTATCTCCTGCTCATGCCGCCCGCCATCCTTGCCCTCGCGGCGCTGATCGGGCTGTTCTGGGGCCTGGGTAGCGCGCTCGCCCATGCATTCTGGTCCAATGGACCTTGGCGCATCGCGACCCTCGCGACGGCCCTCGGCGCTGCCGAATATGCGCGCGGCACGTTTTTTACCGGTTTCCCCTTCGATCTTCTGGGCTACGCCCTGACCGGTACCGACGAGATGGTGCAGGCGGCGTCCCTCGTGGGGATCTACGGGCTTACCCTCATCGCCGCGCTGATCGGCTTTGCGCCGGCGCTGGTCTGGCCGGCGGACGGGCGGACCCTGACGCGCCGGTTCGTGCCCGTCTGCCTTGCGCTGGGGCTCGTTGCGCTGCAGCTGGGCTGGGGCAATGTCCGGCTCTCCTCGACTGCGCTCGCCGAACGGGACGATCTCCGCCTGCGGCTCGTTCAGCCCATGGTGCTCGAACATGTCGATTGGAGCCTCGCCGATCCGGCGACCGTGATGGACAGGCTGATCGGGCTCACCGAGACCCGCACCGGTCCCGACGATCCGGGGCTTTCCGGGGTGACACACGTCATCTGGCCCGAATCGGTCTTTCCGTTCTTTCTGGGGCAGTATCCCGATGCGCTGGCGCGGATCGGTCGCATGCTGCCCGAAAACGCGCTCCTCTTGACCGGCGCCCCGCGGGCCGACTACGCCACGGGCACCGACAATCCCGGCTACAACGCGCTCCTTGCCATCGATACCAATGGCGAGATCGTCGCGCGCTACGACAAGTCCCACCTCGTGCCCTTTGGGGAATACCTGCCCTTTGCCGATCTCTTCGGGCTTTTCGGCATCCGCCAGTTCGTGCCGGGCACCGAAGGCTGGGCGCCGGGCGACGGGCGGCGGCTGGTTGCCGCGCCCGGCACGCCCGCCTTCATCGCGCTCATCTGCTACGAGGCGATCTTTTCGGGCCAGCTCGGCGCCGATCCGCGCGATGCCCAGTGGATCCTCAACATCACAAATGACGCCTGGTTCGACGGGTCGATCGGGCCCGAAAAGCACGCCCATCACGCGCGGATCCGCGCCGTGGAGGCGGGGCTGCCCATGGTGCGGGTCGGCAATTCCGGCATCACCTTCCTTTCCGACCCTCTCGGGCGCATCACCGCCCGTCTCGCGCCCGAAGAAATGGCGCTGATGGATGTGGTGCCGACCCAGAAGCTCGAGACGACGCTCTTCAACCGGCTTTGGCACTGGCCGTTCTTCTTTGCGCTCGGCGTCGGCGCCCTCCTCTCGATCGGGGCGAGCCGCCGCCCGCGAAAGGCGCTGGCATAACGTTCTCCTCACGGGCCGGAAGGGATATCAAGCTTTCTTTATATCCGCCTTGACCCATGGGCGAACCACTGGCAAAACCCTGCCGGGCGGCGTCCGACGGGCGCGGCGTCTTTTTCTTGCGGGGTATGCCGTGGCACGCAATTCCTATCTCTTCACGTCCGAATCCGTTTCCGAGGGCCATCCCGACAAGGTGTGCGACCGGATCTCCGACGAGATCCTCGACATGATCTTTCGCGAAGCCAAGAAGACCGGCATGGATCTGGGCCAGGTGCGCGTGGCTTGCGAGACCCTCGCAACGACCAACCGCGTGGTGATCGCGGGCGAAGTGCGCGTGCCCGAGACGCTCCTCAAGAAGGACCGCGAGGGCAATGTGCTGCGCGACGCGGCCGGCAATCCCGTGGTCAATCCCGCCAAGTTCCGCTCGACCGCCCGCAAGGCGATCCGCGCCATCGGCTACGAGCAGACCGGCTTCCACTGGAAGACCGCCAAGATCGACGTGCTGCTTCACGGCCAGTCCGCCCATATCGCGCGCGGCGTCGATGCCAATGGCGAAAAGGACGAGGGCGCGGGCGATCAGGGCATCATGTTCGGCTATGCCTGCCGGGAAACCCCCGAGCTGATGCCGGCGCCGATCTATTATGCCCACAAGATCCTCGAAATCCTCGCGGGTGCCCGCAAGTCGGGCTCCGGCCCTGCGGCCGTTCTCGGTCCCGATGCCAAGAGCCAGGTGACGATACGCTACGAGAACGGCGAACCTGCCGAAGTCACCCGGATCGTGCTCTCGACCCAGCACCTGGACGAGACGCTGAGCTCCGCCGACGTACGCGGCATCGTCGAGCCCTTCATCCGCGAGGCGCTGGGCGAACTCTCGATCGCCGAGGATTGCGTCTGGTACGTCAACCCCACGGGCGCCTTCGTCATCGGCGGGCCGGACGGGGATGCCGGGCTCACCGGCCGCAAGATCATCGTTGATACCTATGGCGGCGCGGCGCCCCATGGCGGCGGCGCCTTCTCGGGCAAGGACCCGAGCAAGGTCGACCGTTCGGCTGCCTACGCTGCGCGCTATCTTGCCAAGAACGTGGTGGCCGCCAATCTGGCCGACCGCTGCACCATCCAGCTTTCCTACGCTATCGGCATCGCCCAGCCGCTCTCGGTCTATGTCGACCTGCATGGCACCGGCAAGGTGGAGGAGGCGCGCCTCGAGGAGGTTCTGACGCGCGTTCTCGATCTCAGCCCGCGCGGCATCCGCACGCATCTGGGGCTCAATCGCCCCATCTATGCCCGCACCTCGGCCTATGGTCATTTCGGCCGCAAGGCGGGGCGCGACGGCGCCTTCTCCTGGGAGAAGACCGATCTCGTGCCGGCGCTGAAGGCCGCCCTCAAGTAAGCACAGGGGCGCTGCTCTTCGGCGCCACTGGGCCCCGCCAAGGACTTTGCAATGACCCGCGAGCTGCCCAAGACCCTTGCGGGCGCCCCGCGCGCCTTTTTCGGCCGGCGCGCCGGCAAGCGCCTGCATGGCGGCCAGCAGGCGCTGGTCGACGGTGCGCTGCCCGATCTCGAGATTGCGCTCGGCGAAGGGCGCTTCGACCCGCGCAGCCTCTTTCCTCAGGCAAAGCGCATCGTCATCGAGATCGGTTATGGCGGGGGCGAGCATCTGGCGCGCAAGGCCGCCGAAGAGCCCGAGACAGGCTTCATCGGCTGCGAGGTCTTCACCGGCGGCATCGGCAAGATGGTCCAGACCATCGTCGAGCGCGAGCTCTCCAATGTGCGGCTCTTCACCGATGATGCGCTGAAGCTCCTCGTCGCCCTGCCCGATGCCAGCATTGACGGGCTTTATCTTCTTTATCCCGACCCCTGGCCCAAGACGCGCCACCACAAGCGTCGCTTCGTCTCGCCGGTGACGCTGACCGAAATCGCCCGCGTCTTGAAGCCCGGTGCCGCCTTCTGCTTTGCGAGCGATATCGAGGACTATGCCAATTGGACGCTGGCCCACGTGCTGCGGGCGCCCGGCCTCGCCTTCACGCCGGGGCGGCCCGGCCAATGGCACGAGCCCTATCCGGGCTGGCAGCCCACGCGCTATGAGCAGAAGGCCCGGCGCGAAGGCCGGATGAAGAGCTTTTATTTCACCTTCACCCGCCTCTGAGCGGGGCCGTCCGAAGGAAGGGACCGCCATGCGCTACATCGTCTACGGGATCGGAGCGATCGGCGGGACGGTCGCGGCGCGGCTGGCGCTGAGCGGAGCGAACGTGCTCGGCATCGCCCGTGGGCCGCAATACGACGCGATCGCGGCCGATGGTCTGCTGCTGCGCACGCCCATGGGCAATCAGCGGGCGCGGTTCCCGGTCGTCCCCGATCCCGCGGCGATCGCCTTTCTCCCTGACGACATCATCGTCCTGACCCTCAAGAGCCAGCACACTCGGGCCGCCCTCGAGGCCCTTGCGGCCGCCGGGGTGAGCGAGCAGGCCATCGTCTGTGCGCAGAACGGCATCGACAATGAGCGCCAGGCGCTCCGCGTCTTCCCCAATGTCTATGGGCTTCTCGTCCTGATGCCGGCGGTCTTTTCAACGCCGGGCATCGTCGATGCCTTCGGCACGCCCCATCACGGCATCTTCGATATCGGCCGCTATCCGGGTGGCGACGACGAGACCGCTCGGGCCATCGCCGCGGATCTGACCCGGGCCGGGATCGCCGCCCAGGCTCGCCCTGATGTGATGACCGCCAAGAACGGCAAGCTGCTCGTCAATCTCGCCAACATCGTGGGCGCAGCGCTCGGGGAAGGGCATGAAGCGATCCCCCCGATCGCGCGGCGTCTCACCGCCGAGGGCGAAGCGGTGTTCGCCGCGGCGGGCCTTGCCCATGAAGATGTGGGCTCAAATGCCGCGCGCCGCGCCCGGCTGATGACCGAGGGCGAAATCGCGGGCGCCGAGCGGGTGGGATCGTCTTCCACCCAGAGCCTCAGCCGCGGCACCGGATCGATCGAGACCGATTGGCTGAATGGCGAGATCGCGCTCCTGGGCCGGCTCCATGGCGTACCGACGCCGGCCAACGCCTATTTCGCCGCCCTTGCCCGGCGCATGCTTGCCGAAGGCCTGCAACCGGGCAGCATCGGGCTCGCCGAAATCGAGGCCGCGCTGGGCTGAGGGGGCGCACCCTTGCGTCCGGACCCCGTGCGCGCTATAAACCCCTCCAACATCTCTGGCATCTTGCAGAGTGGGAGCCTTCCGGCCCCGCTCTTTTTTATTCGCTGAAGGGACCCATGGGTTTCGATCTTACCGAGAAACGCTACATCAAGGAGACCGGGCTCGAGGCGCGCATCGCGCAGATCATCGAGCCGGTGGCCAATGACCTCGGCTATGCGCTCGTCCGGGTGAAGCTCACCCAGGAGAACGGCATGACGCTGCAGATCATGGCCGAGGACGCCGAGGGGCGCTTCACCATTTCCGATTGCGAGCGCCTCTCCAAGGACCTCTCCCCCGTGCTCGACGTCGAGGATCCGATCGATCGGGAATATCACCTCGAGGTCTCCTCGCCCGGCATCGACCGGCCCCTGGTGCGCGCCCGCGATTTTGCCCGTTTCATCGGCCATGAGGCGAAGGTCGAACTGGGCGACATGATCGAGGGGCGCAAGCGCTTCCGCGGCATTATCGCCGGGTCGGACGAGGAGACGGTGACCATCCGCGTCCCCGATGCGCCCATGGGCACCGATCCCGACCACCGCCTGCCGCTTGCCATGCTGGCCGAGGCCAAGCTCGTCATGACCGACGCGCTCATGGAAAAGGCCCGCCTCGAGCAGGCCGAGCACCCCATCGACGATGACGAGGAGATCGAGACCCTCGAGATGGGTCTCGAGGACACGATAGACGACGACGCTCTTTCAGAGGAAAGTGACACAAATGGCCGTTAGCGCGAACCGCCTTGAGCTTCTGCAGATCGCAGACGCCGTTGCCCGCGAAAAGTCGATTGACCGCATGGTCGTGATCGAAGCCATGCAGGACGCCATCGAGAAGGCGGCCAAGGCCCGCTACGGCGCCGAAACCGAAATCAAGGCCGAAATCAATCCCCGTTCGGGTGAACTGCGCCTGTGGCGCCTGCTCGAGATCGTCGGGGAGGTCGAAGAACCCGGCCGCCAGATCGATCTCAAGAGCGCCAAGGCCCGTAACGACGCCGCCCGCATCGGCGATTTCGTTACCGAGCCCCTGCCCCCGATTGAATTCGGCCGCATCGCCGCCCAGTCCGCCAAGCAGGTCATCGTGCAGAAGGTGCGCGATGCCGAGCGTGAGCGGATGTACGACGAATACTACAACCGCATCGGCGAGATCGTGAACGGCACGGTCAAGCGCGTCGAATACGGCAATGTCATCGTCGACCTCGGGCGTGGCGAAGCCATCATCCGTCGCGACGAGCTCATCCCGCGCGAAATGTACCGCTATGGCGATCGCGTGCGCGCCTATGTCTACGACGTGCGCCGCGAGCAGCGCGGGCCGCAGATCTTCCTCTCGCGCACCCATCCCCAGTTCATGGCCAAGCTCTTCATGCAGGAAGTGCCCGAGATCTATGACGGGATCATCACCATCCGCTCGATCGCGCGCGATCCGGGCAGCCGTGCCAAGATCGCGGTGACCTCTTCGGATTCCTCGATCGATCCGGTCGGCGCGTGCGTGGGCATGCGCGGCAGCCGCGTGCAGGCGGTGGTCGGCGAGCTCCAGGGCGAGAAGATCGACATTATCCCCTGGACCGACAACATTGCCGATCTCGTCGTGTCCGCGCTCCAGCCCGCTGACGTTGCCAAGGTCGTGCTCGACGAGCAGGCCGAGCGCATCGAGGTGGTGGTGCCCGACGAGCAGCTGTCGCTCGCCATCGGCCGGCGCGGCCAGAACGTGCGGCTTGCCAGCCAGCTCATCGGGTGGGACATCGACATCCTGACCGAGCAGGAAGAGAGCGAGCGGCGCCAGAAGGAATTCACCGAGCGCTCGGCGCTCTTCATGGATGCCCTTGACGTTGACGAGATGGTTGCCCAGCTATTGGCTTCCGAAGGCTTCTCCTCGATCGAGGAGCTCGCCTATATCGAGCTCGGCGAAATCGCCTCCATCCAGGGCTTCGACGAGGAAACCGCCGGCGAGATCCAGAACCGCGCCATCGAATTCCTCGCCGCCCAGGACCGCGCCTTCGACGAAGAGCGCGTCGCGCTCGGGGTTTCGGACGATCTCTACGAGATTCCCGGCCTCACCGCCGCGATGCTCGTGGCGCTCGGCAAGGACGACATCAAGACTGTCGAGGATTTTGCCGGCTGCGCAGCCGACGACCTCGTGGGCTGGACCGAACGCAAGGATGGCGAACTGAAGCGCTTCGACGGCACGCTCAAGGATTTCCCGGTGAGCCGCGAGGAAGCCGAGGAAATGGTGCTGCAGGCGCGGCTGAAGGCCGGCTGGATCAGCGAAGCCGATCTCGCGCCTGCCGAGGACGAGATCATCGACGAGGAGCAGGCGGTCTAGGCCGCCCGCTTTGGTGCCGTCCATGGCCCGCAGTGAAGACACGATGCGCCAATGTGCGCTGACACGGGAGAGCATGCCCGTCGATGCGCTCATCCGTTTCGTGGTCGGCCCGGACGATGTGCTCGTCCCCGATACGGACGCCAAGGCGGAAGGCCGGGGCGTCTGGATCACCCTCGGGGCGCGCCAGGTCGAGGAGGCGGTGCGCCGGAAAGCCTTCGCGCGCAGCCTCAAGGCGCCGGTCACGGTGCCCGAGGCGCTTGCGGAACTGACGCGGCTGCGGCTAGAACAGCGGCTGCTCGGGGCGCTCTCGATGGCGCGCAAGGCCGGCCAGCTGCTCACGGGCGCCATGAAGGTGCGCGGCGCAATAGAGACCGGAACGTGCATCGGGCTCTTCACCGCGACCGATGCGGCCGAAGATGGGCGCGCAAAGATGCTGTCCTCGGTTCGCGGGCGCGCCCATGCCGCTCGCGAGGCGGGACTGAAGGGGGCGGAGCCGCCCCATTTCGAATTGCTGAGTTCAGACCAAATGGGTTTGGCACTCGGGATCGAAAATGTGATACATGCTGCCCTCACCCATGGAGCGGCAGCGAAAGCGGCGTTGGAGCGGGCCTCTCGACTGGCCCGGTACAATGCCAATTAGGCGCTTCACATGGCCTGTGCCGATATCGGGCAGGCGGCGAGGCGCGAACCAGACCGGCGCGACCGGGTGACGGGCAGGGGCCCATCGCCAATGCGCGACGGACAGAATGGAAATGCGGGGCGGAGGGCCGCGCCGCATCTCCCCCAGGAAATCGCAAGCAAGAGACGCGAGATACATGGCTGACAACGACGACAAGCGCGACGACACCAATGCGGGCGCTGGCGGCAAGAAGACACTGACGCTGAAGGGTGCCCCCAATATGGGCGGCCGGCCCGGCATGGCGCGTTCTTCGCGCACCGTTGTCGTGGAAAAGCGGACCCGACGGGTCGGCGCACCTGCGGCCCCGGGCTTTCAGGCTCCCTCGGGTGGCGCTCAGCGCTCCGCCCCGCCTTCGGGGTCCGGCCAGCGACCGTCGGCACGTCCCCCCCTGCGGGCGGGCGGGCTGACCAATAACGAGGCCATCGCCCGCGAAAGGGCGTTGCGCGAGGCTGCGGCCCGCCAGGCCGACGAGGCCGCTCAGGCCGCCGCCGACGAGGTGCGTCGCGCCGAGGAGGATGAGCGTCGTCGCCAGATCCGCGAGCAGGCCGCCCGCGAGGAAGCCGAGCGCAATCGCGCGGCGCAGGATGCCGAGGCTGCCAGTGCCGCCGAGGCTGCGCCTGCACCTGCCGAGGCTGCCCGGCCGGCCGCCGAGCGTGCCGCGCCTGCATCGCGTCGTCCGGCCGATCGCCGGCCTGCCCCAGCTTCAGCCCCGATCGTCGACATTCCCCCTGCACCCCCTTCGGAGGCCGATGGCCGCAAGACCCGTACCGCGCCCGCCGCGCGTCCCGGTCTCGTCAACGCCGCCGAACTCGAGAATGCCCGCCGCGCCTCGCGCGCCACTCCCGAGCGGCCTGCCCGCCGGGCCGGCGACACCAATCAGCGCGGCCGGCTGACCCTCGCCAATGCCGGGGTCGAAGGCGACCGCGATCGTGGCCCCTCGCTTGCGGCCATGCGCCGTCGGCGCGACAAGAAGATGGGTCGCAACCAGGGCGCCAACCAGCCCAAGATCGCGCGTGAAGTGGTGGTCCCCGAGGCCATCACCGTGCAGGAGCTGGCCAACCGCATGGCCGAGCGGGCCGTGGATGTGATCAAGATCCTCATGACGCAGGGTCAGATGGTCAAGATCAACGACGTGCTCGATGCCGATACCGCCGAGCTGATCGCCACCGAACTCGGCCACACCGTCAAGCGCGTTTCGGACGCGGACGTCGAGGAGGGTCTGTTCGACCTGCCTTCGGACGATCGTGCCGAGGACCTCACCGGCCGCGCGCCGGTCGTCACCATTATGGGCCATGTCGACCACGGCAAGACCAGCCTGCTCGACGCCATTCGCGAGGCCAATGTGGTTTCTGGCGAAGCCGGTGGCATCACCCAGCATATCGGTGCTTATCAGGTGGAAAAGGACGGTCAGAAGGTCACCTTCCTCGATACCCCGGGCCACGAGGCGTTTACCGCCATGCGTGCCCGCGGCGCCCAGGCCACCGACATCGCCGTGCTGGTCGTTGCCGCCGATGACGGCGTGATGCCCCAGACCATCGAGTCGATCCGCCATGCCAAGGCGGCCAACGTGCCGATCATCGTGGCCATCAACAAGATGGACAAGCCCGAGGCCAACCCCACCCGCGTGCGCACCGAGCTGCTCCAGCACGAAGTGTTCGTGGAATCCATGGGTGGCGACGTGCTCGACGTCGAGGTGTCCGCCAAGACCCATGCCGGGCTCGACAAGCTGCTCGAGACCATCCTGCTGCAGGCCGAAGTGCTTGAGCTCAAGGTCGCCCGTGACGGGCGCGCCGAGGGCCTCGTCATCGAGGCCAAGCTCGATCGTGGCCGCGGTGCGGTGGCGACCGTGCTCGTGCAGCGCGGCACGCTCGCGATCGGGGACATCCTGGTGGCCGGCACCGAGTTTGCCCGCGTCCGCGCGCTGATCAACGATCAGGGCGAGCAGGTGAAGGAGGCGACGCCCTCCATGCCGGTCGAAGTGCTCGGGTTCACCGGCGTTCCGTCGGCGGGCGACCGCTTCTCGGTCGTCGAGAACGAAGCACGGGCCCGCGAAGTCACCGAATATCGTCAGCGTCTCGTTCGCGAGAAGACCGCAGGCGGTGGGGCGACCAGCCTCGAGCAGATGATGAACCAGCTCAAGGCCTCGGGCATTGCCAAGTTCCCGCTGCTGATCAAGGGCGACGTGCAGGGTTCGGTCGAGGCGATCAACGCTTCGCTCAACAAGCTCTCGACCGACGAGGTCTCCGCGCAGATTCTCTACTCGGGCGTGGGCGGGATTACCGAGTCCGACGTCACCCTCGCCACCGCTTCCAATGCGGTGATCATCGGGTTCAACGTGCGTGCCAACAAGCAGGCCTCCGACCTGGCCGCCCGCGAAGGCATCGAAATCCGCTACTACAACATCATCTACGACCTCGTGGACGATGTGAAAGCGGCCATGTCGGGCCTCCTGAGCCCCGAGCGGCGCGAGACCTTCATCGGCAATGCCGAGATCCTCGAGGTGTTCAACATCACCAAGGTCGGCAAGGTCGCCGGCTGCCGGGTCACCGAGGGCATGGTCGAGCGCGGTGCGGGCGTCCGGCTCATCCGCGACAACGTCGTGGTGCACGAGGGCAAGCTCTCGACCCTCAAGCGCTTCAAGGACGAGGTCAAGGAAGTGCAGATGGGCCAGGAATGCGGCATGGCCTTCGAGAAATACGAGGACATGCGCGTCGGCGACGTCATCGAGTGCTTCCGCGTCGAAAGCATCCAGCGCACGCTCTGACCGCTGCGCTTTCAAACAAAAAAAGCCCCGCTTCGGCGGGGCTTTTTGCATTTTCGGTGTCTATCGCCCGGCGGCCAGAGCCCCCTCAGATCAGCCTGTATTGCTCGGCCTTGTTGCGCAGGAACGGCAGGCCCTTGCCCATCACCTCTTCCTCGCTCTCGGCCACCGGCCGCCATACCGCCAGCCCATAGGCGACTTCGGGCGGCATGTTGATGAAGCTCTCCATCGCGAGCCCGCCCGAAAACCCGATGGCGGCGAGGGTCGCGAAGATTTCGTCCCAGTCGCAGGTGCCATAGCCCGGCGTGCCCCGATCGCTTTCGGACAGGTGGATGTATCTGAGGTGCTCGCGCGCCGCCAGAATGCCGTTGGCGGCGCCTTTCTCCTCGATGTTCATGTGATAGGTGTCGAGGTGGAGGAAGACGTTCTCCGCGCCGATCCGCTCGATCATCGCGACGCCCTGCCAGCCGGTGTTGATCAGATGGTTCTCGTAGCGATTGACCGGTTCGATGCCGAGCGACAGCCCGAGGCTCCTGGCGCGCCGGGCCGCGCCGGCCATGACGCGGGTGATGTTGTCGTATTCGGCCTCGGTCGGGGGCAGGCCCGTCCGTTCGCCGATCCCCCCATAGATGACGCCCGAGAGCGCCTTCGCCCCCAGCGCCGCAGCCTTGTCGATCGCAACCTCGAGAAACGCCGTCGCCGCCTCGGGGCGCACCGAAGCCCAGGCGCGTTCGGGCAGGCCGAGCGAACAGACCGCTTCGAGCCCGTTGTTTTCGAGCAGCGCGCGGGTGTGCGCGGCATCGACACTCGCCGGGTTCATCATCGCGATCTCGACGAAGTCGAGCCCGTGGCGCTTGGCGGCCGCGACGGCGATCTCCGCCGATGCCGGCTGCCAGTCCATCGCCCACATGCTGGTATGCACACCGAAACCGGAAACCGGCATGTTTGTCTCCCTTGATAAGAAAAAGCGGCGCGGAGGATGTTCCCCCGCGCCGCCGGTCCGCCGCGTGGACTAGAAGTCGAAATCGGCGATGTTGTCGGCGGTGAAGACGAAGGGCGCGCCGAGCAGCACTTCGGACCCGTTGATCACCTGCAGTTCGCCCAGCCGGCCGGCCTCGACCGAGGTGTCGCCGGGATTGAGCGTGCCATCGGCCGCCGCGCGCAGCACATAGGCCGCCGCATAGCCGAGGTCGATCGGGTTCCAGAGCACTGCCGATTTCACGCAATCGGCCTCGATATAGGGCCGCATGGCGTTGGGCGTTGCCAGCCCCACCACCGCGATGTTGCCGCACTGGCCGGCCTGGGTCACCGCATCCGCGGCTGCGGGCGTCGCCACCGAGGTCATCCCGGCAATGCCGTCGAGCTCATCACCATATTTGTTGATGAGCGTGTTGGCCTGGTTGAACGAGAGGATGTTGTCCTCCTGGGCCTCGACGGTCTCGAGCCAGCGCATGTTGGGGTAGCACTCGGCCTGGTAGGCGGCCATTTCCGAAATCCAGCGCGCCTGGTTGGGGGTCGTGAAGGTCGAGGTCACGATGGCGAATGCCCCGTCCTCGCCGATTTCGGCGGCGAGCTGGTCGATCATCGCCTTGCCGATGCCGTTGAACTCGGCCTGGTTGACGAACCACTGCCGGGCGTCGGGCTCCGAATTGGCGTCATAGCCCACGACGTTGATGCCCGCTTCGAGCGCGCGGCGCAGCACCGGGGCGATGGCCACCGGGTCGTTGGCGGCAAAGAGGATCCCGTCGACCCCCGAGGTGATGTAGTTGTCGATCAGCGTGATCTGATCGTCGATATTGGCGCGCGTCGGCCCGTCGGTCGTCGCGTTCATGTTGAGCTCGGCCGCCGCCTCCATGATGCCCTGAGTGGTCGCGGCGAAATAGCCGATGCCCACGAGCTTGGGCACGTCCACCACGGTCAGCGTCTGGCCGGCGCGGTCGGGCGCATTGGTCGGGGTGCCGCCGTCATAATCCATCGGCGTGGCGGTACCCGGGGTCCCGTCGCAGGCGAGCGGGTTGGTCGGCAGGTCGTCGCCGCCGGTATAGACCTGCTGGGCCTGTACGAGGCTCGTCGTCAGCGCGAGGCTGGTCAGCGTCGCGATCGCAAGTTTCATCATCGGTCGTCCTCCTGTTGCCGCGCGGGCCCGTTGTTTGCCGGCATGGCCCTTGTCCGCGTGAGATTTCATCGGTTGCCGTCCCGGTGAAAGAGATTGCTGATGAGAATGGTGAGGATCAGCACCGCCCCGATCAGCACGATGGTGCCATCGCCGCGCACGCCCGCGAGCGACAGCCCGTTTTTCAGCGCCTGCACCATGATGAGCCCCAGAACCGTGCCGATGATGGTGCCGCGGCCCCCGAAGATGGACGTGCCCCCCAGCACCACCGCCGTGATCGCGTCGAGTTCGAGCCCGGTCCCCATGTCCGAGCGGGTGGTCGAGACACGCGAGACGAAGATCACCGCCGCAAGGCTCGCAGCGAATCCCGAGGCGGCATAGATCGCCATCTTCACCCGGTCGACGCGGATGCCGGAGAACCGGGCCGCGGTCTCGTTCGAGCCGATCGCATAGGTCGCGCGCCCCCAGCTCGTCAGCCCGAGCACGATCGCTGCAAGGATCGCGACGAGCCCCAGGATCCAGAGCTGGGTCGGAACTCCCAGCACCTGTCCCTGCCCCAGCACGTAGAACCAGTCGGGATATCCGCGCACCGAGCGCGCCTCGCTGATCCCCTCGGCAAGGCCCCGATAGAGCGCGAGGGTCGCGAGGGTCGCAATCAGCGGCGGAACGCCGAACCGGGTGATGATGAAGCCGTTGAAAAGCCCCGCCAGCGTGCCGACGACGAGCCCGAGCCCGATCGCCGCCTCGAGGGGCAGGCCGAGATTTTGCCAGAACACCCCGATGAGGATCGCGACGAGCCCTAGGATCGAACCTACCGAAAGATCGATGCCGCCGGTGGCGATGACGAAGGTCATGATGATGGCGACGAGCCCGACCTCGGTCATCAGCCGGCCCTGGTTCAGAAGGTTCTCCGGGGTGAAGAACCGGTCCGACTGGGCCGCGAGCACGACTAGCGCAAGAACGACGAGGATGGCGAGAATGGTCTCGTGCCGGAGAATGGCTTTCCAGTTCATCGGCCCGCCCTCACTTGGCCTGTCGCCGGCGGGCCATGTCGGCCAGCACGGTCGCGAGGATGAGGAGCCCGATCACCGCCCGCAGCCAGTAGGCGGAGATGCCCACGAATATGAGGGCCGAGCCGATCGCTGCGAACAATATGGCCGCAAGCGTCGAGCCGATGACCGTGCCCGATCCGCCAAGGATCGAAACGCCCCCGATCACCGAGGCGGTGATCACGGTCAGCTCGAGATTGGGCGGCACGGTCGACTGGATGACCTGCAGCTGGGTCGCAAAGAGGATGGTCGCGAGGCCCGCAAAGGCGCCGTGAATCATGAAGACCTGAACGATCCGCCGCTCGATCGGAATGCCCGCCGCCCGCGCGGCCTCGGGATTGCCTCCCACCGCATAGATCGAGCGACCGAAGGCCGAATAGCGCATCCAGAACGCCGCCAGAATGGTGAGCCCGACCATGAAGTAGATTGGCGCGGGGATGCCGAGCGGGCGCTGCTGGGCGAGGAGGAATTCGGGCGGCAGGTTGGAGATCCACGCTCCGCCCGTAACGCTGATGAGCCCGCCGCGCAGGATCGAGAGCATGCCGAGCGTAACGACGATCGAGGGAATGCGCGCGTAGGCGACCAGCACCCCGACGAGGAAGTTGACCGCGATCCCGATGAGGATCGGCGCCGTCCACGCCACCCATACCGGATAGCCCGAAACCGCGATCGTGCCGGCGATCGTCGCGAGCACGCCGATCAATGCGCCGACCGAAACGTCGATATTGCCGGTGATGATCACCATCGACATGCCGATCGCGGCCACCGCGATATAGGCATTGCCCGAAAAGATCGTGTTGAGGTTGTTGGGCGAGATGAAGCGGGGGTTGATCGACCAGACGACCACGAACAGCAGCAGGATCGCCCCGAGGATGATGATCTCCTGGCCGTAGCCGGCAAAGAGCCGCCCGAACCAGCTCTGTTCGCGCCTGCCGAGCGTCTGGGCCTCGGCCGTCATGCCGCCTCCTCCCGGCGCGCATCGGCCATCGCCGCGCCAACGCTCTCGGCCGTCGCCTCGCCCCTCTCGAGCGTGCGCACCAGCTGCCCGTTATTGATCACCAGCACCCGGTCGCTCATCCCGAGCACCTCGGGCAGTTCGCTCGAAATCATGATGATGCCCATGCCCTCCCCGGCCAGCTTCGTCATCAGCTGATGAATCTCGGCCTTGGCGCCGACATCGATGCCGCGCGTGGGCTCGTCCATGATGAGGATCTGGGGGGCGGTCTCGAGCCATTTGGCGAGCACAACCTTCTGCTGGTTGCCGCCGGAAAGCTGGCCCACCACCTGCCCTGGCCCGCGCGCGCGGATGCCGATCGCCTTGATCGCTGCGGCGGCGCGCCGTGTCTCCTCGGCAAACCGCATCATGATCCCCCGTCGCACCCGTTCGAGCGAAGCCATCGAGACGTTCTGGGCGATGGTCATGGGCTTGACGAGACCCTGCAGCCCCCGGTCTTCGGGCACATAGGCGATGCCATGGGCCCGCGCGTCGCGCGGCGAACCGATCCGCACCGGTTTTCCCGAAACCAGGATCTCTCCGCTGCTCGCCGGGGTGATCCCGAAAAGCGTGAGCGCGAGTTCCGTTCGGCCCGAGCCGACGAGCCCCGCCACCCCGAGGATCTCGCCGCGCCGCAGCGCAAAGGAGATGTCGCGAACCTTGCGCCCGTGGGAGAGGTTGCGCACTTCGAGCAGCGTCTCGCCGGGCGCGATTTCGGATTTCGGATAGAGATGGTCGATCTCGCGGCCGACCATCATCGCCACGAGGCTCTGGGCGGTCACCTCCCCGATCGGCCGCGTGCCGATCAGCGCCCCGTCGCGGAGCACCGTCACCCGATCCGCAAGCTCGAAGATCTCGGGCAGCCGGTGGCTGACATAGATGATCCCCACCCCCCGTTCACGCAGGCGCTTGACCACGGCCATCAGCCGCACCACGTCGGCTTCGGCAAGCGCGGCCGTCGGTTCGTCCATGATCAGCACACGCGCGTCCTGGCTCAGCGCCTTGGCGATTTCCACCCGCTGCCGGTTGGCGACCGAGAGCGCGCCGACCTTGGTGTCGACATCGAGATCGGGGCTGTCGAGGCTGTCGAGCAATGCGCGCGTGCGGCGGCGCATCTCCGGCCAGTCGAGGCCGCGCCAGCCGGTCCGCGGCGCATGCCCCAGAAAGACGTTTTCGGCGACGGTCAGCTCGGGAAAGAGCAGCAATTCCTGGTAGACGACCGCGACGCCGCGCCGCCGCGCCTCGCGCGGGGTGAGGTGGGAGACCGGCTCACCGCCGATCTCGATCGTGCCGCCATCATGGGGATGGACGCCCGCAATGATCTTGATGAGCGTAGACTTGCCCGCCCCGTTCTCTCCCATCAGGGCGTGCACTTCGCCCGGCCGCACGTCGAAATCCACGTCCTTGACCACGCGGATGCCGGCAAAGGCCTTGGAGACGCCCTTGAGCCGGATGAGCGGCGAGGCCGCGTCTCTGCCCCCCGGCGTCACGCCTTGCTCCTCGTCATGCAGGCAAGCCTGTCGCGTTGGCGAACGCGCTCTACGCTCGCCTGGCAATGCTCCGAAACGGGCACGGCATCCTCCCATGTCACCGGGCCAGCGCCCGGCACGCCCCTTTTCGGGGCCTTCTGCAAGACGCTGCCCCTCCCAGAACCACGCCTTGTACGGACAGACTAGCATGTTAGTTACGCGCGGCAAGGGGGCGATTTGCATGCGTCGCAATCCCCTCCCCTGCCGGTGGCGATTGACGGCGGCCCGGCGAGCCCCTAGATGCCGTGCATGAAAAAAGACCGCAAACCTTCCGCCGGCCCGTCCCAGCGCATGCTGCGCGTGGGCGAACTCGTGCGGCACGCCCTGTCGGCGCTCTTCACCCGCGGCGACATCGAGGACGAGGCGCTCGGCAGTGCCGTCATCACCGTGCCCGAAGTGCGCATGACCCCCGACCTCAAGCTCGCCAGCGCCTATGTCATGCCGCTGGGCGGCGAGCGCGCCGAGGAGATCGTCGCGGCGCTCAACCGGCACCGCAAGTTCATCCGCGGCCGCATCGCGCCCGAACTCGACCTGAAATTCGCGCCCGACGTGCGCTTTTTCGTCGACGAGACGTTCGAGGAATATGGCCGCATCGATGCGCTCCTGCGCTCGGACCGCGTCCAGCAGGATCTCGCCGAGGACGATGACGACGCAGCAGAGGACGGCCCCAAGGCGTGAGTGCCCCCAAGCGCAACAAGCGCCCCATCTCGGGCTGGATCGTCCTCGACAAGCCCTACGACATGACTTCGACCCAGGCCGTCGGCAAGTGCCGCTGGCTCTATGGCGCAGCCAAGGCCGGCCATGCCGGCACGCTCGATCCGCTGGCGACGGGCATACTGCCCATTGCGCTGGGGGAAGCGACCAAGACCGTCCCCGCCATCCAGGATGGCGAGAAGACCTATCGCTTCGCCATCGCCTGGGGCGCGCAGACCGCGACCGACGACGCCGAGGGCGAGGTGGTCGCGACGTCCGACCATCGCCCGACCGAAGCCGAGCTCCTCGCCGCCCTCCCCCGGTTCACCGGCGCGATCACCCAGGTGCCGCCGGCGTTTTCGGCCATAAGGATCGATGGCGAGCGCGCCTATGATCTGGCGCGTGCCGGGGAGGCCGTCGAGATGGCGCCCCGCCAGGTGGTGATTTCTGCCCTGCGGCTCATCGGGCACGGGCAGGTGAAATCCGAACTCGAGATGGTCTGCGAAAAGGGCACCTATGTGCGTGCGCTCGCCCGCGATCTCGCCGAGCATCTGGGCACGCGCGGCCATGTCGCGGCGCTGCGGCGCACCGCAGTCGGCCCGTTCTCCGAAGTCGATGCGATCACCATCGATGCGCTCGAGGCGATGGCGCTCGAGGCGCGCGACGCTGCGCTCCTGCCGGTCTCGGCGGGGCTTGCCGACCTCCCTGAAATCCGCCTGTCACCAGATCAGGCGACGGCCGTCCGGCACGGCAATCCGGTGCTGCTCGTCGGCGCTGGCGCACCCGTGGCGCTCGATGACGCTTGGGCGAGCCTGCGTGGCGAGGCGATCGCCATCGGCCATGTCGAGCGCGGCCAGTTCAAGCCGCGCCGCGTGCTCAACTAGAGAGCGCGACCGACCAACCCCTATTCGGCCGGCTCCACCACCGAGACGTCGCCCGGCGTCGGCCGGGTCGAGGGATTGTTGGGGTGCATGGTCCAGTTAGCGTAGCGATCCTCGACGATCCGCCCCGTCCGCTCGTCCAGCATGCCCGGTTCGAGCGGCACCATGGTGATGCAGTCCTCGACAGGGCAGACATTGACGCAGAGATTGCACCCCACGCACTCGTCGTCCATCACCTCGAAATGGCGCTTGCCGTCCTTCTCCTTCATGATCGCCTGATGCGAAGTGTCCTCGCAGGCGATATGGCAGCGCCCGCACGAGATGCAGAGGTCCTGATCGATCCGCGCCTTGGCGATGTAGTTGAGATCGAGATACTGCCAGTCGGTCACGTTGCGGACCGCCCGCCCGGCAAAGGCGTCGAGATCGGCGTGCCCCTTTTCGTCCATCCAGTTCGAGAGCCCCGAGATCATCTCCTCGACGATCTTGAACCCATAGGTCATCGCCGCCGTGCAGACCTGAACATTGCCCGCCCCCAGCGCCATGAACTCGGCTGCGTCCCGCCAGGTGGTGATCCCGCCGATCCCAGAAATCGGCAGTCCCGCCGTTTCGGGGTCGCGCGCGATCTCGGCCACCATGTTGAGCGCGATCGGTTTCACCGCCGGGCCGCAATAACCGCCATGGCTGCCCTTGCCGTTGATCGAAGGCTCGGGCGAGAAGCTGTCGAGATCGACCGAGACGATCGAGGAGATGGTGTTGATCAGGCTCACCGCATCCGCCCCGCCCCGGTGGGCGGCCCGCGCGGGATAGCGGATATCGGTGATGTTGGGCGTCAGCTTCACGATCACCGGCATGCGGGTGTATTGCTTGCACCAGCGGGTGACCATCTCGATGTATTCGGGCACCTGCCCCACGGCCGAGCCCATGCCGCGCTCGCTCATGCCGTGCGGGCAGCCGAAATTGAGCTCGATCCCGTCGGCGCCGGTTTCCTCGACCACGGGCAGGATCGCCTTCCAGCTCTCCTCCTCGCAGGGCACCATGATGGAAACGACAAGCGCCCGGTCGGGCCAGGCCAACTTGACCTGCTTGATCTCCTGGAGGTTGATCTGCAGCGCCCGGTCGGTGATCAGTTCGATGTTGTTGAGCCCGAGGAGCCGCCGGTCCGCGCCCCAGATCGCGCCATAGCGCGGACCGTTGACGTTGACGATCGGCGGGCCCTCTTCGCCCAGCGTCTTCCACACCACGCCGCCCCAGCCCGCCTTGAAGGCGCGCTCGACATTGTAGGCCTTGTCGGTCGGGGGCGCGGAGGCGAGCCAGAACGGGTTAGGCGATTTGATCCCGACGAAATTGCTTCTGATGTCAGCCATGGATCCGTTCTCCCGCTTGCGCCCGTGCCGGTGCCGAACGCGCGGCGAGGGCGAGATGGATGGATTGGGCCGCATCGCGTCCCTGCGCCACCGCGGTCACGGTGAGGTCGTCGCCCGTGGCAACGCAGTCCCCGCCCGCCCATATGCCGGGGCGCGATGTGCGGCCCTCCGCATCGATCTCGATCCGCCCGCCGATCAGGGTCAGCCCTTCGGCATGGCGCGGTTCGAGGGTCTGCCCGATGGCCTTGAAGATCTGGTCCGCCGGGATGCTCGTCGTGTGGCCCATGCCCTGCAGCCTGCCATCCACCAGCTGGGTATATTCGAGCTCGATGCCCGACACCCGCCCATCCTCGGTAAGGACCCGAAGCGGCGCCAGCCAGTGCCGGATCACCACCCCGCGGGAGGTGGCGAGGTCCTGTTCCCAGTCCGAGGCGTTCATTTCCCCTTTGCCGCGGCGGTAGCAGATGGTCACCTCCTCGGCGCCGAGGAGCTTGGCCTGTATTGCCGCATCGATCGCGGTCATGCCGCCGCCGATCACGACGACACGCTGCCCGATGGGCAGAAGCGAGAGATCGTTCGCCTGGCGGAGTTCGGCGATGAAATCGACCGCGTCCTCGACCCCTGACGCCTCTTCGCCTTCGGCGCGCAGCGCGTTGACGCCGGAAAGCCCGATGCCGAGGAACACCGCGTCGAACCGGGCCTCGAGGTCGGACAGGGTAAAATCCCGCCCCAGCATTTGTCCGAGCTCGATCGCAATGCCCCCAATCGCGGTCACGTAGTCGATCTCGGCCTGGGCAAAGCCGTCCGGGCTTTTGTAGCTGGCAATGCCATATTCGTTGAGCCCGCCGGCTTTCGGGCGGCCATCGAAGATCGTCACGTCATGGCCGTGCACCGCGAGCCCGTGCGCGCAGGCCAGTCCCGCCGGCCCCGCCCCGACCACTGCGATCCGGCGGCCCGTCCGGGGCGCACGCGTGAAGAACTGCGCGTTCGCGTCCATGGCCGCGTCGGTCGCATAGCGCTGCAGGAGCCCGATCCGCACGGGCTTGCCCTCGGCCGCCTCGCGCACGCAGGCCTCCTCGCAAAGCTCCTCGGTCGGGCACACCCGGGCGCACATGCCACCCAGAATGTTCTGCTCGAATATGGTCTCGGCTGCCCCCAGCGGATTGCCCGTCGAAATCTCCCGGATGAAGAGCGGGATGTCGATCTCGGTGGGGCACGCATTCATGCACGGCGCATCGAAGCAGAAATAGCACCGATCGGCCTCGACCAGCGCCTCGTGCCTGTCGAGCGGGGCGTGCAGGTCCGAGAAATTCTCCCGGTACCGGTCCGGAGCAAGCCGCCCCGCGGCAATCCCGGGTTTGACGACTGGCTGGCTCATTGCACTCCCCCTTGCTGAAGGCGTCCAGAACCGAACGCTAGCGCAGGGGGATTTTTTTATCAATTGGTCAAATCTCGCGACGAAAACCCTCCACTGCGACATCGTGCAGGCTGGCGTGCCACGATTTCGCCGCACTTCTTCCAGTCCTCGCACAGATGTTCTGGTGCACAAATGCAACAGTTCCCATGCGGATTCGCAACGTCGCAGTTGCCTCACATTGTGGCCACTTCCGCCCAATAGCTCGGCCCGGTCAGTAAACTAGTGTGAGACAGTAGCTTGATTAAACGTATCGTTGTTGCCGCCACCTTCGTAACGGGCCTAGCGTTCGCCGTTACTGGACCGACATTAGCGAACGGGGGTCACTGCGGGGGCGCCTCCTGGTATGGCCCCGGCTTCCACGGAAAGACAGCCGCCTCGGGCGAGCGGTTCGATCAGAATGCGATGACCGCCGCCCACAAGACCCTCCCCTTCGGCACGCGCGTCCGGGTCACCGACCAGCGCACGGGCCGGTCCATCAATGTCACGATCAACGATCGCGGGCCCTTCATTCGTGGCCGCATCATCGATCTCTCCCGGGCAGCCGCGACGGAACTCGGTTTCCGCAATGCCGGCCACACCCAGGTGTGCATCACCCAGCTCTGAGCCCGTCGCGGCGGCCCGAGGGGTCCCGCGTCAGGCTTCGGCTCTGATCTGGCCGCCGTCCCCCCGGGTCGGCGGCCTTTTCGCATCGGCGCCCGCTTGTGCGCCTCCCGCGCATTCAGTATTTTGCATCCCGTTCACGGCGTCCCCGCCAGACCGGGCCTCATCGTCTTTGAGCGGCCCTGCCCGGGGCCCTCCCGGTCGCCGCCTCAATGGAGTCCCACATCATGGCCCTGCGGCCGCATCAGCGCATCTATGCGTGCTTTTTCCTTTTCGCCTTCGCGCTGGGCGGGATGCTTTCGCGCATGCCGGACCTGCAGACCAAGTTCGGCGCTACCGAATCCCAGCTCGGGCTGATGCTGATCGGCATGTCGGTGGGGTCGCTGATCTCGCTGACGCTCTCGAGCCCGCTGATCGCACGGCTGGGCGCGCGCACCACGGCTCTGATCACCATCCTGGGCACCGCACTCGTCTACGCCACGGTGCCCTGGATGCCCAACATGGTCTGGGGGTTCGGTGCGCTCTTCATCGCCGGGCTCCTGATGGGCGCGCTCGAGATCAATCTCAACATCGAAACCGACCGGCGCGAGGCGCTGCTCGGCTATCGCATCATGAACCGTTCGCACGGGTTCTGGAGCCTCGGCTTCTTCGTCACGGCGCTATTGGGGGCGAGCGTGCGCCAGGCGGGCATCTCGATGGAGGTCCATCTCGCCGTCACCTTTGCCATCGTCCTCGTCGTCGGCTTCTGGGCGATGTCGGGCATCGCCAATGCGCCCGCCCGCCCCGCGCTCAATACCGACAAGGCGCCCCTCATCGCCCTCCCCACCCTTGCCATCCTGCCCTTCTGCGTCATCGGCATGGCGGCCTTCCTCGTCGAGGGCGCGGGCATCGACTGGTCGGCGATCTACATGCGTGACGTGTTCGCTGTCGAACCCTTCATCGGCGGGCTCGGGCTCACCCTCTTTGCCTTCTTCATGGCCATGGTGCGGCTCTTCATCGATCCGGTGGTCGACCGTTTCGGCCCGCGCGATGTCGCGACGGCCCTCCTCGTGCTCAGCGGCATCGGGGTCAGCGTCGTGGGCTTTGCGCCCCACCCCTATCTCGCAATCCTCGGGTTCGTCCTGATGGGCGCCGGCTGCAGCGCGGTCTATCCGCTGGCGGTTTCCGCCGCCGCGCAACGCACCGATCGTCCCGCTTCGGTCAATGTCGCTGCGCTCGGGCAGGTGACCTTCGTGGTCTTCTTCCTTGCCCCGCCGCTGCTCGGCTTCGTCGCCGAATATTTCGGCATCCGCAATTCCTACCTCGTGTGCCTGCCGGTGATCGTCGCCGGTCTCTGGGGCGCGCGGGCGCTGAGCCGTCGGCAGGAGCCCGAATACGTTCCCGCCGAGGCCCCCGTCACGCCCCATGGCTGAACCGGGGCCAATCGTCGATCTGCGCCAGTCGCCCACGGCGCTCCGCATCCAGCGGGGCGTCATGCGCCATCTGCGCGAAGCGCTCGACGTCTGTGCCTATGCCGAAGTGCCGCTCTCGAACGGCCGTCGCGCCGACATATTGGGGCTCGGGCCCAAGGGCGAGATCACGATCATCGAGATCAAGTCGAGCCTCGCCGATTTCCGCGTCGACGCCAAATGGCACCACTACAAGGACTTCTGCGACCGCTTCTACTTCGCCAAGCCCCCGGAGCTCGAGGCCGAGATCTTCCCCGAGACCGAAGGGCTGATGGTTGCGGACAATCACGGCGCGCTGGTCCTGCGCGAGGCGCGGCACGAGCCTCTCGCCAGCGCGCGGCGCAAGGCGATGCTTCTCAAGCTCGCGCGGCTGGGGGCGGCGCGCATCCACCTTCTGATGGATCCGGGCGAAAGGCTGCCCCGGCTCTGAGCCGTCAGCGCGGGGCGCGCTTGGCGAGGATCCGCTGCAGGGTGCGCCTGTGCATGTTGAGGCGGCGCGCCGTTTCCGACACGTTGCGCTCACAAAGCTCATAGACGCGCTGGATGTGCTCCCACCGCACCCGATCGGCCGACATCGGGTTCTCGGGCGGCTCGGGCTTGGTCTCGCCACTCGCCAGAAGTGCGTTGATCACGTCGTCCGCATCGGCGGGCTTTGCGAGGTAATCGACGGCGCCGAGCTTCACCGCCGTTACGGCGGTCGCGATGTTGCCATAGCCGGTCAGCACCACGACGCGGGCATCGGGACGCTTTTCATGCAGCGCCGAAACCACTTCGAGCCCGTTGCCATCCTCGAGTCTCAGGTCGACGACGGCAAAACTCGGCGGGTTCTCGGCGACGGCAGCGAGGCCCTGGGCGACGGTATCGGCGCTGCGTACCGCAAAGCCGCGACGTTCCATGGCGCGCTCGAGGCGCGAGAGGAACGCCTTGTCGTCGTCCACCAGCAGCAGGCTGCGCTCGTTCTCGGGTAGATTTTCCAGTGTGCTCATGATGCCCCTCACATAGGGTCTTGGCGCGGAAAAAGCAAAGCCGCACCCGGTTAAAGCTCTATACGCGGCCCGGTGGCGCCGGTTCACCCGTTCCGCGTGCCGCGATGCGCTCCCGCGCCCAGACGATCCGCACCCGCGCGTGGCCCGCATCGGTCTCGTTGCCGAAGGCGATGCGCGCGCCCGTGCGCTCGAGCAGCGTCTTGGAAATGAACACGCCGAGCCCGAGCCCTCCCGGCCGCGTCGGGTCTGCATTGGGTCCGGTGCGCGGACGGGTGGTCAGATATGGCTCGCCGAGCCGGGCGAGCAGATCGATCGAGAAGCCCGGCCCGTCATCGGTGATCGTCACACCCACCGTCGCCTCGTCCCAGCTGAGGTCGATCCGCACCTCGGACCGGGCGAACTGCACCGCATTCTCGATGAGATTGCCGAGCCCGTAGAGCAGGCCCACATTGCGCGCCACTTCGGGTTCGGGGGCCCCTTCCTCGCCGGTCCTCACGATGCGGATGGTCCGTCCCGCCCCCTCATGGGGTTTGGCGACCTCGGCCACCACCTCGCCCAGCGCCATCACCGCGAACGGGTCGGGCGCAGCGGCGTTGCCATCGAGATTGCGCAGCTTTTGCAGGATCGCCCGGCAGCGCGCCGCCTGCGAGATGATGAGATCGACATCCTCAGCGAGCGGTCCGGGCGGGATGTCGGCCTTCATCTCCTTGGCTGCAAGCGCGATGGTCGAGAGCGGCGTGCCCAGTTCATGGGCGGCAGCCGCCGCGAGCCCGTCGAGCGCGTTGAGCCGCTCATGGCGCGACAGCGCGAGCTCGGTTGCCGCCAGCCCCTGCGCCAGCTGCCGCGCTTCATGGGCGACGCGCGTGGTGTAGGCGGCGATGAACACCACCCCGCACACGATCGAGACCCAGATGCCGATGACGTAGATCCGGTTGAACACGATCCGGCTCTGCGGATCCCAGGGCAGGGGCAGGTGCACGAGCGAGATCAGCGAGGCAATCGCGATGACGAGCGCCGAGATCGCGAAGGTCGCCCGCCGCGGCAGCGTCGTCGAGGATACCGAGACCGGCGCCAGCAGGAGAAGCGAGAAGGGGTTCTGCAATCCGCCCGTCAGCGCCAGCAGCGCGCCGAGCTGGCAGCAATCCCAGGCGAGGGTAAGGGCGATGAAGACCGGCGAGGGCCGGTGCCCGGCCCCGAACCGCACCATCAGCAGGAGGTTGAACAGTGCCGAGACGCCGATCAGTGCCATGCAGGCCAGCAGCGGGGTCGGATAGCCGAGCCCGTATTCGACGAACATCACCGCGGCGGTCTGGCCGGTCACGGCAAGCCATCTGAGGCGCACCAGCGTGTCGAGCCGCAAGGCCCGCCAGCCCGGATTGGCCCGTTCGGCGCTCTGTTCGTCCACCATCATCATCGTCCCGCCCCCCCTTGCCGCCCTGCATGGGGACCACTCCGCCCCATTTCAAGACTTATTTTTTCTGCCCCCAATTCTTGATACGGGCGCGATGCGGGCCACATCAGCAACAGTTCGTGACTGGGAGAAAACTGACGATGAGCACTGCGATTATCAAGCCGCAATGGTCGCCGCTTACCATCGCCCTGATGGTGGTTGGCTTTATCCTCTGGTGGCCCCTTGGGCTCGCCATGCTGGGCTACATCCTGTGGGGCGAGAAATTCGGCGGCTCCGCCGAGAAGGCCGATGCCTTCTTTAAGAGCCAGAAGGCCAAGTATGGCAAATACGGCAAGTCCGGCTTCGGTACGGGCTTTGCACAGACCTCGAGCGGCAATGCCGCATTCGATGACTATCGCGAGCAGCAGCTGAAGCGCCTCGAAGAGGAGCGTCGCCGCCTCGACGAGGAGATCGCCGCCTTCCATGAGCACATGGAGAACCTGCGGCGCGCCCGGGACCGCGAGGAGTTCGACCGCTTCATGCGCGAGCGCAACCATCGCCCCGGCGATACCGACGAGACCCCGCGCAGCTACTGAGCGGACCGCGACTGATCGAGGCGCCCCACGGGGCGCCTTTTGCGTTGCCGGGGACCGTTACCGCGCCCGGGGACGGCAGGGCGCGAATCGGAAATATTGGCGGGCATGAACCTCTTTTTCCCCCGCAGGCCGCCAGACGAGACGATCCTGCGCATCGATGGGCGCGAGGTTGTAGTGCGGGTGCGGGTCAGCCCCCGAGCGCGCGCCTACCGTCTTGCCATCCCCCATGCCGGTGGCCCGGTGCTCACGCTGCCCCCTCACGGGCGGTGGCGCGAGGCCGAAGCGTTCCTCCGACGCCAGACCGGATGGCTTGCCGCCCGGCTCTCCCGCGTCCCTCTTGCGATCCCCTTCGCCGCCGGCGCGCGCGTGCCCCTGCGCGGCGTGCCGCATCTGGTCGTCGGCACCGGGCTCTTGCGCGGGCGGGTCGAGATCACCGCGTCGGAGGAGGATGGTCCCATCCTCAGCGTGCCCGGCGCCCCCGAACACCTCCCCCGCCGCCTCGCCGACTGGCTCAAGGCCGAAGCCCGCTCGGATCTCGTGGCGCGCTCGGATTTCCACGCAGTCCGGCTCGGGGTCGAAATCCGCTCCGTCGCCATGCGCAGCCAGGCGACCCGCTGGGGCTCATGCTCGAGCGCGGGCCGGCTCAACTACAATTGGCGGTTGATTCTCGCCCCGGACTTCGTGCTCGACTACGTCGCCGCCCACGAGGTCGCCCATCTTCTCGAGATGAACCACTCGGCTGCCTTCTGGGCCACCGTCGAGCGCACCCTGCCCGACATGGCGCGCGGCCGCGCCTGGCTCAAGGCCCATGGCCGCGAGCTCATGGCTTATGGAGCGGACTGAGCCGGCGTGCCGGTTTCAAGAAAGGCGATCTCCTCGGGCGAGAGCGTGATCTTTAGCGCCGTCAGGCTGTCCTCGAGCTCGCCGAGCCGCCTTGGTCCGATCAGCGGGATCGAGGGGAAGGGCTGGCCGAGCACATAGGCGAGCGCGATGTGAATGGGCCTGCAGCCCTTCTCTGCCGCCAGCAGTTCGGCCCGTCCCTTGCGCGCGAAATTGGCCTCTGAATACCAGGCGTGCACCAGCTCCGCGTCTTCGAGCCGCCCCGGCGCCGCCCGTTCGGTGAAAAAGCCCCGCGCCTGGCTCGACCAGGCGAAATTCGGCATCTGCCTGTCGACGAGCCAGTCGCGGAACTGCGGCTCGGAGGCCGATACGCAGCCGGCCCAGATCGGGTTTTCCATCCGCGCGAGCGAGAAATTGTTGGACAGCGCGCCCGGCGCCGTCTTGCCGCTGCGCTCGGCATAGTCGATCGCGGCCGCCATGCGCTCCCGGCTCCAGTTGGACCCGCCGAAGAGACCCCTTATCCGCCCCGCCTTCACCTCGGCGTCCATGGCATCGACGAATTCGTCGACCGGCACGTCCGGATTGTCGCGATGCATGAAATAGAGATCGACGTGGTCGGTGCCGAGTCGCTCGAGGCTCTCGGTCAGTTGCCGCCCGATCCATTCGGGCCGGCAGAGTGGGCTGTGCGCCCCCTTGCCGATGATGAGCGCCTCATCGCGCACGTCGCGATTGGCGAGCCATTGCCCGAGCAGCGTCTCGGTCTGCCCGGCACGATAGATCCAGGCCGTGTCGAAGACGTTCCCGCCGGCCTCGAAATAGGCGTCGAGCAGGATCGCCCCGCTCGAAAACGTGCGGAAGTCCTCAAAGCCGAGCGCGAGCACGGAAGCGGGGCGCGCAAGCCCCCTGATCTCGCGCCTGGGGATCCGCGTGCCATTGCGCCCGAGCGGCCGGCCCGAAAGCGTCGTCCTGCGCCGGGCCGCCGTCTCGATCCCATATTCGAGCCCGATATCGGCCCGCCACGTGTCGAGCACCCGGAGCGTACCGAGGCTGTCGGCCCAGTCCATGCCGGGCGCCGCAAACTCCTGACGCCCTTCGGCAATGGCCCGGCCCACCGCATCGACCTCGAAGGCGTAGATCGTGCGCGCTTCGGTCACGGTCTCGATCCGGCGCGTGCCGTCGGGCGCGATGATCGCGATCTCGCCGGTGCCGCCGAACTTGCCGCTGCCGAACCAGAAATCCTGGACTTCGATCCGCCCCTCTGTCCCGAAGATGCGCAGCACATTGTCCTGTGCCACCGAGATCGAGCCCGAGACTTCCGCGATGATCCCGCCGGGAAAATGCAGCACCGCAGAGGCCCATTCATCCACCCCCGACTGCCCCAGATGCGCGACGCCCGCCACCCGATCCGGATCGAGGAACGGCCTGCCCGTTGCAGCGCCCGCGACGAGCCGCACCATCGAGACGGGGTAGCCGCACACGTCCAGAATGCCCCCGCCAGCGAGGTCGTTGGCATAGAGCCGGTGCTCGGGCATGAAGCCGGGCAGCTTGAACCCGAAGGAAGAGCGGATGAGCCGGACCTCCCCGATCGCCCCTTCGGCGATGAGATCGATGAGGCGCTGCGTCTGCGGGTGCAGCCGGTACATGAAGGCTTCCCCGAGGAAAGTCCCTGCCTTCCGGGCGGCATGGATCATCGCGTCGGCCTCGAAGGCCGTCAGCGCCATCGGCTTTTCGACCAGCACGTGCTTGCCCGCTTCGGCGGCAAGGATCGCCCATTGGGCGTGCCCGGTATGGGGCAGCGCGATATAGACCGCGTCGATTTCCGGATCGGCCAGCACCGCCTCGTAGACCGCGAAGCGGGCGCCCGGAAAATGCTCGGCGAGCCCCTCCCGGCCGGGATCGCGCGTGCCCACCGCAACGAGCCGTCCGGTGTCGGATTCGGCAATGCCGCGGGCAAAGGCCCGGGCAATGTTGCCGGTCCCCAATATCGCCCAGCCCGTCGTCCTGCCCTTGCTCATCGCGCTCTCCTCCTCATCTTCTCCGCATAGCCTAACCACTTGCGCCCCCGCGGCAAAGCCGCGTTTGGCTGGCATTTGAACGATCCCGTTACACGGAAACTTAAAGCCTGCGCGCGTAGAGATACGGGCCTGTATCGAGCGTATCGGGGATGAACCGGAAAGATGGCTTGGCCTGAGCTTGGGGTCCTGCGCGCCCGGCGCCCCCGCCGCTTCATCGGAGCGCAGTCGGGCAGCGTGGCGGTGATCTTCGCGCTGACCCTGCCGGTGATCCTGGGGGTGAGTGCGCTCGTCGCCGAATATGGCGCGGGCCTCATCGACCACAGCGAAAATCAGCGCATCGCCGATCTGGCCGCCTATGCCGGCGCGCTCGCCTTCAGCGCGACGAGCGATGAGGATGCAATGGATGCGGCCGCCCGCGCCATCGTCACCGCCAATGGCCGCGATGGCGCGACCGCGGTGGTCGAGCTCGTCAGCTCGCCGCGCTCCGCCGACAACCAGGCCGTCCATGTCCGGGTGAATTCTGAGAACCGGCTGATCCTCGCGACCATCCTTCCGGGCGTCGCCGATACCCTTGCCATCCGCGCCGAGGCCTTCGCCGAGCTCGGTTCGGCGCCCCGTCAGATGGCCGGCTGCATCCTTGCGCTCTCGGGCGTGCAGAGCGGCGTCACGCTGACCGGCGGTACATCCATCGTCGCCCATGACTGCGCGGTCTCGTCCAACAACACGGTCACCGTGCCGTGCGGCACCGGGATCACGGCCGCCATGGTCAACTACAATTCGGGCACGCCGCCCAATGTGGGCTGCAACGGCATCAGCGGGCCGGTCAACCGAGCCGCAACGGAAGATCCGCTCGCCGATGCCAGCGGCGTCATCCTCGCCCAGCAGCGCATGCCGACGGTCGCCGCCCTCACCGGGCCCGCCGCCCCGGCGGCCCCGCTCGCGCCAACCGTTCCCAACGGGACGAACGTCAACCTCGCCTGGAACAGCCAGAGCGGCGTGCCGAGCGGCTGCACTGCCGTCTGGACCACGACGCCCTCCGCGCGCTGGACGATGAGTTGCAATTCCGGCCAGACCTATAATTTCGGCAATTTCACCATTGGCGGTGGCATCCAGCTCGTCTTCCAGACGAATGGAGCCCAACCCACGACCTATAATTTCACCGGCACCCTGCAGACCGCCTCGACGATGAGTTTCGGCAACGGAAACTACAATTTCCGCGCCAATCTGCAGACCGCGGGCACCACCACTTTCGGCAATGGCAACATCCATGTCGGCGGCAATCTGCAGCTCACGGGCACCAACACCTTCGGCAATGGCAACAAGACCGTCGTGGGCAATTTCACCACCAGCGGCGGGGGCGTGCAGAGCTTCGGCACGGGCAATGTGCATGTGGGGGGTGATTTCACCCTCAACGCCTCGGGTGGCCACACGTTCGGCGCCGGTAATTTCACACTCGCCAAGGGGCTGCGCACCGGCGGTGGTACGGTCAATACCTTCGGCGCCGGCACCTATCGCATGGGCCGCAACGCGTCCGACTGTTCCGGGGGCGGGCTCGTCAGCATCTGCAATACCTCAACCCTCACCATTGCCGGGCCGAGCACCTTCGAGCTCCATTCGGGCTTTTTCAATACCGGCGGAGCGCGGCTCAATCTCGGGGTCGGCACTGCATCGAGCTTCTGGTTCGGCCCCTCGAGCAGCGGCCAGGCCATCCGCCAGGGCGGCGGCGCCATCACCGTCATGGGCGACCAGACGACGCCTGCGCCCCGTTTCGAAATGGCGGGCCATGTCGATGTTGCCTCGGGCGGGGGCAGCTGCCTCACCATTCCGGCGGCAGCCCATCACGATATCAGGGGCGATTTCACCTCGGCCGGCGGCACCATCATGGGCGCCGGCGTCTATACGATCGACGGACATTTCGCTCTCGGCGCCAATGGCGGCGGCGCGGTGACATGCAACGGCACGAGCGTCGGGCTCCATGGCACCGGCGTCACCATCGTCCTTTCGGGGCGCACCACCTCCACCTCCTGGGCCTGCCAGAACCAGGTCTTCTGCGTCACCGCCGGCTATTCCAACGTCCGGCTCCTCGCGCCCACCACCGGGCCTTATACCGGTCTTGCCGTCGTTGGTCCCACCGATCCCACCATCACTCATGGCGCCGTGTTCAGCGGGGGCGCCGATGCGGTGCTCTCGGGCGCCTTCTACCTGCCCAACGGCCCGATCAGCATGACCGGCGGCGCGAGCATTGGCGGGGCGGGCGGGGCCGAACGCTGCCTCCAGCTGGTGGGTTCGCGCATCACGCTCGAAGGGGGCACCACGGCAGCCTCCGAATGCGTCCTCGCCGAGGCCGAGGGCGGCGCCAATGGCGGCAGGGTGAGGCTCGTCCAATGATTTCCCGCAGGCGTTTTCTTCGGGACGAGGCGGGCGTTTCGGCGATCGAATTCGCGCTCATCGCGCCCGTCCTCTGCCTCATCTTCGTTGCGACGCTCGATCTCGGCGGCGCGCTCTACACGCGTTTCGAGCTCAACGAGGCGGTTTCGGCGAGCGCCGCCTATGCGCTGGTGCAGGGCGAGAGCGTCACCGCTACCGATGTGGGCGACTACGCCACGGCCGTCGCCGCGGTCGCCGCCAACAGCCGCGGCACCGGCTGGGCCAATGTCACCGTCACCGTCAACAATGGCGCGACCCGCACCGTTGCGGGCGGCAACCCCGCCGCCAGCGGCAGCACCGCCACGGCGGACAATTGCTACTGCCCCCGCGCCGACGGCACCATCAACTGGACGAGCACCGTCGCCTGCGCGACCCAGTGTACGGGCACCAATCTCGTTTCCGGCAAGTTCGTCGAGATCGAGGCGCGCCGTTCCTATCAGCCGATCTTTGCCGGATATGGCATCGTCGATGGTGGGGAAATCCCCGTGAGCGCGGTGGTGCAGGTGCAGTGATCCGGCGCCAAAAATTCCTCCTCGACCGGACGGGCGCAAGCGCGGTCGAGTTCGCGCTCATCATCGGCCCGCTCCTGCTGCTGCTGTTCGGCTCGATCGAGTTCGGCCGCTATCTCTGGACGCGCCAGGCGCTGCAGGAAACCGCCATTGCCGGCGCGCGCTGCCTCGCCGTGCCCCAGTCCGAATGCATGCTCTCGGGCACTTACAATGCCGCGACCGCACGCACCCATGTGCAGTCGATCGCGCGCGGCTGGGGGATCGCGCTCGCCGATCAGGGCGTCACCCTCGAGCCCGACGTGTCCTGCGCCGGAACGAGCGGGTTCTCGCGCGTTGTCGTCTCGGCGCCCTTCAACTCGCCCGTGCCCCAGGTGATGACGGCCCTGACCGGGGCCGAGACCATTTCGGCCAGCGCCTGCTTTCCCAACGTGCCCGAGGCGGGCTGATCCCGACGCCTAGTCCGAGATCCTCCGGACGCTGCCCGGGCTCACCGCCCCGCCGCCATGCGAAGAGGCGATCGCGGCAAAACAGAGCGCAAGGCTCGAAAGGTTCTCGCGTGCCCCGTTGATCGGAGTTCGCCCCGCTTCGATGGCGGCGGCGAGTTCCCCCATCGCCCCTGCGAACCCGTCATTGAACCAGCGCCCACCGAGCGCCGGAACGCCGACACCCTCGGCGGTATGGATTTCCACCACCTGGTCGGCGAGATCGGGGCCGGTGCTGATCAGCGCGCCCTCGGTGCCCGAAATGAAGCTCGTATGAAGCGCGCCATGGACCGCATGCGCATCGAAGACCAGCGACGCCTGCCCGCCGGGAAACGCCACCAGCGCCTGCGCCAGCATGGGCGGCGCCATCTCCTGACCTGCGGCGCGGGCCCGGGTGGCATAGACGCTGGTCGCCGTCTCCCCGATCAGGGAGCCGAGGAAATCGAACCAGTGGATGGCAAAATCATAAAAGACGAGATCGTCGATCTCCTCGAACCGGGTGCCCTTGGTCCAGCTATGGTCCCAATGCACTCCCAGATGCACGCTCTGCAGCGTGCCGATCAGCCCCCGCCGCACCGCTTCGCGCATATAGGCGAAATAGGGTGCCCAGCGCCCGTTCTGGTTGACCGCCAGCACAAGCTCCTTGTCTTCGGCCAGCCGGCAGAGCCGCTCCCCGATATCGAGGTCGGTGACGAAGGGCTTCTGGCTGAGGACGTGCTTGCCCGCTTCGAGCGCCTGTTCGATGAGCTCCACCCGCGCCTTGGGGTGGGTGGTGATGTCGACGATATCGATGTCCTCGCGCCCGAGCACGGCAGCGAGATCATCGGTCGCTTCGGCATCGGGAAAATACTCGTCCCGCCGCGCTTCTGCCCGGTCGGCGTGCCGGTCCATGATCACCGCGACGTCGAACCCGTGGTCGCGATAGGCTTCGAGATGTGCATGGGCGATGCCGCCTGCGCCCACGAGCCCGATCCGGGGCCGCCAGGTTTCCGGGTGGGGCGGGCGATAGGGCAGGTCGGGCGCCGCGATCCGCGGCACCTCGCTGCTGGCGATCGCGTACTGGCTGTCCTCGGCCATGTGTCTCGTCTCGTTCATCCGATCAGCTCCAGCGTGCGCCCTTCCCGGGCCGAGAGGAGGGCGGTGTCGACGATCCGCTGGGCGATCCGGCACAATTGGGGGTCGAGCGGACCGGTCACGGGCGCTCCCGTATCGAGGCACGCGAGGACGTGTTCGATCGGCCCGCGATTGGGGGCGGCGATCACGTCGACGGGCAGGGTATGGATTTCCGGCCGCGCCCTGGTCTGCAGCGCAATGGTCTCTTCATAGTCATAACTCGCGATGGTGCCTTCGGTCCCGACGACGACGAACCCGCATTTGGGCTGCGGCTGGGTCAGCCAGGGGTCGCTGAACGTGCCCCAGCGCGTCTCGAACTTGGAGAGCCCGGTGTCGTAGCGCGCAATCGTGATCGAATGCTCGTCCACTTCGAGCCCGGGCGTCTGGTCGACGACGCTGGTCACGGCAATCGGCGCGCGCCCATCCATGAACCAGGTGCCGAGCGTCGCCCCATAGCCCAGATAATCGAGCAGGCTCCCGCCGCCGGTTTCCTCCCGATACCACCAGGACGAGGCCTTTTCGACGATCGCGGCATCCTCGCTTACCTCCTCCTTGTCGGCGCGATGGTAGAGCGGCCCGCGATTGCCATCATAATAATGGATTTCAAGCACCTCACCGATGGCGCCCTCATCGATCAGGCGCTTGGTGGTGATGTGGGGCGGATACCAGGCGAGCGGCCAGTTGATGACGAGCCGGTTGCCATGGGTCGCCACCGCCTTCAGCATCCGGTCGGCGTCCGCCAGCGACGCGGCAAAGGGCTTTTCGACGAGGATCGCCGTGCCGTAGGGCGCAACGCGCTCGACATGGTCGGCATGCTCGGCGGTCGCCGGGCAGAGGATGACGAGGTCCGGCCGGCTTTCCTTCATGCACCGGTCGAGATCGGTGAAGACGCGCTCGGGCGGCACCGAGAAATTGGCGATGGCGTCCTGCATGCGGGCGGGATCGGCATCGCAGAGCCCCACGATCTCGGCGTCCTCGTGCGCGAAAACCTCGCGCAGGAGATCCCCCATATGCATGTGGTCGAAATTGATCCCTGCGACACGCCATCTCTTCATGCCCTGCTCCCTTTCATGGTCTCTTCGCGTGCCCAGAGGGCGGCTCCGGCAGCGCCGGCCTGCTCCACCTCCGCCCGCACGATACGAGGCTGGAACGCGCCGAATACGATGCTGTTCGCCCGCACCGCTTCACGGAGCGGTGAGAGAAGCACCTCTCCCGCCGCCGCGACGCCACCGCCGACCACGACGCAGGAAATATCGGCGATCTTCATCACATGGGCGATGCCGAGCCCCAGAACATGGGCGACCTGCGCATAGATCTCCTCCGCTTCGGGCTCGCCCGCAGCCGCCGCCCGCGCCACCGCATCGGCATCGAGCCGCGCCGGTTCGTTGCCGATTAGCTCGCGCAAAATCGGCATGCGACCCTGCAGCAGCGGGCGCAGCGCGGCCGCAGCGATCGCCGAGCCCGACGCATAGGCCTCGATGCAGCCCCGCGCCCCGCAGCCGCATCTTGCCCCGTGGGGATCGTAGGTGATGTGGCCGAATTCGCCCGCCATGTGGTTGGGCCCGAACCGGAGCGCGCCTGAAAGCACGAGCCCGCCGCCCACCCCGGTGCCGAGCGTGATCGCGAGCAGGTCCGCCACCCCGCGCCCGGCGCCAAGCCGGGATTCAGCGAGCGTATAGGCGCGTGCATCGTTGATGATGTGGACGGGCAGGCGCACGAGGGCTTCGAGCGCCGCGGCGAGCCGGAAATTCTGCCAGGAGCCGGAGAAATTGGGCAGCAGCACGATCCGCCCGCCCTGAAGGTCGAGTACGGCGGGGATGCCGACGCCTACCGCAAGGATGTCATGGCCGGCATGGATGGCCGCGGCCCGCGTTTCGGCGATCGCCTCCGCAATTTCCGCGAGCACCGTTCCCACCTGCCTGTGCCCACCGGTGGGGCGGCTGATGACGTCGCGCGGGCCGCCCTCCGCGCCGAGCCAGCAGATCTTGTAGCGCGTGCCCCCGATATCGACGCCGATCGTCGCGGGCAGGCGCCCTGATGGGGTGGACTGGGTCAATTCGTGGCCCTTGCCTAAACGCCGGTTCCGAGACTATAAAGGTACGGACCACCGGATGTCCAGACCAAGAGCTGAGCTCATGTTGCCGCCCGATCTGCGCAGCGCAATCGATCCCAAGGCCCCGCTGCCGCTCTTTGTGCAGATCAAGGAAGCACTCCTCCACGGCCTGCGCAATGGCGCCTGGGATGCGGAAAGCCCGATCCCCTCCGAGCGCCAGCTGATGACCGAGCTCGGCGTCTCGCGCGCCACCGTGCGCCAGGCGATCCAGGAGCTCGAGATCGAGGGCTGGCTCGTCCGCCGGCAGGGGCGGGGGACCTTTCCTCATGCCCCCAAGGTCGAGCAGCGCCTCGAGCTGCTTGCCGGCTTCTCCGACAATATGCGTGCCCAGGGGCTCGAACCGTCCTCGCGGCTCGTCGGGCGCCGGCTCGCCAATGCCGATCCGCGCGTCGCCCGCGCCCTCGGCATCCTGCCGGGCGCGCCCGTCGCGCTCATCGAGCGGGTGCGGCTCGTCAATGCCGATCCGCTCCTTTACGAGATCTCGGCGATCAACGAGGCGCTCGCGCCAGACCTCCTCGAGCAGGATCTCTCGGGCTCGCTTTACGCCCTGCTCGGCCGGCGCTATCGCCTCGTCCTCGCCCATGGCGAGGAGACGCTCGAAGCGGTCGCGGCCGATCGCGATCTCGCCCGCCATCTCGACATCCCCGAAGGCAGCCCGCTCGTCTACACCGAGCGCACCGTCTCGACAGATCGCGGGCAGGCCGTCGAATTCACCCGCCGCTGGGGGCGCGGGGACAAATCGAGCTTCCGCGTCACCCTTTCGGGCGGCAACACCCAGATCACCCGCAAACACGATTGAGCCCATGGATACCAAACCGGCCCTTGATTACCTCGACGCCGCCGACGCTCTGATGAAGCGGGTGCGCGAAACCCAGATGGACGCCATCGTGCAGGCGGCCGAATGGTGCGCCGCCGCCATCGCCAAAAGGGGGCTCGTCCACCTCTTCGGCACCGGCCATTCGCGCATGGCGGTGGAGGAGGTGTTCCCCCGTTATGGCAGCTTCCCCGGCTTTCACCCCATGGTCGAATTGTCCATGACCAATCATACCCAGGTGGTCGGCTCCAACGGCCAGCGCCAGGCCATGTGGATCGAACGTCAGGAAGGGTTCGGGGAGGTCATCCTCTCCAATTTCGTCTTCCGCGAACATGACGTGATGATCGTCTTTTCGACCTCGGGCACCAATGGCGTCGTGGTCGATATCGCGCTCGGCGCCAAGAAGCGCGGCATGAAGGTCATCGCCATCATCGCCGCCGAATATTCGGCGCTTCTGAAGAGCGGCCATTCCTCCGGCAAGAAACTGTCCGACGTCGCCGATCTCGTCATCGACAATTGCGCGGTGCCCGGCGACGGCATGGTCGACGTGCCCGGCGTCGACGTTCCCGTCGGCCCCGGCTCGACCATCGGCAACACTGCCGTCGTCAACGCGCTCAAGTGCCTCGTCGCTGCAGACCTTGCCCAACGCGGGCAGATGCCGCTGGTGCTGGCCAGCGCCCACACCATGGGCGCCGAAGCCTCCAAGCAGCGCTTCGAGGATGCCTATAACGATTATCGCGACCGGGTGAAGATCGTCTATGGCGGCTGATCGGGAAAGCGTCGCGCTCGTCACCGGGGGCTCGGGCATCGCCGCCGCCACGCTGCGGCTTCTGGCGGGGGAGGGGCATCGGCTCGCCTGCGTCGACCGAAGCGATCAAAACCTCGCCGCGCTTTCGGCCGAACTCCCTGATCTTCTGACCATCGAGGCCGACCTCACCGAAAAGGGCAGCGCCGATCGCGCCGTCGCCGAAACGCTTGCGCGCTTCGGCCGGCTCGACATCCTCGTCAACGTCGTCGGCATTTCCGGGCGCCGCTTCGGGGACGGGCCGGCTCATGAATGCACCGATGAGGGGTGGGACGCGGTGATGGACACCAATGCAAAAACCACCCTCGCCATGTGCCGGGCCGCGCTCCGGCCGATGATGGCGGCGAAATCGGGCAGCATCGTCAACACCGCCTCGGTGCTCGGCTACGCGCCGTCGGCGCTCTTTGCCACCCACGCCTATGCGGCGAGCAAGGCCGCCATCATCGGGCTCACCCGCGCCATGGCTGCCTATTACACCACCCATGGCATAAGGGTGAATGCGGTGGCGCCCGGGCTCATCGAAACCCCGATGAGCCTCCGCGCCCAGTCCGACGAGACGACCATTCAATACATGAAGATCCGCCAGCCCCTGACCGGCCGGTTCGGCAAGGCCGACGACGTGGCAGAGGCCATCGCCTATCTCGCAACGGACCGCGCCGGCTTCGTTACGGGCAGTGTCCTCGAAGTCGCCGGCGGCTGGGGAGTGGCAGGATGAACAGCATCGATTACCGGGCGGAGCTGCCTGAGCTTGCCGAATGCGACGTCTTGGTCGTCGGCGGAGGCAGCGCCGGTTCGGCCGCCGCCATCGCCGCGGCGCGCCAGGGCGCGCGCGTGGTGCTGGTCGAGCGTTACGGGTTTCTGGGCGGCACCGGCGTCATGGTGCTCGACACATTCTATGGCTTTTACACCCCCGGCGCGGTCGAGCGCAAAGTCGTCGGCGGCATCCCCGACGAGGTGATCGCCGGGCTCGAAAAGCGCAAGATGGTCTTGAAGCGCCCGAACACCTATGGCGCCGGCGCCGGGCTCACCTATGATCCCGAAACGCTGAAAGTCGTCTGGGACGAACTTGCCGCCGGTGCGGGCGTCTCGGTGCTCTTTCACGCCTATTTCCTCGATATCCTGAAAGATGGCGATCGCCTCGCCGGCATCGTCGTCGGCACGCCCAAGGGGCCGCAGGCGATCCGCGCAAGGATCATTGTCGATAGTTCGGGCGACGCTCATGTCGCCGCCCGCGCCGGCGCGCCCTTCGAGGATGCAGGCGCGCTCGGCATCGCCCAGTCCCTCACCACCACCTTCAAGATGATCAATGTCGACGTCGCGCGCGCCAAGGCGTTTCCCAAGGCCGAGATGTGGGCGCTGATGGCCGAGAAATCGGATCGCTACCGTCTGCCCCGCAAGGAGGGCAGCGCTCACATCACCCCGCATGAGGGCGTCATGGTCACCAACATGACCCGCGTCGGGGGCGTCGACGGCACCGAAATCGTTCAGCTTTCCGCCGCCGAGCGCGAGGGCCGCGCGCAGGCGCTCGAATACGCGCGCTTCCTCAAGGCCGAAGTGCCCGGCTACGAAAACGCGGTGCTGGGCGGTCTCGCCACCCAGATCGGCGTGCGCGAAACCCGCCGCATCAAGGGCCGCTACTGGCTGACGCGCGAGGATGTGCTGTCGGCGGCAAAATTCGACGATGCCATCGCCCAGTGCGGCGCCCCCATCGAGGAGCACCATGCCGGCGGCGATACGCGCTGGGAATACGTGCCCGATAGCGGCACCTATGACATCCCCTATCGCGCGCTCCTGCCGCAACAGGTCGATGGCCTCATCGTCGCCGGCCGCTGCCTCAGCGCCTCGCATGATGCGCATGCGAGCGTGCGCTCGATAGGCCAGTGCCTCGCCATGGGCCAGGCCGCGGGCGTCGCCGCCGCGCTCTCGGTCGCGAACGGCGCCGAACCGTCCCAGATCGATCCGAAAACGCTGCGCACCCGCCTCCTTGAAATGGGAGCGATCCTCTCATGATCATCCGCACCGTGCTGGGCGACATCGCCCCCGAAACCCTCGGGCTGACCCTCGGGCACGAGCATGTCTATGCCGTGCCGCCCGAAGACGTCGCCGATCCCGACCTCCGGCTCGACGACCCGACAAAAGCCGAGGACGAGCTCTCACGGTTCAAAGCCGTCGGCGGCGGCGCGCTGATCGAAATGACGACCGTGGACTATGGTCGCGATCTCGAGACCCTCGCCGATCTCTCCCTGCGCTCGGGCGTCCACATCGTCGCCGCCACCGGCTACAACAAGGGCAAGTTCGCCGACCGGCTGAGCGCCGCGCGATCGACCGCCGAGATCGCCGACTGGATGGCGTCCGACGTCGCCAATGGCGCCGGCCCGCGCAAAATCCGCTGCGGGGTGATCAAGGCCTCCTCCAGCCTCGATGGTCCGGGGGAAAACGAGGCCCGCGTCTTCGAGGCCGCCGCCATCGCCCATCTGCGCACCAATGCGCCCATTTCGACCCACACCGAAAAGGGCACCTGGGCCATCGGCCAGGTCGAGCTCCTCGCCCGCCATGGCGTAGCGCCCGACCGCATCCTCCTCGGCCATCTCGATCTCAAACCCGATCTGCCCTATCTCCGCGAAGTCGCCGCCACCGGCGCCTATTTCGGGTTCGACCAGTTCGCCAAGGCCAAATACCTCCCCGATGCCGAGCGCGTCCGGCTGATCGTCGAACTTTTCGCGGCCGGCGCCGGCCCGCAGATCCTCATCGCAGGCGACATGGCGCGCCGCTCCTATCACGAGGCCTGGGGCGGCGGGCCGGGCTTCGCCCACATCCCCCGCACCATCGTCCCCGCCCTGCGCGCGGCAGGGCTCGGAGAGGGTGACATCGATCTGCTTCTCCGCGACAATCCGCGGCGATTCCTCGCCTTCACCCCCGCCTAGGAGCGCAGATGCGCATCGCCAATGACGAGCTCAGCGTCGAGATTTCCCCGCTCGGCGCAGAACTGCAATCGATCACCGGCGCCGACGGGGCCGAATGGCTCTGGCATGGCGACGAGACCTTCTGGAAAGGCCGTGCGCCGCTCCTCTTCCCGGTCGTCGGCAAGAGCCCGGCCGGCCACGTCTCGATCGCGGGCGAGCGCTTTCCCATGGCCCCGCATGGCTTCACGCGCACTGCGGTCTTTGCCCCGCTCATTGCCGATAAGACGCGCTGCAGCTTCGTCCTCTCCGACACCGAAGCGACCCGCCAGAGCTTCCCCTTCGCCTTTGCCCTCACCGTAACCCACGCCCTCGAAGGCAGAACGCTTGCAACCGAGGTGGTGATCGAGAACCGCGACGCGGTGCCCATGCCCTTCGGCTTCGGCTTTCATCCGGCGCTCCGCTGGCCCCTGCCGGGCTCCGAGGGCCGCCTCCACAGGGTCACCCTCGAAAGCGGTGGCGCGCCCGAAATGCGGCGGGTGGACGGGGAGGGGCTCCTGAGGCGGGGCCACATCTATCCAAGCCCATTCGTAAAAGGCGTCCTCGAGCCCCGGCACGCCCATTTCGCCGAGGATGCGATGATCTTCCCCGATGGCGCGGGGCCGGGCCTCGTCTTTTCAGCCGAAGGCGGGCGCCGGGTGCGGTGCGGGTCCGAGAACCTGCCCGACCTCGCCCTCTGGACCAAGCCGGACGCACCGTTCCTTTGCATCGAGCCCTGGCACGGCACTGCGCCTGAGGCAGGAACGGGCGATGCGCTCGAGGACAGGCCCAACACCATCCTGCTCCCGCCCGGGGAAACGGCGCGCTTTGCCATGCAGATGACGTTCGACTGACGACCACCGGCCAAAAGAAAAGCCCCGGATCCATCGGATCCGGGGCTCTTTTCGTCAAAGATCGGGGCTCAGGCCTCGACGGCCTCTTCGCCCTTCTTGATCTCCTGGCCGGTCGCCTGGTCGACGACCTTCATGGAGAGGCGGACCTTGCCCCGCTCGTCGAAGCCGAGAAGCTTCACCCACACCTTGTCGCCTTCCTTGACCACGTCCGTGGTCTTGGCGACGCGCTGCTCGGCGAGCTGCGAGATGTGCACGAGGCCGTCCTTGGCCCCGAAGAAGTTCACGAACGCGCCGAAATCGGCCGTCTTGACCACGGTGCCCTGGTAGATGGCGTTGACCTCGGGCTCATCGGTGATCGACTTGATCCACTTGATGGCCGCATCGATCGCCTTGCCGTCCGAGGACGAGACCTTGACCGTGCCGTCATCATTGATGTCGACCTTGGCGCCGGTCTTCTCCACGATCTCGCGGATCACCTTGCCGCCCGAGCCGATCACTTCGCGGATCTTGTCGGTGGGGATGGTGATCGATTCGATGCGCGGGGCGAACTCGCCCACTTCCGAGCGGGCCGAGGTGATGGCCTTGGCCATCTCGCCCAGGATGTGCTCGCGACCGCCCTTGGCCTGCTCGAGAGCGACCTTCATGATCTCCTCGGTGATGCCGGCGATCTTGATGTCCATCTGGAGCGAGGTGACGCCCTTTTCGGTCCCGGCGACCTTGAAGTCCATGTCGCCGAGGTGATCCTCGTCCCCGAGGATGTCCGAGAGCACGGCGAACTTCTCGCCTTCGAGGATCAGCCCCATGGCGATGCCGGCCACGGGCCGTGCCATCGGCACGCCCGCATCCATCAGCGCAAGGCTCGTGCCGCAGACGGTCGCCATGGACGAGGACCCGTTGGATTCGGTGATCTCGGAGACCACGCGGATCGTGTAGGGGAACTCCTCGGCTTTCGGCCGCAGCGGGTTGATGGCGCGCCACGCGAGCTTGCCATGGCCGATCTCGCGACGGCCGGGCGATCCCATGCGACCCGCTTCACCGACCGAATAGGGCGGGAAGTTGTAGTGCAGCATGAAGTTCTGCTTGGAGGTGCCTTCGAGGCTGTCGACGAACTGCTCGTCATCCCCGGTGCCGAGCGTCGCGACGACCAGCGCCTGCGTCTCGCCGCGGGTAAAGAGCGCCGAGCCGTGGGTGCGCGGCAGGATGCCGACTTCCGAGACGATCGGGCGGACGGTCTTGAGGTCGCGTCCGTCGATGCGGTGGCCGGTGTCGAGGATGTTCCAGCGCACGATCTTGGCCTGGAGCGACTTGAACACGCCCCCGATCTGCTCGGCGGTGTAGACGCCGTTCTCGACCTGCAGGGCGAAATGATCCTTCACCTTCTGCTTGGCTTCGTCGACGGCTGCGTAGCGCAGCTCCTTCTTGGTGTTCTGGTAGGCGGCGCGCAGATCCTGCTCGATGAAGCCGAGCATGGCGGTTTCGAGCTCGGAATGATCCTCAGGCTGGAAGTCGCGGGGCTCCTTGGCGGCAAGCTCCGCGAGCTTGATGATCGCCTCGATCACCTTGCGGCTCTGGGCGTGGCCGAACATCACGGCGCCCAGCATCACCTCCTCGGAAAGCTCGTGGGCTTCCGATTCCACCATCAGCACGGCGTCGGCGGTGCCGGCCATGACGAGGTCGAGCTTGCTCTCGTCGCGCCGGTCGACGGCGAGGTTGAGCACGTATTCGCCGTCCACATAGCCCACGCGCGCTGCGCCGATCGGGCCCATGAAGGGCACGCCCGAAATGGTCAGCGCGGCAGAGGCCGCGACCATGGCGAGCACGTCGGGATTGTTCTCGAGGTCATGCTGGAGAACCGTGATGATGACCTGGGTCTCGTTGCGATAGCCCGCGGGAAAGAGCGGGCGGATCGGACGGTCGATGAGCCGCGAGGTCAGCGTCTCGGCTTCGGTCGGGCGGCCTTCGCGCTTGAAGTAGCCACCGGGGATCTTGCCGGCCGCGAAGTATTTTTCCTGGTAGTTGACGGTCAGCGGGAAGAAGTCGATCCCGGGCTTGGGCGACTTGGCGCTGACGACGGTCGCGAGCACGACGGTCTCGCCGAGCGTCGCGAGCACGGCGCCGTCCGCCTGGCGGGCGATCTTGCCGGTCTCGAGCGTCAGCGGCTGGCCGCCCCAGTTCAGTTCTACCTTGTGGTGATCAAACATGTCATGTCTTTCCATTCTGCCGGAACGACTGGCACGCGCAACGCGTAGCCGATTGCGCGATCGTTCCGCTGCGCCAGCCCCGTCCCCGCACCCCATGTGCGGCCCGGGCTCAAAATCGGCGCTGTGTGTTGCCGGCGCCCGCCGGCTCTGGCGGGCGCGGAACATGGACAAGACGATGAGCCGTTCACCTTGCCCCCGGAGAGGCTGCGCCGCAGGGCGCATGAACGGCCGATGATCTCGCCATGCTCCGCATGACTGTCCGGCCTACGCTTGGCCCTTGAGGAGCTGTTCGGCCGAAGCCGGGCCCCAAAAAGGCAGGGACGCGAGGCGTGCCTCGCGTCCCGGTCGTCACCCGTGCCTAGCGGCGCAGGCCGAGCCTTTCGATCAGGCTCCGATAACGGGCCTCGTCGCCCTTCTTGACGTAGTCAAGCAGGCTGCGGCGCGTGGAAACCATCTTGAGCAGGCCACGACGGGAATGGTTGTCCTTGTTGTGGCTCTTGAAGTGCTCGGTGAGGTTGGCGATGCGTTCCGAGAGGATCGCGACCTGGACCTCGGGAGAGCCGGTATCGCCCGGCTTGGTGGCGTATTCGGAGATGAGCGCAGCCTTGCGCTCTGGCGTGATCGACATCGGAAACGTCCTTTCGAAAAGAGGATTGACGACGCAATGCCCCGGGATGTCGTCCAGAGCATGCCATTTCGTCCGCGCGGGCGGACCCGGACGGACTGGCCGGCATATAGGCGATGAAGCGCCCGATTGCCAGTCAAATCTGCGCGCACAGGGCTTAAGCGGGGCTCGATCCGGCCTCTTCCTCGATCGCGCCATGGGGGGAATGGCTGGGGTCGAGCGCCTCGATGGGAATGTCGAAGCGCCACTCCATCCCATCGGTGTGGAGCGTGCGCGTCACCTCGGCGCCGAGCGCCGAACCCACCATGTTCTCGAGCACGGTCGTGCCGAAGCCACGCCTGTCGGGCCGCTCGGCTAGCGTGCCGACGCTCTCGCGCCAGACGAGGCTGACGATGTCGCCCGTCCGGTGCCAGGAGACGGCGAGCGTGCCGTCATCGCGCGAGAACGCGCCGTATTTGACCGCATTGGTCGCCATCTCATGGGCACCCATGCCGATGATCTGCGCGGCCTGCGTGTTAAGACGCACCGCGGGACCCGAAAGGCTGACCCGCTTGCCCTCGACCGGACAGAAGGGGTCGATCTGCCGGCTCAGCAATTCGTGCAGGTCCACCCCGATCATGCCATTGGCAAGCAGCAGATCGGTCGAGCGCGCGAGCCCGAAGATGCGCTTTTCGAAGTTCTGGACGAATTCGGGAACGTTGTCGGCGCCCTTGGCGGTCTGCTTGGCCATGGCCGCGATCACGGTCATCTGGTTCTTGGAGCGGTGGGCCAGTTCGCGCAGCAGGAATCGTACCTCCGTCTCGGCGGCCTGGCGCTGTTCGCCCGCTTCCGCGATCACGCCCGAAACCGTGTCGATCTCGGCGATCGGATAATGGTGGCGCGTCACCTTCTGTCCCGCGCCGAGGCGCTTGGCGTCATGGGCGAGCCCGCGCACCGAGCGGCCGATCCTGAGCCCCAGCCAGTAGCAGACGAGGATGACCGCGAGCGCAAGCAGGATCCCCCCGATCAGCAGCGAGGCGACCGCTTCATGAAGCGGGCGCTCGATCACCTCGCGCGGCGCCCAGGCAAAGAGCGTCCAGCCCGTCAGCGGCGAGCGCTGGATCACCGCGCGATAGGCGCGCCCGTCCCGCTCCACGATCCGCCAGCCAAAGCTCGTGGTGAGGTCTGTCGCACTGGCAAGCGCGAAGGTTTCGCCCGTCGTTCCCCCGTCAGGGGAGGCGGCGATCACCGTCGCGTCCGAATCGATCAGCACGACGTTCCAGCCATCGGGCAGCGCGCTTGAGAGCAGTGCAGTGGTCAGCTCGCCCGCATCCTGGTTGAGCGCGACCACATATTGCTCGCCCGCATCGTTTTCGACCGGCATCAGGATGTTGAAGACCCATTGGCGCGACACTGCGCCCAGCAACACATCCGACACCACCACCCCGTCCCGCTCGATCGCCGCCTGCGCCGATTGCGGGTCGGCGGTGCGCTGCGGCTGGGGCGGGAAGGGGACGCGGGTCGAAAGAATGGTGGTCAGCGTCTCGTCGAGAACGAAAAGGTTCGTTGTGGTGTTGCCGAGGGCCATCTGCACGCGGGTATAGAAGCCTTCGAGATTGCCATCGAGCAGGGAGGGCGTGGTCGCGAGGATCCTCAGCGTCGTGATGTTGGCGGTGATCTCGCGCTCCACCGCCTGCACGATCGATCGCGTCGTGCCGATGATGAGGCTCTCCACCACCCTTTCCTGCGCCTCGTTGTTGCGCTGAAGCAGGATCGCCGAAAAGGCGAAGGCCGGCAGCAGCGCCACGAGCACGAGGATGACGAGATAATGGGTGATCGGCCGGGGCGTCGGCAGGCGTCGCCGCGGGTTCGGCTCGGGTTCGGCTGTCGCGGTCATGTACGGTCCGGCTGGCGGCCCGACATGCGGGCGAAAGAGAAAAGGCTAGCGCGCAGGCCTGATTCGGCGAACCGCCCGGGTTCAGAAATCCGCGCGATTGGCGCGATTTGATGGCTTGCCTGCACTTTGCGTGCCTCCTTGTCGGAGAGGGCAACGACGCTCCCCGCCCTGCGGTTGCCGCTATCGCCCTTCAGGCAGGACACGATGGGGCGGCTGGTGGCCGTCCATGAAGGCGCGGATGTTGACGATGACCGTCTCGCCCATCTCGAGGCGCGTCTCGAGCGTCGCCGAGGCCATGTGCCCGGTCAGCACCACCCGGTCCTCGCGGGCCAGCGCGAGGAGACGCGGGTTGATCCCGGCCCTGTGCTCGAAGACATCGAGCGCCGCGCCCCTCAGATGCCCGCGCTCGATGCCTTCCACCAGCGCCTCCTCCTCGATCAGCTCGGGCCGGGAGACGTTGACCACCATCGCGCCCTTGCGCATCAGCGCGATCCGGCGCGCATCGAGGATGTGATGGGTGTCGCGGGTGAGGGGGGTGTGGAGGCTCACGATGTCGACCGCCCCCAGCATCGCGTCGAGATCGGCCCAGTGCGTCGCCTCGAGCCGCTCTTCAACCGAGGGCGGGCGGCGATGGCGCGAATAGTAATGGATCGCAAGCCCGAAGGCGCGCGCCCGGTGCGCCACCGCCGTGCCGATCCGGCCCATCCCGACGATCCCGAGCGCGCGCCCGCGCAGCCTCTGCCCCAGCATCGCGGTCGGCGACCAGCCCGCCCATTCGCCCTCTGCCAGGAGCCGGGTTGCGCCCTCCACGAGCCGCCGTGGCAGCGCCAGCATCAGCGTCATCGCCATGTCGGCGGTGTCCTCGGTGGGCACGCTCGGGGTATTGGTGACGGTCAGGCCCCGCCGATAGGCCGCCTCGACGTCGATATTGTCGATGCCATTGCCGAACTGCGCGATGAGCCGCACGCTTTGGGGCAGCCGCGCGATGAGATCGGCGTCGATCCGGTCGGTGATGGTGGGCACGAGCACGTCCCGCCCGCTGAGCCCATGAAGGATCGCTTCTGCTTCGAGCGGCGCATCTGACGGGTTGCGCGCGGTATCGAACAGGGCTTCCATGCGCTGCTCCACCGCCTCGGGCAGGCGGCGGGTAACGAAGATCGATGGCCGTCCGGCCGTCATTCTCGTTCCGTCTCCCGCGTCCCGCCCATCGCCGCCATAGTGATCCCTTCAGCGACCATTAAGGTCTCTGGCCTAGTGATAGAAAAAAAGTGCACGCGTTGAAAGTGATGATCGGCCCACTCCACGCCCATGTTCCGCGCGGCCTCCGCCGGCCCGGCCGGGCCGGTCTCAGGGCCTTTGTTGCGCTCGTGACGCTGCTCCTCGGGGTTGCGACGGCGACCCTTGCCTTCGCCCAGCCCACCGGCCTGCCGCTGCCGCGCTTCGTCACCACCCGCTCGAACCCCATCAATGTGCGCGTCGGCCCCGGCACGCGCTATGGCGTCGCCTGGGTCTATGTCCGCCCGGGCACGCCGGTCGAGGTCATTCAGGAGTTCGATACTTGGCGCAAGGTGCGCGATGTCGATGGCTCGGAAGGCTGGATCCACCAGAACCTGCTCTCGGGCAATCGCGCCGCCATCGTCGCGCCCTGGCGCGCAAGCGGGGAAACCGTGCCGCTCCTCGCCCGCGGGGACGAATCGGCGCCTGTCCGCGCTCATCTGCCGCCGGGCTTTCGCGTCGAGCTCTCCTCCTGCGACGGACGCTGGTGCGAGGTACGCGCCACCGATCATCCCGAAAGCGGGCGCGGGCGCACCTTTACCGGCATGCTCGCCCAGAGCGAGCTCTGGGGCGCCTATGTCAACGAGGTTTTCGACTGATCTCGAGCGCCGTCGGGGCGCCCGACCCTGACGCTCAGGCCTCGGGGTCCTGCCGCTTAACCCGCACCACCACGTCCACATGCGTCACCACCATGCCGTGCGGCGCATCGGGCAGGTTCTGGATGACGATGGAGCTCGAGGGAATGTCGACCACCCGCTGCTCGTCCTCGAGATAGAAATGATGGTGGTCCGAGGTATCGGTGTCGAAATAGGAGCGCGACGCGTCGATCGCCACTTCGCGCAAGAGGCCCGCCTGCTGGAACTGGTGCAGCGTATTGTAGATGGTCGCCAGCGACACGTTCACATCGGCGGCATTGGCTTCCCCATGCAGCTGCTCGGCGCTGATGTGCCGGTGCGATCCGGCGAACAGCAACTCGGCCAGCGCAACGCGCTGGCGCGTCGGGCGCAGGCCGGCCATCCGCAGCACGGCGGTGAGGCACGGCTTGCGCGAGGGGATGGGGCGGCTCGGCAGGGCGCGGTCGGGCATCAGGTCCTTGGTCCGTCTGGGGTCGTCGATTGGCCGCAACTTATAGCTTTGGCACGAGGCCCTTACAAGCTTTCCGGCCTGTAGCGGGGTGCCGCACCCCGCGCTCGGGCACCCATGCGCCGTATTGACCCCCCGCCGCGCCGTCTCTACACGGAATGTCCATCCCGCCGGGACCGCCGGTGCATGCGAAGAAAGGTTGCCCCATGGCAGATCGCCAGAACGCCTATGGCTATGAAGAATTGCTGGCCTGCGGGCGTGGCGAGTTGTTCGGCCCGGGCAATGCCAAATTGCCGCTGCCGCCCATGCTGATGTTCGACCGCATCACGCATATCGACGCCGATGGCGGCCCGCATGGCAAGGGGCAGGTGCGCGCCGAGCTCGATGTGAACCCCGACCTCTGGTTCTTCCAGTGCCATTTCGCGGGCGATCCGGTGATGCCGGGGTGCCTCGGGCTCGACGCGCTCTGGCAGATGACGGGATTTTTCCTGGGCTGGAGCGGATCGCCCGGCAAGGGCCGCGCGTTGGGCGGCGAGATCAAGTTCACCGGCCAGGTGACCAATGACGTCAAGCATGTCGAATACGGCATCGACATCAAGCGCGTCATGCGCTCGCGGCTGGTGCTGGGCCTTGCCGATGGCTGGCTCAAAGCCGACGGCAAGCAGATCTACGAGGCCCGCGATCTGCGCGTCGGCCTTTTTACCGACATCTAGTCGGTTAGAACGGTGCTGCAACAACAAGTGAGGCAGGCATGAGAAGAGTCGTGGTGACCGGCATGGGGATCGTCTCCTCGATCGGCAACAATCTGGCCGAGGTGACCGAGAGCCTGCGGGCCGCACGTTCGGGCATTTCCTTTGCCAAGGATTACGCCGATCTCAATTTCCGCTGCCAGGTCCATGGCGCTCCCAGCCTCGATCCGTTCGAGCTGCTCGACCGGCGCACCACCCGCTTCATGGGCAAGGGCGCAGCCTGGAACTACGTCGCCATGCAGGAGGCGATCGCCCAGGCCGGGCTCGAGGACGCCGACATCAAGAACCCGCGCACCGGCATCGTCATGGGCTCGGGCGGCCCGTCCACCCGCACCGTGGTCGAAGCCGCCGAGATCACCCGCGAAAAGGGCCCCAAGCGCATCGGCCCGCTCGCTGTTCCCAAGGCCATGAGCTCTACCGCCTCGGCGACGCTCGCCACGCCCTTCGGCATCCGGGGCATCAACTATTCGATCTCCTCGGCCTGCGCGACCTCCAAGCATTGCATCGGCAATGGCTACGAGCAGATCCAGATGGGCAAGCAGGACATCGTCTTTGCCGGCGGCCATGAGGATCTGGACTGGACCATGTCCAACCTCTTCGACGCCATGGGCGCCATGTCCTCCAATTTCAACGACACGCCCGAAAAGGCGTCCCGCGCCTATGACAAGGACCGCGATGGGTTCGTGATCGCCGGCGGGGCAGGGGTCCTCGTGCTCGAGGAACTCGAGCATGCCCGCGCCCGCGGCGCCACTATCCTTGCCGAGATCGTCGGTTATGGCGCGACCTCGGATGGCTACGACATGGTCGCCCCCTCGGGCGAAGGCGCCGAGCGCTGCATGCGTATCGCGCTCGAAAACGTCCGCGCCCCGGTCGACTACATCAATCCCCATGCCACCTCGACGCCGGTCGGGGACCGCAAGGAGATCGAGGCGCTCCGCGCCGTCTTCGGCAATGAGGACAAGTGCCCGCCGATCTCGGCGACCAAGTCGCTGACCGGCCACTCGCTGGGCGCCACGGGCGTTCAGGAATCGATCTATTCGATCCTGATGATGCGCGAGCGCTTCATCTGCGAAAGCGCCAATATCGAGACGCTCGACCCTGAATTCGAGGACATGCCGATCCTCCGGCAGCGCCGCGACAATGCCGATATCGGCATCGCGCTCTCCAATTCCTTCGGGTTCGGCGGCACCAACGCCACCCTCGTCTTCAAGCACCCGGACGCCTGAGCCTAATACCCGAGTTCGGTGAACTTCGCCCGTCGTCCGTCATAAAGGAGGAGCCGCCCCACCAGCGGCTCCCCCCCCCCGCTCAGGATCTTGATTGCCTCCATGGCCATCAGCGCGCCGATCACTCCGGTGACCGGGCCCATGATGCCCGTCACCTCGCAATCGGGCATGTCCGCATCCTCGAGCGCCTCGGGATAGAGCGCGGTGAAATCGGGGCCGTCCGGGCTGAAGACGGTCAATTGCCCGTCGAACATCGAGACCGCGCCCGAAACCAGCATTTTTCCCGCGGCCCGGGCCGCCTGCGCCACCGCCCGGCGGGTGCCGAGATTATCCGTGCCATCGAGCACGAGGTCGTAGTCTTTAATCAGCGGTTGAGCCGTTGCGGGCGACAGCCGCACCCTATGAGTCTCAATCCGCACCCCGGCATTGAGCGCCGCAGCGAACCTCGCCGCGCTCGCCACCTTGTCAGTGCCGATCCCCGCTTCGTCATGGATGATCTGGCGCTGCAGGTTCGAGAGCGCCACCTGGTCGTCATCGACAATGCCGAGCCGGCCGATCCCCGCTGCCGCAAGATAGGCGATGGCCGGGCTGCCGAGGCCGCCCGCACCCACCACCAGCACCGATCCCGCCTTCAGGGCCTGCTGGCCTGCCCCGCCGAACCCGCGAAGCACCAGCTGGCGCGCATAGCGCCGCGCTTCGCCGCCATCGAGCGGAGCCATGCTCATCGGCCGAGCGGGACCGCGAGGAACCGCCGGTCGGGACCCTCGAAACCGAATGGATAGACCGAAACGAGCGCCACCGCAGCCTCGAGCCCATAGGTCTGGTAGGGAATGACGACACCATAGAGCCGATAGGCCGTGGCGCAGCCGCGCGAAGCGGGCAGGTTCGCGCCATCCCGATGGAGTTCGCGCGCGCCATCCTCGCCGGTGATCGAAAGCGCGTAGCCCAGAGCAGGGGTTCCGAGAAAGGTCTCGCAATCGTGCGGAGACCCCGCCTCGAAGGTTTCGAGCGCGAGCCGATAGGTTTCCCCGACCGAGCCGGGCCCGGTAAAACCCGGAATGCCGAACTCGAGCGTCTCTCCGTCCTCGAGCGAGCCGTCCCCGAGCAGCGCCACGATCCGTGCCGGCGTCGTGATGTCGAGCTCGGCCAGCACCGGCCCCGCTGCCTGCCGCGCCTCTTCGCGTATCCTCTGCAGGTCGGCCATGGTCTGGGTGTCGATCTCGCTGTCGTCACGCGCCCGTACCGGCGTGCCGCTCACCCAGCGGTCCGCCGAAAGGTCGACGACGAACAGGTTCGTATAGGGAAAGCCCGAACCGTCCTGGATGCCGTATTCCTCAAAGGCGAAGTACCGTCCGTCCTCGGAATAGCCATGGATCTCGAGCAGCGCGCTGTCGCCCGCGAGCGCCGGCGCTGCAAGAAGCGCCGATCCGTAGAGGGCCGCGCTCACTAGCGCAAGCGCCCTAGCGCCCCGTCGAGCCGAACCCGCCAGTGCCGCGAAGGGTTTCATCGAGTGCCTCCCTCTGAACGAACCGTACCGGGCTCACCGGCGCCACCACGAGCTGCGCGATCCGCTCTCCGCGCCTGATCGCGAAAGCGGCCTCGCCCAGATTGACGAGGATCACCTGCACCTCGCCCCGATAGTCGCTGTCGATCGTGCCCGGCGCATTGAGCACCGTCACCCCATGCTTGAGCGCTAGGCCCGAACGCGGCCGCACCTGGCCCTCGAAGCCCCGAGGGATGGCGATGGCGATCCCGCAGGGGATCGCCGCGCGTTCGCCGGGCGCGAGCATGCGGGTTTCGCCCTCGGGCATCGCCGCGCGCAGATCGGCGCCGGCGGCCCCGGCGCTCTGGATCTCGGGCAGGTCGAGCCCCGCCCCATGGGGGAGGACGCAAAGCCCGATCTCGATCGGATCGGTCACCGGATCAATCCACCCGCACCACGGCATAGAGCGCTTCGGGCAGGTCCGCATCGCCCCCGATCAGGTCGAGCATGGGAATGACGATCTCGGCGCTGGTGCGATCCTCGGAAATCGTCAGATTGCTCTCCACGATCTCGGCGCCGCGCAGCGTCACGGTGATTGCCCGGCCTGCGAAGATCGCCTGCATCATCTGCATGGCTTCGGGGTCGGCCGCGTCCTCGGCACCCACTTCGCCCGCCATCTCGGCGGTCGGCAGGCTGACGCGTACCAGGTTCGGGCCCTCGAGGGTGAACCGCACGCCCTCCTCGGCTTCGCCCATGTCGAGTTCATCGAACGGGCCTTCGTCGACGAGCGTGCAGACCGCGCTGCCATCGGCACGCTCCTCGAGCGTCCCCTCGTCGCAGAAATTGAGTTCGGCGCCATCCTGCTCGGCGCCCATCTTCACCATGGCGTAGAATTCGGCGCCCATGGTCTGGCTCAGCGTGGCGCGGGCCTCGGTCGTGTTCAGCACCTCGATGTCCACCGAAGCGTCGATGCAGCCCGCCAGAAGCCCGACTGCCACCACCATGCCGGCCGCCCGGCCCAATCGCTGAAAATGCATCCCTCGCCTCCCGTTTCGCGCGCTCTTGCTGCCGGCCGGCAATCTAGACCACAGCGCCGCGCCTTGGGAACCGCTTTCGGCGTACCGATCGCGTGATCAGGTGAGGCTGGACCAGACCAGCGTGACGCAGGTCAGAACGACGATCCAGAAGCCGAGCCGCAGCAGCACCGGTCCCACGATCACCTGGCGCGCCGCATGCTCGGTCTCGATCTGCCCCAGCACCGTTTCGGCCCGTGCCACGAGGGCCGGCAGTCGCCCGATCGTCTCGGCGGCGACGGTGAACCCGTCTCGCGCATCCTCGATTCGCCCCAGGGGGCCCGCCTCGCGCCGCACCCAGTCCCCCACCACCGGTTCGGCGATGGTGAAGATGTCGAGTTCGGGGTCGAGCGAACGGGCCACCCCCTCGACCAGAACCATGGCCTTTTGCAGCATGACGAGTTCGGGGCGCGTCTGCATCTCGAAGAGCTCGGTCGTGGTGAAGAGCTGGCCCAGCACGTTCGCCATCGAGATGTCGCGCGCCGTCCGGCCCTGCAGCGGCTCCCCGATCGCGCGCAGCGCAAGCGCGAAATCGTCGACCGACTGCGTCCTCGGCACATAGCCGATCTCGAAATGACGAAGCGCGATCATCCGGTAGTCGCGCGAGATGAACCCATAGAGAATATCGGCGAGGAACCGCCGCTCGCGCCGGCTGATCCGCCCCATGATCCCGAAATCGACCGCGACAACATTGCCCGTCCGCGGGTCCGCAAAGAGATTGCCCGGATGCATGTCGGCGTGAAAGAACCCGTCCCGGATCGCGTGGCGGAGAAACGCCTGCAGAAGCTTGCGCGCCAGGTCCTTGCGGTTGAGCCCCGCCGCCTCGAGCGCCGCGAAATCGCGGATCGGGATACCGTCGACCCAGCTCGTCGTCAGCACCGTCTCGGCCGTGTGGTCCCAGCTCACCTCGGGAATGACGAAGCCCTCGTCATCCTTGATGTTCTCGGCAAATTCGGAGATCGCCGCCGCCTCGAGCCTCAGATCGAGCTCGAGCAGCGCGGAGCGCTCGAGCGTCTCGACGACATCGGTGGGCCTCAGCCTGCGCATGGAGGGCGCGAGGCCCTCGGCGAGCCGCGCCCCCGAATAATAGCTCTCGATGTCGGCAAGGAACCGCGCCTTGACGCCGGGCCGCAGGATCTTGACCGCGACGCGCCGCTTGCCGCCCGCCCCGTCCTCGAGCACCGCCCGGTGGACCTGCGCGATCGAGGCGGCCGCAATGGGCTCCGAGAGCGCCTTGAGCTCCGCCGCCCGTGGCCCGAGCGCGCCCTCGAGCAGCCCCGGCACGAGCGCGGCATCGAAGGGATCCATCGCATCCTGCAGCACGGCGAGGTCCGCCGCGACCTCATTGCCCACGATGTCGGGGCGCGTCGCCAGCGTCTGGCCGAATTTCACATAGGTCGGCCCGAGGCGCTTGAGCGCCCGCGTCAGGCGCTCGACCCGGCCGGTGCGCCTCACTTCTGGCCGCTCGATCAGCCGCCCGATGCGGATGCCGAGCCGCATCGGCGGCGGCATGATCGCGGGATCGAAGATCGAAAGCGCACCCTCGCGCGCCAGGATGTAGCCGGCGCGCGCCAGGCGGAAATAGGCGGCAATGCCCATGGGTCTAGAGTTTCCAGCCGCCGTGCAGCGCGGCGATGTTGCCCGAGAACGGGGTATGGGTGATGCGCCGGAAGCCGGCGGCTGCGATCATCTGGGAAAAGCGCGCCGGATCGGGGAATTTGCGGATCGACTCGACGAGATATTGATAGGGCTGCGCGTCCCCGGTCACCATCCGTCCCATGGGCGGGATCCCCCGGTCCGAAAACGTTCGGTAGAGCGCATCGAGCCCGGGCACGTCCACATGGCTGAATTCGAGGCAGAGAAAGCGCCCGCCGCGCCTCAGCACCCGGTGCGCCTCGCTGAGCGCCCGGTCGATCCTCGGCACGTTGCGGATGCCGAAGGCGATGGTATAGGCGTCAAAGCTCCCATCCTCGAAGGGCAGCGCCTCGGCATTGGCCTCGACGAACGAGACCTGGCCCGGAAAGCGCCATTTGCGCGCCCGCTCCGCGCCCACCCGCAGCATGTCCGTATTGATGTCCGAGACCACGACTTCGGCATAGCCAACCGAGGCGTTGATGATCCGTTCGGCGATGTCGCCCGTCCCGCCCGCCATGTCGAGCACGCGATAGGGACGGGTTCCGGTGCGCGGGGGCGCGAGCCTCGCGACCATCGCGTCCTTCCAGATCCGGTGCACGCCCGCGCTCATCAGATCGTTCATCAGGTCGTAGCGGTCCGCCACGGCATGGAACACGTCGTTGACGAGGCCCTGCTTGTCCTCGAGCGCCACTTCGCGCTCGCCGAAATGGGTCGTCTCGCGGGCTGTCGTCATGCTATTGCGGCTCCGCCTTGGCTGATTTGGCGGCACCATAGACCAGAGTGTCCGCCCTTTCCATGGCGCAAACCCCGATAGCGGCTGCGCGCCGCAGGTCCGAGGAGCCCCGCGCCGGTGCCCGAACTGCCCGAAGTCGAAACCGTGCGCCGCGGCCTCGCCCCGCATGTCGAAGGTGCCGAGATCCTCTCGGTCGCGCTCAACCGGGCCGATCTGCGTTTCCCGTTCCCGCCCGACTTTGCTGCGCGCCTCGCCGGGCGGCGGATCGAACGGATCGAACGGCGCGCCAAATATCTCCTCTTCCGCCTTTCGGGCGGGCTCACCTGGCTCGGCCATCTGGGCATGACGGGCAGTTTCGGCTTTGCCGATCGCCTGCTCGCCGAACCCACCCGCTATCGTCCTTCGGCGCCCGCCGGCCGGCACGAGCATGTCGTCGTCCAGCTCCGCCATCCGCGCGAGGGCCGCCTCGCCCTCGTCTATGCCGATCCGCGACGTTTCGGCTTCATGGATCTCTTGGAAGAAGACGAAAAGAGCCCCTATCTCGCCGGCCTCGGCCCAGAACCGCTCTCGAACGCCTTCAGCGCCGAAAGCCTCGCCGAGCGCTTTGCGGGCCGCCGGGGTCCGGTCAAGGCGGCGCTGCTTGACCAGCGGGTCGTTGCCGGGCTCGGCAATATCTATGTCTGCGAGGCGCTGCACCGCGCCCATATAAGGCCCGACTGTGCCGCTGGCGCGCTCGTGCTGAAATCGGGTCGCGCCGGGGCGCGGCTCGACCGGCTCGCCGATGGGGTCCGCACCGTGCTCGTCGAGGCCATCGAGGCCGGCGGTTCCACTCTGCGCGACTTCCGCCAGGCCGATGGCGGAGAGGGCTATTTCCAGCACCGCTTCGCCGTTTATGATCGCGAGGGCGAACCCTGCCCGACCCCGCTCTGCACCGGCACCGTCCGGCGCATCGTCCAGTCGGGCCGCTCGAGCTTTTTCTGCCCGGTCTGCCAGAAGGGGCCGTGAGCGGCCTCCCGCCGGTCCTGCCACAGCGAAAGCTGTTGACGGGGCAGGGCGGGCTCACTATAACGCGCCCAACTTGGCGGCCGGATTGCCGCCGATCTCATTTCATCTCCCGGCAGGCGGGGCGCAGGTCGCCCGGGTGCCGGTTGTCAGCGCCAAGAGGAATTTTCATGGCCAATACTCCTTCGGCAAAAAAGGCCACCCGCAAGATCGAGGCCCGCACGGCCGTCAACAAGTCCCGCCGTTCGCGCGTCCGCACCTTCGTGCGCCGCGTCGAGGAAGCGATCACCGCCGGTGATCACCAGGTCGCCTTCGAGGCGCTCCGTGCTGCCGAGCCCGAGCTGCACCGCGCAGCCCAGAAGGGCATCCTTCACGCCAATGTCGCCGCTCGCAAGGTGTCGCGCCTCAATAGCCGCGTGCGCGCTCTGCAGGCCTGATCGGGACGTCCGGTCCCTCCGGACGCACGCTTCCGACACGCTTTCGAAGGCCCCTCCGAGGGGCCTTTTTCTTTGTCCGCTTTTGCTGCGGCGAGGCGCCCCTCGTCAGCTCTCCATGACATCGGCGTGACGGCACTGTGGCAGCTATGTGACAGTGGGTGCGATTCCAGTCAGGCAAGCTGTCAAGCCTGTTTATGAAGCATTTTCAGAGGGTTGCGTCTGATGCACGCGTGTCATGCGAAAGAATCGTGTCTGTCCTTCTGGCGATGTGACCTCGCTCTCGGCGCCCTCGCGAAGTGATTCAGCAAGGAGTCACAAGCGCTTGCCGGACGGGGGTTTTCGGGGCCTGCGAGGGGGGGATTTCGGGCTCCAGAGTCAAGCCCCATTTTGAGCGAAATGCGCATTGCCTGCCCAAATCCTCCTGTCTAGAATGGCCTCGTCAGGTCAAGAAAAGCGGGGACAATTTCCGCCTCTGGGGCTTGATGGTGCGGCTTGCCGGCAGTGTCATGGCGCTCGCTCGAGTTGAAATAGGCTCGGGTGAAAGTCTTTGTCCGGTATCGTACCGAGCGTAATTGGGTAACAACAGTATCATCTTGCGTTTGCGTAAGAGATAGACTCATCCGGGGCCACTACGACCGGATCCATGAAAACAAAAGTCTGAAAAGGACGCCGGGCAACGGCGGCCAAGCAATGGGCGCGTCTCGCATGCGGGCCGCCCAAGGGTTTCGCAGTGCCTTTTGAGGGGGCTGCGCACAGGCGGCAAATGGGGCTGAACGAATGAACACAGGCGCTTTGGCAGGGCGAACGCATTGGGGGGAAACCCCCGCATCCACGGAAGAGGGCAAACGACAGCAGGCGGTGGCGGCAATGGGCGATGAGGGCAACGAAGGTTCGGAGAACGAGCTGTTCGCCAGGGTCCGTGCCAAGCTGAAGGTCGCCGTCGGCGAGGATGTGTTCAATTCCTGGTTCGCCCGGCTCGAGCTCGAGGAGATGGTCGAGGATCGCGCCCATCTCTCGGTGCCGACCCGTTTTCTCTGCTCGTGGATCCAGTCCAACTATTCCGAGCGCATCCTCGAGACCTTCCGGACCGAGAATGCCGCCATCGAGCGCCTGCACTTCACCGTGCGCGTCAATGGTCAGGCCCGTCCCCGGCTCGCGCCGGTTGCCGAAGCCGAGCCCCAGGCCGCGCCGGGCACCGTGCCCGCAGCGCCCGTCCGGTCGATCCGTGAGGCGGGGCTTCTGAAGGGCGACGCCCTCCATGGCAGCGCGCTCGATCCCAAGATGACCTTCGACAGCTTCGTGGTCGGCGCGCCCAATGAGATGGCGCTCGGCATTGCCCGGCAGGTCGCCGATGCGGCGGCCAACAACACGGTGAGCTTCAATCCGGTCTACATTCATTCGACCGTCGGGCTGGGCAAGTCGCACCTGCTCAACGCCATTGCCTGGGCCTCGGGCGCGGCGGATCCCGCGCGCAACATCGTCTATCTCACCGCCGACCATTTCATGTACCACTTCATCAATGCTGTGAAGGGCCAGTCCGCGCTCGCCTTCAAGGAGTGGCTGCGGCGGGTCGACGTGCTGCTGATCGATGACATGCAGTTCCTGCAGGGCAAGTCCGCGACCGAGTTCGGCCACACCATCGGCACGCTCCTCACCGGCGCCAAGCAGGTCGTTGTCGCCGGCGATGCGCCCCCGCGCGATCTCGAAATGCTCGATGAGCGCGTGCGTTCGCGCCTGTCGGGCGGGCTCGTCGTGCCCATCACCACCTTCGATGTGACGCTGCGGCGCTCCATCGTCGCCAAGCGCGCCGAACAGGCCGCGACCCGCTTCGGGGTGCAGTTCCCCGAGCAGGTGATCGATTACATCGCCCGGGTGGTCGTCAGCCATGGCCGCGATCTCGACGGGGCGGTCAACCGGCTCGTCGCGGCCAACCAGCTCACCCACGAGCCGATCACCGTGCCGCTCGCCGAGCGCACGCTGGCCGATCTGGTGCGCTCGCGCGAAGCCCGCCGCGTCCGCATCGAGGACATTCTTCGCGTCGTCTCGCGCCACTACAAGGTGCAGCGCAACGATCTGCTCTCCTCGCGCCGCTCGCGCGACGTGGTGCGGCCCCGCCAGATCGCCATGTATCTGGCCAAGGCCCTCACCTCCCGCTCCCTGCCCGAAATCGGCCGGCGCTTCGGCGGCCGCGACCACACCACGGTCCTCCATTCGGTCCGCAAGGTCGAGCAGATGATGAAGGACGATGGCGATCTCTGCCAGGACATCGAACTGCTCAAGCGCATGCTGGAGGAGTGAACCGCGGCCCGGCCCGTAGGGGCCGGGCAAAAACGCTCCTGCGGAGCGTTTTTAGCGGCGAACGCCCCGAGACCTATGGTCGAGGGGCCCGGGCGCCCTCCACCCCGACCCCGCAGGCCTTTCCGCCGGTCGGGGCATCGGCGTTCAAACCCCGCCCCCACCCCACGCCCCCCCTTCTCCCCTCGTGGGAGAAGGTGCCCCGAAGGGGCGGATGAGGGGGACCCCATCCCGCGTCCCTCCCCGGCATCGCCACCGGCCCCGCTGACCCTTCATCTGCTCAATCCCTCCCCCCGTCATTGCCGCGCCCGTCCCGGCAATCCGGCGGAGCCCCCGGATCATCGGCCCCCACCGCCCGCGACCCTCTGCCGCCGGTCCAAAACCCCATGTCCGCCCTTGCCTTTTGAGAGCCGAATTGCAAAGGTCGCGGCCCGCTTCGCGCCGGCCCCGATGCCGCCGCTGCAGGGCGGTTTAGGCAAGGGGACTGGGTTATGAAGATCACTCTGGAGCGCAACCATCTGCTCAAGTCGCTGGCGCACGTGCATCGCGTGGTCGAGCGGCGCAACACCTATCCGATCCTTGCCAACGTGCTGATCAAGGCCGCCGATGGTGCTCTCGACCTGCGCGCGACCGATCTCGACATCGAGATCACCGAAAGCGTGCCCGCCATGGTCGGCACTCCGGGCACCACCACCATCCCCGCGCACACCCTTTACGAGATCGTGCGCAAGCTCGCCGACGGCGCCGAAGTGCGCCTCGAGACCGAGGGCGCCGAGCAGATGCTGCTGACCTCGGGGCGCTCGCGCTTCCATCTGGCCTGCCTCTCGCCCGACAGCTTCCCCGATCTCAAATCCGGCAGCTTCACCCACAGCTTCTCCATGCCCGCCGCCAGTCTGCGCGAGCTCATCGAGCGCACCCAGTTCGCCATCTCCAATGAGGAGACGCGCTACTACCTCAACGGCATCTATTTCCACGCCCTCGAGGTCGATGGCGCGCCCGTCCTGCGCGCGGTTGCGACCGACGGGCACCGCATGGCCCGCGCCGAGGCCCCCGCGCCGTCGGGCGCCGAGGGCATGCCCGGGATCATCGTGCCCAAGAAGACCGTAGGCGAGGTCCAGAAACTGCTCGACGGCGCCGGCGACGGCGAGGTCAGCGTCGAGGTCTCCGACACCAAGATCCGCTTCACCCTGGGAAGCGTCGTGCTGCTCTCCAAGCTCATCGAAGGCACTTTCCCCGATTACGAGCGCGTCACCCCCAAGAACAACGACAAGCTGATGCTGGTCGACCGGGGCGCCTTCGCGACCGCCGTCGACCGCGTCTCCACCATTGCCTCGGACCGCGGCGGCAAGGCCGTGAAGCTTTCCCTGCGCGAAGGCCAGCTCGAGCTTTCCGTCACCAATCCCGACCACGGCACCGCAAGCGAGGAACTGGCCGTCGAGTTCGAGCCCGAAGGCTTCGAGATCGGCTTCAACGCCAAATATCTCCTCGACATCATCGCGCAGATCCGCACCGAGGGCGCGATCTTCCTGTTCAACGATGCCGGCTCCCCCACCCTCGTCAAGGAAGAGGGCGAGGCCCGCGCGCTCTACGTGCTCATGCCCATGCGGGTCTGAGCCGATCGCGCCCGCCCCTCAGATGAGCCGATGACACCCGCCCGCGTTCTCGTCCGGCTCCGCCTCAACGCCTTCCGCAACTACATGACCGCCGCGCTCGATCTGGGCCCGCGCCATCTGGTGCTGGTTGGGCCCAATGGCGCGGGCAAGACCAATCTGCTCGAGGCGATCTCGCTGCTCTCGCCGGGCCGCGGGCTGCGGCGCGCCGGCTTCGAAACCCTCGCCGCGCATGGCTCGGACGGCGCCTGGGCGGTGGCGGCGACGCTCGATACGCCCGATGGGCCCGTTGATCTCGGCACCGGCAGCGGTCCGGGGGAAACCGGCCGGCGCGTCCGCATCAACGGCGCCAATGCCCGCGCCGTCGAGGCGCTTTCGGCCTATCTGCGCATCCTCTGGATCACCCCGGCCATGGATGGGCTCTTCACTGGTCCCGCCGCCGAACGCCGGCGCTTTCTCGACCGGCTGGTCACCACCCTCATTCCCGATCACTCCGCAAGCGTGGGGGAATTCGAAAAGCTCATGCGCCAGCGCAACCGGCTTCTCGAGGAGGACGGGGATCCCCTCTGGCTCGGCGCGATCGAGGGGCAGATGGCCGAGCGCGCCAGCGCCATTCATTTCGCGCGTGCCGATTGCCTTGCCCATCTCCAGGGGCTCATCGCCGAGACCCTCGGAGCGGGAGCCTTCCCCGCGGCCGGCCTCGCACTCACCCAGCTCTTTGAGGACATGGCGGTGCCCGAGGCGCCCGACGCGCTCGAGGCGCTGCTGCGCATGCGCTGGCAGCAGGACCGGGCGCTGGACCGAGCTGCCGGCCGCACGCTCCTCGGCCCGCATCGCATCGATTTCGAGGTCGTCCACGCCCAGAAGAACATGCCCGCCGCCCTCGGCTCCACCGGCGAGCAGAAGGCGCTGCTGATCGGGCTCGTCCTCGCCCATGCCCGGCTCGTGCGGCAGATGACCGGCATCGCGCCCTTCCTGCTCCTCGACGAGATCGCCGCCCATCTCGATCCCGCCCGCCGCGCGGCGCTCTTTGATGCGCTCGAGGGTCTCGGCACCCAGGCCTTCATGACCGGCACCGATCCGGTACTGTTTGCCGCGCTCGGGGCGCGCGCCCAGACCATCGCCGTGCGCGACGGACGCTTCCTTGCGGAGCCCTGAGGCCCCGCCAACCCTTGCTTTCGGGGCAAAAAACCCCATTTGTCTTGGGTATGAGGGCCCGATCCGATAGACCTTGGAGCGTGGAATTCCCTATGATTCGGGCACGATGAGCACACCAGAACCAGTCGATCCTTCCGAATATGGCGCCGACAGCATCAAGGTCCTCAAGGGCCTCGATGCCGTTCGCAAGCGCCCCGGCATGTATATCGGGGACACCGATGACGGCTCGGGCCTGCACCATATGGTCTACGAGGTCGTCGACAACGCCATCGACGAGGCGCTGGCCGGCCATGCCGATCTGGTCACCGTAACCCTCAATGCCGATGGCTCGGTCACCGTCACCGACAATGGTCGCGGCATTCCCACCGCCATCCACAAGGGCGAGGGCGTCTCGGCAGCCGAAGTCATCATGACCCAGCTCCATGCCGGCGGGAAGTTCGACCAGAATTCCTACAAGGTCTCGGGCGGGCTTCACGGGGTCGGCGTCTCGGTCGTCAATGCGCTCTCGGTCTGGCTCAAGCTGCGCATCAGGCGCGAGGGCAAGCTGCACGAGATCGCCTTCTCCCATGGCGTGGCCGATGGCCCGCTGCGGGTCGTCGCCGAAGCGCCGGGGCGTTCGGGCACCGAAGTCACCTTCATGCCCTCCACCGACACGTTCACGATGATCGAGTTCGACTTCAAGACGCTCGAGCATCGCCTGCGCGAACTGGCCTTCCTCAATTCGGGCGTGCGCATCATCCTGCGCGACAACCGTCATCCCGAGCCGGTCGAGGTCGAGCTCTTCTACGAAGGCGGCCTCGAGGCCTTCGTGCGCTATCTGGACAAGGCCAAGTCGCCACTTCTGGATGCGCCCATCGCCCTCATTGCCGAAAAGGACGGGATCACCGTCGAGATCGCGCTCTGGTGGAACGACAGCTATCACGAGAACGTGCTGTGCTTCACCAACAACATCCCCCAGCGCGATGGCGGTACGCATCTGGCCGGCCTGCGCGCGGCTCTCACCCGGCAGGTCACCGCCTATGCCGACCAGAGCGGCATCGCCAAGCGCGAAAAAGTGTCCGTCACCGGCGATGACACCCGCGAAGGGCTGACCTGCGTGCTCTCGGTCAAGGTGCCCGATCCCAAATTCTCCTCCCAGACCAAGGACAAGCTGGTCTCCTCGGAGGTTCGTCCCGTCGTCGAGAACGTCGTCAACGACAAGCTCAGCCAGTGGTTCGAGGAGCATCCGGCCGAGGCCCGCACCGTCGTCGGCAAGGTCGCCGAGGCCGCTGCAGCCCGCGAGGCGGCCCGCAAGGCGCGCGAACTCACGCGGCGCAAATCGGCCCTCGAGATTTCCTCGCTGCCCGGCAAGCTCGCCGATTGCCAGGAAAAGGACCCAGCCAAGTCCGAGATCTTCATCGTCGAGGGGGATTCGGCAGGCGGTTCGGCCAAGCAGGGCCGCGACCGGGCAAGCCAGGCCGTGCTGCCCCTGCGCGGCAAGATCCTCAATGTCGAGCGCGCGCGTTTCGACCGCATGTTGGGCTCGGACCAGGTGGGCACGCTCATCATGGCGCTCGGCACCGGCATCGGGCGCGAAGAGTTCAACATCGACAAGCTGCGCTATCACAAGATCATCATCATGACGGACGCCGATGTCGACGGCGCCCATATCCGCACGCTGCTGCTCACCTTCTTTTACCGGCAGATGCGCGAGCTCATCGATCGCGGGCACATCTATATCGCCCAGCCGCCCCTCTATAAGATCAAGCGCGGTTCCTCCGAGCAGTACCTCAAGGACGAGCGCTCGCTCGAGGATTACCTGATCGACACTGGTGTCGAGGATGCCGTCCTCACCACCAGTGCCGGCTCGAGCCATGCCGGCGCCGATCTTCTCGCCATCGTGCGCCAGGCACGCGACATCGTGGGCGCCATCGGCAATCTCAACACCCGCTACAACCGCTCGCTCGTCGAGCAGGCGGCCATCGTCGGCGGGCTCGATCCCGAAGCCCTGCTCGATCCCGAGCGCGCCGAAACCGTCGTCCAGCGCATCTCCGACCGGCTCGACCGGGTTTCCGACGAGGTCGAGCGCGGCTGGCAGGGCATGCTCGATGGGGAAGGGGGGCTGCGCGTCACCCGCACCGTGCGCGGCGTCACCGAGGGTCACGCGATCGATGCGGGGCTTCTGGGCAGCGCCGACGCGCGCAAGCTCCGCCAGATCGCGACGCGTCTCGATGATCTCTATGGCGGGGTCGCGACCCTCACCCGCAAGGACCAGAGCTACGATATCTTCGGTCCCTCCTCGCTCTTTGCCACCATCACCGGCATCGGGCGCAAGGGCATCTCGCTGCAGCGCTATAAGGGGCTCGGCGAGATGAACCCCGACCAGCTCTGGGAAACGACCCTCGACCCCAATGCGCGGACGCTCCTCCAGGTGCAGATCAAGGAGAGCGACGACAATGACAAGCTCTTCTCCGAACTCATGGGCGACCTCGTCGAGCCGCGCCGCGAATTCATTCAGGACAACGCGCTGAGCGTCGCCAATCTTGACGTTTGATTAAGGCTTTGCGGGCTTGCCCGCGTCCAGTGTCACCGGTGGGCAACAGAGGGCGTACCAACGTGCTAAGCCCACATAAACCGGCCACATTTAGCCTCGATAGGGCTATTCGGGCCGGAGCGCGAAAGGGCATGTGATCCTCTCGTGCCGCCGGTGGAGATCGGTGCCGTCCTGCCCCCACGGGGGCGCCCGGCGCCGGCCGGATCCCGTCACCTCATTTGCCAGGGCATCGCGATGGATTTCAACATTTCCCCGGACGATCGTGTGGGTGGTGGACCATCGCGCGGCAAGGCTGCGCCCGGCCGGCCGAAAAAGCCCAAAAAGGGCGAACGGCTCGAGCCGCAGCTTGCCATGAGCCCTTATGCCGACGAGGACGAAAAGCCCCGTCGCAAGCCCAAGCGCACCAGGAAGGAGCGCCGCCGCCGCGGCTTCTCGCTCGGGGGCATCTTCATCACCCTCGTGCATTGGGGCTTCGTTGCCTCGATCTGGGGTGGCGTCGTCGTCGCCGGCATCGTCGTCTACTATGCCGCGCAGATGCCGGGCGCCGAAAGCTGGGCCGTGCCCGAGCGTCCCGCCAACATCCGCATCGTTTCGGCCGATGGCCAGCTGATCTCCAATCGCGGCCAGATGGGCGGCGAGGCGGTCTCCTATCGCGAACTGCCCCATTACGTCCCCGCCGCCGTCCTTTCGATCGAGGACAAGCGCTTCATGAGCCATTTCGGCGTCGATCCGATCGGCATCGTCGCAGCGGCGCTCGACAACCTCAATGAAGGCCGGGTCGCGCGCGGTGGCTCAACCATCACCCAGCAGCTCGCCAAGAATCTCTTCCTCACCCCCGACCAGACCCTTGGCCGCAAGGTGCAGGAGGCGCTGCTCGCCCTCTGGCTCGAGCAGAACTACTCCAAGGAACAGATCCTCGAGCTCTACCTCAACCGCGTCTATTTCGGCGCCGGAGCCTACGGCATCGAGGCGGCCGCGCAGCGCTATTTCGGCAAGTCCGCGCGCAATCTGGCACTTGGGGAAGCTGCGATCCTCGCCGGCGTCCTGCAGGCGCCGAGCCGGCTCGCCCCCACCTCCAATCCCGAAGGCGCGGCGGCCCGCGCGCGGGTCGTCCTCAACGAAATGGCTGCCGAAGGCTATATCTCCCGCGAAGAGGCCCAGGCCGCCGCGATCGATCCGGACCGGCGCATCCGCACCCGCGTCGCGGGCGCCGAATACTACGTCGCCGACTGGGTCGAGAGCCTGATGACCGCTTATCTCGGCGAGGTGAAGGAAGACGTAATCGTCTCCACCACCATCGACTGGGACCTGCAAAAGCATGCCGAGTTCGTCGTGCGCGAGATGGTCGCCAAGGAAGGCTCCAATCGCGGCTTCACCCAGGGCGCGCTCGTCGCCATGGAAGTCGATGGCACCGTGCGCGCGCTGGTCGGGGGCACCGACTACGCCCAGAGCCAGTTCAACCGCGCCGTCACCTCGCGCCGCCAGCCGGGTTCGGCCTTCAAGCCCTTCGTTTATCTCGCCGCCATGGAAAAGGGGTACACCCCCGACACCATCGCCGAGGACGCGCCTTTTACCTATGAGGGCTGGAGCCCCGAAAACGCCTCCCGCCGCTATGTCGGCCCGGTCACCCTGCGCGACGGCCTCGCTTATTCGATGAACACCATTGCCGGGCGGCTCGCCATCGATGTCACCCCGCAGGTCGTCATCGACACCGCCCAGCGCCTCGGCATCTCGACCCCCATGCTCGCCGTGCCGTCCATCGCGCTCGGCACCTCTGAGGTGTCGCTGCTCGAGCTCACTGCCGCCTACGCGCCCTTCGCCAATGGCGGCAATGGCGTCATTGCCAATGTCATCACCCGCATCCAGGCCGCCGATGATGGCGAAATCCTCTACGAGGCCAGCCAGGCCGGCCCGGGCCAGGTCATCTCCTCGGAAGTCGTGGGCGAGATGAACGACATGATGGTCACGGCCCTCGAGGTCGGCACCGGCAAGGGCGCGAGCCTCAATGGCTGGCCGATCGCCGGCAAGACCGGCACCAGCCAGAATGCGCGCGACGCGGTGTTCGTTGGCTACAGCGCCCGCATGGTCACCGGCGTCTGGCTCGGCAATGACGACAATTCCGCCACCACGCTCTCGGGCGGCAACGTGCCGGTCGACATCTGGTCGCAGTTCATGACCAAGGCCCATGAGGGCATGACGGTCGCCGAACTGCCGGGCAGCTATACCCGCATGGCCGAGATGCCGCAGGACATCTACCAGCAGCCGGTCCAGCAGCAGCCCGTGCGCGAAACCCGCACCATCGTCGATCTGATCGGGGATCTCTTCGGGGGGCGCTGAGCCGGTCGCCGTTTCCCCCGCGCCTCTCCGCCCTTAAGGCGCAGCGGTCTCGGCGAGCCCGCATTGCTGGCCGGCAAGGATCTGCCGGTCGGAATTGTCGAGCGCCAGCTGCACCCGCAGGATGCCCGTGCCCGCATCCGACACCGGGTCGACCGCGGTCACGGTCGCGGTGTGCCGTGCTTCGCTCGGAAACCGCGCCAAAATCTCGACGGTCCGCCCGTTCGTCCAGCGCTGATGGCTCTCGGCCGAAACGAAGAGCTCCACCCGCAGCCGGTCGATGACGACGAGCCGCATCACCGGCTCCCCGCCCGCCGCTTCCCCGACCGAGGAAAGCCGCTCCAGCACCACCGCATCGGCAGGTGCCGTGATCCGCGTCTGCGCCAGCGCGACCTCGGCCCGGTCCACTTCGAGCCGCGCCTGGTCGAGCGCCGCGCGTGCCGCTTCAACCTCGATCAGCGCGATCTCGTGGCTGCCGAGCACCTGCTCCCACTCATCGGCCGTCATCAGCTTGGCGTTGAACAGCGGCCGGTTCCGCTCCACCGCGCTCTGGGTGAAGTTGACGCGCACCTGCGCCTGCCTCAGCGCGCTCTCGTCGCCCGCTCGCGCGCTGACGGTCGCCAGATACGCCCGCTGCAGCGCGTCGTTGAGCTGCACGAGCAGCTGCCCCTCGGCCACCGTCTCGCCGCGTTCGGCATGGATTGCGGTGACGATCCCCTCGGTGGGGGCGGCCAGTTCGATCGTCTCCCAGGGCAGGATCAGGCAGCTGACCGCGCTCTCCTGGCCCATCGCCGGCAGGCTCACGCCGGCCAGCGCCCACAGCACCAGCCCCAGGCGCCGAGCTATCGTCTGGCCCTTAAGCACCGCCCGAGAACAGCGCGATGTCGGCTTCGCTGAGCCCGCCGACGAGATATTTGATCGTCAGCCACTCGCGCAGCATCTGGAACTGGGTCTGCTGGCGCTGCCGCTCATAGGCGGCCTGTTCGAGCCGGGTCTGCAGCCCCTCGGTATTGACCGCATTGGCCTCGGCGATGCGCCGGTTGATGAGGTAGATGATGTCCTGCCCGCGCGCCAGCGTGCGCTGGTCCATGGCGAGCCGCTGCCGGGCCGCATCGTAATTGGCATGCGCGCGGGTCAGCATGGTGTCGATCTCGCGGCGCGTCAGCGCCAGCTCCTCCACCACCTTGGCGTGGCGCGCTCGGGCCGGCAGGCTCTGATAGCCATTGCCCTCCGCATTGAAGATCGGCACCTTGAGCTCGATCCCCGCCACGCCCTGCACAGTCGTCGAGCCGCCGCCGAACTGGCTGCCGCCGCGATCCTCGTACTCATAGGTCCCGAAGGCGTTGAGCCGCGGACCGAAATCGGCCGCGCTCGCCCGGTAGAGCTCCTCGGTGAACATGTCGAGCTCGTACTGCTTGGCGAGGTACTGCACATTGTTGCGCAGCGCCAGCGTGCGCAGATCGTGCAGCTGGTTGGCCGGCAGCACCACGTCCGCCACCCGCACCTGCCCGCTGACCGCACCTACATTCATCCCGGTGAGCTCGTAGATCCGGCTCATCGCCATCTGCCGGCGCGCCTTGTGGTCCACCAGCTGGCCCTGCATGTCGCTGACCTGCTGCTCGAAGCTCAGCGTCACTTCCGGCCGGCCGCTGCCGGCGGCCTGCAGCTGCCGCTCGACATGGGCGCGATTGCCCACGAGCCGCAGGCGCTCCTCATATTCGGCGATCACCGCATTGGCTTCGGCGATGTCGATATAGGCCCCGATCAGGTCGCGGATGAACATCTGCGCGGTGCCGATATACTCGACATAGGATTTGCGCTGCGCGACTTCGGTCTTGCGGTAGTTGAAGAGGATCTCGAGATCGAGGATCGGCACCTTCGCTTCGAGCGCGGCATTGTAGGTGTTGTAGACCGCCCGGCCCTGCTCGAAGACCTCATTGTCGGAATCGAGGATGTTCTGGTTGGTGCGCACCGCGCTCACCGTCCCGCTCAGCCGCGGGAAGAAGCGCATGGCCGCATTGACGAGCTCGGCGTCGGCCACGTCCGTCTGCCGCTGCGCGATGCGGATATGGTAATTGTTGGCAATGCCGTTGGCATAGAGCGTCCCGAGGCTCACCGCCGATGCGTTCTGCGCCCGCAGCGCCTCCTGGTCGGCGGCCAGCGCCATCACTTGGTCCGAGGTCGAGGCGTTCATGCGCACGCCCTGCTCGGCAACGCTCGCATTCCAGCGGGCTAGGTCGCCATTCACCGCCTGTGCGGAAATGAGGCCGGTCTGGTGCCCGCACCCGGCCAGAAGGGCCGCCGCCAGCAGACTAAGGGCAAAACCACGCGCGCTCGCCATGTTCAGACTTCATTATGCTTAAAAAAGGGTCGGCTTCCGCTCTATCCTGCGTCGCGCGCCGCTGTCAATAAACCGGCCCTTGTCTACAAGTGCAAGGGTCGTCGATCGCCAATGAAAAATGGTTAATCTCGAATTAACGGTCGATTATCAAAGCGCTCAGACGCGGACGGTGACTTCGCAATGCGCTGTAAGACTGTAAAATATCAAAATCACAAGCATAGACAATGAAGAAAAGTGCGCCGATGAAATGCGATACGTGAAAGATAGCAGTCGATCGAGAAAGCAGCGATCAGTCGTCAGCTGCCGAGACTGAAGACCGGCGCCCTTGCCGGGCACGGTCGGGGAAGTTTCGCTGAGCCCCTCAAAACATCTGCAGCAAATAGAAAAATAAATGCGGAAGTAGAACGCGCCGACGCCTCTTCAGGCGCACAAGCACAACAGGGCGAAATCGTGGCGAAAACCTGTCAGCGCCGTCTCAAAATTTTTTGCACAACCTATGCAACCCTAAGACAGAACTGCATTTTTTAGCTCTCTCCTGCACATGCGCCCGCATTGAAATAATCCTGTGATCGTGATGATTTCGAGGCTGGGCCGCCGCGTGCGGCCGAATCGTATTTTCTGAAACTATTGCCGTCCGTGCCCGGGACTGATCGGGCAGTGCAGGGGCTGTCGAAGATGACCAAGGTTCTGAAGGCTCTGGGCGCGCGCGCCCGTTTCACGGCCCTGCATGCGGCGCGGGCCGAAGCCCGCCACCGGCATCGCGCAGCAGTCGCCGCGGCCTCCCGTGCCCGCGCGCCCCAGCCCGACATCGTGCCGCTCGAGCCGCGGATCATGATGGATGCCGCCGATCTCGATCTCGGCTTCGCCGCCGCCTTCAACGCCCAGTTCGCCCAAGACAATACCGAGGCCATCCGCGACCTGCTGACGCTCGCCGGCGATCTCTCCTCAGAAATGGGTGCGCTCGGGGACCGGCTGAGCGGCCAATTGGGCGCGGCGCTCGCGGGCGCAGTCGATCTTTACGCCAATCCCGACGACAATCCGTTTCTCCTCGATCGCACCGATCCTTTCGCCAACGTCTTTGCCTCGCTCGGCACGCTGGGGCAGAGCTTTGGCGAAGCCATGCTTGCCGATGTGCGGGACGGGCTCGGCAGCGAACTCCAGTCCATCCTCGATACGATCCGCGGCCAACTCACGTCTGAACTCCAGGGCAAGGTCGCCGGCGAACTCGGAGCGCTCGATGAGGGCTACCGCGCCGAAGTCGATGCCCGGATCGCCGCCGATATGGCGGGCTTCGGCTTCTCCGATCTCTTCAATCCCAGCGCGCTCTTCCAGACCGTGCTCGGCAATGCCGCCGAACTGGCCAATTCCTTCGCTTCGGTCGATCCGCTCAGCACCGAGCCGCCAGCCGATCTCATCACCAGCGCCGAGATCGAAAGCTTCACGACCGAGCTGCGCACGAGCCTCCTCGACACGGCTGCCTCGGCGATTGCATCCGGCCTCGACCAGAATTTCGTCGTCCCCAATTTCGTCCTCACCCTCGAGGACATCATGGTGGGCGACAAGACCATCATCGACTTCAAGAGCATTGCGAGCGAAACCGATCCCGACGCGATCCTGACCGATCGGATCGGCGTCGATATCCTCATCGGCAATCTCCTGCCCGATCTCAACGGCATCTATGACGCCATGGGCATCACCGTCGGCACGATGACCGACTGGTCCGCCTTTGCCGAGCTTTTCGCCGGCACCACGCTCTCCTTCGAAATCGGCGCCTCGAGCGTTCAGGGCCCAGAGATCGCCGCCGGCGCCTATCACCAGTCCGTCACCGTCACCGTTTCAGGTTTTACGGGCGCCGATGGCGCGACGCTCGAACTGGGCGGCGCGCCCGACGGCCTCGGCGACCGCGTCGACGGGCTCGGGCTCAATGCCGGTCTCGTCGGCGGCGTCGTCACCGGCATGGATTTTGCCCGCTTCGGGCTCGATTTCGGCGATACCGCGCTCTCGCTCAGTTTCTCGACGACCGACTATGCGCTCAACGCCGAACTCACGCGCGATGGCAGCGCGCTCGGGGCCGATGACGACGTCTTCGCGCTCTCTGTCACCGAAGTGGGCGGCACGTCCGCCGTCCCCTTTGATCCGGAAGCCGATTACGCGCTCGCCGCGATCGATTTCCGCGCCGCCATAGACTGGGGCCTCGCCCATATCGATGGCGCCGACTTCGTCGATCAGGGCCATGTGGCGCTCGCCGGCACCTTCACCCTTGCCGGCGGCACGACCGGCATCGCCTCATCGGTCGCGACCACCGCCCAGCTTCTCGACGGTACGACCGACATTTCGGTGGGCCATGAAACCGAGCTTGCCGAGATCGCAGCGTTCGCCGAAGGGCTGATGGCGCTCGATGGCACCGAGCTCGTCGAAATCATGCGTTCCATGGCGTCGAGCCTCGATATCGTCTTTGCCTCGCGCCTCCTCGATCTCGACCTGCCCTTCCTCGAGCAGATCGATCTCTCCAAACTTGCCAAGGCCTATCAGCAGATCGTCGATCGCCTGCTCGAGCCGATGGAGGTCGATCTCTCGGTGCTGGGCCTGTCCGCCGGCACCAATGAGGCGATCGGCAACCTCCTCCAGCTCAACGGCCTGCCGGTCGATTATACCGATGGCTCGGTGCTTGCCGCGCTTGGCGGGGAAACCGTCACCTTCTCCATCGCCGTCACGGTCGGGGGTGTCGCCTATCCCTACAATGTGGCTCTCGCCATCCCTGCGGATGGGTTTGCCGATCTCGCTGCCCTGGGTGCCGCGCTGAAGCTCGCGCTCGCCGCGACCCCGACCCCGCATCTCCAGGCCCCGAATGCCGAAGACGGCGATCCGGTCCCGACCCTTGCCGACATGCTCTTCGTCAACGTCGTGCGCGGCACGCTCGAGCTTCGCGGCTCGGGCATCGAAGGCTTTGCCATCCTCGCCGCTGCAGCCTCGGCAAGCGGCAATGTCATGGGCCAGCTCGGCCTCGAAGTCCGGAACAACACCGTCAGTACCGGCACCCCGCTCACCGGGGGCAGCCTGTCGGGGCTCCTCAACGATCCCTGGCTCAGGAATTATCCGCTCTCGATCTCGGTCGAGCGCACCATCACCACTGGCAGCGGGGAAACCGAAGAGAGCGTCACCGACCTCTTCCGCACCATCACGCTCAACGCCCCCCTCGGCGGCTGGGATGCTGCAAGCCTCGCCGAGGCGCTCGAGGCTGCATTCGGCGGCGTCGGCATCGAGATCGACGTCGAGGCGGGATCGGACGACAACCTCGTCTTCACGGTCACGAGCACGCAAAACGTCTCCTACACCATCGCGCTCGACGTCTCGAAATCCACCGTCATCTCGAGCCTGGACGGGCTGCAGGCCTTCGTCTCGGGCGCCCTCGGCGCCTTCATGCCGTCCGCCGATGTCGTGCTCGACGTGCGCACGGGCGAGCTGATCCTGAAGCTCCCCGAATTCGGCATGGGCTTTACGAAAGAGTTCACCCAGACCATTTCGGGCGGCCTCGGTGATCTGGCGAGCCTCAACCTCTCGGCAGATTTCAGCTTCTGGGCCGATATCGCCTTCGGCTTCGATGTCGGCGTCGGCCTTTTCGGGCTCCTCGGCACCGGCAGCGGGTCCGGCCTTTCGGACAACGTCTTCCTCGAAAACGTCGCGCTCAGCGTCGCCCTCGGCGCTTCGGCGGCCAACATCACCGGCGCCGGAAAGCTCGGCATCGTCGAGGTCGCCCTCGGATCCGCGGGCAACAGCTTCGAGATCGGCGCCGCGCTCGATGTCAGCCTCGTCGGCGAAAAGGATGGCGTCTATTCCGAGCGCCTCACCATCGCCGAGCTCCTGCAAAAGGCCAACAGCACCGCCGGCATAGCCGGGCTCATCGGCCAGCTCGATCTCGTCGGCACGGTCGGCGCTGATGGCGCCTTCGCCCGGCTCGTCCTCTCCGATCTCGATATCGCGGTCGCTGGCGTCGGCGGGCTCGGCAGCATTCTGCCAAGCTTCACCGCCAGCCTCATCGACGTCACCGCGCCCACCGACTGGGCCTATGATTTCGGCGAAAGCGCCCTCACCAGTCTCATCACCGGGCTCGGCAAGGACGATTTCATCGACACGCTCTACAACGCCCTGATCCTCGTCAATCAGGTGCTGGGCGGGCTTTCGGATGATCTGGGTTTCCTCGGCGAGGAAATCCCGGTCCTCGGCATATCGGTCGTCGATGCGCTCAATTTCGCCGAGGAAATGGCCGCCAAGCTCCAGGCCTTCAAGTCCAACCCCAATGAGGGGCTGAACCAGATCTCGGGCGCGCTCGCCTCCGCCTTCGGGCTAGGCAGCGACGAGTTGATCCTCGTCTGGGACGAGGGTGTCTTCTACGTCTCGCTCTCGCTCGGCTTCCTCGAAGGCGCCGGGCTTGCCTATGATTTCTCGCTCAACCTCGAGGAGCTGCTGGGCAGCTTCGCGGGCAGCGACGCGACCCTCTCCGCCATGCTCGGTGTCGTTTCTTCCCTCGCCAACGTCACGGGCGAGGGCCGGCTGGTGCTCGACGCCAATGTCGGGTTCGACCTCACCTTCGGCATCGAGCTGCCCGGGCTCGCCGGCGCCCAGTTCGATGCGGTCACCGCCGCCACCGCGCTCACCGCGCTTGCGGGCGTCAGCCAGGTCACCTTCAACTCCGCCCAGTCCGGCCATCAGGGCCGCGACATCATGGTCTCGGTCGAGCGCAAGGACGGGCCGGGCAGCCCCACCACCTACAAGGACTACAAGATCGAGCTCGACGGCGCCCAGACCGTCGGCGAGGCCCTCAGCAAGATCCACGCCGCGCTCGCGGCCGATGGCGGCATCGCCATCGTGCTCCACCATGCCGATGGCACGACGACGACCCTCGAGGCCTCCGATTTCGCCGATGGCACGCTGACGGGCGCCGCCGCCGCGGCCGACATCGCAAGCATCGCCTTTGTCGAAACCTCTGTCGTCCCGACCAATTATGCCGGCGTCAACACCCTCTTCGGGGACACGGACAACGCCGCCGATTTCGAGGCGGTCGATGGCGTCGTCACCGGCAACGCCCTTTCGGGGCTCAATCTCGACGCCGCGCACAGCTTCCGCATCATCGTCAATGGCGCGGACCCCGTCCTCATCACCATCCCGGCCCTTCCGACGGGCGATGATCCGCGCACGCCCGCCGATTTCGTCGCCGCGATCAATGCCGCGCTTGCCGCCACCATGGTCTCGCGCGCCGATATCGGGCTCGGCATGCCGGTCGACCTGCCGCTCGCCAAGCTCCTCATCGCCGATCTCACCGTCGATGGCGCGCTCCGGCTCACGGCCACCAATTTCGCCGAGGCGATCGGCAAGGATCCCATCAGCTTTGCCCTCACGGGCCTTGCCGCGGGCTCGGCCCAGATCCTCGTCCACAATCTGGGCGGCTCCAATCTTGCCACCGCGCTCGGCTTTGCACCCAATGGCTTCGGCGAGGCCGCAAGCGGCGCCTTCACCGTCCGCGGCGCCGATCTCGCCGCCAAGACCGAGACCGGCGGCACCCGCGCCTTCATCGTCACCGATGCTATCACCGTGGGCGGGTACGAGCTGCGCGGCACCGGCATCGCGCTCGATTTCATCGCCGGGGTGGAGGAGGGGCTCAACATGCGCCTCGCCCTCGGCCCGCTCTCGGTCGATGTGGTCAACGGCAAGGCGCTGGTCTGGAGCGGCGACGAGGCCGACCGCAATGCCTATATCCGCTTCGGCATCAATGATGCGGCCGACAATTACCTGCAGGGCGAGGACGCCGCGCTCGATGGGCGGCTCTACTTCTCGGCCATCGCCGATCTCTTCTCGTCCGACGCCCCGATCAGCATCGGCGACATCGTCAGCTTCGAAGCGCTCGCCCGGCTCGATGTCGTGCTGCCGCTGCAGGCGTCGCTCGGCCTTCTGAGCCCCGACACTGACCGGCTGACCCTCGGGGTCAACCTCTTCGAGACGACCGATAGCGGCCTCGTCGGCTTCCTGCCGGCGCTGGTCCTGCCGAGCCTCACCGCGTCTGACTATGTCAGCTACGAAATCCCCTCGATCGATTTCGAGGATTTCCTCGCCAATCTGAACCCCTACGCGATCATCAACGATCCGCTGCTCCTGGCCAACGGCCTCGACAGCATCCTCAAGATGATCGACAAGACGCTGCGCAACGTCATCAACGTGATGAACCTGCCCGTCGTCGGCAGCACGCTCACCCAGGCGCTCGGCTTCTTCGACGACATCTCGCGCGTCATCGTCCAGCCCATCCTCGAGGCCGCCTCCACACCAAAGGCAGACGGCACGCTGCCCACCACGGTCGATCTTCTCACCGGCCTCGTCAACGACACGATCAAGGACCTCTTCGGCGTCGAGGACGACGTCATCCGCGCCTATTTCAACACCGATCAGGACAATCCCTACCTCGTCGCCGAGCTCTATATCGACGCCATCCTCTTCAGTGCCGTGCTCGATGTCGGGTTCGATCTGGGCATTCCGGGGTTCAACCTTTCGGTCGGGGAATCCTCGGCTCTCGAGTTCACCGTCAATGCCGCGATCAACCTCGCCTTCGGCATCGACAAGATGGGCTTTTTCTTCCTCAACGACGAAACCGACCCCGAAATCCTGCTGCGGGCGATCGTCACCACGTCCGAAGGCTTCGTTGCCACCGCCTCGCTCGCGGCGGTCGGCCTCGCGCTCACCGCCAACGCCATCCAGCGTGGCGACGATACCTATTATGGCGTTCTGATCGGCGGCGAGATCGCCATCGACCTCTTCGGCAGCCTCGGCCGCGATTTCACCGCGCCCGGCACCGAGGCGACCGACTGGCTCGACCGCTACGACAAGCTCGTGCGCATCAACGAGCTGTCGACCAGCAAGTCCGCAACCGGCGAAGGCAACAAGACCGTCTCGATCCGGGGCGAATTCTTCGTCTCGATCGACATGGCGATGAAGACCAGCATCGTCAATCCGGTCACCGGCCAGACCATTGACGAGCTCCCCAGCGCCATCGCCGATTTCGTCCTCGACGCCCGCTACGAGATCGGCGGCGAGCTCGAAATGGAGACGCTCGAGTTCCGCAATGTCGGGCTCTATGCGGGCGACTTCCTCGTCAACAACGTCCTGCCCGTCGTCGAGCAGATCTACAAATATGTCGAGCCGCTCTACAACATCGTCCAGTTCCTCAAGACGACGGCGATCGGCGGCTATTCGCTCTATTCGATCCTGCAGGACACGGTGGGGCGGATCTATCCGGCCGCCCTCTTCATCTTCGATGCGCTCGATACCCTCAATGATGTGATGGGCTTCATCAACGGGCTGAGCCAGTCCGGCGGCATCATCTATTTCGGCAGCTTCTCACTGCTCTCGCCCGCCAGCAGCACCGGGGTCATCGACACCTCCAACAGCCGCGCCATGGGCAATCTGCGCCCCGGCAGCGATACGGGCACGGGCAGTTCCCTCAACCTCGATGGGGCGATCGCCAACAAGAAGCCCGGCATCGCCTTCAACTTCCTGCTGTTCGAGGACGTGTCCAACGTCCTCAACCTCATCACCGGCAATCTTGCCGATGTCGAGCTCTTCGAAGTCGACCTCACCCTGCTCGACATCACCATCAACATCGACATCGTCAACATCATCAAATCCGCCGTCAGCTTCCTGCCCGGCAAGGTGATCGATGTGTTGTTCGGCGGGCTCTCGGCGAGTTTCTACTTCCATGCCGAAGCCGGCATCACGATCGGCTACGATCTCTACGGCATCGCCCAGTTCCTCGGCACGGGCGACCCCGTCGATATCCTCGACGGCATGTATTTCGATTCCTTCCGCCCGCTTTTCGGTATCGAAGCCAGCTTCCATGCCCGGGTCGGCATCAACCTCTTCGTCATCAAGGCCGGCCTCGAGCTCGCGGGCAATTTCGCCTTCCAGCTCGATTTCAACGATCCCAATCAGGACGGCAAGCTGCGCTTCGGCGAGATCGCATGGGTTCTGACCGACGGTCCGGGCATCACCTCGCTCATCGAGGGCCAGTATCGCTGGGGCCTCTCGCTCTCGGTCTATTTCAAGATCAACCTCTTCTTCACCTCCTTCGGCGGCTCCTGGAAGATCATCGATGTCGGGGGCGGCGGGCGCTTCGGCTATGATTTCCTCGCCAATCCCGTCTATCTCACCAGCGATGGCGATGGCGTCACCACCGTCAATGTCGGCGCGCGCGCCGGCAGCGCCATCGGCGGCAGCCCGGACGACATCAGCGACGTCATCTACATCAACGATCAGGGCCAGATCGTCGTCAACGGCCGCGCCATGAATCTGGGCGGCACGCAGACCCTGCTGATCTATGCCGGCGAGGGCGACAACGTCATCGACCTTTCGGGGCTCTCGAGCCACATCTCCTTCCAGATCTTCACGGGCTCGGGCAACGACACCATCACCGTCGGCAACAATCAGGGCATCATCTCGGCGGGCGATGGCGACAACGTCATCCGCTATGTCGCTCCGCCCGCGATCAATGCCATGGCCGGCTTTGCCATGTTCGGCGCCCTCTATTCCCCGCTCGCGGTCAATCCACTCTCGCCCACGGCGCCTGCGGGCACCGGTACGGCCGCGGGCGTGCCCGTGGCGGGTTCCGGTTCGATCTACGGCCAGATCCGCGAGCAGATGGGTGATCGCGACCTTCCCGCGGCGACGAGCCAGGATCTCGTCATCGTCCTCGGCAGTGGCAACAACCGCGTCGAGATGGCCGACAGCACCGGCGACATGATCGTCGTGGGCGACGGCAATTTCGAGATCATGCATGACGGCAAGCTCGTCGCCTTCAGCGAGTGGCTGCAGAGCCGCTTCCAGGGCAAAACCCCTGACGAGGCCGGCATGGCCGAAATCCGCGACAAGGTGAATGCGGCGATGTCGGGCTACACCCCGACCGCCCAGACCAAGGCCTCCAGCCAGAGCGTCTATATCGAGACCGGCACCGGCAACGACATCATCTTCGGGGGCAATGGCAACGACACCCTCATCTCCCATGGCGGCAACAACATCGTCTTCGGCGGCGGCGGCGACGATTTGATCGATCTGAGCGCCGGCAGCGGCGACAACTGGGTCGAGGGCGGCGCAGGTGCCGACATCATCCTCGGCGGTTCGGGCAATGACGTGCTCTTGGGCTGGGGACGGTTCGACCTCGACACCACCGATGCCGAATATCTGGTGGCGCTCGCCGATCGCATTGCCGGCCTCAACGTCACCGATACCGCCAAATTCGTCGCCGACTTCCGCGCCCTCGTCGAAGGCACGATCCGCGACGATGGCGGGGACTGGATCGAGGGTGGCGCCGGCGACGACATCATCTCGGGCGGCCATGGCAATGACATCCTCCAGGGCGGCCTGGGCAATGATCTGATCTTCGGTGGCTCGGGCAACGACATCATCGCAGGCGGCACGATCACCATCACCGTCGGCGGCACTCTAGTGACGACCCCGCAGGTCAATTTCACGCCCTCGGGCGCCTACACGATCAGTGCCGACGCGATCGCCGATGGCGATGACCGCCTCGTGGGCGTTTCGGGCTCGAACGTGCTCATCGGCGGCGCCGGCGATGACGTGCTTGAAGCGGGCGGGCTCAACAACGTCATGATCGGCGATTTCGCCGAGCTCGGCTTCACCCAGACCGGCAAGCTCATCCTCGTGCGCTCGACCCATATCGAATCCGATCTGCAGGGCGACGATATTCTGGTTGGCGCGGGCCTTGCCGACGTGCTGGTCGGCGGCGGCGGCCGGGATCTGCTCTCGGGCGGGCACGGCAACAACATCCTCATCGGCGACAATGCCGAAATCCGGGGCAATGATCTCTATCGCGGCATCACCGAGATCAGCTCGATGATCAGCACCCGCGATGACGCCGACGTCATCTATACCGGGCTCACCGCCTCGATCATCATCGCAGGCGGCTCGCGCAATGCCGAAGAAGGCGACTACATCGAGACCGGCCTCCTCTACGGCTTCGAAGACCTCCGGGCAAAGGCGGAGGGCATGATCATATTCGCCGATTACGGCGATGTGCGTGCCTCGGGCGATTTCAGCCCCTATCTCCTCACCACCGTGTTCGACGCCGGCGACAACGACGTCATCAACACCGGTGGACGCGATGAAGTCCAGAGCGGCAGCGACATCATCTTCGGCGGCGCCGGGGATGACTGGATCTCCTCGGGCGATGGCAATGACGTCGTCTTCGGGGATACCGGCACCTATCGCTTCGAAGCCGCCAAGAACGGTTCGCGCGGCCAGACCACGCTCAGCACCGATCACGACGCGACGGGCAACACCCGCTTCGGCGCAACGAGCGCCGCGGCTGGCAATTCGAGCACCATTGCGGGCGCCGACACGGTCTCGGCCGGCAATGGCGACAACATTGTCCTCGGCGGTGGCGGGGCCGACACCATCTCGACCGGTTCGGGCTTCGATGTCGTCCTCGGCGATCTGGGCACGGTCACCCTCTATGGCCGCGCCCTAGCCGGCGCACCCGATCTCACTGCCGAGACGCAGCTTGCCCGCGAGGGCACCGATACCGAGGGCTGGAGCGACACCATCATCACCGGCGGCGGCGACGCGATCGTCATCGGCGGCGATGGCGGCGATGTCATCCGCCACACCCCGGACGGGCTCGGGGGCGAAGGCACCTTCGCCGTCATCGGCGATTTCGGCGTCCTCAATGCAGCGATCGCCGGCGGCCACGCCCGCATCAACGACACCGGCCCGGACAATTCCGGCTTCACCCTGCGCGACATGGCCTCGACCCACAATGATCTGGGCGGCAACGACCACATCTTCGGGGGCGCCGGCCGCGAATTCATCATCGGCGGCGCAGGCGACGACCACATCGAACTCGGCGATGGCGACAAGATCGTCCTCGGGGACGCAGGCGAGATCGACAATGTCGGCATCGACGGGATCGGGGTCGTCCGCTCCATCGATTTCGCCCTCGGGGGCGACGACACCATCATCCTGGGCGACGGGCACAATCTCGTCATCGCCGGCATCGGAGATGACCACGTCACCACCGGCGATGGCGACGACCTCGTCATCGGCGACAATGGCGAGATCACCTTCACCGCGCTCGCATCCCAGAACGAGCGGCGTTCGGCCATGGGCCTTGCAACCGAGCTCGGCGGCAATGACGTCATCGCCTCGGGCGGCGGCGCGGACGTCGTCATGGGCGGCAATGGCGATGACCTGATCGATCTGGGCGCCGGCAACGACATCGGCATCGGGGACTGGGCGATCGTCGATTTCGACGCCCGCTCGCTCACCACCCAATCCCCCGATCAGGGCGGCAACGACCGGATCGGCGGCGGGGATGGCGATGACATCATCATCGGCGGGCATGGGCACGACGTGATCGCCGGCAATGGCGGGGCCAATGTGGTGATCGGCGATTATGCCGGCCTCACCTGGGACGATACGCACGCCCCCTTCGCGCTCAAGACCCTCACCCTCGAGGCCATCGCCCATTGGGGCAATGACACGCTCTACACCAATAATGGCCGCGGCGAGCATGAAGGGCTCGGCTCGGGCGACACTGCGGATGGCAATTCCATCGCCATCGGCGGGCGCGGCGACGATGTCATCCATGGCGGCGAGGCGAACGATTTCGTCCTCGGCGACTGGGGCATCTTCGATCTCCTCGATCCCGCCCTCCATCCGGGCCAGAGCGCGTTCGATCGCATCCGCTCGGTCGAATCGACCGAGTACTGGGTGGGCGGCCACGACGTCATCCACACCTATGGCGGGCGCGACATCGTCATCGCCGGCTATGGCGACGACTACGTCGATGGCGGGGAGGGCAATGACCTCATCCACGGCGATGACGCGATCTACGTCAACTTCCACGATGGCTGGGAGCTCCTCGAATCCCGCTTCCCCTTCAAGGGCGGCGACGACGTGCTCAAGGGCGGTGGCGGCAACAACATCATCCTTGCGGGCTTCTTCAATTTCGGAAAGCCCGGCGCCGGCGACCTCATCTATGGCGACACCATCCGCGACTGGCTGATGGGCGATGAGGGGAGCGTGCTCATCCACAACGGCATCGTGGTGCGCTTCAACTATCTGGGTATCGCGCCAACCGACCTCATCAGCACCAACCAGCTCGGTGCGTCCGCCGGCGTGCTCATGCGTCCCGTCTACGAGCGGGGCCTCGCCGATGGCGGCTATTTCGACCCCTGGGCGGTGCTCGACGGGGACCGGCTCACCGACCTGCCGCCCATCCCGCCGCTCGATCTGGATCCCGTGGCCGATGTCGAGCTCTACCGGCTCGACGCCATCCTGCGCGCGCAGATCCTCTCGCCCGACATGCTGGCGCTCATCGCCCTTTACCAGCGCGGCGGCATCGGCTTTGAGGATCTCGAGATCGAACTGCGCGAGGCGATCCTCATGGCGCTCTTTGATCTTTACGGCTACAGGCTTCCCGCCTCGGTCGAGATCATGCTCGAGCGCTATATGGAGCTTCTGGCCGAACACCTTATAATCGGGGAAAACACCATTCCCGCCGATGGGGCGTCGGCCAATCATGGTACCGCCGTTGAGGCGTCCCAAACAGCGCCTGCCGGCGGCAACCGCCCCGCGGCAGGCTGACAGGGCCGCAAGGCCCCAGACCCTTAGGAGTGACTGATGAACGAGACCACCATCGATGCCCTCGCCTCGGCCAATGCGGGCGGGGAGAACCGCGGTGTCAACATCACCTGGAACGACGACAACATCGAAAGCAAGTATTCCAACATCGCCACCGTCACCGCGACGCGCGAGGAATTCTTCTTTCTCTTCGGCACCCACCAGAACTGGCGCGGCGTCGAGGACGGCAAGTCCGTCGAGGTCCAGCTCTCCAACCGCATGGTGCTGAGCCCCTATGCCGCCAAGCGCCTGCTGCTCATCCTCAACCAGACGGTCAAGGCCTATGAAGCCCGTTTCGGCGAGGTCAAGCTCTAGCCGGGCGCGCCGTCTCCCGCCGGTGCCCGTGCGATGAACGGGCCCGGCCCCGCCGCCGTCACCCCGCCCCCGCGTCCCGGCATGCTGCCCGGGGCGCTGGCCGGCCAATGGCATGATGCGCTCGCCGGCGCCGAGCCGCATCTGCTCGTGCTCGCCTGTCCCTTTGTTGGCCCTGATGGCCGGCTTGCCGCGGCGATCGCCATCCCCGATGGCGGCCCGGTCCCCGAAGCCCTCGAGGACCTGGCGCGCATCGCGCTCGATCGGGGCCAGCTCAAGCTCGCAGCGCTCCCGCCCCTGCCCGATGCGCCCCTGCGCACCGGCATGGCCATCCCGCTCGTCGTAGCCGGCCAGACCCTCGCCATCGCGCTCGCCGCCGTCGCCCTGCGCATGCCCGATGCCACGCGCTTTGCGGCCACTTTCGAAATCTCCGTCCACCGCCTCGCCGAGGCCCTTGCCGCCCCGCGCCCGGCGCCCCGGCCCGAACCCCGTCCGGGCCCATCGCCGCGCGCCGCCTCCGGCCCGGCCGAAGCGCCCGTGGCGCCAGATGCGCCTCCGCCCCCGCTTTCGGCCGCCGATTGCCTCGCCCTCCTCGCCGCACCGGGCGAGGCCGGTTTCACCCAGGGTCTCTACGAGCGGCTCGGAACGGCCCTTTCGCCCGATTTCGCCGTCCTCGCGCGCGTCCGGCGCGGCCGCATCAAGATCGTGCGCAGCACCGTCCGGCAGGATCCGCTGCCCCGCGGCAGCCGCCTCGGCCAGGCCCGCCGCGCCGCCATCCTCGCGCTTGCCGGTTCGGGCCGCGCCATCGTCGTCTCGGGTCATGAGGATGCGGCCGGCGCCCCGCGCGATCCGGCCCTCGTCGATCTCGATCTCGGCGTCCTCGCCTCTGGGGAGGGCGTGGCCGAGGCCGTCGCCGTCGCGCTCCCCGAACGCCATGGCAAGGGCGAGCTCGTCTATCTCGCCGAGCGCGCCGAACGGCCGGGGCCCGATTTCGAGCCCGTTCTGCGCCGTCTCGCGACCGATCTGCCGGCCTTTGCGACGACGCTCCTCGCCCTGCGCAAGAAGCCCGGCCGGGAGGCTGCGAGCAGGCGCAATCCCTGGCTCGATCCCTTCGCCCTCCGCCCCTGGCTGGCACTCGGGGGCGTTGCGCTTCTGGTCTGGCTGCTGCTGCCCGCGCCCTTCATGATCGTTGCTGAAGCGACGCTCAGGAGCCGCGATGAAACCAGCGTCGTCGCCACCCGCGACGGCTTCTTGACCGCCGTCAACGTGCGGCCCGGCGAAACCGTACGCGCCGGCACACTCATCGCCGAGTTCGACACGCGCGAGCTCCTCCTCCGCCAGAGCCGCACCGATGCCCAGCTCGCCCAGGCCCGCTCTCGGCGCGAAGGGGCCGCCGCCGGGTTCAACACCGCCGCCCTGCGCGTCACCGATGCCGAGATCGACGCGCTCGAGGCCGAGCGCGATCTCGTCGCGCTCCTGCTCGAGCAGTCGCGGATCGTCGCGAACGAGGATTCGGTCATCGTCTCGGGCGACATGGCCGATCGCATCGGCTCGGCCATGCGCCGGGGCGAAATGATGTTCCGCCTCGCCCCGCTCACCGCCTTCGTTGCTTCCATCGACGTGCCCCAGCAGGACATTCTCGAGATCGAGGCGGGCCAGCCCGGCACGCTGCGCCTGACCGCGCTCCCCTTCGAGACTTTTCCCGTCGCGGTCGAGCGCGTGGCCCCCTCCGCCGACAGCGAAAGCCAGACCGGCGCCTTCAACATCCGTGCCGGCATCGAGGGGGCCCATCCCTCCTTCCGCCCCGGCATGAAGGGCGTCGTCCATATCGAGGCGGGCGAGACCGTCCGCATCTGGACGCTGACGCGCGATCTCGTCTTCTGGCTCCGCATGGCGCTATGGCGCTGGATTCCGTAAGCCCTGCCGCCCTCGGGGCCGCGCCCGCGGCGAGCTCCTCCTCGGATGCCGAGGCGCGCCTCGAGCGCCTGCGCGGCCTGCGCCCGCGTCTTGCGCCCTATGTGCGCATCGGTTCGGTCCGCCAGCGCGGGCGCACCGTCTATCGCGCTCATGATCGGCTGGGCGGCCGCACGCTCGAGCTGACCCCGCTCGCCGCCGAGCTGCTGCTTGCCTGCGCTGCCGGCCGCACCGTCTTCGAGCTCTCCCGCATTGCCGGGGCCCGTCGTCCCGAGGCCGGCGCCGCGGCGGTTTCCGAGCAGGTGCTGCAGATCCTCGGCGCAGCCGAAAATCACGGGCTCCTCCTCCCCCTCGAGCGCCGCGCAGAGGGCTATGCGCCGATAGCCCAGCCCGGGCTTCTCATGCGCACGCTCAAGAACCCGCTCTTTGCGCGCTTTTCCTTTTTCAATCCCGATCCGCTGATCGAGCGGCTCGCCCCGCTCGCCCATCTTCTCTTCAGCCCGCCCGCGCTCATTGCCTGGCTCGCAATGGTCGGGTTCGGGGTCTACCTCGCCATCGGCAATTGGGATGAGCTCTTTGCCTATGGCGCGACCCATGCGCTCGCCCCGGGCAGCCTCGTGTGGATGGCGGTGCTCTTTCCGCTGGTCAAGCTCCTCCACGAGCTCGGCCACGCGCTCGCCTGCAAGCGCTGGGGCGGGGAGGTGCGCGATTTCGGCACCTCGCTCCTCGTCTTCATGCCCATCCCGTTCGTCGATTGCTCCGACAGCGCCTTCTTCGTGCGCCGCCGCCAGCGCATCGCGGTCGCTGCTGCCGGCATGATGGTGGAGTTCGTCCTCGCCTTCGGCGCGCTCATCGTCTGGCTCGTCTCGACGGATGATTTCGTCCGGCTCATCGCCTTCAACACCATGGTGCTGACCTCGATCACCACCATTGCCTTCAATGCCAATCCGCTCCTCAGGTTCGATGCCTATTACATCCTCTCCGAGCTCATCGGCATGGACAATCTGGGCACCCGCGCCCAGGCGCTGATCGGGGGGCTTTCGCGGCGTATCTTCCTTGGCGATGCTAATGCGCCCGCCATCATGCCCCCGCCCGGCGAACGCATCGTGCTGCTGCTCTACGGGCTCGGCTCCACCGCCTATAAATTCTTCATCGTCTTCTTCGTGGTGATCAATGTCTTCCCGCGCTTCTTCGTCTTCGGGGTGGTGCTCGCCGCCTGGGGAGCCATGTCGATGATCGTCCTGCCGCTCGCCAAACAGGCCCGCACCACGGCCGACTACCTCAAAAAGGCCGATGGTGCGGTGCGGGTGAAAGTGTTGACCCGCGCCGCCATCGGCCTCGTGCTGCTGGGCGGGCTCCTCCTCGTCCCGCTCCCCTATGCGGTCGTCGCCGATGGCGCGGTGCGCCTGCCGCCCGAGAGCGTGCTGCGTTCGGGCGGCGCTGGCATCGTCACCGCCCTGCCGCGCGGGGTCGCAGGCGAAGTCGCGGCGGGCGAGCCTCTCGTCCTTCTCGACAATCCGCTCCTGCATGCCGAGCTCAATGCCCGTCGCGCCGGCCGTGTCAGCCAGGAGCGGCGCTACGAGGCGCTCCTTGCCTCCAACATGGCCGAGGCCGGGCTCCTCGCGGCCGAACTGGCCTTCGCGGCCGAGGATATCGCGTCTGCCGAGGATGCGGTCGCCCGGCTCGTCGTCGCCGCGCCCGCCACCGGCCGCTTCGAGCTTGCCGATGCGCTGGAGCCCGGCATCCAGGTCGAAGAAGGCGACCCGCTCGGCGTCGTCCTGCCCCCCACCGATACCCGCACCGCCATCATCGTGGTCTCCCAGGAAGATGCCGACCTCATCGGGTCGCGCCTCGAAGGGGTCACGGTCCGGCCCGTGCGCACCCAGAGCGTCACGCGACCCGCGCGGATCCTGCGCGACTATCACCTCTCGGTCGCCCCGCCCCCCGATGCGGCCCCCGGCGCGCCGCCGCCTCCGGTGCTCGAGGCGCGGTTTGCCTTCGAGCTCGAGATCGATGCGGGCGCCGACCTGCCCTATGGCCAGGCCATGAAGGCGCGCTTCGATCTGGGGCTGCAGCCCTTGAGCCTTCAGCTCTGGCGCAGCCTCAACATCTGGTTCGAAAAGATCATGCTCTCGCGCCACATGAACCAGGGCGCCTGAGCGCGCTCAGAACGGGCAGGGCGCGCTGTAGCCGCGCATGCTCCCATCGGCCGGGTGCCGGAAGCCCAGCATCTGCGCATGCAGCTGCAGCCGGTCGGCCGCCGCCAGCACTTCGCCCTCGGCATAGAACGCATCCCCGAGGATCGGGTGGCCGATGGCAAGCAGGTGCACGCGCAATTGGTGCGTCCGCCCGGTCAGCGGCACGAGCTCGAGCCGCGTGATCCCCCCCTCGCGCCCCGTCACCCGATAGCGGGTCTGCGCGGGCCGTCCCGTTTCCCTGTCGACCCGCTGGCGCGGCTTGTTCGCCCAGTCCACCCCGAGGGGCAGGTCGATGAGCCCTTCCTCCTCGCGCACCTCGCCCCACACCCGCGCGATATAGCGCTTTTCGGTCTCGCGCTTTTCGAACTGCTGCCCGATATGGGCGAGCGCCCCCTTGTGGCGCGCCATCACCACGATGCCCGACGTGTCCTTGTCGAGCCGGTGCACCATGGTCGCAGTCGGAAACCGCTCGCGCACCCGCGCCTGCAGGCAATCGGCCAGCGCCGGATCCCGGCCCGCGACGCTGAGGAGCCCGCTCGGCTTGTTGAGCACGACGATGTCGTCGTCCACCGCCACCGGGTCGATCCAGGGCTCGGTGGGCGGGGTGTAGATGAAGGTCTGGGGGCTCGGCTGGGGCATGGGCGCGCTCATAGCAGCTTTCCGGCCCGCCCCAAAGGCGCGCGCGCGCCGACGGGTTCCAAAATCACCGCTCCTCTGGTATGGATCGGGCTCGGGGGAAGTGAGACGTTCTGCGGACGGCCGGGCCGTCTTCTGTTGCGAGTATGTGAATGAACCTTTCGCGCCTTGTCACTGCGGGCCTCGTGCTGCCGCTTTTCCTCGCGGCCTGTTCGAGCGACCAGCTCGGCATGATCCGCTCGACCACCCCCACGGTCGCCGCCTATGCCGCGCCCGTCCCCGCCTCCCGCACCCTGCCTGCCGGGCCGCGCACCGAGCGCGAGCTCGACGGGCTGATCGCCAAATATTCGGCCATGCACGGGGTGCCCGAATCCCTCGTCCACCGCGTCGTCCGGCGCGAGAGCAATTACAATCCCCGCGCCCGCAATGGCCCGAACCTCGGGCTCATGCAGATCCAGCACGCCACGGCCCGCACCATGGGCTATCGCGGCGAAGCGACGGGCCTCCTCGATGCCGAGACCAATCTCAACTATGCGGTGAAATATCTGCGCGGCGCCTACATCGTGGGCGACCGTAACGAGGACCAGGCGGTGCGCCTCTATTCGCGCGGCTATTACTACGATGCCAAGCGCAAGGGCCTGCTCGACGAGGCGGGCCTGCGCTGAGCCTCGAGGCCCCCGCGCAGGGGCCTCGCCTAGTCTTCCTGGGTCAGCGCCAGTTCCACGCTGCACCGCACCCCGTGCGGTGCATAGTCGAGGCTGACCGGCCCGCCGAGATAGCCGACGAGCCCGCGCTCGATGAGCCGGCTGCCGAACCCCTTGCGCTCGGGCGGGGTTACGGCCGGCCCGCCCGTTTCTTCCCAGCTGAAGCGCGTCTTGCCGGTCTCCCGGTCGGGCAGCCGCCATTCGATCCGTACCCGCCCGCTTCGGCCCGAAAGCGCGCCATATTTGATGGCGTTGGTCCCCAGTTCATGTAGCAGCAGCCCGAGCCCCAGCGCCGTCTTGGGCGGCAGCAGCAGGTCGGGCCCGTGGATCGAAAAGCGCGAGAAATCGTCCGCGCCCAAGAGCCGCGCCGCGCCTTCGACCACCTCGTGGATCGGCGCGCTCGCGCCCTTGCCCGCCGTCAGCGCATCCTGCGCCCGTGACAGCGCGAGCAGCCGCGCATCGATCGCCTCGCGCGCGGTCGCGATGTCGCTGGCATTGCGCAGCGTCTGCGTCGTGATCGCGCCGACCATGGCCAGCATGTTCTTCACCCGATGCGCCAGCTCCTGCATGAGCAGGCGCATCTGGGTCTCGCTTTCCTTGCGCTCGGTGATGTCGTAGGCCGCGCCCACGACACGCACCGGCCGCCCCTCCTCATCGCGCACGATCTCGCCCTGCCGGCCGATCCAGCGTATCCCGCCAGGCGTCACGACGCGATATTCGGTCCGTAGCCGGTCCTCGATCGGCTGTCCGTCCTCGGCCACGGCGAGCTGCTCGCGATCCTCCGGATGCACGATCGTCGCAAAATGGGCCGCCGGCACGGCGCCCCCGACCTCGTCGAGCCCGTAGAGCCGGCGGAAGGTCGGCGAGCCCATCACGAGCCCGCTCTCGATATCCCATTCGAACGTGCCGACCCCGCCCGCCTCCTGGGCGAGCCGCATCAGCTCCTGTTGGCGCGCCAGTGCCCGCTCGGCCTGCTTCTGGTCGGTAATGTCGTGCCCCTGCACGAAAATCCCGAGCACGCTGCCCATCGGCCCGAGGATCGGCTGGTAGACGAAGTCGAGCCTACGCTCCTCGAGCGGCGCGTCGGGCGCGGTCTGCAGCATCACCGGAAAATCCCGGCCGATGAAGGGCTCGCCGGTCTCGCGCACCCGGTCGAGCACCTCGAACAGGCCCTGGCCCTCGATCTCGGGCAGCGCCTCGCGCAGCGGAAGGCCGAGGATCTGCCGATGCCCGGTGATCCGGTGATAGGCGGCGTTGGCGAGCGCGAACACGTAATCGGACCCCCACAGGACCGCCATGAAGCTCGGCGCCTGCTCGAAGAGCGTGCGCAATTGCTGGGTCTCGGCAGCCAGCACCACGTTTTCGGCCTGCACCGCGGCGGCGCGCCGGCGCATGCCGTCCTCGCGCTGCCGGGCAAGCGCCTCGTTGGCGGCGCGCAGCTCCTCGAGCTCGGTCACGTCCACCGTGTGCTGCAAGATATGGCGCAACTTGCCGTCGGGGCCTTTGAGGGGCGTATGGGTCGCGCTCCAGTAGCGCAGACCCATCGTGCCGTCGCGCAGCCGGATGGGGTAGGGAATCAGCGCCAGATTGTCCGCTTCGCCCGTGTCGAGCACCCGCTGCAGCGAGGCGCGAAGCATCTGCTCGCTCTCGGACCCCGGCGCGCTCGGAAACGCCTCGAAGATGTTGCGCCCGATGATCTCCTCGCGCGTGCGATGGGTCACCGCGAGATAGGCGGCATTCATCTCCACGATCCTGAGACCGGGATCGAGCAGCACATAGGGATTGGGCGAGGCCTCGAAGATCGCAGCGATGTCGATGGCCGGCGATGACGCGTTCAAAAGGTGATGCTCTCCTTGGCCGGTTTTCCCGACCATAGCACGGGCCGGCGCGCGTTAAAGCGCCGGTACGCAACCGCTCCCCGCCGGGAGTGGCAGGGCTTTCAGCCCCCTGCGCTCGCCTCGCGCTGGGTCAGGAGCCGCGAGAGCTGCTCGGAGAGATCGCGCTGCTGATAGGGCTTGCCCAGCCGCGGCAGATCCGTCGTCGTGCCCGAGGGCAGGTCTGCATAGCCTGTCGCGAGCAGGATCGGCAGGCCGGGCCGGATTTCGCGCGCGCGGTTGGCCAGCTCCACCCCGGTCATGCCGGGCATGGCATAGTCGGTGATGATCGCGTCGATCTCCGCGTCGCTTTGCAGAATTTCGAGCGCCTGCTTGCCCGAATACGCCTCGAGCACCGTGTGGCCGAGGTCCTCCACCATGTCCACCGTGTTCATCGCGATCAGCGCATCGTCGTCGACGACCAGAATGCGCGAGCGGGGCGCAGCTTCGTTCATGGCAACAGGCTCCTTGACGTGTTCGATCGGCCCGGCCGAAACCGGCAGCCAGAGTTCAGCGATGGTCCCGCGACCCACTTCGCTGTAGAGGTTCAGTGCCCCGCCCAGTTGCACTGCCAGTCCATGGACCATGGACAGGCCCAGTCCCGTACCTTTACCCAATTCCTTGGTCGAAAAGAACGGTTCTATTGCGCGTTGCAGCGTCTCGGCATCCATGCCCTCGCCACTGTCTTCCACGCATAGACGCACATAAGAGCCGAATAGGCCCAAACTGCGGCGAGGCTCGCGCTTGTCGAGCCGAATGACCAGTTGCCCGCCCTCGGGCATGGCGTCGCGCGCATTGACCGCAAGGTTGAGCACCGCCAGTTCGAGCTGGTTGGGGTCCACCGTTGCCGGGGGCAGCCCGTCCTCGATGTCGTAATCGATGGCGATCAGCGGGCCGAGCGAGCGCTCCATCAAGGCGCGCATCCCCTCGAGCAGGCTCGAAAGGTCGGTCGGCTCGGGTTTCAGATCCTGCCGCCGCGCAAAGGCGAGCAGGCGCTGGGTCAGCGATGCGCCGCGCCGCGCGCCCTGCATCGCCCCGTCGATATGGCGCTGCAGTGCCGGCTCGGGCGGTATCTTCTTGGCGAGAAGCTCGAGATTGCCGAGCACCGCAGCGAGAAGATTGTTGAAGTCGTGCGCCACCCCGCCGGTCAGCTGGCCGATGGTCTCCATCTTCTGGGCCTGCCGCAGCTGTTCCTCGGCCCGCCGCCGCTCCGTCACGTCCCGAAAGAAGGCGACCCCGCCTGCGATCTGTCCATCGCCACCCGAAAGCGGCGCGTGCTGGGTCTCGAGCCAGAGCGAGGGCCCGTGCTCGCTCGCAAATTCCAGCTCCTCGATCGGGCCCGCCTCGCCTCCGAGCGCCTTCTCGACGCGCGGGCGCATCGCTTCCATCACGTCCTCGGCAATCACCTCCGAGAGCCTGCGCCCGACCACCTCGCGTTCGGTCAGCCCCACCAGCCGCTCCATCACCGGGTTCCAGGTGGCGATGGCAAGCTCGTGGTCATAGGCGACGATCCCGGCCGGCACCGAGCTCATCAGGAGGCCCGAAAACGCCTTCTCCCCGCGCAGCGCCTGCTGGGTGTGCTCGCGCTCGATGGCGAGAGCCTCGAGCAGGCTCTCCCGGTCGGTTTCCACCGCCTTGCGGTCCGTGACGTCAGACGTCACGCCCGAAAGCGTAACGGCGCGCCCATAGCGGTCGGGCAGCACGCCTGCGCGCATCTCGACCCAGTGCACGCTCCCGTCGGGCCAGGTGATCCGGACGTCGAACGCGATGTCCTTGCCCGCGCTGAGATCGACGGTGAGCGCACGCTCGATCTCGCCGCGCTGGTCCTCGGCAACACTCCCGATCAGGGCCGGAAGATCGAGTTCGCCATCCGCCTGCCGCCCGAAATGAGCCTTGCAGAGGCCCGAGCACTCGAGCGTCCTCGTCGCGATGTCGAGCTGGAAGGTGCCGAACCGGCCGGCGCCGAGCGCGAGCGAGAGGCGCTTTTCATTGGCACTGAGCGCGTCGAGATTGGCCCGCGCCTGATATTGCCGGCGGCGCGCCCGCAGCCCGTTCTCGACCGCCGTCACCAGCGCTGCGGGATGGAAAGGTCGCTCGAGGAAGATGACATTGCCCAAGAGCGCATTGATCTGGGCGAGCACCGGATTGCGGTCCGGCCCGCCCCCGCGCTGAGAGAGGCAGACGAAGGGAAAATCCGACCAGCTCGGCTGGTTGGCAACCCAGTTCTTGAGCGCCGTCACGTCGCCCTCGCGCAACGCCTCGTCGGCGATCACCGCCGTGCCCGCCCCGCCCTTGAGCCCGGCGAGCAGGGCGCCGAGATCGGCGCAGCTTTCGGCTTCCTTCTGCGCTTCGCGCAGCAGGGTCCGTGCAAGGCTCGCATCCCGACCGCCCGGCGTCAGGATCAGTACGCGTTCAGACGCATTCACGCCTATTGCTCTCCCATCAGCGGCGCCTGATCGCCGGTATAGGTGGGCACGCCCCGAAGCACGCCCTGGAAATCGCTCAGTGCCGGCCCGATGACGAGGCCCTCGCGCGTGATCTTGTATTCGCGGATGGTGTCCTCATGGTCCCCATCGCGCTTCTTGACCACCGACATGGCGCGCCTCACCCGTCCCGACGCCTCGAAATAGCGCAGCAGGATCACCGTGTCAGCGAGATAGGTGATGTCGACGGGCGATTTCATGTCCCCGACCAGTCCATGCTGGGCCACGGTGATGAAGCTCGTCGCGCCGCGCCGGTTGAGGAATTGCAGAAGCTCGTGGATGTGCAGCAAGAGCGCATTTTCCGCCGGCATCGCGGCCTGGTAGCCATTGAGACTGTCGATCACCACGGTCTGCGCGCCGAGCTCCTCGACCCGCGCCCGCACCCTGTGGGCGAATTCACCCGGCGACAGTTCGGCCGCGTCCACCTGTTCGATCGCGAGCGCGCCCGAGGCCCGGAAGCGCTCCAGATCCACCCCCACCGCGCCGGCACGCCGCATGAGCAGCCCGAGCTCCTCGTCGAAGACGAACATCGCGGCCTTCTCGCCCCGTGCGATCGCCGAGGACACGAATTGCAGCGTCACGAGCGATTTGCCCGCGCCGGTGGGCCCGAGGACGATGCAGCTCGACCCGCGCTCGACCCCGCCGCCCAGAAGCGCATCGAGCGCCGGATTGTCGCTCTTGAGCTCCTCATGGGCGAAATCGGCATGGTGCTCTGCCGAAACCAGCCGGGGGAACACCTCCACCCCGCCACGCCTTATGGTGAAATCGTGAAATCCGCCGCGGAAGGGCTGCGCCCTGTACTTGAGCACCCGCAGCCGCCGCCGCTCCGCACCATATTCGGGCGTCAACTCTTCGAGCCGCACCACCCCATGGGCAACGCTGTGCACGGTCTTGTCCATGCCTTCGCTCGTCAGATCGTCCAGCATCAGCACCGTCGCGCCCTGGCGCGCGAAATAATGCTTGATGGCCAGGATCTGCCGGCGATAGCGCAGCGAACTCTGCGCGAGCAGCCTGATCTCCGAGAGGCTGTCGAGCACGATCCGCTCCGGCTTCAGCCGTTCCACCGCCGCAAAGATCGCCTGCGTCGTCTCCCCGAGCTCGAGTTCGGAGGAATAGAGCAGGCTCTGCTGCTGGTCGGGATCGAGCAATGTCTCGGGCGGGGTCAGCTCGAAAATCTCGAATTTCCCATCGAGCGTCCAGCCATGCGAGCGCGCGGCGAGCTTGAGCTCGTCCGTCGTTTCCGAAAGCGTGATGTAGAGCCCGGTCTCCCCGCGTCCTGCCCCTTCGAGCAGGAATTGCAGCGCCAGCGTCGTCTTGCCCGTCCCCGGCGCGCCTTCGGCGAGATAGAGATGCCCACGCGCCAGCCCACCCGAGAGCACGTCGTCGAGCCCCGCAATGCCGATCCGCGCCTTGGTGTCGTCGTGCTCGTCGATGAGGCTATTCATGCAGCGCCCTCGCGGCGTTCGGGTCGCAAGAGGGAATGAGGTTGATCGCCAGCATGTCCGGACCGGGTTGGAAACGGGATAAACGAAAGGCGCGTGCTCGGGCCAGCGCGCCGCCTTCAGGTGCAAATGCGGCAGTCGGGCTGCGGTTCCCGCCATGATCGAGATTAATCGCGTCCGCTTGCCCCTTCGCTTGGGCGCCCGAACCCCCTAATGTGCCCCTCGTCCCGACCTCACTGGAATCACCTGATGCATCTGCTGCTCGTTGACGGCTCGACCTATATTTTCCGCGCCTACCACGCCTTGCCGCCTTTGACGCGCAAGTCGGACGGGCTGCCGGTCGGGTGCGTCTCGGGCTTTTGCAACATGCTCTTCAAGCTGACCGAGGACCTGAAGGGCGAGGACGAGCCCACCCACATGGCGGTGATCTTCGATCATTCCGCCAAGAGCTTCCGCAACGAACTCTATGGCGAGTACAAGGCCCACCGCCCCCCCGCGCCCGAAGACCTCGCCCCGCAATTCCCCCTGACGCGCGACGCCACCCGTGCCTTCTCCATTCCCCCGATCGAGCTCGAGGGCTGGGAGGCCGACGACATCATCGCGACCTACGCCTGCGCCGCCCGCCGCGCCGGCGGCAAGGTCACCATCGTCTCCTCGGACAAGGATCTGATGCAGCTGATCGAGCCCGATGGCTCGATCCGCATGCTCGACACCATCCCCCGCCCCGGCCAGCCCCCGCTGCGCTGGATCGGCCCTGAAGAGGTCTTCGCCAAATTCGGCGTCACCCCCGACAAGGTCATCGAGGTACAGGCGCTCTGCGGGGACAGCGTCGACAACGTCCCGGGCGTCCCCGGCATCGGGGTCAAGACCGCGGCCGAGCTGATCAACACCTATGGCGATCTCGAAACCCTGCTGTCGCGCGCCGAGGAGATCAAGCAGCCCGCCCGCCGCCAGAAGCTGATCGACAATGCCGATCTCGCGCGCATCTCAAAGCAGCTCGTGACGCTGAGCCAGGATGTCCCGCTCCCCCTCGAGCTCGATGCGCTGGCCCGCCAGCCGATCGATCCGGGCACGCTGATCCCGTTTTTGAAGGCGATGGAATTCACCACCATCACCAAGCGCCTCGCCGCCCTCCTCGATGCCGATCCCGACGCCTGGGAGGCCGATCCCGCGCTTGCCGCCAAGCCCGTCTCCGCCGTCGGCTTCGACAATGCCGCCCGCGCCGAGGCCCGTGCTGCCCGCCACGCCGCCGACGGCAAGGCCGATGCCCCCGCCGTGCTCCACGCCCATCGCACCCATGAGGCGATCCGCGCCATCCCCTTCGATCTCGACGCCTATACCACCATCACCGACCCCGAGACGCTCGCCGCCTGGATCGCCGGCGCCCGCCAGCAGGGCCATGTCGCCATCGACACCGAAACCACCGGGCTCGACAATCAGGCTGCCGATCTCGTCGGTATCTCGCTGGCACTCGCCCCCGGCCAGGCCGCCTACATCCCGCTCGGGCACGTCTCGGGCGAGGGCGACATTTTCGGTGGTGGCCATGCCGAGGGCCAGATGGAGATGAAGGACGCCATCGCGCTCCTCGCCCCGCTCCTTGCCGATCCCTCGATCCTCAAGATCTTCCACAATTTCAAGTATGATCACGGCGTCCTCTGCCGCTTCGGCCTCCCGGTCGAAGGGTTCGACGACACGATCCTCTTGTCCTATGCGCTCGATGGTCCGCAGTTCAACACCATGGCCGAGCTCGCCCGGCATTGGCTCGGCCATGAGGGCATCCCGATCAAGGATCTCCTGGGCTCGGGCAAATCGCAGAAAACCTTCGCCCAGGTGCCCATCCCCGATGCCGCCCGCTATGGCGCCGAAGATGCCGACATCACGCTCCGCCTCTGGCACATATTGAAGGCCCGGCTGGTCCCGGAAAACGCCACCGCCGTCTACGAGACGCTCGAGCGCAAGCTCGCCCCCGTCCTTGCCCGCATGGAAGCGCGCGGCATTTCGGTTGATCGGCAGATCCTTGCGCGGCTTTCGGGCGATTTCGCCCAGCGCGCCGCCGCCTTCGAGGCCGAGGCGCACGAGCTGGCGGGCGAAAAGTTCAACCTCGGCTCACCCAAGCAATTGGGCGACATCCTCTTCGGCAAGCTCGGCCTCCCCGGCGGCACGCGCACCAAATCGGGCCAGTGGGCGACGGGTGCGGGCGTCCTCGAAGATCTCGCCGCGCGCGAAAACGTGCCGCTCGCCAAGGTCATCGTCGACTGGCGCGGCCTCACCAAATTGAAGGGCACCTACACCGATGCGCTGCCCGGCTACATCAATCCGCGCACCGGCCGGGTCCACACCACCTATTCCCAGCATTCGGTGCTGACCGGGCGGCTGTCCTCCAACGATCCGAACCTGCAGAACATCCCCATCCGCACCGAGGATGGCCGCAAGATCCGCACCGCCTTCGTCGCCGCCCCCGGCAATGAGTTGGTCAGCGCCGACTATTCCCAGATCGAACTGCGCATCCTCGCCCACATCGCCGATATCCAGGCCCTCAAGGACGCCTTCGAGGAAGGGCTCGACATTCACGCGATGACGGCGTCCGAAATGTTCAAGGTGCCGATCGAGGGCATGCCGTCCGAAATCCGCCGCCGCGCCAAGGCGATCAATTTCGGCATCATCTACGGCATTTCCGCCTTCGGCCTCGCCAACCAGCTCGGCATTCCGCGCGGCGAGGCGGGCGACTACATCAAGACTTATTTCGAGCGCTTCCCCGGCATCCGCGACTATATGGAAGAAATGCGCCGCCGCGTGAAATCGGAGGGCTTCGTCACGACCCTCTTCGGGCGGAAAATCCTCTTCCCCAACGCCAACTCGAAAAACCCCGCCGAACGCGCCTTCGTCGAACGCGCCTCGATCAACGCCCCCATCCAGGGCACGGCAGCGGACCTCATCCGCCGCGCCATGATCCGCATGGAGCCTGGCCTCAAGGCCGCGAAGATCGAGGCCGACATGCTGCTGCAGGTCCATGACGAGCTGATCTTCGAAATCCCCGAAGGCACCGCCGACAAGGCCATCCCCGTCATCACCGACATCATGCAAACCGCCGCCGAACCCGCCATCCGCTTTTCCATCCCCATCCAGGTGGATGCGCACGCCGCGACCAACTGGGACGAGGCGCATTAGGGGCCTACCCCCACCCCACCTCCCCCTGACAGGGGGAGGAGCAACCCGGTGCTTGCCCTCAAGTCCTGCCCCACCCCCAATCCGTCCCTCCCCCTGTCAGGGGGAGGGGCAGTGCGGTGCCTGTCCGGGATCGGCGCCCCAGGCCCGATCCGTCCCTCCCCCTATCAGGGGGAGGCTAGGTGGGGGTAAGGCCCCAGGCACCGAGCTATCCCCCCGGCTCGCCCAGCACTTTCCGCATCACCTCGAACACCCCCTCGGCATTTTCCATCACTTCGAGATTGCTGAACCGCAGTACCCGATAGCCGCGTCGCTCGAGATAAGCGGTCCGCACCAGATCACGCGCCCGTCCATCGGCGAAATAATGATCGTCACCATCGATCTCGACGATCAGCCCCGCCCGCGTGCATCGGAAATCGGCCACATATGGCCCAACCGGCGATTGCCGCCGAAAGTGCCACCCCTGCGCGCGCCATGGCTGAACGATCCGCCAGAACCGCCGCTCCGCCGGCGTCTGCTCCCGCCGCAATCCCCGCGCAAAAGAAATCCGATCGCTCATGGCCAACGCTAGCACGGACTTTCCCCGTGAAAACCCCCACCCAACCTCCCCCTGATAGGGGGAGGAGCAGTCCTGCGCTTGGCGCCAAACCCCGCCCAACCCCCGATCCATCCCTCCCCCTATCAGGGGGAGGCTAGGTGGGGGTAAGGCCCAAGGCCCCGCCAGCTCGGATCAATCCAGACCTCAGCCGAGAGAGGCAGCGAAGGAAGTAACCCCCACCCCACCTCCCCCTGATAGGGGGAGGAGCCGCCCGGTGCTATCCGCCAACCCCGCCCCACCCCCGATCCATCCCTCCCCCTATCACGGGGAGGCTAGGTGGGGGTAAAGGCGACGGTAGACGAGGCCCGACAGCCCCAATTCTCTAAGAGGCGTAATGTCCGATCAGCGACCGCAGCGGATCCCGTAACTGATAGAGATCCTCCACCTGCCCAATGTCGTGTCGCGTGCTCTGCTTTTCCGCGTTGAACAGCGTGACAAACTTGTTCTTGCCGTTGAAGTGTAGCCGCAGGATCGGCTTGCGGTTGTTGTCGTCAAAGAGCACCGCGCAATAGGATTGCGCATCCCGAATAACGACGCGGTTGACAGGCACCAGTTCCGACGCGATTGCCTGGACGATCATGAAGCCGCGCATTTCTTCAGGCGTGGTCTCGATCTTGAGCCCTTCTGCATCCACCGTCGGCAGCGTCTCTTCCTCACCGCCATCGAAAGCGTGGTCGATGCGCTGCCGTGCGCGTTGGCGGAAGAGATCGTCGAACGCGCGCTTGGTGATCGGTCGCAGGGCCTCCACCACGGCTGAGGTCACTTTGCCATCGTAAAAGTCGCGTGCCACGAACCGGACGAACTCCTCGGTCGGCGCATTCCATTGGGCCTCGATAAATCGCATTGTTGCCCGCAGATATTTTAGGGACGACGCCGCTGTGCGGATATTGTCTATGCTGAACTGATCCTTGTGGAACTTCTCCAGTTCCTTGAGATCATTCTCGTCATAGGCCAGCAGGTCGAACTTGAAGAAGGGTGTGGCGTCCATCTTGTTGGGCGCTTCGAGATCGGTGAAGAACCAGATCTGCAGCCCGTTGGTCAGAATGCCGATATTAGCGTCGCATGCGTGAAAATATCGGAACAGCTGGCTGTATTGGGCATCCCGCAGGTTGGTGGAAACGGACTTCGCTTCCACCAGGTATTCGATGCGATCGGCAATTTTAACGGCGTAATCGATCTTTTCTCCCTTCTTGAGCCCGAGGTCGGCAACGAACTCTGGGATCACCTGCGCGGGGTCAAAAACATCAAAACCCAGCACCCGCAAGAACGGCATGACGATGGCATTCTTCGTCGCCTCTTCCGTTTGCGCTATTGCCTGAGCACTGATCGCTCGTTTTGCCAGATCAGCAACTGTTTCTCGAAATGACATTATTGCCCCCATTGTCCGTACAATAGAATTACTGACAATCAGCCTTCTGACAAGCAAGTCTTTGAGCAGACGCTGGCGTGCGCCTCGACAGGAAACCCCCACCCAACCTCCCCCTGAAGGAGGGGGAGGAGCAGCCCTGTGCTTGGCACCAAATCCCGCCCCACCCCCGATCCATCCCTCCCCCTGTCAGGGGGAGGCTAGGTGGGGGTAAAGGCCCCACCCACCGGCCCCCTACTGCCGCACCAGAATCGGCGTCCCGTCCGGCACGCGGGCGTGCAGGTCGATCACGTCATGGGCGAGAAGCCTGACGCAGCCGGACGACACCGCCTTGCCGATCGACCATTCCTCGCTCGTGCCGTGCACGCGATAGAGCGTGTCCCCGCTGCTGTCGTGGATATAGAGCGCGCGGGCGCCGAGCGGGTTTTCCAGCCCCGGCTCCATGCCGTTGCGATAGGGCTCGAGCTCAGGCTGGCGGGCGATCATCGCCGCCGGCGGAGTCCAGCGCGGCCATTCGCGCTTGTAGGCGATGCGGGCCCGTCCGCCCCAGGCAAACCCGTCCCGGCCGATCCCCGCGCCATAGCGCATCGCCTTGCCGCCCGGCAGCGTCCAGTAGAGGAAGCGGTTGGGCGTATCGACGACGACGACGCCGGCCGGTTCCCCGGTCGGGTTGTCCACTTCCTGGCGCCAATAGGTGGGGTCGATGGTTTCGATCCGCGCCCGCGGGACGGGAAAGCGTTCGGCGGGCAGGGGGCCGTACATGGAGAGATATTCGGGCCCGGGCGCAGGAAAGGCCGGCGCTGCCGGTGCCTCAGGGCGCGGCGCGCCGGTGGTGGTGCAGGCGGCGAGCGTCGTTGCGGCAAGCCCGAGGCCGCCGAGCATCATCGCCCGGCGCGTCAGATGAAATTGCGTCATGAATGGTCCGGCAGCCGCTGGGGCCACCCTCCTGAAAGTGCAGGGAAAAACGAAGAAGGCGGTGGGGCTCAGCCTCGCGGCGGCCGACGCGGCGCATGGGGCGGGTGGGCAAGCCCCTCGGCGAGCGCATGGCCTTCGGGGCGCACGTGCCGTCCGTCCGGCAGCAGCACGAGGCTCGCAGGCATCACCCCGATGATGTGGCAGGCCTGCCCGAAAAGCCCTGGCGACGCGGGCGCCTCGTCCGCAGCGGCGGTCTCGAGAACCATTGCGGTTTCGATGAGCGGCGCATCGCAGGCAAAAATCGCATTGGCCACCGCCGGCCGCGCGGCAAACCCGGCGAGCAGCAGGACGATCATGATGAGCGGCAGCATGCGCATGCCCCGTTCTAGCGCGCCCGGCCGCCCGGTCCAACCCGGCGGGCCCCGGGCGCGCTACAACAGATGGTGAGCGCTCAGTCGGTGAGGAAATAGGTGATCGTCGTCACCACCCGCACCTTCTTGCCGATCTGCTTTTCGGGCCGGTCATTGGGAATTTCCACCGCGGGCAGCACTTCGAAGACGCCCTGGTTGGCCGTCTGGATATTGCCCACCTGCGCGCCGGATTCCCGGGCGAACTGGTCGGCCGTTTCCTTCGCCCGTGCCGTCGACTCGGTCAGCATTTCCGATTTGAGCGCATTGATCCCGGTAAAGACGAAGGACGCGCCGCCCGAATAGGCGTCCGACGACATGACGACCCCGGCGCGCAGGAGGTCCGCGACATTGCGCGAGGCGTCGGCGAGCTCGGTTACCTTGCCCGTCGTCACCAGCATTTCCTCGGTCAGAACGAACCGCGCGTCCTCGGGCGTGCCCGCCGCGTTGTAGCCGGCCAGCCGGTCCTCGACGATGATGTTCTGGACCGCGATCTCGTCCTCGGTGAACCCGCGCGCATTAAGGAAACTCCGTACGGCGCCTTCCGAGGTCTCGAGCGCGGTCCGCGCGCCCTCGAGCGTCGGGGCGGTCGCGGTGAACTTGATCGGCCAGAAGCCGAGATCGGCCTGGGCGTCGCGTTCGGCGAGCCCCTTCACCGTCACCAGTCGCAGCGGCTGACGGCTCTCAACCAGGCTCTCGCCGACGAAAAATCCCGCCCCCGCAATGCCGACGGCAACGAGCAGCGCGCAGATCACGTAAATGATGCGCATTTTGTGTAATTTCCATCAAATTTGATGCCCCGAAGTGAAGCTGAGCGCTTCGATTGTGGTGGGTTTGGGGCAGGCTTGTCCCCGCTACCGGGCGCTGCGACACTGGCCGCGTTTCCGGGGAGAAATCATGCCAAGTCCTTTCATCGCCGCGCTTTTTCTCGCCGCCCTGCATGTGCTGACGCCGCTGCTCGGCTTCCACGCGCGCGCCCCACGCAGTCCGCTCGTCTCGATTTCTGGTGGAATTGCAATAGCTTACGTCTTCCTCCACCTGCTCCCCGAACTCGCGGCCGCGGAATATGAGCACTTCGCCGAGACCGGCCCGCTGGGGGGCGAGCGCCTCCTCTTCTCGGCCGCACTTTTGGGCCTCGTCGTCTTCTATGGCCTTGAACATGCTGTGAAAATTTCGCGCAAGGAGAGCTCGGACGATACCCCGTCACCCTTCGCCTTCCGCCTCCACCTCACCGCCTTCGCCCTCTATAACGGCCTGGTCGGCTATCTGCTAATGGCGGGTGGCCTCGTCGAAGGCCAGTCCCCCTGGCCCTTCGCCCTCGCTATGTCCTTGCATTTCCTCGTGAATGATCGCCGCTTCGCGGTTCACCACAAGGCGCGCTACGCCCGTTGGGGCCGCTGGGTGCTGGCGGGCTCCGTGCTGGTCGGCGCGCTTGCCGGTGCGATGACGCTGCTCGGCGCGCAGGCGATAGCCCTGCTCCTCGCCTTTCTCGGCGGCGGTATCATATTGAATGTATTGAGAGAAGAGCTGCCGCCCGAGCGGGACGGCAGCTTCTGGTTCCTCGGCCTCGGCGTCCTCGCCTATGGCGCAGTGACGCTCGCGATCGGCTGAGCGGGCCCGTCCGGGATCCGGCCCTCCTCGATCCCGTGGCATGCCACGGGCTGCCCGCGCCATGGCTTCAGCGCCGGCACTTCGATGCGGCAGCGCTCATTGGCGAACGGGCAGCGGGGGTTGAAAGCGCAGCCGGATGGGGGGTTTAGCGGGGAGGGGATCTCTCCCTCCACCTTCTTGCGCCGGCGTCCGGTCATCTCGACATCGGGCACCGCATCGAGCAGCATCCGGGTATAGGGGTGCTGCGGCCGGGCAAAGAGATCGTGCGATGGCGCGACCTCCACGAGCCGCCCGAGATAGAGCACGCCGATCCGGTTCGCCATGTGCCGCACGACCGACAGATTGTGCGAGATGAAGACGTAAGTGAGCCCGAATTCGGCCTGCAAGTCCTTCATCAGATTGAGGATTTGTGCCTGGACTGAAACGTCGAGCGCCGATGTCGGCTCGTCACAGACGATGAATTCGGGGTTTGCCGCCAGGGCCCGGGCGATGGCCACGCGCTGCCGCTGCCCCCCGGAGAACTGGTGGGGAAACTTCGCCCCGTCTTCGGGTGAAAGCCCCACGAGGCTCAGCAGTTCGCCCACCCGCTTGCGCCGCTCGCGATCGGATTTGTGGGTATTGAAGACCTTGAGCGGCTCCGCAACAATCTCGGTCACCCGCCAGCGCGGATTGAGGCTTGCGAAGGGATCCTGAAAGATCATCTGGAAGCGGCGCCGCAGCCGCCGGGCTTCCGCGCCCTTGAGCCCGCGCGCAAGCGACTTGCCATCAAAGATGATCTCGCCGTCGGACGGCTTGAGAAGCCCGACGATGAGCCGCGCGATGGTGGACTTGCCCGAGCCCGATTCTCCAACCAGCGCAAAGGTTTCGCCCTTGGCGATCTCGAAGCTCACATCATCGACGGCCCGCACGTGCACGCGCGGAATGCGTTCGATCACGCGGTTGAGCCAGGGTTTGGAGACGTCGAACCGGCGCGAAAGGTGCCGAACGTCGAGAAGGGGGGCGCTCATGCGGGCGTCACCTCGGGATAAAGCCAGCAGGCGACCCGACGGTCCGGAGCTACCGGATCGGCATCGGGCCGCTCGATGCGGCAGCGGTCGAAGACTTTCGGGCAGCGCGGGTTGAACGGACAGCCCTTGGGAATGGCCGAGAGCCGCGGCATCGAACCGGGGATCTGCAGCAGCCGGTCGAGATCGGTGGTGAGCGAGGGGATCGAGCCCATCAGCCCCTGCGTATAAGGATGGAAGGCGTTCTTGATGACGTCCCGCACCGGCCCGATCTCGGCGAGCCGGCCCGCATACATCACCGCCACCCGATCGGCGGTCTCGGCGATCACGCCCATGTCGTGGGTGACGAGCATGATGGCGGCATTGCGCTCCCGGCAGAGCTCCTTCATCACATCGATGATCTGGGCCTGCACCGAAACGTCGAGCGCGGTGGTCGGCTCGTCGGCGATCACGAGGTCCGGCTCCGCGCAGAGCGCAAGCGCGATCACCACGCGCTGGCGCATCCCGCCCGAAAACTGGTGCGGATAATCGTCGATCCGCCGGGCCGCATCCGGAATGCCGACATCATCGAGAAGCTTGATCGCGCGCTTTCTCGCTTCGGCTTCGCCCACATGCAGATGGGTGCGGATCGTCTCGATGATCTGCTGGGAGATCCGGTAGAGCGGGTTGAGCGAGGTCAGCGGATCCTGGAAGATCATGCCGATCCGGCGCCCGCGAATGGCGCGCATCGCGTCCGGCGCGATGTTGTCGATCCTTTCGCCCTTGAGCCGGATTTCTCCGCCCGAAATGCGCCCGGGAGGCTCGATGAGCCCGATGACGGCGGCGCCGGTCATGGATTTGCCAGCGCCCGATTCACCCACCACGCCCAGCACTTCGCCAGCCATGATGTCGAACGAGATGTCGTCCACGGCCGTCAGCACCCCACGTCGCGTGGGGAACTGGACGGTCAGGTTCTTAACCGAGAGAACGGGTTCGGCCATCAGCGCAACTTGGGGTTGAGGGCATCGCGCAGCCAGTCGCCCAGAAGGTTGACCGAAAGCGCGAGCAGGATGAGCGTTATGGCGGGGAAGAGCAGGATCCACCATTCGCCCGAGAACAGGAATTGCTGGCCGATCCGGATCAGCGTCCCGAGCGAAGGCTGGGTGGGCGGAACGCCGACCCCGAGGAAGGAGAGCGTCGCCTCCTCGATGATGGCGAGCGCAAGCCCGATGGTGGCGATGACCAGCACCGGCCCCATTACATTGGGCAGAACATGGCGCACGAGGATGACGATGGGGTGCACGCCCATGATCCGGGCGGCGGACACATAGTCCTTCTGCCGCTCCACCATGGTGGCGCCCCGCACCGTGCGGGCGAACTGCGCCCAGTTCGAAAGCCCGATGGCCACGATCAGGACCCAGACCGCCGCGCCTTCCTGCTGGCTCGGCGGGATGAGCCCGCGCGCTATCCCGAAGATGAGGAGCGCGATGAGAATGGCCGGGAACGAGAGCTGGATGTCCGCGATACGCATGATCACCGCATCGAGCGTCCCGCCATTATAGCCGGCGGCAAGCCCCAGAGAGATGCCGATGGCCATCGCAAACAGCGTCGCGAGCGCACCCACGAAAAGCGAAACGCGCAGCCCGTACATGATGGTCGAGAGCACGTCGCGGCCCTGGTGGTCCGTACCGAGCGCGAAGTAATTGCCCGAGAACGACGTGGAATTCGGCGGGGTGAACCCGTCCATCAGGTTGAGGCTCGCCGGATTGAACGGGTTGTAGGGGGCGATCAGCGGGGCGAACACCGCCATCAGGATCAGCAGGAGCGCAATGATCGAGGCGATGATGGTGACGGGCGAGCGGGTGTAGGAATAGACGATGTCGCTGTCGAGGGCCTGGCGGATCCGCCCCGGCGGTTTGGGGGCGATCGGGCTTTGTTCGAGGGGCACGGCCGTGCCTGGCGTGTTGAGTTCGCTCATGGGCTTACTTTGCGCCTCCGGCGGCGTCCACGCGCAGGCGCGGATCGACCACGTAGTAGAGAATGTCGACGAGCAGGTTGATCACGACGAAGACGAGCGCGATGAACATGAGGTAGGCGGCCATCACCGGCACGTCGACGACCTGCACCGAATTGATGAAGAGCGATCCCACCCCGGGCCATTGGAAGACCGTCTCGGTCACGATCGCAAAGGCAATCACCGAGCCGAGCTGGAGCCCGGTGATGGTGATGACCGGCACGAGCGTGTTCTTGAGGGCGTGGCCGAAATGGATCGCGCGCTGGGAGAGCCCGCGGGCGCGTGCGAACCGGATGTATTCGGTGCGCATGACCTCGAGCATCTCGGCCCGCACGAGCCGCATGATCAGCGTCAGCTGGAAGAGCGAGAGCGTGATTGCCGGCAGGATCAGCGAGCGCAGGCCGGATTCGGTCAGAAGCCCGGTGCGCCAGAACCCGAGGTCCACCGTCTGGCCGCGCCCGAAAGAGGGCAGCCATTGCAGCTCGACCGCGAAGATGTAGATGAGCCCGATGCCGATGAGGAAGGTGGGCAGCGATACGCCGACGAGTGAGGCAGACATGATGAAGCCCGAAAGCCAGCTGCCGCGCTTGAGTGCCGTGAAGACCCCGAGCCCGACCCCGAAGACGAGCGCGATCAGCGCCGAGGCGAAGGCCAGCTCGATCGTTGCGGGCAGCCGCTCGAGGATGAGCTGGCTCACCGGCTGCTGCAGGCGATAGGAAATGCCGAATTCGCCGCGCACCGCATTGCCGATGAAGCGGCCGAACTGCACGTAGAACGGGTCGTTGAGCCCGAGCCGGTCGCGCATGATCTCCTGGTCTTCGAGACGCGTGTCGACACCGACCATCGAAGCGATGGGGTCGCCGACATAGCGGAAGACCATGAAGGCGATCAGGGCCACGACGAGCATGACGATGACCGATTGCGCGAGGCGCCGGAGGATGAAGGCCAGCATGGTGGTCTCCGATCAAGATACCAAACCGCCGCGCCGGAGGTGCGCTCCGACGCGGCGTTCAGACGTTTTAACGGGGACTATTCGCCGAAGGTGACCGTGGTCAGCATCGGCTGGTTCTCCGGATGCACGGCGAGCGTGATGTCGTCGCGCATCGCATAGGCCAGCACCTGGTTGTGGATCGGCAGGAGCACGCGGTCTTCCTGCACGGTCGCCCAGATTTCCGCCACTGTGGCGTCACGCACGGCGGTGTCGACCTCGGTGCCGAGCGACTGGATCATCTCGTCGAGCTCGGGGTTCGAGTAGAGCCCGCCATTGTAGGCGCCGTAGCTGCCGTCCTTGGTGTGGATCAGATCGTTGAACACATAGGCGCTGTCGAAGGTCGGAACGCCCCAGCCGAGCAGGTAGAAATCGGTCTGGTTGCTGGTCACGAGCGGCGAATGCTGCGCAACCGGCCGCGAGGCCAGCGTCACCTGGATGCCGATCTGGCCGAGCATGCCGACGACGGCCTGGCTGATCGCTTCGTCGTTGACGTAGCGATTGTTGGGCGTGTCGAGCGTCACGGTGAACCCGTCGGGATAGCCGGCTTCGGCAAGCAGTTCGCGGGCGCGCTCGAGATCGGGCGCGGAATAGGCGTTGAGCTCTTCGGTCCAGCCCGCAACGAAGGGCGGGTTGGCGACGCCGGTCGGGATCGACTGGCCGCGCATCACGACGCGCTGGATGGCGTCGCGATCGATCGCGAGGTGCATGGCTTCGCGCACCAGCGGATCGTTGAAGGGGTTGCGGTCGGTGATGTTGGAGGACGCCAGCGGCTCCTCGCCGAACTTGTAGCCGAAATAGATGACGCGGTTTTCAGGGCCGGTCTCGACCTTGATGCCGTCGGTCGAGGAGAGGCGCTCCACGTCCTGCACCGGCACGTCCTGTACGATGTCGACCTCGCCCGAGAGCAGGGCGGCGATACGGGTCGCGTTCTCGGCGATGGGCAGATAGATGATCTCGGTGACCGCCGGAGCCTCTTCGGCCCAGTGGTTCTCGTTCAGCGTCAGCACGCTGCGGACGTCCACTTCGCGCGAGGTCAGCACGTACGGGCCCGTGCCGTTCGTGTTGCGCACCGCGTAATTGTCTTCGCCGGCGGCATAGTCCTGCACCTCGACCACGTCATTGGCCTCGGACCAGGTCTTGTCCATGATGAAGGTGTTGGTCAGGTTGTTGGGATAGAGCGGGCTCGGCCCGGCCATCTTCACTTCGACCGTGTGGTCGTCGACGGCGGTCACGCTTTCCACGTCCACATGCAGCTGGCGCATGTTGGATTTTTCCGAACGCGCGCGATCGAGCGAGAACACCACGTCTTCGGCGGTGAATTCGGCGCCGTCATGGAAGGTGACGCCCTGCCGGAGGGTGAAGACCCAGACGGTGGGATCTTCCTCGCTCACCGCCCATTCGGTCGCGAGCCGCGGCTGCAGATTGCCCTCGACGTCGCGGTCGACGAGCGTCTCGTAGATGTGGTGCGCAAAATTGTGCGTCACGCCCTGGTTCTGCGAATGCGGATCGAGGGTCAGCGCATCGCTGGCGCGTGCCCAGCGAACGGTCTCCGCGCTGGCCGCGCTGACGAGGATCGAGCTCGCAAGCAGCGCCGCCCCGATACGGGTGAGTGCCGATGTCATCTCTTTTAGTCTCCCATTTCCCGAAAATTCTGCCTGCCATTGCGTATCGGGCAAGCTTGGTCGCCAACAAAGCCTGTTTTTTTCGCGCGCGCAATGGGGAGTTTGACCATTTGGTCAATTCTGTCACATCCGCGGCAGGCGCGGCGGTTCCGGGGCATTCTCTTGCGTCTCCTGCGGCGCTCTGCTGAGATTGCCCCTCGACCCGGTGAGGAGGCCGTTGATGCTAGCCCTACGCGTCCTTGCGACGCTCCTCATTGCCGGCGCTGCGCTGCCGGTTTTCGCGCAGGCGCCGGGATGGAGCTATTCACCCCTGCCCGGAGAGGGGGACCGTGCGGCCATGGGCTGCGCGGATGACGCTCCGGCTGGCGAGCATGCCTGTCTCGTCGTGCGCTGCGAGGACGATTTCTCGGTCGGCTTCTATGTCACGACCAGCCGTCCGGGTGGCGATCTCGGCCTCTGGCGGATCACCATCGACAAGGAAGAGCGACCTTTCGACGGGGTTGCGACCGAGACCCCCTATGGTGCCCGGCTCAAGGGCGACGCCTTCTGGCTGCGCGACCGGCTCGAGCAGGGCACCCACGCACACATTCTTTCAGAGGAAGGACCGCTCCCGCCAGGCAGCAGCATCTCGCTTGGGGGTTCGCTGCGCAACATCACCCTCGCGCTCGCCCATTGCGCGCCGCGGCGTCCGGCCCTGGTCGAACCGATGGCCGATCCGGGCGTTTAGTCCCTTGCCAGCTTTACGCCAGACCCTTCCCCAAGGAGAGCTTTCATGCAGAGACGCCCGATCGGCCGGTCCGAACTCGTCATCGAGCCATTGGTGTTCGGCGGCAATGTGCTGGGATGGACGCTGGAGGAAGACGCCGCCTTCGATGTGCTCGACGCCTATCTCGAAGCCGGCTTCACCGCGATCGACACTGCCGACATGTATGGCAAGGGTCGCAGCGAGGAGATCCTGGGGCGCTGGATGAAGAGCAGGGGCAATCGCGCCCAGATCCATCTCTTCACCAAGCTCGGCTCGGAAATGGGGCCCGGCAAGAAGGGCCTCTCGGCCGATTACGTGCGCGAGGCGGTCGAGGCCTCGCTCTCCCGGCTCCAGACCGACTACATCGATCTCTATCAGTGCCACCGCCCCGACCCGGAAACCGGTCACGAGGAGACGTTGCGGGCGATGGACGTGCTCGTGCGCTCGGGCAAGGTACGCGCCATCGGGACCTCGAACTACACCGCAGAGATGATCCGCGAGGCGCGCGAAATCTCGATCATCAAGTCCCTGCCGCGCTATGAGAGCGAGCAGCCGCTCTACAACCTCTATGACCGGGAGAGCTTCGAGGGGCCGCTGCAGCAGGCCTGCATCGAACTCGAAATCGGCGTGCTGCCCTATTTCAGTCTCGCTGCCGGTTTTCTTACGGGCAAATACCGGACCGATGCGGATTTCAAGAAGGGTGCCCGCGGTCCGCGGGTCGAAAAGTACAATACCGACAAGGGGCGCCGCATCCTTGCCGCGCTCGATGCCGTCTCGGACCGCACTGGGGCAAGTCCGGCCGAGATTTCGCTTGCCTGGCTCGTCGCCCAGCCGGGGGTCACTGCACCCATCGCCTCTGCGACCTCACTCGAACAGCTGAAGACACTGGTGGCCGGCGTCAGTCTCAAGCTTTCCGAGGAAGATCTGGAGACGCTGACCCAGGCTGGACGCTGAGCCCCGCTACCAGTCGAACGGTTCGGCCTCTACCCGCTCGGCCATCATGAATGCATCGGCCAGAAGCCTGAGCGGGGTGCCGTCCACATCGCTCCGGCCGGTGTCGAGCAGCTCGGCAAAGCGTTCGTAGATCCGCTCATACTCTTCGGAGGGTGCGGCAACCCGGGTTTCCCCGTCGATCTTCAGCACCGTCCCGCCGCGCTCGAGCGAGAGCTGCCGGCCGGTACCGGTCTCGATTGCGATCGTCCAGACCTCGCCATCCTCCTCGAGCCAGTTGAAATGTGCGCTCAGGGCCGGGCCATGCGCGTCGGCGGTGCGGAAGCCGATCTCCACGTCGACGGGCGTCTGCCGGTTGGCAGGCACGGCCATCTGCGCATGCTCGACAAAGACCGGCATGGGCATGATGCGGGTGAAGATGGAGAGGGCATTGATCCCCGGATCGCAGACCCCGAACCCGCCGGGCGCCCAGACCCAGTCCTGTCCCGGATGCCATTTGCGCACGCTCTCGCGCCAGTCTATGCGGACCGAGCGCACGCCCTCCTCGGCGAGGATCTCGCGGGTGCGCTCGACCGCGTCGTTGTACTGGCTGTGCCAGGTCTGGAAGAGCACGAGGCCGCGGGCTTCCCCATGACGGACGAGGTCCTCGAATTCAGACAGGGTCTGGGTGGGCGGCTTTTCCATCAGCACGTGCTTGCCCGCGTCCAGCGCCTCGCGCACCAGCAGGTGGCGCGGGCCCGGCGGAGTGCAGATCGCGACGATGTCGATCTCCGGCATCTCCCGATAGAGTTCGGCCGCGCTGCGGAAGACGGGCAGGCTGGCTTCGGCGATGCCGCGCTGGCTGACGGTGGCCGCGAGTTCGAAGCGGTCCGATTTCCCGATCACCGGAATATGCTGGTCCCTGGCGATCTTGCCGATGCCGATAATGGCGATGCTGCGCTTGTCCATCTGCCCGCTCCCCTTTTGTCCCAAAGGCTTAGCCGAGCGGCGCGCGGTCGGCAAGGTTCAGGCCGAAAGCCCTTCGCTGTCCTCGTCAAAGCCATTGTTGACCAGAACCGTAATGGCATCGAGGGCCTCGCGGGCCTGTTTGCCCGAGGCCGAAACCAGGATCGTCGAGCCCGGGCCCGCGCCCAGCATCATCAGCCCCATGATCGAGGACGCGTTGACGGTCGTTCCGTCCCGCGTCACCTTGATCTCTGCATCGAAGCATTCTGCGGTCCGCACGAAGCGCGCGGATGCGCGGGCATGCAGGCCCTTGCGGTTGCAGATGGTCAATTGTTGCGCGAGCGCGCGGCCCGGATTGGCGGCAGTGGTCATGGCCCCATCATAATCGGGCGTGCCGAAAAGTGGAGAGGTTTTCGCCTAGCTGCCCAGCACGTCATTGGCGACGGTGATGTACTTGCGGCCCGCCTCGGCGGCCTCACGCACGGCGGTCTTGATGTCGTGCTCGGCCCTGACGCGCACGAGCTTGACCAGCATGGGCAGGTTCACCCCGGCGATCACCTCGACATTGCGGTTCTGCATCACCGAGATCGAGAGATTGGAGGGCGTGCCGCCGAACATGTCGGTGAGGATGATCACCCCGTCCCCGTCACTGGCCGCATCGACGCAGGCGAGGATGTCCTCGCGCCTCGCCTCCATGTCGTCCTCGGGGCCGATGGCCACGGTCTCGCAGAACTCCTGCGGCCCCACCACGTGTTCGAGGGCCGATTTGAACTCATTGGCGAGCGCGCCATGCGTCACCAGAACCAGACCAATCATGCATCATCCCTTGGGCTGCGCGCCCCCCGGAAGACCCGGGAGACAGCTGTCGATCGGGCGGACTCCGGGTCCTTGTCGGTGCGATGGACGGGGCATCCGCCCCGCCGTCGACGCCCCTCGGGGGTCGCGAGGGGAGTTTTGCCCCGCCACCGCGCCGGTTCAAGTGGTTTTTTGACGCATGGCGCTGCCGCTGGTCGAGATTTGGGCTAGCGCCTCATCGAGCAGCAGCCCCTGATGGCTCGGATCGACCACCCCCCGCCGGGGAATGGGCGCCCTTGGAAGGGCAACGCCCGCAATCTCGGTCTCGAATGCGGTTTCCTCGGGCATGCGCTCGAGCGCGTCGACGAGGTCGATCACCAGATGCAGCGGCGCCCGCGCGCACCAGGGCCGGCTGACGATGCCGCGGCCGCGCAGTTCGATGAGCCCGGCAATGGTCGCGGGCGCGGCCATTTCGAGGCCTGCGCCCACTCCGAAGAGCTCGACCTGATCGTCCGAAACCAGCAGCGCCCGGTGTCCGCCCGCGCTCCAGCGCGCAAGCGTCTCGAGCGCGAGAAGCGATTTTCCGGCTCCCGACGCCCCGCGGATGAGAACCCCCGTCCGGCCGAGCACGAGACCCGTCCCATGGGTGGTCCCGAGCTTCATTTTCGCAGCCGCAATCCGGCCCGCTCCTCGGGCGCCCGGTCGAGCGTCACGGTAAAGAGCGCGCCCGACCGATCGGTCCGGTTGGCCGCCTTGATCGTTCCGCCATGCGCGTCGATGATCTGGCGCGAGATCGAAAGCCCGAGCCCCGAATGATCCCCGAAGCTCTCGCCCTCGGGCCGGTCGGTATAGAAACGCTGGAAGATGCGGCCGATATCGCCCTTTATGCCCGGGCCCTCGTCGGACACGGCGATCACCACATTGTCCTCGCCACTCGTCACGACCACCCGCACCGTGCCGCCGGGCGGCGAGAACGAGACCGCATTGTCGATCAGATTGCTGACCACCTGCGCGAGGCGGCTGTCATGGCCGAGCACCACCGGCGCGAACCGACCCTCGGGCGCCTCGTAGACGACCTTCACCTCCCGCTTGGCCGCCACGTCGCCCTGGATCGAGACCATCGTCTCGCAAAGCGTGCCGATATCGACCGGGTCGGCGCTTTCGCGCGCCAGCTCGGCATCGAGCCGGCTCGCATTCGAAATGTCCGAGATCAGCCGGTCGAGCCGGCGAACGTCGTGCTGGATGATTTCGGCAAGCCGCGCGCGGTCCTTGTCGTTCTTGGCCAGCGGCAGGGTTTCCACCGCGCTCCGCAGCGAGGTCAGCGGGTTCTTGAGCTCATGGGCGACGTCCGCCGCGAACCGCTCGATGGCTTCGATCCGGTTGTAGAGCGCATCGGTCATTGCGCGCAGCGCGCGGGAGAGGTGGCCCACCTCGTCGGTGCGATCGGTGAAATCGGGAATTTCCGTGCGCCGGTTCATCGAGCCCTGCACGCGCTCGGCCGCTTCCGAAAGGCGCCGCATGGGCCCGGCAATGGTGCCGGCAAGCAGCAGCGAAAGGATCACCGTCACCGCTCCAGCGATGAGCGCGATCCGCAGGATGCCCCAGCGTTCGGTGGTGACGATCGCATCGATCTCGCCGGGCTGGGTCGAGAGCAGCAGCACCCCCACCGTCGCCCGCACGCGCTGCACCGGTACCGCGACCGAGACGACCAGCTGGCGCTGTGCGTCGAGCCGCACGATATCGGCCACATTGCCCGAGAGCGCCGCCGCGACTTCGGGATAGCGCATGCCCTCGTCAGGGGCGTGCTCCTGGTAGAGCGGGAAATCGTCGCCCGGCACCCAGGTCATCAGCCGGCCGAACCAGTCGGTCAGGAAGAAGCCGTCCCGGCGCGCCGGCGAAGGCTGGCGCAGCACGTCCCCGCGCGCATAGATGTTGGCGCTGTCGAGGATCAGCAATCCCTGCTTGTCGTAAATGCGCGCGCGCGTCCGCGTGGGGGTGACGAGATTGCGCAGCAGCGGCGCGACGCGTTCGGGATTGATCGGAAATTCGAGCGCCGGATCGAAGAAGGACAGCGGCGAGATCGGCGTGCCCGACTGGAAATCGAGCAGCCGGTCGGGATTGATCGTGATGACGTCGCTGTCGACCGTGGCCGAGGCGGCGATCGCCGCCGCGATGATCTCGCCCTGCACGCGCAGCGATTGCACGCGCGCATCGATCAGGCCCGCCCGCCACTGGTTGAGATAGAGGATCCCGACCACAAGCACGGCGAGGCCCGCGAGGTTCAGGACGATGATGCGGTTGGTGAGGCTCGAGAACAGCGTCAGCGCGAGGAAGCGCTGCACGGCGCGCAGCATCATACGCAGCGGCGTCAGCACGCCGCGGGTGATCCGCGTCTTGGTGCCGCCCGACCGGCGCCTGCGCCGTGCCGCGGCACGGCTGCGTCGGGAGAGCTCCTCCTCTGTGATCGCCACCTAAAGGGCTCCTGCCAGGCCTATTGCTCCTTGAAGCGATAGCCTACGCCATAGAGGGTCTCGATCATCTCGAAATCGTCGTCGACGGCCTTGAACTTCTTGCGAAGCCGCTTGATGTGGCTGTCGATGGTGCGGTCATCGACATAAACCTGGTCGTCATAGGCGGCATCCATCAGCGCATTGCGGCTCTTGACCACGCCGGGCCGCAGCGCCAGCGCCTGGAGGATCAGGAACTCGGTCACGGTCAGCGTCACGCGTTGCCCGTTCCAGGTGCAGGTGTGCCGTTCCTCATCCATCACCAGCGCCCCGCGTTCGATCAGCGCCTTGCCGGGCGTCGCCTCGCCCGCCGGGCCGGCAAGCGAAGCGGGGTCGCGCGGCGCCGCACGGCGCAGGATCGACTTGACCCGCTCCACCAGCAGCCGCTGGCTGAAGGGCTTGGTGATGAAATCGTCCGCGCCCATCTTGAGCCCGAACAATTCGTCGATCTCCTCGTCCTTGGAGGTGAGGAAGATCACCGGTACGTCCGATTTCTGTCGCAACCGGCGAAGCAGTTCCATCCCGTCCATGCGCGGCATCTTTATGTCGAGGATGGCGAGGTCCGGCCGGTCCGTCGTCAGCCCCTCGAGACCCGAGGCCCCGTCGGTATAGGTCGAAACGGTATAGCCTTCCGCTTCCAGCGTCAGCGACACCGAGGTCAGGATGTTGCGGTCATCGTCCACGAGGGCGATCTTGGGCATGCAATAGCCTTTCATTGTGCGCGTGCCGCCGCTCGTCTGGCGACACCCGATTGCCGTGCGCCTCTGCGCACTCTCCTTGGCGCCGTCCTGCGCCAACTCTGCCGGAGAGGCGGAGATTGACTGCCACACTTGCGCTTAATTAAGGCACGCAACGCTTATATTCCAGACTTGGCTGCATAATCGGTCGGCTCCGACTTCAGTCTTAAGACCGATTGGCAGATGGCCGGGGCCCGCGCCCTGTCCTAGGTGTGTGCGGAACAGGGGCCCCGTCGGGGCCCGTCAGCCCATGCCGGGAGCGCCTCATGACCGCCCAGTTCCATGCCGACCTTCATGCCCTGATCGCCCGGAGCGCTGGGCCGATCTCGGCCAATGACGACGTGCCGGCCCTCGTCACCAAGGCGCTCGGCGCAGGCGAGGGACGGCTCACCGCCGAGGGCGCCTTCGCCACGACCACCGGCGCCTTTACCGGCCGCTCGCCCAAGGACAAATTCGTCGTCCGCGACGCAGAGACCGACGGCAAGATCTGGTGGGAGAATTCGGGCGCCATGACGCCAGAGGCGTTCGAAACCCTGCTTTCGGACATGCTCGAAGCGGCGTCCGGCAAGCCGCTCTACCAGCAGGATCTGCGCGCCGGGGCCGCCCAGCCCCACCAGGTGGCCGTCCGCGTCTATACCGAAACCGCCTGGCACGCCCTCTTCATCCGCAATTTGCTGATCCGTCCGACCCCCGACATGCCGGCGCCCGGTGCGGATCCCGTGACGATCCTGCACCTGCCCGGCTTCATGGCCGATCCCGCCCGCCATGGCACCCGCACGAGCACGGTGATCGCACTCGACATGGCGCGCCGGCTCGTCCTCATCGCCGGCACCTTCTATGCCGGGGAGATCAAGAAATCGGTCTTCTCGCTCTTCAACTATCACGCCCCGAGCGAGGGGGTGATGCCCATGCACTGTTCGGCCAATGTCGGGCGCGAGGGCGATGTTGCACTCTTTTTCGGGCTGTCGGGCACGGGCAAGACGACGCTCTCCAACGATCCGGAGCGCCCGCTGATCGGCGATGACGAGCATGGCTGGAGCGACGAGGGCGTCTTCAATCTCGAAGGGGGCTGCTACGCCAAGACGGTGAAGCTTTCGCGCAGCGCCGAGCCCGAAATCTACGCGGCCACGCGCAGCTTCGGGACCGTGCTCGAGAACCTCGTGCTCGGGGAGGATTCCCGCCCGCTCTATGACGATGTGTCGCTGACCGAGAACACGCGCGCGGCCTATCCGATCGAGACCCTGCCCGCCATTGCTCCGGGCGGCACGGGCGGCCAGCCGCGCACCGTCGTCTTCCTGACCGCCGATGCCTTCGGCGTCCTGCCTCCGATCGCCCGGCTCACCCCCGAGCAGGCGGTCTATCATTTCCTCTCCGGCTATACCGCCAAGGTGGCCGGCACCGAGCGCGGCGTCACCGAGCCGCAGGCGACCTTTTCGGCCTGTTTCGGGGCCCCCTTCATGCCGCTGCATCCGAGTGTCTACGGCAAGATGCTGGCCGAGCGGCTGCGCCTCAGCGGCGCGCGCACCTTCCTGCTCAACACCGGCTGGACCGGCGGCGGCTACGGCACCGGCCGCCGGATCGACATCGCCTCCACCCGCCGGCTTCTCGCCGCAGCGCTCTCGGGCGAGCTCGACCACGCCGAAATGCGCGAAGATCCGCTTTTCGGTCTTGCCGTGCCCGTCGCGCTCGAAGGGATCGATCCGGCCCTCCTCGAGCCGCGCCGCACCTGGGCGGATGCCGATGCCTATGACGCGGCCGCCGGCAAGCTGCAGCGCCTCTTCGTCGAGAACTTCCGGAAGTTCGGCCCCGAAGCGGCCAAGGCCGCCGAGGCCGGCCCACGCCTCGCAGCTGCCGCCGAATAACCAACGCCCGTTCCTCACCCGGGCAGGATCGCCCGTCTCCCCAGGAGGGAGGCGGGCGATTTCATTTCCGGCTCCCGCCCAGTGGACGTGCAAAGCCAGCCGTCAGGCTGGAGACGATGCTTTGGAAAAGCGAAGGTCGGGGGGAGGCTGGCGGGCCGCTTTGCGTCGCCCGCTATGGCGCTTACTCCGGCGAGTAGAAGATGTGCGACCCGATGGTCGCGACGCGCCGGAAGCTGCGCGACCAGCTCGGGGCGACGGCGGTGGTGTGATAGTAGAGCGTGGAATCGGGCACCACGTCCGGCCGCGAACCGCGTACGAAATCGGCATAGGCCCGCTCGGCCATCTGGGCCGAACGACGCCAGGCCGATTTCTCGTTGCCCATGTCCGAACGCCCGTCGCAGGCGAAGGTGAACTGGCAGCGATACCGGCCCTTGTCGGCGTTCTGGAAGACGACCCCGCAGATGGTCGAGGGATATTTGCGCGAGAAGGCGCGGTTGATGATGACGTTGGCCACGGCCCACTGGCCGTCCTCGGTCTCCCCGCGCGCCTCGTGATAGATCGCCTGGGTGAGGCAAAGCTTCTCGTCGGCAGCCAGTTCGACCTTCTTGCGGGTCGGCTTGAAGTCCGAACGGGCATAGTCCGAAAGAACCGCCTGGGTCAGGGCGGGCGCGCCGCTCACATCGACATGCTCGATGGCCTCGAGGGCCATGTTGCGCTGCCGGGCGATATAGCCGAGCAGCACGGTTTCGGTCAGCTCGTCCTCGCTCGGCACTTCGAAGCCGTCGAAATTGCGCAGGGCCTGCTGGCGCTCGACATAGGCGGCGAGCATCGCGTCTGTCACCCGCACGTGCACGAGGGCCGGCTGTGCGCGCTGCGCCATCACGGCGCTCGAAAGGCTGGCGGGAATGATGCGGGCTTCGGAGAGGTCGACGGCGTGGGCGGGCAGGCTCAGAAGGCTTGAAGTCAGCGCTGCAGCTGCAACCGTGAACAGTTTCGCAAGCGCGCGCTTACCGGTGGCGAACCTCTGTCGCGACAATTGCCCGTCCCTTCCCCCGACCCACCCCCAAAAGGCAGAGCCAGTCTTTGGTCTACTCGAAGCTGCGGCACCCTAGCGGAGGCTCATGGTTGATGAAACCTGAATTTTACCGCTGGTTAACCATGCGCACGCACTTCTTAAAGCAGGGTTAACGACCGCGCAGCCGCTTGAACACCCCGGAAATGCTGGTCATGCACAGATCCATGATTGCGTGGTGAGCCCGGCCCTAACCGGATCGGTGCAATTGCAATCATCTTCGGAGTGTTGCGCGTCTGCGACAGGAGGCAATGCAAAACGCCACCCCGGAGACCGGAGTGGCGTCAGAAGCGCGGCAATTTGAGGCGACTCAGCGCCGGTGCGGCGGGAAGGCGGCGTGCACGTGGTGAAGGCTGTCCATCACCGCGGCGCAGAGCGCCTCGATCTCGGCGGATGGCCTCACGAGGTCCGGAACCATGATGGTCTGCATGCCCGCGGCATGGGCCGCGCGCACCCCGGCATGGGAATCCTCGAGCGCGATGCAGGCCTCGGGCGCCACCCCGAGCCGGGAGGCGGCGGTGAGATAGGGTTCGGGGTGAGGCTTGGGACGGGTGACGTCGTCGCGCGTCACCACCGTCTCGAAAAGCTCGAGCAGGCCAGCACGCCCCAGATGGGTCATGGCGTGGCGCGCCCGCGATGAGGTGGCGACGGCGATCGGGATTTCCCGCGCCCTGAGCTCGGTCAGGATTTCGAGCGCGCCGGCCTTCACCGGCACTGTCTCGAGCATGCGTTCGTGCATGTGCGTGCGGCAGCGTTCATCGAAGAGATCATAGGGGAAGCTCACCCCATAGGCCTCGACCAGCAGCGCATTGGTCGCCTCGTGGCTCGACCCGACGATGCGACTATGGAGTGCATCGGTCATTTCGAAGCCGAGATCCCCGCACACGTCGAACACGATGCCGCGGAACACCAGTTCAGTGTCGAGCAGCGTGCCGTCCATGTCGAAAATGGCAGCCGAAAACGGCTTGAGCGCGATCCGGTCGAGAAGCTCGGCCCCAGACGCGTCGGTTTGGTTCATCTGTGTCATTTCCACCGATATAGGCGCGTTCGGCGCGCTTTGAAAGACCATACCCGGTTGCGGTGACGCGCAGGTGACGGCTCAGGCGCGCGCGCAGGCCCCGCAGCGACCGCGCAGTTCGATCGTCGTCCGTCGGGCAACGAACCCCTTCTTTTCGGCCCAGTCCCCCAGCCGCGCCTCGACGACGGGATCGGAAAACTCGTCGACCCGCCCGCAATCCTCGCAGATGGCGAAGGCGACGGGCCCGGCATCGGCGTCATGGCTGTGCCCATGCGCGCAGGCGACGAAGGCGTTGAGCGATTCGAGCCGGTGCACGAGCCCCAGTTCGGTGAGCTTTTCGAGCGCCCGGTAGACCTGCAGCGGCGCGCGCAGGCCCTCGGCCCGCAACAGGTCGAGCAGCCCATAGGCGCTGACCGGCGCTTCGGCATGGGTCAAGGCCTGTAAGACGAGAGCCTGATTGCGCGTCAGCGCCTGGTTCGGCGTCATCTTGTGTCTCCGCCAGCAATGCGCCCGGACCGGAAGGCCGGCACGAGCATGGACAAAAGGAAGAGGACGAGCGCGGCCACCACGATCGAGGGGCCCGATGGGGTATCCCAGCTCAGCGATCCGAAAAGCCCGCCCGCCACCGCGATCGCCCCGAGCACCGAGGCGATGCCCGCCATATGTTCGGGCGTCGCCGCCAGCCGCCGGGCCGTCGCCGCCGGGATGATGAGGAGCGCGGTGATCAGCAGCACCCCCACGAGCTTCATCGCGATCGCGATGATGCCCGCCATCAGCAGCATGAAGACGAAGCGCGCGCGGGCCGGCTTCAACCCCTCGGCTTCGGCGATCTCCGCGCTGACGGTCGCCGCGAGCAGGGGCCGCCAGAGCCAGAGGACGATCCCGAGGATCACCGCCCCCCCGAAATAGATGAGCGCGATATCGGCCCGCGTCACCGCGAGGATGTCCCCGAAGAGGAACCCCATGAGGTCGATCCTGAGCCAGCTCATGAACGCCACCATGACGAGCCCAATGGCGAGGGTGGAATGGGAGAGGATGCCGAGCAGCGCGTCCGTCGACAGGCCCGGCCGGCGCTGCAGCAGGAGGAGCGCCATGGCCACGAGCGCGGCGATGATGAAGACGCCGACCTGCATCTCGATCTCGAGCAGAAGCGATACCGCGACCCCCAGAAGCGCCGAATGGGCCATGGTGTCGCCAAAATAGGCCATGCGGCGCCAGACGATGAAGCAGCCGAGCGGACCGGTGACGAGCGCGAGGCCGACCCCGGCAATGAGCGCGCGGGAAAAGAAATCGTCGAGCATCAGTGAGCGTCCTGCCGCGGCGCGCCGGTCCCGACCTGCCCGAGCGGGCTCTCCCCGGCATGGTCGTGATGATGCCCGTGAGCGTGATGATGGGCGTGAGCGTGCCCGTGGTCGTGTCCATGATCGGAAACGCGTCCGTCGGGCAGATGGGTGTGGTCATGATCGTGCTGGTAGAGCGCCAGCGCCCCGGCCGCCCGCTGCCCGAAGAGGCGCAGATATTCGGGGCTCTGCAGCACGGTCTGGGGCGTGCCGCGGCAGCACACATGCCCGTTGAGGCAGACCACCGTGTCGGTCGCAGCCATCACCACATGGAGGTCGTGGCTGATCAGCAGGATGCCGCAACCGGTCTCCGCCCGGATCCGCGCGATGAGCTCGTAAAGCGCCACTTCGCCTGAAAAATCGACCCCCTGCACCGGCTCGTCGAGCACCAGCAGGTCGGGCCGCCGCAGCATGGCCCGCGCGAGGAGCGCGCGCTGGAACTCGCCGCCCGAAAGCTGCTGCACGCTTGCCGATGCCAGATGCCCGATCCCGACGGCCTCGAGCGCGCGCGCGATCTCGGCCGGCTTCTGCGCCCCGGTCAGCGTCATCAGGCGCTTCACCGTCAGCGGCAGCGTCCAGTCGATCGCGAGCTTTTGCGGCACATAGCCGATCCGAAGCCCCGGGGCGCGCGCAATGCTGCCGGCATCTGCGCGCAGCACCCCCGTCACGAGCTTGGCCGTGGTCGATTTGCCCGAACCATTGGGGCCGATCAACGTCACGATCTCCCCGCGCCCGATAGCGAGGTCGACGTTGGAGACGAGCCAGCGCCCGTCGCGGCGCACGCCGGCACCGCTCATCTCGATCAGCCTGTCGTCCGAAACAGCAAAATCCATTGCGTGCGTCTTCCGTCTTGTAAGGGGCAAACCTCTACGTTATAGCGTTACGCCGCGAAAGCGTTATGTCATAACATTTCGTTGCTGATTGACGAATTTCAAGCGGAGCGGACAAGATGCGCAAGACCACCATAGCCGGGACCACGATCACCGGGGCGATGGCCCTCATCCTCATGGCCGGGACGAGCCAGGCCCTCGCCGCCCCTGCGGTCGTTGCCTCCATCAAGCCCGTCCACGCGCTGGTCAGCGCCGTGATGGCGGGCGTCGGCGAGCCCACCCTCCTCGTCTCGGGCAGCGCCTCGCCCCACACCTATGCGCTTCGCCCCTCCGATGCAGGCAATCTGCAGAACGCCGAGATCGTCTTCTGGACCGGCCATGGCATGGAAACCTTCCTCGAGGACGCCCTCGATACCCTTGCGCCGGGCGCCACGACCATTGCCCTCTCCCAGATCGACGGGCTGACGCTGCTGCCGACCCGCGAAGGCGGCGCGTTCGAGCCGCACGCCCATGATGACGAGCACGACCATGCTCATGACGACGCTCATGATCACGATGACCATGATCACGACCACGACCACGACCACGACCACGACCACGACCATGACCATGACCATGATGACCACTATCATGCCGCCCACGACCACGATGACCACGACCACGATGACCATAGCCGCGATGATCACGCCCATCACGATCATGCCCATGGCGGCCCGGACATGCATTTCTGGCTCGATCCCGACAATGCCGCGCTGATGGTCGACGCCATCGCCCGGAGCCTTGCCGAGGCCGATCCCGAAAATGCCGAGGCCTACGAGGCCAATGCGGAGGCCGAGCGCGGCCGGCTCGCCGATCTCGCCGCCGAACTCGAGGCCGAGCTCGCTCCCGTGGCGGATCGTCCCTTCATCGTCTTTCACGATGCCTATCAGTATTTCGAGCAGCGCTTCGGGCTCTCGGTCGCCGGTTCGGTGACCGTCTCGCCCGAGATCATGCCGGGCGCCCAGCGCATCAACCAGCTGCGCGCGCGCGTCGCCGATGCGGGTGCGGTCTGCATCTTTGCCGAGCCGCAATTCGAGCCCGCCATCATCGCGGCCATCGCCGAGGGGTCCGCGTTGCGCACCGGCATCCTCGATCCCGAAGGGGCCGATCTCGAGCCGGGCGCCGATCTCTATGCGGCGCTGCTCCGGGGGCTCTCGGCCGATCTCGTCGACTGCCTCAGCGCAACGGCCCCTTGAAGATGAAGAAGGCCCCGAGCCCGATCAGTCCGAACCCGATGCCGTGGTTCCAGGTGAGCTTTTCCCCGAGCACCAGCACCGCGAACCCGGCGAAGACGGTGAGGCTGATCACCTCCTGAATGGTCTTCAGTGCTGCTGCGCTATAGGTGCCGTACCCGATCCGGTTGGCGGGTACGGCCAGCCAGTACTCGAAAAAGGCGATCCCCCAGCTGATCATCACCGCGACCCAGAGCGCGGTGCCGGGAAATTTGAGGTGCCCATACCAGGCAAAGGTCATGAAGAGGTTCGATCCGATCAGCAGGAGGATCGGCGCGAGATGGGGAAAGCTCAGCTGCATGGAACACCAGGGGGGCGAATCGGCCGGCGCGTGCGGCATGCGCCATATTTGCGCCGGGTCCCCGTGGCAGAGCAAGGCCGGTGAGAGGCGGCCCGGACCGTTGACGCGTTCTTGATTGCCGCGCACCCTTGCCGTCCACCAATGCCTGCGCGGAGCCGCCCACCCGATGCGACGCACCCTTGCCTTTCTCGGCGGCATCCTGCTCGCCATCGCGCTCTCGCAATTCCCCGAATACGCCCAGCAATACACCCAGCGCCTCGGGGGCGCGGTGGACGAACTCGCCATCATCGCGGCCGAATTCGATACCGCCGCGACAGACGCTGGCCTTACCCGTGAGGCGGCGATCGCACGCTTCAGCCAGAGCGGCGACAGCTTCCTCTCGGGCCGTGGAGAGAGCATGGCGCGCACCTTTGCCCGCCACGCCGAGCTGAGCCGCCTTCTCGCCGATATCCGCAATGCCGATCCGCTCGAGCGCCTCATGCGCCTGCCGGCCTATGCCGATACCGAGATCGGGCTCCGAACCCTCGAGAATTTCCGGCCTGCCGTGCCCGTCACGCCCGAAGGCTTCCTCTATGCCGGCGCAGGCTTCTTCATCGGCTCGCTCCTCGTCTCGGCCCTGCTCTGGCTCCTCGTTCTCCCCTTCCGCCGCCGGCGCGTCGTCTATCGCGAGCGGATATAAAGTTTTCTTTATATCCCGGTTGATCGGCTGCCGGCCCCCGCGTATAAGCCGCGCAACGAGGCATATCCGGGCAGAGCGAGCATGAGCAGCACCACCGATTACGTGATCAGGGACATCGGCCTGGCCGATTACGGGCGCAAGGAGATCGGCATGGCCGAGATCGAGATGCCCGGGCTGATGGCGATCCGCGAGGAATATGCGGCCAGCCAGCCCCTCAAGGGCGCCCGCATTGCCGGTTCGCTCCACATGACCATCCAGACGGCCGTCCTCATCGAGACGCTGGTCGCGCTCGGGGCAGAGGTCCGCTGGGTCTCGTGCAACATCTTCTCGACCCAGGATCACGCCGCCGCCGCCATTGCGGCCGCAGGCATCCCGGTCTTTGCCCACAAGGGCGAGACGCTGGAGGAATACTGGGCCTATACCGACCGCATGATGGAATGGGGCGATGGCGGCACGCCCAACATGATCCTCGACGATGGCGGGGACGCCACCATGCTCGTCCTCAGCGGCGCCAGGGCCGAGACCGATCCTTCGGTCCTCGACAAGCCGGGCAATGAGGAAGAGGAAATCCTCTTTGCCACCATCCGCGCGCGCCTTGCGAAGTCGCCCGGCTTTTATTCACGCATCCGCGACGCCATCCGCGGGGTCTCCGAGGAAACGACGACCGGCGTCATGCGCCTCTACCAGCTTCAGGAAAAGGGCGAGTTGCCCTTCCCCGCGATCAACGTCAACGACAGCGTCACCAAGTCCAAGTTCGACAACAAATACGGCACCCGCGAAAGCCTCGTCGATGCCATCCGGCGCGGCACCGACGTGATGCTGGCGGGCAAGGTCGCCATCGTCTGCGGCTATGGCGATGTCGGCAAGGGCTCGGCACAGTCCCTGCGCGGCGCCGGCGCGCGCGTGCTCGTCACCGAGGTCGACCCGATCTGCGCGCTGCAGGCCGCCATGGACGGCTATGAGGTCGTGACGCTCGAGGACGCCGCCCACCGCGCCGACATCGTCGTCACCGCCACGGGCAATCGCGACGTCGTCACGGTCGACCATGTGCGCCTCTTCAAGGACATGGCGATCGTCTGCAATATCGGGCACTTCGACAACGAGATCCAGGTCGGCGCGCTGCGCAACTTCAAATGGACCAACGTCAAGCCGCAGGTCGATCTGATCGAGCTGCCCTCGGGCAACCGGATCGTGCTGCTTTCGGAAGGCCGGCTCGTCAATCTGGGCAATGCCACGGGTCATCCGAGCTTTGTGATGAGCGCGTCCTTTGCCAACCAGACCCTCGCCCAGATCGAGCTCTGGACCAATGGCGAGACCATGGAGAAGGCCGTCCACGTGCTGCCCAAGCATCTCGACGAAAAGGTCGCCGCCCTCCACCTCGCCAAGCTCGGCGCCAAGCTGACGACGCTCTCGCCCGACCAGGCCGCCTATATCGGGGTCCCGCAGGCCGGCCCCTTCAAGTCCGAGCAGTATCGCTACTGATCCTGTGCCTCACCGGCAGCAAAAAGGGGCGCCCGGCGGGCGCCCCTTTTTGTTTGACGTCATGGGCGCTCAATAGGTCGCGCGGCCGCCCGAAAGGTCGAACACAGAGGCGGTGGTGAAGCTGTTTTCCTTGGAGACCAGCCACGCCACCATGTTGGCCGCCTCGTCCACTTCAAGGAACCGCCCGCGCGGAATGCGCTGGAGCATGTAGTCGATGAACTCGGGCGTCACCTGGTCGAGAATGCGGGTGTTGGCCGTCGCCGGGGTGATCACGTTGACCGCGATGTCGTGCTTGGCCAGTTCCTTGCCGAGCGACTTGGTCATGCCGATCACCGCCGCCTTGGAGGCCGAATAGGCCGAGGCGTTCGGGTTGCCTTCCTTGCCCGCGATCGAGGCGATGTTGACGATCCGCCCGTAATTGCGCGCCTTCATGCCCGGCACGATGGCGCGGCTGACGAGGAAGGTGCCGTGCACGTTGATGTCGATGACGCGCTTCCACTCATCGATCGGATATTCGTCGAGCGGGGCGATCTTGCCGGCGATGCCGGCCGAATTGACGAGGATCGAGACCGGCCCCGCCACGCGCGAGGCCTCGGCCTCCGCCGCGACCACCGCCTCGGCATCCGTCACGTTGACCGTCACGGTGCTCGCCTTCTCCCCCAGCGCGGCCTTCGCCTTTTCGAGCAGCGCGCCGTCCATGTCCCAGAGGCTGACATTGGCCCCCGATGCGACGAGCCGCTGCGCGATGGCAAAGCCGATCCCCTGCGCTCCCCCCGTGACGACGGCCGACTGGCCCTCTAGATCGATCCTGTTCATCAGCTCTTCCCGTTTCCTTGCGCAAAATGCGATTGGCGCCGCCCCCTTAGCAGATTTTCGCCCCGCGCAGGAGGCGCAAACCCCGATTCCGGTACGCCCGCACCACGCCCATGCAAAGCGCTGCGCTTTGGGCTAGGCTCCCCTGATCAATCGAGGAGCCTCAAAGATGAAATACCGCCTGCTCGGCCGCTCGGGCCTCAAGGTCTCGGTCATGACCATGGGCACCATGACCTTCGGCAAGAAGGAGCCCGGTGCGCCGATCGGCTCGACCGACCTGAAATCAGCGTCCCGCCAGATCGATCTCTGCCTCGATCACGGCGTCAACCTCTTCGACACCGCGAACATCTACCAGCAGGGCAATTCCGAGGCGATCATGGGCGAGGCAATCGCCGATGGCCGCCGCCAGCGCATGCTGATCGCCTCCAAGGCCCGCTTCCCCGTCGGCAGCGGCCCCAACGACCAGGGGCTTTCCCGCCACCACATCATCGCCCAGTGCGAGGCGAGCCTCAAACGCCTCCGCACCGACTATATCGACCTCTACCAGTGCCATGAATGGGACGGGCAGACCCCGCTCGAGGAGACCATGGAGGCCCTCGACACCCTCGTGCGCCAGGGCAAGGTCCGCTATATCGGCTGCTCGAACTATTCGGGCTGGCACATGATGAAGGCGCTCGCCATCGCCGATGCGCGCCACGCCCAGCGCTTCGTCTCCCAGCAGATCCACTACACGCTCCACACCCGCGACGCCGAATACGAGCTCGTGCCGATCGGGCTCGATCAGGGCCTCGGCATTCTCGTCTGGAGCCCCATTGCGGGCGGCCTGCTCTCGGGCAAGTACCGGCGCGATGCCCAAAAGCCCGAAGGCGCGCGCCACCAGAGCGTCCAGAAGGAGCCGCCGGTGCGCGACTGGGAAAAGCTCTACGACATCGTCGATGTGATCGTCTCGGTCGCCGAGGCCCGCGGGGTGTCGGGCGCACAGGTGGCGCTCGCCTGGCTCCTCGGGCGCCCCGGCGTCACCTCGGTCATCATCGGGGGCCGCAACGAGGCCCAGTTCGAGGACAATCTCGCCGCGGTCAATCTGGACCTGACCGAGGACGAGCGCGCGCGCCTCGACGCCGTCAGTCAGCCCCCGCTCCTTTATCCCTATTGGCACCAGTCCTTCACCGCCGCCGACCGGCTCGGCCCCGCCGACCTCGCCCTCCACGCGCCCTACCTCGAAAAAAAGGGCTGATCGTTCCGCTCAGGCCCGGTCCGGCGGTGCGGCCGGTCCGGGTCGGGTCAGAGGCCGCGTCGCCCGCCCTTTTCGCCTGCCGATGCGCGGCAGGGCGATGAGGGTGAGGAGGAGGGCAAGCGGGATGGTGAAGGGGAAGCCGAGGACCGAAAAGCCGATGGCGCCCGAAAGGCCGCCGAGGAAGAAGGCGCTGACGAGCCCGAGCAGCAGTTTCAGCTTTTCCCGGTCGGCCCGGACCGGGTGGGCAGGATCGTCCCGCGCCTCGCGATAAAGCGCCTTGCCGATTTCGATGCCGATATCGGTGATCATGCCGGTGAGGTGGGTGGTCCGGATGCGGGCGCCCGAGAGTTTCGTCACCGTTGCGTTCTGCAGCCCCATGATGAAGCAGAGAACCCCGATCAGCGGGCCGAAGGGGCCATCGGGGCCGAGAACCGCGGCGAGCCCGCCAAATCCCAGCAGCAGCGCCGCTTCGAAAAGGATCGGATAGGCGTATTGCCGCGACCGCCGGTTGCGCCGGCCCCAGTTGACGAGCACGGCCGAACTGGCCGCGCCTGCAATGAAGGCGAGGACGGCGAGAAGCGCCGGCCAGACGAGATCGAGCGCGCCCAGCACGAGGCTGTCGGCGGCGAGCGAGACGATGCCCGTCATGTGCGAGGTGTACCAGCCGATGGCGAGGAACCCGCCCGCATTGACCGCACCGGCAACGAAAGTCAGAACGAGCGCCAGCACGCCATCGGCCCAGCGCGTGCGCCTGTGGGCGGTGGCAAGCCGCAGGCGCCCGAGACGGCGGAGCGGGGGATGGGACAGAGCCATGGGCGGGCCTCCACCGGTGCCGGAACGGCCCCGGGCGCAGGGCTGAAGCCCCGCATCGCTCATTTAGGCGCGCCGGGGCCCCGGGGGCAAGGCAGGGCCTTGAGGGATCCGGCCTCGACCGATTTTACGGTCAGGCTCCGCTCGGAGCCGTCCGGGGCTTCGAAGGCGATGGACTGGCCCGGCCGCAGCCCGAGCAGCGCCGTGCCCACCGGCGTCAGCACCGAAATCCGCCCCTCGGCAATATCGGCCTCGGCGGGATAAACGAGACGCACGGTGACCTCGCGCCGACCATCGGCGAGATAGGTGACGCGGGCGCCCATCCTTACAGCGTCGTCGGGCACCTTGCGGTCAGGGACGATCCGCGCCCGTTCGAGTTCGACGAGCAGCGCCTCGCCTCTGCCGCTGCGGGCCAGCGAAAGCAGGGTCTGGTGTTCGGTTTCTCCCAGCAAGATGCGGGGTTCGGAGGATTTGGACATGTGGGGATCTCCGGCCCTCCGCGCGCGTCATGCGCCGGCGGCAGGGCCAAGTTTGAATGCGTGTGAATGAACTATGCGCCGAGAGACTTGGCGTCTTGGCGCGGGCATGCCCGCGCGCTCTGCCCCAAGGCGGATGACGCGCACCGCCTTAGGGCCGCGCTCCCATCACCGGATGGAGGCGCGCCGGACAATCGCGATGCTGGTCCGCTCGAATGCGCATGTTCAAAAGGTAATGCCGTGCGGAGGGAAGTCAATGGGCGCCCGGCCGGCCCGGGGGAGGAGGGCTAAAAACAAAAGGCCCGCTTGCGCGGGCCCATGTTCGTCTCCGGTCTACCGGATCGGGGATGGTGGAGCCAATCGGAATCGAACCGACGACCTCTTGAATGCCATTCAAGCGCTCTCCCAACTGAGCTATGGCCCCGACTTCCCGTCTCGCTTCGAGTGGAAACCCTCCCGAAGCGAGGCGCAACCTAGTGAAGGGTTTTGCCCGATGCAAGAGCCAAAATCGGGCTTTTGCAACAAAACCGTCGCGATGCTCAGCGCTCGCTGTCGGTCTCGACGTCGAAGTCGAGATTGTCGTCCTCGTCCTCGTCTTCCTCGAGGAAGACGTCCGCGTCGTCATCGCCCAGATCCTCGACATCCTCGACGTCTTCGACATCGGGAATGTCCTCGTCCGAATCCGCGCCTTCCTCGGCATCGGCTTCGTCGAGCGAGATGATCTCGGGCGCTGCTGCGTCCTCGGTCTCCTCGTCCTCGGTCTCTTCGACCTCGGCCGGAGCGGCGCGCCTCTCGGCGGGGCGGGCCACCGCTGCAACCGTCTCGAAATAGGAGCGCGGATAGGACTTGCCGGTATAGGGCGAGACCACCGGGTCCAGGTTCAGATCATAGAATTTCTTGCCCGTTTCGGGGCAGGTTCGCTTGGTGCCGCGTTCAGAACTGGCCAATCTCGTTCCCTCTTGGGTCTTGGGCGCTTTCCGGCTCGGTTACGGAGAAAGGCCCCATCTGTCAAACCCAAAAATGGGCCCGGGCGGCCGGGGTTCCCCGCGGCGTTGCCCATGGGTGACGCTCAGCCCCGGGCCCGCGTTTTGAGCCAGCGGTCAAAGGCGACGGCGAGGATCAGGATGAGCCCGATGACCACCTGCTGGGTGTAGGAGCTCACATTGTTGAGCACGAGCCCGTTGACGAGCACCCCGATCAGCGCCGCCCCGATCACCGTGCCCGCAATGCTGCCGATGCCGCCGAAAAGGCTCGTGCCCCCGATCACCACGGCGGAGATGACGGTGAGCTCGTAGCCGATGCCCGCCACTGCCTCGGCGGAGTTGAGCCGCGCCGAGAGGACGAACGCGGCCAGCCCGCAGAAGAACCCGACGATGACATAGACCGAGACCAGCACCCGGTCGACCCGCACGCCAGAGAGCCGCGCGGCCTCCGCATTGCCGCCCACCGCATAGACCGCCCGCCCGAAGCGGGTGTAGCGCAGCACCATGTGGCAGATGATGGCGGCGATGGCGAAGATGATGACGGGCACGGGAACCGGCCCGATGAGCCCGGTGCCGAACCAGCGCATGGTGGCATCGAACCCCGAGACCGGCCCGCCGCCTGAAATGGTAAGGGTGAGCCCGCGCCAGATGGTGAGCCCCCCGAGCGTGACGACGAAGGGCGGCACCTTGAGCCGGGTGACGGCCAGCCCCTGGATCGCTCCGCAGGCCGCCCCGACGATCAGCGCGGCAAGGAGCGCGGCAAACCAGCCAAAGCCCGCCTGACCGCCTGCGGCGGCGAGCGAGGACGTCACCCCGCCCTTGGCGACGACGGCGGCCACCATGCCGCAGAAGGCTAGCAGCGAGCCGACCGAGAGATCGATCCCGGCGGTGAGGATGACGAACGTCATCCCGAGCGCGATGAGCCCGGTGATCGAGATCTGCCGCATCACGTTGAAGAGATTGACCGGGTTGAGGAAATTGGGGTTCATGAGCGCGAATACGATCATGAGCAGGAGTAGGAAGATCAGCGGCCCGAACCGCATGATCAGCTTGAACATGTTGGGGCCCTTGCGCTCGGCGCTGGCGGCTTCGGTGGTCATTGGCCCTTCTCCCCCAAGGCCATCAAGGCCATCAGTTTTGCTTCGCTCGCCTCGCGGGCGGGCAGCTCTCCGGTGATGCGCCCTTCGCGCATGGTGACGATGCGGTCGCTGACCGCGAGGATCTCGGGCAATTCGGACGAGATCACCATGATGGCGATGCCGCGCGCGGCGAGCTGCACGAGAATCTGGTGCACTTCGGCCTTGGCCCCGACGTCGACGCCGCGCGTCGGCTCGTCCACGATCAGCACCTTGGGGTCGCGCGCCAGCCAGCGGGCGAGGATCACCTTCTGCTGGTTGCCCCCCGAAAGCCCGTCGATCGTCTGGTCGGCATCGGCCATGCGGATGTTGAGCATGCGCTTGTATTCGGCGAGGTCGGCGCGCTCGCGCTTCTCGTCCATCAGCCCGCCGAAGCGGGCATAGGCGTCGAGCGCGGCAATCGAGAAGTTCGAGAGAATGCCGAGCGCCGCGAAGATCGCCTGGTGCTTGCGGTCCTCGGGCACGAGCCCGATCCCGAGCGCAATGGCGTCGGCCGGCGAGGCCGGGCGGATCTCGGTGCCATCGAGGGTCAGCGTGCCGGCAGCGACCGGGTCGGCCCCGAAGATGGCGCGGGCGAGTTCGGTGCGGCCCGAGCCGACGAGCCCCGCCACCCCGAGGATCTCGCCGCCCCGCAGGTCCAGATCCACCCCGTCGAGGACGATCGCGTGCGGCGCCTCGGGGTTGGGCGTGGTCCTCAGCCCGCGCACCTCTAGCCGCACCGGGCCGGGCGTGGCGCGCTCGGCGGGGCGGGCATAAAGCTCTGAGGCGGCCCGGCCCACCATGTTTTCGATGATGGCGGGGATCGGGATCGGCCCGTCGCCGCGCTCGAGATGCCCCGCGAGGCGCCCGTCGCGCAGCACCGTCATGCGGTCGCAGATGCCGGACGCCTCCTCGAGGCGGTGGGTGACGAACATGATCGCGACGCCCTCTTCGCGCAGCCGCGCCATGATCGAGAGGAGCCGCGCGACTTCGGTTTCAGAGAGCGCGGAGGTCGGCTCATCCATGATGATGATGCGCGAGGAGAGCGACAGCGCCCGGGCGATCTCGACCATCTGCTGCTCGGCGACCGAAAGGGCCGAAACGACCGTCTGCGGATCGATGCGCAGCCCCACCCGGGCAATGATCTCGCGCGCCTCGCGGCGCATGCGGCCCCAGTCGACGAGGCCGAGCCGGCCGATGGGCGCGCGGCCGATGAAGATGTTCTCGGCGACGCTGAGCGTCGGAATGAGGCTCAGCTCCTGGTAGATGGTGATGATGCCGAGGCTCTGGGCGTGCTGCGGGCTCGTGATGGTAACCGGCGCACCGTCGATGAGGATGCGGCCTTCGGTCGGCGGCTGCACGCCCGACAGGATCTTGAGAAGCGTAGACTTGCCCGCCCCGTTCTCCCCCATCAGCCCGAGCACTTCGCCCTTGCGAAGGCTGAGCGAGACATTCTCGAGGGCGGTGACGGCGCCGAAGCGCTTGGTGAGCCCCTCGATCGCAAGGAGAGGAGTGGCCGGGCCGGGTTGAGCAGCGGTGTGCGCTGGGATCTGGGCGGCGGTGGCGGTGCCGGAAGTCATGGGTCTTGGGCTCCGTCGGACGATGCCATTGCGGGGACGGCCGGGACGGACCCGTCCGTCCCCGCAATGTGCGAGCGGGAGGAACCGCTACTGGATTTCGCCCAGGCGCTCGGCCTGGTCGATATTGTCGGTGCCGATCACGATCGGGGTCAGCAGCACCACCTCGCTCTCGGGCTCGGTGCCGTCGCGCTTGAAGTCGACCGCGATGCGCAGGGCCGTACGGGCCTGCTCGCCAGGGAACTGCTCGACCGTGCCGGCAAGGCCGCCGTCGCGGACCGCTGCGAGGGCCTCGGGCAGAGCGTCGAAGCCGTAGATGGCGACATCGGTGAGGCCGGCCGCGGCGACCGCTTCCATGGCGCCGAGCGCCATGTCGTCATTGGCCGCGATGATCACGTCGGGCGCGCCATTGGCGGCAAGCCCCGCTTCCACGACGCTCAGCGCTTCGGAGCGCGAGAAGTTCGCGGTCTGCTCGAAGACGATGTTGTACTGCTCGCCCGCTTCGTCGAGCACGTTGTGCACGCCCTGGTTGCGGTCGATGGCCGGGCCGGCGCCGGGCTGGCCCTGCAGGTGGAAGATGGTCGCGCCATCGGGGAAGGCTTCCATGACCGCGCGGGCCTGGGCTTCGCCGCCCAGCACGTTGTCCGCACCGACATGGGCGAGGATGCCCTCGACGCCGTCGACGCGGCGGTCGACCGTCACCACGGCCACGCCTGCGGCCACGGCCTGCTCGACGGCAGGAGCGAGGGCGTTGACGTCGAGCGGCGACATGACGATGGCGTCGGCGCCCTGCACGATGGCGGCTTCGATGTCCCCGGTCTGCTTGGGGGCCGAGTTCTGGCCGTCGCTCTCGATCAGCGTGATGCCGCCAATGCTTTCGGCTTCGGCGCGCAGCTGGTTGGCCATGTGCACGAAGAACGGAAAGCCGAGGCTCGGCATGGACGATGCGATGGTCAGATCGTCCTGCGCGATTGCGGCAGGGGTGGCGAAGGCGGTCATCGCCAGGACGGCGGACGACAGCAGCAGGCTGCGACGAAGCATGAATTCCTCCTCAGGACAGCAATGTCAGACGGCCACCCACCCCTCTTGGGGCGGACTCCCAGGGCCGTTGGATGAAGAGCCTAGCGGCAGCTTATGGGCCGCGCAAGCACTAACATGCTAGCTTGCAGGGACTGGCGGGAAACTCGGGCTGGAGACGGTGATCTCGTCATGATAAGGCCACCCGAGCCCGGATGAAAGATCGACAGAGACCGTGAGCAGGATGTCCAGCGCCCCTACCGCCTCCGCCCCGCACGCCACTTCCCCCCGCCCGATGACCGCGTCCCGCAGCGACGGGCTGAGGGGCCGCATGCGCGTGCCGGGCGACAAGTCGATCTCCCATCGCGCCTTCATGTTCGGCGCGATGGCGGTCGGGGAGACGGTGGTCGAGGGCCTTCTCGAGGGCGAGGACGTTCTGGCGACCGGCCGCGCCATGCAGGCGCTGGGCGCGACCATCGAAAAGCGCGGCGAGAGCTGGCACATCAACGGGCTTGGCGTCGGCGGCTTCCTCGAGCCGCAGGGCCCGCTCGATTTCGGCAATGCCGGCACCGGCGTCAGGCTCGCCATGGGCCTTTGCGGCACCTATGATTTCGTCACCCGGTTCGTGGGGGACGCATCGCTCTCGGCCCGGCCGATGAAGCGCGTGCTCGATCCGCTGCGCGCCATCGGGGTCGAGGTGGTCGAGCATAATGACAACCGCCTCCCGATCGCGCTTCGGGGCCCGCGCACGCCCCTGCCCATCGAATATCGCGTCCCCATGGCCTCCGCGCAGGTCAAGAGCTGCGTGCTCCTTGCAGGCCTCGTCATCCCGGGCACGACCACCGTCATCGAGCCCATCATGACGCGCGACCACACCGAAAAGATGCTGGCCGGGTTCGGCGCGGACATCCAGATCACGACCGAGGCCGATGGAACCCGGATCATCGAGGTGTCCGGCCTGCCCGAGCTCAAGGCGCAGGCGGTGACGGTCCCCGGCGATCCCTCCTCGGCCGCCTTCCCGATCGTTGCGGGGCTCATCGTCCCGGGCTCCGACCTCATCGTCGAGAACGTGCTGATGAACCCCACGCGCACCGGGCTTTTGACGACGCTGTCCGAAATGGGTGGGCAGATCGAGATCATCAACCGCCGGCTTTCGGGCGGCGAGGAGATCGCGGACGTGCATGTGCGCCATTCGGCACTGAGCGGGGTCACCGTGCCCGCCGAGCGTGCGCCCTCCATGATCGACGAATATCCGGTGCTCGCGGTCGCGGCAGCCTTTGCCGAAGGCGAGACGGTGATGGAAAATCTCGGCGAACTGCGCGTCAAGGAGAGCGACCGGCTGGCAGCCGTCGCACGCGGGCTCGAGGCCAATGGCGTCGATTGCACCGAGGAGGAGGAGCGCCTCATCGTGCGCGGCCGGGGCGCGGTGCCCGGCGGCGGGCAGGTGGCGACCCATCTCGATCATCGCATCGCGATGAGCTTCCTCGTCATGGGGCTCGCTTCGGACCGTCCGGTGAGCGTCGATGACCGCACCATGATTGCGACGAGCTTCCCGCAATTCGTGCCGGGGCTGGGGGCGCTCGGCGCCCGCTTCACGGAGGCCGACGCGTGATCATCGCGGTCGATGGACCCGCAGCGTCGGGCAAGGGCACGCTCGCGGCGGGCCTCGCGCGCCATTATGGCCTGCCCTGCCTCGATACGGGCCTCCTCTACCGGGCGGTGGGCCATGCGGTGGAGGCTCATGAGGACGCGCCCGATTTCGAAGCCCGCGCCATCGCTGCGGCGCAGGGGCTCGATACCGGCCATCTCGACAATCCCGAGCTGACGACGGCGCGCGCCGGTTCGCTCGCCTCCAAGGTTGCGGTGATCGGGCCGGTGCGGCGCGCGCTCTTTGCCTTCCAGCGCGATTTCGCCCTGCAGCCGGGCGGGGCGGTGCTCGACGGGCGCGACATCGGCACGGTGATCTGCCCGGAGGCGGACGTGAAACTCTTCATCGATGCCGACAGCAAGGCGCGCATGGAGCGCCGCGCCCGCCAGCTCGAGGCGCGCGGCGTGAAGGTCGATCGCTACGCGCTCTACCACCAGATCGAGGAGCGCGACGCGCGCGACCGGGCCAATCCCAATGGCGGCTTCTATCCGGCCAAGGACGCCCACTTGCTCGACACCACGCTTTTGGATATAGAAGCCGCACTCCGCGCGGCCGTCGCAATTGTCGATGGGGCCATGGCGCGCAAGGGAAGGCCACTGCCAAAGGCAGACCGGCCTTAAATCCAACCCTTGTGTCCGGGCACCGGCAGCGACAGATTTCGCCCGCGGCAAAAGACCCTTAGGACATCGCCTGCCCGAAAAGCGCCCGAGTACCGGGTCGTTTCCCATTGCGGGAAATGATGGGCGCCCTCACAGGCGAATGTCCGTTCGACAAACGCAAACCCACCGGACGCCATGGAGAACCACTTGGCAGAGACTGCAATGAAGGAAGACTTCGAATCCCTCCTGATGGATTCGTTCATCGACAACGAGCCCCTCGAAGGGACCGTCGTCAAGGGCACCGTGGTGGCGATCGAGAAGGATCTCGCCATCATCGATGTCGGCCTCAAGACCGAGGGCCGCGTCGCGCTCAAGGAATTCGGCCAGGCCGGCCGTGACGGCACCATCCAGGTCGGCTCGGAAGTCGAGGTCTATGTCGATCGCGTCGAGAACGCGATGGGCGAGGCGGTGCTGAGCCGCGAAAAGGCCCGCCGTGAAGAGAGCTGGGTCAAGCTCGAGGCGCTGCACGCCAAGAACGAGCGTGTCGAAGGCATCATCTTCAACCAGGTCAAGGGCGGCTTCACGGTCGACCTCGAGGGCGCCGTGGCGTTCCTGCCGCGCAGCCAGGTGGACATCCGCCCGATCCGCGACATCGGCCCGCTGATGAACGTGCCGCAGCCCTTCCAGATCCTCAAGATGGACAAGCGCCGCGGCAACATCGTCGTCTCGCGCCGCGCCATTCTCGAAGAGTCGCGCGCCGAGCAGCGTTCCGAAATCGTCCAGCAGCTCGAAGAGGGCCAGGTGGTCGATGGCGTGGTCAAGAACATCACCGATTACGGTGCGTTCGTCGACCTCGGCGGCATTGACGGCCTGCTGCACGTCACCGACATCGCATGGCGCCGGGTCAATCACCCGACCGAAGTGCTGCAGATCGGCGAGACCATCAAGGTCCAGATCATCCGCATCAACCATGAGAGCCACCGCATCAGCCTCGGCATGAAGCAGCTCCAGGCTGATCCGTGGGAAGGCATCGAGGCCAAGTATCCGGTCCAGGCCAAGTTCACCGGCCGCGTCACCAACATCACCGACTACGGTGCGTTCGTGGAGCTCGAGCCGGGCATCGAAGGCCTGATCCACGTCTCGGAGATGAGCTGGACCAAGAAGAACGTCCATCCGGGCAAGATCGTCTCGACCTCCCAGGAAGTCGAAGTCGTCGTGCTCGAGGTCGATCCGGACAAGCGCCGCATCTCGCTCGGTCTCAAGCAGACCCTGTCCAATCCCTGGGAGAGCTTTGCAGAGAAGTACCCGGTCGGTTCGGACATCGAGGGCGAGGTCAAGAACAAGACCGAATTCGGTCTGTTCATCGGGCTCGACGGCGACGTGGACGGCATGGTGCACCTTTCGGACCTCGACTGGAACCGGTCGGGCGAGGAAGCGCTGGATGCCTACAACCGTGGCGACATCGTGCGGGCCCGCGTGCTCGACGTCGACGTCGACAAGGAGCGCATCAGCCTGGGCATCAAGCAGCTCGGCGGGGATCCCTATGCCGAGGCCGGCGACACCGTCCGCAAGGGCGCAGTGGTGACCGGCACGGTGACCGAGGTCAATGATGGCGGCATCGAGGTGCAGATCTCCGATACCGATCTGACCGCGTTCATCCGCCGTTCGGACCTCAGCCGCGATCGCAACGACCAGCGTCCCGAGCGTTTCAGCAAGGGCGAGAAGGTCGACGCGCGCGTCACCCAGTTCGACCGCAAGACCAACCGCATCTCGCTCTCGATCAAGGCGCTCGAAATCGCCGAAGAGAAGGAAGCGGTTGCCCAGTACGGTTCGTCCGATTCGGGTGCGTCGCTTGGCGACATCCTGGGCGCGGCCCTCAAGGATCGCGAAAAGAACTAAGGGCGGTCCCTCCGCCCCGGCAGATTGCCGCAAGCCCGAAGCCCGCGCTTTCCGCGCGGGCTTTTTCGTTTATGGTCCGGCCATGGCAAGACCCGGCTATCACTGGCGCGCGCTCAGCACACTCGATCTGCCCGCGCTCGAGCGCATGGCAGCCGAAGTGCATCCGGGTTTCTTCGAGGCGCTCGATGTCCTTGCAGAGCGCCAGGCGCTCTATCCGGACGGCACCATGCTCCTTGAAATGGCGGGCGAACCGGCCGGCTACGTCCTGAGCCACCCTTGGCGGAGCCTTCAGCTGCCCGCGCTCAACACGCGCCTCGGCGCCATCCCGCCGGATGCCGACACCTTCTATATCCACGATCTGGCGCTGCTGCCGGTGGCCCGCGGCACCGGGGCGGCCGCAGGCGCGGTCGAGACCCTCGCCAGCCATGCGCGCCGGCGCGGCTTTGCCACGATGAGCCTCGTGGCCGTTAATGGCTCGGCGGGGTTCTGGGGGCGGCAGGGCTTCGCCAAAGTCGATGCCCCCGCGCTCGCCCGAAAGCTCGCAAGCTATGAGGATGCGGCGCGCCTCATGATGCGCCAGCTCTAGCCTTCGCCTTGCATTTGCCGCGAGCGGGCGATAAGGCCGGCCGAAACCCAAGCAAGGCGGCGCCGATGACCACCGAGACCGAGACGAGCCCCGAGATCGCGCGGCCCGCGGACCCCCATGCCATTCCGGTCGCGAGCCGGCTCCGGCGCTCGCGCCGGCTGTGGCGGACGCTCTTTTTCGTCGCGCTGCTCGTTGCCGTCGTGGCCCTCGCCGGCCGGTTCGCCCTCGAGGGTAGTGCGGGCGGCGGCACCGAGCGCATCGCGCGCATCGAGGTGGATGGCACCATCGTCACCGACCCCGACCGGCTGCGCGCCATGGAGCGGCTCGCCGAGGATCCGAACGTCGCGGCCGTCATCGTCGCCATCAACTCCCCCGGTGGCTCGACCGCGGGCGGGGAGGAACTCTACGAGGCGCTGCGCCGGCTCGGCGCGGACAAGCCCGTGGTGTCGGTCGTCAAGGAAATGGGCGCCTCGGCCGCCTACATGACGGCGATCGCCACCGAGCAGATTTTCGCCAGGCGGCTCTCCATCGTGGGCTCGATCGGCGTCCTCTACCAGCACGTGAATGCGGCGGGGCTCCTCGACACCATCGGCATCGATCTCGACAAGGTGGCCTCCGGGCCACTCAAGGCCGAGCCCGACTTTTCCGGCCCGATGTCGCCCGAGGCGCGCGCCTCGATCGCCGCGCTCGTCAATGACAGCTTCCAGTGGTTCGTCGATGCCGTTGCCGAGGAGCGCGGCATGACCCGGCTCGAGGCGCTGGGGCTGTCGGATGGACGCATCGTGTCGGGGCGCATGGCACTTGAAAGCGGGCTGATCGATCAGATCGGCGGGGAGGCCGAGGCCATCGCCTGGCTCGCCGAAACCCACGACATCGACCCCGAACTGCCCGTGCGCACCGCCTATCCCGAGCCCGATGAAGGCTTTGGCGGGCTCATGCGGCTGCTGCGCGGAGAGGCCCGGTCCATCCTCGGCCTGCCGGCCCGCGGACCCATCATGCTTGACGGGCTCGTATCGCTTTGGCAGGTTGAGCCCTCATTGTAGGGCCTTGGGCCCGAAGCGACGAAGTCCCCGGGGGCGGCATGATCAAATCTGAACTCGTCCAGAAGCTCGCCGAGGAAAATCCGCATCTCTTCCAGCGCGATATCGAGAACATCGTCAACGCCATCCTCGACGAGATCGGGGATGCCATGGCCCGGGGCGACCGGGTGGAGCTGCGCGGCTTCGGGGCGTTTTCGGTCAAGAACCGGCCGGCCCGGGTGGGGCGCAATCCGCGCACCGGCGAACAGGTGGACGTGGGCGAAAAGTACGTGCCCCAGTTCAAGGCCGGCAAGGAAATCCGCGAGCGGCTCAACCGCTGAGCGGTCGGGCGTACGCGTAAAAGGCAAGGCTGCATGGTCAGACGTATAGCGGGTTGGATCGTGCTTGTTCCGCTTTCGGCGGCGCTCATCTTCTTTGCGCTCGCCAACCGGCAATTGGTGGCGGTGCGCTTCAACCCTTTCGGTCAGGACGTGGATCCGGCGGCCCCGCAATTCGGCGTGCCGCTCTTTCTCGTCATTTTCGCGGTGCTGCTCGTCGGCGTGCTCCTCGGTGGGGTCGCCGCATGGTTCGCCCAGGCCCCGCACCGGCAGCGCGAGCGCCACTGGCGGCGCGAAGCCGAACATCTGAGGCGCGAGCTCGATGCGCTGCAGCGCAACCGCGCCGGACGTGACACGGACCGCAGGCTGGTCGAGGTCGACGAGCTGATGGACCCGCGCTGAGACGCCCCCGAAACCCAGCGAACCCGGAAATGGCCGACCCCGTCCTCGTCAAGATCTGCGGCATCAAGACCCTGCCGCTCCTCGATGCCACCATTGCGGCCGGCGCCGACATGGTCGGCTTCGTCCACTTCGCCCGCTCCCCACGCCATGTGGATATCGAGACCCTGCAGATGCTGATCTCGGAGGCCCGCGGGCGCATCGAGACCTGCGTGCTGCTGGTCAATCCGGACAACTCCTGCGTCATGGAGGTGGCCGCGCTTTCTCCCGACTGGATCCAGCTCCACGGGCCCGAAACGCCTCACCGGGTCGATTCCATCCGCGAGGCCGCGGGCATCGCCGTCATGAAGGCGATCCCGATCGGCTCGGCCGAGGATGTCGCGGGCGTCGCAGCCTTCGCCGAAAGCGCGGACCGGCTGCTGCTCGATGCAAAGCCGCCCAAGGGCGCCGATCGTCCCGGGGGTCTCGGCACCCCCTTCGACTGGAGCCTGCTCGAAGCGCTTGACCCCGGGCTCGCCTTCATGCTCTCGGGAGGGCTGACGCCCGAAACGGTCCAAGACGCCATTCGTCGCGTCGGGCCGATGGGCGTCGATGTCTCCTCGGGCGTCGAAACCGCCCCCGGCGTCAAGGATGAGGGCCTGATCCGCGCCTTCGTCTCGGCCGTCCGCGGTGCCGAGCCCGGTCGGGGGGCGGCATAGCGCCGCAATCTGTCCGGGGATCGCGGGCGTATGGGTAGTGGCGTGCTCTGATGCACGCGCAGAAAAAGGAATGGTCCATTGGATATGAGCGGCGCCAATTCACTGCGGCAGGGCCCGGACGACCAGGGTCGGTTCGGCCAGTTCGGCGGCCGCTTCGTTGCCGAGACCCTGATGCCGCTGATCCTCGACCTCGAGGCCGCCTATCGCACCGCCCGTGCGGACGACGCGTTCAACGCCGAAATCGTGCATCTTGCCAAGCACTATACCGGCCGTCCCTCGCCGCTCTATTTCGCCGACCGGCTGACCGAGGCCTATGGCGGCGCCAGGATCTATTTCAAGCGCGAAGAGCTCAACCACACCGGCAGCCACAAGATCAACAATTGCCTGGGGCAGATCCTGCTCGCCAAGCGCATGGGCAAGACGCGGATCATCGCCGAGACGGGCGCCGGCCAGCATGGCGTTGCGACCGCGACGGTCTGCGCCAAGTTCGGGCTGCCCTGCACCATCTTCATGGGCGCCACCGACGTCGAGCGCCAGCGCCCCAACGTCCTGCGCATGAAGATGCTGGGGGCCGAAGTGCGCCCGGTCACCGCCGGCGCGGGCACCTTGAAGGACGCCATGAACGAGGCGCTCCGCGACTGGGTCACCAATGTCGAAAGCACCTATTACCTGATCGGCACGGCAGCGGGTCCGCACCCCTATCCCGAGATGGTGCGCGACTTCCAGTCGGTGATCGGCACCGAACTGCGCGCGCAGATGCTCGAGACCGAGGGGCGCCTGCCCGACGCGCTCGTCGCCTGCATCGGCGGGGGTTCGAACGCCATCGGCTTCTTCCACCCCTTCCTCGATGACGAGGGCGTCGCGATCTATGGCGCCGAAGCGGGCGGGCACGGCATCGACGTGGAGAACGGCCATGCCGCCTCCATGACCGGCGGGCGCCCCGGCGTGCTCCATGGCAACCGCACCTATCTGCTCCAGGACGCCGACGGGCAGATCCTCGAGGGCCATTCCATCTCGGCCGGCCTCGACTATCCCGGCGTTGGTCCCGAGCACTCGTTCCTGCGCGACAGCGGGCGGGTCAAATACATGCCCATCACCGATGCGCAGGCGCTCGAGGCCTTCCAGCTCTGCACACGCCTCGAGGGGATCATTCCCGCGCTCGAAACGGCGCACGGGCTGGCGCTGGTCAAGGCGATCGCCCCCACGATGCGCCCGGACCAGACCATCGTCCTCTGCCTCTCGGGCCGGGGCGACAAGGATGTGGAATCGGTGGGACGGCTCCTCGAAGGGCAGCTCTAGCGCCCAGCCGGCGCGCCGGCGGAACATCCATTCCGCCAGTGCATCACCGCCATGCCCCTGTGGGCCTTCTCATCGGCGCGTGAGCCGCTATCTCTTAGCCAACACAGGAGATAGTCCCATGGCCCGCACCGGTTTCATCAACAACGTCTCGACCTTCTTCGGCGATATCGGCCGCGCCCGTCGCGCCGCCTACACCTTCGAGCGTCTGAACGCGATGAGCGACGGCGCGCTCGCTGCCCGTGGCATGCGCCGCGACGAACTGGCCAGCGTTGCCTACAAGCAGGCTTTCGGCGAATAAGCCGCGCCGCCGCCCCTGTTGACAGTGGCGGCGTCCTGCACCTACACCCAGCGCGACTTTCCCGGGCGTGAGGCGGCAGAAGATGGGTTCGGATCGGATTGGCGCGCGGTTCGCCGCGGTTAAGGCTGAAGGGCGCCCCGCGCTCGTGACCTTCGTCATGGCCGGCGATCCCGACCTCGCCACGAGCCAGGCCATTCTCGATGGCCTGCCGCGTGCCGGCGCCGACATCATCGAGCTCGGCATGCCCTTTTCCGATCCGATGGCCGATGGCGTCGCCATCCAGCTCGCCGGCCAGCGTGCGCTCGAAAGCGGCCAGACCCTGCGCCAGACCCTCGCCATGGTCGAGGATTTCCGCCGCAAGGACAGTCAAACCCCCATCGTCCTGATGGGCTATTACAACCCCATCTATATTTTCGGCGTCGATGCCTTTCTCGCGGCCGCCCGCGAGGCGGGGGTCGACGGGCTGATCGTCGTCGACCTGCCCCCCGAGGAAGACGGCGAGCTCTGCATTCCGGCGCTGGAGGCGGGGATCAGCTTCATTCGCCTCACCACCCCCACGACCGATGACCGGCGCCTCCCGGCCGTGCTCAAGAACACGTCGGGTTTCGTCTACTACGTCTCGATGACGGGTGTTACCGGCGCCGCGATCGCCAATCGCGAGCGCGTCGGCGAGGCCGTGCGCCGGATCAAGGCCCATACCGCGCTCCCGGTGGCCGTAGGCTTCGGCATCAAGAACGCCGAGGATGCCGCCTTCATCGGCCGCGATGCCGATGGCGTCGTGGTGGGCAGCGCGATCATTTCGGCGATCGCCGATACCCTCGATGACGGCAGGCCGACCGAGGGCACCGTGGGCGCCGCCCACGGGCTCGTCGCCGAGCTTGCCGCCGGCGTGCGCCGGGCCAGGGGATAGCGGGTCGGCCCGCTTTGCCAAGGCGGGGCGGGACTGATAACATTCGCCACAATCTGCATTTAGGGACCATGGCCGACGCCCCACAGGGGCTCGCGACCGCATCGGCATAGGGACAGACGCTAGAGATGAACTGGATCAACAACGTCGTACGCCCCAAGATCCGCTCCTTCCTCAAGCAGCGGGACGACTCCGCCGAGAACCTCTGGGTAAAATGCCCCGAATCCGGCGAGATGGTCTTCTATCGCGATCTCGAGGCCAATCAGTGGGTGGTGCCCAATTCGGGCTACCACATGAAGATCAAGTCGGCCGACCGGCTCGCCAGCTTCTTTGACGACGGCAGCTACGAGACCGTGGCGCTCCCCGAAGTGCCCGTTGATCCGCTCAAGTTCCGCGACCAGAAGCGTTATGTCGACCGGCTGCGCGACAGCCGCACCAAAACCGGCATGGACGATGCGGTGATGGTGACAAAGGGCAGGCTCTATGGCCGCCCGGTAACGGTCGGCGTGCAGGATTTCGATTTCATGGGCGGCTCGCTGGGCATGGCGGCGGGCTCAGCCGTCATCACCGGGCTCGAAACGGCCGAGCGCGACAAGACGCCTTTCGTGCTCTTCGTCGCCTCGGGTGGCGCGCGCATGCAGGAGGGCATCCTCTCGCTCATGCAGATGCCGCGCACGACCGTTGCGGTGCTGCGCCTGCGTGAGGCGGGCCTGCCCTTCATCGTCGTCTTCACCAACCCCACCACCGGCGGCGTGACCGCGTCCTACGCCATGCTGGGCGATGTGCACCTGGCCGAGCCCGGCGCGCTCATCTGCTTTGCGGGCCCACGCGTCATCGAGCAGACCATTCGCGAAAAGCTCCCCAAGGGCTTCCAGCGCTCCGAATATCTCTATGAGCACGGCATGGTCGACATGGTGGTGCACCGGCACAATCTGCGCGCCACCATCGGCTCGCTGACCGGCATCCTCACCAAGGCCGAGCCCGCGCCCGAACTGGCGAGCCAGCCCCCCGTGGCGCGGATCTCGATGCGCGCGGCCGCCGTTGCGGCCGAAGGCGATGATGATCTCGTCACCGCGCCGCCCGAGGCCGCCCACGCCGAATAGCCCGGCGCTTCCGCGCCACGGGCTCGCAATGCTATAGCGCTCCGGTCCACCAGCCGGAGCGTTTCGTTGTCCACTCCCGACGCCATCCTCGAGCGCCTGCTCGCGCTTCACCCCAAGCTCATCGATCTGGGGCTTTCGCGCATCGAGCGCCTCCTGGCCGCGCTCGGCCATCCCGAGCGGCGACTGCCTCCCGTGATCCACGTGGCGGGCACCAATGGCAAGGGCTCGACCATCGCTTTCCTCCGCGCCGCGCTCGAGGCGGCCGGCAAAAGCGTCCACGTCTATACCTCGCCCCATCTCGTGCGCTTCAACGAGCGGATCCGCCTCGCCGGCACGCTCGTCTCGGATGAACGGCTTGCCGAGGCCCTCGCCCATTGCGAAAGGGTCAATGACGGCGCGCCCATCACCCTGTTCGAGATCACGACGGCCACCGCGTTCCACCTCTTCGCCGAAACGCCGGCCGACTACCTCCTGCTCGAAGTCGGGCTCGGAGGCCGGTTCGACGCCACCAACGTCATCGACAACCCCCTCGGCACCGTCATCACGCCGGTCTCGATCGACCATGTCGAATATCTCGGGCCCGACCTTGCCGGCATCGCAAGGGAAAAGGCGGGCATATTGAAGCGCGGTGCGCCCGCCGTCATCGGCGTCCAGACAGAGGTTGCGCGCGAGGCCATCCTCGCCGAAGCGGAGCGGCTCGGGGTCGTGCCTCTCCTTGCCCGGCAGGATTTCGATGCCTATGGGCAGAACGGGCGGCTCGTCTATCAGGATGAGGCCGGCCTTCTCGACCTACCCTTGCCGCGGCTCGCCGGGCCCCACCAGATCGACAATGCGGGGCTCGCCATCGCCGCGATCCGCCATTTCGCCCTCCCGGTGGGCGAGGGCGACCTCGCCCAGGGGCTCTCGCGCGTCGACTGGCCGGCCCGCCTGATGCCGCTCAGAAAGGGTGCGCTCGTTCAGGGCCTCGGGACCGATCAGGAGCTCTGGCTCGATGGCGGGCACAATGCGGCGGGTGGGGCGGTGCTCGTCACGGCACTCGCCGGGCTGCACCGCGCGCGCCCCAGGCCCCTCGTCCTCATCTGGGGCACGTTTGCCAACAAGGATGCGGCGGGGTTCCTCGCGCCCTTCGGCGAGATGCCGCACCGGATCTTTACCGTGCCGATCATCGGCGAGCGCGCCGCCTGGGCGCCCGATGCTCTGGCCGAGCTCGCCCGGGGCGTGGGCCTTGCCGCCCAACCCGCTGAGACGCTCGAAGACGCTCTCGAGCAGGCGCGCGCCATTCCGGACGCGCGGATCGTCATCTGCGGGTCGCTTCACCTTGCGGGCGAAGTGCTCGAGAAAAACGAAACGCCGCCGGAGTGACCGGCGGCGCTTGATCGAAAACCAGATTCTGAAATGGCCTCAGGCGGCGTGGCCCTCGAGCCATTTGCTGAGCCCGGCCTTGGGGGTGCCGGCGCCGATCTTCATGTCGGCGGCTTCCCCGCCCTTGAACAGGATCATGGTGGGAATGGAGCGGACGCCATATTTGGCGGTCGTCGAAGGGTTCTCGTCCACGTTGAGCTTGACGATCTTCACCCGACCCTGGAGCTCAGCGGAAAGCTCGTCGAGCACCGGCGCAATCGCGCGGCAGGGCCCGCACCATTCCGCCCAGAAATCCACGAGCACGGGCTCCTTGGCGTTCAGGACTTCCTCGCCGAAATTGGCGTCGGAAACTTGAGTGGTCATTGCATTTCCCTTGTGGGTTGAAAGCGTGGCTGTTTGATCGCAAAAGCTAGGCAGAGTCCAGTTCGCGTTCAAGCAAACTCACCCCATGGTGAAGTCGCCGACCGCGCTCATCAAGAGCTCGGATGAGAAATTCATCAGGCTTTCCGGGCCTGTCCAGAGAATCGATGCCGTGATGCGGCGGCCGGGGAAAAGCTGGCGTGCAGCCAGCGCATAAAGCCCCAATTGCCCCAGATATGCCGATCGCTCCGGAGAATCGGGCACGATCGCGTCGGATTTGAAGTCGATGACCTGCACCTCGCCCGGCCCGATGACGAGCCGGTCGAACCGGCCCGCAAGCCGGATCTTCCGGTCCTTGCGCCTGCCATCGAGGAGGAAGGGGATCTCCGCCCGGCTCGTCGGCCCGAAGAGCGCCGCGAATTCGGGCCGCCCGAGAATGGCGAGCGCCTTGTCCGCGAGCGCCTCGGCATCTCCCGCCGCGCCCGCAAGGAGCTCGGCCGCCGCTTTGTGGGCGACCCCGGCACGGTCGGTTGCCCCGACGCGCCCCAGATGTTGCAGCAGCGCATGAAGCGCAATGCCCTCGGCGCGCGCGATGGCCGGATCGCGCGCTGCCTCGGCCAGGGTGTCGAACCGCCCTTCGGCCGCGTTCTCCTCGAGCCGGGACGGCCGGATGATCTCCCGCCGCTCCGGTTCGGGCAGAGGCGGCAGGTCGGGCACGTCGAGGTCACGGACCCGAAGCGCCGGTGGCTCCCCCGACGCCGGGGCGGGCAGCGGCGCATCGGGCGGAAAGACGCGCGCGGTGAGAGTGCCTTCGGCATCGGTCTCGGCCCGCGCCCCGGCGAGCCCCGCCGCGATCGCGCCATACCAGCTGCCCTCGATCTGGCCGGCGGCTTCCCGCCCCGGCGTCAGGGGGCCGGTAATGTAGAGTTCGTCCTCGGCGCGGGTCATCGCCACGTAGAGCTTGCGCCAGTATTCGTCACGCTGGGCCTGCTCGCGCGCCATGCGAATGGCTGCGGTTTCCTCGGTGTCGTCCGCGCGCCGGCCCGCATGCACGAAAAGCGGCCCCGGCGCCTCGGCGAGAATGCGGATCGGGCTCGCCAGCTGCGTTGCGTCAGGCTTGGTCGCGGCATCTGCGAGGATCACGATCGGCGCCTCGAGCCCCTTGGCGCCATGCACCGTCATCACCCGCACCCCGGCGCCCGATTCGGCGAGTTCGCGCTTGATGAGGATCTCGCGGGCGCGGATCGCGGCGACGAACCCCTGCAGCGAGGGCTGGGCGGATTGCTCATGATCGAGCGCAAGGCCGAGGAATTCGGAAAAGACGTCGTCGATCTCCGGCCCGAACCGCGTATGGAAGCGCCGGAGCCCGCCTCCTGCATAGAGGATCGAGGAAAAGAACTCGAAGGGCCGCTCGAAATCGAGCGCGTCGCGCCAGGCCGAGAGGCGGCTCGCCGCCTCCATGCATGAAGGGTCCGTGGAGGCCATCAGCGCCGACCAGACCGAGCGGCCGCCGCGCGGCGCGCAAAGGGAAAAAAGCGTGTCCTCGTCGATGCCAAAGAGCGGCGAGCGCAGGAGCGCGGCGAGCTGCAGGTCGTCATGAATGTTGAGCAGCACGTCGGCAAGCGCGATGAGGTCGAGCACGCCGATATGGCTCGTCACCGCAAGCCGGTCGGCTCCGGGCGTGGGCAGGCCCGCCCGCAGGAGCGCCCGGATGATCTCCTCGAAGACCGCCCCCCGCGACTGTACGAGCACCAGCACGTCGTCGGCCCGCACGGGCCGGTTGCGCGGTCCGAGCGTGCGGCCTGACTTTATCCAGCCGGCGATCTCGGCGGCGATCCGCTCGGCGACCTGCCGGGGCGCGCTCCGCGTCACCGTCTCGGGCACGCTGAGGGGCCAGTCCGTCGCGAGCTCCTCCAGCCCCTGCTGCTGCACCGGCGGCCAGAGCGTCACGATGCCCCCCGGCTCGGCGCGGGCGCTCTGGTGGTCCACCCTCTCCTTGGAGCGCACGGCAGCCGCGAGCACGGGGTCGGAAAAGACAAGATCGACCGCCGAGAGAATGCCGGGCAGGGTTCGGAAGCTCGTCGTGAGCTTGAGGCGCGAAAACGGGCGCTCGGCGGCATTGGCGCGTTCGGCGAAGGCCTCGCCCGATACCGAAAAAAGCGCGGGATCGGCGCCCTGGAACGAATAGATCGACTGCTTTTCGTCCCCCACCGCAAAGAGCGTCCTCGGGCGCTCGACCGCGCTGTCGCCGGTGAAGAATTCGCGCGCAATGGCCGACACCACGCGCCATTGCTCGGGATTGGTATCCTGGCTTTCATCGACGAGGATGTGGGTGATGCCCGCATCGAGCTTGTACTGCACCCAGGGCCCGAGCGCTTCATTGGCAAAGAGCGCCGCGAGCCGGTTGACCAGATCGTCGAAATCAAGGAGCGAGCGGGCGCGCTTGCGGGCCTCGAACCGCGATACGATGGCAGAAAGGACGACCAGCAGCGCCTCCGACCGGGCGACGAGCCGCGCGCAGGCAAGCCCTGCACCAAGCGCTTCGAGCCGTTCGGCTTCCGCGAGGAGCGCCTCGGCGAGGTCCGGATCATTGGTTCCGATCACCTTTTTGGGGAAGGCCTTGGGCACCTTCCCCTCGCGGGTGAGGAAAGCTGCGCACCAGCGGTCGGGATCGATGGGCGCGGCCCCGAGCGCCAGAAGCTTGTCCTCGAAGGCCGTGCCGCCCTTGGGCGGGCAGATCTCGAGAACGCGGGCGATCTCGGCCGGCCCTATCCGCCGTTCGGCCAGAATGCGGGCCCTGAGGGCGTCCGGCGTCTCGGCAGGCGCCGAGACATAGGCGCGCAGGCGCGCAATCGCGCCCGGCAGGTCCGCCAGCACCGGGCGCAGGCGACGGGCATCGGCGAGCGCTTCGGCGATGGCCTTGCCGATCTGGCTGTCGCTGAGCTCGGCAAAGAGCGTGCTGACCGCATCGGCGAGCCCCGGCGCCTCGACGGCGCCCGATAGCACCGCCTCGCGCGCTTCGAGGATCATCGCGGCCCGCTCCTCGTCCTCGATCACGGTAAAATCGAAGGGAATGCCTGCTTCCATGGGAAAGCGGTGGAGCACGCTTTCACAAAAGGCGTGGATGGTGACGATCTTGAGCCCGCCCGGCGTTTCGAGCGCATGGGCAAAGAGCGTGCGGGCGCGGGCGCGCTCGGGGGTAAGGGGCTGGCGCCCGAGAAGGCGCGACAGCGTCTCGGCGAGCCCTGCTTCGTCGGCGAGCGCCCAGCGCCCGAGTTCGGCCGAGACGCGCCGGCGCATTTCGGCGGCGGCGGCCTTGGTGTAGGTGAGGCAGAGGATCGATTGCGGCTCCACCCCCGAGAGCAGCAGCCGCAGCACACGCTGGGTCAAGACGTGCGTCTTGCCCGAGCCGGCATTGGCCTCCACCCAGACCGATCCGGCCGGATCGGCGGCGCGGCGCTGTCGGAGCAGCGTATCCTCGGGAATGGCGATGCGGCGCATCAGTCGGCTTCCCCCTCGATCGCGGTCCATTCGGCGGTCCGCGCCAGATGGTCGTAATCGCCCCGAAACCTCTGGCGCGGATCGGGACGGATGCGTGCGGCCATCGGCAGGTGATCGGCAAGCAGCAGCGCCGAGACATGGCCCTGGAGCCGCCGCAGCGCCTCGTCGGCGGCGTCCATCACCCCCTGGTCCTCCCCGGTGCGGAAGGGGGTGACCGTGAAGGCGTCCGGACCGAGCCCTATCTTGATATAGGTGAGGGCGGCAGTCTCGCCCGGCCCCGGTTCATCGGGCGCGCCCAGCGCACCGGCCCGCGCCATCGCCGCTTCGAGCGGCAATTGGGGGGCTTCGAGCCGCACCATGGCGCCCGGATCGGGCAGGGTGCCGGTCTTGAAGTCGATGATTTCGAGCCTGCCGTCCATGAGCCGGTCCACCCGGTCCGCCCGACCGGTCAGCGTGAACCCATCGAGATCGGGAAAGGCCATCCGCCCGGCGATCTCGGCATGGCGCGAGCGCACGAAAGGCGCGCGCGCCCGCTCGAAATCGAGAAAGGCCTCCGCCGCCACCGAAAACCGCCGCAGCCAGATGTCGCGGCGCGCGGCAATGGCCTCGAGCCCGGCAAAGATCTCCCGCGCCATGGTCTCGAGCGTTTCGAGCGCGGCCGGATCGGCCGGATCATGCCCCTCCTCGACGAAGCGGGCAAAGACGGCATGGACGAGCGAACCGCGCTCGCGTCCCCCCGGATCGGTCCCCAGCGGCTCGAGCGGCCGCAGCGCGAGCACATGCCGGGCATAAAGATCGTAGGGCGAGCGAAAGAGCGTCTCGACTTCGGTAATCGAGAGCCGGCGCGGGCGCAGATCGGCGCGTGGCCGCGGCAGGGGGCGCATGGCGGGGATGGGCACCGCGACATGATCGAGCCGGCGCGCCAGATCGAGCCAGTGCGCGCCCCTTGCGCGCACCGCGTCTGCGCGCGCCTCGCCCAGATAGGCTTCGAGCCGCTGCACAAGCCGCGAGGGCATTGCGGGCCCCGAGCCGAGCCGCTCGGCAAAGGCGAGGATCGTCTCGCCATTGCCCAGCGCCATCTCGAAATCATGGGCGGCAAGACCCTGCCGGCGCTCGGGCGGCTCGAGCCCGGCAGCCAGACGCATGCCGCGGCTGAGCCAGGGCCCGGGATCGGCCGGCTCGGGCCACACATCCTCGTTGAGCCCGGCAAGGATCAGCCGGTCGGGGTTCTGCAGGCGCGCCTCGAGCGTGCCCCAGATGGCGATGTCTTCCCGGCCGGGCCGCTGCGGGCGGACGGTGACCCCAGCCATCAGCGCCGAAAGCACCGCATCGAGCGCGACGGGCGCGATCACCGGCCCGGGCGTTCCGGCGCCGGCGAGCCCATCGGCCCAGAGGCCGATTTCATGTGTCCCGACGAGGGGCGGATCGAGCCCCTCGACCGCCGCGGCAAAGGCGGCGTGCAGCACGCCCGAAAGCGCGGGCGCGGTGAGCCCTTGTGCCTCGATCCGGGCGATGACCGGGGCGATGAGCGCGTCGAGCCGATCGAGAAGGTCCCCGATGGCCTCCCGGTCGGCCGGCTCCAGTTTGAGCGCCGGGCGCTCGAGCCGCCCTTCGGCGGAGGCCGCGAGCGCCGCGCGCAATCCGGAAAGCCCCGGCAGCAGCCGCTGCCCGCGCAGCAGGCCGCGTTCGAGAAGGTCGGCGCGGCGCGCAAGTTCGGCGCGCGGCAGGCCGAGCCGCGCGGCGCGATTGTTGAGGAGCGCCATCAGATCGACCGCCGTGCAGCCATTGGCCGCGAGCGCCAGCAGGCTGCGCATCAGCCGGCCGGCAGGAGACTGGAAGAGCGGCGTGCCCGCCGTATCGTCCACCCTGACGTTGAAGCGCGCGAGCTCGGCCGCGATGCGCCGGGCAAGATTGCGGTCGGGCGTCACGATGCCGACCGTCCGGCCCGCCTCGAGCCCTTCGCGCGCGGCGATCGCAACCGCGCGGGCCTCCTCGTCTGCGGTCCGCGCGGCGAGTATGGCGAGCCCCGCGCTCATCGCTTCGAGCGCCTCGGGGCCGGGCCGGGTGCTCGCCCAGAGCGCGGTCTCCTCGGCCGGCGCGAGGGCGGCCCGGATGAGCGCGCGCCTTCCGCTGCCCGGCGGCGCGAGCTCGGTCACCGCCTCCGGCGTCGTCGCGAACCGCCTAAGGAGCCGGGCGAGCCCGTATTGGGGATGGCCGTGATTGGTCCGTGCCGGATCGAGGAGGCGCGCATGGGCCTCGGGCGAGAGCCCCGTGTCGAGCCCGGGCAGCACGACCACCCCGCGCGGCAGCCGGGCGATCGCGGCGAGCAGGTCCGCCGTTGCGGGGATCGAGCCGGTCGAGCCCGCCGCGATCACCGGGCGGTCCCCGAAGAGATGGGGTGCGGCGGCGGCCTGCCGGGCAAGCCGCAGATTGCGCAGCGCCGGCGCATCCGCCGCGCCATGGGCAGCAAGATGCATGGGCCAGGCCTCGAGCACGATGCCCAGAAAGCGCAGGGTCTGCTGCCAGTTGGCTGCGAGGCTCTCGGGGGCTATGTCGCCGAGCCGCGCCAGGTCGACCGCCTCGGTCGTGAAATCGTCGATGAGCCCGGAAAGGGAATCGGCGAGCCAGAGGATTTCGGCCGCATTGGGCGGGCTCGCAAAGCCCGAAAGCCCCGCCGGCGAATGAGCCCAGGCGGCGACGAGCCGGGCCAGCTCCAGCCGGCGCGTCAGCGCAGGCATTTGCCGGGGCAGGGCCGGCGCGTCGAAGGGCGGCAGGAAGGGCTCCTCGTCCTCGGCCTCCCCGCCAAAGGTGCGGATGTCGGGCAGCAGCCCATGGCCCGCCCGCGCCAGGGCGTCCGCAAGCGCGAGCCGGGCGCGGCGGGTGGGCAGGATGATGGTGACGTCGGCAAGCCAGAACGGATCGTCCTGCGCCCAGCCCGAGAGCAGCGTGCCATCGAGGATGCGTTGGGCAAGCAGCGGCAGGAAGGGCGCATCGGGCGCGATGGTGAAGAGGCTCTGCCGGCTCATGGGTTGAGGTCGGCGAGGGCGCGGCCGGCCTCGAGCATTGCCTCGGGGTCGCCCACATGCAGCCACGGCGCCATCAGCGGTACGCCGGCGAGCCGGCCGGCCTCGAGCGCACGGTCGAAGACGAGATTGAGCGAGAAGGGGCCATCGGGCGTATCGGCAAGCGCCGATCGGGCGATGAGCGCCACCCCCGCATAAACGACCGGCGCACCGGCATCGCGGGTCACCCGGCCGCGCGGGTCGAGGCAGAAATCATGGCTCCGGCGAAAACCGATCGCGCGATGGGGGTGCACGCAGAGCAGCACGATATCGGCCCGGCCCTCGGCAAAGCGTTCGAGCATCCGGGCGATGGGCGCATCGGCCCCGACCGGCCAGAACGCGTCCGCATTCATCGCAAGGATCGGGTCCCCCTCGAGGAGCGGCAGCGCCTTTTTGAGCCCCCCGCCCGTTTCGAGCAGCGTCTCGAACTCGTGGCTGACCTGGAATGAAAGCGCGGGGAACTCCGCCGCCACCCCCGCGACATGCTCGAGCACCTGCCCGGCATGGTGATGGGCGTTGACCACGAAGCGGGTGCAGCCCTCGGCGCGCGCCGCCTCGATCACATGGTCGATCAGCGCCATGCCGCCCACGCGCAGCAGCGGCTTGGGGGTGTGCGCGGTCAGCGGCAGCATGCGCCGGCCGAGCCCTGCAGCCAGGAGCATGACGTCGGGCCTGGCCTGCATCGCGCCCTCGATCGTGTGGGAAAGACTCATCGGACGCGATTTGAGCGGGCGGGGCAGATTCTGTCCAGAAAAACCGTCGCTCAGTCCGCCCAATCGAGTGTCGCGGTCCGCCCCGCGCCGCCCGGGGGGATGTCGAGCCTGATCGCAAGGTCGGCCAGATCAAGGAGCGAAGGCGCGCGCTCGGGCCATTCGACAAGCCGGATGGCGTCCGGATCATCGAAAAGCCCGAGTTCGTCCATCTCCGCCTCGTGCCCGAGCCGGTAGAGATCGGCATGGAGGATGGCGCGGTTTTCGCCCCTGTAAGGCTGCACGAGCGAAAAGCTCGGGCTGGGCACTTCGAGCCCGGGATCGTCCATCAGCGCGCGGATGAGCGCGCGCGCGAGCGCGCTCTTGCCGGCCCCGAGTTCGCCCGAGAGCAGGACGAGCGCGCCGGGCCGAAGGCGCTGCGCGAGGCTCCGACCAAGGGCGTCGGTCGCTTCGGGCGTATCGAGAAAAAGGCTCTCGCGGGCCATCTACTCGGCCGCGCCCGCAAGGCTCGCATCGCGCGGCAGGCTGACGATGACGCGGCTGCCGCGCGGATCGCGCCGCTCGAGCGTGAGCGTACCGCCATGCAGGTTGACGAACGCCTTGACGATCGAGAGCCCGAGCCCCGCCCCGCGCTGGCGCCCGGCGATCGCGGGGCTGTCGACCCGGTCGAGCAGGGCGGCGCGCATTTCGTCGCTGGTTGCGGCGCCCTCGTCCTCGACGATGAAGAGCACGCGCTCCCCGCGCACCCCGACGGTGAGGCGCACCTCGCCCCCCGGCTCCGAAAAGCGCGCCGCGCTCGAGAGCAGATTGTAGAGGATCTGGACGATCCGCGTGCCGTCGGCAACGAGCGGCGGCAGGCCCGGCTCGACCGATACGACCAGATTGAGCGAGCGCTCGCCATCGACTTCGGGGAAGGTGGCTGCGAGCCCGGCCCGCGCCTTGTCGACAAGCGCATGCACGTCCTGCGGCTCGGGCCGAAGTTCGGCGATGCCCGCATCGACCGTGGCGAGGTCGAGAATGTTGTCGATGAGCACCCCGAGGGTCACCGAGGAGGCGCGGATATAGTCGGTATAGGCGCGCTGGCGCGCGTTCAGCGTCCCAACCGCCTCCGAGGAGAGCAGGTCGGCAAACCCGATGATGTTGGTGAGCGGGGAGCGCAACTCGTAGGAAACGTTCTGCACGAACGCGTCCTTGAGCCTGTCCGCGGTGATGAGCGCGTCGTTGCGCTCCTTGAGCACGCGCTGGTAGTTGGCGCTTTCGGTGACGTCGAGGAACGTCATCATGGTCTGCCCGTCCGGCAGGCGTACAACTGCATATTCGAGCAGCCGTCCGTCGGCGCGTGCGATGCGCCCAGATTTGTCCGAGCGGTTCGGGTTGAGGTCGATGATGGCGTGCTTGAGCTCGCGCCAGATCGCGGCCCCGTCCTCGGGCATCGCCTTGTGGGCGGCCTCGGCAATCTGGTCGATATGGGGGCTTTCCCCCAGGGCCGCCATGGGCAGCTTCCAGAGGGCGGAAAGCTGGGGGTTGCTGAGCGTCAGCCGGCCATTGGTGCCGAACACCGCCACCCCTTCGGACAGGGCGTTCAGCGTCGAGCGCTGCACGTCGAGCAGGGCGCGGTTGAGGCTCTTGAGGCGCAGATTGGCCGTCATGTCCTCGAAGACGTAGATCACCCCGCCCTTGGGTCCGGCCGGGGCGGCGATCACCTGGATGGTGCGTCCGTCGGGCAGGTGCCAGGGCTCGCTCTCGCGCGGCATGGTCAGCTGATAGGCGGTGAGATGGCGCTCGCGCCAGGCGTGGTAGTCGGGCTCGCTCGGGAGCATGCTCATGGTGCGCAGCCGGTCGAGAATGCTGCGCTCATCGGGCTGGGTCGCGAGCCAGGCCGGGTCGAGGTCCCAGAGCGCGGCGTAGGCGCGGTTGAACTGCACGAGCTCGCGGCCCGCATTGAAGATGGCGATCGGGGTGGCGAGCGCATCGATGATACCGCCGAGATGGGCGAGCGCGTTGTCGGCCGGGCTCGGCGCGGGCAGCGCGCGCAGATAGCCGGTGCGGCCGCCCGCAAAGGGCAGCTCGACGAGCTGGTAGCGTGCCCCTTCCCCGAGCGTCACCGGCACGGGTTCGGCGTCCGGGGCCGGGCGGTTGACGAGCTGGGCGGGCAGGATCTCGGGGGGCGCCGAGGGGCTTCCCTTCCGCCCCAGCGTCGTGGCGAGGGCATGATAGGCCGAATTGGCGTAGATGAGCCGGCCCGCGGCGTCCCGGAGAAAGGCCGGCTCGGGCAATTGCGCGAGGATGGCACGCGCCCCGTCGGCACGTGCGGGGGCAGAGCTTGCGGGCTCGGCGGGGGTTGCGGCCGGTTCGGGCTGCGGGAAGGCGGGCCGCAGCCTCAGCGCCACCCCGCCGCCGAGCACCCAGCCCGCGACATGGATCAGCCGGCCGTCGCGCGTGCGCAGATGCTGCTCGAACCCGCGACCCTCGCGGCGCAGCGCCTCGAGCGCGCCGTTGAGGCGGGAAATTTCGGGCTCGGCCAGCCAGCTCGAAAAATCGAGCAGGCTGTCGGCGGTGCGCCCCGGCGCCAGAAGGCTGTTGGCCTGGCCGAAGAGCCTGGGCGGCGTGCCGGCCTCGGCCCAGACAATGGTAAGCTCGCGCGTCCCCGAAAGCAGCGCCTCATATTCGTCGACCAGCGCCCGCAGCCCCGAAACCTGCTCCTGGGCCATGCGGCGGGCCTGCCGCCCATCGCGCAAGAGCGTGCGCAGCACCGCCATCGATGCGAGCGCGAAGGCGCCTGCGCCGATGGCGAGCGCGATCGGCACGGCCCCGGTGATCGACGCTGCGTTGAAGGACTGGCCGAGAGCCGGCGCTGCCGAGACGAGGGTGATCGGGCCTGCCACCAGACCCGCGAATCCCAACCTCCTCCGGATCGACTCCGGCCTCATGCGCTGCCCCTTGATTGTTGAACTCGCCGCAAATCGCCCGCCCGCCGCAAGGGGGAGAGGAACGCAACTCAAGCACCGATACACTGGCGCGCACGCGGCCGGACCCAGGATGCCACCTGCAAGGGGTGGGCGGGTCGGCCCTACGAATCATCGCAACATACAAAGCGCGGGAATCGGAGGTAAGCCTCTATTTGGCTGTGCAAAGCGGGCAAAAGGCCCATTGTGCGTCTTGACCCGGAACGAACCGTGCACAGCCGGGCTCAGCCTTTGGGAGCAGGGGGCTCCCAGAGTTCGATCGGGTTGCCCTCCGGATCGTGGATGCGTGCGAAGCGCCCGGTTTCCTCCGTGTCCCATTCGTCGGGCCGCGTTTCGATGGCGATGCCGGCAGCCCCGAGCCGCGCCAGGAGCCCGTCGAGATCCTCGACCCGCAGATTGATCATGAAGGCGCGGTCGGCTGCGAAATAGTCGCTGTCGCGGGCAAAGGGCGCAAAGACGGTCAACCCCGCCTCCTGCGTCCAGAGCTCGGGCAACCCCAGATGTTCCTCATACCAGCGCGCAAGGGTCCTGGCGTCAGTTGCCCGGAAAAAGAGACCGCCTATGCCGGTGACGCGGGCCATGGCTCAGCTCTCCTTTATGATGATGGCGCGGAAATCGTTGACATTGGTGCCCGTGGGGCCGGTGACGAAGAGATCGCCGATCGCGGCGAACGCCGAATAGGCATCGTTCCCGGCAAGGGCTGCTGCCGGATCGATGCCGGCAAGGCGCATCCGCGCCGCGCTCGTGCCGTCGGCAAAGGCGCCGGCATTGTCTTCCGAGCCGTCTATGCCATCGGTGTCGGCGGCAAGCGCCGAAATCCCCTCGAGCCCCTCGATGGCGAGCGCGAAGGCGAGAAGGAACTCGCTGTTGCGCCCGCCTTTGCCCTTGGCGCGGAGCGTGACGGTAGTCTCCCCGCCCGACAGCAGGATCGCCGGCCGCGCAAAGGGCCGGCCGCGGGTCTCGATCTCGCGCGCGAGCGCGGCATGGACGCGCCCCACCTCTCGCGCCTCGCCCTCGATGGCGTCCGAAAGAATGTGCGCCTCGAGCCCCAGCCGCGATGCCGCCGCCGCAGCCGCTTCGAGCGATAGCGCCGCCGAAGCGATCACCGCGACGCTGTTGCGCGCAAAGAGGGGATCGTCCGGGTCGGGGGGCAGATTGTCCTCGCTGGCGATCAGCCGGGCTGCGGCCGGTGGCAGCACGATCCGGTGGAGCGCGACGAGCTTTCGCGCCGCCTCCCGGCCTGCCCGCATCGGCAGGGTCGGACCCGATGCGACGAGCGCGGGATCGTCCCCGGGAATGTCCGAGACGACGAGCGTCGCGACCCGTGCCGGCGCGGCGCGCGCGGCAAGCCGGCCCCCCTTGATCACCGAAAGCTGGTTGCGGATCACGTTCATCGCGGAGATCGGCGCCCCCGACGCAAGGAGCGCCGCATTGACCGCCTGCTCGGCGCTGAGGTCGAGCCCAGCGGCGGGCGCTGGCAACAGTGCCGACCCCCCTCCCGAAATCAGCGCAACGACCAGATCCTCCGGCCCGAGCCCCGAGACGAGCTCGAGGATCCGCCGCGCCGCCTCCTCTCCCGCCGCATCGGGCACGGGGTGGGCGGCCTCGAGAATTTCGATGCGCTTGCAGGGCGCGCCATAGCCATAGCGGGTGACGACGAGCCCGGTCAGCGGATGGGGCCAGGCCGCTTCGAACGCCTCGGCCATCTGCGCGGAGGCCTTGCCCGCCCCGACGACGATCGTGCGGCCCGCCGGCGGTTCGGGCAGATGCCGGCCGATGGCGGCGCCGGGCCGGGCGCTGTCGACGGCGGCGGTAAAGAGGGCGGCGAGGACGTCTTTTTGCATCGGGTCTTGTGTCCGGAAAATCGGGCCGATCATGGCCGCTGGGGCAGGGCGTGGCAAGCGCGCCCGGCGTCCCCGATGCCCCTGCCGCGAGCGCTTGTCAAATCGGGGGCGGCCGGTTCACACTTTGTCTGCACCGGCCGGGATGTGGCAGATGACGGAACGCTTTGCGATCTATTATGCGCCGGGCCAGACCACGGCGCTCTGGCAGCGGGCGAGCCAGTGGCTGGGCCGCGACGCGGCGACCGGCGCAATGCTGCAGCCCCCGGTGCCGGGGCTGATGCGCGGGCGGCTCAACATGTTGGTCGCCCAGCCGGCGCGCTACGGTTTCCACGCCACCCTCAAGGCCCCAATGCGGCTTGCCCCCGGCACGACCCGCGAGGCGCTCGAAGGCGCGCTCGCCGATTTCGTCATGACGCGGCGCGGTGCCGCGATCGGCCGTTTGCGGCTCGCCATCTTCGACCGCACGCTCGTTCTCATGCCCGAGCTTCAGAGCGAGCGGCTGCGCCAGCTCGCGGCGCAATGCGTCGTCGCCTTCGAGCCCTTCCGCGCCCCCTTGCGGGCCGAAGACCGTGCCCGCCGGGCCGCGAGCGGGCTGTCCGAACGCCAGCTCATGCTGCTCGAGCGCTTCGGCTACCCCTATGTCATGGAGGCCTTCCGCTTCCACATGACCCTCACCGGCCGCCTTGCCCCCGAGGAGGCGGGGCCGGTGCAGGCGGCCGCGCAGGCCTTCTTTGCGCCGGTGCTCGAAGCGCCGCTCACCCTCGACCGGCTCAGCCTCTTTCACGAACCCGCGCCCGGCCAGCCCCTGCGCCGGCTCGTCGACTTTCCGTTCTCCATCCCCGTGGATGTCTGAAACCGTACACTGGGCGTGAACCAGTCGGCCGCTCGCGCGTTGAGGCCCTTGGTCAATCTTAGTGTCTTTATCGTTGTGTCCAGGGGAAAGCCATTCATGAGCAGGAACACGCTCTATCTCGTCATCGGCGTATTGGTGGCCGCGGTCATCGTTTTTGCGATCTACACCTACCAGCAGCAGACGCGGCCGGGGCTGGAGATCAGGGTCGACGAGCAGGGGCTCTCCGTCGAGGGCAATGGCTAGCTTAAATCAACCAAGGAGCCAGACTATGCACGAGGATCGCCGCGAGCGGATCGCCAGTGTAATCGACCAGGAACTGCAGCGTCAGGCGCGCACCAGCGCCACCCGTCTCGATGTCTCCGCCATGGCGGATGCCGTCGATACGGCTCTGGGGGGCGCATCGCTTGCGCCCGGAGAGGCCGACGAGGGCAAGACCCCCGCCGAGCTCAATTCCAGCAACGACATCTGAGCGTTCGCGCTCAGACGATGCCGCCCGATCCCCCGGCAACCGCCGGGCGGATAGCGGCGACGCGTGCGCGATAGCCCGCTTCGCGGAACGCCGCGACCGGGTCGATTGCGCCACCGGCCTCGAGCCGCGCCATGGCGAGGATCGGCTCGACATCGGTGCGGAAGGCCTGCTTCAGCGTCTCGCTCGCCATCAGCGCATCGTTTGCGTCCTGATGGGCTGAAAGCGCGTTCCGGTCGACGAGCAGCGCCAGGGCATAGGCGCGCCGCACTTCATTGGCCGAGACCATCAGGCTCTCGATGGGGTCGGTGACGTTGTGGCTCTGGTCGAGCATGTGCGCGGGGTGGAACCCCTCGGCGCCTGCAAGCTCGGCGTCCACCAGCTCGTTGAAGACGAGGAACAGCCGATAGGGATCGATGGCGCCCGCATCGAGGTCGTCATCGCCATATTTGCTGTCGTTGAAGTGAAAGCCCCCGAGCTTCCTGAACTGAATGAGCCGCGAGACGATCATCTCGATATTGACGTTGGGCGCGTGATGCCCGAGATCGACGAGGCAGAAGGCCTTGGGGCCGAGCTCCTGGGCGATCAGATAATTGGTGCCCCAGTCCTGCACCACCGTCGAATAGAAGGCCGGCTCGAACATCTTGTGCTCGGTGAAGACCCGCCAGTCCTCCGGCAGCGCCTTCACCACATCCTTCATCGCCGAAAGATAGCGCTCGAAGCTTTTGGCGAAGCTCGCCTGGCCCGGAAAATTGCTGCCATCCCCGATCCAGACGGTGAGGGCCTTCGAGCCGATCGCCTTCCCGATCTCGATGCACTCGATGTTGTGGGCGACCGCCTGTTCGCGGGTCGCCCGGTCGGTATGGCTCAGCGAGCCGAACTTGTAGGAATGGGCCTGCCCCGGCGCATCGGAAAACGTATTGGAGTTCATCGCGTCAAACCCAAGCCCCAGCCGCTCGCCGGCCTCGATGAGCTTTGCCGGTTCGGTCTTGTCCCAGGGAATGTGAAGCGAGACGTTGGGCGTGGCGCGGGTCAATTCGTTGATCACCGCGCAATCTTCGAGCTTGTCGAAGATGTGGCGCGGCTCGCCCGTGCCGGGGAAGCGCGCAAAGCGCGTGCCGCCCGTGCCGACGCCCCATGAAGGGACGGCGACCGAAAAGCCGGCAACTCTGTCGCGGATATCGTCGATCGCGATCCCGCGCCGGTCGAGCCGTTCCCCAAGGCTCTCGTAATCGGTGCGGAGCGCGGCGAGCCGGCTCTCATTGTGGCGCGCAACGACATCGGCGCCGATCATCTCTTCGGTCATGGCTCAGTCCTCCCATTCTTGCAGAAGCGCGGGACGGTCGGGCCGCCCCACGCGCCCGATCAGCGCGTAAAGCTCTGCGCGTTGCCCGCATCGACATTGATGATGTTGCCGGTCGATTTTGCCGACATGTCGGAAGCGAGGAAATAGACGGCTTCGGCGATGTCCTCGGGGTAGACCGAGCGCTTCAGCATCGAGCGCTGGCGATAGTGCTCCTCGAGTTCGTCCGGCGCCATCTTGTAGGCGGCGGCGCGCTGTTCGCGCCATTCCCCGGTCCAGATCTTGGAGCCGCGCAGCACCGCATCGGGATTGACGGTGTTGACGCGGATGGCTTCGCCTGCCCCCTCGAGCGCAAGGCAGCGCGCCAGATGGATCTCGGCGGCCTTGGCCGTGCAGTAGGCGGCCGCATTGGGCGAAGCGGCGAGCCCGTTCTTGGACGCGATGAAGACGATGTTGCCGCCGATCTTCTGGGTCTTGAAGAGCCGGAACGCTTCGCGCGAGACGAGGAAATAGCCCTTGGCCAGAATGTCCATGTTGCGGTTCCACATGGAAAGCTCCGTATCCTCGATCGGGGCCGACGAGGAAATGCCGGCATTCGAAACGAGAATGTCCCCGCCGCCAAAGGCAAGCGCCATGGCCTTGAAGGCCATGGCGACGCCGGCCTCGTCGGTCACGTCGAGCCGGACGGGATGGACGAAATCCTTCCCGAAACGGGCGCCCAGTTCCTCGGTCGCGCTGCCGAGCGCCGCCTCGTCGATATCGGCAATGACGACGCAGGCGCCTTCGGCCATCAGCCGGCCGGCGGTCGCCTTGCCGATTCCGCCCGCGCCCCCGGTAATGAAGGCGACATGCCCCGCAAGCGATTTGGGCTTCGGCATGCGCTGGAGCTTGGCCTCCTCGAGTAGCCAGTATTCGATGTCGAACGCCTCCTGCTCGTCGAGCCCGCGATAGGTGGAAACGGCGGAGGCCCCGCGCATGACGTTGATGGCGTTGACGTAGAATTCGCCCGAAATCCGCGCCGTCGCCTTGTCCTTGGCAAAGGTCAGCATGCCGACCCCGGGAACGAGATAGACGACCGCATTGGCGTCCCGCATGGCCGGGCTGTCGGGCCGCCGGGAGCGCTCGTAATAGGCCGCATAGTCGGCCCGATAGGCTTCGAGCGCTGCCCCGAGGCCTCCGAGCGTCGCATCGAGATCGGGATTGGCCGGATCGAAATCGACCACCAGCGGGCGGATCTTGGTCCTGAGGAAATGGTCCGGGCACGATGTGCCGAGCGCGGCCAGCGCCCGCATGTCCCGCGAAGAGACGAATTCGAGAACCGCATCGCTGTCGTCGAAATGGCCGAGCTTCTTGCTGTCGGCCGAAATCATGCCGCGGATGGCGGGCATCAGCCGCGCCGCCACCGCGCGGCGCTCCTCGGCGCTGAGCGGGGTGACCGCCGGGCCGCCAAAGGCCGGGGTGCCCGCGGTCCGCTCCTCGAGCCATTCGATGGCGCGGTTGATGATCTCGATGGTGGTTTCGTAGCACTCCTTGGGCGTATCGCCCCAGGTGAAGAGCCCGTGGCTTTCGAGGATCACGCCACGCGCATCGGGGTTCTCGAGGCAGAATGTCTCGAGCCAGAGCCCCAGTTCGAACCCTGGGCGCTTCCAGGGGAGCCAGCCGATCTCGCTCCCGAAGATCTCCTGCGTCAGCGCCTTGGAATCGGCGCTCGCGGCAATGGCGATGATCGCGTCGGGATGCATGTGATCAACGAAGGGCTTCGGCACATAGGCGTGGAGCGGCGTGTCGATCGAGGCGGCGCGCGGGTTGAGGTTGAAGGTCGCGTGGGGGAGGTAGCCCACCATTTCGTCCTCGTGTTCGAGCCCGCGATAGAGCCCTTTCAGCGCCCGCAGCTTGTCCATGTAGAGCGTCGAGAACCCGTCGAGCTTGATGGTGCCGACATCCCCGCCCGACCCCTTGACCCATAGCACTTCGACGCTCTGCCCCGTCAGCGGATCGGTCTCGAAGATCTTTGAGGATGTGTTGCCGCCGCCATAATTGGTGACGCGCTTGTCCGAGCCCAGGAGGTTCGAGCGATAGACGAGCCGCTCCGGCTCGCTCATCGCGGCGGCCTTCGCGTCGTCCCAGAGATTGGCGAGGCGGCTTGAGGCTGAACTGGACATGAGGGTCCCTCCCGAGGATCTGCGTTTGGCGCCGATATGCGCACCACGCCGCCCCAGTGTCAATCAGGACCGATCAAAACCGGATCACAACCGATCAGCATGATTGAAATTGATTGACAATGATCGTTTGCCCGGTCGTGATGGGTGGGAGGGAGACCCCGATGCACGAACGCGAGCGCCACCGCCTGATTCTCAATGCCGTGCAGTCGCGCGCGGTGGCGACCGTGGGCGAACTCGTGGCCTTGACGGCGAGCTCGGAGGCGACGGTGCGGCGCGATATCGCCGCGCTCGATTCTGCAGGCCGGCTGCGGCGGGTGCGCGGGGGCGCCGAGGCGCTCGAGCCGAGCGGTCCCGGCACGCTCCTGGGCCGCTCCTTCCGCGCCAACGAGACGCTCCACATCGAAAAAAAACGCGCCATCGCCCGGGCGGCGTCCGCCCTCTGCGCCGATGGCGAGCCGATCATCATCAATGGCGGCACCACCACCTTCCAGATGGTGCATGCTCTGGGAGACCGGCGGCTGCAGGTCTTCACCAATTCCTTCCCCATTGCCGAGCACCTGCTGCACCATTCGCGCAACGGGGTGATGATCCAGGGCGGCACCATCTACCGGGAGCAGTCGATCATCCTCTCGCCCTTCGAGAACGACGTGTCGCGCCATTTCTACGCGCGCAAGATGTTCATGAGCAGCCAGGGGATCGGGCCGCAGGGCCTGATGGAGGCCGATCCGCTCCTGATCCAGGCCGAGTTGAAACTGATCGATCAGGCGGACGAGCTGATCGTGCTCGCCGACAGCTCGAAATTCTCGGGCCGCTCGAGCTTCATCCTCTGTCCGCTCGAGCGGGTGACGACGGTGATCACGGATCCCGGCATCACCGCGGAAAATCGGCAGATGCTCGCCGATGCGGGGGTGGGGCTGATCGTCGTGGGAGAAGCCGAGGCCAGCGCGGCCTGAAGGCAAAGGGAGGGAGACCGGGTGCAGAACGAACCCATTGTCGGGGTCATCGACATCGGCAAGTCGAACGCCAAATTCGCCCTCGTCGATCTGGCGCGCCGGCGCGAGATCGCCGTGCGCAAGCGCCCCAACGCCGTCGTGGGCACCGGCCCCTATCCCCATTATGACATCGAGGGCATCTGGGCTTTCCTGATCGATGCCATCGCCGAGCTCAACGCCGAGGAGCCCATCGACGTCCTGAGCGTCACGACCCATGGCGCCGGCGGTGCCCTCCTCGACGAAACCGGCGCGCTGGCGCTGCCCGTGCTCGACTATGAGCATGAGGGCCCCGATGCGCTCGCCGCCCAATATGATGCCGCCCGCCCCGATTTTTCTGAAAGCTTTACCCCGCGCCTCCCCGGCGGGCTCAATCTGGGCGCGCAGTTCTTCTGGCAGGCGCGCGCCTTCCCCGAAGCCTTCGCCCGGGTCAGGACCATCCTCACCTATCCCCAATACTGGGCCCATCGCCTCTGCGGGGTCGCGGCCAACGAGATCACTTCGCTCGGCTGCCACACCGACCTCTGGGATTTCCCCGGAGGCGGCTGGTCTTCGCTCGTGCGTGCCGAAGGCTGGCAGGACCGGCTCGCCCCCCTGCGCAAGGCATCCGACCGGCTCGGGCCGGTGCGGCCCGATCTCGTGCGCAAGCTCGGCCTCAGGCGCGATGTCCCCGTGCTAGCCGGCATCCACGATTCCAACGCCTCGCTGCTGCCGCACCTCATCGGGCGCACGCCGCCCTTTTCGGTGGTCTCGACGGGCACCTGGGTGATCGTCTGCACCCCCGGCGGCCCGCTCGACGGGCTCGATCCGGCCCGCGATTGTCTTGCCAATTGCGATGCTTTCGGGCGCGCCGTGCCCTCGGCCCGCTTCATGGGCGGGCGCGAATTCTCGCTCCTGATCGAAAGGCAGGCGGCCGTTCCCTCCACCGAGGCCGTCGGGCGCGTGCTCGAAACGGGCGCCATGCTGCTGCCATCGGTGCAGCAGGGCTCGGGCCCCTTTCCGCACCGCACCCCGCACTGGACGATCCCCGAGGCCGAGCACGATCCCGAGGCGCGCTTCGTCATCGTCTCGTTATATCTGGCGCTGATGACCGCCGAATGCCTCGCGCTCAGCGGCGCGACGGGGCCGAGCGTCGTCGAAGGCCCCTTTGCGACGAACGGGCTCTATCTCGACATGCTGAGCGCCGTCACCGGCCGCCCCGTCGAACCGATGACGGCAAGCGCCACCGGCACCTCGATCGGCGCGGCGATGCTGGCCGAGCTGGGCACGAACGGGGCCGGTGGGCGCGAGACGCCGCGGGCGCATGTCACGCGCGCGGAGTTCGCGCCGCTGATGGCGCGCTATGGAGAGGCCTGGCGGGCAGCCCTCTCCTGATCGGGTCAGGCGGCGGCGGTGTTGGCTTCGGCCACGGCTGCCGAAACGCCCGCGCGCGCAGCCTCGAGGCTCGCATAATGTTCGCCGTCGACGCCGAAGGCTTCGAGCCGCACGGCCATGAACCGGTAGCCGCTCTCCGCGGGCACGACGACGCCCACGGGCTCGCCGAACACTTCGATCATGACGGGTCTGGTGCCGCTGGCGGGCAGGGATGGATGGTGCATGAGAGTATTCCCTCGGTGCGTCGGTTGCCGACGACCGGGCTGTTACCTGAGTTTTGAGACGGGGACGTGACGGAGGGTCACATTCGTTTGCGTCGGTAACAGCCGCGCTGGGCCAGATGCGCCGGAAGGCGTTTTACCGAAATGGCAGTCAGGTCAGATTTGTGCATCCTCAACTCCCATTTCTGCTGGCGTGGAAAACTCAAACTCGACCATATGCCCATTCGTTGCAGGTGGCGAGGGCATTTCGACCAAAAATCATGGCCCGCCCGCAAAACCCTGCCCCGCGTCCCGCTTTAGGACGCGCCCTTGCGCCATCGGCGCCGATCTGGTGAGCTTGTTCCCGGAGGAGGATCAATTGGCAGAACCGACCAGCACGGTCCGTCGGCGGGGGCGCGCGCCCTCGGTCTCGGCGGCCGGCACCGGCCCGCGGCCGACGCTCAAGACCATCGCCGAGATCACCGGGCTTGCGGTGACCACGGTCTCCCGGGCGCTCAACAATGCCCCCGAGCTCGCCGCCGAGACGCGCGAGCGCGTGCGGCGCGTCGCCGACGAGATCGGCTACCTCCCCGATCGCACCGCGCTTCGCCTGAAGACGGGCCGCACGCACGTCATCAGCTTCATCCTCGATCCCCATGACGAGCTCCTGGGCTTCGGCCAGTCCATGGTCTCGGGGCTGATCGCGGCGCTGCGCGATACGCCCTACCACCTCGTCATCACGCCCAATTTCCGCAATGTCGATCCCATCGAGCCGGTGCGCTACATCATCCGCAACCGCATGGCGGACGGGGTGATCTTCTCGCGCATCGTGCCCGATGATGCGCGCGTGAAGCTGCTGCTCGAAACCGGCCTGCCCTTCGTCACCCACGGGCGCACGGCGCTCGGGGTGGAGCATGCCTTCGTCGACTATGACAACGAGGCGTTCGCGCGGCTCGCGGTCGCTCGGCTCGTGCGGCGCGGTCGCCGGCGGCTCGCCATCCTCGTGCCGCCCGAACCCCTCAGTTTCGGGCTTCACCTGCGCAGCGGCTTCTCCGCTGAAACCACGGCCGCGCGTGTTTCGGGCCGCATTCTCGATACCCCCTCGCTCGACGACAGCACCGAAGCCATCGCCCGCGCGGTCACCGCCATGCTGCAGGCGCCCGATGCGCCGGACGGGTTCGTGTGCAGCGGCGATGCGGCGGCGCTCGCGGTCATGGCCGGCATCGCCGATGCAGGTCTGCGTGTCGGGGTCGATATCGATATCGTCGCCAAGCAGACCTCGCCCGTCCTTGCCCAATTGCGCCCGCAGGTCGATGCGATCGCCGAGGATATCGGGCTTGCCGGGCTCCAGCTCGGCGAGGCGCTCCTCAAGGCGATCGGCGGGACGCCGCCCGAAAAGCTGCAGATCCTCCACCGCCCCGACATCACCCAGTTCGATGTCGACGGCCCCTATCCCCAGCGCCCGCGCCCGTTCGGCTGAAGCTCAGCCGCCCTCGATCTCTTCACGCAGCATTTCGAGCTCGAGCCATTCGTCCTCGAGCGCGGCAAGCTCGGCCTCGGCCTTCTCCACCGCCTTGCCGGTCTTGGCAAACCCATCGGGATCGCTCGTGTAGAAGGCCGGGTCGGCAAGCTTTCCGTGGTCGGCGGCGATGCGTGCGCGCAAGGCTTCCATTCGCCCGGGCAGCGTTTCGAGCGCATGCTTCTGCTTGAAGCCGAGCTTGCGCTTCTGCACGGGCGCCGGGGCCGGCGCGGCTGCTGCGGGTTTCTCGGTCGGGGCGGCTTCGCCGGCCGGGGTCAGGGCGCGCACGCCGAACCCGCGCTGGGAGACCATGTCCGAATAGCCACCGGCATATTCGGTCCAGGCGCCATCGCCTTCGGCCACGATCACCGAGGTCGCGACCCGGTCGAGGAAGTCGCGGTCATGGCTGACGACGATCACCGTGCCCGGATAGTCGGCCAGCATCTCCTCGAGCAGGTCGAGCGTTTCGAGGTCGAGATCGTTGGTGGGCTCGTCGAGCACGAGGAAGTTCGAGGGCAGCGCCAGCGCCCGCGCCAGCGTCAGCCGTCCGCGCTCCCCGCCCGAAAGCTTGGAAACCGCCGTGCCCGCCTGTTCGGGGGTGAACAGGAAATCCTTCATGTAGCCCACGAAATGCTTGGGCTGGCCATTGATGATGAGCGTGTCGGACCCGCCCCCGGTAAGCGCTTCCTTGAGCGTCGTATTGGGGGCAAGGCTTGCGCGCCGCTGGTCCAGCGTCGCAAGCTCGAGATTGGAGCCGAGCCGGATGCGCCCCGCATCGGGGGTCAGTGCGCCCGTCAGCATCGAGATCAGCGTCGTCTTGCCCGCACCATTGGGGCCGACGATGCCCACCCGGTCGCCGCGCATGATCCGGGTCGAAAACCCTGAAACGATGGGGCGCGCCCCGAAGCTCTTGGAAATCTCCTCGGCCTCGACGACGAGCGCGCCCGAAGTGCCGCCCTCCGAGACCGTCATCTTGACGCTGCCCACCGCCCGTCGCTGTTCGCGGCGCTCCTGGCGCAGGCCCGCGAGGCGCTCGAGCCGGCCCACATTGCGCTTGCGGCGCGCGGTCACGCCATAGCGGATCCAGTGCTCCTCGCGCACGATCTGGCGGTCGAGCTTGTGCCGGTCACGCTCTTCCTCCTCGAGCACCGCGTCGCGCCAGGCCTCGAACCCGGAAAACCCCTGGTTGAGCCGGCGCGTGACGCCGCGGTCGAGCCAGACGGTGGCCCGCGTCAGCTGCGAGAGGAAGCGCCGGTCGTGGCTGATGATGACGAGGGCGGACCGCAGCGCGCGAAGCTCGGCCTCGAGCCATTCGATGACGGGCAGGTCGAGATGGTTGGTGGGTTCGTCGAGCAGCAGAATGTCGGGCTCGGGCGCAAGCACCCGCGCCAGCGCCGCACGGCGGGCTTCGCCGCCCGAGAGTTTCATCGGGTCCTCGGTGCCCGTGAGCCCAAGTTCGCTGAGGAGATATTGCGCGCGATAGGCGTCATTGCCCGCCTGCATGCCCGCCTCGACATAGTCGAGCGTCGTCGCATGCCCGGACAGATCAGGCTCCTGCGCAAGATAGCGGATGGTGGCGCCGGGCTGCACGAACCGCACCCCGCCATCGGCCTCGAGCGTGCCTGCCGCGATCTTCAGCAGCGTCGATTTGCCCGACCCGTTGCGTCCCACGAGCGCGATCTTGTCGCCGAGGCTGACCGAAAGCTCGGCGCCTTCCAGAAGCGGGGTATTGCCAAGGGTGAGTTCTGTGCCCTGCAGGGCGAGGACTGGCGCTGCCATGAAGGTCCGGATCAAGAATGCACGGGGGTCGGGGTTCGGGCCGCATAGAGCACGCCCGGGCCCGTGGATCAATGCGCCGGGCGCTTGATGCTCAGTTGGGGCGGATTCCCTCGAGCTCCAGCCCCTCGAGTGCGAGGCCGAGCCGGGCGCGCATTTCGCGCCGCTTGTCGGAAAGATCGGCGATCGTGTAGCTGTCGAGCACGCTGAAAAACGCGCCCAGCGCCTCGCGCAGGGCGGCGTTCAAATCACAGCCCATTACCAGCGGACAGGTCACGTCCCCGTCCTCGAAGCATTCGGCGAGCGCGAAATTTTCCTCGGTCAGCTTGATCGTGTCCAGAAGCGTGATCTCGGATGCGGGGCGCCCGAGCCGGATGCCGCCATTGCGCCCGCGCACGGTCTCGAGCAGCCCGTTCTCGACCAGCGGCTTGATGAGCTTGAACAAGAACAGTTCGGAAATGCCATGGGCCCGGGCGATGTCGGCGACACGGCTCAGGCCCGGTGCGTTGACCGCACAATACATCAGCGTGCGGATGGCGTAGCTCGACTGCTTGGTCAAACGCATCGGTTGGCGTCTCCGGGAAAGGTATGTGCCCTAAGTAGCGGTTCGTTCCGCTGGTCTCAAGGGGTACACGGCCTTTCCCGGCTCTGCTCGCTCTATTGTGCGCGCGAGACGCGCACGATGGTGGAGCTCCCCTCATTGGGGTTCTCGGTCAGGGCATAGACCGCCCCGTCGGGACCCACGCGCACGTCGCGGACGCGGGCCTCGAGCGGCACGCGCTCTTCGGAGACGACGCGGTCGTCCTCGACATGGATGACGACGATGCCGGTCGAAACCAGCCCGCCCACGAGGAACGCGCCCTCCCATTCGGGGAATTCATCGCCCTCGTAATAGGCCATGCCCGAAGGCGCGATCACCGGATCCCAGTAATAGACCGGCTGCTCGGTCTCGGCCGAGCGGGTGATGCCTTCACCGACCGGGTCGCCGCTATATTCGATGCCATAGGTCACCTCCGGCCAGCCGTAATTGATGCCCGGCTGGGGCTGGTTGAGCTCGTCCCCGCCGCGCGGGCCGTGCTCGACGATCCAGAGGCGGTTCTCGCCATCGAGGGTCGCGGCCTGCACGTTGCGGTGCCCGAGGCTCCAGATCTCGGGCAGCGCGCCCTCGACCTCGACGAATGGATTGTCGGAGATGGCGGCACCCGTCTCGTCGATGCGGAACACCTTGCCGAGCCCGCTTTCGAGTTCCTGGGCCTGCACGCGCGGCTCGGGGTCGGACCGTTCGCCGACGGTGACGAAGAGTTCACCCTCATCGTTGAAGACGAGCCGCGAGCCGAAATGGAGGTTCCCGTCATAGCTCGGGGTCTGTCGGAAGATGACCTCGACATCCTCGAGCGTGCCGCCGCCATCCTCATCGAGCACCAGCGTCGCGCGGCCGACGCTCGTGCCATTGCCGTCTTCACGCGGCTCGGCGAACGAGAAGAAGATCCGGTTCGAGCTTTCGAAATCGGGCGCGAGCGCCAGGTCGAGAAGCCCGCCCTGGCCCTGGGCGTGCACATCGGGCAGTCCGGTGATCTCAGGGCCCACATTGCCCTCGGTGTCGACCACATGCATGACGCCGGCCTTGGCGTTCACCAGCACCCGCCCATCGGGCAGGAATTCCATGGCCCAGGCATGCGGCAGGCCTTCGGCGAAGACTTCGGTTGCCGTTTCGGGCATGTCCGCGGGCTGGGGTGCGCGCGTCTGCTCCTCGAACGCCGGCTCCTGCTCGGGGGCGTTGGGCGGATTGGTTTCGACCGGCGCGCCGCCGGCGGCCTCGCCGCCCTCGGCGGGCGGAACCCCCTCCACTTCCTGGGCGGGGGTCGTTTCGTTCATCTGGTCCTGCGCCAGCACGGGTGCGGCAAGCAGGCTCGCTGTCAGCATGGTGCTGACGAGGAGTGTCGAAGTGCGAAGCATGTTGGTCTCCATGATGGGCCCGCGCCGGTTGGTCCCGGCGTCGGGCGGTTCATGGAGCATTAAGCCCCGGTCCTCGGGGGCGTTGCGAAAAGGCGGATCAAAAAACCTTTATCGCGACACCCCGTCGCCCCTCAGAGCCGGTAGGCGCGCTTGGCGAGCCCATAGGCGAGCTCGGGGGCAAGCGCGAACGCCTCGTCCTCGCGCAGCCTGTGCTCGACGACGAGCCGGGCGAGGAACGCGCAATCGATCCGGCGCGCTACGTCATGCCGGGCCGGGATCGAGGGGAAGGCGCGCGTGTCGTCGTTGAACCCCACCGTATTGTAAAAGCCCGCCGTCTCGGTCGCCATCTCGCGGAAGCGCCGCATCCCCTCGGGGCTGTCATGGAACCACCAGGGCGGGCCGAGCCGCAATGCCGGATAGACCCCGGCGAGCGGCGCGAGTTCGCGCGCATAGCTCGTTTCGTCGAGCGTGAAGGCGATGACCGTGAGCCCGGGCTCGCACCCGACCGCGTCGAGCAGCGGCTTCAGCGCCGCGACATAGTCGGTGCGCGTGGGGATATCGAAGCCCTTGTCCCGCCCGAAGGCCTTGGTCATCGGGTCCGAATGATTGCGCCAGGCGCCCGGGTGGATCTGGAGGACCAGCCCGTCATCAAGGCTCATCTTCGCCATTTCGGTCAGCATCTGCGCGCGAAAGAGCGCCCGCTCGCCCGGCTCGGCGCGCCCGGTGCGCACGCGCTCAAAGAGCGCCTCAGCCTCCGCGGGCCCAAGATTTGCCGTTTCGGCCGTCGGATGACCATGGTCGGACGAAGTCGCCCCGAACGTCTTGAAATAGGCCCGGCGCGCCCGGTGGGCATCCAGATAGCCCTGCCAGCGCCCCGTATCTTCGCCTGTGATCTCCGCCAGACGGTCGAGATTGCCCGCAAAGCCCTCGAAATCGGGGTCGACCACCGCATCGGGCCGATAGGCGGTGACGACGCGCCCGCTCCAGCCGCTCTCGGCGATCATCCTGTGCCAGCGGAGGTCATCGAGCGCCCCGTCGGTCGTTGCGATCACCTCGATGTTGAACCGCTCGAACAGCGCGCGCGGCTTGAATTCGGGCCGGGCGAGGCAGTCCGCGATGCGGTCGAACTGGTCATCCGCATTTGCCTCGGTGAGCGGCGCGTCGATCCCGAACAGGGTCTCGAGCGTGTGGTCGAGCCAGAGCCGGCTCGGCGTCCCGCGAAAGAGGTGGTAATGGCTTGCGAACCGCCGCCAGATGGTGCGTCCGTCGGTCTCCACCGCGCGTCCGTCGGCGCTCGGCACGCCCAGATCCTCGAGCCGCACGCCCTGGCTGAACAGCATCCGGAAGATGTAGTGGTCGGGCACGATCAGCAATTGCGCGGGATCGGCGAAGTTCTCGTTCTGCGCATACCAGCGCGGGTCGGTATGCCCGTGCGGGGAGACCAGCGGCAGGTCCCTGATCGTCTGATAAAGCGCCCGCGCCACCGCGCGCGCCTGCGGCTCGGCATCGAACAGCCGGTCCTCGTGTAGCAAAGCCATGGATTGTCCTGCGCTCCCCACGCATGTTGTATGGAAGCGATTTCGGCCCCTGCGGCATGCTTTGTCAACCGCCGGCGCTCAGTGCACCAGCACCGGCGTCGTGCACCGCACGTCATGGACGATGACGTCGACCTCGCCGAGCGAAAGCCCGAGCACGTCGAGCACTTCGAGAAGCACCCGGTCCACCTCGCGCCCGAGCGGGGTCAGGAGCCCGATGAGCGTGCTGCGGATCAGTGAGACCGGCGAGAGCCCGATGCCGAGCCCGAGCGGACGGATGGTTGGGTTGAGCGAACCCAGCAGCGTTGCCGTCAGCGACTGGGTGAAATCGGCCGTGCGCGCGCTCCGCACCGTCCCGGCCGCGATGTCGGCCGAACTGAACACGAGGGGCGCCGGGGTGCCATTGCCCACCCTTGCCTCGGCCTCCGCCGTTATCGAAAGAACGATCGGCACATGGAGAAGCGTTGCCGCAGGCGGGTTCGCCGGACTGGCGAAATTGCCGAACGCCTCGTCGGGCACCGTCCCGAGGACGAGCCGCGCCAGCCCCGGCTCGGCCGCGATCACCGCCCCGCCCCGGTGGCCCGGCCCCGTCGGGCAGGTCGCGTCGATGGCCCGCGCCTCGCCCGAGGCGATTTCGAGAAAGAGCGGCACGCTCACCTGCGCCCCCAGCAGCACGGGCGAACCGAGGAGCCGCGCGACGAACCGCATCCGCACCTGCGCGGTCCGCACCACCCCGCCCGCCGGCCCGATCCGGTACCAGGCGCTCCCCTGCGGCGGGTCGCCGATGGCGAGCCGCGTCGAGAGCGAGAGCAGCCCCGGCACCTCGACGGGCGCCGTGATCTCGACCTGCCTGTTGCCCGTCCCCAGCATCGCGGCGGCCCCCAGCACCTCGAGCGCCCCCACCTCTGCCGAAAGCGCCGGGCGCTCTCCCATCCCGAGCGCCAGCCCGCCCAGATCCCCAAGCGCAAAGAGCCGCCCCAGCGGCACGCTGCCATTGCCGCCCGTGCGCAGCGCCAGCACCTGCGCCGCGCTCGCCTCGGTCCCTGTGAGCAGGCCCGAGAGCGCCCGGGCAATCTGCCCGTGATCGGCCGAGGCCGCGAGCACGTCGTTGAACGTGCCCGCATCGATGCCGAGCTCGATCGCGAGCGCATCGAGAAGTGGCAATATCCCCACCCTGGCATTGGCGAGCCCGCGATAGCTCACCGCATCGAGCGCGACGCTCGCGCCCAGAAGGCGCGAAAGGATCTGGTTGGCGATCCCGCCCTCGAGCCGGGCAAGCCGCGAGCCGATCGAAAAGGCGATCTCGGGGCTCGTGCTTGCCACCGCCATCGCCCCGATCCTGGGCGGCGCCATGAAGGGCCGCGCGAAATGGAGCTGGCCTTCATGCTCATAGCTTATGCGCACCGCATTGGTGGGGAGTGCATCGGGCACGAACCGGTCCTGGGCGGCGCGCGCGGGGTCGGCGGCATAATGCCCCGTCTCGACGACGAGCGCGCCCTCGCCCCGACCCGTATCGGCGAGCACCGTCCGCGCCACTGCCTCTGCGCCCCCGGGATTGGCGACCGCGGCGATCGCGGCGAGGTCGACGCTCGACTGGGTCAGCCGGCGTTCGTGGTAGAGCGCCGCTTCATCCACCGCGAACGCGGCCGCGAGCACGAAGACCGGAAGGAGCAGGCCGAAAAGAAGCGCGACATTGCCGCCCTCGTGGCGCCCCAATGCCAGGAGCCGCGCCAAAAGCCCCATCAGAGGCCGCCCCGGCGGATGGTCGAGGAGTAGCTGATCATGCGATCGGGCAGGGGCAGGGGCAGATAGAGGTTCCAGATCGGCAGGCGCGAAGCGTCGTAGCGGATGGTGACGAGGTACTGGCTGGGATCGTCCGGCTTGTCGCCGATCTCGTAGCTGAGGGCGGCCGGGCTGATCAGCACATAGGCGCCCGCATTGCTCGAAATGAAATCGGCCACCAGCTGGTCGCGCTCGGCGCGGCTCAGCCCCGCGATCGAGGTGCGCGCCGCATCCGCCGCGATCTGCTGGATCGAATGGGACGCCCCGAAATAGATTCCATAGGCGAGGATGCCGCAGATGAAGAGGAGGAAGACCGGCACCAGAATGGCAAACTCGATCGCTGCCGTGCCCGCCTCGGCCGCGCCGAACCCCGATCTGCCCCTTATCCTCCGTCCTGCCCGCGCCATGGTCCCGTCGGCTCCCTATGGTGGGGCTAGCCTCGGGGCGGGAGGGTTTCGGTTTCGGTAAGCCGCGGCACCGGTCTCCTACCGATCACCACCGTAGCTTTCCGGTTCGGTCGGGCCCCTAGGGCTTGCCACCCGGGTAAAGCCCTGCAACATCGCCCCTGTCCCAAAGGAGCTTTCGATGTCCCATCTTTCCGTCGCCCGCCCGCTCGTCGAACTCTGCGTCGAGGGGGTCGACGGCGCCATCGCGGCCGAAGCGGGTGGCGCCGACCGGGTCGAGCTCTGCGCGAGCCTGCTCGAGGGCGGCATCACGCCGGGCATCGGGGTCGTCGCGCGCACGCTCGACCGGCTCAGCATCCCCGTTCATGTGATCGTGCGTCCGCGCGGCGGGGATTTCCACTATTCCGAAGAAGAGTTCGCCGCCATGGGCGAGGAGCTTCGCGCCCTTGCCCGCATGGGCGTACCGGGGGCGGTGATCGGGTGCCTCCTGCCCGAGGGGGTGATCGATGAGGATCGGATGGCGCGGCTCGTCGAGGCCGCCGGTCCGATGAGCGTCACCTGTCATCGCGCCTTCGACATGACGCGCGATCCTGAGGAGGCCGTCGAGGCGCTGATCCGCGTCGGAGTGGCGCGGGTCCTCACCAGCGGGCAGCGCGACAGCGCCGCCGAGGGCTTGCCGATCCTGCGGCGCACCATCGCCGCGGCAGGCGACCGGCTCGTCGTCATGGTCTGTGGCGGGCTCGACGAGACCAATATCGCCCGCATCGCCTCCGAAACCGGCGCGGCCGAATTCCACTTCTCCGCTCCCTCCACCGGGCCGAGCGCCATGGTCTATCGCAACCCCCATGTCGGCATGGGCGGCACGGCGCTGTCGCGCGAATACGAGCTGACCGTCACCGATCCCGAGGCTGTCGCGCGCACCATTGCGGCGCTGCGCGGCGCCTGAGCCGCCCGGTCAGTCCCCAACCCCGAGCTGTTCGCGCGCCGCGGCCAGATGGCTCGCGTCCCCGCTTTCGAGCGCAAAGAGCCCGTAATTGAGCGGACCGGCAGCAACCCGCTCCGCGCAATGGTCCGCAAGCCCCGGCCAGGTCCGCCCGCCCGCTTCCCGGTAGTGAACGAGCAACTGTTCGAGCCCTTCAGGCCCGAAGCCGAGCAGGTGCATGGCAAGGTCGATTGCGGGGTCGGAGACCTTGGCCTCGGTCCAGTCGATGATGCCGCACGCCCGGTCTTGGGCATCGATCAGCACATGGGCGGGGTAGAGATCGCCATGGACGAAGACCGAGAATTCCGGCCAGAGCGCATCATTGTCGATCCAGGCCCTGATCCGCGCCTCGAGCGGGGCCCCGATGCCGATCCCTTCGCGCACCCGGCCCAGATCGAGCAGCATTGCCGAGCGCACGTCTTCGGGCGAGAGCACGGTGAGGCCCGCCTCGCGCGCCGCCTCGTGCGGTATCGCGTGCAGCGCCGCGAGCGCGCGCCCGAAACTCTCGGCAAAGGCCTCCGACCCCTGGTCGAAATGCCAGGTCGGCGTCATCGTCTCGGTGTCGACGGTGATGCCGGGCTGTCCCGCGAGCAGGGGATAGGCAATCAGCGTTTCGCTCCTCACCCGCCAGTCGGGCACGCTGAGCGGCAGGCGCGGACCGACGAGCCCCAGGATCCGCGCCTCGCCCTCGCCCTTCCTCACGACGTCGGGACGGCGCGGCAGGCGCAGCACCCAGTCCGCTCCCGCCCGGTCAGCCGCGAAGGCGACGAGAAAGTCGAGCCCGGCGCTGTTGAACCTTACCGTCTCGGGCACGATATCGAGCCCGTGGCGGCTGGCGAGCGCGGCGATCGTCTGCGGGGTTTCGTTCAGGGCCATTCTTCTGTCCTCGCGCTGGCGAGCCCCGTTTTGCCACGGTCGGGTCGAGGGGGCCAGCCTGCATCCCTCCTCGCGCGTGACAAGTGTCGGCGCCACCGCCATATTGCGCGGCTGAACCACCGGGAATCAGTGTTTATGAGTGAAGACGCCAAACTCAACGCCTATCTCGACCGCGTCGGCTTTGCCGGCTCGATCGCGCCGAACCTCTCGACGCTGCAGGCGCTGCATCTGGCCCATCCCACGGCGATCGCGTTCGAAAACATCGAGCCCCTGGTCGGCCGCCCGGTCCTGCTCGACCGCGCCAGCATCGAGCAGAAGCTCGTTGCGGGCAAGCGGGGCGGCTATTGCTATGAACAGAACCTGCTCTTCATGCGCGTCCTCAAGAGCCTCGGCTACACCGTCACCGGGCTTGCTGCCCGCATCCTCTGGAACCGGCCCGAAGGGGCCGTCGGCCAGCGCAGCCACATGGCCATGGCGGTCGAACTCGGGGGCACCACCTATCTGGCCGATGTCGGGTTCGGCGGGCTGACGCTCACTGCACCCCTCAAGCTCAAGACCGGCATCGAGCAGGAAACCCCCCACGAGACCTTCCGCATCACCGGGGAGGAGCCCGTCTATCGGCTCGAGGCGCTGGTCGGCGAGGAGTGGCGCCCGCTCTACCAGTTCGAGACGACCGAACAGTTCGAGATCGACTACGAAGCGCCCAACTGGTTCCAGTCCACCCATCCGAGTTCCCGGTTCAAGCAGCGCCTCGTCGTCGCGCGCCCCGGCCGCGGCCGGCGGCTCGCGCTCGACAACAACCACCTCACCATCCACACCATCGGCGGCGAGACCGAGCGGCGCGAGCTCGAATCGGTCATCGAGATCCGCGAGGTGCTCTCGAGCCAGTTCGGCATCGTCCTCGGCGAGGATGCCGCGTTCGACGCGGTGATGGGCGAGCTTCTCGATGCCGAGGCCGCCGCCTTCGCCCAGCCCGCAATTCCGCGCTGATCGGCCCGGTTTCCCAGACGCCCCGGAGGCATTTCCGCAGATGATCACGGTCCTCGGCTCGGTCAATCTCGATCAGATCGGCACCGTCACGCGCCTACCCGCCCCCGGCGAAACCGTCGCGGGGGGCACCTTCTCGGTCGCCCAGGGCGGCAAGGGCGCCAATCAGGCGCTCGCCGCCCGTCGCGCCGGCGCCGCCGTGCGCATGGTGGGCGCGGTGGGCGAGGATGCCTTCGCCGAGGTCGCGCTCAGGCTCCTCACCTCCGATGGCGTCGATCTTTCCGATGTCGCGCGCGTGCCCGGGGCCACCGGCATCGCCATGATCTTTGTCGATGAAAAGGGCGAGAACGTCATCGCGATCCTCCCGGGCGCCAATGCCGCGGTCGACGAGGCGGCCGCCATGCGCGCCCTCGGTGCCATGGCCCGAGGCGACATCCTCCTCCTCCAGCAGGAGATACCGCAGCCGGCCACCGCCCGTGCCCTCGCCCTTGCGCGCCAGAGCGGCGTCGTCTCGATCCTCAACACCGCGCCCTTCCTGCCCGATACCGCCGCCCTTGCCGAAGAGGCCGACATCGTCATCGCCAACGAGACCGAATTCGCCCTTCTCATGGGCAAGGCCGGGGGCCAGGGCGACGCCGGCGATCTCGATTCTCAGATGGAGGCCTGGGCGAACCGCACCGGGCGCACCATCATCGTGACGCTCGGAGGCGAGGGGGCGCGCAGCTTCGGCCCCGATGGCAGGCTCGTGGCCGCGGCTCTCCCTATCACCCCGCTCGATACGGTCGGGGCCGGCGACACCTTCTGCGGCTATCTCGCCGCCGGGCTCGATGCGGGGCTCACCCTCAAAGACGCCATGGCCCGCGCGACGATCGCCGCGAGCCTTGCCTGCCTCAAGCCCGGCGCCCAGCCCGCCATCCCCTACGCAGGCGAGCTTGCCGCCAGCATCGGCTCGAGGTGATCCTCAAAGAGGAGCCCCGGCCTTTCCGCCAGCGCCGCGGCAAAACGCTTCTCGGCCTCGAGCGAGATGGCGAGAAACCGGTCGAGCCCTTCGACATCCTCTGCCGGCAGCCCGTAATAGCCCTCTGCGAGCCGGCGCCTCAGCGTCGTCTTGGCCGCGATCATCCGCGCCTCCACGCCCGGCCCGTTGCTGAGCGACACCGGCAGCTTCACATACTCGTGGAGCGGCGTGCCCAGATGGTATGAGGCCGGCGCCGCCCGGTAGAGCCGCAGCAGGAAATCGAGATCGTTGAGGTTGGGCATCTCCGGGTCATAGCGCGCATCGGTCGCCTCCCGGTCCCAGAGCACCATGGAATCCATCGAAAGAGAGGTGAACTTGTGCGTCCCGGGCCGCAGCGCACGATCCGGTCCCGCCCCGACGAACCGCAAATGCCGCCCCTCCGCATCCACCACATCCAGCGCCGTGGTCACGATTGCGTGGGCCTCGAGCGCCGCGACGCCCATGGCGAGCTTTTCGGGCTTCATCCGGTCATCCGCGTCGAGCACCGCGCCATAGCGCCCGGTCATCGCGGCAAGGCCGAAATTACGCGCCCGCGACGCCCCGCTCCCCACATTGCCCGAAGAGACGTGCCGGATGCGCTCGTCGGCAATCCCCCGCGCCCCGAGCACCGCCTCGTAGTCCACCCCGTCATCGCTGACGATGACGAGCTCGAAATCGGCATGGGTCTGCCCGAGCACGCTTCGTGCCGCCCCCACTATGCCGTCCTGCGCCCTAAAGGCCGGCATGACGATCGATACCGTCCGGTCCATTCCCACCCCGTCTCACCTTGAAGCCTGTCGGTTCGTCCACAATATATCGGCCATGCTCGCGGTGCCGCAGAAACTTGGGCCGCGACAGTGACGTTGCTTGAAAAAGGACGCAAAGCCAGATGCCCCGTGTCTCGCTCTTTTCCGCCCCCTTCCTTCTGGGCTTCGATGCCCTCGAGGAGCGGGTCGACCGCCTCGCAAGGGCGGCCGACGGCTACCCGCCCTACAACATAGAGCGGCGTGTCGAGGAGGATGGCAGCGAGATGTTCCTCATCTCCATTGCGGTCGCCGGGTTCGACGAAACCGAACTCGAGATCCTGGCCGAGGACAACCAGCTCGTCGTGCGCGGCCGCCAGAAGGACGACCCCTCCCGGCAATTCCTTCACCGCGGCATCGCCGCCCGCCAGTTCCAGCGCAGCTTTCTGCTCGCTGACGGCGTTGTGGTCCAGGACGCCACATTGCGAAACGGCATGCTGGGCATAGAGTTGAAACGCCCGCGCACCGAAAAGAAAGCCCGTCGCATCGACATCCGTTCTGCCTAGAAAGGGGAACCGACATGCAACAGAGAAGCCACACCGAGCCCGCAAATCCGCTGCGGGACCTCACGCCGGCGCAGTTCATGGCGCTTGGCGGCAATGCGGTGGTCTACATCCGGCCGATCCGCGGCGACGCGCTCGCGCTTATGATGAACGAGCCCGATTTCGCCGAGGACGAGGAGCTCCAGCTCGTCGTCTCCGCCGATGGCTCGCCGCTTCTGGTCGCTGACAGCACCGAGGCGGTCGAGGAATGGCTCGCCGACAAGAATGTGGGGATCGCCGCGCTCCACTGAGCACGGCAACACCCTCCGCCCACGCAAAAGCGCCCCCGGCCAGCCGGAGGCGCTTTCGTTTTTTTGGAAGGCGAATTCGCCCCGAAGGCGTCAGGCTGCCTGGGTCGAGGCGAGGGGCCGGCTCAGAATGGCGTGGAGCTCGGCCGGATCGCTTGTCCGGCGCAGATCCTCGACGAGGCTCTCGGTGCGCAGGACCCGCGCCACCTTGGCCAGCGCCTTCAGATGGTCTGCGCCCGCGCCCATGGGCGCGAGCAGCATCACGGCGATGTCGACGGGCTCGTCGTCCAGCGCGTCGAAATCCACCGCATGATCGAGCCGGGCGAACACCGCCACCACATCCCCGAGCCCTGCGAACTTGCCGTGCGGCACCGCGATGCCATTGCCGAGCCCGGTCGAGCCCAGCTGTTCGCGCTGGTTCAGCGCTTCGAAGATGGCGTCGCCGTCCTGGCCGGTCAGCTCGGCGGCCCGCGCCGCAAGCACTTCAAGCAGTTCACGCTTTGACTTGATGCCCGAGCAAGCAATGACAGCCTTCTCAGGCAGAATCTCGGCAAGTTCCATGAAGAAAGCCCAATGTGGATCGAGTGTAGGCGGTGATGCCGGATCTGCTAATTGGCGCTGAGCGCGGGGTCGATCCAGCCGATATTGCCGTCGGCCCGGCGGTAGACCACATTCAGCCCGCCATGTCCAGCGTGGCGGAACATCACCACGTCGGACTGGGTCAGGTCGAGCTCCATCACGGCCTCGCCCACGCTCATCTGGCGCAGGTTCGAAGTGGTCTCGGCGATGACGGCGGGGGAGAAGTCCTCGGCCAGTTCCTCCTCGTCATCGGTCGACTGCAAAACGTAGGACTGGGCCTGCAGCACTTCGCCGGTCTCGCCCTTGCGGCGATGGCTCTTGAGCTTGCGGTTGTAGCGGCGCAGCCGCTTCTCGATATGCCCCGACATGATCTCGTAGGCGGAGGTCGCGTCCCCGCCATAGGCGCTGGCCTGCAGCACCGCTCCGGAATCCAGGTGCACGAGGCACTGGGCCTGGAAGCCCGATCCTTCGTGCTCGAGGGTCAGATGGCCCGAATACCCGCCATCGAAATACTTCTTCACCACCGCGTCGAAATGATTCTCGGCCTTGGTGCGAAGAGCCTCTCCCACGTCCATATTCTTTCCGGAAACGCGCAAGGTCATGACATACCTCATCTTATTAGTGGCTGGAACGTCCACCAACGGATGTGGGTGGCCGCCCATGAGGAGTCTAGACCCGGGTCGGGCGGCGAGGCAATCGGCAACTGGCGGGCCAACCGGGCCCGCCCAGGCTTGACAGGCCCGCATTCCGGGGGTTTCAGGGCCTCAGCGCGCCTCGGCCAGCGCCCGTTTCTGGCGCCGCCTTATGACCGATGACGGGATGTTCATCGCCTCGCGATATTTGGCCACGGTGCGTCGCGCCACCTCGATCCCCTGCTCGCGCTGCAGGGTTTCGGCAATGGTGTCGTCCGAGAGGATCGCCTTGGGGCTCTCCGCCTCGATGAGCTGGCGGATCCGGTGCCGCACCGCCTCGGCCGAATGGTCTTCCCCGCCGCTCGAGGAGCCGAGCGCGGTGGTGAAGAAATATTTCATCTCGAAGAGCCCCCGCGGGGTCGAGATGTATTTGTTCGCCGTCACCCGGCTCACGGTCGATTCATGCATGCCGATCGCCTCGGCGACGAGCTTCAGCGTCATCGGGCGCAGATGCGAAATCCCGTGCAGCAGAAATCCGTCCTGCTGGCGCACGATCTCGGCGGCGACCTTCAGCACCGTCTGCGCGCGCTGGTCGAGGCTCTTGGCGAGCCAGTTCGCGGTCGAAAGGCAGTCGACGAGGAAGGCCTTTTCCCCGGGGTCCCGCGTCCTTCGCGTCACGCTCGCATAATAGGTGCGGTTGATGAGCACCCGCGGCAGGATGTCGGCATTGAGTTCCAGCGCCCAGTCCCCGCCCGGCCCCTGCCGCACGAAGACGTCCGGCACGACGGCTTCCACCGGCCCGCCCTCGAAGGCTTTGCCGGGGCGCGGATCGAGGTCGCGCAGTTCGGCCAGCATCTCGATCAGGTCTTCGCGATCGCAGCCTACCGCGCGCATCAGCCCCGCCATGTCATGGCCTGCGACCAGTTCGAGATTGTCGAGCAGGCGCGCCATCAGCGGGTCGTAGCGGTTCTTCTCGCGCAGCTGGATCATCAGGCACTCGCGCACGTCGCGCGCAAAGACGCCGACGGGCTCAGAGCCCTGGATCTTGAGGAGCACCGCTTCGACATGGCCTGGGCTCGTCCCCAGCTGCTCGGCGACCGTCTGGAGGTCGGTCACCAGATACCCCGCCTCGTTGAGGCTGTCGATGAGGAACCGGGCGATGATCCGCTCGGCGGGATCGCGCAGGATCAGCCCGACCTGGTCTGACAGATGTTCCGAAAGGCTCGGCCGCGACGCAACGAACTGGTCGAGATCGGCCGCTTCCCCGCCATCTCCCGAGGCGCTTTCGCCGGGGCCCGATCCGCCGCCCAGCCGGTCCGGGCCGGTCTGCTCGGGAAAGACGTTCTCGACGGCCGTGTCATAGCCGTCCGCGATCGCGTCGGCGGACTGGATACGGTCCGCATGGCTGACGGTGTCCTCATAGGCGCTGAGCTCGCTCGGGGTCTCGGGGGCGGCCGGGCCTTCGGGCTCCCCGCCCTCGCCACCCTCGGCCTGGTCCGGCCCCGAGCCGTCCTCGCGCTCGAGCAGGGGGTTGCGCAGCAGTTCGGCGTCGACGAAGGCGTTGAGTTCGAGATGGCTCAGCTGCAGCAGCCGGATCGACTGCATCAATTGCGGCGTCAGCGTCAGCGATTGCGACTGACGCACCTCCAGCCTGGGCGTTAGGCCCATATCCGTTCCCCCGAACGCAAGATCACCAAGTGCGAGGCGGACCATTGCGCAATTGCGCGGCGAAGGCAAGTTCCGTGCCAGAGGGGCGGCAAAAGTGAGTGCGGCTCTAGACCGAGAAGCTCTCGCCCAGATAGACCCGCCGCGCCTCGGGGTCGGCGGCGATGGTTTCGGGCCGGCCCTGGATCATCACCCGCCCGTCATGGATGAGATAGGCCCGATCGACCAGACTCAGCGTCTCGCGCACCGCATGGTCGGTGATCAGCACCCCGATGCCGCGCGCCGTCAGCGCTTTCACCAGCCCCTTGACCTCCGCGACCGCGATCGGATCGACCCCCGCAAAGGGCTCGTCGAGCAGCATGAAGAGCGGGTCGGCCGCAAGCGCCCGGGCGATCTCGACGCGTCGGCGCTCCCCGCCCGAAAGCGCCAGCGCATTGGTGTTGCGCAGATGGGCGATGGAAAAATCCGTCAAAAGCGTTTCGAGCCGATCGCGCCGCGCCTTGCGCCCGCGCACATGCCCTTCGAGCACCGCGAGGATGTTGTCGGCGACGCTCAGCCCGCGAAAGATCGATGGCTCCTGGGGCAGATACCCCACCCCCATCCGCCCGCGCTGGAAGAGCGGCAGATGGGTGATCTTGAGCCCGTCGAGCAGGATGTCGCCGCGATCGGGCTTCACGAGCCCCATGATGATGGTGAAGACCGTCGTCTTGCCCGCGCCGTTTGGCCCGAGCAGCCCCACCGCCTCGCCGCGGCGGATGGCGAGGCTCACATCGTGCACCACCGCCTTCTTGCCGAAGCTCTTGGCAATGCCGTGGGCGACGAGCCACCCGGTCTGGTCGAGCCGCCCGCTCTGCGCTGCCGCGCTCATTGGGGGGTGAACACTCCGGTCACCCGACCCCCGCTCCCGCCGCTCGAAAAGGTCGAGACGTTGGTTGCAAGGTTGATGACGAGTTCGGGGCCCCTGAGCGTACCGGTGGCGTTGGTCACCTCGACATTGCCCGAGAGCCGCAGGATCTGCGTCGTCGGATCATAGCGCGCCCGCTCGCCGCTCGCGCGCTGGTCGGGGGTCCGGATGCGCACCGATCCGGTCGCCTCGAAGCTCGAGATCGCCGTTGCGCTGCCATCGGGGGAGACGACGCTCACCTCTGCCGCCTCGAGGCTGAGATTGCCCCGCTCCACCCTCACATTGCCCGAAAAGACGCCCCGTCCCGTCGCCTCCTCGACGACGAAGCTGTCCGCCGAAATCTCGACCGGGACATTGGCCTGCCCGAGCGCCGCCCCGCAAAGCGCCAGTCCCATTCCGATCGCTGCCAGCATCCGTTTCATCGGTCCACTCCCGGCGTGCCCAGAAGGCGCATCCGCACGTTCGAAAACTGCGTCACGCCCGCTTGCGCATCATACTCCATCCGATCCGCCTCGAGGCGTGCGCCATCGGCAAAGGTGATCGAAACCCCGCCCGCGCTCGATACGCGCCGCGCCGGAAAATCGAGCGCCATGCCGGTGATCGTGCCGGCGCTCCCCAGCGTGTCGGTCAGCGTGATCGTGCCCGGCACGGTGATCAGCTGCCGGCTCACCTCCATGACGGCCTCTCCGGCCTGCGCCGCGATGATGCTGCCATCGGCGCGCGTCGCCGAGATCAGCGCATCGGATAGCGTGATCGTATCGGTATCAGAAACGCTCGCCCGCGCCGCGCCCGCCTCGACCCGGTAGCTCAGCCCCTCCGCCGTCACCCCGCCATAGCGCGGCGCGGCGACGGTGATCGTCTCGCGGTCGATGCTGATCGGGCCGATCTCGAATTCGGGCCCGAGATCGAGCCTCAGGATCTGGAGCCCGAATAGTCCGAGCGCGAGGAAGCCGCACGCCGGGACCAGAAGCCGCAGCCCGCTGACGAAACGGTTGCGACGGGCGAGCCGGCGATAGAGCCCCCGGCGTCCCCCCCGGTCGTCCGCGTCCCGCCAGTCTGCGGCCTCCGCCCCCATCGGCGTCAGCTATGGGCGAAGATGTCGGTTTCGTCCCAGCCCAAGAGGTCCAGTTCGATCCGCGTCGCGAGGAACTCGAAGCACGTCTTGGCCAGCCCCGTCCGCCCTTCGCGCTCGAGCATGCGGTCGAGGTGCCGCTTGAGGTCGTGCAGATAAAGAACATCCGAGGCCGCATAGTCGAGCTGGGCCTGGCTCAGCGTCTCCGCGCCCCAGTCCGAGCTCTGCTGCTGCTTGGAGAGATCGACCCCGAGCAGTTCGCGCGCGAGGTCCTTGAGCCCGTGCCGGTCGGTATAGGTGCGCACGAGTTTCGAGGCGATCTTGGTGCAGTAGACGGGCCCCGTCACCACCCCGAAGCGGTGCTTGAGCACGGCCATGTCGAAGCGCGCGAAATGAAAGAGCTTCGTCACCCCCGGATCGCCGAGCAGCGCCCTGAGGTTCGGCGCATCGGCCCCGTCCGCGGGGATCTGCACGACATCGGCGCTGCCGTCCCCGGGCGAAAGCTGCACGACGCAGAGCCTGTCCCGGCGCGGGTCGAGCCCCATCGTCTCGGTGTCGATGGCGACTTCGCGGCCATAGCGGGAAAGGTCGGGCAAGTCACCCCGATGCAGTCTGACGGTCATGAAGCACTCTTGGAGCTGGATTGGACTGGACAAAGGCGCGGACGGAAAACCTCCGCACTCCGAGCCTTGAGGCTTGATGCCACACCAACATGGCCTTGGAAAGGCTCCCGCCCCGTCCCCGCCCCACCCCCAAAAGCAAAAAGCCTCCCCGAAGGGAGGCCTTGCGCCGATTGGTGCCCTGGAGAAGACTCGAACTTCCACGTCTTGCGACACACGGACCTGAACCGTGCGCGTCTACCAATTCCGCCACCAGGGCACTGATGGGCGCCGCTACCTAGGGCAGAGTGAGCGGACTTGTCAACGCCAAAGCGCGGATCGTGCTCGACAGGTGCATCCCCTTGGGTTTAGAGCGTTCCGCAAGCCCGCCCGGAGCGCTTTCCGGGCACCGCAAGACCCCCTGACCGCCCGCCGCCCGCCTCCAGGGAACGGCCGCGGCCAAACCTGTTGGAGCACGTCCATGGACCATGAGAACACCCTCGTCACCGTCTTCGGCGGCTCGGGGTTCATCGGCACCCAGCTCGTGCAGGCGCTGGCCCGCCGCGGCCATCGCGTGCGCGTTGCGGTGCGCCGCCCCGATCTTGCCGGCCATGTGCGCATGCTGGGCGGGGTGGGGCAGGTCGTGCCGGTCCAGGCCAATATCCGCGATGCTGCCTCGGTGCGCCAGGCGATCGCCGGGGCAGGGGCCGTGGTCAACCTCGTCGGCATCGGCTTCGAGAAGGGCCGCCAGCGCTTTGCCGCCGTCAATGCGCGGGGCGCCGCGACCGTCGCCGAGGCTGCGCGCGAAGCGGGCGTCACCCGGCTCGTCCACATGTCGGGGCTCGGCTTCGAAGGCGTCGAGGGGAGCGGCTTTGCCCGCTCCAAGACGGCGGGCGAAGAGGCCGTGCTCGAAGCCTTCCCGGAGGCCGTGATCATCCGGCCCTCCATCGTCTTCGGCCCGGGCGACGGCTTTTTCAATCTCCTCGGCAGCCTCGCCCGCATGAGCCCCGTCCTGCCGCTGATCGGCGGGCAGTCGCGCTTCCAGCCGGTTCATGTCGGCGATGTCGCCGAAGCCATCGCGATCGCGGTCGGTGGCGGGGTCCCCGGTGGCCGCATCTACGAGCTCGGCGGGCCCGACATCGAGACCTACCGGCAGCTGACCGAGCGCGTCCTCAAGGCAACCGGGCGGTCGAACCTGCTCCTGCCGCTGCCCGTGCCGGTGGCGCGCGCCATGGCGATGGTCTTTTCGGTCCTGCCCCGGCCGCTCCTCACCGGGGACCAGATCACGCTGCTGCAGCGCGACAATGTCGTCTCCCCCGAGGCGATTGCCGAGCACCGCACGCTTGCGGCCTTCGGCATTCTCCCCACCTCGATGGATGCGATCCTGCCCGATTATCTCTGGCGCTTCCGCCGCAACGGCCAGTTCGACCGCCAGACGAGCTGAGCCCCGGCCCTGGCAGGGGCCGCCCCGCTCAGCCGAACAGCAGCAGCGCCCAGAGCCCGACTGCGCCCACGAAGATGCGCCAGTAGGCAAAGGGCGCAAAGCCGTGCCGCGAGATGAAGTCGAGCAGGTAGCGCACGACGAAGACCGCGACGATGAAGGCCGAGACGAACCCCACGACGATGCCGAGCCCGAGCTCGGTGGTGATGAGGTCGCGGTTCTTCCAGAGGTCGTAGCCGAACGCCCCGGTCATGATCGGCAGGGCGATGAAGAAGGTGAATTCTGCCGCGCTCCGCTTGTCGGTCCCCATCAGGAGCGACCCCACGATTGTCGCGCCCGAGCGCGAGACCCCGGGCACCAGCGCCAGCACCTGGAAGAGCCCGATCCCCAGGCACAGCAGCGGGGGGTAATTGTAGATGTCGGTATGTTTGGGCGTCAGCTTCAGCTGGTCGACATAAAGCAGGATCACCCCGCCCAGGATCAGCATCACGCAGATCACCACCGGCGTCTCGTAGATCACGCTCTTGATGAAATCGTGCGCGAGCACGCCCACGATCGCCGCCGGAAACGAGGCCAGCACCACCCCGAGGATGAACCGCCACGCGCCGGGCTTGCCCGCCAGCGCATCGCGCGCGATCAGCACCAGCCGCTGGAAGTAGATGACGACGATGGCGAGGATCGCCCCGAGCTGGATCAGCACCTCGAAGGTCCGTCCCGGGCTGTCGAAGCCGAGGAAATACCCGGCCAGCAGCAGGTGGCCTGTGGACGAAACCGGTATGAATTCGGTAAGTCCTTCGATAATCCCGAGGATCAGCGGCACAAAAAGACCTTGATCGGCGTTCATCTGATCTCCAAATTCCAAACGGTCGGCTTCTGGCCGCGCGGCGCTTCTATCCCGATTTGGGGGGTCAAGGCCAGATTGGGCGCCGCGATCCTGCCCTTTGGGGGACGAGAACGGCGCCGCCCGGCCCGGATCCGGGGCCGGAACCGGATGCAACCGACCCATTTTAGGGGCGACTGAATGGCAAGGCTTCTCCACCACACGCTGGATCCCGCCTCGCGGCTGGCCAGGCTCATGTTCGCCGAATATGGCGTCGGGGTGGAGCTCGAGGCGATCAAGCCCTGGTCGCGCGATCCGCTGCTGCTCGAGATCAACCCCGCCGCCACCGTCCCCATCCTCCTCGTGGAAGATCACGAGCCTCCGGTCGTGGGTGCGCTGGCGGTGATCCATGCCATCGAGGAGCGCTTTTCCCCGACGACGGTCGAAGGGCTCTTTCCGGCCACCCATGCCGGGCGTGCCGAGGTCTGGCGGCTGATGGAATGGGTGCTCTCAAAACTCAATGACGAAGTCACCCGCTATGTCATCGAGGAAAAGATCGTCAAGCGCGACCAGCGCGGCGGCACGCCCGATCCATCCGTGCTCCGTGTCGCCAAGGCGAACCTCGTCGAGCACATGCTTTACTTCAACTGGCTCTTTGCCACGCGCCACTGGATCGCCGGCGACGTCATGACGCTCGCCGATTTCGCGCTCGCTGCGCACCTCTCCTGCCTCGATTATCTGGGCGATGTCACCTGGGAAACCTCGGTCGAGACGCGCGACTGGTATGCGCGCATCAAGTCGCGGCCCGCCTTCCGCAGCCTGTTGAGCGACCGCGTCCCGGGCATGCCGGCCCATCGCGGCTATGCGGATCTCGATTTTTGAGCCTGGCGCAAGCCGTATCAAACCCCACCGCCATCCTCGCCGAACTCCGGTCGCGGGCCATGGCGCTGGGCTTTACCGCGCTCGGGGTCACCCGCGCCGATGCAAGGCCAGACCTGCCCGGCCGGCTCGATGCGGCGCTGGCGGCCGGCTGGCATGGCGACATGGCCTGGATGGAAGAGACCGCGCTTCGGCGCGGCCATCCCAACGCCCTCTGGCCCGAGGCGCGCTCCATCCTCATGCTCGGGTTCAATTACGGGCCCCAGAGCGATCCGCTCGCCGATCTCGCGCGTCGCTCGACCGGAAACATCTCGGTCTATGCGCGCAATCGCGACTATCACGAATTGATCAAGGGAAGGCTCAAGGAGCTCGCCGGCCTTCTCGCCCGCCGCAGCGGGGCCGAGGTCAAGGTCTTCGTCGATACCGCGCCGCTCATGGAAAAGCCGCTCGCCGAAGCCGCGGGCATCGGCTGGCAGGGCAAACACAGTGTGCTGGTATCGCGCGATGCGGGATCCTGGCTCTTCCTCGGCGCGATCCTCACCACCGCCGAGCTGCCGGCTGATCCGCCGCACCCCGAAAGCTGCGGCTCGTGCACGCGCTGCCTCGACATCTGCCCCACCAATGCCTTCCCCGCGCCCTTCCGGCTCGATGCGCGCCGGTGCCTCGCCTATCTCACCATCGAGCATCAGGGGCAGATCCCCGTCGCCTTCCGCGCCGCGCTCGGCAACCGCATCTATGGCTGCGATGATTGCCTTGCGGTCTGTCCCTGGAATAAGTTCGCGCGTGCCACGGCCGAATCTCGCCTCGCGGCGCGCGAGGACCTGCGCGCGCCGGCGCTGTCGGATCTCGTCGCCCTTGACGATTGGGGCTTTCGCGCGCTCTTTGCGGGCTCGCCGATCAAGCGCCTCGGGCTTGCCCGCTTTCTGCGCAACGTTCTGATCGCCATCGGCAACAGCGCCGATCCGGCGCTCCTGCCCGCCGCCCGCGCCCGCCTCGCCGATGAGGATGCCCGGGTCCGTGGCGCCGCCATTTGGGCGGTGCGGCGGCTCGAAGATCCCGATGCGGTGGCCCAGCTGGCCGCCCGCCACGCCCCGGTCGAGCCCGACCCCGCGGTGCGCGCCGAATGGACGGCGCCGCTCGTTTCCCAAGAACCCTGACGGAGCCATGATGAGATTTTTCTTCTTCGGCCTCGGCTATTCCGCCCTCGCCACCGCCCGCGCCATTCTCGAAACGCTCGATGGCGGGGCAGCGCTGGCCGGCACCACAAGGCGGCCCGCAAAGCGCGATGCCCTCGATCCCAACGCCATCTCGGCCCACCTCTTTACCGGCGACGCCCCGGGCGAGACGCTGAGGCCCGATCTCGTGCGCGCCACCCATGTCGTCATTTCGACCCCGCCGGGCGAAACCGGCGATCCGGTCCTCGCCCATCACCGGGCCGATCTCGACGCCGCTACCGGGCTCGAATGGATCTGCTACTACTCCACCGTCGGCGTTTACGGCGATTTCGCAGGCAGCTGGATCGACGAGACCGCCAAGACCAAGCCCGTCAACCTGCGCTCCGCCCAGCGGGTCGAGGCCGAGGAGGCCTGGGCCGCCTATGCCGCCGAGCGCGGCGTGCCGCTGCTGGTCCTGCGGCTTGCCGGCATTTACGGGCCGGGCCGGTCGAGCTTCGACAAGCTCCGTGCCGGCACCGCCCGGCGGATCGTCAAGCCCGACCAGGTCTTCAACCGCATCCATGTCGAGGATATCGGCCGGGTTACCGCACTTGCCGCCGCCGCCCGGCTCGGGGGCATCTTCAACCTCGCCGATACCGAGCCCGCCCCGCCCCAGGACGTCATCGCCCATGCCGCGGGCCTCATCGGCATGGACCCGCCACCCGAAATCCCCTTCGAGGAGGCCGAGATGACCCCGATGGCGCGATCCTTCTATTCGGACAACAAGCGCGTCTCGGCCAAGGCCATTACCCAGATCCTCGGGATCGAGCTCCTCCACCCCACCTACCGCGAGGGCCTCGCGGCAATCCTTGCCGCCGAGGCGCGCGGCCAGACCGGCGCCTGATCGCCCGCCCGTTCAGAAGAGCCCGATCTCTTCGCGATGGCGCAGCACCGCCTGTTCGAGGCGGTGCAGATCCTCGGGCCGGCTCAGCCGATGGTCGCCATCGGGGATGAGGGTCAGGGTCACCGGGTCGGTGAGGAGATGCGAAACCAGCTTCAGGGCATGGGCGGGCGGCACGTCGGTGTCCTTGCCCCCCTGCAGGATGGTGACCGGGCACCCCGCCTCGATCCCCTTGCCAAAGAGCAGGTGCCTTCGCCCATCCTCGATCAGCCCGCGCGTGATCGGGTAGGGCTCGTCCGAATAGTCCGATGGCTGCAGCACGAGCCCGCTCGCCGCCATCGCCTCGCGCTCGGCTTGGGTGAAGCCGGCTTCCATCAGGTCCACCGTCATGTCGACCGCCGGCGCGATCAGCACCATGCCGCGCACCCGGTTCTCGCCGCGCTGGCGCAGGGCCCGCGCGAGCAGCAGCGCAAGCCACCCGCCCATCGAGGAGCCGATGACGATCTGGTTCCCCTCGGTCAGGGCGAAGACCGCGAGCGCCTCCTCGAGCCAGCGGCTGATGGTGCCCTCGAGGAAATCCCCGCCCGACCGGCCATGGCCCGAATAGTCGAACCGGGTCACCATCAGCCTCTCGCGCGCCCCCAGCGCATCGAGGCAGAGCGCCTTGCTGCCCTCCATGTCCGAACGGTAGCCGCCGAGCCAGAAGAGGCCGGGGTTATCCCCGTTTCGGAGGATCGTCGCGATCGGGCGGCCGGCCGGTCCGGTTCCGACATCGATCGTGCGGTGCAGGACGTCAAACATTGTGCAACTCCCGTCAAATTTCATACGTGTTTTGCCTATGGCGGAGAGATGCGCAACCGCGCAACAGGCTTGGGCGTTTCATGCCCCGCAGAGGCCTGTCCGGCGTTTGGCTGTTGACTTCCGGCCGCTCTGCCACGATTTTAAGCACCGAATTTCCGCTCATTATTCGGTCAACAGAAGGAAAGTTTGCCATTCGTCGTCCCATGAGACCCGTCGCGCCCCAGAAGGATGGGCCGCTCTCGAACGAGGATATCTCCAGCCCCGACGTGCAGCTGATCAATGCCGAAGGGGAGAACAAGGGGATCGTGCGCACGCGCGAAGCCCTTGAAATGGCTCAGGAAGCCGGGCTCGACCTCGTCCTCATCTCACCCAATGCCAATCCTCCAGTCGCCAAGCTGCTCGATTTGGGCCGGTTCAAATATGCCGCCCAGAAGAAGGCCGCCGAGGCGCGAAAGAAGCAGAAGGTGATCGAGGTCAAGGAGATCCAGCTCCGGCCTAACATCGACACCCACGACTACGAAACCAAGATGAAGGCGGTCAACCGCTTCCTCGACGATGGTGATCGGGTCAAGGTCACGATGCGCTTCCGCGGCCGCGAGATGGCCCACCAGGACATCGGCATGGAGCTCCTTTTGAAGGTGCGCGACCAGGTCGAGACCAAGGCAAAGGTTGAATCCGCGCCGCGCGCCGAAGGTCGGCAGATGGTCATGGTCCTCGCTCCGCGGTGACCGGCAGAGACATTAGAGCTTGAAAAAGGGGATGGATCAGACGATCCGTCCCCTTTTTCTTTGCCTCACGTCCCGATATGCGGATTTCGTCTTTCGGCGCGGCACCAAACACGTGCTTTCGGCGTTAGGTCATGCCATCGGGCGCTTTTTAGACTGGCGGAGCAGGAATTGACGGCAGACGATTACCTCAAAGCCATTCTCGAGCGCGAGGCGGTCCCACGCGATCCCGGCCTACTGCCCGCCGCGCTCGTCGACTGCGTCGGCGCCATCTGCAGGGACTGGGCGGGCCCGGACTTCCTCGAGATCGTGCCGGCCGGCAGCTTCGAAAAGGGCACTGCAAACCTCTCGGGACGCCAGATCGATTTCCTCGCCGTCCTCGCCCCCGACACCGCCCGCCCGCTCGAGGAGGCCTATGCGGCGCTCTGGCAGCGGTTCGAGGCGCTGGGGCTCCGCCCGGAGCGGCGCAACGTCTCGATCGGCATCCGCGTCTCGGGCCGGCTCGTCGACGTCATCCCGGCCCGCCGGGAAGCCCGGGACTCGGACGCCCACATGCTCTTTCTCCCCCGTGCCGGCAAGACCGTGACCACCATGCCCGCGCTCCATGCCGGGGGCATAGGCGCCTCGGGACTGACCGATGAAATCCGCCTCATGAAGCTCTGGCGCGACCAGCGGGGGCTGCCGTTTCCCTCGTTTTATCTGGAACTTAGCGTTCTTGCCGCGCTCGACGGGCAGGGGCGTGCCGGACTGGCCGAGAACGTCTGGGCGGTTCTCGTCTATCTCGAGCGCAGCTTCCTAAGCCGCGCCGTGCTCGATCCGGCCAATGCCAACAACATCGTTTCGGACATGCTCGCCCAGTCCGAAAAGTCCCAGATCGCCGCCAGCGCCCGCCGCAGCCTTGCGGATGCCGCCTGGCAGGAGATTGTCGCCTGAGCGGCTTGCCTTCGGTCCGCTTCACCCCTATAACGCCGCCTTCTCCGGACCGCCCGGCCAACAGGCATGCCGTGGCGGTTCGATTATGCTGGCCCATCGGGCCCCTGGAAAGGACAAGCGAAATGCCCAAGATGAAGACCAAGTCAGGCGCCAAAAAGCGCTTCAAGATGACTGCGACCGGCCGCGTCAAAGTTGGCGTCGCCGGCAAGCGTCACCGGCTCTTGAGCCACAGCTCCGACTACATCCGCAAGAATCGCGGCACCAAGGTGCTGAAGAAGGGGGATGAGGGGCTGGTCAAGTGGTACATGCCCTACCACCGCTAAGAACGACGCTGATCAAAGGAATCTGACACATGGCACGCGTTAAGAGAGGCGTCACCGCCCACGCCCGTCACAAGAAGGTCTTGAAGGCCGCGGAGGGCTATTATGGCCGCCGCAAGAATACCATCCGCATCGCAAAGCAGGCCGTCGAAAAGGCCGGCCAGTATGCCTATCGCGATCGCCGGGTGAAGAAGCGCAATTTCCGCGCCCTCTGGATCCAGCGCATCAATGCCGCCGTGCGCGATCACGGGCTGACCTATGCCCGATTTATCGACGGCCTCGGCAAGGCCGAGATCGCCGTCGACCGCAAGGTGCTCTCCGACCTCGCCATCCATGAGCCCGAAGCGTTCGGTGCCCTGGTTGCGCAGGCCAAGTCGGCTCTCGGCTATCTCGCCGGGATCGACGAGACCACCCATTCGCGCGTCACTGCCTGACCGGCAGCGCCGACCTCGAAATTGCCGAGGCTGATTTGAGCCTTGCGCCGTCCGAAGGGATGGCGCAGGGCTTTTTGTTCTCGCACTGACCCTTCTGCCGTAACCGGATGTCCCGCGCCATGACCCTGCAAGACCAGATCGAGACCCTTCGCGCCGAGCTCACCGCTGCAATCGCCGGTGCCACAGACGAGCGGGCGCTCGATCAGGTGCGCGTCGCCGCGCTCGGCAAGAAGGGGTCGGTGTCAGCGCTTCTGGCAAGCCTCGGAAGCATGGCGCCCGAAGAGCGCAAGAGCGCCGGCCCCGCCATCAATGGGCTGAAGGCCGAAATCGCTGCCGCCATCGAGGCGCGCGGCACCGACCTCAAGGTCGAGGCCCTGAGCCGGCGCCTCGCCGCCGAACGCCTCGACGTCACCCTGCCGCTCCGCCCTGCACCCACTGCAACGGGGCGCATCCATCCGGTGAGCCAGGTGATCGACGAGATCACCGCGATCTTTTCCGACATGGGCTTTGCCATCGCAGAAGGCCCGGACATCGAGACCGACCACTACAATTTCACCGCCCTCAACTTCCCAGAGGGCCATCCTGCCCGCGAGATGCACGATACCTTCTTCATGAAGCCCGGGCCCGACGGGATCAAGAAGGTGCTGCGCACGCATACCTCGCCCGTGCAGATCCGCACCATGGAGGCGCAGAAGCCGCCGATCCGCGTAGTCATTCCCGGCCGGACCTACCGCCATGACAGCGACCAGACGCACACCCCGATGTTCCACCAGGTCGAGGGGCTCGTGATCGACCGCTCGAGCCATATCGGGCAATTGCGCTGGGTGATCGAGGAATTCCTCAAGGCCTTTTTCGAGGTCGATACCGTCGTGACGCGCTTTCGCCCGAGCTATTTCCCCTTCACGGAGCCTTCCATGGAAGTCGACGTGCAGTGCGACCGGTCAGGCAATGAGGTACGGATCGGGGAGGGCAGTGACTGGCTCGAGATCCTGGGGTGCGGCATGGTGCACCCCAATGTCATCCGCAATTGCGGGCTCGATCCCGACGTCTACCAGGGCTTTGCATGGGGAATGGGCATCGATCGCATCGCAATGCTGAAATACGGCATGCCGGACCTCAGGGCGTTCTTCGACGCGGACAAGCGCTGGCTCGACCATTACGGCTTCCGCCCGCTCGACCTGCCGACCCTGTTCGGCGGGCTCAGCGCCTGATCCAGACCGTTACCAAGCGCGGATAGAACCCAATGTCCGAGGACGTGACTTACGTCGTGACCGACATCGAGGCGGACGGGCCGAGCCCGCTCAGATCCTCCATGCTGAGCTTTGCCTCCGTCGCCTGCGACGTCAAAGGGCGCGTGGTCGATGAGTTCGAGGCGGTCCTGCGGCCGCGTGGCGATCGTGCGCCCGACCCCGACACCATGGCCTGGTGGCAGACCCAGCCCGATGCCTGGACCCAGGCGACCACAGATCCCGAGCCGCCCGAACTGGTGATGCCGCGCTATGCCGACTGGGTCGAGAGCCTCCCCGGTTTCCGCGTCTTTGCAGCCGCGCCCATCGTCTTTGACGGGCTCTGGATGGACCATTATCTGGAGAACTTCGCCGGCACACGCGTGCTGGGCGGCCCCTTCAAGACCCGCCAGATCTTCAAGGGCGGCGGGGTCTGCCTCTACACCATGGCCGGTGCCATGCGCGGCGCGCCCTATCTGAACTGGGGCATGCAGCGTGTGCCCGCCGAATGGTATGGGCACATCGTGCATACCCACAACGCCATCGAGGACGCCAGGGGCTTCGCCAACGTCTTGGCCAAGCTCTTCTCGCTCTCCTCGACCCTCGACTACATTGAAGCGAGCGAAAGCAACTACCGATGAAATTCACCCTCGATTGGCTCAAGGATCATCTGGAAACCGAAGCCGGCGTCACCGAGATCGCCGAGGCGCTGACCATGGTCGGGCTCGAAGTCGAGAGCGTCGAGGATCAGGGGCGGGCGCTTGCAGATTTCGTCGTCGCGCATGTGGCTTCTGCAGAGCAGCACCCGAATGCCGATCGGCTCCGCGTCTGCAAGGTTGATGCCGGCACGGGCGAACTGATCAATGTCGTCTGCGGCGCGCCCAATGCACGCACCGGCATGAAGTCGGTCTTTGCTCCGGCAGGAACCTATATTCCGGGCAAGGACATGACGCTCCAGAAGGGTGTCATCCGCGGCGAGGAGAGCAATGGCATGCTCTGCTCGGAAGCCGAGCTCGAGCTTTCCGATGACCATGACGGCATCATCGAACTGCCCGTCGACGCGCCCGTCGGCACGCGCTATGTCGACTATGCAGGGATAAACGGGGTAGTCTTCGATATCTCGCTCACGCCCAATCGGGGCGATGCGGCAGGTGTGCGCGGCATAGCGCGCGATCTCGCAGCCTTCGGCCTCGGCCGGCTGAAGCCTGTCGAGGAGACGCCCGTCGCCTCTCCGGGCGGCGCGAGCCGGATCGGGGTCGAGCTTCGCTTCGCGCCCGGCGAGCCCGAGGCCTGCCGTATGTTCGCGGGCCGGCTGATTACGGGCGTCACCAACGGCCCTTCGCCCGAATGGCTGCAGCAGCGCCTGCGCGCGATCGGGCTTCGCCCGATCAACGCCTTAGTCGATATAACCAATTTCGTTTCCTACGACCGGGCGCGCCCGCTCCATGTGTTCGATGCGGACAATCTCAACGGTCCGGTTCATGCCCGCATGGGCCGGGACGGGGAGAGCCTTCTGGCGCTCGACGGCAAGACCTATGCGCTCGATGAGACGATCCCGGTGATTGCCGATGAAAGCGGCGTGCTCGGTATCGCTGGCATCATGGGCGGGGAAGCGTCCGGATCCTCGGAAGCGACGCGCAACGTCTTCATCGAATGCGCCTGGTTCGATCCCAATGCGATCGCCACGGCCGGCCGCAAGCTCGGCATCACATCGGACGCGCGCTATCGCTTCGAGCGGACTGTCGATCCCGAAAGTGTCCTGCCCGGGATCGAGCTTGCCACGCGTCTCGTTGTCGAGCTCTGTGGCGGCACGGTGCACGAAACGGTGGTCGCGGGCCATGTCGGCTCGCCCGGCACGCGCATCGCGTTTCCCGTTACCGAGACGCGCCGGTTGACCGGTCTCGACGTTTCGGCCGACGACACCCGAGCCATTCTCGAGCGGCTCGGCTTCACTGTTGCAGGAGAAGGGGAGACCCTGACCGTAACCGTGCCCTCCTGGCGCCCCGACGTGACGCAGAAGGCGGACCTCGCCGAGGAAGTGATGCGGATGGTCGGCGTCGACAAGGTGCCGGTCGAGCCGCTGCCGCGTCTCTCCGGCGTCGCCCCGCGCATGCTGACCACGATCCAGAACCGGCGCCGCATCGCCCGTCGGGCGCTCGCCGCCCGCGGGCTCGACGAAGCGGTCACCTGGAGCTTCATCGCGAGTGCGGAAGCCGAAGCCTTCGGCGGGGGGACAGAGGCGCTGAAGCTTGCCAATCCGATCGCGTCGGACCTCACCGACATGCGCCCCTCGCTGCTGCCCGGCCTCCTCTCGGCTGCGCGGCGCAATGGAAATCGCGGTATCGCCGATCTGGCGCTCTTCGAGGTAGGGCAGGTCTTCAAGACCGATGCGCCCGATGGTCAGCGCAGCTATGCCACGGCCATTCGAACCGGTACGGCCGGACATGGCGGGTCGGGGAGGCACTGGCAGGGCGCGGCGGGCAAGGTCGACGTCTTCGAGGCCAAGGCCGATCTCGGCGCCCTTCTGGATGCGCTGGGCCAGGATATCGAGAAGGTGCAACTGGTCGCAGAGCCCGCAGACTGGGCCCATCCGGGACGCGGCGGGCGCATTCAGCTGGGGCCCAAGACGGTGATCGGCTGGTTCGGCGAAGTGCATCCGAGCGTCCTTGAGCAGTTCGATCTCAGCGGTCCCGTCGCAGCCTTCGAACTCGATCTCGATGCAATCCCCGAGCCACGGCGCAAGAGCGGGCGCGGCAAGCCTGCCCTGGCGCTTTCAGGCCTCATGCCCGTCTCGCGCGATTTTGCCTTCGTGCTGGATAGCGACGTGCCTGCCGCGACCGTCATTCGGGCGGCAAAAGGTGCGGACAAGGCTCTGATCACGGGCGTCGAGATATTCGACCTTTTCGAGGGCGCGCATCTGGGGGCAGGGCGCAAGTCGCTCGGCATCGCCGTCACGCTCCAGCCTCGCGAACGCACTCTGACCGACGAGGAGATCGAGGCAGTCTCGGCCGCCATCGTCAAGGCGGTCGAAAAGGCGACGGGCGGCGTCCTCAGGGCCTAGTCGGCTATCCCGAGCCGCGCCATCTCGCGGCCGAAAAAACTGTCCGGGTGCGGCGGGCTCATCGCGCCCGTCCCCCGGTCGGTCAAGGCGCTGTGCCACATGTGGACGCCCAGCGTCGCCTCGGTAATGGCACCGGTCAGCGTGCTTTCCGGCTCGAGCAGGTCGCGGGCCCGGCCGTAGTCGAGGGGATAGAAGACAGGCTTCGGGCTCAGATGATCGATGAGCCCGAGCGCGCGCACATAGTGATTGAGGGGCGCCGGGCCGGTCGCGCCGAACTGCATGTGGTGAACGGGAAGCTCTTCCCTGAGGGCACGGCGGATCGCGACTTCGCCCCGCCGCCAGGGCGCGAGCCCCGGTGGCACTGCGCCGGGCAGGAAGACGCTCTGCATCGCCCTCAGCAATGCGCTGTCGGGGGGACAGCGGAAGACGGCGTTGTTAATCTCGGCCTTCCAGAAATTGCGCCAGCTGGCGGCGCGTTCGGTGCCGAACACATAGGGGCCAAGGCCAGCGAACGGGCGGACGCAATAGACGTCGCAATCGGCCCAGATCCCGGCCTCGCGCGCCATCAGTTCGAGCCTGAAGAGATCGGCGAAGACCGCCGGTGTGCGGCTCCCCTTGTAGAAAAAGAGGTTCTCGCGCGGGATTATCGCCGCGGCATCCGCCAGGATGCATCCGGCCGGCAGGGTGCCGACGTCCTCATAGGCGTAAAGGGTGAAGCTGTGGCCCTGCGCGATGAAGGAGGCGATGCACACCTGCTCGAGAAAGCTCAGCTTTCCGTGCCAGAATGAGCAGATCGGCTCGAGCCCGCTCACTTGCGCCCCGTCAACCGCCGCGCCTGCTTCAGCCAGAAGCGTTTCCAGCGGTGGCGCATATAGCGATAGTAAAGTTCGTTGGTCATGACGTGGCGGTAGAGCCGGGCGAATGCCGCCGTCGAAAAGAGGTTCCAGGGTCGATTGTGGCCGGTGAAGTGGAGGATCTTCACGCCCATGGTCTGGTGCGCATGCCGCGGATCCATGACGTTGTAACGCCAGTCGAGCGCATGCCAACGTTCCCGAAAGATCAGGTTCAGCATGTCCTGGTCGTAATAGAGTTTCTCGATGATCCCGCGTGCGCGGAACTCCGAAAGCCGCGCCGGCACATCGGCCCGCGCCAGCCCGGCGCGGTCGATCAGCATGACGCCGGAGTTGAAGTAGCGGTCAGTGGAAGCAAAGATCCCGGCTTTGTCGCGCATGTCCCGGCCGAGCATGTGAAGCAGGCGCATCGGATCGGGCACGGCGGCAACCGGCATGCCATGCAGTTCGGTGTCGAAGAGGTCCTCAATGGGTTCCAGCACCATGGTGTCGCAGTCGAGATAGACGATGCGCTGAACCTCCGCCGGAACGATATGGTCGAGGAGGAGCCGCGCATACATGACCGTATGAAGCCGCGGGTGCACCGGCAAGCCGCGGCAGAGGGCGTTGAACTGCCCGTGGCTTTCGAGCGGATAGTGCTCGAGCTGCGCGCCGAATTCGGTTGCGATTGCGTCCAGATCCCGCCTGTGCTCGACCGACAATCTGTCGTGACAAAGGTGGAAGACAAGAGACTTGGGTTCGCGGCTGGTGATGCAAACCGAACGCATCACCGCAAAGGCGGGCGCCCAGAAATTGTCGTCGAAGGTGAGCGCGATGTGGATGGGGCGCGGGGTCTCGGGCATCGGGGTCATCGGCTCGTGAAGGAAGGGTGGCGACAGACGGGGAGACCCCGCCGCTTATGCGGCGGGGCGAAAGTCACGCCGTCAGCGAAGCCAGCCGGTCGGCTTGGGGTGGAGATCCATCAGCCCTTCCCGCGTCGCTGCGTCTATGTCGGCGAGGTCCTCGTCCGAGAGCGTGAGATTGTCGAGCACGCCGAGATTGTCCTTGAGCTGTTCGAGCGTACGCACCCCGATCAGGGCCGACGTCATCTCCTTGCGCCTCAGGGCCCAGGCCAGCGCAAGCTGCACCATGGACTGGCCGCGCCGTTCGGCAATGGCGCCGAGCCGATCAACTGCCTCCAGAACGTTGGGCGCGATGTGGCTCTGGCGCAGGGTCGTGTTGGTGTTCTCGGCGCGGGTCCCTTCGCTGGCTCCGCCGCGATTGTACTTGCCGCTCAGCACGCCCTGCGCGAGCGGCGAGAAGGCGATGATGCCGACGCCGAGTTCTTCGCAGGCATCGATCGTCCGGTCTTCCTCGATCCAGCGATTGAGAATGGAATAGGACGGCTGATGAATGGTCAGCGGCACGCCCATGTCCTTGAGAATCCGGTGGGCCTCCCGGGTCTGGGCTTCGGGATAGCTAGACACCCCGACGTAAAGCGCCTTGCCCTGCCGATGGAGCTGGGCGAGCGCGCCCATGGTTTCCTCGAGCGGGGTGTTGGGGTCGTAGCGATGCGAATAGAAGATGTCGACATAGTCGAGCCCCATGCGCCTGAGGCTCTGGTCACAGCTGGCGATGAGATATTTCCGGCTGCCGAATTCGCCATAGGGACCCGGCCACATATTGTAGCCCGCCTTGGTCGAGATGATCATCTCGTCGCGATAGGGGCGGAAGTCGCGCGCCAGCACCTGCCCGAACAATTCCTCAGAAGAGCCCGGCGGGGGGCCGTAATTGTTGGCGAGGTCGAAATGGGTGATCCCCTGGTCGAAGGCATAGCCCAGGATTTCCATGGCGCCCGGATAATCGCGCGTCCCGCCGAAATTCTGCCAGAGCCCCAGACTGATGACCGGCAGCCTCAGCCCCGACTGTCCGCAATAGCGGTACTGCATGCGCTCATAGCGGGAATTCGCTGCTCGATAGGTCATCTGCGTCTCCTCTTTACCGGTGTCGCTTATGGCAGAAACATCGGCTCTGGCAAAGCCGGCCCGGAGCCGCTTTGCGCCGGCCTGCCCCGGTGCTAGAAGCGCGTCATGACGATGCCTCCGCAGACCAATGCACCCTTTACCGTGCTCGCGATCTACAAGTTCGCCGAGCTCCCCGACCATGAGGCGTTGAAGGCGCCGCTGGCGGCATTCTGCTGCGCGCGAGAGATCCGCGGCACGCTGATCCTCGCGCCCGAAGGCCTCAACGGCACCGTCGCCGGCACGCGGGAGGCCATAGCCGAACTGGTATCGCATCTGCTCACGGACGGGGCCTATGCAGGCCGGTTCGTCGGCGCCGAGATCAAGTATGCGAGCGCCGAAACGATGCCCTTTCTGCGCATGAAGGTGCGCACAAAGCCCGAAATCGTCACGCTGCGAGCACCGGAGGCCAATCCGGCACGGCGTGTGGGAACCTATGTCGCCCCGCAGGCCTGGAACGGCCTCATCGCCGAGCCCGACGTACGGGTCATCGATACCCGCAATGATTACGAGGTGCGGCTGGGACGTTTCGCCGGCGCCGAGGATCCTGCAACGACGAGCTTCACCGACTTCAAGGCCTATGTAGAAACCCATCTCGATCCCGAGCGGGACCGGAAGATCGCGATGTACTGCACCGGCGGCATACGTTGCGAGAAGGCTTCCGCCTATCTCCTCGAGAAGGGGTTCGAAGCGGTCTATCACCTCAAGGGCGGGATCCTCGCCTATCTAGAGACGGTGCCCGAGGCCGAAAGCCTCTGGCAGGGCGAGTGCTTCGTTTTCGATGAACGCGTCGCGGTGGGCCATGGCCTGCTGGTGGGGGAGGCCAGCCTCTGCCGGGCATGCCGCATGCCGCTGACCGCCGCCGATCGCGCGCATCCCGATTATGTCGAAAACCTTTCCTGTCCCCATTGTGCTGGCGACGCCCGAAAGGCCGCCTCGGCCGCCGAGCGCCAGCGTCAGGTCGAACTCGCGCGCCATGCGGGGATCGCGCATCTGGGCGAGGACGCGGCTGCCGATGCACAGCGGCGTAAGGCGGAAAAGGCGGAGTTGCGGGCTCGCAGCGCCGCCCAGAGCACCGGCACGCGTCAGAGGTCCTGAGAGGCGCCGCCGGCTGGGTCCATGCTCTCCCAGAAGGCCAGCAGCGTCGACCGCCAGGCATCCTTCGCATCGAGGTTTGCACAGTGCCCGCCCTCCTTGAGGTGGACATGGGTGAGATTGGGCCGGCCCCTGAGCTGCGGAAGGGAGCGGGCCAGCGCCAAATTGACGAGCCGGTCCCTGCCGCCCTCGATGATCAGCATGGGGCAGGTCGAACCGAGTGCGGCTTCGAGAAGATCATAGCGCCGCACATTCTGGGCGATCGCCATGCCGACCCTCGGATCGAACTGGGCGATGAGGCGCGCGACGAGCGGGCGGGCCGCGACATTGTCGGTGGTGAAGCGCGCCGTGATCGCGCCGCTGAGGCGTGGGCCGAAGAGACGATAGGCAAGCCCGATGCTGCCCGCCGAGGCCCTCGGCAGGTTGAGCCGGTGGGCAGTGCCGAAGCTTGCAAAGCTCGCGAACCGCCGAGGGGCACGGGCCAGAAGATGGAGCCCCAATATCCCGCCTAGCGAATTGCCGACCCAATGGACCGGGCCATTGGCCTCGGCCTCGAGCAGGGCCTCCATGTCGGCGGTCATGAGCGGAATGGTGAAATCCTGAGCGGCAGGATCGCTTGGTGGGCGGGTGGACCGGCCATGCCCGCGCAAATCGGGCACCAGCACGCGATTGCCGCGGGCCGCGAAGGCCATTGCGTCTGCCGCGAACTGTGCGCCGGCGGCCGCAAGCCCGTGGACGAGAACGACCGTGCGCGTGGCGTCTTCGGGGCCGAGGACCTCGTAGGCGATCCGCGTGCCGTCGGGGCGTTCGAGCATGTCTTGGCGCGAGATGCTCATCGATCAGGCACCTCCGCGCTAAACCAGCCCTCTTCGGCGAGATCGGCAAGCACGGGCCATGCTGTGGCCGAAAGGTTGAGCCACCACAAATGCTTGCTCATGCGGCCCGGCGCCTCGGCGCCCTTTTCGGGCAATGGCGCGTTGGTTGGCCAGAGCTCGTATTCCTCATAGGGATGGTCCATGAAGCCGACAAAGACCTCGGCTCCCGCAACGAGGACGGCGATGCGCACCCAGCCCGAAGGATCGGGGCGCCTCGAGAACGAAAGCGCGGTCCGACGCGGCAATCCCGATCCGTGCCATTTCACCCGCAATATGGGCAAGAACGGAAAGTTGCACCCTGAGACCCGCCTGCGGGCCGCCCGTCACGGTCCATTCCGGAAAGGTCTTGGCGTGCGTCACGAGCCGGTCGACTAGCCAGCTCATCTCCGTGCCCGTATGGGGAAAACTGTGTTCCGCACCCGTCATCAGATCGAAAAACAAGGGGAGCTGGCGGGGTGCATCCATTCTGGGCTCCCGGATCGGTTTTCCGACGGCGAGGGGCGGCGCTTTCCCGGTCAAGCGTCGCCCTCCTCGGCGATACGCATCGTCAGCCAGTCGCGGAACGCTGCGACCTTGGCAGGCACGCGCCGGCCACGCGGGGTCGCGAACCAGTAACCCAGCCAGTCCTTAACCGCGATGCCGAAAGGATCGACCAGCCGCCCGTGGCGACGTGCGTCGGCGCTCATCAGATCAACCGCAAGCAGTACGCCCTGTCCGCTTGCGGCCGCGTCGAAGGCGAGCGCGGGATCGTCATAGCTTGGCCCGTGCAGTGTCGGCATGGGCGTTCCGGAGGCGGCGAACCAGGCGGGCCAGGAGAGCATGCTGGTGCGGTCACCGATGACGGGCAGATTGGCGAGATCGGCGGGATCGTTGAGCGATGCGGCAAGATCCGGGGCCACCACCGGGCGATAGCGCCCGCCGCCCAGGGGTAGCGTATCGACATCGTCCCATCGGCCCGTTCCGTAGCGGATGGCGCAGTCGATATCGCCGGGGGAAAGATCCATCATCGCGCCGGTGACCACGAGGCGCAGCTCGATTTCGGGATGGAGGGCCGAGAACCCGCCCAGCCGCCAGATCAGCCAGCGCGAGGCGAAGACGCTCCCCACGGTCAGCGTCAGGATCGGGCTTTCGGCCACCATCAGCCCAGCCATCGCATCCTGGAGCCCGGCAAAGCCCGCGCGCATCTGGGGCAGCACGGCGAGCAGGGCCGGGGTGGGACGCAGGCCCTGCTGAGTGCGCGAAAAGAGCGCCACCCCCAGCCGCTCTTCGGCGCGGCGTATGTGCTGGCTGACCGCGCCGGGGGTCACGCCGAGCTCCTCCGCCGCCGGCGCGAGCGCACCCCGGCGCGCCACGATTTCGATGGCACGGATGGCGTTGAGCGGTATCGGGAACGGGCTACCCATGGAGTTTTTCTAAACCCGCGCGCAGATCTTGTCGATTGTCCAGACGCCCAAGCGATGGGCAGATGGCAGGTATGCAGGAAAGCGGGGTTTAGAGAATGGAATGGCCCAACTATATCAGCTCCATCATCCGCTCGTTCATCGTGCCGCCGCCTCCGGCTTATTGTCCGGACGCCTGGCCGTTGCGCGACTGGGCGGATCTGCCGCCCTTCCACCCCGCCGACCGCGGTAATCGCGATGCGGCCCGCGCGCGACCCGGCGACATGCCGGAAGACCGCCGCGCCGGTGGGAGGGCGGCACCCCTTACCTCAAAGAAAGAAGAACAATGAAGCTCCTCACCCTTTTCCGACCGCGCCGTACCGCGCCGACACCCCTTGCCCGCACCGACTGGTCCGAAGGCTGGACCGCCCGCGACTGGGCCGACCTGCCTCCCTACCACCCGGCCGCAGAAGACGCGCGGCGCTGATCATTCGCAGAGCCGGGCCGTGCAGGTCCGGCCGTGACAGCCCATGTCGAGGTGGAAATGGTCCTCATGCAGGGCATTCGCCTCGGGCCCAAGGGTCGTGGTAAACCGCGCGCATGCGGCGCTGTGGGCAAACCGAAGAAGCCGGCCTTCGCTCGAAAGCGGCTCCTCCCAACCATCGGGCAAAGCAATCGACCGGCCATCCTCGAGTTCGAAGCCTGTGACATCGAGCGCATTGGCAAAGCCGTGCTCGGATAGGAACCCGCTCGAGGCATTGTTTCGGTTGCGGCAGAAATAGGATGTGCCCACCCGGACGCTCGCAATGCTGCTGTTCTCGCGCGCCTGTGCATAGCCATCGATTTCCGCGATCCAGCCCGGCAGCGCGCCGGCCATCGCGCAGTTGAGCGTCACGGCACCCGAAAGCGGTACCATCCGACCATTCGCAAGGACGCCCGTTACCGAGAGCGGTGAGCGCTCGCCGCAGGCCTCATCTTCGATCGGGGGTAGCATCTCGGCTTCGACGAGGCCCATCAGGACTGCGGGACAGGCGGCCTGGTATACGCGATCGGGCACATCCGCCACGGCATCGTCGACCGGTTCGTCGGCAGGCTCTGCCACCGGTTCGTCTTGCGGGACCGGCCGCGGCAGCGGGGGGAGATCGTCCGTTGCGTCCTCGGTTTCGAGGGGCTCGTCGCCCTCCGTTTCGCGGACCTGGTCGTCCTCCACGTCCTCGTCGTCGCTCTCGCCGGTCTCCTCCGCCTCCTCGACCGCCTCGATCGGCTCTTCGATTACGGTTTCCGGCCGATCGCGCGGAAGTGGCGGGGGCGCCTCCTCCTGAGCGAAGCCTGGGAACGCGATGGCAAGGGCGAGGAGCACGATGATGGGGCGCATGGGGCTTCGAACGCGTGCCGGACCCCGAAGTTGCGTATGTCCCGGCGCGCCGCTTTACCGCGCATAAACCATCTTTGCGCCGCCATGCCCTTCTGCTATCAGCCAGCCATGACCACGCCGCTCAAGAACATCCGCAATTTTTCCATCGTCGCCCATATCGACCATGGCAAATCGACCCTGGCCGACCGGCTGATCCAGCTGACGGGCGGGCTCGACCTGCGCGAAATGAAATCGCAGGTTCTCGACTCCATGGAGATCGAGCGCGAGCGCGGGATCACCATCAAGGCGCAGACGGTGCGGCTGACCTACCGTGCTGCCGATGGCGAGGATTACATCCTCAATCTCATCGACACCCCGGGCCATGTCGACTTCGCCTATGAAGTGTCGCGCTCGCTGGCGGCCGTCGAGGGTTCGCTGCTGGTGGTGGATGCATCCCAGGGCGTCGAGGCGCAGACGCTCGCCAACGTCTATCACGCCATCGAGGCCGACAACGAGATCGTGCCGGTCCTCAACAAGATCGATCTGCCCGCCGCCGATCCCGACCGCGTCAAGAGCCAGATCGAGGACGTGATCGGCATCGATGCGAGCGATGCCGTCGAGATTTCCGCCAAGACCGGCCTCGGCATCGACAAGGTGCTTGAAGCGATCGTCACGCGCCTGCCCGCGCCCAACGGCGATATCACGGCGCCGCTCAAGGCGCTGCTGGTGGACAGCTGGTACGACACCTATCTGGGCGTCGTCGTCCTCATCCGCGTCATCGATGGCACCATCCGCAAGGGCCAGCGTATCCGCATGATGAATGCGAATGCGGTCTATGAGCTCGACCGCGTAGGCGTGTTCACGCCCAAGCTCGTCGATATCGGGGAATTGGGGCCTGGCGAGATCGGGTTCTTCACGGCCTCCATCAAGGAGGTGGCCGACACGAACGTCGGGGACACGATCACCGACGACAAGAAGCCGACGGCAGAAGCGCTTCCGGGCTTCCGGCCGGCGCAGCCGGTGGTCTTCTGCGGCCTCTTCCCTGTCGATGCCAATGATTTCGACGATCTGCGCGCTGCCATGGGCAAGCTCCGGCTCAACGATGCGAGCTTCTCGTTCGAGATGGAAACCTCGGCAGCCCTGGGCTTCGGCTTCCGCTGCGGGTTCCTGGGGCTCCTGCACCTCGAGATCATCCAGGAGCGACTGAGCCGCGAATTCAACCTCGACCTTATCGCGACCGCTCCCTCGGTGGTTTACGAGGTTGAGATGACCAATGGCGACGTGCAGATGCTGCACAATCCGGCGGACCTGCCCGACGTCGTCAAGATCGCCGAAATTCGCGAGCCCTGGATTAAGGCGACGATCCTGACGCCCGACGACTATCTCGGCGCGATCCTCAAGCTCTGCCAGGATCGGCGCGGCATCCAGCGCAATCTCTCCTATGTCGGCAATCGCGCCATGGTCGAGTACGATCTGCCGCTCAACGAAGTCGTCTTCGATTTCTACGACCGGCTGAAATCGATCTCCAAGGGCTATGCGAGCTTCGACTACACCCTGTCGGACTATCGCGAGGGCGACCTCGTCAAGCTCTCAGTGCTGGTCAATTCCGAGCCGGTCGATGCGCTTTCCATGCTCGTCCACCGCTCGGCCGCCGAAGCCCGCGGTCGCGTGATGTGCGAAAAGCTCAAGGAACTGATCCCGCCGCACCTCTTCGTCATCCCCATCCAAGCGGCGATCGGCGGCAAGATCATCGCGCGCGAGACGGTGCGCGCCATGCGCAAGGACGTGACGGCCAAGTGCTATGGCGGCGACGCCACGCGTAAGCGCAAGCTTCTTGAAAAGCAGAAGGCCGGCAAGAAGAAGATGCGCCAGTTCGGTTCGGTCGAGATCCCGCAGGAAGCTTTCATCAAGGCTCTCAAGATGGGTGACAGCTAGTCCGACCCGCCGTTCACGGGGAACGGAGCGGGGCTTGATCCGTTCATGCTGCCGAGGGGCGGGAATCCCTCAACGCAGTAAGGACAAGAACAAGATGCGCAAGTTTCTCCTCGCCGGTGTGGCCATCGCGGCCCTCGGCCTCTCTACTCCCGTACTCGCTCAGAACACGGATGGCGCCGCACTTGCCGGTGGTACTGCTGGCGGCGCAGCGGGCGGCACGATCGGCTTCCTCGTCGGCGGCCCGCTGGGCGCTATCGTTGGTGGTTTTGCTGGCGCCGTGCTTGGCGCAGAGGCGACCGTCTCGGCAGCGTCGGTCGAATACGCCGCTCGCAATCCGGTCGATCCGATCTATCTCGAGACGGCAATCGAGCCGGGCTTCGTCGTCGATGCGAGCGTAACGGTGTACCCGATCGAGGGTGATGACCAGTTCGGCTATTTCTATGCCAACAACCGGGTCTACATCGTGGATCTTGCCAGCCGCGAGGTTGTGCAGTCGCCCGGCTATGCCATCCCGGAAGCCTCTGTCGCCTACATCCAGGCCAATCCGCGTGACGCCGTCATCATCGAAGGCGACATCGCCCCGGGCTTCGTCATTGATCCGGCGGTCGAACTCGTGCCGATCCCCGATGATCCGGCTTATGCCTATGTCTACATCAACGACCGGCCGGCCTTGGTCGACACCTGGACGCGCACCGTGGTCTGGATCGGCTGATCCAGTATCAGCAGCATTTCAGAAGGGCCGCCAAGCGCGGCCCTTTTTCGTTTCTGGCTGCCTATTGTCCAAAAGAGCCAAATCGGCTCTAGTGTGCTGGCGTCAGAGGACACTCGGGATGATCGATTTCACAGCCACCGATGCCAAGAACAAGTTCGGTCTGCTGATCGACACCGCGCGCACCGAACCGGTACGCATCCACAAGAATGGCCGCGATGTCGCCATCGTACTGTCACCGGTAGAATATGCGCGCCTGCTTGAAAATGCGGGGCCGCGCGTCAACCCGCTCGTCGAACGTCTCCACGCCGAGAGCGTTCAGCGCCGCCGTATTGTCTACGAAACATTGGCCCAATAGCGATGGTCGCCTACCTCTCGCTCAAGGATGCGCTCCACATCCACTCCGAGCAGATCCGCCTGTTCGGCGGAGAGCCGGGCGTGCGGGACATGGGGCTCGTTGAAGCAGCGCTGCTCCGGCCGCAGACGGGTCACTACGCAGACCTTCTCGAGGAGGCGGCTGCGCTCTGGGAAAGCCTGACGCTGGGCCGCGGGTTCGTCGATGCGAACAAGCGCGTGGCATTTGCCTGCGTCGACGTCTTTTTAGGATTGAACGACGCGGTTCTCGAGGCCGATGACTACATGGTCGTTGCTTTCATCGACCAGCACCTCGACGCTGGAACGTTCTCGAAATCTGTGCTCGAGGAATGGCTGCTGCGCCATGTCCGCCTGATCCGGTAACAATTCCTGCTGAACTGGCCGTTAACTTGGGTTAATCTCAACCTCGGCAATCGAGCCTTGGGGAGGAAGAAGCCATGGCGCATCAGTTCAGGATCGTATCGGGTAAGTCTGGCGAGTTTATCGTTCGCTTCGTATACAACAGCGAGATCATGGTCTGGTCGGAGGGCTATAAGGCCAAAGCCAGCGCGCGCAACTGTATCGAGTCGGTAAAGAAGAACGCTCCGGGTGCCGCGATTTTCGATCTTTCAGGGGATGAAACGCCCAAAGGCTATCGCTTTGAAATCGTCCCGAGCCGCGACGGTCAGCACTTCGTACGTTTCGTTGCAGCCAATGGCGAGACCATGATGCGCTCCGAAACCTACACCGCCAAGGCCAGCGCCCGAAACTGTGTGGCGTCCATCCAGCGCAATGCACCGGAGGCAGCGGTGCTTGAAGAGATCTGAACGCAACGCCTCGTCGCTGCACGTCTTCATCAAGCGAAAGGCTTGACCGGCTCGAATGCCGCCCGCCGCCAGCGCTGGCGGCAGCATTCACTAGCTTCTTGCGGCCCTGCGGCGATCGCTGGTCATGCCCTGCTTCGGCACAAGACCAGCGCCGAGCCAACTTCAGCGTCCGCGTGTTTTTCCAGAGCCGAGCGCATCGGGAGACAATGGCGCTCCATTGGCCTCGCTACCGGTCGCGCCGGCGTCCGCGAACTCGGCTTCGGCGCGTTGCCAGTGTTCGTGCTCGCGACCATCGGGATAGCCTTCTTCTTCCCAGAGCTCATATGCGCGCTTGCGAATTTCCTCGTCGCGTTCCTTTTGCATCTCTGTCTCCTCATCACGCGGGCAAGGACAAACGCTGCTTCGCCCTCTTGGCTCCTTTGGCATGGAGAGCCGGGCCGCACATTGATCTCGGTTAAATCGAGCGCGTCGCGTACGGCTTCGTACTGTGTCTGGTTCGGCCACATTCAGCTCGTTAACGTCCTCCCAAGTTGAACTCGCGCATTCGGCACGACGGGTGCCCACCGCATGTCGGAGCAGGAATGTCTCTAGGGATTATCCAGGCGCGGCCCATGCCGCGTCTCAGACACCTCGTTGATGCGCTCGATGAGGACATTCGCTTGGCCAGCGATGGCCAGGCCCTGCGGAGGCTCGTCGTCATCCGCTTGCGGCAGGCTCTCGGCATATCTCAACTCGCCTTGCTCGAGCCCGACGGCCAGGACCGCCTGGTCCTGACCGCGCTTGCTTCGGAAGGCGCGCTTCCCCCGCCGCCCCAGCACTATCCCATGATGGGGCCATATCCCGCCTTGGATCGCGCTTCGGCGAGCTTCCGCATTGATTGGTCGATAAATGGCAGGCTGGCCGCAGCCATTCTCCTGCGCACCCTGAGCCCGCGACTTTGGGACGAGGAAATGCGTGATGTGGTGCGCTCGGTGCTCGAGCGGCTCTGGTTCGCCCTGCAGCGGATTGATGCGGAGGCGCGCCTCGCCACGCTGCGCCTGCGGCAGAGTCAGATCCTGCGGCTCACCGACCATCTGGCGCGGATCAAGGATCCGGACGCTGTTGCCGGCGCGGCGCTGGATTTTCTCGCGCCGGTAATCGGAGCTGTGCAACTGGGGTTCATAGCGGAGGATCCCGAGCCGCGGCTTGCTGCATGGCGCGTGCACAACCCCGCTGGCGGCCCCCTCGATGAAGCTGATTTCGCTTCTCTGGTCGAGTGGATCCACGGCATTCGGATCGCGCGTTTTGAGACGAGAGCGATGCCGGACCTCTGGAGGAGCAGCGCGGGGCCGGACCACGTCACGGTTGTTCCGGCAAGTGCCGGCGCGCAGCGCTGCGGGCTCTTCGTCCTTCTCCATTCCGCGCCCCTGACCGATTGCGCCGACCTCAGGGCCCTTTTGGAGGACGGCGCAACGCGTGCAGCCGATGCCATCCTGCGGGCCCGCAACGCCCGCGCGCTGGCCGCGCGGGCCGAGGCCCAGCATGCAGCCGAGGAGCGGCTTCTCACGCTCATCGAGAACATACCCCAGCTCGTCTGGCGCGCGGTCGATGACGGGCAATGGCGATGGGCAAGCCGTCAGTGGATGGAGTTCACCGGTCTTTCGGCAGAGCAGAGCATGGGCCATGGCTGGCTGGCCGCGGTGCATCCTGATGACTGCGCTGCGGCCCGGGCTGCCTGGCGGCAGGCCGCCAACACAGGCGCCATGCTCGCCATGGACGGGCGGATCTACGACGTTGCGGAAAAGCGCTATCGCTGGTTCCAGACCCGGGCCAGAGCGGTGCGCGGGCCGGATGGGGGGATCGAATGGCTCGGAACATCCACAGACGTCGACGAACTGGTACGGCTGCGCGACCGGCAGCAGGTGCTCGTTTCGGAGTTGCAGCATCGAACGCGCAATCTCCTTGGAGTCGTGCGTTCGATCGGCCGCCAGCTGATGACCTCGAGCGACAGCATGGAGTGCTTCCGCCCGCGATTTGAAGATCGGCTCGGCGCCATTGCGCGGGTGCAGGGACTGCTGTCGCGGTCCGATGCGACCGAGGTGACGCTCGAAGAGCTGATTGCAATGGAGCTGGGGGCGGTCGGGCAGCGGAACGCCCAGAACGCAGTACTCTCCGGCCCGAAAGTGGCACTCCCTGCACGGGCGGTACAGATCCTCGCCCTGGCGCTGCACGAGCTGGCAACCAACGCTCTCAAATACGGCGCCTTCAATGCGCGGGGTGGCAAGCTGTCGGTAACCTGGCGTACCGAGCAAGTCGAGGCGGTGCCGCGCCTCTTCATCGAATGGATCGAAGTCTGTCCCGAGGGCGTTGGCCATGAGCCGGACATTGAGCGACGGGGCTATGGCCGGGAGCTCATAGAGAAGGCGCTGCCCTACCAGCTCAGTGCCGAGACCAGCTTCTACCTGACCGGGCATGGTGTCCGCTGCACCATCCTCGTGCCGCTGGTGTGAGGCTTTTCGATCGGCTGGCTCTGGGGCAGTTGCAATGAGAGGATCGTGTCATGAATGGACAAGCGAGGCCACGCATTCTGCTCGTCGAGGACGACTACTTCCTTGCCCAGGAGCTTGCGCGAGACCTGACCTCTGCCGGGGCAGAGATCGTCGGTTTTGCCCCGACGCTTGAACGCGCGACCGCGATTGCCGACGGAGATGCCGAAATTGACGGCGCCGTGCTCGACATCAATCTGCGGGATCGCACGGTCTTCCCTGCCATTGAAGGCCTGCGTCTGCGCGGCGTGCCCGTCGTCTTCGTCACCGGATATGACGATGCCATCGTTCCCGAACGCTATCGGGACATTCCTCGGCTCACCAAGCCAGCCGATCCTGCCTGCATCATGGTCGCTCTGAACGAACAGCGATCGCGCACTCCTGTGCGCACCCAGATGCGAAAGGTTGAAGACAGATGACCCACGACTTTCCGACCACGATCGATCTCACAGGCCGACGCATCCTCGTTGTTGAAGACGATTACGCGCTCGCGCGCGAGCTTTGCGCGGACCTGAAGCGGCATGGCGCGACCGTCCTCGGTCCCGCGCCAACCTCCTATTATGCGATCAACCTGATGATGGGGCGGCGAGGCATCGACAGTGCGATCCTCGATATCGGGCTGCACGGGCAGGAGGTTTACGATCTCGCCGATCTGTTGCGTCGGCAGGGCGTGCCGATGGTTTTCGCCACAGGCTATGGCGAGCACGACATTCTGGCGGCTTTCCGCAACGAGCCGCGTCTGCAAAAGCCGGTGCTCACCAATGAGCTCGTGACCCTTCTGGACCGCCTCATGCGAGGCAAAGGCATCACCGCTTCTGTTGCAGTGCAGCCTGTCGAGCTCGTCACCGCCCAAGCCCAATCGCTCGACATGTCTCTGGAAGACCGCTGGGGGCGGATTGTCGGGCGCGCCATGCGGATGACGAGCTGAGCCCTTGGTCAGGCAGAAAGTGCAGCCTGTCCATCAAGGTAGTTGCCATTAAATGCAGCGGCCTCGCGCAGTCCCTCGAGATTGCTGATGGTGACGCGACCGTTCTTGAACTCGATGAGGCCCGCACGGCGTAGTTCCTGCAAGGTGCGGTTGACGTGAACCGTCGATAGCCCCAAGGCTCCGCCGAGCTCCGCCTGGGTCAGCGGCAGGTCATAGCCGCCGAGACGGGTCAGTTGCACGTCCTCAAGCCGCTGGTGCAGTTCGCAGAAGATATGCGCCATGCGCTGTAGCGCCGTCCTCTGACCCAGATTTATGAGCCACTCCCGTGTCGTCGCATCATCCACGGCCGCTGCCCGGAGGAGGCCCCTCGTGATGCGCGGGAAGCGTTCGCAGATGGTGGCGAGCGATGCGGAAGGGAGAGTGGACAGGAGCGCAGGCGACAGCGTCGCCACCCCGTGATCCAGCCGTCCCGCCGTCATGAACCGGTATTCGCAGACATCCCCGGGTACGAGATAAGAGAGGATCTGGCGACGCCCATTACGCAATTGCTTGAACCGGCAGGCAAACCCGGCAAGGACGACCGTCGCCCCTTCGCTCGGATGCCCCTCGGCGAGAACGTCGGTGTGCGCAGGAATGACTTTGGCCGGGCCCATCACGCCCAGAACGCTCTGTCGCTCCTCCTCGGCGAGTTTAACATGAGTTAACAGTCGCGCCAGAAACGGCCGCGCCAGCACCTGGTCTATGGGTCTTGTCTGCACAGGGCCCTCCTTCGAACGTCACAGTCAGGGGGCGCGAAATCGCGACCCTGGATGTTAACGCCCGGGCGCCGGTATTGCTGCCCGATTGCCGCAAGTGTCCGCTTCGGAACGCAGCCGGACCTGCCCGCATTGGCCGTGTTCATGAGCCAAAGGAGCCAGGACATGACCTCTGGAATGCCCGCACAGGAACAAGATCGACAGCCGGGCCGGGAGGCCGAGATGCGTCCGGCACCCGACTACATGCCCGTCTATCCCGGCAGCGGTCGGCTCAAGGGCAAAATCGTCGTGATCACGGGCGGCGATTCCGGCATCGGACGTGCTGTCAGCATCCTGTTTGCCCGGGAAGGAGCGAAACTCGCCATCGCCTACAAGGATGAGGACGAAGATGCCAGGGAGACGGCGCGGCTGGTTGAAGCGGAGGGCGGTGAGGCGCTGCTGATGGCCGGCGATGTCGGTAAAAAGGCATTCTGCGAACGCTTCGTAGCAGCGGCGGTCGAGCGTTTCGGACGGCTCGACATCCTCATCAACAACGCTGCCGAGCAGTATGTGCGAGAGGATATCGCCGACATTCCCGAAGAAGGAATGGAGCGGGTCTTCCGCACCAACATCTTCGGATACGTCTTCATGGTGCAGGCGGCAATCGAGCATCTCCGCCGCGGCGGGCGCATCATCAACACCTCTTCGATCGTCGCCTATCGCGGTCAGCCGCAACTGCTCGACTATGCGATGACCAAAGGCGCGATCGTTGCGCTGACGCGCTCGCTTTCGGCGCGCCTAGCGGACAAGGGTATACTGGTGAACGCCGTCGCACCGGGTCCGATCTGGACGCCGCTTATTCCCGCGAGCTTCCCGGCCGACAAGGTCGCCGAATTCGGCACGGACACGCCGCTCGGGCGCCCCGGACAACCGGCCGAAGTCGCGCCGGCCTATCTGTTCCTTGCATGCGAGGACAGCCGCTTCATGACGGGACAGACGATTCACGTCGATGGCGGCGATTACCCGAGCAGCTAGATCAGGGCCTCCGCCCGTCCGGCGGGCGGAGTCGCGCTATTGTCAGGGCAGGTCGTCGCGGACGTCGGTTTCGGGCCGCACGTCGCCACGCGCCAATTCGGTATGCCAGTTCCCGTCGGCGTCCTGATATTGGATCATGTCCGGTTCGGAAGACAGTTGCTGGCGTGCCGCCGCTTCCTCGGCCGCCCGATGGGCGCGCTCATGGGTTTCAAAGGTTTCGGAGAACACATCCCCCACCTTGTAGGCGAACCCGCCATCATGTTCGACGACTTCGTAGATCTGCTTGCTCACGGGGTTGCTCCTTGTGGTCCGGGCATTGCGTCTGAACGGTAACGCCCAAGCCCGAGGAGGGCTGCGCAGAGATGCCCCCGTTAAGCGGGCATGCGCGGAACGCTGGCAAGAAGCCTTTGGGTATAGGGGTGGGCGGGTGCCCGAAGGATTTCAGAAGTTCGCCCCTGTTCCACAATCCGGCCCGCCTCGAGGATCACGATCTCTTCGCAAAGCGCCGCGACCACGCCCAGGTCATGGGAGACGAAAACCAGGGTCAGGCTTTCAGACAAGGCTTTGAAGAGCTCGACGATCCGGATGCGGGTGGAGAGGTCGAGCGCGCTCACCGCCTCGTCCGCCAGCACCATTTTGGGGCGCGCGACAATCGCACGGGCGATGGCGATGCGCTGGCGTTGACCCCCGGAAAACTGGTGCGGCAACCGCTCCATGGCGCTTTCGTCGAGACCGACTTCATCGAGCGCGGCAGCCACCATCTGGCGGTGGTCTCCAGGTATCGAGAGCGAAGCGAGCGGCTCCCCGATGATGTCCCGCACCTTCTGGCGAGGATCGAGGGAAGAATAGGGGTCCTGGAAGACCGCCTGCACCTTGCGCCGATAGCGCCTCATGAAGCCCCGGTCCGCCGCGTCCACGGTTTCGCCGTCAAAGCTGATCGTGCCCCCCTGCGGTCGCGACAGCCCGAGCAGGAGCCGCAGGAGCGTTGTCTTGCCCGAACCGGATTCCCCGACGATGCCCAGATTGGCGCCGGCGCGCACCGAGAACGACACGTCCTCGAGCACAGTCTTTTCCCGCCCGTAGCCAAAGCGGAGATTGGCGATCTCGAGCATGCTCAGCGCCCTCCCGACAGCGCATCGTCAAAGGCGCGTGCCGCCTCAACGAGGGTCTGGGTATAGGGGTGGCGGGGCTGGACCAGCACCTCGCCCGCCGGCCCGGCCTCGACCGCTTCCCCCGAACGCAGCACGATCACACGCTCGGCAATGCTCGCGACGACCGGCAAATCGTGGCTGATGAAGAGAAGCGCCATGCCCAGTTCCTTCACGAGGGCATCGAGAAGCTTCAGCACCTCGGCCTGCGTCGTCACATCGAGTGCCGTTGTCGGTTCGTCGGCAATGAGCAGCTTCGGCCGGCAGGCGAGCGCCATGGCAATGGCGACCCGCTGGCGCTGGCCCCCCGAGATTTCCCAGGGATGGGCGCGCAGGATCCGTGAGGGATCGGGCAGGCGAACCTTCTCGAGCAGCCCCAGGATCTCGCTCTCGAGCGCCCGCCCCGAAAGATCGCGCCCATCACGCCGATGGCGCCGGCTGAGCGGAATGCCGATCTGGCGCCCGATCCGCATCAGGGGGTCGAGGGCCGTCAGCGGTTCCTGGAAGACGATGGCGATCTCTGTGCCCCTGAGCCGATCGAGCACTCGGCCCGGCGCGCCGATCACCTCCTGCCCGGCCAGCGTGATCGAGCCCTGGGCCCTGATCGCGGCGGGCAGCAGGCCGGACACGGCCATGGCAGTGAGCGATTTGCCGGACCCCGATTCCCCGATGAGCCCCACCCGTTCCCCCGGCGCGATCGCAAAGGAGAGGTTCGAGACGAGTGTGCGGCCCTGGGTGGTGAGGGTGAGGCCTCTGACGTCGAGATGGGTGGTCATCGGGCTGCGCCCCGCATCGGATCGGCCCGGTCGCGCAGCCCATCGGCGAGGAAGTTCATGCCGATCACCAGGATGACGAGCGCGATGCCCGGCAATATGGCGCCGAGCGGGGCGGTATAGACCGTTCCCTGCGCTTCCTGCAGCAGCCGACCCCAGGAGGCGTTGGGCGGCGGAGCGCCGAGCCCGAGATAGGAGAGGGAGGCCTCCGCGATCACCGCGAGGCCGAACTGGAGCGCAAAATTGACCGATAGCGTCGGCCAGATATTCGGCAGGATGTGCTTGAAAACGACCATGGGCCAGGAGGTGCCCGACGTACGCGCGGCGGTGATGTAGTCCTGTGCAAGGACCCGCTTGGCGAGGATGCGGGTGAGACGCGCAACGATCGCCGAGAGTGCTATGCCGAGCGCCACGATAGCGGTTCCAAGGCTCGCGCTCTCGCTTGCCGCAACGACGAGCATTGCGAGCAGGAGGGTCGGAAAGGCGATGAGGATGTCGAGCGCCGCGGCCAGCACGTCGTCTAGAAATCGCGTCGCGAACGCAGCGAGAAGGCCGAGTGTCACCCCGATCAGCGCGCCGATCACGACTGCACCGGCCCCTACCATGAGTGCGATACGCGACCCGATCATGATCTGCGTCATGAGGTCCCGGCCGAGCCGGTCCGTGCCGGCCCAATGGGCGAGCGAGGGCGGGGACAGTCGGCCGCCGGCCATGGCCGCAGGATCATAGGGCGTCCAGAAGACGGTCAGAAGTCCCAGCACCAGATGGATGCCGAGGAGCGCGAGCCCGACCCGCAGGGTGAGCGAGCCGCGGCGCGAGGGCTTGGCCTGGGGTATGTCCGCAATGGTTGTCATGGCCGACCTCCCATGCGGTCGCGCAGCCGTGGATCGACGAGGCGCTGCACGAGGTCGGCCGCAAAGCCGACGAGCAGCACGAAGAGCGTGGAAATGAAGAGCACGCCCTGCACGTTTGGATAGTCGCGCTGCTCGATACCGAGCAGCAGCATGGAGCCGAGCCCGGGCAGTGCGAAGACCCGCTCGACGACCACGGCACCGAGAAAGGTTGTCGCGAGTTCGATCCCGAGGATCGAGATGACGGGCACAGAGCCATTGCGGATGCCGTGCCGGATCAGCGCTTCTGGAAAGCTCGCCCCGAGCGCACGGGCGGTCCGCAGATAATCGCTGCCCAGCACATCCTGGGTAGCCGCCCGCACATAGCGGAGCAGCGAGGCGGACATGACGATGGCGATGGTCAGAACCGGGAGCGCGAGGGCGCGCAGCGCTTCGCCTGCATCGGCCCAGCCTCGCAGCGGGAACCCGCCCGAGGGAAAGAGCCGCAGATTGATGGCAAAGGCCGATACGAGCAGAATGCCGACCCAGAAGACGGGAATGGCGATGCCCAGTTGCGAAACCGTCGAGATCGCGGCCCCGTACCACCGGTCGGCGCGAACGGCGGCAATGATGCCGAGTGGCACGGCGATGACGATCGAGAGCAGGAAGGCAAAGAGCGTCAGCGGGATCGTAATCGTGAGCCTCGCCGAGATCTCGTCGAGAACCGGCACGCGACTGACGAAGGAATTGCCGAGGTCGAACCGGGCCAGATCGGAAACGAAGCGCACGAATTGCTGGGCAAGGGGCAGGTTCGACCCCACGGCCTCGCGCGCCGCTTCGATCTGGCTTGCATCGGCCCCCACCGAGATCAGCGCGCTCGCGGGGTCTCCAGGAAGCAGCCGCAGCAGCACAAAGAGCACTACCGCGGCCGCAAGAAGCGAGATCAGCAGGATGACAAGCCGGCGCAGGACGTATGAGAGAATGGGTTCGCTCCTATGATCCGGCCGGCCCGCCGCGTCACTCCGCGCGCTTTTCGATGTCGTAGGCGTAGAACTGGCTGTTCAGCCCGTTGATCGGATAGCCCGAAACCGAGGCGGTCGATACCACGATCTGCGGATAGAGATAAAGCCAGTTGCTGGCCGCATCCTCGGCGATGATCCGGTTGGCCTCGGCGAGCTTTTCGGTCTGTTCCTCGACCGTCGCGCTCTGCTCGGCTTCCTGAATCAGGCGCGTCACGTCCGGATTGTCGTAACCCCAGTAGAAATTGGGATTGCCGTAAAAGACGATGTCGCGGTGATTGACGTGCTCCTGCAGCGTCGCCTCGAAATCCTGGGCCTGGTAGATCTTGGTGTACCATTCATTGGCCGTGATGATGTTGATGTCGACGGTCACGCCGACCTCGGCCAGGGCATTTTGCAGGAACTGCGCGACGATCGGGTGCGGATCATAGTTCGGGGTATCGATGGTGAAGCTGAACCCGTCGGGATAGCCCGCTTCGGCGAGCAGTTCGCGAGCGCTTTCAGGATCGTACGCATCGACATCGACGAGGTCGACATACCAGGGATCGGTCGGCGGCACGAAAGAGCCGATCAGCGTGCCGTATTCGCCCCAGATCGACTGCAGCAACTGCTCGTCATTGACCGCACGGGCCAGGGCCTTGCGCACGGTGACGTTGTTGAAGGGCTCGATCCGGTCATTGTAGGCGAGCAGAAGCTTGGTGGTCGACTGGCCCTCGGTGACGGTGAAGTCAGGATTGTCGAGGAACTGAGCGAGCGAATCCGGGCTCTGCACCGCAGTGATGATGTCGACGGCATTGGTGAGGAGCGCATTGTTGAGCGCTGTGGCGTCGGTGAAGTACTGGAAGACGACGCCGCCATTGCTCGGTGCTTCGCCCCAGTAATTTTCGAAGGGGGTCAGCGAAAGGCTCGAGCCGCGCCGCCAGGCGTCGAGACGATAGGGGCCCGTACCGTCGGCATTGGCGGTCAGTTCGGTTGCCGCGTCGTTGACGATCCAGACATAGGAGAGGTTGTAAGGCAGCGAGATCGAGCGGGTGGCAAGCGTGATCACCACGGTCTCGTCATCGGGGGTCTCGATGCTCTCGATGTTCGCAAGGCTGTTCCTGCGCGAGGACTGGGAGGTCTCCGCCGTAACGCGCTCGATCGAGAACTTGACGTCCGCCGACGTCAGGGGGTCGCCCGAATGGAAGGTGACGCCGGGCTGCAGCGTGATCGTATAGGTCAGCCCGTCCTCGGAAATCTCGTAGCCGGTCGCGAGATTTTCAACGACGTCGCCGGAATCGGTGAGCTGGAAGAGCGCCTCGTAGACGTTGCCGTTGAAGGCTTCGCTGATGCCCTGTCCGGCGCCGGCGGTGTTATCGAGGTTCTGCGGCTCGTAGAGAGAGCCGATGCGGATGACGGCGTCGGCATCGATTGCGGCGTCCTGGGCGAGCGCCGGGCTTGCGGCAAGCATGCCCGCAACGGCGGTGGCCGCGAGGAGACGGCGCAGGATCCGGCCCGTACGGGCGGGGCTGCTCGAAAGAGGATAATCAGTCATGGAACGCTCCTGATCGTGTTGTGCCGGGGCCGCCGGGGCAGGCCTCCAGCCTGGCGCTATGGATATAGGAGCGAGGCGGGCTTGCCCACTCCGGCCCGGAGCGCGCCGTTCCAAATTTCCCTCAGGCTTAAGAAAATTCACTGCCACCCTCGCGGCTTTGGAAGGCTGGCGTCGCGTGGCCTGCGCGGCTAGTCTCGCGCCCCGCAACCGGAGCTCCGATCATGGTCACAGTCACGTCCCGCCCCACTTCAGTCAGCGCCCGGTTGGGTGGCTCCGGCGCAGGTAGCATCGAGGCGGGCGCCGGCGCGACAGCAGCGCTTGCCGGGCTCGCTTCGGATCCCGGGTTCACGCCGCTCGAATTCATGGATGCAGCGCTTGCCGGCTGCCTCGTTCTCAGCGTCCGCATCGCCGCCCGCAAGTCCGGCTGGGGGGAGCGCCTGCAATCGGTCGAGGTCGAAATTGCCCACATCAAGGCAGAGGACGGGCCATCCCGCGTCGCCGAGTTCACCTCCGCGTTCAAGATTGTGGGCGACTTCACCGACGAGGAACGTGAGGCGCTGATTGCCTCTGCCCATGAGATCTGCACGGTCGGCAACACCTTTGCGGCCGGCGCGGTCGTGCGCGACATTGCCTGGTCCGAAGCCCAATGACCCCGCGCATCCCGCAACTCGACTACGCCGAGGCAGGCGAGGACGTTCGCGCCGCCCATGACGAGGAAATGCGTCTGCGCGGCCGCATGACCAATATGAAGCGCACGCTTCTCCACTCTCCACCGGCCCTGCGCATCTACGGGGAATGGTTCACGCTGCGCGATCAGTTGCTGCCCGTGCTCGGCAATCGCGCCATCCTGCTCTTTGCCCAGGCGATCTGCCGGGCAAGCCGCTCGCGTGTCGGCGCCAGCTTCATGCAGCGGGCGTTGATCCAGTCGGGTGAGGATCCCGACCATCTCGCCCCGACGGAAGCCGAAACGGCGCTCATCGCCCTCGGTGCGGCGCTCGGCACCGATCCGCAATCGGTGCCGGATCCGGTCTGGGATCGGGTGGCCGCCCTTTACCCCGACAAGACCCTTGTCGACCTTACCGCCTTTGCCGGGCTGATGGTCGCGACCAACCTCTTTACCGATGTCGTCCGCACCGAGTTTGATCCGGAACTCGAACCCTTTGCGGTGACCTTTCCAGACCAGGCGCGCTGAGAAAGCAAAATTCAAGATGGATCTGAAGAATCGTCTGAAGGCACGTCTTCTTGCCGATGGCCCGGCACTGCTGGGCAGCTGGCTGCTTGCCTCGTCTCCAAGCACAGCAGAAGCACTCGGCCATTGCGGCTTCGACTTCCTCGTTTGCGACATGGAGCATGTGCCCATCGACATGGCCGAACTCGTGGCGCTGCTGCGGGCGGTCGGATGCACCCCGGCCGAGCCTCTCGTCCGGGTCGCCTGGAACGATCCGGTGCTCGTCAAGCGCGTCCTCGACGCGGGCGCGCGAACCATCATGCTGCCCTTCATCGAGACGCCCGAGGCCGCCGAGGCCGCCATAGCGGCAACCCGGTATCCGCCCCGCGGCATGCGCGGCGTTGCAGGCGTCCATCGCGCTTCGGGTTATGGCGCGGCCACCGATTATCTGGCGCGCGCCGATGAGGAAATCTGCGTCATCCTGCAGCTCGAAACGCCGGCCGCAATTGCCCGCATCGAAGAGATTGCGGCCGTACCGGGCGTTGACGCGCTTTTCGTGGGACCCGGGGATCTCTCGGGCGCCATGGGCAGGCTGGGGCAGGTCGGCCATCCCGAAGTCGAGACCTTGATCGCCGAGGCCGCAGCGCGCGGGAGCGCGATCGGCAAGCCGATGGGCATCGTTGGGTTCGATCCGGCGACGGTCGGGCGCTATCTCGAACATGGCTACAGCTTTGCCGCGATCGGCTCGGACCTGACCCTGATGACCGGGCGGGCCCGTAAGTGGCTCGGCAGTCTCAAGGGCCAGGCGCCTGATAAAGGCAGCGGGGTCTACTGAAGGGTAGGGCGGGGCCGAAGCCCCGCCGCCGGCTCAATAGTCGAACTGCCTCGCGAGGGTCAGCTTGAAGGTCCTGCCCTTGGAGCGATCGGTGGAGAGGTTTTCCCGATAGTCCGCATCGAAGACGTTTTCGATCGAGAACTGCGCCTCGGTGCCGGCAAAGGCCCCGTGATGGGGCTTCCATGACGCGAAGAGGTCCGCCGTCGCATAGGCTTCGGCCGTCCCCGAGCTGGTGACCGCGGTCTCTCCTTCTGCCGCGATGATGGCGCGCGCGCCATATTCGAGGTTCCATTCAGGGGCCCGTGCACCGATGGTGAGCGCGAGCTTGTCCTGTGGCACGCTGGTGAGCGGATCGCCCGGATTGATCGTGCTACTGCTGGTCGAATAGCCCTCGACGAATTCTCCGAGCGTGTGGGTATAGGCCAGCCGGCCGAAGACGAGCTCGGACTCGTAGGAGGCCTCCACCTCTATGCCCCAGAGCCGGACGTGCTCGAGATTGACGTAGTAGGGGCCGCCGGCGCCAGAGGGTGCGGGGTTGGTCCTGATCGCGTTCGTGATGTCGTTGACGAACGCCGTCGTTTTGAGCGCGACCGTGTTCTCGATCCCTCCAACGTCATAGGCGGAGGTCGAGAAACCGAGCTCGAAATTGTTGGAGCTCTCCTTCTCGAGCCCCAGGCTGAGCCCGCGGGTTGCCGAGTAGGAGTAGAGTTCGTCTAGGGTCGGGAAACGCTCGGTATGGGCGACCGAGCCGAAGATCCCGAGCGTATCGTTGACCTGATAGAAGGCTGCGAGCTTGGGGGAGAGCGCCACCCCCTCGATCTCGGTCGCGCCTGCGATGTCGTTCAGCGGGGTCATGTGGTGAAGATCCGCGCGCGCCCCCGCGATGACCGTCAGGTCGTTGTTGAAGATCGTCTCGTTCTGGACGAAAAGCCCGAGCTTGTCCTCGATGCCTTCGGGGTGCTGCTGGAGCGCGGCGGTGCCTTCGGGGCGTCCGGCGGTGCGGTGCTGGGTCGAGATCTGGCTCCCGATCGTCAGATAGTTTTCGAGCCCGTTCCCGATCCATTCGATCGTGTTGTCGGCCTTCAGCTGCCAGGTGGCATAGCCATAATCGGTATCGTTGAGGATGGCCGTCGAGCCGGTATCGCCTGGGCCCGTCGGTGCAACGGGCATCGGCGGCATGCCCGGCGCAAAGGACACCGGTGAGCCGGGCTTGTGGTTGGACTGCGAATTGCGCGTGTCCGAATAGGAGAGGGCGACCTTGAGGTCGAGCCAGGGATTGTCGCTTGCCGGGTTCTCGTAGGAGAGAACGAAGGTGTCGTCCGTGACATGCCGGTCGACCGTGCCGAACGCATTGGTGACGCCGCCGAGCGATTCGGTGCCTGTCTGTACGTAATCCTGGTCGTCGGCATCGGAATCCCAGTGCTGCCAGGAGAGCCGGACGGTCTGTTCCTCACCCTGCCCGAAGCGCGCCGTGCCCTTGATCAGTCCCGACCAGGTCTCGAAATCCGATCCCGAAAGGATCGACCCGTCCGCAAGGGTGAAGGCGTCCGAGCGGCGGAAGCTGCCGGTCGCGAGGATGTCGAAGGTTTCGTTGATCCTGTGGGCAATAAGCGCCGAAGCCAGCGCGCCATTGCCGTTGCTGTCATAGCCGCCCTTGATCCTGACCGCCCCCGTCGCGCCATCGGCGATGAAGTCGGAGGCGTCCTTGGTGACGAAATTGATCACCCCGCCGAGCGCGCCTGAGCCATAAAGCGTCGAGGAGGCGGGCCCCCTCAGCACTTCGATGGATTTGTAGAGCTCGGGATCCGAGAAGAACGAGCCCATGCGGTACTGCTCGTTGAACTTCGGCGCGCCGTCCACCGTCACGACGATCCGCGAACCGTCGGCCGAATTGTTGACCGCCCCGATGCCGCGGATGTTGAACGCCTGCCCCAGGATGCGGTCGCTGCCGACCATGGTCGTGCCCGGCACGGCATCGAAGATCTCCCCGATCGTCGTGGCCTGCTGGCTGTCGATGTCGTCCTGATCGACGACGGTCACCGCCTGCGGTGTCGCGATCGCCACTTTCGGATTGCCGGCACCGATCACCAGCCGTTCGAGCAGCGTGACATTGGTTGCGTTGGCATTGAGCGTCTGCGCCATCGCTTCGCCGGCCGAAAGTGCGCCAAGCGCCACCCCTGCCAGAAGCAGACCGATATGCCGGTTTGCGAGCCCCATTGGTCGTCTCCGTAATGTGTGAAGGGCCGCTGGCTGGCAGATGGCTCGCCGGCGGGGTGCAAGCCATCTAAAACATGACTTGAAAGATCACCTATTGCGCTGGCTACAAAACATGAGTTATGGAGTCAAGAAAATTCAGCCCGACCAGAGTGTCGTTGATGGCTGACAAGTGATTGTGGACAATGATGAAAACCGAGCAGTCCCAAAAGGGCTTGCATGACGCTCTCTCGTCAGAGCCGCCGGCGCACACGCCGCCCATGGTCTCGTCGGAGACGCTTTTCGGCATGGAGCGGGAAATGGTCATCGTCCACAAAGGCAGCCGCTATCGGCTGCGCATCACCCGCCAGGACAAGCTCATCCTCACCAAATAGGGGCCACCAATGGATCGCCGCCAGCTACCGCCAGAACAGATCCGCACACTGCGTGCGGCTCATCCCAAAATGCGCGAGCGCGATTTCGCGCGAATTCACGCGATTACCGAAGCGGAACTCGTTTCCGCCTATTGCGGCCAGGGCGTGCTTGGGCTGCGGCCCGATGTCGAAACCTTGCTGGCGGGGCTGAAGCAGGTCGGCGAAGTCATGGCGCTCACCCGCAATGAGAGCGTCGTCCATGAGAAGATCGGGATCTATGAAGACGTGCATTTCGGCCAGAAGGCCTCGATGGTGCTCGGCGAAAACATCGATCTGCGCATCTTTCCGGAGCGCTGGGCCTTCGGATTTGCCGTCGAGCGGCCGTCTGAGACCGGGGAGCTGCGCCGCTCCCTGCAATTTTTTGACCGGTTCGGCGATGCGGTGCACAAGGTCCACGCCCGCCCCGGCACCGACCTCGCCGCCTGGCATGATCTCGTGGGACGCCTCCAGAACCTCGAGCAGGATGGGACGCTCGATATCGAAACCCCTTCCCCCGAAGTCCCATCCGGCCCCGCCGCAGATCGGGAAGAGTTGCGCGCGCGCTGGGAGAGTCTGACCGACACCCACCAGTTCTTTCCAATGCTGAAGGCGCTCAACCTCGGGCGACACGAGGCGCTGAACATGGTGGGGGCGGACTATGCCTGGCCGCTCGATGCGGGCGCCGTCGCCGGCCTTTTTGCAGGGGCCGTCGCCGAGGCGCTGCCCGTCATGGTGTTCGTGGGCAATCGCGGCTGCATCCAGATCCATTCGGGACCGATCGTGAACGTCGCCCCAATGGGGCCGTGGCTCAACGTGATGGACGAGACCTTCCACATGCATCTGCGGACCGACCAGATCGCCGAGGCCTGGGCGGTGCGCAAGCCCACAAAGGATGGTCACGTCACCTCGGTCGAGCTTTACGGGGCGGATCGGGAGCTGATCCTGCAGATGTTCGGCAAGCGTCATGAGGGTGTGGACGAGCGGCCCGACTGGCGTCGGCTGGTCGAGGCCCTGCCGCCCGCCGGCCGGTCAACCGCGGCCTGATGGAGCGTTCAATGCCTCACCGCCTCATGCTTGCGGCCTGTGCCGCCCTTTTCGCCCTGCCCGCCGCCGCAGACCCCTTCCCCGATGCCACCCGCCTCGTCTCGATCGGAGGATCCCTGACCGAAATCGTCTATGCGCTCGGCGAAGGAGAGCGGCTGGTGGGCCGGGATTCGACGGCGATCTACCCGCCCGAGGCCCTCGCTCTTCCCGATCTGGGCTATATGCGGGCCCTTTCGCCCGAGGGCGTGCTTTCTGCCGGTCCAACAGCGCTCCTTGTTCTGGAAGGGAGCGGTCCGCCCGAAGCGCTCGACGTGCTCGAGGCAGCGGGCGTGCCCTATCGCGTCGTGCCCGAAGACCATTCCCATGAGGGCATCCTCGCCAAGATCGCCGCGGTCGGCGATTCGCTGGGCGTGCCCGATCGCGCCGCGGCGCTCTCGGCGGAAATCGATGACGCCCTCGATCGCGCGGAGGCCCTGACGCGGGATGTCGCGGAAAAGCGGCGCGTGCTCTTCGTTCTCTCGGTCGATGGCGGGAAGATCCAGGCCTCGGGCACAGGCACTGCTGCCGACGCCATCATCGCGCTCGCCGGCGGGGTCAATGCCGTGACCGAATATGAGGGCTACAAGGCGCTTAGCGAGGAAGCGATCATCGCGGCGCGCCCCGACGTGATCCTGATGATGGATCGGGGCGGTGACCATGCAGCCACCGACGCCGATCTCCTCGCGAGCCCTGCGATCGGCCTCACCCCGGCTGGCCGGGACGCTACCATCATCCGGCTCGACGGCGCCTATCTGCTTGGCTTTGGCCCGCGGACGGCCGATGCGGTCACCGATCTTGCACGCGCCCTTTATGGGGCGGCGCTTGCGCGCGAGGGTCAGGGCGATGGCCGCTAGCGCTTTCGATCCTGCCTTTCCCCGGGGGCTAAGCGGCGTGCGCGCGGGCGACCGCTCGCATCTGGGGCGGCAGGCGGTGATGATCCTCGCCCTGCTCCTTGTCCTCGCCATGCTGGTATCGCTCTCCACCGGCGCCTCGGGCACGGACCTTTCGGCGCTCTTCCACGTCCTCGGGGGTGAGCCGGATCCTCAAGATGCGACGGCGCTCCGCGATCATGTGGTGATGATGAACATCCGTCTTCCCCGCATGATCCTGGGCATGCTGGTGGGGGCGGGGCTGGCGGTCTCCGGGCTCGTCATGCAGGGGCTCTTTCGCAATCCCTTGGCCGACCCCGGGCTCGTCGGCGTCTCCTCGGGAGCCGGGCTCGGCGCTGTCGGCGTCATCGTCCTCGGGACAACCGCGCTCGCACCGCTGACGGGCCCCTTGGGCATCTACAGCCTCCAGATCGCGGCCTTTCTCGGCGGGCTTGCCACCACCACGATCCTCTATCGTGTCGCGACGCGGAGCGGGCAGACGGCGGTGGCGACCATGCTGCTGGCCGGCATCGCCATCGGCGCGCTGGCCGGCGCAGCGACGGGGGTCCTCGTCTATGTCGCAACGGACAGCCAGTTGCGCGACCTCACCTTCTGGAACCTCGGCTCGCTCGCCGGGGCCAACTGGACCAAGGTCATGGCGTCTGGCCCGATCATCGCTCTCGCGCTCGGCGCGACCCTCTTTCTGCGCAACGGGCTCAACGCCTTGACGCTCGGCGAGGCAACGGCCGCCCATATGGGCGTGCCGGTCGAGCGGCTGAAGCGCGTCGCCATCATCGCCGTCGCCGCGGCAACGGGGGCCGCCGTCGCCGTCAGCGGCGGCATCGGGTTCGTCGGCATCGTGGTGCCGCACCTCCTTCGCCTTGTGATCGGTCCGGATCATCGATATCTGCTGCCTGCCTCGGCGCTTCTGGGGGCGAGTTTTCTGCTCCTCGCCGATGCGGTGAGCCGCACCATAGTGGCTCCGGCCGAACTTCCGATCGGCATCGTCACGGCTGCGGTCGGTGGTCCGTTCTTCCTCTGGATCCTGCTGCGTCGGCGCAGCGCCATCGCCTGGTGAGCTCATGATAGCGACACAAGGGCTCTCGGTGCGGATCGATGGGCGTACCATCATCAGCGACATCGCCTTTGAGGCACAGCCCGGCCAACTGACCGCCATCGTCGGACCCAATGGCTCGGGCAAAACGACCCTGCTCAAGGCCATTATCGGGGATCACGCTTATGATGGCGAGATCAGGCTCAATGGTCTGGATGCGCGCAGCCTCGGGCCCGCCGCGGCTGCAGGATTGAGGACCGTGCTGCCGCAGGCGAGCGTCCTTGCCTTCCCTTTTACGGTGCGAGAAGTCGTCGCCCTCGGCACCACTGCCGGGCGTCCCGGCATTCTGGGCCAGGCACTTGGCGGCCTGCCCGAGGCGGCCCTTGCGCGGGTCGATCTCGACGGCTTCGGGCCGCGCTGCTATCAGGATCTGTCGGGAGGCGAACAGCAGCGCGTGCAACTGGCGCGCGTTCTCTGCCAGGTCTGGGTGCCGGTTCTCGATACCCAGCCGCGTTATCTGCTTCTCGACGAACCGGTCTCGAGCCTCGATATCCGCCACCAATTGCAGGTCATGGCCATAGCCCGTGCCTTTGCTGATGCCGGTGGCGGGGTTGTCGCCGTGCTTCATGATCTGAACCTCGCCGCTATGTTCGCGGACAGGATCGCGATCATCGCCGGCGGACGCCTCCTGACCATGGGATCACCCAAGGAGGCATTGACCGACGATCGGCTCGAGGCGGCCTTCGGGTGCCCGCTGCGTGTTGGGTCGGTCCCAACCGCGCCGGTGCCCTTCGTCCTGCCGCAATCGCTTGCGGACTGGACCTCGATCGTGCCGGCACACTAGCGCTTGCGGCGCGTCGCAACCCCGAGAGCCAGCGCAGCGGGCACAGTGAAGACGAGGGCGCCGAGCGAGAGCTTCTTGGGTCTCGGGCGTTCGCCCTTGGCCGCATTGTAGCCCTCGATCCACTCGGGGCTCCGATCCCGGTCTTCCCGCGGATCCGGCCTGCCGCCCGTCGAACGTCCGAGCGTATCGGCCATCGCCGCTCCCCTCTTGCCCATGGGGTCGGCCGGCCCGGTGGTGGAGTCGCGTGCCGTCTGATGCTCGGCTTCTGCGTTCAGTTCCGCCCCGATGATGAGCACGGTCACCGCAACCCACATCCAGGTTAGAAGGCCGATCAGCCCGCCCAGTGACCCATAGGTCGCCTCGTAATTGGCAAAGTTCGCCGCATACCAGGAGAACAGCACCGAGACGACGAGGATGGCAACGACCGCAAAGACGGCTCCGGGCGTCACCCAGCGCCATTTCGGCTGCTCCCGGCTTGGACCGAACCGATAGAGGAGCGCGATGCCCGTAAGCAGCGCAAGCGCCAGGACGAGGTAGGCGCCGATCTGGAGCACCCATTCGAGCCCCATCCCCAGCCCCAGCATTTCAAGTCCGACCGGCACCGCGATCGCGACGATCAGCAGCAGCGTCGCCGCGAACACGCCTCCCAGCGTGAAGGCAAGAACCTGGGCGTTGAGAACGAAGAAATTGCGCTTCTCGCGTTCGCCATGCGCGATATTCATGGCTTCGAACAAGGTCCGCACGCCGGCGCTCGCGCTCCAGAGCGCAATGCCGAGCGAGATGAGAAGCGCGACACCGAGCGTCGTGTCGCCGCTGGCGGCAAGCCGCGTGACCTGCTCCTCGATGATTGCGAGCCCGCCCGCCGGAACCACATTGGCCAGCAATTGCACATGGTCTGCCGCCGTCGCGGGGTCGGTGAAGAGCCCATAGACAGAGATGAAGGCCGTGATGGCCGGCACGATCGAGAGGAGCAGGTAGTAGGTGACCGCCGCCGCGACCAGCATCACCCGGTCCTCTGCGATCTCGCCATAGGTGCGGATCAGGATGTCCTGCCATCCGCGCGGTGGAACCTCGATCGGCGTATCCGCCTCCCGGCCCCGTTCCGCACTCCGCCGCCCTGCTGACGCCACCATCTTGTCACTCCACGCTCTGCCGAAAAAGCCAACGCGATGCGCGCCTTGCCGGTTGCAGCCGCCCTTTGGTCATGCTTTTGTCGCGAGCCTTTCCTGCGGAGCATCTGATGAACTCGACCGCCCTTCTCGTCATTCTCGGCCTCGCCATCGTCATCGGGCTCGGCATCTATCTCTACTTCCGCGCCCCCAGAATGGAGCCGCGCACCCCGGTTTTTGGCACCACGCCACAGATCCCGGGGGCCGTGCCGCAAAAAGTGCCGGTCCTCAAGATGCCGACGGCGAAGGGCTGGGGTCCGACAGCAGTGCCCCAGGCCGCGCCCGGGCTCGTCGCCACGGCGTTCGCGCGCGATCTGGCGCATCCGCGCTGGGTCTATGTGCTGCCCAATGGCGATGTGCTCGTTGCAGAATCGGCGAGCCAGCCCGGCAAGGTCACGGGCTTCGTCAGCTTCTTTGCCAATCTCACCATGAAGCGCGCCGGGGCGATCCAGCCCAGCGCCAACCGCATCACCATCCTTCGCGATGCCGATGGCGATGGCGTTCCGGAAATCCGGCAGACCTTTCTGTCGGGGCTCAACCAGCCCTTCGGCATGGCGCTCGTGGGCAGCACGCTTTATGTCGGCAACACCGATGCGGTGCTCGCTTTCCCCTATGAGGAGGCCGCGCTGGCGATCACCGCGCCGGGCCGCAAGCTCATGGACATGAAGCCGGGCGGGCATTGGACGCGCAATCTGCTTGCAAGCCCGGACGGGCAGAAGCTCTATGTCGCGGTCGGCTCGCTCAGTAATATCGGGGACGAGGGCATGGAGGCCGAGGAGGGGCGCGCCTGCATCTTCGAGCTCGACCTCGCCTCGGGCCAGAACCGTATCTTCGCTTCGGGGCTGCGTAATCCGGTCGGCATGGCGTGGGAGCCGCAGAGCGGCCTGCTTTATACCGTGGTCAATGAGCGCGACGGGATCGGGGACGAGACGCCCCCCGACTACCTGACATCGGTGCAGGATGGCGGTTTTTACGGCTGGCCCTATTCCTATTGGGGGCAGACCGTGGACGACCGCGTCGTCCCGCAGCGTCCCGATCTCGTGGCATCGGCGCTCGCGCCAGATTACGCTCTGGGCGGACATACCGCATCGCTCGGTCTCTGCTGGGTCCCCGATGGAACTTTGCCCGGCTTTCCCGCAGGCATGGCGATCGGCCAGCACGGATCCTGGAACCGCAGCACGCTCTCGGGCTATAAAGTCACCTTCGTGCCGTTTTCCGATGGGCGGCCCGACGGGCAACCCAGGGACATCCTTACCGGCTTCCTCGCGCCGGATGAAAAGACGTCCAATGGGCGCCCCGTGGGGGTTGCCCTCGCCGGGGACGGCGCGCTGCTTGTTGCCGACGATGTCGGCAACGCGGTCTGGCGGGTGGCGCCGGCCCGCTGAGCGCAGGACCATCCAGTGTTCGAAAGCGAGGCTCAGGCTGCCTTGACGGTGATCGTCCGGCGGTCTGCCACCGCATCGGCGCGACGCGGTAGCACGAGCCTCAGAACACCGTTGTGCAGATGCGCTTCGATGTGTTCGGCATCGACATCGGCGGGCAGGCCGAAGCTTCTTTCGTACCGGCCGAATTGCCGTTCGCGCACGAAATGCTCGGCATCCTTGTGCTCTGTTTCCGCGCTCTTGCTTGCACGCAGGGTGACAACGCCATTGGCGACGGAGATTTCAATATCCTTGGGCTCGACGCCTGCGAGTTCGGCCGTGATCTCATAGGCCTTGTCCCGCTCGAGCACATCGACGCTGGGCGAAATGCGCCAGTCGATGGCACGTCGCCAGAAGGCATCGTCGCCAGCCTCCGCGCCGCGGCCGAAAAAGGAACGGTCCATGTCCTCGAGCAGCCGGTCGAATTCGCGGCGCAGGGTCTCGAACGGCCGCCAGGGCAGGGATGTCGTCATAGGGGCAGGGGCAGCTTTTGGCTGTGCCGGAGCGGACCGGACTTGAACGCGGGTATCTGTCGCCATCTCTGGTCTCCATTCGATAGGATCGACGCGTGCCCGGCCCTTGACCGGGAGACGCTGGAGGCTAGAGGCCACAGTGGGAAATTGCGTTGATGCCCGTCAAAACTCAGTCGGCAATGACGGCGATGTGCAGGTGGTCCTGATGAAGGGCGTCGGTAAACGACCGCCCGCCGAACCCATCGAGCGCCCAGGGGCTGCCGATCCGGGCAATGTCGGGCTGGCTGTAGAGCCATCTCACCGCCTCATGGGTCAGTGAACCGGACGCCCGATCTTCGATCACCAACCGGTCGGAGAGCCGGTAGACGTCGAGAGCGAGCCCGCGGCTGTGATCGCTCTGCCGGTCGGTGCCGAAGATCTCCCAGGGGTGGCCGGTGACGAGGGTGATGACGCCATAGGGTGCAAAATCGGCGAGCCGCAGCATGACCGAAAGCAGGCGTTCCGAAACTGCCCCGGCGTGGATGTCCCAGCGGGCGGAATCGGGCAGCGCAATGCGGGTATCATCGAGCACGGCGATAGCCGCTGGCGAGAGTGGGACCGGGTTGGCGGGCGGTTCGCCGCCAGTCGAGGCGAGGGTGTCGAAGCGCCACACTCCGGCGATCCGGCGCAGCCGGATGTCGAGCGTGCGTGACACGGTCGTCACGCCTTCGGCCGTGCTCAAGGTCTGTTCGATCACCGTCATCACCGAAGCCGTGTCGGGCCTCAAACCACCCAGCTGGGGGTAGACGATACGCCCCGTCGATGCAGCGCCCGAAACATAAAGACTGCGTGCGAGATCGGGATCATCGACCCCGATCTGGCGTAGGCGCGCAGCAATCGCCCCGGGCGTCTCGCCAGCGTCGTACTGCGTGAGCGTCAGCGCAACCGCGCTTGCCACGGCCTTGATCTCGGGTTCCGTCTCAGCAAGCGACCCCGTAAAGGACGGGCTTGCAATGGGTGCCGGCCGGAGGCCGGGATCAGCCGGGATGGGCGCCGACAAGCCCTGCGCGCTGACGGGCGGCGTCATGATCGACGAGCAGGCCAGCATGAGTGCGAGGGGAAGGATCGTAAGGCGCATGGGTCTCGATTGGGTCTAGTGTAAGCCGGTATTGACGCAGGACATGGCCGTCCTCGTCGCGGCGTTCAGCCTCGCAGATGCAGCCGATGCGTTCAAAGAAGGGCGCTCCGAGCCCGCCTGCCTCTGTGACTAGGACCGCCCGATCGGCACCCTCGGCTCCGGCAAGTCGGCGAAACCGCTCGACGAGGCGGCGACCGATCCCGCTGCGCCGTGTGTCCTGGCGAGTGACGATGTGACTGAGGACCGGCAGGGGTGCGGAGGATGCTTGCGGCCCGCGCACCGCCGAGCGCGGGATCAGCCGGCGCCCGATGCCGCGCAGATAGCGGCCGGCGCGCGACCCGGCAAAGTCGATGGCGACGGCAGGCCGCGTAACAAGCGCTGCCCCGCCGGCCATGGCGAGCTCCCAGCCGCAATTGCGAACGACCCAGCGATAATGCTCTGCGTTGGCCGTCGTGCCGAAGAGGGCGCCGCTGATGCGATCGTCTTCATCCCGGGTAACGAGCGCGATGCCATAGGGCGAGCGCAGGAAGCTTTCCTGATAATGCCTCAGGAAGTGCCGGCCGAGCCTGGGGAAGAGGCCAAGGCGCAGATTGCGCTTGTGAAGGTCTGCCGTCTGGACGAGATCGTCCTCGTTCGCAGTCTCGATGCTGAGCATGACTGGGTCCTTCCGGGTGCCGCTGCCTTTTCAAAAACGGTGACGCGCTTTGAAAGGTTAATGCCGCGGCAACCCTGCCGTTCCCTCCCGGACCCGTGATGCCAGGGTCCGGGCCATTATCATGCTCCGTATGGGATCCAGATATTTTTGATCTGGGTTGCCTTTTGGAGGAGGTATTGGGTTTCGAAGCGGGCGGGGTCGGAGAGGTCGGCCTGGGGTGCGGTCCAGGTCTGCTTGAGGTTGCCGGTCGAGGCGCGTTCGAGGGGGGCGACGCCGGCTTGGGGGCCGCAATACCAGAGCGCTTCGACCCCGTCATGCTCGGCGAGCGTGCGCCCCAGCACAATCGGATCGCCGGTGAGGATGTTGAGCACGCCGCCGGGCACGTCGGAGGTCTCGAGCAGCTGGTAGAAATCGGTCATCGAGAGCGGTGCGGTGTCGGAGGGCACGAGCACCGCCGCATTGCCCATGGCAAGCGCCGGGGCGAGGAGCGCCACTGCGCCGAGGAGCGGCTGGCGGCGCGGCGCGACGATGCCGATCACCCCCAGGGGCTCGACCATGGCCGCCGCGATGGCGCGCATGGGCGGGTTGTGCACCACCCCCTCATACTTGTCGGCCCAGCCGGCGAACACGAAGAGCCGGTCGATCGCGGCGGTGACTTCGGCCTCCGCCGCCCCGGCATCCGCCCCGGTCTGCGCGGTGAGGCGCCGGGCGAACTCCTCGCGCCGGTAGTCGAGGTTCTCGGCAAGGAAGTAGAGGATCTGCGCGCGCGCATGCCCACTCGCTGCGCCCCAGGCGGCAGCGGCGGGACGCGCCTTTTCCACCGCATTGCGCACATCCTTGCGATTGGCCTCCCCGACCTCGCCCACAAGGGCGCCGTCCGGTCCGAGCACCGGGCGGGAATACCCCCCATCCGGCCGCACCTGCCTGCCCCCGATATAGAGCTTGGCCGTCCGGTCGAGCCCGGACGCGGCCGGAGCCGGCACGCTATGGGCCAGAGGATCGGCAGGCTCTGCCGCCAGGCCCCCGGCATCGTCTGCTGTGTCGGGTTCGGCCCGCAGCGCCGCTTCCCAGCGCGGGCGCAGATAGGCGGTCATGCCCTCCTGCCCGCCCTCGCGGCCATAGCCGCTCTCCCGATAGCCCCCGAACCCCACCCCGGCATCGAAGAAATTGGTGCCGTTGATCCACACCACCCCGGCCTTGAGCCGGGGCGCGATGTCGAGCGCGAGGTTGACGTTCTCGGTCCACACCGTCGCGNGCTGTGTCGGGTTCGGCCCGCAGCGCCGCTTCCCAGCGCGGGCGCAGATAGGCGGTCATGCCCTCCTGCCCGCCCTCGCGGCCATAGCCGCTCTCCCGATAGCCCCCGAACCCCACCCCGGCATCGAAGAAATTGGTGCCGTTGATCCACACCACCCCGGCCTTGAGCCGGGGCGCGATGTCGAGCGCGAGGTTGACGTTCTCGGTCCACACCGTCGCGGCCAGCCCGTAGCGGGTGTTGTTGGCCAGCGCCACCGCCTCCTCGGGGGTGCGGAAGCTCATCGCCACCAGCACCGGCCCGAACACCTCCTCGGCCACCAGGCTGTTGGCCGGGGACACGTCGGTGACCAGCACCGGGCGCATGAAGCAGCCCCCCTCGGGAAGCGCGCAGTCCGGCTCGTGCAGCGTCGCGCCCTCGGCCGCGCCCCGGGCGAGCAGATCCCGGACCCGCGCCACCTGCACCGGCGCCACCAGCGCCCCGATGTCGATCGACTTGTCGAGCGGATCCCCCACCCGCAGGCTCGCCATGCGCGCCCGCAGCCGGTCGAGGAAAGCCGCCTCGATGCTCTCCTGCACCAGAAGCCGCGAACCCGCGCAGCACACCTGCCCCTGGTTGNGCGCAGTCCGGCTCGTGCAGCGTCGCGCCCTCGGCCGCGCCCCGGGCGAGCAGATCCCGGACCCGCGCCACCTGCACCGGCGCCACCAGCGCCCCGATGTCGATCGACTTGTCGAGCGGATCCCCCACCCGCAGGCTCGCCATGCGCGCCCGCAGCCGGTCGAGGAAAGCCGCCTCGATGCTCTCCTGCACCAGAAGCCGCGAACCCGCGCAGCACACCTGCCCCTGGTTGAACCAGATCGCATCCACCAGCCCCTCGACGGCGCTGTCGAGATCGGCATCCTCAAAGACGAGATAGGGGCTCTTGCCCCCGAGCTCGAGCGTCAGCGCCTTGCCCGTCCCCGCGGTCGCCTCGCGGATGGCCTTGCCCACTTCGGTCGAACCGGTAAAGGCGATCTTGTCGACGCCCCGATGGCCAACGAGCGCCTCGCCGGTCTCCCCCGCACCCGTCACGAGGTTGAAGACGCCTTTGGGCAGGCCCGCCTTCACCGTCAGCTCGGCAAACAGCAGCGCGCTCAGCGAGGTGAACTCGGCGGGCTTGAGCACCACGCAATTGCCCGCCGCAAGCGCCGGGGCCACTTTCCAGGCCAGCATCAGCAGCGGGAAGTTCCACGGGATGATCTGCCCGCACACCCCATGGGGCTCGTGATCGGGAAAGCGCGTCTCG
>NZ_RZNJ01000005.1 GCF_003994485.1 Arsenicitalea aurantiaca
CGGTCGAGCAGGGCTGTAGTCATCTTTGCGTCGCCGAAGACGGCGGGCCATTCTCCGAATGCCAGGTTCGTAGTGACGATGATCGAGGTCCGTTCGTAGAGCCTGCTGATCAGGTGGAAGAGAAGCTGGCCGCCGGCCTGCGCGAAGGGCAGATAGCCGAGTTCATCGAGCACGACGAAGTCGAGCCGGGTCAGGTAGTCGGCGATACGGCCTTGCTTGCCACCGCGATGCTCGGTCTCGAGGCGGTTGACGAGATCTACGACGTTGAAGAAGCGGCCGCGCGTTCCGTTGCGGATCAGGGCCCGGGCAAGAGCGATTGCCAGATGCGACTTGCCGGTTCCGGTGCCGCCGATGAGCACGGCGTTGCGCTGGTCGGCGACGAAGGTGCCGTTGGCACCTGTACTCAGCAGCGACTGCAGAACGCAGGCTCCTCTTGGGATGATGGGAGCACAGAGCGGTCGGAACTCCGGCTACCGCCGGCATGGCTCAAGCCGTCGTGGTCTTGAGCCGATTTTCGGCCTGGAAGAATTTCCCAGAGCTGGAGCGTGAGGGCGGGAATGAACGGGCCGAGCCCCTGGGGCGGGAAGCCGCTTACGACTGGGCGTTCCCTGGTGGACATTGACCCGATCGGTGGGTCCGTGGCACTCAGACCGCGCTCTGCCAGCAGGGCGTCTCAGATCACTTGGAAAATTAGAATGACTGAAACACTGCTCGATCGCGCGCTTCTTCGGCTCGAAGAGGCCGCGCGTCACCTCACCATCGATCAGGATGTTATCGAGAAACTGAAATATCCCCGCGAGACGACGAAAGTGAGGTTGATGATCCGCATGGATGATGGAGCGCGCAAGTCATTCCTCGCCTGGCGCTGCCGCTACGACGACACACGAGGGCCGACCAAGGGCGGCATACGCTTCCATCCCGATTCCAATGAAGCTGAAGTGGAAACGCTGGCTTTCTGGATGACGTTCAAATGCGCCGTGATGAACCTGCCTTATGGCGGCGGCAAGGGCGCAGTTCAAGTTGATCCGCGCAAGCTGTCGCGCACGGAACTGGAGCGGTTGAGCCGGGCCTATGTCCAGGCCTTTGCGCGGGTGATTGGTCCGGACCGCGACATCCCGGCGCCCGATGTCTACACCAATTCCATGATCATGGGCTGGATGGCCGACGAGTACAACCAGATCGTGGGCGAGGTCGTACCGGCCGTCATCACGGGCAAGCCTATCGCTCTTGGTGGATCGCTGGGACGCAATGATGCGACAGCGCGCGGCGGCTATTATCTTGTGCGACACTTGGCGGGTGAACTGGCGCTACCGGTCTCTATGGACATCGTCATCCAGGGTTTCGGCAATGCCGGCCAGTTCTTCGCCAGCCTCGCCGCCGCCGATGGCCACAGGATCGTTGCGGCATCCGACTCGAGTGGAGCCATTCGGTCAAGCGATGGGCTCGACGCTGATGTCATGATTGCCGCCAAGAAGAAGGGCAGGACGCTGGTGTCGCTTGCCGCCGAGCTCGGGGCCGAGGTGATTGCGCCGGATGAACTCGTTGCCACCAGTTGCGACCTGCTTGTGCCGGCAGCGCTCGAGGACATGATCCATGAAGAAAACGCAGCCGGGGTGAGGGCCCGCGTTGTGCTGGAACTGGCCAACGGTCCGGTGAAACCGGCCGCGGACGTCGTACTCGAGGGCAAGGGCGTGGTCGTTCTTCCTGACATTCTCGCCAACGCCGGCGGTGTCACGGTATCCTATCTGGAATGGGTTCAGAACCGACAGGGATATTACTGGGAGGTCGAGGAGATCCACGCTCGTCTTCTGAAAATCATTGAACGCGAGGGGCGGGCTGTCTGGGACTTGTCTAAACACCGCCAGATCAGCATGCGAAGCGCTGCCTATGTGCACGCGCTTGAACGTCTTGCGACTGCAATCGAAGCGCACGGCACCCAGCCATTTTTCACCAGTTGAGGACAACAAGAGACCTGCTGTCCTTTCCTGGTCCAGACTGCGGCATGCCGTTGACCAGCGTCGTCGCGATTGCCGCCGACCCTGCACCCTCAAGAACAGTCCTCTAGGGGCAGCCTTGATCGTTGCGGCTGATGGTCGCCGCAGGTCGGTTTAGGCCGCCCCTCTCGCCTTCGAAGGTTGCAAACAGATGCTCGGGCCGTGAACCAGGGCTTTGATAGTTTCTGAGGCACCACGGGCATCGGATAGCCGAGCGTGGGCGAGGTCCTGAACAGGAGCGGCAATATCTCAGGGCAGTCATGGCGAACTCCAGCGCTCCCAGGTCAAATTGCCTGAGAGACATATTGATCTGATGGCATGTGGAACTGGCTGCGGGCTCGAAGCCTATGCGGCGGGCGAACCGGGGTCGGACGCTGTTGGGAAGACCCGTTGAACCGTCAGCAGCCGTTTGCGGCCCGTATGGTCGAGCCAGGTAATGGATTGGCCCTGCCGCAACCCGATCAGCGCTGCGCCCAAGGCGCTAAGCACCGACACCCGATTGAGCGCATCATTGGCATCGGCTGGCAGCACCACCTTCACGATGCGCTCTATGCCACCAGTATTGCGATATTGAACCATCGAGCCGATGCGGACGACGTCAGCCGGGATCTTGTCATCGGGGACGAGCTCGGCTCGGTCGAGCTCATGGTGCAGGAAGTCGGCCTCTTCGGCGCGATGATCAAGGTCGGTCAGCGCGAGCACCAGCAGTGTTCGGCGCTCCTCGATTCCTAGGATGATGGAGGGCGACAGGTTGAAATCTTCGAGCGAAAGTGTGGTCATGATAGCCTCAACCCCCAACTCTGGAGAGTGGGGGACAACAGCATTGCGGGGCGGAAGTGAAGCGCCTTGGCTCAATCAGCCGTCATACCCTAAGTCCGGGGTGGCGCCCGCCAGACTTAGGGCAGCGTTCTGGCTGCAGTGCGTGTCCGCAAAACTGTCGCGATCATGTCGAGGATCGTGTTCATACTCCCGAAGATAGGCCTTGCGGCGCAGAAGTCAATCGTCAGCCCCGATACAGTATTCCGCAGGGTTTTGACTTAATTGGGCGGGATAAAAATTGCAGGCGTCAAGTTCAGGGAGAATCTGCTTCTGCATTCATCGGGCCTAAAGCTCGATCTTTGCCGCACGAGAAACCAGACATGACCTTGAGCATCAAGTAGCTCGCCTTTGAGGAGAAGATGTGCGCATGGGGAACTCCGCTGTCGGAGTTAGGGCTTCGAACGCAGAGAACAGAAATTGCCATTGTGGAGGGTGCGTCTGCTGATTTGACAAAGCAGAAAATATGGCCATGATCGCGCTCATGAGCCCGAACATCTTCACCAATCGCCCTAAAAATACCGGTCATCGTCCGGCAGGCTGATTGCCTGGTGCTGCTACCTGCCAAAGGTAAGAGCGGCACCAGGGTGCTCTAACTCATCCCCAAGTTCTCGACGTTCAAGTCACCTGTTCAGCATGTGTCGACGGCGTCTGTCTCGATGAGGCAAACGATGACCTTCAAGTATTCCGTTACCCTTCCCGTCAACGGCGGCAACAAGCTGCGTCGGTTCCGCGCCTGGGCAGAAGCCCACCTTCCTGCCTTGAACTACAGCCTGCCGCAGCAGACTCCCATCAAGACCGAAACGATGACGATCAGATTCTTGTCTGTCGACGACCGTCAGCAGCTTCTGGAAGCCTTCGCCAAGTCGTCTCGCTTGTAGGAGAGTGCAGTGAAGGTATTTCATTTCTGCCGGTCCTGCTCAGGGCCGCGCCCTATTTCTGCTCGTCGATGCCCATGGTGCCACAGGGACTACAACGGCCCTAAGGCAGCACCAGATCATCTGTTCAGTGTTTTCGACCGAGCCAGTAGAACCAGATCAAACTCTGAGACCTTAAGGGTGGTGCGATGACGACCATAGCCTTGGCCGATTGGCTGCAGTCTCCCGAAATCCTCATAGGAGCAGGCGAGCAAAGACTCCTAACCACCGCAGCGCTGACGGACGTTACACATCAAGCAGATGAAGTCGACTTCCTGCTTTATGAGCTGGATCGGGCCACCTTGGTCGAAGACGCCGCATTGCCTGCGGATGTCGTGCGTCTGAACAGCATCGTTCGATACAAGGCAAAAAACGGAATTGCACGCACGGTGAAAATTGTTTTGGCGGAAGGCCCTCGGCGCGAAGCCAGCTTGAGGCTGGCCGCAACATCGATGCACGGGGCCGCGCTTCTTGGGCTGCGGCCCGGGCAGGTCCTTTCATGGATAGGGCCGGACAGTGCAGCAGATCAAGTTGAGGTAGTCCAGGTGGCGAACGCGCTAAGCTCAAGCCTGAGATGACGCCCTGTCACTTGCCGATCTCGGTCAAAGAGAAATTCCCGCCTTCATCTTAAGAGGTATTGCATGCTCCAAGTTCAAAGCATGATTACCACCCTTTCGACCTGCGATTACGTCCGGCTTGAAGTGCTGATGAGCACGCTGACGGGTTCGCGGCACGCGACTGCCAATCTTGCCCGCCGAAAACTGGCCTCGGCTATCGTCATACTGCCCAGTGAGCTGCCGTGCAGCACCGTTTCGGTGGGCAAGCGCGTTCGCTATCGTCTAGATGCTGAAGCTGCGAGAGAGCAGCAGCTGATTTGGCAGGCGGGCGAGAGCAGCGAAACCGTTTCCTGCCTCGAGCCGATTGGGCTCGCCCTCCTGGGCCTTAAACCGTCGCAGACGGTCGTTTACCCTGACGAAAGCGGCCAGATGCGCAAGATTACGGTCGAACGTGTGACGTGCGATGGACGAGATACAGCCAAGGATACGCCTGGAGTTGCGCTAAGCAGGACCGTTATCGCAGTTTTTCCAGAACGCATGTGGCGAGAGCTACAGCGCCGCTTATTGAGGTGGCTCCAAAGCCGCGCACGCACGACACTGGAAACTCTTAACGATAACCAGTTGGCTGATATTGGAGTGAAGAGGCACGAGCTCGATACGGTGGCTGCCCTAATCGTGGCATCAGACCCGACAGCCGACTTGCAGAAACTGGCCCAAAGTTGAAGAAGGCGTCATTACAGCCGCCTTCCCCCCGTCGCAATCAGCAAGAGGGGATACAGGCTGTGCGCCTCGATCGTCGTGCAGCGGCGGTAAAGGGTATTGCGTAGGCCGCAGGGCGGATCGACACGTTAGGATTGTTCTTGACCCAAATCGCGGTCTTCTCCCGCGCTCCAGGTTCTTGACGCCATGAGACAGGATCGCCTTCAGCCTCAAATCGGACCTACCATAGAGAGGAAGGGCGACGATGGTGCAAATGCAGGTATGCTCTCATGCAAGCCAGGTCCATTGCTGCGATCGTCGCAGACGAGCCCTGTTCTGGCGATCCGTAGACGATATGACCGCTGACCTTCCATGCTTGACTTTAGTTTTTTGCGATCTACCTTGTTGACATGAACCCAATCCTCTCCATTTTCGCCGCAGTTGCGCGCCGGATCATTCCGATCGAGGGATAGTTGCCCTAAACCGTTGCCTTTGGCTCGGTTTAGGGATGGGTACTTCTTCATACTTCCATCTAGCTCATCGGTCCCTAGGCCGAACGCTGCTTTCGCGCGGAGGAAAAATGCGCAATCACCACCTGCGACCGCAAATCGTCGTCGCACAGTCCGAGCACCGCCAGCTTCTGGCGATGGCTGCTGCTGGAACTTCCACCGCAGCTGACACCCTGCTGGATGAGATGGAGCGTGCCCGGGTCGTCGCCGATGCCAGCCTGAACCCGAACGTTGTTCGCATGGGTTCCCGTGTACAGTATCGCACCGACGAGGATGACCTGAAGAACGTTACGCTTGTTTATCCCATCGACGCCGACATTTCCGAAAGCAAGGTTTCCGTCCTTACGCCAGTGGGAGCAGCCCTTATCGGTCTTCGTCCAGGACAATCCATCACATGGCAGGCCCGCGATGGGCGAAAGAACGTTCTGACGGTGCTGTCGGTTATCCAATCAACGGACGCAACAACAGAAGCCTGAATCTTCAGCAGGTCGATGCAGCTATTCGGACGCAGATGTCTCGAGTTGCACCCACTTGAATGGCAGCATAAGAAACGTTTCGCCAATATTTCATGTACTGCGTCTAAGTTAGTTCTACTTGTACAAGATAGGCGACGTATTGCAGAAAGGGATTAATTCCGTGAACAATCTTCCTATTCCTCCGCCGGGAGCTACTCCTGCGGCACCAAGAACGCGCCAGATCATCCTGAACTACATCAGCACAAACCATCCTAAGGCGCAGCCAGGTCATTTGGTAGGACAGTCTAAGCATATGCAAATCCAAATTGAAAGGATGGGCGTATCGGCTACGGAGTTCGAGGACGCCGTTACTTACATGATTGACGCCGGTGAACTCAGTTTAACGCAAAATGCCACATATTTCGTACTCACTCATACCGGCTTTAGTGTCCTTTAGTGCATCTGACGCACTCCTGCTGCCAATCAGGCCTCGTAAGACCGCTTTGCCGTTTCCACTCGGGTTGAGCGGGTTGCCGCTAAAGCACATTCTGAAGAACTTTGCCCGGACCACATTTAGCCATGACCACATTTAGCCATGACACCCATGGCGCCAAGGTGGTACACAGGATGATCATGGAGCGGTTTTAAGTCACTGAAATCGTTGAGATTGACGTCGGATTTGGTCAGTCCGCTTCTTCTCCACCGTGGAACAATCAATGCGCTCGCTCGTAGAGAAAGCATTGCGGTTGCGGTCGTCGCCGCAAGCCATTGCGTCAACCATGAGACATTTAACCCTCAGCCAAGTCATGAACGACCGTATCATCGCCCTGTCGAAGCTGGCGTTGGCATGTCGGCGGCACTGGTGAGGATCTAGGCAGTCGTTGGCTTCCACTGAAGTTGGTATATTCTCAACAAGGTCACAATGGCTTGCCCTAGCAGGCGACCCCTAGGCAGGTGAGCGGGCGGGGACACGCCTGCTAGGGCAGAGCGCCCGGCACATGGGGCCAAAAGCCGGTCTCCATGTTCGGCGGGAAGGAATATAGAGCCCCCGCACCTACCAGACTTTGCGTAGGCCAACCCCGACGCTGGAGGTCGTCACGTCCCTCGAGAACGCGACGCCGCCATTCAAAGAGCCCGACCAGCCAGAGTTGCTGCTGACGAGATCCAGTGAGCCGGCCACCTCGCCAAGGGCGCCACTGGCATCATAGTCAAGCAAGACTGTCGGTCCCGAGTTGGCGACGCTCACGTGGTTAGCGCCCCCGAATTCGTTCCCGATGTGGCCGGCAACAGAAGCTTCCAATGTGTAATCGTCCGACTTCATGATCTCGGTGCTCTTGCGGTAGCCTCGGGCATGGCAGCGATCACTTATGCAATCCAGACGATTGCGGGGGCGGGCGATAACATCGTGTCGGTGAGCCAGCTTTATGGCGGCACCTACAATCTGTTCATGCACGCCCTGCCGCGCCAGGGCATCGAAGTGCGTATGGCTCCAGGTGATGATCTTGATGCATTCGAAGCGTTGATCGATGAAAACACCAAGGCGGTCTTTTGCGAATCGATCGGCAACCCGGCTGGCAATGTCGTGGACATCGAAAAGCTCGCCGAAATCGCCCATCGCCACGGCGTGCCCCTGATCGTGGACAATACGGTCGCAACGCCGTTTTTTTGCCGTCCGTTCGAGTTCGGCGCCGATATCGTCGTGCACTCGCTGACCGAATATATCGGCGGCCATGGCAATGCCATTGGCGGTGTGATTGTGGATTCGGGCAAGTTCGATTGGGCGGCGCACAAGGAGCGCTTCAAGATCCTCAACGAACCCGATCCGTCATACCATGGCGTTGTCTATACAGAGGCGCTGGGTGCCGCAGCTTACATCGGTCGCTGCCGGGTCGCGCCATTGCGCAACACCGGCGCTGCGCTGTCCCCGCACAACGCATTCCTGATCATGCTGGGGCTCGAGACCCTGGGTCTGCGCATGGAGCGCCATTGCGAGAATGCGCTCAAGCTCGCTCAATATTTGCAGTCCCACCCAAAGTGAATTGGGTGAACTATGCAGCGCTCGAGACCAGCCGGTACAAACCGGTTTAAGACAAGATTGCGGGCGGCAAGGCTTCGGGGATCGTCAGCTTCGGGGTCGTCGGCGGACGCGACGCCGGTGGGAAATTCATCGACGCACTCCAGATGATCTACCGGCTGGTCAATATCGGGGATGCCAAATCCCTGGCGTGCCATCCAGCCACAACCACGCATCGCCAACTCGATGCCGATGAACTGAGATTGGCAGGCGTGTCGGAGGATCTTGTGCGCATTTCGGTCGGCATTGAGAATATCGAGGACATCATCGCGGACGTCGCTCAGGCGCTTGCGGGTCTTTAGGAGGGTGCCTGAGCGTGTGGGCCGCGATGTATCGGTCGACGAAAACGAGAGTGGCATGCTGGGCAACGGGCTGCGGCCCGCTCTGGCGTGCCACGTCGCTTTTTTGATCGCCTTGTACCGATGTACGTTAGGCTAGGGGAGTGCAAACGACCGAATTGTTGTCCATACTGTCGGCCCAGCATACGCAAACTCTCCAGCAAAACTGACTTGAAATTGAATGGCTGATGGCGTCGGCGCCTTCTCTCTACAAAGGCAATCGAACGATTGGCTGACCAAGCATACGCTGAGATGACGACATGTTCCGGGGTTGTACTGCCCTACGTGTTTGTAGGAATTTGTCCTCGATCGTAGGTAGCTGCGATGGGTCGCCGACACGTCCCCGATCTCGGGCCGGAGGTAATCGATAATGGGTCGATTTAACTCGTCAATTGTCTGACCTCCGGTTTCCAAAAGCAGAGAAGCCGAGGTGTCTCCCAGATCGTCGGTTTCCGGAATATGCGTACCTGCCAGGTAGTGGACTTCCGCATCCAGTGCGGCACCCAGATGGCCACAGCTTCGGCGCAACCGATGAGCCCCTTGCGTGGTGCAGGACGGGCCCGCCAGAGCAGTTTCTGTGGGGTGTGGATCTTTTCAACTATTGCTACTATTGGGAGGCGCATGAGGCTTGGGAGCCATTCTGGCAATACGTTGGCCGCACTTCTGAAGATTGGGCTTTCTTGAAGTCCTTCATCTTGCTGGCAGCGGCCGGCGTGAAAGTGCGGGAGGGCAAACATGGGCCGATGCGGCGCCATCTTGAACGCGCAGCATCGCTCCTGGATGAACTGAACGCAGACATATTCACGTCGGCCATTGGGATGTCTCCCCAGGTGCTGGCGAGCTTGGCGCGAGCCGAATGCGCAGACTTGCTGGGCCCTTCCGCCACCGAAGTGGCCTCGCCATTTTCTCCAGCCGACACTGTCCAACCTGAGTACTATGGCGCAATAGTCGTCTATTGACAGAATGCCATTTATTCCTGGAGACTCAGAACGAGCAGCGTTGTCGCATCTTGGGTTTCTTGGCAATGCTAAACGGCAGGCAGTTGATTGTAGAACTCAACCAGCATGCGCATTCGTCCGATAGGCTCTACACGATGAGGCTGCTCAGGCAGGATCAGCCCAATGATGCCGGGTTCAAGCGCGGTATCTGAAGCAGGTGCGAGGACCTGATAGCGCAACTGACCCTCTAGCACCCTGATCACGCCCCAGACGCCGGCTTTCGTCTTGTGCTCCTTGCGAAAACCCGCCGGAAGCGTGTTCTCATCGAAGACTATTGTGGTTTTGTAGGGAACGGGAGATGGGGTCATCGACTTGAAACGCTCTGCCGATCCATAAGGTCGGACGTATGCTCTGCGGCTTTGATGGCAAACAATTGTCTCGTTCCGGTATTGTCTTCGCCCATACGTTCTCTCCTAAGCATGCTTGGTGGTCGAGTCAGCGATATCCGACGCCCCGATGCCTGCTATCTCTCTGTTGCGGCCCTCCGTGTTCTGATCGTGTTGACCAGGAAACATGAAGTCGAACAAGCCCGAGCCATGATCCAGATCGGCAAGTGAGCAGCTATCGAGGACGGCCAAAAACGCGCCTGTCGCTTTACCCAAAAGTCCCCGGAGACCGCAGCCGCGTGCCACTACGCAGACGCTGCAGTCGACCAAGTCGAAGCCATCTTCCATTTGACGAACGACGACACCCACAGAGATGTCCTGGGCTGGACGCGCAAGACGCAGTCCGCCGTTTCGGCCGCGCACGCTCGCCACGAACTCAGCCTTGACCAGAGCATGGGCCACTTTCATGAGGTGGTTTTGCGAGATGCTATAGGCCCGCGCAATCTCCGATATTGAACAGAGCCGATCGGGGTGCTGAGTCAGAAAGATCATAACCCTGAGGGCATAGTCGGTGTGCAGGGTCAGCCGCATAACGCTCTCCAAAATGTCGCAGGCTATACATGCATTTATCTTGCATGTTTTGCAATCCTGATACATGTATCATAATAGCATGTTTAAGTCTGGAGTGTGTCCGATGCCGCTGAGTGAACTGACATTGCGCAGGCAAGTGGAGCAGTTCTACGACCGCATACGGGCTGACGAGCTTCTGGCACCGATTTTCGCTGAGCATGTCAAGGATTGGGACACCCATCTGGATCGGCTGGGCGATTTCTGGTCCTCGATCGTGTTGACCTCTGGCCGATACAAGGGGAATCCCTATCGCGCGCATTCCCCGTTCGCTCATCAGCTTACGCCCGATCACTTTGCGCGCTGGTTGGACCTTTGGAGCCAGACGGCCAGAGACAATTTTTCCGACGACATTGCCGCTCAACTGGAATTCAAGGCTCAACGGATTGCCCGGAGCCTGATGGCGGGACTGCTATCTCAGCCCGACCCTGGCGCGCCGCTCGGCGCGTCTCTGCCTGATCACCCTGGACAACACTAGAGGCGATTATGACTGCCCAATCTGCCCACGCCGATCAAAACTTCCGTCACCGTCACGATACCTACTGGCGATTGCCTATGGCTGTGGGCGGCGCACTTACCCTGGGAGCGTGGTCCACGACTGCCCAGGCGCATGTAAAATGGTTCGCGCCCTATATCGTCGAAGCATCTCCGGCGCCTCTAATGGACACCATCACCAATGGATGGTTTTGGCTCGCGATTGGACTGGTGCTTGTATTTTTTGTCGCCACCAGGGTCTTTGAAACCCGCCCGGCCGGCGAAGCCACGCTATCGGCGATTGACCGTGTCTCTGATCCGCTATGGTTTCGACTTGATGACTTTATTCGCGCCGTCATTGGGGCTTTTTTTGTTGCGATTTTTGCCGTGGGCGGCGTTTACCTCACGCCCGATCTTCAAACCCCAGCGGAATGGGTCTCCTGGTTGCAATTGCTGATTGCTTTCGGGGTCTTCTCGAAGCGCACAATGCCGTTCTCGGCAGCGGGCATCATCATTCTCTGGGTGTTGGCGCTACGCGATTACGATCTGTTCCATTTGCTGGACTATCTTGCGCTTGGCGTTGCGATTGCGGCCTATCTTGTCCTGGCAGCATCGCGCAATGAAGAGTGGCGCAAGCACCGCTTCGAGGTCTTGCGTTGGGGTGTAGCCATCGCATTGATGTGGTCGAGCCTTGAAAAGTTCGCCTATCCTGAATGGTTCTATCCGCTTGTGGCCGAAAAACCGTTCCTCACGTTCGGCATGCCGCGAGACGTGTTTATCCCGATGGCGGGCGTGGCTGAGTTTACCATGGGCTTTGGTCTGCTGTGGACGCCTCTGGTGCGCCGTCTCTCGGCGGTTGCGTTGTTCATTATTTTCAATGCCGCCGTCTATCCCTTCGGGCGGATCGATCTTGTCGGACACGCCCTGATCATGGCGATCATCGTTGCAATTGCCGCAGATCACACACGCGAGCTTCATTTTCTCCCTGCCGTACGACGCGCCGTCGCCGGTGTTCCTGTGGCGCTCGGTGCCGTCATCGTCATTTTCGTAACGGGCTATTGGGGTCTGCACTTGACACTGTACGGCGCAGACAGTGGGCCGAGGAGCCAAATTACAGACATGGCCACGCACACCCCAAATGCAGAACATCCCCATGGGCAGACAGGAGAGCCGTTCGTTGAAAACCCCGAGGCTATGGCGGCATTCATGGCAACGATGGACACCATGCATGGGCCCATGATGGAGGGAATGCAGCATCCCGATCCCGATGTTGCGTTCATGCAGGGCATGATCCCCCACCATCAGGGTGCCATCGACATGGCCGAGGTGGTACTTGAATACGGCAGTGATCGCGAGGTGCGCGCGCTGGCCCAGCATGTGATTGATGAGCAGCAGATCGAAATCGAACAGATGCGCCGATGGTTGGCGATCCGCGCGGGCGGGCAATTGTGATGGCAAAAACACCCGATCGAATTAACGAACCGCCCTCACGCACGGCGCTTGGCATCTCGCCAGACAGTTATCGCTCAACAGCTTCGGTTGCCCAAAGCCAGATCAGCATAGAGAAGTGAACGCCATGAACAATGACATGCCGAGTTGGAAAACTGGCCTTTTGGGGAAGTGTCCCCATTTTGGAGAGGGCCATCTGTTTAATGGCTTCCTCACTTTGCGCAAACAATGCGAGGTCTGCGGGCTTGTTTACGGCTTTGCCGATCCCGCTGACGGGCCTGCGTTTTTTGTCATGATGATCGGATGCGTGCCGGTCGTCGTCTTCGGTCTCTGGCTCGAAGTTGCCTTCCGGGCGCCCGTTTGAGTGCATTTGGTGACGACACTGCCTCTGTTGTCGCTCACGTGTATTCCTCCGCTCCGTCCGATCAAAGGCTGGCTCGTCGCGCTGCAGTATCGCAGCAATGCCGAAGAAATCTGGGCGGACCAGCGGATCGGCTAGTTTGTCTTGCAGGGCGTTTGGATAAAATCGCCGCGATCTCGCGGCATCACTTCCAGGTTGACCGCCTCACTGTGACAGACTTTCTGAGCATTCTATCCTGGCTTATTTCATGCATTTGATGAGCGAAATACGCGCCTGCCGACTATGCGCGAACGAGCTGCCGCTTGGGCCGCGTCCGGTGGTCCAGGCGGATCGCGCGGCCAGACTGCTGATCATCGGGCAGGCGCCGGGCCGAAAGGTGCATGAGAGCGGCATACCCTGGAATGACGCGAGTGGCGATCGCTTGCGTTCATGGCTCGATATCAGTCCCGCGGTGTTTTACGATCCGTCCCGGATCGCCATCGTGCCTATGGGGTTCTGTTATCCCGGCGTGAGCAAAAGCGGCAGTGGTGATGCCCCGCCAATGAAGCAATGTGCACCGACTTGGCATCACCGTCTGCTTGCCAGCTTGCCTGAAATACGTCTGATACTGCTGGTGGGTAGCCATGCGCAAAGGGGCTATCTGCACGGAGGCAAACAATCGATGACCGACACTGTGAAAGCGTTCGACCGGGCCAGCGCCGTTTGGGCGCTCCCGCATCCGAGCTGGCGGGTTGTGACATGGATGCGCAAAAATCCCTGGTTTGTATCCGATGTGCTGCCAACCCTGCGTAGGGCTGTGGCCAGCACGCTCGACGACTAGGATTTTGTTTGAGGATAAGTGACACAGTTATCGCTGCCCAAATTGGCGCCCGGCGTCAATTTCGCTTCCGAGATCTTGCCCTCGCCCATGATGTGGAGCACCTCGATATCGCGGGCGATGAGGTGGTCGGTAATGATGCGGCGATGGCAGCGCCACCATACAGCTTCCGAGCACATGAGAGCGGGGCGCTGGTGGGATGCGAACGCGATCAGACGGTCAAGATCGGCCTGGAACTGAGGTGTGAGCGCATAATCGGCGTAGTTTTGAAAGCTGCGATTGTTCCAAAAGGCATTGGTGTCGGCGGGTACGTCGTCTTGCTTGTTGCGCCGGCCGCCGAGATCGGGCCAATGGCTGTAGCCAATCTGGTATTGGGAAAGAGCGTGCGGCAGCGTGTCGATATTGAACTGGGGATTGGTTCGGGACCGAGGAAACGTGCGAACGTCCACGATGGCATCAATCCTTGTCGCACCGAGCATGGCGATAAATGTCTCAAGACTCTGGTTGGAGTGGCCGACAGTGAAGATAGTGGGACGCGATTTGCTCATGCCTTTGTGAGCGCATCTTCCTTGTGCGCAGCCACGTGATCGGTTCGGTCGCTGCCGATCTCATATTGAGGCTCGTCCGGTGAGGCGCGCCGTGTGTGGCCCTTATAACTGAAGTCCTTCATATGAACCTTTGTGATGGTGCCACTGACCCATCCCGCCTCCGAGTTCCATTTCACATGATCGCCAACTTTGAATTTGCTCATGGCACACCTCCGTGTCGAACGAACTCTTGAGCGTGCGAGCCGTTCCAAGAAACGGCGCGGCAGAGGTGCAATTTTTCAATTTCCGGAAGGAGTCTGGGTTTCGCTTCGTTGTGGAGGATGGCGCTGGCGTCTAGGTCCGCCCCCTATTCGTCAGGACCCTTTACAGTGTCATTTCCCCTTGTTGAATCCCTTCGCCCGCGCTGATGGGAGAAGAGAGAGCCTTGCGCCCATGCTGATCGCCCCCATGGGTGCCTCTGTAGTGCTCTTGTTTGCTGCGCCCTCGAGCCCCCTGGCTCAGCTCTTGTCGATATTGGCAGGAAATTGCATTGCAGCAGCGATCGGTGTGACCATTGCCGGACTTGTCGGCGACCCAATTCTCGCCGCGGCATTGGCGCTGAGCCTTGCAATCGGTGCGATGCTGGCCACCCAGAGCCTCCATCCTCCGAGTGGGGCGGTGGCGGAGTCCCCGAAGCAGCCGCAATCAATAGGTGATGCCAGCTTGTGTCCCGGTCTGTAGAGTCGCTCCCTGACGGATGAATGCTAACGAAGGGATTGGCCTTGGATTCCGAAAGTCGGCTTTCTCCGATTCCATTCCAGAACCGGTCGGTCCGGTAACGGCCCCATAGCCGACTTATGGCCCAATGGCTCAAGTCGCTCTCGACGGGTGTCACATCAGCCTTTAGGGCACTGGCAAAGCTGTACATCGCGCACCTTTAATTCCGATGTTTCAGGCCCTCGAGCTACAGCTGTTACCTCACCACGCGGTATATCTGCTGCGCCGAATTGCTCGCCACGAACACAATGCGTCGTCCGACATGGTGTTCGCCGACATTTAAGGTCTGCCACATCAACGTGACGCACGCTGCATACGGTGCGGCGGTGCAGGGCCATCCCGGTTGTCGCTCGTCACTGATCGAGGGCGCGTTCGGGCCGCGCGACAGCCGGCTCGTCGTGGTGCCGTGTGGAAAGAAGGGAGCATGTGTGCGAGGCGGCCGAGCCGATCGCCTCGCTCTCGAGGCAATCAGAACCTCACGGCCAGTCTGGCCTTGACCGTGTGGGACTGGCTGCTGTCCCCGAACTGACCTGCGTAGCTGAGGTTGAGATCGGTCGTGGCGCTGACATCCACTGACTGACCTGTTTCGAGAAGGAACACATCCTGGGCGATCGGCGTGCCGGCAGCAGTAAAAGCGTCCCCGCCGGAAAGGGCATGGGTGATTTCGGGGACGATGTCTCCGAATGCATGGCGCCAGCCGATCATACCGCTGAGATCTGCCCACATGGCTTCACCCAAGGCAAAGCCAGTGGAAACACGCAAGCCCAGAGTGGCGAAAGTCGAATGAAGCGTGCCCCCCGAGCCGGAAAGGGCCGCGTCTCCGCCCGTCTCGGCATATGAATCCGGCGCGTTTTGCCAATTTGGCGATGCCAAATGGATGGGCAGACCCACCAGGTGTCTCCTGATCCCGCATCTCGTAAGTAGAGGAAGGGCTGGGACGGAGCGGAGATCGCGCAAATTATTGCTCGATGTCAGCCACAATAGTTGGCTTTGGCGATACTGCCGGTCTGACAGCGTAGTGCAAGGCGATGCCGAGCATCATCGCCGCCAAGCGGGATCATTGAATGTCCCTTCTGCCGTGAAGCGACCATCAAAAAGTGGCTGGATTCAGAGACACCCCGGTGGTACACAACGTCAGCAAGTGATCGCCATAAGCCTCTGAAAACGTTGTGAGTATTGGCTGATTAGGGCAGTCCCTCCCTCTCCGCCATTCTCATCAACTAACTTGTTGATAGGTATGTGTTTGAGCGCTCGCCTTTGCTTCCGACCGTAAAATGCACTCCAAGTGCGTGCGGTGGACGGGGTGTGCTCTATCTTTGTGATGGAGGGGCGTGCCCCTTGGCCTGGCCTCGGGTTGCCCACAGGGAGCGTCTACGTGTTTGGCGTCATTGAATTGGACAAGCTGGTGTCGCCAGGTGTCCAAACCGGTTCGCGCGCCTGGGTGTCGGCAGAAACTAGATCGACTTCGGCAATTGGGAGAGCGTCGTGATCTCGAGGTCGGGCGTAACGCCGGCTTCGGGGGGAAGTGGGGCGCGCAGGCGGTTGCACCAGATGCCTTTCATGCCGAGGCGTTTAGGTGCGAGGACGTCCCATACCAGATCGTCCCCGATCATCATGGCATCCTCCGGCGCGATCTGCAGCGCGGCGAGGGTATCCACATAGGCCCGCCCATCGGGCTTGCCGAAGCCGGCCTCCTCCTCGACCTGGATGTGATCGAACCGGTGCCGAAGCCCGAACCGGTCGATCTTGGCGTACTGCACTTCCGCCGCGCCGTTGGTTACGAGGCACAGTTTTATGCCGCGCCCGCGGAAATGATCGATGACATCAATCGCGTCGGGATAAAGATACATGTTCGCCTCCCGATAGGCGGCGTAGTGGTCGGCGATGTCGTCGGCGACGTGTTCGAGGCCATGGAAGTCAGCGGCGGTCAGGGCGTCGCGTACCGCCGCGCGGCGTGTGCTGGCAGCCTGCAGACGCCATCGGCGGATTGCGGGCAAGTGGTGGAACCTGCTCGCGCATGACGGATTGGCCTCCTGTCGAACTCTTGGAGGATGCATGTCCAGAAGCGGGAACAATCGCAGGATACTGATCGCGGTAATCGGCGCGTTTGTTGCTGCGCTGATCGTCGGATATCTGACGCTCTTTGCAGAAACGAGCGGCATCATGCCCGGTGATGATGGTGTTCCCGATGACGGCGCGGCGATGGAAGCCGGGCCCGGAGGTTCGGAGCAGGGAGCGCCGTGACCTGATGAACTGGACAGACATGCTGTTTCAAGGCTGGGAGGGCATTTTCAGAACCCTCCTGGTCGGGGTTCTCGCCTATGTGTCGCTCATCGCGTTCCTGCGCATCTCGGGCAAGCGCACTCTCGCCAAGCTGAACGCCTTCGATCTGGTCGTAACGGTGGCGCTGGGCTCCACACTCTCGGCCATTCTCGTGCAGGAAAGCATTGCGCTGGCCGAGGGGACGACGGCGCGGGTTCTGCTCATTTCCCTGCAATACGCGGTTACGGCCTTCTCGGTGCGCTCGGCGCGTTTCGCCAAGGCCGTCCGTTCGGAGCCGGCACTGCTGGCGCGCCATGGCGCGTTCATCCCCGGCGCCATGCGTCGGCAGCGGGTGACCGAGGACGAGGCGCTGAGCGCAGTCCGGGCGGGCGGCGGGGAGAGTATCGATGCGGTGGAAAGCCTTGTGCTCGAAAGCGATGGCTCGATCAGCGTGCAGCTTCGATAGGCTCTCGGTCCGCTAGAAACGCTTCGCATACGGCCCGCGAGGGCATTCCGTCCCAGCCGCGGGGGTCGGCGCACTTCAGAGCCGCGACCGCCGAGGCGAAGCGCGCTGCCGAAAGGTGCGATCCCCCTTCGGCAATGGCCAGCGCGTATGCGCCATGGAAAACGTCTCCGACGCCATTGGTGTTAATGGCGGCGACCGAAAAGGCGGGCATTTCTGCCATTGTGCCCTTGTGGAGCCAGAGCGAGCCGCTTTCCCCGCAAGTGACCCCGAGGACAGCATCTTCGGGGGCGATCTCTGCGGCAGCCCGGAGGCCCCGGGCAGCGGAGTGCTCCTTGGTGAGTTCCCTCAAACCCTGCTGGGAAAAAATCGTGTGCGCAGCGCGGGCAACTAGCTGCGGCAGGGCCTCGACGCTGCCGGCATCAGCGTCAAGGATCGTGGGTATCCCGACGCTTCGGGCACGCTCGAACGCCCAGAGGCTGCCTTCGGGCCACCGGACGTCTCCAAGGATCGCGTCGGCTCTTCCCAGACGATCGGGGTCGAGATGCTGGGTGTCGGCAGGCATGTGGCCGCGGAAGTTCGTGAGTGCGCGGTCTCCGGCAGCGTCGATGTGTACCGTGGAGGTTGCCGTGCGGCCCCTGGTGCAGATGCGCAGTCCCGACACATCGATCCCGGCTCGCTCGAGCTCGGCAAGCGTCGTCCGACCTGTAGGGTCATCTCCGATGCGCGCCCAGAGTGTGGCTCTGGCTCCAAGCGCTGCAATTGCAGCGGCGGCCGTCGCGGCCATGCCGCCGCCCCGTTCGCGATAGTCGGAAGCGACGCTTTTGCCCGCGCCGTGCGGCAGTGCGTCGACGTAGAAGATGCGGTCGAGAACGACGCCGCCCACGCAGATGATCGAAAGTGTTCTGGTCATCCTTGCCGGATCCTGCCGTTCGGTGGAGCGGGACCGCCAGCGGCGGCCCCTTCAGCCTATTGGATGGCCGCGATTTCCTCGGCGGTCGTCACCGACCAATCCTCGGCAAAGAGCCGATCGATCGCGGGCCGCACCTTTTCCATGAAGCCCGCATAGTCGGGCTCAGTAATCTGCATGCCGGCCTCGACAAGCACGCCGCGCAGCCGTTCCTCGCTCGCCAAAGCCAGTTCGTCGCCATAGGCAAGAGCCTCGCTCGCTGCCGTGTCGATAATTTCGCGATGGGCGTCCGACAGTCCAGCGTAAAAATCTTCGTTCATCATCCAGAGCGAAGTCGCATAGAGGTGGCCGGTCAGTGCCAGGTGCGACTGCGCCTCATGCAGGTTGAACGTGTAGATCTGATCGAAGGGGCCATCGGAAGCCGAGACGGTGCCGAGCCGCAGCGAGGTGAAAAGCTCCGGCAACGCGATCGGAACGACGACGGCCCCGGTCTCGGTGAAGGCCTCGATGAAGGGCTTGGACTGGCCCATGCGGATGCGCATGCCTTCCATATCCTCGACCGAATTGATCGGATCGTTGGACGTGAGATGCCGATAGCCGCGTCCCATCATGCCCAGGGCGCGCACGCCGTGCTCGGCCTCGAAGATCTCGCGCACCTCATCACCCAGCTCGCTCTGCCAGGTGGCATAGACGTGGTCGCGATCGCGGAAGACGAAGGGCGCATCGAAGAAGGAATAGGCCGGGGCCAGGGACACGATCGGATAGGTGCCGAAGACGGCCATCTCGATCTCGCCGATCTTGAGGGCCTCTAGATTGTCGCGCTCGCCGCCCATCTGGCCACCCGGGAAGTAACGCACCGCGATCTCCCCGCCGGAGCGCTCGCTGACGAGTTCGCCGAAACGTTCGGCGGCCTGCATCATGTCGGTGTCCGCATTGAAGGCGCTGGCCAGCTGTATCGTCACCGATTGCGCCAGAGCAGGGCCGGCCAGCGTGCCGCCGACGCAGGCGGCGACGACGAGTTTCGTCCAGAATTTCATCTTCTCTCTCCCTTTTCGGCCCACATCCCGGACAGGGACGCGTCGCCAGATACACCCAGCCAACATAAATCCGCATGATCTGTCAACTCTCCACTTATTTGCGTGGAGATATGTGGTCTTATGTGAAATTCTGCATTTACTCAGGGTGCGCCGGGCGCTAGAAGCGAAAGGCATGAGGGAGAGGAGGCTCAGATGCACAGATGGGGTCACGACGTGACAGGACGAGCGCGATGAAGGCGATCGATGCCATTGCCCGTTTCTATGTCCGGGTGGTCGATGGGTTGGCGCGGCTCATAAGCCCGGTGCTCGGTGCACTCTTTATCCTGCTCGCAGGTCTCGTCGTCCTGCAGATCCTTGGCCGAATGGCACGGGTTTCCCTGCCCTGGACCGAGGAATTGGGGCGGATGGTCTTCATCTACATCATCTATCTGGGCGCCTCCTCGGCCTATTACGACAAGCTGATGATCACCATCGACACGGTGCCCGAGATATTTCCGCGGCTCGGTCGCATTCTGCAGCCGCTGGTGGCGGTCACTTCCTTCCTCATCGTCTCCTTCCTGTTCGTCGCCAGCTTTTCCATCATGCGCTCGAGCTGGAACACATCGCTTGCGACACTTGGCTGGGTCTCCAATGGCTGGTTCTACGTCGCCTTCGCGCTCGGGTTCGGGCTCATGATCGTCTATTCGGTCGCCCACCTCGCCAAATGGCACCTTAAGCTCGATCGCGAGCCGGGAGCGCCGGCATGACCTACGCTTATGTCGGAGTGCTCTTTCTTCTCTTCGCCCTCGCGGTCCCGGTAGCGTTCGCGCTCGCGGGCACCTCGATCATCCTCACGATCATGGAGCGGGGGTTCGACTTCAACGCCGGGTTCCTCGTGCAGCGGGCCGTGTCGGGGCTCGACAATTTCCTGCTGCTCTCGGTGCCGTTCTTTCTCTACACCGGCCGGGTGATGAACGCGGGCGGGATCACCGAGCGCATCTTCCGCTTCGCGCGCGCGCTGGTGGGCTCGATGCGGGGCGGCCTCGCCCAGGTCAACATCATGGCGAGCATCATTTTCGCCGGCATGAGCGGCACTGCAGTTTCGGACGCCGCAGGGCTCGGCACCATCGTCATCAAGGCGATGCGCGAGGCCGGCTACAAGGATGACTTCTCGGTCGCGGTCACTGCGGCGTCTTCCACCATTGGCCCGCTCATCCCGCCGTCCGTACCCCTCGTCATATACGCGCTGATGACCGGCGTCTCAGTCGGGGGCATCCTGCTCGCAGGCCTGATCCCCGGGCTGATCATGGGCGTCGCCCTCATGATCTACGTTGCCATCTATGCGCGGGTCAAAGGCCTCCCCGCCGGCGAAGCCTTCAGCGGCCGCGAACTGGTGACCAGCTTCAGGTCGGGCCTGCCCGCGCTGCTTACGCCCGTCATCATCGTCGGCGGCATCGTCACCGGCATCGCGACCCCCACCGAAGCCTCGGCCGTCGCGGCGGTCTATGCGACGATCCTTGCGCTCTTTGTCTACCGGGCGACCAGCTTGCGGGAGATCTTCTCGATCGCCAAGGCGACCGTCATCGATACCGGCACGATCATGCTCATCGTCTCGATGGCGATGATCTATGGCTATCTCGTCACGCGCGCCGGCATCACCTCGGCCATGGCTTCGGGCATCGCCTCGATCTCCACCGATCCGATTGTCGTCATGCTGTTGCTCGTCGGCTTCCTCATGATCGTGGGCTGTTTCCTCGAGGGCACTGCGGCAATCATCATCCTCTCCCCCGTGCTGCTGCCGGTCATGATCGCGACTGGGATCGACCCCATGCATTTCGGCGTGGTGATGGTGCTGACGCTGATGCTGGGCCTGCTGACGCCGCCCTTCGGCATGGTGCTCTTCGTGCTGGCGCGCATATCCGGAGTGCCGTTGCACGTGATCGTCCGGGCGGTGCTGCCTTTCCTGCTGCCCCTGCTGCTGGTCGTGCTGCTGCTCATCCTCTTTCCACCCATCGTCACCTTCCTCCCCAGTATCGCTTTCTAGCCAGAGAGACCCAGATGTCCGAAACGAACACGATTTCCGCGCAGGCCCGCCCGCTGGCCGACGTCCTTGCAGTCGCGACGCGCCACCGGTTCGCGGTCGGATCGTTCTCTCCGCGCTACACGGCGATGATCGATCCGATCCTGCGGGCGGCCGAACAGCTGCGGTCCCCGCTGATCGTGCAGATCTCCCAGCGCGAGATGCAGCGCTACGGCATAGCGCCGGACGAATTCGGGGCCGCCTTCCGCGCGGCTCTCGACCGGGTCGGCACGACTGTGCCAGTGGTGCTCCATCTCGACCATTCCTTCGAGCTCGAGGTTCTTCAGGCAGCGATCGCGGCGGGCTTCACCTCCGTGATGATGGATGGATCGGCCAAGCCGTTCGAAGAGAATGTCGAGATTTCGGCCCAGGCGGCCGAACTTGCCCACAGCCATGGCGTCTCGGTCGAATGCGAGCTCGGCAAGATCGGTACCACCGATTTCGTCGAGACCGACAAGGACGAGGAACACTATACCGTGCCCGAGGAGGCCGCCGAATTCGTCCGACGCACGGGCGTCGATGCGCTTGCCGTTTCGGTCGGCACGGCGCACGGGCTCTACATCGTCAAGGCGCCCAAGATCGATTTCGACAGGCTTCGCGCCATACGGGCGTTGAGCGATGTGCATCTGGTCTTGCATGGCGGTTCGGGCGTGCCTGCCGAGATGATCCAGGAAGCGGTGCAGCTCGAGGGCGGCGGCATCTCGAAGGTCAACATCGCCACCGACCTCGAGGAAGCGCTGCTCGCCTCCCTCGGCCGCACGGTGCGCATGACCAACGCCGAGTGTTCGGCTCTCCCGCCCGAAGAGCTTCGCCGGGCTGAAGCTGCAGTTGAGGAAACCGTCGCGGCAAAGATCACCTCTTTTCTCTGCAGCGCAGACAAGGCGTCGCTCTTCAACTAGACCTCCGTCCAGCATTGCATTGATACTGCTGCCCGATCCTTGGATGGATGCCCGATGAGCAAGACCCGACCCGAGCCCGATCCCCGCAGCTTCCTGCCTGCCGAACGGCTGACCGCCATCGCCGATCGGCTGGCGGCGCGGGGCGTCGTGCGGGTCGACGACATCGCAACCGAACTGGCCGTGTCGACCGAAACGGTGCGGCGGGACCTGAAGGCGCTCGCACAGCGGGGGCAGGCAGAAATCGTTCGCGGTGGCGCAAGGCTGCTGGGCGGAAAGCCGGATGCAGCGCGGGCGCCGCTCCCTCCGGTCGATCAGCGCAGCTTCGTGCACCGCACCGAAAAGGAGGCGATCGGGCGAGAGGCCGCGGGACTGGTCGCCGATGGGCAGGTGGTGTTGCTCGATGGCGGATCGACCACGGCGGCAGTGGCACGAAGCCTCGCGGTCAGGCGCGAATTGACGGTGATCACGAACAACCTCGTCATCGCCCAGGAGATGGCCGGGCATAACCATTGGCGGATTCATGTCGTCGGCGGGGAGCTTTCACCCTCCTCGATGAGCCTTGTGGGCCTGCACGCCATAAGGGAGCTGCGCGATGCCGCCGTCGACATCGCCTTTCTGGGGGCCGCCGGCGTGACGCCACGCCAGGAGTTCACGAGCGCCGATCCGGTCGAATCCGAACTCAAGCGCGCCATGATGGCTATCGCGCGCAAGGTCGTGATCGTTGCGGACGCCACCAAGCTGCATACAAGCGGATTTTCGACCTTCGCCAGCGCGCAGGACGTAGATCTGTTCATCACCACCCGGCCCGAAGAGGGGCGCCCGGATGCCGAAGCCCTTTCGGGCATCGAAATCATCTATGCGGAGTAGATCATGAACACGCATCGCCTCGCCGTGCTGCACACTGTCGGAGGGCTGGTCGAGCGCTTCAAGCCGATGATCGCAGGGCGCTACCCCGAGCTCGACACCTTCCACATGCTCGATGAAAGTCTGCTGCAGGACCTCATGCGGCATGGTCCTTCGGAGGGGATTACCGAAAGGGTGAAGCTTCATGTCGAGGCGGCGGAGCGTGCCGGAGCGACGCTTCTTCTTTTTACATGCTCTTCGACCTCGCCGGCGGTCGACGCCATCCGGCCGAAGACGACGCTCCCCATCGTCAAGATCGACGATGCAATGGCTGCACGGGCGGTCACAAGCGGCAGCCGCATCGGCATCATGTGCACCACCAACAGCACGGTCAGCGCCAGCCGAGCCCTGATCGAACAACATGCCCAATGGGCAGGCCGGTCGGTGGCTGTCGAGACCGATCTGGCAGGCGATGCCTTCAAGGCGCTCAGCGCAGGCGACCGGGGGACCCATGACGCCATTGTTTCGGAGCGCGCTCAGGCACTGGCCGCGCGCTCCGATGTTCTGGTCCTTGCTCAGGCCTCGATGGCTCATTTGAGGGACGCACTCGCCGAGCAGTGCGAGGTTCCGGTTCTCGCGAGCCCAGAACTCTGCGTCGATGATCTCGGCAATCATCTCCGCTAGGGCGCTGGATCATTTTGGCGGATCTTCTAAGTCCGGCCCAGACCGATCATGAAAAGGGCTGCCAGCATGACAAGCGCCGCCATGCCGAAGTAGAGCAGGGTCGGATCGATATGGGCCGACCGTCGCACCTGCGGCGCTGCGATCTCCGCTCCGGCCGCCATGCGCCGTTCTTCGCGGCTCGGCGATTTCCCAGCTGCTTCGTCATCGGTGCCGAGTGGCGCAGCGGCGGGATCGGGATAAGCGACCTTGTCGGATGAACCGCCTTTGTCGATGTGGTCGCGAAGCTGGTCGCTGGTGGGGACGGTATCGGGCATCCGGCACTCCTTGTGTCGCCACAGGAACGGCCAGCGGTCCCCGCTGTTCCCGCAGGGGACCTCCTGCCAACTTGGAGCGGGGCGGATTATCCGATCGCTGCGCGAGACGGCCCTCGCCGTGCGCAAGGGCGGTCGGCTCTCGAGTCCCGGCGCAAAGTGCGGCTAGCGGTCCAATGAGATCGCCACCGCCCATCTTCAGGTTTCCTGCCGGCCTGCGGGAAGCAATAAGCCTTTGGTCAGAACACCATCCGCGCCTGCCGACGACGCAAGATCGACAGCAGTGAGGCCGCCGTGTGGTCGGGGCGGTCGGGCTCTGTGCCGTAAGGGCCGATGGCAAGGCGGATCGGGGCGCCGCCGCTCTCGATCTCGATCTCGTAGCGCCGATTGGCGATGGCGGGATCGCCGATGAGCTCGATTTCGGTGCGGTCGAGGCCAAGGCCGGCCAGCGCGACACCGATCGCGGCATTGAGGTTGCGCGGAAAGCGGCGGGCCGCCTCCCGGGCGGAGGCTGAGAGGAAGGTGCCGACATAGGCACGCGCGTCGGACAGACCTTCGAGCCGGGCCCAGAGTGCCGGCGGATAAGTCTGGCGAAAGACGACTCGATCGAGCCCGGCGCACCGAGCGACGTCGAGAAGCGGCAGGGCGCAGGCGGCGCCGGACGGGATGAAGAGGCGTCCGGGTCCCTTTTCGAGGGCCGCAACAAGAGCCGGACCGCCGGTTCCGGCGAAGGCCGACAGCGAGATCGGCACGAGGTCGCGACCTTCGGCAAGAATCCTTGGGCCATGGCCGGCAAGAACGTCTGGCGAAGCGCACTCGATGACGATCTCGGCGTCGCCGAGGGCCCTGTCGAGATCCTGATAACAGCTGACGTCGGGAAAGAGTGCTTTCGCCCGGTCCGGCGTTCTCGTGACGATGGCAGAAAGGGCGGGGCCGTCGGACGATGCGGTCAGGGCGCGGGCAACCGCCTCCCCGATGCGCCCGAGGCCGATGAGGACGCAGGCGGGCCGCGCCGCACCGCTAGCGGGCATCGCGGGCCAGCACCTTTTCCTTGATGGCCTGGGCGGCGTAGGGCTTGCCGAAATAGCGCTCGATGCGTTTCTGCACGAGGTCCCAGGCGCTCGTCATCGTGAGATAGAGGATGGCGATGACGATGAAGACTTCGAGGACCTCGAAGCGCTGCTGCATGAGGATCTGCCCGCGCCGCAGCAGTTCCTCCATCGAGATGACCGATGCGATCGACGTCGTCTTGAGGAGCCCGTTCACCGAATTGCCGAGCGCCGGCAGGCACACGCGCAAGGCCTGCGGCATGACGATGAGCAGGAAGGTCTTGGTGCGATTGAGCCCGAGCGCATGGGAGGCGTCGCGCTGGCCCTGACCGATCGAGAGAATGCCACCGCGCAGGATTTCGGAGAGATACGCGGCCTCGTTGAGCGCAAGACCGAGAAGGGCGGACTCGACCACCGACAGGCGAACGAAGCCGAGCTGGGGAAGCCCGGTGTAGATGATGATGAGCTGCACCAGCAGCGGCGTGCCGCGAAAAAGCCAGACATAGCCCGCCGCGAAGCCCGAAAGAATGCGGATGCCCGAGAGACGGCAGAGCACGAGCCCCATCGCGAGCGCAAAGCCGATGACGAGCGTTGCTGCAGTCAGCCCCAGCGTGACGACCACGCCGCCGAGGAGGTAGCCATTGGTGAAGTAGCTGAAAAAGCCTTCCCAGTTCCAGATGCTCATCGTGTACCGGATTTCTCAAAAGGGCGGCTCCCGGCCCGGGCCGGGAGCGCTGAAGATGGATCGGAGCGGCGCGCGGCCTATTGCGGGCCGGGGCCCACGATGGCGAAGCTCTCTTCCTCGATCTTGAGCACGCCGTAGCGGTCGAAGAGTTCGTCGTAGAAGCCTTCGGCCTTGAGCTCGTCGAGCGCCACGACCACCGCATCGGCCAAGGCCTTATCGGCGAAGGCAAAGGTCGCTGTCTGCGGGAAGAGGCCGGAAACGGCGCGCGTGAAGTCGCCCCGCTCCTGCCAGTACATGGCGGTCGCATCGATCGCGGTTGCCGCTTCGACCTGGCCGGCGCGCAGGGCCTGGAAAGCTTCGGCAAAATTGTTGAAGGTGCGCACGGTGATGCCGTCGAGCCCCTCGGCGATCAGCATGTCGTTGACCTCGCGGGTGCGGTTCTCCTCGATGCCGCCGAGCTCGACGCCGACGGAATACCCCGCAAGCTGCTGCCACTCGGTGATGCCGAGCGGGTTGTCGCGCGCCGTCAGAAAGCTGATCGCGGCGCGCTCATAGGGCACCATATACATCAGCTGCGAGCGTTCCTCGGTCCAGAAGATGCCGGTGTTGATCATGTCCCATCGGCCGGCAGCGAGGCCGGGCACCATGGCCGCGAACTCAATGCGCACATATTCGGGCTCGAGCCCGAGCTTTTCGGCGATCGCATTGCCGAGTTCTACCCGCATGCCCTGCAGCTGGCCCTGATCGTCGACATATTGCAGCGGCGGCAGGGTCGGGTTGATCGACATGGTCAACTTGCCCGGATTGATCGTCGTGGGCTGGGCAAGGCTGGGCTGGGCGCCCATCAGCAGCGCCGCGCCAATAAGAGCTGCGCCGGCGAGAAGCCTGCGGCGATTGGAAAAAAGCGTCATCCCGGTTCACTCCTGCATAGGAAACTGGTGACCGGAGCCGCCTCGGCATCCGGCATACGCTTTGTATACCATCGGTACGCAGAAGAGTGAAGCCTGTTTCTGGTGCAGCGCTCTCACGTGCAGATATTTTATGCACTTGCTCCTTCTCGTCCACCAACAAAATAAGCGGCCGCGCATGTCCAATGCGCGACCGCGACAGGTCTGGAGAAAATGGGCTTATTCAGAAAGCGAGAACTGTAGCCGGTATAGGCCGCTGTCGACCGGACCGATCGCATCGGCATGATCGGCCATGGCGGTGGCGAACGTTTCCCCGGCCGCATCCACGGGATCTGTGGAACCGCCCTCGATCAGGACGATCCAGTTGGGCACCCCCACCGCGCGGCCCTTGCGTTCTGCGGTCTCGATCCCGCTTGCGCCCTGATCGGCGATGCAGAGGTGAACCCCGCTAATGCCCGGCATGGCTTCGATTTCGCGCAGCGCGGCGCGGATCGCGTTGCGCAGCGTGCCCTGCTGGTCCGGCCCGGCGTCGAAACGCAGGGTGAGGAGAAGTCCGCCATCCCCGCATCCGGACGAATGTACCGTCTCGCAGACGCCTCTCGAGGTATCGGTAAAGTCCTTCGTCGATCTGCGGGTCCACTCGGTGGGTGCGTTCAGCCGGTCGAGATAGGGCTGGCCCTGAAGGACGGCCGTGTCCGTCGCCTCGTAGAGCGTGAAATAGGCCGGGCTGCCATGGATCGCCTCATAGCGCCGGCCGCGGAGGAAGCCGGGGATCGCGACGCGTTCGGGGATATGCTCGCGATTGTGCCACTCGATGAAATTGTCCACCCCGCCCGGCGCGATGCCGTTCCAGATGGCGACGATGGCAGTACCCAGAAGCGTCATGACCCGACCTTCAATAGCTGGCGCGCCCGCCCGAAAGATCGAAGACGGCGCCGGTTGAAAAACTGCAATCCTCCGAGGCGAGCCAGAGCGTCATCGCAGCCACCTCGTCGGGTTCGAGAAAGCGCCCCATGGGAATGCGCGAAAGAATGTCGTCGAGCCGGGCCTTGGGGGCGCCGCTGCTCATGGGTGTGAGGGACGCGGCCGGAGTGATCGCATTGCAGAGCACGCCAGTGCCGGCAAGTTCCTTGCCCATGCTTTTGGTCAACGCGAGGAGGCCGGCCTTGGCGGCGCTATAGCCTGCGGCAAGCGCCATGCCTTCCTTGGCCTGGATCGAGGCGATGTTGACGATCCGGCCGGCATTGCCGCGGGCCGCCGTATCGATCATGAGCGGCATCAGGGCCCGGCAGACGAGGACGGCGCCGACGAGATTGACCTCGAGGAGCCTGCGAAACTCGGCTACCGGCGTCTCCCAGGCGGTGGCGAGGGTGCCGACGATGCCGGCATTGTTGACCAGAATGTCGAGCCGGCCGTGGGCCGAAATCAGCGCGGCGGCGGCCGCATCCACGCTCTCTTCTGAGGTGACGTCGACCGGAGGCGCCTCGGGCGTGCCGGCGAGATCCCATCCGATCACAGTTGCGCCCGCTTCCCGAAGCCGCGCCGTGATGGCGCCGCCAAAGCCCCCGGCGGCGCCCGTGACGAGGGCGACCCGCCCGGTAAAGTCGTAGCTTGCGCGCTGGCTCATGTCGGGATCCGTTGGGAGAGGGGGCGGGCGAGGTGCCCGCCCCGTCGCTTCATCACTGTGCGATGAACTGGTTGGTGTAGAAGCTGTCGGCCGGCAGATCGGTCTGCACGTCCTGATAGGCGGTGACGAGTTCGAGCGTGCGCTCCCAATCCGCCGCCGACATCTGCCCGAGTGGCAGGTCCGGCTCGACCGGCGAGGGCATCAGCGTGATGGAGACCTCGAGCTGCTCGGCCAGCAATGCGCGCTCGGCCTCGGGCTTGGCCGCCATGGCCGCGTCGATCGCGGCTTCAGGATCGGCGATGGTCGCCTCCATGGCGCGGCGCGTTGCCCGCACGAAGCGCTCGACGAGATCCGGATTGTCCGAAATCATGTTGTCATTGGCGACGATGGTCAGTCCCTCGGTGTTGACGCCCAGCTCCGCAAAGGAAAAGACCGTCTGGTCGAGACCGCGCTGGTTGAGGATCACCACCTGGCCCTCCAGACCCGCGAGCAGCCCCTGGGTGCGTCCCTCGAGCACGGCGACGAGCTTGCCGGGCCCATCCACATTGAGGATCGAGACCTGGCTTTCGTCGATGTCATTGGCCTGCCAGATCGCCGGCAAGAGCGCCATCGAGGCTTCGCCCGCGGTGGCGGCAATGGTCTTGCCCTCGATGTCCTTGATCGTCTCGACGCCCGCATCGGCGCGGAAGGAGATGCCGAAGGGCGAGGTGTTGAGCACGCCCAGCACGGCCTTGAGCGGTGCGCCGCGGCTCACCCCGGCAATCACCGAACCGCCATCGGCCAGCCCGAACGTATCGCCACCCGTCGCCACCACCTGCACGGTGCGCGCCGAACCCTGCCCCTCGCCGATGGTCAGGTTGATGCCTTCCTCTTCATAAAAGCCCTGCTCGACGCCGAGATAGAAGATCGAGTGCACCCCGCTCATCAGCCAGTTGAGGCGCAGGGACACATCGTCCTGCGCGCTGGCCGGGGCGAGCGCTGCGCCCGACATGAGGAGCGCCGCAAAAGCGCCCGCCAGTCCCTTGCCGATCATAGTCATAACCAGAACCTCCCTTGTGATGCCGGCATTGTCGGGCCCGGCATGCCCGGTTGCGTCATGCCGGCGATTTGCCGACGACCAGATCGTCGCGCCTTTGCGAGACGTGCCACGGAATGGCCCAGCGCTCGACGAGCTCCACCACTCCGTAGAGCAGGAGCCCCAGAACGCTGAGCACGAGGATGACCGCGAAAGTCATCGAGGTGTTCATGTTGCCGTTATAGTTGAGCAGCAGATAGCCGAGCCCGCTGTCGGACGCGACGAACTCGGCGACGACGGCCGCCGTCGCGGATAGCGCGGCAGCAACCTTGAACCCGGCAAACAGCGAGGGCAGGGCGCTCGGTAGCTCCACGCGCCAGAAGATCTTGAACCGCGAAGCACGATAGCTCCGCGCCAGATCGTAGACGTCCGACTCGATCGATTTGAACGCGACGATCGAGTTGACGACGATGGGGAAGAACGAGAGCAGGAAGACGAGCAGGACCTTCGAGGTCAGGCCGTACCCGACCCAGATGATGAAAAGCGGCGCCACGGCGATTTTGGGGATGATCTGGAGGACGACGAGCAGCGGATAGAAGATCGCCTCGAAGGCCCGCGAATAGACGACGAGCAGCGCCAGCAGCACCCCGAGCGCCGCGGCCAGAAGAAAGCCGAGCACCATGGGCTGCAGCGTCGCGTAGGACGCGGGGATCAGCACGTGGATGTTGCGCCAGAGGTCGGCAAGCACCTTGGAGGGCGCGGGAAGGATGTATTCGGGTGTGCCGATGGTCCTGACGGCAATCTCCCAGACGAGCAACGCCCCCAGAAGGCTGATGACCGTGTTGAGGCGCTTCATCAGCGCCTCCGCGACCTTGCCCATCCCGATCTCCAACTCGCTTGACGACAATCTGGAACGATGTTCTATCTGGAACAGTGTTCCGTCAAGTGCCAATCGACAGGTTTGTTCAGGGAGGCGTCAGCCGCCATGTCAGTTGAAAGCGGGAAGTCTCCCGGGGTCGCCATCAGCGGGGTGACCAAGACGTTCGGGACGGCCGAAGCGCCGATCGTGGCGCTCGAGCGCGTCGATCTCGACATCAAGGACGGCGAGTTCGTCGCCGTGGTGGGCCCGTCCGGCTGCGGAAAATCGACGCTTCTGCGGCTCATCTCGCGCCTGACGCCGCCATCGAGCGGCACGATCTCGGTGTTCGGCGACGTTTCGAACAAGCCGCCCGAAGGCATGAGCATCGTCTTCCAGAACCATGTGCTGCTTGCCTGGCGGTCGATCCTCGAGAACGTGCTCTTTCCGGCCGACATGACCGGAGCCAACCGTCGGGCGCTCAAGGGGAAGGCGCTCGAGTTGCTCGAGAATGTCGGGCTCAAGGATTTTGCGGACAATTATCCGCACGAACTTTCGGGCGGCATGCGCCAGCGCGCCTCGATCGCGCGGGCATTGCTGCTCGAGCCGAGGCTTTTGCTGATGGACGAGCCTTTCGGCGCCCTCGATGCGTTGACGCGCGAGCAGATGCGGGTCGACCTCGAAGCGCTCTGGCTGCGCAACCGCATGACCATCCTTTTCATCACCCATTCCATCGACGAGGCCGTCCTCCTGGCCGACCGGGTGATCGTGATGACGCCGCGTCCGGGACGGATCGAGCGCGTGCTCGAGATCGACATGCCCCGGCCGCGCGGGCTCGCCGCACGGCGCGATCCGGAATTTCTCGCGAAATCGGAGGAAATCACGGAGATCTTCCTTTCGCGCGGCGTGTTGCACCGCCAACAGTGAGGGACAAAGGAGCCGGCATGACGAGGGCAGTGATCGAACCTAGCGAGGCGCGCCCACAAAGCGCAATCGAACGCACGCTGGCGGCGATCGAGGTTCTTGCGCTCGCCGACGAGCCGATCAAGCTCAGCGACCTCGCCGCACGGCTCGGCATGCCCAAGAGCGCCGCGCATCGGATCCTCACCGGTCTCGTGGAGGCGGGCTGGGCCGAGCAGAGCGTCCAGAGCGACTGCTATGGCCTCACGCTCCACATGGCGCTGATCGGCCAGCGTCAACTCGCGCGTCTCGATATCGCCGATCTGCGCCAGCCGATCCTCGATGATCTGGCGCGCCGGACGCGGGAACTGGTGCGGTTGACGGCGGTGCAGGGGGAGACGCTCAACTGGGTCGGATCGGCCCGTGGGCGTCGTTCGGGTCTCGTCTACGAGCCGGACATGAGCGAAAGAATCATCCCCTTCGCGACCGCCAACGGCAAGGTGTGGCTTGCGAGCCTGCCGCTCGAGGAGGCGGTGCGGATCGCGCTCGCCGCCGGGCTCGGCACGGGCGGGGCCGGTGGTCCGCGACAGCTGACGAGCCTCGAAGCCTTTACCGCCGAACTCGAGACGACCCGCGAGCGCGGCTATGGCCTTGCCCGCGAAGAGGCAGAGGCGGGGGTCGGCGCGGTCGCCGTGGCGATCAGCCTCAAGGGTCGCGTCGTGGGCACGATGAGCGTCGCAGCGCCGATCGCACGGCTTGGGGCGGATCGGATCGAGGACCTCGTGCCTCAGCTCAAAGCTGCAGCAGTGGACATGGCTCTGGCCTGGACCGCCCGCTAGCGTCTCCGCATTGAGGGGCTTTCACCCCCGAATGCATCACGCGGCAAAAGTGCGGTGGGTGGAGGCGCGGAAATGCGCTTCGAGATTTCCCACCGCTGCTTCGATGTCACCCGCTTCGAGGCTCGCAATGATGCGCATGTGCTCGGCGACCGTTTCGAGAAGCTGGTTCTTGAAGGGGCCGCGCGCGTGAGTCAGGCGTGCCATGCCGATATTGGCCTGAAGCCTCTGGTGGGTGCGCGAAATCCAGCTGTTGTTGAGAACGGCGACGATGTCGGCGTGAAATGCACGGTCGGTCGCAACGAACCGATCGATGGCGAGATCGAGATTGCCCAATTGGGCGAGCTCCACCTGGCTCTGCTCGTGCCGTTCGCGCATGTCGGCCAGCCATCCCAGATTATCGGTCTGAGCAAAGAGCCGGAGCGCATGGGTCTCGATCATGATCCGGAACTGAAAGTTCTCCCGGATGAACGCAACCTCGGGATAGACGATCTGAATTCCGGTGCGTGGGCGCACCTCGACGAGGCCGTATTCCTCGAGCAGGACGAGCGTCTCGCGCAGCGGAGTCAGTGAGAGCCCGAGGATCTTGCAGAGCGCGTTCTGGGTCAGCACCATGCCGGGGCGCAGCCGTCCCTTGTCCATCGCTTCGCGAAACCGGCGATATCCCTCATTGTCGCTGCGCAGTTCCATTCGACCTCCCCTCTGATATATCAGCCTTGCTACGTGTTGAACCGCCGAGGGTCCAGAAAATCTTGGCTCTAGGCCGCGTGATTGTGCCGTCGTAGTCGAACGTCCGGCATCAGCCACGATATATCACTTGCAAAGGGCCTTTTGATATCGAAAAATCCAAATAGGAAATATCAAAGGGGCCGATGATGAAGATCACGGGCTTCACCGCTTGGCTGCTCGAAGCCGACGCAGGGCCGAACTTCCTGTGGCGCGCCGGCCTTCCTGGCTCGCATGGCGATATCCCGCCCGGTCAGAGGCAGCGCAAGGCGGTGGTGCGGATGGAGACCGATTCCGGGCTCGTGGGCGGCATCGAACTCGTGCGCGGGGACATGACGCTCGACCTCGTGCGGCGCCGTTTCCATCACTTCATCGGCGAAAACCCGCTGCTCACCGAGCGCATGTGGCACCTGATCTGGGAGGTCGACCGGGTCGAGGAGATCAACATGCGCCATATGGGCGTGCTCGACATGCTCTGCTGGGATATCAAATCCCAGCGCGCCGGCATGCCGATCTACCAGATGCTGGGCGGCAATGAGCGGGTGGTGCCCGCCTATGCCTCGACCGTCACCTGGGACACGCTCGAGGAATACGAGCGCCACATCAAGCTCTGCCGCGACATCGGTTTTACCGCCTTCAAGCTCCACGCCTGGGGCGACGTGAAGCGCGACATCGATCTGTCGCGCGCACTGCGGCGCTGGGTCGGGCCCGATGCCGATCTGATGTTCGATGGTTCGGCGGGCTGGGACTATGTCGATAGTCTTGAGGTTGGCCTCGCTCTCCAGGACGAGGGCTTCCTCTGGTACGAGGAGCCGATGCGCGAATTCTACATCGGCGCCTACACCAAGCTCTGCGACAAGCTCACCATTCCGGTACTGGCCGCCGAAACCTCGGATGGCATCCACTTCAACATGGCCAGCTGGATCGAGGCCCGGGCGCTCGACATGACGCGCGTCTCGACCTTCTATAAGGGCGGGTTCACCGGCTCGATGAAGGTCGCCCATCTGTCGGACAGCTTCGGCATGCGCGCGCAGGTCCATGGCATGGGCGTCGAGAACGCCCAGCTCTGCGCCGCGATTTCCAACAATGACTACTACGAGCAGATCGTGATGAACGAGGAGCAGATCCGTGGGCTCAAGGATCTGGGCAAGGTCGCCATCATCGATGGCAATTTGACCGTCAGCGACGAGCCCGGGCTTGGCTACACCTTCGACTGGGCGGCTCTGGATGCAGAGGCGATCGGCAAGGTCGAGGTGACCGAGCGACATTTCTGAACCAGCACCATTCGCGCGGCAAGAGAGCGGAACCGCCCGGCCGTGCCCTTCCAGGGAGAGAGAAACTATGATCAGTCCAATCGACAGACGCACAGTGCTCAAATGGGGTGGCGGCATGCTGGGGGCATCTGCGCTCATGCCCCGGCTCGCCTTCGGGCAGCAGACCTCCATCAATTACTGGCACACCTTCACCAGCCAGAGCGAGTTCGCCGGCCTCGAGGCGGTGATGGCGCAGTTCGCCTCGGCGCATCCGGATATCAATGTCATCCAGGAGAACATCCCCAATCCCGAATTCATGGCCAAGATCACCGCGGCCGTGGTCGGGGGCGGCAGGCCCGACGTCACCATGGTGGCCTCGGAGCGCTTCGCCGATCTGCGGGCCATGGGCGCACTTGTCGATCTGACCGATCGTATCGCCTCATGGGAGCGGCGCGGCGATTTCGAGGATGCGCGCTTTGCCTCGATCACGAGCGAGGACGGGGCCGTCTACGGCGTTCCCGCCTTCGCCTTTGTGGACTGGATGTATTACCGCAAGGACTGGTTCGACGAGGCTGGGCTCTCCGCCCCGACGACGCTCGACGAGATGCTCGTTGCCGCCCAGACCCTGACGGATCCGGCCAAGGGACGCTACGGCTTCGGCATGCGCGGGGGCGCCGGCGGACAGGCTTTCGTCGTCAACCTCATGGAGGCCTTCGGCTCGCCTGTGCTGAGCAATGGCGAGATCGGGCTCGATCGCGACCGCGCCATCGAGGCGGTGCGCTGGTATGCCGGGCTTCTGACCGAGCATGGCGTGGTGCCGCCGAGTGCGCCCAATGACGGCTTCCGCCAGATCATGGAGGCGTTCCAGACCGGCCAGACGGCGATGGTGTGGCACCATACCGGCTCCTTCCGCGACATCTCGGGTTTCCTCGAACCCGGCGTCGAATTCGCCACTGCGCCGATCCCGGCAGGCCCAGCGGCACGCGTGGCGCGCCTTGGCTACGCGTACAACGCAATGAGCAGCGATGCCAATGCCGACGCCGCCTGGGAGTGGATCAAGTTCTGGGGCGAGCCCGACGCTGCTGTCGCCCTCCTCGAGGCGACGGGGTATTTCCCGGCCTCCACGGTTGCCGCTCAGGACGAGCGGATCTCGGGCAATCCGCTTTATGCCCCGGCGGCCGAAACACTTGGTTTCGGCCTGCCGCAGCCGAGCTTCCCCGGCTTTGCCGGCTGGAGCGAGAGCGTTGTGCTTCCGGCGTTCCAGCGGGTGCTGATCGGGGATGCGACGCCAGAACAGGCGGTCGACGAGATGATCGACGGGCTGGCTGCCGCCGTCGGCTGAGCCGTGCGGGCGGCCGGACGACCCCGGCCGCCTCATTCCCCAGCAAGAAAGACGTGCAATGAGCCGCACCTTCCTGCCGGCGCCCTATGGGCCGCCCAGAACAGTCTGGGATCGGATCAATCCCGTGCGACTGATCGGAGAACTCTCCGAGACCCGTTACTGGATGTATCTGCTGTTGCTGCCAAGCGCGCTGCTGATCACGGCGGTGGTGCTCTATCCGACGCTCTACGGCATGCAGATGAGCTTTCGCGAAATGCGGCTCAACCGGCCCGATCTCGGGACGGGGTTCGTGGGGCTGCGCCACTACGAGCGCATGCTGTCCGATCCGGTCTTCTGGGTGTCGCTGCGCAACACGGCGGTCTGGGTCACATTCTCGATCGTCATCGAATTCGTCGTCGGGCTGATCGCGGCGCTGGCGCTCAACCGTAATCTCCCCGGCACCAAGGTGCTCGCGGTGCTGATCCTCCTCCCCTATTTCCTGCCCAATGTGGTGGCCGGGCACATGTGGGCGCTGATGCTCGACCCTCGGCTCGGGGTGATCAACGATCTCCTCGTCCGGATCGGCCTGCTCGAGGGCTACAAGGCCTGGTTCGCCGACCCCGGCACAGCCATGGCCGCTGCCATCGTCGTCGAAGCCTGGCACAGCTTCCCATTCTTCACGCTCCTCCTGCTCGCCGGCCTCAAGGGGATCCCGACCGATCTCTACAAGGCCGCTGACATCGACGGGGCGGGGCCGTTCGCGCAATTGCGTCTGATCACGCTTCCCATGCTGCGCACGATCATTGCGGCAGCCGTCATCCTGCGGGTGATCGGTCTCGTCAATTCGCCGGACCTGCTGCTGATCCTCACCAGCGGGGGGCCGGGGCGATCGACCCAGGTGCTCTCGCTCTATGCCTTCCAGACCGCCTATCGCGACTTCAACTTCGGCTATGCCGGGGCGCTTTCGGTCGTGATGTTCGTCTTTCTCATGGTGTTTGCCTGGGCCTACATCCGGATCACCAAGGTCAATCAGGAGTAATCATGATGGCCCAAGCCACCCGCTCGCGCTCAAAGCTGTTCTGGGATGTGGCGAGCTACGCCCTGCTCCTGCTCCTCGCCTTCATCTGCATCGCCCCGATCGTGTGGACCTTCCTCACTTCCATCAAGTTCGAGGCCGACATCGTGACGCGCGAGATGCACTACATTCCGCCGCGCGTGACCTTCGAGAACTATGTGCGGCTCTGGAACCAGTCGAGTTATCCGGTTCTGGTGCTCAACAGCCTCGTCGTCACTTCGGTGACGGTGCTGATCTGCCTCTTCACCGGAACGATCGCGAGCTATGCGTTCTCGCGCTTCCAGTTTCGCGGGCGCACGGAACTGATGCTCGGCTATCTCGTCGTGCGCATGTTCCCCGCGGTGCTGATGATCATTCCGCTCTTCATCGTGATGCGCCAGGTCGGGTTGCTCGACAGCACGATCGGGCTTGCCATCGCCTATACGAGTTTCCTCCTGCCGCTCTTTGTGTGGATGCTGAAGGGGTTCTTCGATGCTGCGCCCAAGGAACTCGAAAGCGCCGCGCGGATCGACGGCACGACCCGGCTCGGGGCTATGTTCCGCATCGTCATCCCCATCGCGCGCAACGGGCTTCTGGCCACCTGCGTGTTCGTCGCCATCGCGGCGTGGAATGAGTTCCTGTTCGCGCTGATGCTGACCACGAGCCAGGGCAGCCGCACCTGGCCGGTCGGGCTGCAATTGATGGTCGGCGAATTCCAGCTGCCCTGGGGCATGCTGGCGGCGGGCGGGATGATCTCGATCCTGCCGGTGGTGGTCCTCTTCGCCATCGTCCAGCGCGCCATGGTTGCCGGCATCACTGCTGGCGCGGTCAAGGGCTAGGAGGCCAAGATGTCCACTCTTACCCTGCGCGGAGTGCGCAAGAGCTTCGGGCTCCTCGAAGTGCTCCACAATGTCGATCTCGAGCTCGAAGATGGCGGCTTTCTTGTCCTGCTCGGGCCCTCGGGATGCGGAAAGTCGACCCTGCTTTCGATCATCGCCGGGCTCGAGCCGGCGAGCGGAGGGGATGTCTTGATCGGGGAGCGCGTGGTCAACGACGTGCACCCCAAGGACCGCAACATCGCAATGGTCTTCCAGTCCTACGCGCTTTATCCCACGATGACGGTCGAGCGGAACATGGGCTTCGGGCTCGAGATGCGCGGCGTGCCGACCGCCGAGCGCGATGGCAAGGTCCTGGACGCAGCCCGGCTGCTTCAGGTCGAGCATCTCCTCGCGCGCAAGCCCGGCCAGCTGTCCGGCGGCCAGCGTCAGCGCGTCGCCATGGGCCGCGCCATCGTGCGCGATCCGGAGCTCTTCCTGTTCGACGAGCCGCTTTCCAACCTCGATGCCAAGCTGCGTGTCGAGATGCGCACCGAGATCAAGCGCCTGCATGACCGGCTCGGCACCACGGTCGTCTATGTGACGCATGACCAGGTGGAGGCCATGACGCTCGGCACCCGGGTGGCAGTCATGAGGGAAGGGGTGATCCAGCAGCTGGCCGATCCCCAGACCATCTACGACCGCCCCGCCAACATGTTTGTTGCAGGCTTCATCGGTTCGCCGGCGATGAATTTCATCTCCGGGGTGCTGGAGGCCGGGCCGGGCGGGCCTGCCTTCGTCTACGAGGCGGGACGGTTGCGGCTTTCGCTGCCCGAGCCCGCGATGCCGAGAGGCGTCGCCATGGGCCGGCCGGTCATCCTTGGCACGCGGCCCGAGCATCTGACGCTGGGATCGGGAAGCGCCGCCCGGCTCTCGGGCACGATCGACGTCGTCGAGCCGACCGGCCCCGACACCATGGTCGTCGCCATGATTGGAGGGCAGCCCGTGACAGCCCGCCTGCCGCCGAGGGTCGCATTGAGGCCCGGCGAACCGGTCGAACTCGCGGTCGACACCAGCGCGCTGAATTTCTTTGATCCAGAGAGCGGCGAACGCCTCTAAACCGAGCCCCTCAAAATGCCTCACCCGACGGACGACCTGCCGATCCTCCATGCCGATACGCGCGGTGCGCCGCCCCATTGGGCGCTCTTGCAGCGGCGCCTGTTCGACCTGCTCGACAGTGCCGCGCTCGAATTCGCCGACCGCTATGCGCGGCCGGACGGCACGCTCTACTGGCGCGAGAGCTGGCCGGGAATGGATGGTTCGGACGACCCCTATGAGGGTTTCATGAACATGCCGCTGCTCTATGCGCTCGGAGGCAGCGAGCAGGTGCTTGCACGGGCCCGCACCATCTGGGACGGCATCACCTGGCAGTGGACGCAATATGGTCAGGTCCATGACGAGTTCGACGCTTATTACGACTGGATGCATCACGGGGAGGGCTATCTCTTCCAGTATTTCATGGGGTTCACCGACCCTTCGGGTCTCAAGGACCGGCAGCGGGCCGAAAAGTTCGCCGCGCTCTATACCGAGCCCGAGGCCGGGAACTGGGACCCCGAAAAGCTTTTGATCCGCTCGCCGATCTCGGGCAGCCGGGGGGCACGCTTCGTTCAGACCGCGGAGGACTGGGAAACCCATCGCGAAATCCTCGACAACTATTTGCCGCCGTTCGAAGATCTGCCGGGGATCGATGCGAGCGCCAAGAGCTGCCCCTGGTCCGACGATTCGGTCTACGCGCAGATCCTTGAGCGCATTAACCAGCGCCAGGCACGCGGCGACGTGCCGCTCAACCTCGCTGCGACCTCGATGGCGACGCACGCGTTTCTCCATTCGGGCCGGCCCGAATTGCGCGACTGGGTGCTCGCCTATCACGCGGCCTGGGCCGAGCGTGCAAAACGCAATGGCGGCATCATCCCCGACAATGTCGGGCTTTCGGGCGAGATCGGGGAATACAATGACGGCAAATGGTGGGGCGGCTATTATGGCTGGCGCTGGCCGCACGGGGCCTTCTCCATCCTCGAGCCGCTTTCCATTGCGGCCACCAATGGCGTGCTCCTGACCGGCGACATGCGCCAGCTGGACCTTGCCCGCTCCCAGCTCGACATGCTCTGGGACTTGAGGCGCGAGGAGGACGGCAAGATCCTCGTCCCCAACCGGCACTATGATGCGGGCTGGCGCGACTGGCGGGTGCAGCACCCCATGTACGGCATCTATCTCTGGCTGATGTCGTTCGATGAAGCCGATGCCGCGCGCGCAGAGCGCGGCTGGGCGGCCCAGTTCGACACCATCGACACCGGTTTTTCGAGCTACGGCCGCCAGTCGACGGGCGGGCATATGGGGTTCAACGGCAATACCGCGCAATGGTTTGCTTATATCCGCGGGCGCGATCCGGGCTATCCGGTGCGCCGGCTCGAGACGACGCTGGCAAGCGTTGCCGAGCAGATCGCCAATTTCCGCTCCGACGCCAATGATCCGCTGACGATGGACCATTACCGGGAATCGATGAGCATCCATATGTGGCAGGATCTGACACCGGTCTTGATCGAGGCGCTGGTGCAGACGACGATGGGCGCGCCCATGCACGTCTATCATGGCGGGCTGCAGCACGGCACGCTCCGCCATTTCGATGCCGAGGCCCGCCGGCCCGGCCTGCCCCCCGGGGTTGGCGCGCTGGTCGAGGCGATCGGGGTGGATTTCGCGCGCGTAACGTTCTGCAACACCGATCCGCAGCGGGCGCGCGAAGTGATCGTCCAGGCCGGCAGTTTCGGCGAGCACCGGTTTACCAGCGCGCGGATCGAAGGTGAGGCGGACGCCGTGCCGGTGGGGGGCAAATGGTTCAGGCTGGCGCTGGCGCCCGGGGCGCTGGTGAAGCTCGAGCTGGGGCTCGAGCGGTTCGTCGCGACCCCGAGCTACGAGACGCCCTGGCACGCGATCGCCGACGGCCCGGTGCCGCTGCGCGGCCGGGTGACCTGAGCCGCTACTCGGCTATCCGGTAAGTGCCGCGCCCGGCGTCCTTGGCGGCATAGAGGGCGAGGTCGGCCCGCTTGAAAAGGTCGTCCGGGGCCAGCCCGTCGGCCATCGCAATGCCGATCGAGGCGCCCAGCGTCAGTGTCGCATTCTCGTGCAGCACCGGTTCGCTCAGCGCGGTGACGATGCGGTCGGCGAGACGGCTGGATCTGTCCGCGATTGCCGGTTCCGACGCTAGAAGCACGGCGAATTCATCGCCGCCGACACGCGCGACAAGCTCTGCCCCAGCGCACACATCGGTCAATCGCTCGGCGACGACGCGCAGGCAGTGATCGCCCAGCGCGTGGCCGAAGCGGTCGTTGATCGGCTTGAAGCCGTCGAGGTCGATGAGCAGCAGCGCGCCGATGGCCGTATCGCTGTCGTTTGCGCAGAGCGCCTCAAGCCGGTCATGAAACTGGCTGCGATTGGCAAGGCCTGTCATCGCATCAAAGAGCGCGAGGTAGCGGGTGCGATCGGCGAGGATCTTCTCCTCGGTGATGTCCTGCTTCATGCCGAAAATTCGCACCGGCACGCCGTTTTCGTGCTCGATGGTGGCGGTGATGCGCATCCAGCGGTGTCGGCCCTTGGCGGTGACGATCTCGACGTCGAGCGAAAATCCGATGCCCTGTTCGATGAGGCGGTTGCGCACCGGCTGCAGCTTTGCACGCGAGGTGGGCGTGTAGAGGGCGAGCGTCGTCTCGCGCGTGATCGCGGACCCGCGTGGCAGCTCGAAGATGTCGTAGACCATGTCGGTCCAGCGCAGATGCTCGCCGTCGAGGTCGCATTCCCAGACCCCGATGCGGGCAGTGGCGGAGGCGCGCTCGAAGATCTTGCGGCTGTGGGCGAGTTGTGCGGCCTGTTCTGCGATCACCCTTTCCTGGGCGGCGAGGCGCGCCTCGAGCAGAGCGATGGTGGCGGTCTCGCCGGTGAGACGGCGCATCAGCCCGGCACCCGGCGCGTCCTCGGCAATACGCTGAGCGTCGTGCATCGAAATCCTGTCACCGTCCCGTTCGTTCGCGATAATACGCTGAAGACGTTAAGACAATCTCAGCGAGTCTGAAACGCCTCGGGGTGTTGACGGTATCGGCGGATGAAGCCGCGGTCGAGCCTGTCCTTGAGATGCCAGAAGACTTTTCCGGACAGGGCGAGCCCGTTACGCGTGGCGATCGCGTGCCGTTCGCCGGTCGCGATCAGCCCGAGCCACTGGCTTTGGGGAGCATAGCGGCGTAGCGGTCGGCTCGCGGCAAGCGCGAGAATATTGTGGTGGAGGATCGGGCCCTGTCGCACCGAATAGACGCCGGCCCTGGGACGCGGCGCAAAAGCCATGCTCGCGATGTCTCCGGTTGCGAAGATCCTGTCCTGCCCTTCAACGCGCAGATCGGGACCGATCTGGAGAAAGCCGTCGCGACCGCGGCGAAGGTCGGTCTTGCCGAGCCATGCGGGGGGCGTGGCGCCCGTGGCGAGGACGGCGAAATCGGGAACCGTATCGGTGGCCTCGCGCAGGGCGATGCGATGCCGCCGCAGCGCCTCGAAAAGCGCAGGACGAGCCGCCTTCGGCACGGCCTCGAGCGTGCTGCCCCGCCTATCGACGAGGGTGATCCTGGCATCGTCTCCGAACCGATGGGCCAGAGCGAGCGCCATTTCGCACCCGGCAAGCCCCGCTCCGAAGACGGCGATGGCCATCGGGCGGCCGGCAAGCTGAGGCGCGATGGCTTCGAGCCGGGCAAGAAAGGCAAGGGCAGGCTTCAGCGCCAGCCATCCGAACGGAGGGTCCGGCGCATCCGGATTGGGTCGTGCGCTCGCGCCCGCATTGATGGCGCAGATCGAAAACCCGATGCGGCGGCCTGAGGCGAGTTCGGCCTCGCCTCTTTCCCCGTCGATGAAGACCACGCGATCAAGAATGAGCTCGGCGCCGGCATTGGCGGCAAGCGGCGCGACAGGAACGAGCATGTCATTCTTTAGGTAGTGCCCCGCAACGACGCCGGGCAGCATGCCTGCATAGGCGGTCGCGGGCTCGGCGGTAACGAGGGTGATGTCGAGCCCGGCAAGCCTCTGCCGGCCGAGCCGGCGGAGCACCTCGAGATGCGCAAAGCCTGCCCCCACCAGCAGCAGCCTCGTCATCAGACGCCCAGCCAGTCTCGCAATGCATACCACCAGGAGCCGAGCGTGGAGTATTGAGCGCGGAGCGCCCGCCCACCGGGAAACGGGATGTAGCGGATGTCGGCGAAGACGTCGAACCGGCCACGATCGCCATCAATGGCCTCGGCGAGGATCCTGCCGAACAGGTGAGAGCCCGTTACGCCATGGCCCGAATAGCCATGGGCAAAATAGATGTTGTCCCCGAGCCTGCCCATTTGCGGCACGCGCGAAAAGGAGAGCGCGAAATTGCCGCTCCAAGCGTAGTCGATCCGCACGCCCGTCAGTTCAGGAAAGACCTTTTCGAGATTGGGCCGCAGTTTCTTTTCGACATCGGCGGGGTCGGTGCCGCCATAGACGACGCCGCCGCCGAAGACGAGCCGATGGTCTGCCGAGAGCCGGAAATAATCGAGGATGTAACGCACGTCCTCCACGCATTTGTCGGTGGGCAGGAGGCGACGGGCCCGCTCCTCGCCCAGGGGCTCGGTCGCGACCATCTGGGTCGAGACGGGCATGACGCGATTGGCGAGTTCGGGGATGACGTCGCCGAGATAGGCGTTCCCGCAGAGCACTGCTGCCTTGGCGCGAACGCTGCCGGTAGCGGTTTCGACGCGAGCGCCGCCGGCGTCCTGGGTGACACGGGTGACGGGGGAGAGCTCGAAGATCCTCCCCCCGAGGCTTTCAAAGCCAGCGGCTTCCCCGAGGACAAGGTTGAGCGGGTGCATATGTCCGCCTGATCTGTCGAGCATGCCGCCGCAATAGGCGTCGCTGCCCACATGGGCCCGGATGCCGTCGCGGTCGAGCAGTTCGTGATCGTCCATACCATGGCGTGCCCAGAGCGCCTTCTTGGCTTCGAGCTCAGCCATGTGCTTTTCGGTATAGGCGGCATAGATATTGCCGCGCTTCAGATCACACGCGATCCCGAACCTGTCGACGAGGTCATAGATGATCGAGGCGCCTTCCTGCAGCAGCCCGCCGACGAAATCGGCCGCGGAGGCGCCATAGCGCTTCTCGATCGTTCCGAGCGAGGCGTTGAGCCCATTGACGATCTGCCCGCCATTGCGGCCCGACGCGCCCCAGCCCACCTGGGCGCCTTCAACCACGATGACGCTGTAACCGCGTTCGGCCAGATGGATGGCAGTCGAGAGCCCGGTGTAGCCCGCTCCCACGACGCAGATATCGGCGCTTTCCTCACCGTTGAGGACCTTGGGGGTGCGAATGATATTGGCCGAGGCGGCATAGAAGCTGGGAGGATAGCTGCCGTCGCCGGCATAGGAGGACGTCATCACACCACCTCAAGATAGGCGCTGAATTCGAGATCGGTCACCTGCGAGGCAAAGCCGGCGATCTCCTGGCGCTTGCAGGCCAGAAACATCGATTGCAGCACCGGATCGAAGATGCGCGGCACCATCGTGCCATCCTCGAACGCATTGACGGCCGATGCCCAATCCGCCGGCAATTTGGGAAGGCGCTCCGAATAGGCCCGGCCCGAAAAGGGTTTTGGCGGCATGAGCTCATCCTCGATGCCGACGAGCGCCGCGCCCAGTATGCCGGCGATGACGAGATAGGGATTGGCGTCGGCGCCCGCGACGCGGTGTTCGATACGGCGGGCCTTGGGGCTGCCGCCCGGGATGCGCACCGCGCTCGTCCTGTTCTCATAGCCCCATGAGATCGCATTGGGCGCGTGGGTATCGGGGCGCAGCCGCCTGTAGGAATTGAAATGCGGAGCAAAGAGCAATGTCGTCTCGGCCATGCCGGTGAGAAGGCCCGCAACGGCATTGTGCATGATGGGCGAGCCATATTCGCTGCCATCGTCAAAGACGTTGTTGCCCGCCGCGTCGTTGACGCTGAAATGGACGTGAAAGCCATTTCCCGAGCGCGTGCCATAGGGCTTTGCCATGAAGGTCGCCACGAGCCTGTGCTTGCGCGCCACGCCCTTGACGATCCTCTTGAAAAGAACCGCATCGTCCGCCGCCTTCAGCGCGTCGGCGGTATGGAGCAGGTTGATCTCGAACTGGCCGATGCCGTTCTCGGCAATCGCGGTATCGGCGGGCACGTTCTGCTGTTCGCACTGGGCGTAGACGTCGCGGAAGAATTCGCCGAAATCCTCGAGCTCGTCGAGCGAGAGGATGGCGTCGGAATCCAGCCTCTTGCCGGTATAGGGCGAGATCGGAGGCACCGCAGAATCGGCTTCCGGATCCACGAGGTAGAATTCGAGCTCCGTCGCGACGACCGGCGTCAGTCCGTGTTCGGCGTAGCGCCTCAGGATATGGGCGAGTGCCTGGCGCGGATCGCCGAGGAACGGCGCCCGCGTTTCCTGGAACATCCAGAGCGGGATCATGGCGCTGGGGCGCGTGGTCCAGTTGATCGGCAGCGCGCCGCGGCCGGTCGGATTGCATATTCCGTCAGTATCGCCGCCCGCAAAGACCAGCGCATTGCCCACGATGTCTTCGCCCCAGACGTCGACGCCCACGATCGAGAGCGGCATGCGGATCCCGCCATCGATCACGCGCTGGGCCTGGCCGATGGGAATGCGCTTGCCGCGCATGATGCCGTTGAGGTCGCAAACGGCGGTATGCAGCACCTCGATCTCGGGGTGGTCGGCGAGCCAGCCAACCACGTCTTCGATGCGCTTGCGATCCTGCTGCATTGGTTGCGGCTCCTCCAGTCGCCGTGCACGGGGCATGCCGGCGTTCTAACCCAGGTTATCCCTACCTTTCTGAACGGCTCGGCCCTCCGCGTCAAATCGCCCGGCAGCCATCGGGGTCGCCTCCGGGGCTTTCGGTCTGGCGCCGAGCGATGATTTCGTGTTGGAATGGCTTGGGCGCGTTACACACCCTTGAAGGGACGGTCATGGCAACCGACGCGGACAATCTGCGCGAGCAATTGGCGCTTACCGGCCTATCCTATGCCGATTGGGAAGGGGAGGCGCTCGACCTCGAGCGTGCCGCCGATGCCGCAGAAGGCGGGCGGTATGTCGATCGGCGCCATCTGCAGCGCGCCGGCGAACTCGTCTCGCAGATCGATTCCGAGCTCGGCATGCTCGAAGAGATCGCTCAGGATGCACGCGGCGAGATGGTCGCGCAGATCCTTGGCGTGCGGGACCGGCTCGAAGCCCTGTCGCGGCGCATCCGCGAAGCGGCGCGCCGCATGCACGGGTTGATCTGAGCTATTCGGCGGCTTCCTGGTAGGTGACGGCCTTCGGCGCAGGTGGGCGCGTGGTCGCGAGCCGGCGGAGCATCGCCTTCATCGTTTCGTCCGGCTCATAGGCGGAAGGCTTGGCATTGTCTGCGCGGGAGAGAACCGAACGCAGATCGTCCGGGCTCCAGCCTGTGCTGCGCAGATAAGGGCGCGCCGGCAGAGGTGCCGGATGGTAGTCGGCCTCGCGCGGCCGGACCGGTCCGATGAAGCCGCTCGCGATCTGCGTGTCCGCGGCCTGTTCGTTCCCTTGAGCCTCAGGGCGTCGGCCGAGCGACTGGCGGATGCGATCAAAGAGCGAAGGTCTTTCGGACGCGGACGGGACGAGGGACATGAGGCACACTCCGTTTCAGGTTCACCGGCCCCCACGGCGGATGAGGTGAAGCTACCGGTTCAATGCCTGCCAAAATAAGGCGTGAGCATCGAACGACGTATGTCCGTCATAAGTTCCTGCGCGCGTTCTGAAATTTTCGGCGGGTCGCCGTAAGTCGAAAGTCTTGCCTGCCCCGCCCGATTGGAATCGGGCGAAATCTGGTCCGGATCAGCGGTCCTGCGTCAGCTCGTTTCGATAGCGCTGGGCGTTCTCGACATAGTGCCGGGCGGACTGGCGGAGCGCCTCGGCCCGGGCTGCGTCGATCTCGCCGACAACCCGGCCTGGCACACCCATGACAAGACTGTTGTCGGGAATGTCCTTGCCCTCGGGGATCAGGGCCTTGGCGCCAATGAGGCAGCCCTTGCCGATGCGCGCGCCGTTCAAAACGACCGCACCGATGCCGATGAGCGAGCCGGCGCCGATCGTGCAGCCATGGAGCATGGCGAGGTGTCCCACCGTGACGTCTTCTTCGATCGTGAGGGGATGGCCCATGTCGGTATGAAGCACGCAGCCATCCTGGATGTTGCTGCCTTCCCCGATCGTGATGGGCTCGTTATCCCCCCGCAAGACCGCGTTCCACCAGATGCTGGCCCGTGCCTTGAGGATCACGCGTCCGATCACCACGGCGTTGGGCGCGACCCAGGCGTCCGCCGCACTTTCGATCCTGTGTCCGCCAAGGCTGTAGCGCATGTCCATCCTCCCGCTGTGGGTCCCACCCCTAGCGGCAGCGGGACCCAAGGGCAAGGCCGGCGGACCGGGGCTGCTACCAGTTGGTGTAGGAGCCGTCGCGCCGCCTGAGGTGCGGAGCCTCCCAGAACTTGAAGCTCTGCTTGGCAATCAGCTCCTCATTGACCTCGATGCCGAGGCCCGGGGCGTCCGACACGAGATAGTGGGCGTTTTCGAGCACGGGCTGGACGGGGAAAAATTCCGAATTGTCGAACCCCAGATGTTTTTCAGCTGGGCTCGCCCGGCATTCGAGCCAGGAGAAATTGGCGACCGCCGCACAGAAATGGACGCTCGCTGCGGTGCAGATGGGCCCCAGCGGGTTGTGCGGCATCATGTCCACATAATGGGCCTCGCTCCAGCCGGCGACCTTCATCGCTTCGGTCAGCCCGCCGACATTGCAGATGTCGATGCGATTGAACTGGTGGATGTCGCGCTCGATATAGGGGATGAACTGCCATTTCGACGCGAATTCCTCGCCGATGGCGAAGGGAATGTCGGTCATCCGCCGCAGCGCCTCATAGGCCTCCGGGGTTTCGTCGCGGATCGGCTCCTCGAGGAAATCGAGCGTGCCGCGATCCATCTTGTTGCAGAAGCTCGCCGCTTCCGCGACCGACAGGCGGTGGTGATAGTCGATGCCCAGCACCACTTCCTCGCCCAGGGCCTCGCGCGCTTTCATCAGCCATTTGGCGGTTTTCGCGATATGCTCGCGCGGCTCGTAGATCTCGGAGTTTTCATGGCCGGAGGGCGAAAGCCGCATGGCGGTCCAGCCATGCTCGATCAGCATCCGGGCCTGCTCGATCATCTCCTCGCCCGGCTCGCCATAGGTGGTGGCAAAAGTCGGGATGCGGTGGCGCTGCCGGCCTCCCAGAAGCTCGTAAACCGGGACGCCGAGCGCCTTGCCCTTGATGTCGTAGAGCGCGATGTCGATTGCCGAGATGGCGGCGGCGAGCACGCGCCCCCCTTCGAAATACTGGCTGCGATACATCTCCTGCCAGAGTGCGCCGATCTGGAAGGGGTCCTTGCCGAGAAGGAACTCGGTATAGTGCTCGATGGCGCCGACCACGGCCTTCTCGCGGCCCGACAGCCCGCTCTCGCCCCAGCCGAAGACGCCCTCGTCGGTCTCGACCTTGACGACGAGCTGGTTGCGGATGCCCACCCAGACCGCATAGGGGCGAATGGCGGTGATCTTCATCTTGCTGTTCCTTTGGGAATTACCAGTGCCAGAGCGTGCCGTCCTCGAGCCGGGCGACCGGCAGATAGGCGCGCTCATAGGGATATTTGGCGGCGAGCGTCTCATCGATGTCGACGCCGTGCCCGGGCGTGTCGCCCGGGTGCAGATGCCCGTCGGCAAAGCGCCAGGCATGGGGGAAGACTTCGTGCATGGGCTCGGTGTAGCCCGAATATTCCTGGATGCCAAAATTGGGCGCCCAGAGATCGAGATGGAGGTTCGCGCCGAGGCAGATGGGCGACATGTCCATGGCCCCATGGCAGGCGGTGCGGACATTGTAGACCGAGGCGAAGTCCATGATGCGCCGGAGCGCCGTGACCCCGCCGGCATGGACGGCGGTGGTGCGGATATAGTCGATCAGCTGTTCCTCGATCAGCAGCCGGCAATCCCAGATGGAGTTGAACACTTCGCCCACCGCGAGCGGGGTCGTCGTGTGCTGGCGGACCAGCCGGAACCCCTCCTGGTGCTCGGCGGCAACGGTGTCCTCGAGCCAGAACAGGCGATAGGGCTCGAGATCCTTGCCGAGCCGTGCCGCCTCGATGGGCGTCAGGCGGTGATGGGTGTCGTGCAGCAGGTGGAGCTCGGTGCCATAGGCCTTGCGCAGTTCCTCAAAGAGCGCGGGCACGTAATTCATGTATTTGGCCGTCGACCAGACCTCCTCGCGCGGCAGGGCGTCGGCGGCGGCGCTGTTGGTATTGGACTTGTCGGTGCCATAGATCGGGGGCAGGCCCGGAATGCCGGTCTGGGCGCGGATGGCGAGATAGCCCTCCTCCTGGCGCCTGCCGACGGCCTCGACCGTTTCGGCGATGTCGGCGCCCGAGGCGTGGGTATAGCAGAGGACGCGCTCGCGGCTCGCGCCCCCCAGCAGCTGGTAGAGCGGCATGTTCGCCGCTTTCGCCTTGATGTCCCAGAGCGCCATGTCGATGCCGGCGATGGCGCACATGGTCACCGGGCCGCGACGCCAGTAGGCGCCCTTGTAGAGATACTGCCAGATGTCCTCGATCCGCGCCGGATCGTGCCCGATGAGGCACGGGACGACATGCTCGGTGAGATAGGCGGCGACAGCCAGTTCGCGCCCGTTGAGCGTGGCGTCGCCAACCCCGTAAAGCCCCTCGTCGGTGATGATCTTGACGGTCACGAAATTGCGGCCGGGGGCAGTGACGATGATCTTGATGTCGGTGATTTTCACGTCGGGGCACTCGAAGGGGGAACGGGAGGGGGCGCAGACCGGGTCAGGACTCGCTGGCGCCCGCATAGCGGAAGCGGTGCTGGAGCCGCCGGTCGTCGGGATCGGGATGGGGAATGGCTGAGAGGAGCGCGCGCGTATAGTCGTGGCGCGGATTGCGCGTGACCTCTTCGGTCGGACCCGTCTCGACGATCCTGCCGCGGTACATCACCGCCACGCGGTCGCAGATGTAGCGGATGACCGAGATGTCGTGAGAAATGAAGATGTAGGCGAGGTCCAGCTCGTCCTGGAGTTGCAGCAGCAGGTCGAGCATCTGGCTGCGGAGCGAAACGTCGAGCGCCGAGGTCGCCTCGTCCGCGACGATCAGCCGGGGTTTGACCGCAATGGCACGGGCGATGCCGATGCGCTGGCGCTGGCCGCCCGAAAAGGCGTGCGGGTAGCGTTCGCGCCAGGCCGGTTCGAGCCCGACCTGGGCCATGAGGTCGGCAACGCGCGCGTCGCGCTCCTTGCGCCCCATCCCCGAAAGCGCCAGCGGCTCGCCGATGATCTGGGCGACGGTCTTTCGCGGATTGAGGGAATTGACCGGATCCTGGAAGATCATGCGGATATCGCGGCGGAGCGACTTCAGTGTCTTTTTGTCTGCCGCGGCGATGTCGACGACAGAGCCGTCCGCTCGGCGATAGTCGATGCGGCCGCCGCTCGGCTCATAGACGCGCAGGAGACACCGGCCCATCGTGGTCTTGCCCGAGCCGCTTTCTCCCACGATGCCGAGAGTCTCGCCGGGGCGGATGACAAGTCCGACATCGTCGACGGCCTTCAGGCCGCCATCGAAGGTCATGGTGAGGTTGCGCACGTCGAGAAGCGGTGGGGCGTCCTCGGCGACGGGCGCGCGACGCTCGCGGATCTCGGCCTTCTTTTCGAGCTTCAGGACCGAGCCGATCAGCATGCGGGTGTACTCGTCCTGCGGCGCATGGAAGATCTGCCGGACGGGCCCGCGTTCCTTGACCTTGCCGTGATACATCACCAGCACCTGGTCGGCGATTTCGGCCACGACACCCATGTCGTGGGTGATGAACATCACCGCCATGCCGTGCTCGGCCTGAAGCTTCTTGATGAGCGCGAGGATTTCGGCCTGGGTGGTGACGTCGAGCGCGGTGGTCGGCTCGTCGGCGATCAGCATGTTGGGGTTGCAGGCGAGCGCCATGGCGATCATCACGCGCTGGCGCATGCCGCCGGAAAACTCGAAGGTGTAGCGGTCAATCGCGGTTTCGGCGCGCGGGATCTCGACATGGTTCAGAAGTTCGATGACGCGGCGCCGGCGTTCGGGCTTCGGGGTGCCGAAATGGATGCGCAGCATCTCCCCCATCTGCTCGCCGACCCGGTGGATGGGCGAGAGCGAGCTCATCGGCTCCTGGAAGATCATGGCGATCTCGCGCCCGCGAATGGCGCGGATCTGGCGCCCGCGCGGATCGAGGCTCGCAATATCGGTCACCGTTCCGTCGGGCCGGGTGAGGTTCATCGATCCGCCGACGATCCTGCCGGGACGGTCGACGATCTGGAGGATCGATCGTGCGGTGACCGATTTGCCCGATCCGCTCTCGCCCACGACGCAAAGGGTCTCTCCGCGATGGAGGTCGAACGAAACGCCATCCACCGCCTTCACGACGCCGGTACGGGTCGGGAAATGGGTCCTGAGGTCCTTGACCTGCAACAGGAGCTCTTTGTCGGCGGGGCCGGTCATGAATGGGACTCGTAGGGGTCTGCTGCATCGCGCAGGCCATCGCCGAGGAAGTTGAGCGAGAGCACGGCGATGACGATGGCGGCGGCGGGCGTGAAGAGCAGCCACGGAGCCTGGCTGACCGCGCGGATGTTCTGGGCTTCCTGCAGCAGCACGCCCCAGGAGATGATCGGCGGCTGCAGCCCGATGCCGAGGAAAGAGAGGGCGGTTTCGGCCAGGATCATGGTGGGGATCGCGAGCGTCAGCGTCGCAATGATGTGGCTCATGAACGACGGCACGAGGTGCTTCAGGATGATGCCGATCTCGCTCATTCCGTCGAGACGGGCGGCGACGACGAAATCTTCGTTCCTCAGCGACAGGAACTTGCCGCGCACCTCGCGGGCGAGACTTGTCCAGCCGATCAGCGAAACGATGAGGGTGATGACGAAATAGGTCTGGATCGGCGGCCAGCCGACGGGGATCGCGGCGGCAAGGCCCATCCAGAGGGGGATTGTGGGGATCGAGCGCAGGAACTCGATGAAGCGCTGGATGACGAGATCGACGGTCCCGCCGAAAAAACCCGAAATGCCGCCGATCACGACCCCCAGCACGAGGCTGAGGAAGACGCCGACGAGCCCGATCGAGAGCGAAATCTTGGCGCCGTGGACGACGCGGCTGAAGATGTCGCGCCCGAGCCGGTCGGCGCCGAAGAGATAGACCGCGCTGCGAGGCCCGGGCTCAAGCGCGCCGAAGAGCTTGGTCTGCATCGGGATGAAGCCGAGCAGCCGATAGGGCTGGCTGGGCACGAAGAGCCCGATCCGGACGGGGTTTTCCGGATCGACCGCGAACTCCCGGCGCATGGAGTCCTGGTTCAGCGTCATCGAGAGCCCTTCGACATGGGGTGCGAAGGAGCCGTCGATGAAGAGCCCGATTGGGGTCGGTGGCGCGTAGGTGAAGGTGGCGTTCGTCGCGTTGGGGTCGAGCGGGGCGATGAAGTCCGCGAAGGCCGCGACGAGGTAGAGAAAGAGGACGACAAAGAGGCTGACGAGCGCAAGCCTGTGCTTTTTGAACTTGAGCCAGAAGAGCGTCCACTGGCCGGCTACGGCGATGTCGCCCTTGCGGGGGGACGTCGTCGGCGCGGGTACGCCCGCGGCGGGCGGCAGGTGCTGGATATCGGTCATTGGTAGCGGATCCGCGGGTCGGCGATGGCCAGCAGGATGTCGGAAATCAGCGTGCCGATGACTGTGAGAACGGAGATCAGGAGGATCAGCGTGCCGGCGAGATACATGTCCTGCGCGAGCAGCGCGCGCAGCAGCAGCGGACCTGTGGTGGGCAGGCTCATCACCACCGAAACGATGATCTCGCCTGAAATGACGGCGGGAAGGATCCAGCCCAGTGTCGAGATCAGCGGGTTGAGCGCTAGGCGGACGGGATAGCGGATGAGGAGCTCGAATTCGGACATGCCCTTGGCCCGGGCGGTGGTGACATAGGGCTTCGAGAGCTCATCGAGCAGGTTGGCGCGCATGATGCGCACGAGCGCCGCGAGCGAGCCGATGCCGATGACGAAGACCGGCAGCCAGACATGGTTGACGAAATCGAGGAACTTGCCCCAGCTCCATGGCGCATCGATGTACTGGGCCGAAAAGAGCCCACCCACCGACTGGCCAAAATAGGTGGACCAGACATACATGGCGACCAGCGCGAGCACGAAATCGGGGACGGCGAGGAAGAAAAACGCCATGAACGTCGCCGAATAGTCGGTGATCGAATACTGCCGGACCGCCGAGAGGATGCCGATCGGGATCGCCAGCGCCCAGACGAAGCAGAGCGTGAGGAAGGCGAGGAGGAAGGAGAAGCCGAGCCGGTTCCAGATGAGGTTTGTTACGGGCTGGCCGAGTTCGAACGAGATGCCGAAATCCCCGCGGGTCAGTATGCCCGCCATCCATTTGTAATACTGGACATAAATGGGCTGATCGAGCCCGTAGCGCTCGCGCATGGCCGCGACAGTACCGGCTTCCACTGCTCCGCCCTGGCTCGCCCAGTCCGCCATCAGCGTCGTCAGGTAATCGCCCGGCGGCAGCTGGATGATCGCGAAAGCGACGATGGAGACGGCGAACAGCGTCGGGATGACGAAGAGGAGCCGTTTGAGGATGAACAGGATCATGCGACCTCTGCGCGTCGGGACGTCATGGGAAATGAGGCAGGGCGGCGCCGGGCGCCGCCCCTCTCCGGGAGGAGCTTAGTCGCGGTCGAACCACCACTGGCTGAGGGTCGGCGCGGGATGCCAGAGATTGCCCGTGATCGGGATGCCGTCGACGACGTTTCGCAGGTCGTTCGAGGTCATCATGTATTTGGGCATGGGGCGCGAGATGCCGATGTGGAAGAAGTTCTCGGCGGAAAGCTCGAGAAACTCCTGCATCTGGGCGAGGCGATCCTCGTCGGTGACGGCGGCATTGACGTCGTCATAGGCTTCCATCAGCGCCTGGACTTCAGCGGGCGGTTCTTCTCCAGTCGCTGGGTCGGCGTACCATTCGGCCCATTTCATCGCAAAGAAGATGTCGGCCTTCTGGAAGGGCATGTAGCAGCGCACATCGGTATAGGCTTCCGAGAGCCCGCCTACGCAGTTCCAGATATAGGCTTCCTGCTCGTTGGCGTACCACATGGTGTTGAGGCGCGCCCGGTCGGTAGTACGCAGCTGGATGTCGATGCCGACCTCTCGGGCGTAGCCCTGCACCAGCTGCATGACGTCGGGGTAGGAGAGCCCGAAGACGTCCGAGACCATGAAGTTGATGGTGAAGCGGTTCCCCTCGGGATCGAGCCGGTAACCGTCACCATCGCGCTCGGGCATGATCTCGTCGAGCATCTGGTTGGCAAGCTCGGGATCGAACTCGGTATATTGGGTGGCCAGCCGCTCATTGTAGAGCTCGTGCTCGGGCTGGATGGCGACCTGGGCCGGAGCGCCCTGTCCGACATAGACGAGGTCGATAATCTCCTGGCGATTGATCGCGTGGCTGAGCGCGATGCGGAAATCCTTGTTGTTGAAGATCGCGTTCTTGACCGGATCCTCGATGTTGAGGTTGAGCAGGATCACAGCGTCGTTGGCGGGCAGGTCGCGCACGTCGACGAACCGGTAATTGCCGCTCTCCTGGCCATCGAACAGCACCGAGCGGAAGGTGGCGTTGTTGATGTGGCGGAAGGCGAAGTCGAAGTCCCCGGAGGTCATGCGCAGCGCCATCAGCTGGGGGTCGTCGAGCTTGGCCCAGGTGACCTGGTCGATATAGGGCAGCTGGTTCCCCTCGGGATCGACCTTCCAATAGTAGGGATTGCGTTCGGCCACCACGCGCTCGCCGTCGGCGTACGGGACGGTCAGCACCCATGGGTTGATGGTGGGCAGCTCGAGGTTCTGCCAGAAGGGCGGCTGGAAGGTCAGCGACACTTTGGAGTTGAAGAGCGCGACCCAGTCGCCTGCGGCCGGATCGGCCGCGATCAGCTCGGGCAGGCCCTCGGCATTGTAGTCCTCGTGGAACTGGCTGAGATAATGCTTGGGGTAGATGACGGGCAAATGGCCCTGGCCATAGGCCAGCTGCTGGAGAAAGAGCCCGTAGGGCGAGGCGAATTTGAACTCAACGGTGTTCTCGTCGATCTTGGTGACGACGACCGGCTCGCCATTGACCACGAAGGTCGGGTTGCGCGAAGGCGACAGCGCCTCGTTCATGAACACGTCTTCATACCAGAACATGATGTCGTCGACGGTAAAGGGCTCGCCATCGCTCCATCTGAGGCCTTCGCGCAGCTTGAAGGTGTAGGTGGTGGCGTCGTCGGACGCGGTCACTTCCTCGGCAAGCGAAGGGACGACTTCGCTCCAGGTCGGATCCCAGCGGACCAGCAGCTCGTTGGCGACCGTGCGGGTCAGATTGTAGTGGTCGCCATTGGCGAGAATGGTGGTGCGGAGCGTGCCGCCATATTCGCCCACTCCATCGATCATCGTCTCGACATAGGGAGTCTGGGGCAGGCGCTCCTCGACGGGGGGCAGGTCGCCGCTTTCCACCCGGGCATCCAGGCTCGGCGCCTGGGAATAGGTCTGGGCCAGGGCGGGGTAAGCCGTGCCGGCCAGCAGCAATGCCGCCGCAGACGTCCAGGCGCGGGCCTTCAGGGTCAGTCTCATCACAATCTCCTCCTTCATGCGAGCGCAAGCGTCACGCCTCGCCCGGACCGTTCGCAGCGCAACAGGATGGAGCCCGGCACCGCTCGAGGTGCCGTCATGTTCCTCCCCCGAGGCGAAGTGGACCTTCGCTCTCTATCTGCTGGATGAACGCTGTCAGATCGTACATTATCTGTCAATTGCCATGTATGATCCAGACGAAAACAGAGGATTGGCGGGCGCTTGGAAAATGCCCTACAAGCCGGATATGGACGAGATGAACCGGATCCCCGAAACGCGGGTCGAGCAGCGCGAAGCCTATGAGGCGACCAGCGTCTACGAGCTGGTGCGCGAGGATATCCTGCAGGGCAAGCTGGCCGCAAACGAGCGGCTGAAGGTCTCGGTGCTCGCGGCACGCTATGGCACGAGCACCAATCCCGTGCGCGAGGCGCTGCAGCAATTGCGCGGCGAGGGCTTCGTGCTGTTCTCGCACAATCGCGGCGCTCGGGTGCGCCCGATCGACGAGGAGTTCGTGCGCGACATCTACGAGATGGAAGTGCTCATCGAGCCCTATCTCACCTCATGGTTCGTCGGGATCGCGACCGATGAGGACATCGCGCGGCTCGAGGCGATCCAGGATCGGATCGATGCGATCGGGTTCGAGGATCCAGAGGCCTATTCAGCGCTCGATACCCAGTTTCACCGGCTCATGTATGACCGGCACTACAATCGCCACGCGCTCGACATGTGGTGGAAGCATCGCGAGATCCTGCGCGCCATATCGCGGAAATTTCCCTTCGCACGCGGACGCCGTCGCGAGATTCTCAACGAGCATCGCCAGTTGATCGAGGCCATCAAGGACCACGACGCCACGACCGCCGCCCGCGTCATCGCCGCCCATGTCGGCGGATCGGGCCGCCACATCGTCGAGCACATGCGCGCCTCGCGCAATCTCTGAACTTTCCCTGCGGTGCCGCCGGCGCTAGGCTCCCCCCAAAGGGAGGCCATGATGAAAGCTGTGCGCAAGCTCGCAACGAACCGGCTCGAGCTCGTCGAGGTGGCGACCCCGCGCCCGGGGCCGGGCGATCTGCTCGTTCGGGTCGAGGCCTGCGGGGTCTGCGGCAGCGATCGCCACATGCTGGCGGGCGAATATCCCACCGCCGTGCCGGTGACACTGGGTCACGAGTTCTGCGGAACCGTGGAAGAGGTGGGGGCAGGCGTCACGCGCTTTTCGCCCGGCATGCGGATTACGGGCGACCCCAACATCGCCTGCGGACACTGCCCGGCCTGCCGGCTGGGCCGGGTCAATCTGTGCGAAAATCTCGTGGCGATCGGGGTGCAGCGCGATGGTGGCTTTGCCCAGTATGTGCTTGTGCCCGAGGGGCAGGCCTATGGGCTTGCCGCCTCGATGCCTGCCATCCACGGGGCCTTCATCGAGCCACTTGCGTGTTGTCTGCATGGGCTCGACGTCGCGCGCATCGTTCCGGGACAGAGCGTTGCGGTGCTGGGCGGCGGAGTGATCGGCATGCTGATGGTGCAATTGGCGCGGCTGGCGGGGGCCGCCGTCATCGTGCTCGTCACGCGCCAGGCCGAGCGGCGGACGCTCGCGCTCGAGATCGGCGCGACCCATACGATCGACCCCTCAGCCCATGACGCCGTCGCTGCGCTGCGCGCCCTGTCTCCGGGCGGCGTGGACGTCGTCCTCGAATGCGCGGGCGTGCCGGAGACCTTTTCGGGCGGAGTCGCGATGGCACGCTCGGGCGGGGTGGTCGTCGTCTTCGGGGTCACGCCACAGGGGGTGCAGGTGCCGGTCATGCCCTTCGATATCCTCGTGCGCGAAATACGGATCGAGGGCGCCTATCTCAACCCGCACACCCATGGGCGGGCGAGCGCTATGATCGAGGCGGGGACGCTCGAGATCGACCGGCTGGTGAGCCGTACGATCGGGCTCGACGCCCTGCCGGATGCATTGGCCGCGCCGCCACCGAGGGGCGAGATCAAGACCGTGGTGCTGCCCTGGGGATAATCGTGAGGTAGCGGACCTTCGGACCATGAGCCTCTGGCCATGCCCATGATTGCGCCGCATTTTTCCTGGCGTTAAGCAGCGTCGGCAGTCCATGGGGGCGAACCATGGGAGGAGTGCCGCGTTGCTGTTGCGGGGCCAGTTTGCCCCTTGAGCGCCGGAGATCGCCATGCACCACGACACGCCCCTGATCTCGACGATCGTCGCGGGTCTCGTCCTCGCCTTCATCTTTGGGGCGATCGCCAATCGCTTCCGCATGCCGCCTCTCGTGGGCTATCTCCTCGCCGGCATTCTGGTCGGTCCCTACACCCCCGGCTTCGTTGCCGATGCCGAACTCGCATTCGAGCTCTCGGAAATCGGCGTTATCCTCCTGATGTTCGGGGTGGGGCTCCACTTCTCGCTGCGTGACCTGCTGAGCGTACGCGCTATCGCCATTCCCGGCGCTGTCGTGCAGATCGGCGGCGCAACGCTGATGGGGCTCGGGCTCGGGCTCGTCATGGGCTGGGGCATCGGGGCGGGGCTCCTCTTCGGCCTCGCGCTCTCGGTCGCCTCGACCGTGGTCCTGCTCAAGGCGCTGCAGGAGCGGCGCCTGATCGAGACCGAGCGAGGACGAATTGCGGTGGGCTGGCTCATCGTCGAAGATCTCGCCATGGTGCTGGCGCTCGTGCTGGTGCCGGCGCTTGCCGGGCTCGCCGCCATCGAGGGCGGTGTCAATGTGGTGGATCCCTTCGTCAGCTTCTTCGAGCGGCTGATCGGCATGCCGCTGGGACTGCCGGGCGTTCTGGCGCTGACCCTCGTGAAGCTTGCCGCCTTCGTCGGCTTCATGCTGGTCGTCGGTCAGCGCATCATCCCGTTCGTCCTTCACGCCACTGCGCATACCGGCAGCCGCGAACTTTTCCGGCTTGCCGTGCTGGCCATCGCGCTCGGGGTGGCTGCGGGCGCGTCTTACCTCTTTGGCGTCTCACTGGCGCTCGGGGCGTTCTTTGCCGGCATGATCCTCGCCGAAAGCCAGCTCAGCCATCGGGCCGCGGAAGAAAGCCTGCCCTTACGCGACGCGTTCGCGGTGCTGTTCTTCGTTTCGGTCGGCATGCTGTTCGACCCCAGCATTCTCATCCGCGATCCGCTGCCGCTACTGGTCACGGTCTTCATCATCGTCTTCGGCAAGTCCATCCTCGCCTTTCTCATCGTCATCGCCTTCCGCAGGCAGGTATCGACAGCGCTCGTCATCTCGGCGAGCCTTGCGCAGATCGGTGAATTCTCCTTCATCCTCGCAAGCCTCGGAGTGGGTCTCGCCATCCTTCCGGTCGAGGCGCGCGACCTGATCCTGGGCGGCGCGATCATTTCGATCCTGCTCAACCCGCTCGTCTTCTGGGCGGTTGACCGGCTTCGGCCGCGGCTCGAAACCCGCTTCCAGCCCACAGGGCCCGTCGAGCCGACGCTCGAGCCGGGCGTTCGGGTCGAGCCCGGGATGGGTCAGGGTACGGTCTCGCCTGCCGCTCCGGCCGCCGATGATGATGTCGTTCCCAGTATCCGCCCCACCGCGTTGTCGCGTCATACCGTGGTCGTCGGCTATGGCCGGGTCGGCAGCGTCGTCGCCCAAGGCTTGGCCGGAGCCGGCCGGCCCGTCCTTGTGGTCGAGGATGCCGAGCCCCGCATTGCCAGCGCACGCGCTGCCGGGCTCGAAGTCGTTGTCGGCAATGCCGCAAGCCCGGACGTTCTGAAGCTCGCGAATGTTTCGGGCGCCAGTGCCATGCTGGTTGCCATTCCCAACGCCTTCGAGGCTGGCCAAGCGACCGAACAGGGACGCAGGCTCAACGCCAATCTCCGCATCATTGCGCGGGCGCATTCGGAGGACGAGCAGGCCCATCTGCAGGATCTCGGCGCCGATGAGGTGATCATGGGCGAGCGCGAGATCGGCCTCGGCATGCTGGGCTGGCTCACCGGCCAGCGTGCGCCGGGCGCAACCGACCCGGCAGGTGCCGCCGCCGCTTCTGCGCCCCTGCCGATTGATCTGGAGCCGGCCATCGGCGGTCCGCTTCTCGATCAGGCCCGGGTGACCGACATTCTTCCCGATCCCCATCTGCGCGAGGCCGGGCTCGGCCGGGAGCCTCTCGAGGGTCCGCTGACCGACGAGCCGATCGCGGTGCCGCCGAGCGATGAGCCTCGACCGATCCCACCCTCTCCCGTAGCGCTCGAGCCCACACCCGTCGAGCCTCTTCCCGAAGGGCCGCTCTACCCGGTCGAAGAAGGGCCCGCCGAACCGACGACACAAATTCCGGCGCTTGGCGAGATGCCCGATCTCCCGGGATCCGAAGAGGCAGCAATGCCGCTCGAAGATGCCGATCAACGGTCGGGCCAGATCGCCGAACCTTTCGAGCGCGAGGGCGAGCCGGCTGGTGAGCCGGGTATCGAGCCCGATCTCGGACCTGTCGTGCCGGGCCAGCCGGCCGACACGCCGGAGCCTCTCGAGCCACAGCCCTCGCTTGAGGTCGCAGCCGTGCCGGAGCCGGGCCCCGTGGCCGAGATGCCGGAAGATTTCGTCTATCCGACGGTGCCCGCATACGAGCCGCCAGCTCCTGAGCCTGATTTCGAGCCCACACCCGAGCCGGAAATTCCGCTTCAGCCGGCGCCGGAACCTATGCCTGCCCTGCCCGAGGAACTGCCGCCGATGGCGCCCGAGCCGGGAATCGTTCCCGGCTCGGTGGTCCCGGAGGCTCCCGCAGACATTCCGGAACCAGCCGATGCGCCCGAGCCGGAGACACCCCTCGAGCTTCCGGTGGACCGACCGGCCGAGGTGCCGGACGTAGCCCCGGAGCGGCGCGAGCCCGAAGAGCCGCGCGTGCCGCCGGTCAGGCCCGAGCCGAAGGGCTGATCAGCCGAAAACGACCGTCTTCCGGCCGTTCAGCATGACACGGTTTTCGAGGTGGAGCTTGACCGCGCGGGCGAGCACGCGGCTCTCGACGTCGCGGCCGGCTGCCACGAGGTCGTCCGGGCTCATCGCATGGGTGACCCGGGCCGTCTCCTGCTCGATGATCGGGCCCTCGTCGAGGTCGGGGGTCACGTAATGGGCGGTCGCGCCGATCAGCTTCACCCCGCGCTCATGGGCCTGGTGATAGGGCTTGGCGCCCTTGAAGGACGGCAGGAAGGAATGGTGGATGTTGATGATCTGCCCGTAGAGGCGGGTCGCGAACGTATCCGACAGCACCTGCATGTAGCGCGCGAGGACGACGAGGTCGGCGCCCGACTGATGAACGAGGTCGAGCACCTGGGCTTCCTGCGCTGCCTTGGTCTCGCGGGTGATCGGCAGATGGTGATAGGGCACCCCTTCATAGTCCGCCGTGGCGCGGCTGTCCTCGTGATTGGACACGATCCCCACCATCTCGGCGTCCAGCCACCCCACCCGGATCTGGTAGAGCAGATGCAGCAGGGCATGGTCGAATTTCGAGACCATGACCAGGATGCGCTTGCGTCGGCTCTGGTCGATCAGCGCGGAGCGCATGGAGAACCGCTCGATGGCCGGTTTCAGCGCCCGCTCGATCGCCTCCCGATCAACCCCGTCCGGCGCGGTAAAGGCAAGCCGCATGAAGAACTGGCCGGTCTCCCGATCCCAGAACTGGTTGCTCTCGGCAATATTGGCGCCTAGCGCGGCAAGCTCGGTGGTGATGGCGGCGACGATTCCCGGCCGGTCGGCGCAGGAGAGGGTAAAGACGAAATTGGCGGACATCTGGCGCTCCGGTCACGGGACGGGGGCTGGTATCGGCCCTCATCCGGCCGGGGTCAAGTGGCGGCTCCCGCCGGGCGCGGGTTCAGCGCACGAGCCACTCATGGTCGGGATCGTTGTGGAACCGCCATACCCGATGCGGTCCGGCCATGACGTTGAGATAATAGAGATCATAGCCATGGATGGCCGCGCACGGGTGGTAGCCGCGGGGCACCAGCGTCACGTCGCGATCCTCGATCACCATGGCGACGTCGAGGCTCCTGTCATCGGTATAGACGCGCTGGAAGCCGAAGCCCTGCGACGGGTTGAACCGATGGTAATAGGTCTCTTCGAGCTGGCTTTCGGCAGGCAGGTTGTCCTCGTCATGCTTGTGCGAGGGATAGGAGGAGGTGTGGCCGGCCGGCGTGATCACCTCGACGATGAGGAGCGCATGGGCAGGCTCGGTCTCAGGGAGGATGTTGGTGACGTGCCGCGTGTTCGAACCGGTACCGCGGGAAAACTGCGGCTCCGGCGTCACGATGCGTGGCGCATAGACGCCCTCGATCCCCGGAGCAGAGCAGACGGCGAGTTCGAGCGCGCTCGTCGCGGCGACGCTCCAGCTTCGGCCGGGGGGAAGGAAGATCGCCGCAGGCGCACCGTCGAAAGGGCTCATCCGCCCGCCCTGCATGCCGAAATCGACATCCTCGCTCACCACATGCCCCGTCCCCGAAACGAAGACGAGGCAGATTTCGCATGCGCCGGTTTCCCCGCGCACGGTTTCGCCCGCTGCGGCGCGGAAGACGTCGAAACCCACATAGCGCCAGCCGGCGCTCTGGGGCGTCACATGCTGGACAAGTCCGTTGTTGCCGTTTGGCCTAAGCCTCAGGTGAGCCATTGCGCTCTTCCGCCTTGTCGAGCTCTGCAGCCTTCTTGTCGAAGGTGATGAAGAAGTTCCAGACCGCATAGGCGACGAGCGCCAGGGCGAGGAAGCCCCAGAGCTGCTCGCCGCGCGACCATTCGAAGGCCGCCCAGCCGGCGCAGATTGCGGTGACCAGCACGCGGCGCCAGAGCGGCCTGAACCAGTTGATGTCGTTGGGCTTCAAACAAGGCCCCCTTCCTTGAGGAATCGCGAGAGATCGGCGTGGCCGCGCCGCGCATAGGTGGCGGGGTCGGCCTTTTGCGGGTCCTGCTCGGCCTCGACCACCACCCAGCCCGAATACCCGGCCAGCGCCCTGAAGATGGGAGGATAGTCGATCAGCCCGTCTCCGGGAACCGTATAGACGCCGGCCAGCACCGCATCGAGAAAGGACAGATCTTCCTGGCGCACCTGCCACATCACCTCCTCGCGCACGTCCTTGGCGTGGATATGCCTTATACGGGCCCGGTAGTGGCGGGCGAGCCGCTCCGGATCGGCGCCGGCAAAGACTGCGTGGCCCGTATCGAGCAGCAGCCCAACGGCATCGTCGGTCTCGTGCATCAGCCGGTCGATCTCGGCCTCGCGCTCAATGATCGTGCCCATGTGGTAGTGATAGACGAGGTCGAGCCCATCCTCTGCCTTCAGCCGTCGTGCGAGCGCGCTCAGCCGGTCCGCCCACTGGCGCCAGTCCGCCTTGTCCAGCACGGGGCGCGCCGACAGCGGCAGGGCCCGGCGACCGTGAATGGCGTTGGAGGTCTCCGCGACGATCAGGACCGAGCAGTCCATCTCCCTCAGAAGCGTGGCATGAGGCCGGATCGCCTGCCATTCCGCCTCGACGTCGCGCACGAGCAGTTCAGTCGAGTACCAGCCCGAAACGAGCGCGTGCCCGTACCGCTCGAGAATGGGGCGGAGCGTTGCTGCGTCGCGCGGAAACTTGTTGCCGAGTTCCATGCCGACAAACCCCGCCTCCCGCGCCTCGGCAAGGCACTGCTCGAGCGGTGTCTCCCCGCCGATCTCGAGCATGTCGTCATTTGACCAGCCGATGGGATTGGCTCCGATGCGGATCGTCATGTCGTCTCCCCCTGCCTCTTCGGTCGCCGCCTTCGCGATCACCCGCCGCGGCTTTGCAGCGCCTTTTCGTATTGGGTCCGTGCAGCGCGAACCTCCGCACGCGCCGAGATCTCGGGCACCGCGACATCCCACCAATGTCCGCCCGCCTCGGTCGTTGCGATCGGGTCCGTGTCGATGACGAGGACGGTCGTGCGGCGTTCATCCCTCGTGTCGGCAAGCGCGGTTTCGAGCTCGCCGATCGAGGCGACCTTGCGCGCGACTGCTCCCATGGATGCGGCATGCGCGGCGAAATCGACAGTGGGCAGCGTCTCGTGGCGTGTATCGGCGAAGAGATTGTTGAAGTTCGCGCCACCGGTCGCCATCTGGAGCCGGTTGATGCAGCCGAAGCCGGCATTGTCGAGCACGACGATGGTGAGCTTCAGACCCAGCATCAGGGCGCTGACGATCTCCGAATTGGCCATCAGATAGCTGCCGTCGCCGACCATGACGACGACGTCCGCTTCGGGTCGGGCGAGCTTGACCCCGAGCCCTCCGGCGATCTCGTAGCCCATGGTGGAAAAGCCATATTCGAGGTGGTAGCTGCCCGGTCCGCCGGCCGGCCAGAGCTTGTGCAGTTCGCCCGGCAGACCACCTGCTGCGCAGACCAGCACCGCCTCGCTGCCACGCGCCCGGTGAACCGCGCCGATCACCTGGGCATCCGAGGGCAGGGCGGCGTTGGTGGGCGCGAGAGCCGTTTCGGCTGCTGCCAGCCAGTGCTGGCGGCCAGCATCGGCCTGGGATTGCCAGGAGGCGGGCGCCTGCCAGCCCCGCAGAAGCGTGCCGAGAGCCTCAAGCCCGATCCGCGCATCGGCAACGAGGGGCAGGGCGCGGTGCTTGCCTGCATCGAACGGCTGCACGTTGAGCCCAATGATCCGGTGCCCGTCGGCCTTGAACAGACCCCATGAGCCGGTCGTAAAATCCTGAAGCCGCGTGCCCACGGCAAGCACCAGATCCGCTTCCTCGGCCAGCGCGTTGGCCGCCGACGAGCCGGTAACCCCGACCGCGCCCATGTTGAGCCTATGGGTGTGCGGCAGGCTGGACTTGCCCGCCTGGGTCTCCATCACCGGCACGCCATGAGCTTGGGCGAAGTCGATGAGGGCGGCGCTTGCTTCGGAATAGAGCACGCCTCCGCCCGCGATGATCACGGGGCGCTTCGCGTGCCGGAGGGCCTCGGCCGCCTCGGCCAGCTCCCAGGCGTCGGGGGATGGCCGACGATGATGCCAGACGGTCTCGGCGAAAAACTCTTGCGGATAGTCATAGGCCTCCGCCTGTACGTCCTGGCAGAGCGCGAGCGTCACCGGACCGCAGAGGGCGGGATCGGTCAGCACCTGCATGGCGCGCCGCAGCGCGGGCATGATCTGCTCGGGGCGCGTGATGCGATCGAAGTAGCGGCTGACGGGCCGGAAACAGTCATTGGCCGAGACCGTGCCGTCGGCAAAATCCTCGACCTGCTGCAGCACCGGATCGGGGAGGCGGTTGGCGAAAACGTCGCCGGGCAGCAGCAGCACCGGCAGGCGGTTGACGTGCGCGAGCGCGGCCGCGGTCACCATATTGGTCGCGCCCGGACCGATTGATGAGGTCACCGCCATCATGCGCCGACGAAAGCTCGCCTTGGCGAAAGCTATGGCGGCATTGGCCATGCCCTGCTCATTCTGCCCGCGGAAGGTGGGCAGGCTGTCGCGCACGCCGTAGAGCGCTTCGCCAAGACCGGCCACGTTCCCATGTCCGAAGATCGCAAAGACGCCACCGAAGATCGGCACCGTCTTGCCGTCGATCACCGTTTGCTGGCGGGACAGGAAGAGCGCAACCGCCTGTGCCATGGTAAGGCGAATGGTCTTGTCGCTCATCGTCCGTCTCCTCCCCCGCTCCCCTGCCAGACCGTGACCAGCGCACCGAAGCGGTCGGCCATCGCGTTCACCGCATCCTCCTTGGTCATCGTGCCAGCAAACCACGCCTTGGCGGCATCTGCAAAGATGGTTCTGCCCACGGCAAAGCCTCGGACGCTGCGGGCCGAGCGGGCGCGGGCGAAATCATCGGCCAGTTTGTCGGCTGGCGCGTCGAGCCCGAGCATCAGCACCCCGCGGCACCAGGGGTCGTTGGCTTCGATCACCTCGTCTATGGCGCGCCAGCCCGCCTCAGTCGCCTGCGGCTCGAGCTTCCACCAGTCCGGCCTCAGGCCCGCGGCATAGAGTTCGGCCAACACCCGCGCGGCGGTGTCATCGCCGACGGGCCCGTGCTTTGAGGCGATCACTTCGATCAGGATGTCCCGGCCGATCCGCCTCGCGGCCTCATGGGCGCCGGTCAGGGTCTCGATCTGCGCGGTGCGCAGCTCTTCAGGGTCGTCAGGGTGGAAGAAACAGAGGATCTTCGCGCAATGATCGATCGGCCATTCCACGAGCCGGCTGCCGGTGTCGGTGAAGAATTCGAGCTTCAAGGGGCGTGATCCCGGCGCTTCGAGCGGCCGGGCGATCCAGAGCTTTTGCTGCCCCGCCGCGAAAAGTGCGTCGCGACCATATCGATCATCGAGCAGCATGCCGAAGCCGGGCCGCCCTGCCGCGACGCGGGCCGCCGCGTCGACGGCGAGCCGCTTGAACGCCGAGATTTTTGCAGGCGTCGCCCCCGGCATGGCTTCGAACTGGCTGCGATGGTCGATCGCAAGCGCCATCATGAGGGGATATTCGTCGCGCCGGTTGGTCGCCCGGTGAATGTGGCTCAGCACCGGATCGCGCCGCAGCGCCCGTTCGGGGCTGCCGTTCTTGAGGAAATGCTGGAGCTCGGTCCAGCTCGGATTTTCCGGCGCGCAGAGCAGCCGGGAGACCGCAAAGGCGCCGCACGCATTGGCCCAGGTGGCGCTCGTTGCGTGCGGCTCGCCCCGCAGCCAGCCGCGCAGGAAGCCCGACATGAAGGCGTCGCCCGCGCCGAGCACGTTGTAGACCTCGATCGGAAACCCCTTGCCCACGATGCCCTGCTCGAGGTCTTCAGGAATTACCCCCTCATAGACGATGCAGCCCATGGGGCCGCGCTTGAGCACGATGGTGGCGCTGGAGTGTGCACGGATGGCGCGGAGCGCGGCGGGCAGGTCTTCTTCGCCCGAGGCGATCATCACCTCTTCTTCGGTGCCGACGATGAGGTCGCAATGGGGCAGGACCGCCTGCATCTTGGCGGTGACATGGGCGGAACGGATATAGCGGCTGCCACCCGCCTCATGTCCGGCCAGACCCCACAGATTGGGGCGATAATCGATGTCGAGAATGATCTTGCCGCCGCTCGAACGCGCAATGCGGATGGCCTTGTGCTGTGCCGCCTCGGTCGTGTCGCGGGAAAAATGCGTGCCGGTAACGAGAATGGCGCGGGCCGACCCGATCATCGCTTCGTCGATGTCGTCCTCGCAGAGCGCATTGTCCGCGCAATTGTCGCGCACGAAAATCATCGGGAAGGCGCTGTCGCTTTCCACCGCGAGCAGCACGAGCGCGGTCAGCCGGTCCGGATCGGTGACGATGCCCCTCGTTTCGACGCCCTCGCGGGCAAGCTGTTCGCGGATGAAGCGGCCCATCTGTTCGTTGCCGACCCGGGTGACGAGCGCGGAGCGAAGGCCGAGGCGTGCGGTGCCGACGGCGATGTTCGTCGGGCAGCCGCCGACCGATTTGGCGAAGCTTCCGACATCCTCGAGCCGCGTGCCGATCTGCTGCCCGTACAGGTCGACGGAGGCCCGCCCGATGGTGACGAGATCGAGCTCAGCGCTCTTGTCATTGCCGGTCATTACTCTCCCCCTCAGGCCCGTCTTCAGGCTCTGGACTTGCCCTCGGACCTCTTGTATGCCTCGATAAATGAAACGTCAATTCTGCAGCAGCAGAATTTGGAATATTCATTCCAAATGGAATGGCGGGGAGGGATGGGATGACGCGGTTCGGTATTCTGGGCGCAGGCCGCATCGGGCGGGTGCATGCGCTGACATTGGCGCGGTCGGGGCGGGCGGAAGTTGCTTATGTCGCCGACGCGCTGCCCGATGCAGCAGCCTCGCTTGCCGATGCGGTTGGCGCAAGAGCATCCGACGTTGATGCCGTGATCGAGGCCCCCGACGTCGATGCGATCCTCATCGCAACGCCGACGGACACCCATGCCGACCTCATCGAGAGAGTGGCGCGCGCCGGCAAGGCCATCCTCTGCGAAAAGCCCGTTTCGCTTTCGGTCGAGCGCATCGAGGCGTGCCTGCCCGTGGTCGAGGCTGCAGGCGTGCCGCTGATGATCGGATTTCACCGCCGGTACGACCCCAATTTTGCGGCGCTCGAAAAGCGCATCCGCGAAGGGGAGATCGGCGAGGTGGAAATCGTCACCATCACCTGCCGCGATCCCTCGGCGCCCCCGGTCTCCTATATCGAGCGGTCGGGCGGGCTCTACCGGGACATGATGATCCATGATTTCGACATGGCGCGGTTCCTCCTGGGGGAGGAGCCGGTGCTCGTTCATGCGCTCGGGGGCAATCTCGTCGATCCCGCGATCGGTCAGGCCGGCGATGTCGATACCGCATCGGTTCAGATGCAGACGGCCTCGGGCAAGATCTGCGTCATCACCAATTCCCGCCGCGCCAGCTATGGGCACGACCAGCGCATCGAAGTGCATGGATCGCGAGGGCTTTTGCGGGCCGGAAACGTGCATCTGACCACGCTGGAAAAGGCCGATGAAACCGGCTGGCGGGAGGATCTGATCCCCTTTTCCTTCATCGAGCGCTATGGCGAGGCCTATCGGCGCGAGATCGAGCGCTTTCTCGACTGCCTCGAGACCGGGGAGAGCCCGCGCGCCTCGGGGCATGACGGGCTGATGGCGCAGCGACTGGCCGAGGCTGCGACGCGCTCGCGTGCGACCGGCGAGGCGGTCCGGCTCTAGGCAACGAGGCGGCGGCGCCCTTTGCTCTTTATCTAGCTGCTGCTTGCAGGGCGGCGGCGACCGATGAGGGTTGCCGCCACGACGCCGACCGCGACGATGCCGATGATGATGGTTGCGAGCGCATTGACGTCGGGGCTGACGCCTAGCCGGACCTTGGAGAAGATCACCATAGGCAGGGTGGACGAGCCCGGCCCCGAGACGAAGCTCGCGATCACGAGGTCATCGAGGGAAAGCGTGAAGCCCAGAAGCCAACCCGAGACCAGCGCCGGGGCGATGATGGGAAGCGTGATGTCGAAGAAGACGCGCACCGGGCCTGCGCCCAGATCCTGCGCGGCTTCCTCGAGACTGAGGTCCAGATCCGACAGGCGCGAGCGCACGACCACCGTCACATAGGCCATGCAGAAGGTCGAGTGGGCGAGGATGATGGTCAGCATGCCGCGCCCCGCTGGCCAGCCGAATGCAGCCTCCATGGCAACGAACAACAACAGCAGCGATAGTCCAGTGATGACATCTGGCATGACGAGCGGGGCGGACACCATGCCGGTCAGCGCCGTGCGTCCGCGGAAACGCTTGAAGCGGACGAGCGCGATCGCGCAGAGCGTGCCGAGCACGGTCGCGATCGAGGCGGCGACAAAGGCAATCTGCAGCGAGAGCCATGCCGCGCCGAGGATCTGCGGGTCGCTAAAGAGCGCGGTATACCAGCGGAGCGAAAAGCCCGACCAGACGGTAACGAGCCGGTTCTCGTTGAACGAGAACACGACGAGCGAGACGATAGGCGCATAGAGGAAGACGAAGCCCAGCGCCGCGACGATCGGAAGAAACCAGCCCCGGCGCATCATCGGCGTTCCACCACGGCGTCCTGCGCCCTTTGCATGAGCATGATCGGCACGACCACGACGATGAGCATGGCGACGGCGACGGCGGACGCCACCGGCCAGTCACGGTTGGAGAAGAACTCGTCCCAGAGCACCCGGCCGATCATCAGCGTGTCGGGCCCGCCCAGAAGCGCCGGGATGACGTATTCGCCGATGGCGGGGATGAAGACCAGCATGGACCCGGCGATGATCCCCGGCATGGATAGCGGCAGGGTGACCGAGAGGAATGTGCGCAAGGGCTTTGCGCCCAGGTCCGCCGAGGCTTCGAGCAGCGTGCCGTCGAGCTTCACGAGGCTCGTGTAGAGGGGCAGGATCATGAAGGGCAGGTAGGTGTAGACGATGCCCACATAGACCGCGAAATCGGTCTGCAGCATGGTGATGGGCGCATCGATCAGCCCTGTCCACATGAGAAAATTGTTGATGACGCCATTGCCGCGCAGGAAGCCGATCCAGGCATAGACGCGCAGGAGGAACGAGGTCCAGAAGGGCAGGATGACCAGCATCAGCAGCAGGTGCCGGTACTTCTCGGGCGCCCGTGCGATATAATAGGCCATGGGATAGCCGATGAGGAGCGCGATCACGGTCGAGACGAAGGCGACGCGCAGCGAGCTCAGGTAGGCGTTGATGTAGAGGCTGTCGGAGAGCAGGAAGAGGAAGTTCGACAGATGCAGCGTCAGCTGCACCGTGCCGTCCGCCCCGAAGGTGAGCAATGGCTCGTAGGGCGGCTGGCCATAGGCCATCAGCGACAGCGAGATCTGCCCCACGATCACGAGCGGCACGAGGAAGAAGACGACGAGCCAGAGCGTCGGCGCGAGGATCACGAGACCCTTGCCCGTCAGGCCGATCGCGTTCAGCCGGCGGCTGAGGAACCGCCAGGGCCGCCAAGGCGATGCGCTGGTCGCCGTCTCACTCATGAGGTCAGCACCGAACCGGCATTGCCGCCCCAATGGGCATAGACTTCCTCGTCCCACGAAATCGCGTCTGGATCACCGCGCAGCGCATTGGCCTTGGTGACGCGGATGCGTTTGCCCGAGTCGAGCATCACCTGGTAGACGCTCATGTCGCCCAGATAGGCGATGTCTTCGACCATGCCCTTGGCGATATTGGCGTCGCCCTCTGGCCTTTCGCGGCTGAGAGAGATTTTTTCGGGCCTTATGGCGAACCAGAGGACCTGGTCGGGCGCGCAGTCGACGCCATGGTTGACGTAGATGTCGCAGCCCGCCTCGGTCGAGCGGATCCGCACATGGTCGGGCTCGTCCTCGACCACCACGCCCTCGAACATGTTCACCGACCCGATGAAGCCGGCAACGAAGCGCGAATTGGGGAATTCATAGACGTCGGTCGGCTCGCCGATCATGGCGATCGCCCCTTCGCGCATCACCCCAATGCGCGTGGCAAGGCTCATCGCCTCCTCCTGGTCGTGGGTGACCACGATGAACGTGACCCCGAGGGTCTCCTGGATCTTCACCAGTTCGAACTGGGTCTCCTCGCGCAGCTTCTTGTCGAGCGCGCCGAGCGGTTCGTCGAGCAGCAGCAGCTTGGGACGCTTGGCGAGTGCGCGAGCAAGGGCGACGCGCTGGCGCTGACCACCCGAAAGCTGGTGGGGCTTGCGCTTGCCATAGGGCTCGAGCTTGACCAGCCGCAGCAATTCGGCGACCCGGTCGGCGATCTCGGCCTTAGGAAGGTGATCGCGCTTGAGGCCATAGGCGATGTTGGCCTCCACACTCATATGGGGAAAGAGCGCGTAGGACTGGAACATCATGTTGACCGGCCGCCGATATGGCGGCACCGACGCCATGTCCTGGCCGTCTATCTCGATTGACCCCGAAGTGGGATCCTCGAAGCCGGCCAGCATCCGCAGCAGCGTCGACTTGCCCGAGCCCGATCCGCCGAGCAGGCAGAAAAGCTCCCCCTTGAAGATGTCGAGCGACACATCATCGACCGCAAAGACGTCCCCGAACTTCTTGGTGACGTTGCGGATCCGCACGAAGGGTTTCGCGCCGGGGTCGCGCCAGGGGCGGGTGTCGGCTGCGGTCTGGGGCTTCTTCACTCTGGGGCGTCCCTCAAGCGGTGCGGCGGGCCGGAGCCCGCCGCTTCTGTCTTACCGGCCGGTTCTTATGCGGGTCCAGCTACGGGTCAAGAGGCGATCGAACTGCGGGGTGTGCGCGCGCAGGCTGAAAAGCTTCTCGGCTGCCTCGCCGACCGGATAAATCGCGGGATCGTTCTTGATCTCGTCGTCCACGAACTCGAGGGCGGCCAGATTGCCGCTCGCATAGTAGACGTAATTGGTGATGTCGGCCGCGATCTGGGCATCGAGCACGAAGTTGATGAACTTGTGCGCGTTATCCGGGTGCGGTGCGTCCGCAGGAATGGCGAGCAGGTCGAACCACTGCACTGCGCCTTCCTCGGGGATCGAATATTCGATCTCGACACCAGCATCGGCTTCGGCTGCGGCCGCCTGCGCGATGAAGACGTCGCCCGAATAGCCGACGGCGAGACAGATTTCGCCATTGCCCAGATCGTCGATGTACTGGGAGGAGTGGAAATAGCGGATCGAAGGACGGACCGAGAGCCAGAGGGCTTCGGCCTGAGCCAGATCGTCCGCATCCTCGGAATTGGGGTCGAGGCCGAGATAGTTGAGGGCCGCCGCGATCATTTCGGTCGGCGCGTCGAGCACGGCTACGCCGCAATCGGCGAAATTGGCGATCACCTCGGGGTCGAACACCATGTCCCAGCTCGAAGTCGGCGCATCGGGCATGCGTTGGGCGATCGCTGCCACGTTGTAGCCGAGGCCGGTCGTGCCCCACATGTAGTCGACGCTATAGGTGTTGTCCGGATCGTGGACGGCGGTCGCCTCCATGATCTCGGGGTCCATGTTGGCGAGGTTGGGGAGCTTCGACTTGTCGAGCGGCTGGAAAAGCCCGGCCTGGATCTGGCGCTCGAGGAAGAACCCCGAGGGGACGACGACGTCATAGCCCGAATTGCCGGCGAGAAGCCGTGCTTCGACCACTTCATTGCTGTCGAAGACGTCGTAGTTGACCTGGATTCCGGTCTCGGCGGTGAACTTGGCGATGGTGTCTTCAGCGATGTAGTCGGACCAGTTGTAGACATTGACCACCGGCTCTTCCTGGGCAAGGGCTGGGGTCGCCACCAGAAGGGCGCCAAGTGCGGGGGCGATAAGGCGTCTCATGAAGTGCGTCTCCTGTGCAGGGCGTCTCTGTGGCCGGTGGACAGGGTTACCCGCTGCCGCTCGACCAAGATCATCCGGCGACTGGCCGGCTCTCGATTGGATGTGATGGGGTGGTGGCCAAGCAGCGCGTGGCAACGCTGGGATTCAATGGGTTCGCGATCAACCCGGAGCCGGGTGCGTATCGGTTCGCGCGCTGGGCGCAACCAATGATGATCTTGTCCAGTGAAGTAACCCTTCTCGTCTGCAGGCTTGTGGGCACGCTAGTCAAAAACCACCGCCGCCACAAGGCGGATCGGGACGCCAGCGGTGCGATTTCACGCCCGCTTGACGTCGGTGTGCCCCATACGTCAACTGACGCCAGATCACGCACACCCCCCGAAAGCAGCGCCATGACCTCCTCCCTCCTGACCACCAGTGCAGCGGTTTCGGCCGCTCTTGATGCGCGACGCCCGGTCGTTGCCCTCGAATCGACCATCATCACCCATGGCATGCCCTATCCGCAGAACCTCGAAATGGCCCGCGAGGTCGAGGCCGTGGTGAGGCAAAATGGCGCGGAGCCTGCGACCATCGCGGTGATGGACGGACGCCTGCGCGTCGGGCTCGAGGATGGCGATCTCGAAGCGCTGGCCCGTGCCGGAACCAGTGCGGCGAAGGCATCGCGGAGGGACCTTTCGAGCCTCCTCGCAACAGGGGGGCTGGCCGGCACGACGGTCGCGACCACCATGCAGATCTCGGCGATGGCGGGCATCGCGGTCTTTGCGACCGGCGGCATCGGTGGGGTGCACCGGGGCGCTGAAACGAGCTTCGACATTTCGGCCGATCTCGACGAGCTCGGTCGCACGCCGGTCGCAGTGGTCTGCGCGGGCGCCAAATCGATCCTCGACATCGCCAAGACGCTTGAAGTGCTCGAAACGCGCGGCGTGCCGGTGCTCGGCTTCGGCACCGACAGCTTTCCTGCCTTCTGGGCGCGCCAAAGCGGCCATGGCGTCGATCAGCGGGTCGATGATCCAGAAACGGTGGCGCAGATCATCGCGCTCCAGAAGGCCCTCGGCATGGGCGGGGTGCTCGTGGCCAACCCGATCCCCGAAGCCGACGCGCTCGAGCCTGAGGAGATCGGCGCCGTGATCGGCCGGGCCGTCGAGGAGGCAAGCGCACAGGGCATTGGCGGCAAGGCGGTGACGCCCTTCCTTCTCAAGCGCATCTTCGAGCTCACGGGCGGGCGCAGCCTCAGGGCCAACATCGCGCTCGTCAAAAACAACGCGGCGCTCGCCGCACGCATAGCGGTTGCCCTTCAGCAGGCGGACAGCGCGCAATGACCGGCGGGAGCCGGGTGCTCGTCATCGGCGATGTGATGACCGACATCATCGTGATGGCCGAGGGCGCACTGGTGCGCGGCTCGGACCGTCGTGCCGCCATCACCAGCCGCCCGGGCGGGTCGGGCGCCAACCAGGCGGTCTGGCTTGCGCGCATGGACGCTCCGGTCGATTTCGCCGCGCGCGTCGGCGCAAGCGACCGGCGCATGTACGAGGCCTATTTCCGCGGGCTCGGGGTCGTGCCGGTGCTCGCGGGCGATGAGGCAAAGCCCACGGGCGTCCTCGTCACCATCGTCGATCCGGGCGGGGAGCGCAGCTTCTTTACCGATCGGGGCGCGAACCTCAACCTTTGTGAAGACGATCTCACGCCCGACCTGCTGCAATCCATCGGGTTCGTGATGGTCTCGGGCTACAGCTTCTTCTCGCCCGGACCGCGGGCAGCCGTCGTGGCGCTGCTGGCGGCAGCCGCGGGGCAAGGCGTTGCGCGCGCCGTCGATGCCGCGTCCGTGGGCTTTCTCGAAGAGGTCGGCGCCGAAGCGTTCCTCTCCTGGACCAAGGGCGCAGACATGCTCTTTGCCAACGAAGCCGAAGCGCTTCTGCTTTCCGGGGAGAGCGAACCTCAGGCGCAGATGGAGGCCCTCGGGCAGCACTATGCCCAGGTGGTGCTGAAGCGCGGTGCAGCGGGCGCCATGCTCGGGGGCAGGGACGGGATCGCCCTGTCCCTTGCAGCGCCGGCAGTGGAGGCCATCGACACGACCGGCGCTGGCGATGCCTTCGCCGCGGGCTTCATTGCGCTCCAATTGCGGGGCGGGAGCGCGGCCGAATGCCTGCTTGCCGGCATCGAGGCCGGGAGCGCCGCCGTCCAGCAGATCGGCGGCCAGCCGGTGGATGCCGGCTGACCGCAGTTTTCAGCGCTGAGCGAACGCCGCGAGCACCCGAACCCAGGAGCGGATGCCCTTTCGGAAGCTCGTCAGGTTGTACTTCTCGTTGGGGCTATGGATGCGGTCGTCGATCTGCGCAAAGCCGATCAGGAGCGTGTCCATGCCCAGCTGCCGCTTGAAGGCGCCGACGATGGGGATCGATCCGCCCGACCCCGCGATCGCCGCCTCTCGACCCCATTCGGCCCCGAGCGCCCCCAGTGCCTTGTTGAGGAACGGACCGTCAGCGGGCACGGCGATCGCCGGACTGCCGCCATGGGCATGGAAGGTGACGCTCGCATCGGCGGGCAGGCGGGCGCGGACATGGGCGCGGAAGGCCTCCCGGATCTTGTCAGGATCCTGCCCCGAAACGAGGCGGAACGAGATCTTGGCGCGAGCCTTCGAGGCAATGACGGTCTTGAACCCGTCGCCGGTATAGCCCCCGATCATGCCGTTGACTTCGAAGGTCGGGCGCGAGGTGATCTGCTCGAGAACCGTGCGGCCCGTTTCGCCGGCGGGCACGGAAAGCCCGACCCCGGCGAGAAAGTCGGTATCCGAAAAGGGAAGGCGCTTCCATTGCTCGGCGACTTCGGGAGGCAATTCCGCGACGTCGTCGTAAAAGCCCTCGAGCGCGACCGAACCGTCGGGATTGCGCATCGAGGCGATGATCTCGGACAGCAGCTGCAGGGGATTTCGCGCCGCCCCGCCGAACATGCCCGAGTGCAGGTCCTTGTCGGCGCAGGTGATCTCGATCTCCTCGCCGACGAGCCCCCGCAGCATGGTGACGATCGAGGGGGTCTGCTTGTCCCACATGTCGGTATCGCTGACGAGGGCGATGTCCGCGGTCAGCTCGGGGCCGGTGCGTTCGAGGAAGGGCAGGAGGCTCGGGCTGCCTGCCTCCTCCTCGCCTTCAAAGAGCATGGTTACCTTGACCGGCAGGCTGCCGGTCACGGCGCGCCAAGCTCGGCAGGCCTCGACGAAGGTCATCAGCTGGCCTTTGTCGTCCGATGCGCCGCGGGCGGAAATATGGGTTTCCCCGTCGGGCTGGACGAGCCGGACCGGCTCGAAGGGGTCGGTGTGCCACAGATCGAGCGGATCGACCGGCTGGACGTCGTAATGGCCGTAAAAGAGCACGTGCGGCCCCTCGGCGGCCTTGTCGTGCGCGACCACCATGGGGTGTCCCTCTGTATCGCGCAGCGAAGCCTCGAAGCCCTCACCTTGAAGGTCTGCGCGCAGCCATTCGGCGGCGGCGCGACACTGCGCGGCGAAAGCCGGTTCGGTCGAGATCGAGGGGATGCGCAGCAGCGCCTCGAGCCGGCTCAGGCTCTGCTCGAGATTGGCATCGACATGGGCGAGCACCGCTTCGGCTGCGGCTCGGGGATCGGTCATGAATGGGTCCTTTCTGCGGACCCGAAACTGCCCACAAGCGGGCACGTCTGTCCAGTGGGCGGGCGGAACCATGGTCCCGCCCGCAAGAGCCTATCCGGCGCCGCCCGGCAGGATCGGCGCCGAGGGCCGGCCGCGGGCCTGCAGTGCGCGGAAGATGGTGAAGGCCCAGAGCAAGAGGGTGATCACCCCTAGGGTCGCGGCGATCGGGCGTTCGAAAAAGCCCAGAAGGTCGCCGCCCGTGCGCAGCATCGAGCTCATGAAGGTGCGTTCGAACATGCCCCCGAGCACGAGCCCCAGAATGATCGGGGCGACCGGGTAGCCGTTCTCCTCAAGAAGCCAGCCCGCCACCCCGAAGCCCAGCATCAGCACCACCCCGTATATCGAGTTGGTCATCGCGAACGACCCGACGATGCAGAAGATGAGGATGATGGGCAGCAGCACCTGCCGGGGCACGCGCAGGATCGGGCGCGCGCCCTTGATCACCGCCCAGCCCATCGGGATCATCACGAGGTTGGCGACGATGAAGATCATGAACACCGCGTAGATGAATTGCGGGTTCTCGAGGAACACGGTGGGCCCGGGGTTCATGCCCTTCATGTAGAGCACGCCGATGACGATGGCGGTGATCGAATCGCCGGGGATGCCGAAGACCAGCGCGGGGATCCACGCGGCGCCCACCGAGGAGTTGTTGGCGGCCGTCGCATCGACCACGCCCTCGATGTGTCCGGTGCCGTATTTCTCCTTCTCCTTGGAGAACCGCTTGGAGACCGCGTAGGAGATCCACGCCGCGATGTCGGCGCCGGCGCCCGGCAGCGCTCCGATCATCGTGCCGAGGATCGAGCCGCGCGCGACGTTCTTCTTGTAGGTCCAGATGACCTTGCCGACGCCCTTGAAGACCGGCCCCGATTGCGGCGGCATGTCGGGCGTCGTGTTCTGCATGCGCATGGCCCCGCGCATGATCTCGGAGATCGCAAAGAGCCCGATCATGGCGGGGATGAAGTTGATGCCGCCCATCAGCTCGACATTGCCGAAGGTGAAGCGCTGCACCCCAGCGGTGGGATCGATGCCGACGGTCGCCAGCGAGAGCCCGATGAGGAGCGAGAGCATGGCCTTCAGCGGATCGGACGAGGCGATGAAGATGGCGCAGGAGAGCCCGAGTGCCGTCAGCCAGAAATATTCGAAGGCGGTGAAGCGCAGCGCGACTTCGGCCAGCGCGGGCGCCGCGAAGATGAGCGCCGCCACCCCGATGAGCCCGCCGATGACCGAGACCAGAAGGTTCGTGCCGAGGGTGAGGTTGAGCAGCCCCTTGCGGCCCATCGCATAGGATTCGTCGGTATAGGCCGCCGAGGCCGGCGTGCCCGGCATGCGCAGCATGGCCGCGGGTATGTCGCCGGCAAAGATCGCCATCGAGCTTGCCGTCACGATGGCGGCAAGCGCTGGCACCGGCGCCATGAAGAAGGTGATCGGCACGAGCAGCGCCACGGCCATGGTGGCGGTGAGGCCCGGCATGGCGCCGACGAACATGCCGAAGGCAGCCGACAGGATGACGACCAGGAGGACCTGCGGGTCCCCGATGAGGCTGAAGGCGGAAAGGATGACGTCCATCTCGGTCTCCTAGACGATGCCGGTGAGCCAGCCGCGCGGCAGGGGCACGCGCAGCATGATGGCGAAGAACCAGAAGCTGAGGGCGGTGACGGCGACCGAGAGCAGGAGGGCCGTGACCACTTTCACCCGGAACCAGAGGAAGAGCCCGAGGAGGATGACGAGGGCGATCGGGATGAACCCGACCGTGTCCGCCAGCACGACGTAAAAGACGATGGCGCCGACGATGAGTGCGACCGAGATCCCGTTGCGCGGCACGAGCAGAGCCGGATCCGCGGTGAAGGCCGGGATTTCGCGGCCTGCGGCGGTCAGGCCGCGGATGACGAGGAGCGCGCCGCCGATCAGGAACCCGCCGCCCATAACGGTGGGAAAGAGGCTTGCCCCATAGGGCTGGCCGGCAAAGCTCGGGAAGCCGGCGGCAGTGATGATCATGTAGAGCGCAAGGGCGATGAAGACCGCGCCCAGGACGGCATCGTTGAAACGCATGGAGACTCCCCCGTCGAAGCAGCGAACCCCGCCCCCTGAGGGGCGGGGCCCGTTAGCGGATGCGGGTATCAGCCCTGGGCCAGACCGGCTGCCGCCATGGCATCGCCCATTGCGGCGTCGGCTTCCATCATGAAGCTCGCCTGCTCTTCGGGCGGCAGGTAGCGCACGCCGAAGCCGCGGCCGTCCATGAACTCGATATAGGTGTCGGATGCCGCAGCTTCCGCGACCGCATCGGTCAGGACCTGGCGGATGTCATCGGGAAGGCCTGCGGGCGCCGCGATGCCGCGCCATGCGCCCATCGAGTACTCGATGCCGAGCTCGCCGAGGCTCGGCAGGTCGGGGAAGTTGTCCGAGCGCTCGGCCGACATGATGGCAAGGCTGCGTGCCCGACCGGCATCGATCATGCCCTGAGCTTCGGGAACCGAGCAGGTGACGATGTCGACGCCGCCGGCGGCAAGTTCCTGCATGGCAGGGGCCGCGCCTTCGGAGGGAACCCAGGTCACGTGGTTGGCTTCGAGCCCGAGGCTCTGCAGCCAGCCGATCAGCGCGAGGTGCCAGATGCCGCCCTGGCCGGTGCCCGAGGCGGTGAACTGGCCCGCAGGCGCCGCGCGCAGGGCTTCGACCAGTTCGTCATGGGTGGTGTAGGGGCTGTCCGAGCTCACCTGGATGCCGGCCGGATCGATGTTGACGAGCCCGAGCGGGGTATAGCTCTCGGGGTCGAGGTCAGTGAGGCCCTGGTGATGCATCATGGCGATCTCGACCGTGATGATGCCGATCGTGTAGCCGTCGGCAGGCGCCGTGGCGATGGCCGAATGGCCCACGACGCCCGCGCCGCCGGTGCGGTTGACGACGTTGATCGGCTGGCCGAGGCGCTGCTCGACGATGGATGCGATGATGCGAGCGGTCGCATCGGTACCGCCGCCGGCGCCCCAGGGGACGACCATGGTCAGCGGACGATTGGGATAATTGGACTGGCCAAAGGACACTGAAGGCAGGAAGGCGGCCGCACCCAGCGCAGCGCCCCCGGCCAGCACGGTCCGGCGTTTGATATTGCTCATGATAGTCCTCCTCGTGTGCCAGGGTCCTGGCATTGTTGTCGTCGGGCCGGCGGATTCGTGCCGCCGGCGATCACCTCCGGGCGAGTAGCACGGTCCGCACAAACCGCACGAACCGAATGTCCATCCACGCCGCTCCTTCGCGTCGGATGACAGCTTCGCCCGCGCGAATAATTACACGCGCGACCCTTTTGACAACTGCTGATCGAAGTTTTCGAGAAATTTGTTGGCCGCATCAGGCTTTGTTTGAAGCGGAGTGGACGAGTTCCGTTTCATTCTGATGCACTTGTCCACCGGCCTGCACAGGTCGCGATCAGGGCGCAATGCAATGCGGCCGCGCCCGCGACACGCAATGTGCACACGGCCAGCCCATCGATATTCAAGCAGGGAGGCTGGACTGGTGGAGCTGAGCGGGATCGAACCGCTGACCTCGTCATTGCGAACGACGCGCTCTCCCAACTGAGCTACAGCCCCGTTCCAGTCGGCACGTTTTCTACCCAATTGCGCGGGCTTGGCCTAGCCCTTTTTTCGCGCCATGGCGATGAGCGGGTTCAGACGAGGCCCTTCTCGATCAGGCTGCGTGCCGTCGCGGTCAGGGCGAGTCTGGGCGAGATGAAGGGGCGGCCGAGAAGGACTTCGGCGTCGCGCGAATCGACCCCGCGCCTGATGCCGAGCCCGGCCAGATTGGCGCGGGCGTCCCTGTCGAAAAGCGCAGCGATCCGCACGAGCATGTCGGGGACCCGAAAACGTGGGATGCGGCCGGCGCGCTCGGGAAAAGCGGTGCGCAGGATGTCGGCGATCTCGATCATCCAGAGCGTTTCAGGCGAGGCGGGAAAGCGCCGCCCGCCCGCATCCGGGGTGGTCATCGCATGCAGGTGCAGTTCGGCCACGTCGCGAATGTCGACGATGCCGAGCGAGAAGCGGGGCGCGGCCGGGATCGAGCCATCGAGCAGACGCTTGACGAGAAGCGCCGACGTGCCCGGATCCTCGTCGAGAAGCGGCCCGAAGATCGCCGTCGGATTGATCGCGACGAGGTCGCCGCGCCGGCCCGCGGCCTCCATCACGGACCAGGCTTCGAGCTCGGCGCGGGTCTTGGATTCGGTGTAGGCGGTGACGTCGCCGCCTTCGGTCAGTGACCAGTCTGCCGCCGTGAAGGGGGACGTGCGCGATCCGGGATGGCCATACATCACCGCCGCGATCGAGGAGGTGAGGACGATCCGCTCGACACCTGCTGCAAGGCCCGCCTCGAGCGCGCGACGGGTTCCGTCCACCGCCGGGCGGATAAGGTCCATGCGGTCCTTCGGTTCGCCCAGGATGAAGGGCGAGGCGACGTGCTGGAGGTAGCGGCAGCCACGCACCGCATCGCTCCAGCCGCGATCATCGAGAAGGTCGAGCGCGACGAATTCGAGCCGCTCGGTCTCGGCGCCGGCTGCAGCGAGGGTGGCGCGCACCGCATCGGCGCGCTTGAGGCTCCGCACGCTGCCGCGGACGCGATAGCCGGCCTGGAGCAGTGAGAGGGCGACATGCCCGCCCACAAAGCCCGAGATTCCGGTGACGAGGACGGTGTCGGTCAAGCGCAAGTCCCTGGTGTTGGCTGCGGCAGGTACGTGCCGGCCGCAGCTGCCGGATCAGGCCCCGGTTTGGGCAGGATCAGACCTCCGCCCAGCCCCCGGTCTTCTCGCTTTCAAAGATCGCATCTAGCGCCTTCATGGTCGCGATCGCGTCCTCGACGCCATAGCCGAGAGGCTTCTTGCCGAGCACCGCCTGGGCGAAGGCTTCGGCCTGCTCGGTATACTGGTCACAAGGCGCGATGATCTCGCGGCGCGCCATCGTCCCCCCGAGCGCAAGCCCGGTATCGACGAGGATGGCGGTCGCCTGATCGGCAGGCGCGTTGAACGGAATGAGGATTTCCACCCGGCCCTTGGTGCCCAAAACCTCGATCTTCTGGTGCGGCACGGCCTGGGTCGAACAGATGAAGGTCAGCTGGCGGCCATTGCCATAATCGGCGATGACGCTGGCGAGCCGGTCGGTGCGGAACTCGGGATCCCGATCGACGAGCGAGACCACGCGCAGCGGCTCGGCCTCGAACAGGAAGCGTGAGCCGGTGATCGCATAGCACCCGATATCCATGATGCCGCCACCGCCGATATCGGCCTGGTTGCGGACATTGCCCGGGTCGACATTGTGATAGGCAAAGACGCAGTTGATGGCTCGAATCTCGCCCAGTTCGCCAGAGCGCACGATCTCGCGGGCGCGCAGCCATTGGGGATGGAAGCGCACCATGAAGGCTTCGTAAAAGACGATCCCGTCGGGGATTTCGCGCAGCTGCTCGGCTTCGGCGGTATCGAGCGCGATCGGCTTTTCGCAGAGCACATGCTTGCCGGCCCGGGCGGCGGCGAGTGTCATCGGCACGTGCAGATGGTTGGGCAGGGGGTTGTAGACGGCGTCGACGTCGGGATCGGAAAACAGCGCCTCATAGCTGCCATAGGCCTTCTCGATGCCGAGCCGGTCCGCGGCGGCGCGCGCCTTGGCTTCATCGCGCGAGGCGATGGCGACGACTTCGGAGCTGGGCGATTTCATGATGGCGGGCACGACCTTCTCGAGCCCGATATTGGCTGTGGAGATGATCCCCCACCTGACCTTTTGCGACATTGTCTTCCTCCTCTTGCGATGGCGTTCAGGCCGAGCGGGTTTCGAGCCGCCTGCCGATGGGCATGGACAGGATGGCGCCGAGGGCGCAGAAGCCGAGGAACACCCAGCCCGAAACGGCGCCGGCATGGATGCCCGAGAGCAGTACCCCCACCGTGCAGCCGAGCGCCGTCATGGCGCCCCATCCAAGGAGCACGCCCCCGGCAAGGCCGCGGAACACGTCTTTGACATTGGGCAGGCGCGGCGTGAACTGGTTGGCGATCAGCGCCGAGGCGAAGGCGGTAAAGATCAGCCCCAGGACGAAGAGCCCGTTATTGGAAAGGAGAGCCTCCTTGATGACGGTCGCGCAGCCGCGAAAGCCATCGAGCCCCACCAGCCGCTCGGGCAGGACAGCGAGCGAGGCGGCGCCCGTCCGCACGATCGAGCCGAGTTCGGCCGTCACCCCGAGCGGGGCAACGCGGAAATAGGCGAGGATCGAGATGACGCCGACGGCGGCTCCGGCAAAGGTCGCGGGCCAGCGCAGGACGAAAAGACGCCGGAAGGCCTCCGACACTGTGAGCGGAGGCAGAGGCTCGCCCGCGCGCGGACGGCCCCACCAGAGGGCAAGGAGGGCGAGCCCCGCGAGCAGTAAGAGCGTCAGCACGAGACTGCCGGCATAGCCGAGCGCGTGCGGCATCCACGCCGAAGGCGCGGTCTGCATGAAGGTGAGATAGAGCTCATTCCAGGTGTAAAAGCCGATGCCGAAGCCGGCCGCCGCGCCGATGATGGCGAAGGGCGCGACGGGCGAGCCTTCGCCCAGCCGGTAGAAATGGGCCGAGAGGCACGATCCCGAAATGCCCATGCCGAGCCCGAAGATGAGCGCCGCGCCGACGAGCACGAGGCTGACCGGCCCGATATGGGCGGTGGGCGGAAGCCGCTCTATGGCTGGGGTCGGCAACCAGGCCCCGAAGATGGCGGTATAGCCGATGGCGCCGATGGCGAGCGCAACGAGGATGGCGAGGACGCCTGCCGGCTCGCGCCGCTCCACGAGGTCCCGCAGATTGCAATAAAAGCAGAACCGGCTCCGTTGCAGCACGAGCCCGAAGGCGCTGCCGAGGATCAGCGAGATCGCAAGCGGACGGTCCGCGACGCCGCCGGCATTGAGCGTCCACACGCCCCAGAGGATGACGAGGACGATGAGGGCGGCAAGGCCGTAGCGCAGGGTTTGGGGCATGGCAGGACTTTTCGGCGACGAAAACGAAAAATGCGGGCACCGGGGCGCCCGCAAGTCACAGGGATTACGAGGAAATGTCCAGCGCTAATTCGCTGGATAGGCCCGACGCCGGGGGTGCGGCGCCGGGAATGTCTGCTTAGAGCGCGCCCCAGACGGTGCCGGCTGGGTTCGCGATCGGCACGCCGACCGAATTGCCGTACTCGGTCCAGGAGCCGTCATAGTTGCGCACGTCGTAGCCGAGGATCCGCGAAAGCACGAACCAGGTGTGGCTGGAGCGCTCGCCGATGCGGCAATAGGTGATGATGGGCTGCGAACCGTCGATGCCGATCGCTGCGAAGGCGGCCTTCAGCTCGTCCGCGGACTTGAAGGTCCCGTCCTCGTTGACGGCGTTGCCCCAGGGGAAGTTCACGGCGCCCGGGATGTGGCCGGCGCGGATCGAGAGCTCCTGCACGCCTTCGGGGGCGAAGATTTCGCCATTGTATTCGCGCGGCGAGCGGATATCGACCAGCTGGACTTCGGCGCCGCCCTCGACCACTTCGAGCACGTCCGACAGGCGGGCGCGCAGCTGGGTGTTGGATTCAGGCAGGGCGAACTCGGTCGCCACATATTCGGGGGTAGCGGTATCGAGCGGCAGGCCCTGCTCTTCCCAGAGCTTGCGGCCGCCATCGAGCAGCTTGACCTCGCCCAGCCCGTGGATGTCAAACACCCAGGCGCCCCAGGCGGCGAACCAGTTGTTGTTGTCGCCATAGAGGACGATGGTGGTGTCTTCGTCGACGCCGGCCTCGCGCAGCTGCGCTTCGAAATTCTCGGCGCTCACGATGTCGCGGCGCACGGTGTCCACGAGGTCGGTGTGCCAGTGCAGGTTCACCGCGCCCGGAATATGCCCGCGCTCATAGACGCCGACATCGGTGCTGACCTCGAAGATGCGCACGTTTTCGTTGTTGAGGTTGTCGAGCACCCAGTCGGCAGTGACGAGGGGGCCTTCCTGGGCGATGGCGGCTGTGGAGAAGCCGGCGATCACGATGGCGCCTGCGAGGGTCGCCAGGCGTGGGGTCAGAGCAGTCATTGTCGTCCTCACTCGGTTGAATGGGGGCGCTAGGGCCCGGCGGCGGGTTACGCCATTGCCCGGAGTGTGGCGCAAAAGCGGCCTCGGCAGCAAAGCATGGGGTGCCAATTAAATGCGCAGGCCGGCAAAAAACCTGATGCACCGCAACGCGTTGGCGGATTCTTTTCGCCGGATCAGCCGAGCCCCAGCATCTGGTCCTGCAGGCGGCGCAGGCGATAGAGGTTCGTACTCGTATCGGGGGTGGCGTTGGCGGTGGTGATGAGCTCGCCCTTCTTGATCGGGGCCAGCGCCTTTCCGCCTTCGAGCAGGCCCACGGGTAGAGCACCCTTGGGCCGGCTGTCGGCCACGGTCATGACGAAGCTGCGGTAGCAGGTTTCCCCGATGGCGTCGAAGGTCTCGCCCGCTGCAAGGTCGCGCTTGGCCACCGCACAGACTTCGGCCACCGGTTGGGGCAGGGGCACCATGTCGGGCTTGCCGTAAAGCATGATGCGCGCGCAGGTCAGCGGCACCTCGAGGCTCGTCAGATGGTAGGGGCGGAAGAAGCTGTAATAGGGCCCGTGCCCGATATGGAGGTCATCCATCCGTTCGATGACGCGGGGATGCTCCGCCTCGACGATGACGAAGACGCCGGGCGCCACGCCCTTGCCGACGGTGAAATCGACGACGCCCTTCTTGTGGAGGATCCCGCCATCCTCGCGCGGGATCAGCACCTTCACCATCTGGTCGCGGTCGGCGGCGGGGCCGTGCATGCCCGGCACGTCCGGCACGAGGCCGGTGGCATTGGCGATCGCGCACATCTCGACCATGGTTTTCGAGCCGTCGACGAACTCGACCAGCATGCGCGGGTTCATGTTCCGGCGGATCGCTTCCTCGCGATAATCGTCGGGGACGGCGTAATGATTGAGCGGGTTGTTCTTGCCCTTGCCGGCCGACACGACGCGCAAGCCGAGCGCGGTGACGAACTCGATCAGCTCCATGCAGGAGGAGGGCTCATCGCCCGCGCCGACCGAATAGACGACGCCCAGCCGGTCCGCCTCGGCCTTGAGGTAGGGCCCGATGGTGACGTCCGCCTCGACGTTCATCATCACGAGGTGCTTGCCGTGCTCCATGGCGGTGAGGCAGTAGTCGGCGGCGACGCCGGGCTTGCCGGTCGCATCGATCACCACGTCGATCTCGGGCTGGGTGACCAGCCGATCCGCGGTGGTGATGGCGATCTTGCCCTGTTCGAGCGCGGCGGAAAATTTGGACGGGCTTTCGACCTCGGCTGCGCGGCTTTCATCGCCATAGGCGATACCGATCGCCGCGCGCGCGGTGTGCGGGCGGCGCGTCGCAATGGCGGCGATCTCGATGCCGTCCATCAGCGCGCCCTGGGTGACGAGGTCCGTACCCATTTCGCCCGAGCCGATGACGCCGACGCGGATCGGGATGCCGGCCTCGGCGCGTGCGCGCAGGTCTCTGGCGATGCCGGTGAGGGCGATGGGGCTGGTCATGGACCGGGACATGGAGCGTGAGGTTGAGGCTGTCATCGCTCTGCCCTAGCATTGCCGCCGAGGCATTGGAACGACAATTCGCCAAACCGGTTACCTCACGGGCAACCTCAAAAGATCGACAGGATGGCTTCTTGACGCACGCGCATCTCGACATCGCCCGCGCCGGCCGGCTCGGGATCATTGCGCTCGACCGCCCGGACGCGATCAACGCGCTCGATCTGGGCATGGCTACCGGCATCATCGAAACGCTCGAAACCTGGCGCGCAGATGACGACGTGCGCGTTGTCGTCTTCGAGGGCAAGGGGCCGCGCGGCTTCTGCGCCGGTGGCGATGTCCGCGCGATCAGAAGCCATGTGCTTGCCGGCGATCTCGAGGCCGCCTCACGGTTCTTTGCCGCCGAATATGAGATGAACCGGGTGATCGCGACCTATCCCAAGCCCGTCGTGGCGCTGGCCGAAGGGGTGGTGATGGGCGGCGGGCTCGGCATTGCCGGCCATGCCGGGTTCCGCTTCACGACGCCCGGCGCGAAATTCGCCATGCCCGAGGCGGCGATCGGCTTCATTCCCGATGTCGGGGTTCAGTGCATCCTCGCCAAGGCGCCGCGCGAGCGGGCCCTGCTCTTCATGCTGGCGGGCGTCCCGGTTGGCGCCGGAGACGCGCGGGCACTAGGGCTCACCGATTGCGTGGTGCCACCGGCCAGGCTCGACAGCGTCCGCAGTGCGATCGGCTCGGCCGCCGACGCCGAGAACGTCGATGCGGCCCTCGTGGCGATCATGCAGGCCGAGGGCATCGATCCCGATCCCCCCGTTCTCGTCGCAGCGGCGGACCGGCTCGCGGGCCCGCTTTCTCTCGACGGGGCAGGCGCGATCGAGGCTGCGATCGCCGATGTGGACCCCGAACTCGGCGCCGTGATCGGGACGCGGTGTCCCACGAGCCTCGCGGCCATCCTCGCCGCACAGGACCGGGCGCGCGCCCTGCCCGACATTGCCGATGTCCTCGCCATGGATCTGAGGCTTGCGCGGATGATGGTTGGGCGGGACGATTTCGTCGAAGGGGTACGGGCCGTGCTTATCGACAAGGATCAGAAACCGGGCTGGTCGCCCGCCCGCTTCGAGGATGTCGGTCTGTCGGCAATCGCGTCGGCCGTGCTGGGCTGACGCAGCGATCAAGAGATCAGGCCTCGGGGCTTTCCTCGCCGCCGCGCCGGGTGTAGGCACAGCGTTCTCCTCCTGCCGCAAGCCGGCTCACGGTATCACTGATGTCCGCGCCCTCCCGCACTCCAATCGATCTTGTCGGCTATGGTCTCGCCGTCGCTGCGGCGATCCTCTTCTCGGCCAAGGGCATCTTCATCAAGCTTGCCTATATCGAGGGGGTGCCGACCGAAACGGTGCTGGCCCTGCGCATGCTCTTTGCCATGCCGTTCTTCGTCGCGATCGGGCTTTTCAGCCTCTGGCGCGATCCGGCCCTGCGGGCGCGACTGGGGCTGCGCCGGGTGCTGACCGTGGCCGCGGTGGGGGCGCTCGGCTACTATGTTTCGAGCTGGCTCGACTTCGCCGGGCTCAACTACGTCTCGGCCCAATATGCCCGGCTCGTCCTTTTCACCTACCCCTTCATCTCCTTTGCCCTTGGCGTCTGGCTCTTCAAGGACATGGCCTTCAAGGGGGCGGTGCCGGCGCTTCTTCTTTCCTATTTCGGGCTCGTCGTGCAGTTCGTCTGGACGCTCGGGGTCGACCCCGACGGCATATGGATCGGCACCGGGCTCATCCTCTGCGCCGCGTTCACCTATGCGCTTTATCTCCATCTGGCGCGCGCGCAGATGGACCATGTGGGCCCGCGCATCTTCACCTGCATCGGCATGGGGTTCGCAGGCGTGCTCGCCATTGGGCACAATTGGGTGATGCATGGCGCCGAGCAGTTTGCCGGGCTTTCTCCCACGGTCTGGCTCTATGGGCTGGGGCTCGGGCTTCTCTGCACGGTCGCCCCGGGGTTCCTGCTCAATGTGGCGATCTCGCGGATCGGCGCCCGTACGGTCGCGACTACGGGCAGCTACGGCCCGGTGGCGACCATCGTGCTTGCCGTTTTCGTTCTGGGAGAGGTCTTTACCCCTTGGCACGCGCTGGGCGCGGCCATGGTCATCGGGGGTTCGGTGCTGTTCAGCCGGGCCGAAGCGCGCGCACGCGCGGCGCGGGCAGCCGGGGCGGACTGAACCGCCCCGGCGCAGACGATCAGATGTGGATCGCGCCGTCCCCGCACATGAGCGCCGCTTCGCGAACCGCTTCGGAGAGGGTGGGGTGGGCGTGGGTCGTGCGCGCCAGATCTTCGGCAGCGCCGCCGAATTCCATCAGCACGCCGATCTCGTGGATCATCTCGCCAGCGTTCTTGGCGACGATATGGGCACCCAGCACTCGATCGGTCGTGACGTCTGCGAGGATCTTGACGAAGCCCTGGGTCGCCTGCATGGCCTTGGCGCGGCCATTGGCGGTGAAGGGGAACTTGCCGACCTTGTACTCGATGCCTTCGGCCTTGAGTTCGTCCTCGGTGCGGCCGATCGCGGCAATCTCGGGATTGGTGTAAACGACCGATGGGATCGCGCCGTAATTGACGTGCCCCGCCTGGCCCGCGACGAGTTCGGCCACCGCAATGCCCTCGTCCTCGGCCTTGTGGGCGAGCATCGGCCCGGCGATCACGTCGCCGATGGCATAGATGCCCTCGACCGAGGTCTTGTAATGCGCATCGACCCGCACGCGCCCCCGCTCGTCGAGCGCGACGCCCGCCGCGTCGAGCCCGAGGCCCTCGGTGTAGGGCTTGCGTCCGATGGCGACCAGCGCGACGTCGGTCTCGAGCAGCAGAAAGTCTCCGCCGGCGGCCGGCTCCAGCCTTGCGACGAGCTTGCCGTTCTCCCCTTCCTCGATCCCCGTCACCTTGGTGCCGAGGCGGAAGTCGAAGCCCTGCTTCTGCAGGATGCGCTGGAACTGGCGGGCGACCTCGCTGTCCATGCCGGGCAGGATGCGGTCGAGATATTCAACGACCGTCACCTTGGCGCCGAGCCGTGCCCAGACCGAGCCGAGCTCCAGCCCGATGACCCCGGCGCCGATGACGAGCAGGCGCTCGGGTACCTTGTCGAGGCCGAGCGCGCCCGTCGAGGTGACGACGCGCTTCTCGTCGATCTCGATGCCGGGCAGATTGGCCGAGACCGAGCCGGTGGCAATCACGATGTGACGGCTCGAAATGGTCTGCGGCTCGCCGTTCTTGGGGGTTACCGTCACCTTGCCGGGACCGGCGATGGAGCCGGTACCGCGTAGCGCGGTGATCTTGTTCTTCTTGAAGAGATAGTCGATGCCGGTGACGTTGGCGGTCACCGTATCGTCCTTGTGCTTCATCATGGCGGGCAGATTGAGCTTGGGCGTACCGACCTCGATGCCCAGCCCCGCAAAGCCGTGCCCGGCCTCTTCGAAGAGCTCGGAGGCATGCAGCAGCGCTTTGGATGGAATGCAGCCGATATTGAGGCAGGTGCCGCCATGGGTGGCCCATTTCTCGACCACTGCAACCTTCATGCCCAGCTGTGCCGCGCGAATGGCAGCGACATAGCCCCCGGGGCCGCTGCCGATAACCGTGAAATCGAAACTGTCCGCCATGTTCTCTCCAGACGCTTTAACCCGGCCTCGCGACTGCTACGCGCAGCGCCAGCAGGATGAAGGTAAGCCCGGTGATCCGGTTAAACCACCGGCCGAGCCGAAAAAACCCCTGCCGCACGGCAGGGACCGTAAAAAATACCGAGACCAGCGCAAACCAGCCGAACAGCATCGCGCTCATCGTGCCGAGATAGACGATCTTGTGTTCGAGGAGGGTCCGGGCGCTGACGAGCGAGGTAAAGAGCGCCAGAAAAAAGAGCACGGCCTTGGGATTGAGGAGATTGGTCAGAAAGCCGAGCACATAGGCCGAAAGATCGCCGCCGCCGGACACCGGCGCCGCATCGAGTGCGCCGGGGGGCTTGGGAGGGGCGGACCGCAATGCGCTTATGCCGAGCCAGAGAAGATACGCCGCGCCCAGATATTTGAGGATGTCGAAGAGCAGGATCGACTGGGCAACCAGCACGCCGACCCCAAGCAGCGTATAGGCTCCGTGTACGAGAATGGCTGTCGCGATGCCAGCGCTGGTAAAGAGCGCGGCGCGCCGGCCATGAGCCACCGACTGGCGCAGCACCATGGCAAAATCGGCGCCCGGGATCACGACGCTGATGGAAAAGGCAAGGATGAGGCCGAAAAATTCGAGCCAGGGAAAGGCCATGACGATGGTCCTTGGGCGCTGCGTTCGGCCAGACCCATACCGGGTTTGGCCGCCGCCCGCCATAGCCCCGCACGCATCGGTGCTATGGCGCTATGGCGCGGCCGCCCGTGACAGCGAGGATCGTACCGGTCGAATAGGAGGCCTCCTCGGAGAGAAGCCAGAGGATGGCGTTGGCGACCTCTTCGGCCGTACCCGCCCGCGGGATCGGCAGGGAGGATGCGATGCGGTGTGCGCGGTCCGGGTCGCCGCCGGCGGCATGAATGTCGGTAGCGATGATGCCCGGGCGCACCGCGTTGACGCGAATGCCTTCGCCTGCGACCTCGAGCGCGAGCCCAACGGTGAAACTGTCGATCGCACCCTTTGCGGCAGCGTAATCCACATAGGTCGAAGGCGCACCGAGCTTGGCCGCGGCCGAGCTCAGATTGACGATCGCTCCGCCCTTGCCGCCATGGCGGGTCGACATGCGCTTAACCGCTTCGATCGCACAGAGCATCGTGCCGGTGACGTTGACCGCGAGGATGCGCTCGATGCGCTCGACATCCATTTCGTCCACCCGCATGGCGGGTGCCACGATGCCGGCATTGTTGACGAGCCCGACCAGCGGCGCCATGGCGTCGGCCGCCTCGAAGATCCGCTTGACGTCCTCTGGCCGGCTCACATCGGCCTGTACCGCTACGGCTTTGGCACCCGCCTCCTCGACGGCCCCGACCACGGTCTGGGCTGCGCCGCGATTGCCTGCGAAATTGACCAGCACGTCATAGCCACGTCGGGCGGCGCCGATTGCGGTCGCAGCGCCGATCCCGCGGCTGGCGCCGGTGACGATCACGGTTCCGAGGCTCATCTTGGCTCCTTGAGGCTGGTCATTGAATGGTGACGGCACGGGCGCGCTCGAGCGTGTCGGCGAACTGCCTGTCGATGTCGAGCACGCCCTCCTCGAGGCTCTCGCGGAACGCAAGACAGAACGCGCGTTTGTCGGGCGCGGCGTTGAAGGCGGTCATGATCTGGGTGCCGGAGTAAATCTCGGCGGCCCGCCGGCGCTCCTCGTCGAGCCCGTCGAGCTGGGTCAGCACCCGATGGGCGAGGTCGAGAAAGCTCACATTGCGCAAATACCAGTCTTGCGCGGCGATCTCGTATTCCTCCTCGAGCCCGGCACTTTCGTAGCAGTGCGTGCTCATGGTCTCGACGATAGTCTGGGTGCCGTAAAAGGCGAGCACCTCGCCGATCAGCTCATCCTGCCCGGCGGTCGCGGCGTGCGCCGGGGCGGCCATCGCGGCGCCCAGCAGAAGCGCGCGCATCCAGTTGGCGAAGTTTGGGATCACGTCAGGCTCCGTCCATGCGTTCGGTGCCACCACAAGGGGAGGCGCCGCCTATCAAAGGGTTAAGGCGGCGCCGCGCGTGGCCCTCGGGCCGATCACACTTGCTAGAGATCGAGCACGAGGCGCTCGGGCGCTTCGAGGCTTTCCTTGACGCGCACGAGGAACGTCACCGCTTCCTTGCCATCGACGATCCGGTGGTCATAGGAGAGCGCCAGATACATCATCGGCCGGATCTCGACCTTACCGCCGATGGCGATGGGACGCTCCTGGATCTTGTGCATGCCCAGAATGCCCGATTGCGGGGCGTTGAGGATGGGCGTGGACATCAGCGAGCCATAGACGCCGCCATTGGAGATGGTGAAGGTGCCGCCCTGCATGTCGGCCATGGAGAGCTGTCCGTCACGCGCGGCGCGGCCGAGGCGGTTGATCTCCTTTTCGATGCCGGCAATCGAGAGCTCGTCGGCATTGCGAACCACGGGCACGACGAGGCCCTTCTCGGTCCCGACGGCCACCCCGATATGGGCGTAGTTCTTGTAGACGAGGTCGTCCCCGTCGATCTCGGCATTGACCGCGGGGATTTCCTTGAGCGCGTGGCACACAGCCTTGGTGAAAAAGCCCATGAAGCCGAGCTTGACGCCATGCTTCTTCTCGAAGAGCTCCTTGTAGGAGGCGCGCAGGTCCATCACCGGCTTCATGTCCACCTCGTTGAAGGTGGTGAGCATGGCAGCAGTGTTCTGGGCGTCCTTGAGGCGGCGCGCGATCGTCTGGCGCAGGCGCGTCATGCGGACGCGTTCCTCGCGGCCCTCGTCGGCCTGGGCGACAGGGCCCCTTGCCTGTGCGGGGACGGGCGCGGGTTGCGGCACGGGCGCGGCGGCCGAACCGGTCGTGGCGCTCGGCATCTGCTGGGTTGCGGCGGGCCGGGCGGCGATGGCGGACTGCACGTCTTCCTTCAGCACCTGGCCGCGCTTGCCCGATCCCTCGACGTCGCCTGCTGCAAGGCCGTTCTCGGCCATCAGCTTCTGCGCGGAGGGGCTTGCGGGCATGGAGGTGCCGTTGCCGGCAGCAGGCTTTTCCTCGGCGGGCGCCGCGGCGCGCTCTGGGGCAGCGCTCTTGGCTGCCGCACCGCCTGCGGAAATCGCGCCGATCAGCGCGCCGACATTGACGGTATCGCCCGGATTGGCCGAAATCGCCTCGAGCACACCGGCTGCCGGGGCCGGGACCTCGATCGTCACCTTGTCGGTTTCGAGCTCGACAACCGGTTCATCGGCGGCGATCTGCTCGCCGACCTTCTTGAACCACTGGCCGATCGTGGCTTCGGTGACGCTTTCCCCGAGTGTGGGCACCCGAATATCTACCGACATGTGTGCGGTCCTTCTTTTGGTTCGTCTCGCGGGCGGCGCTCCGGGCGCTGCCTCTGGCTTGAGCGGTCTCCGGGGCGCGCATCAGGCCCGCCCCGGCAGTGATCAGTCTGCGAATGCTTCGTCGAGGAACGTCTGCAACTGCAGCAAATGGGTGCGCATCAGGCCCGTCGCGGTCGAGGCCGATGCGGGACGCCCGATATAGCGCGGACGCTGGCCGGGCCGGCCCATCTGCTCGAGCACCCAGTCGATATAGGGCTGGACGAACGCCCACGCCCCCATGTTCTTGGGCTCTTCCTGGCACCAGACGATCTCGGCGTTCGAGAAGCGGTTAAGCTCGTCGAGCAGCGCCTTGGCCGGGAACGGATAGAGCTGCTCGAGCCGGAGCAGGTAGACATCGTCGACGCCACGCTTCTCGCGGTCCTCGAGCAGGTCGTAATAGACCTTGCCCGAACAGAGGACCACCCGACGGATCTTGTCGTCCGACTTCAGCTTGATGCTGGTCTTGGGTGCACCGGGTGCCTCGGCATCGTCCCAGAGCAGGCGATGGAAGCAGCTGTCGGGGCCCATCTCGACCAGTGCCGAAACCGCTCGCTTGTGGCGCAGCAGGGATTTCGGCGTCATCAAAACCAGGGGCTTGCGGAAGTCGCGCTTCAGCTGCCGGCGCAGGATGTGGAAATAGTTGGCCGGGGTCGTGCAGTTGGCGACCTGCATGTTGTCTTCGGCGCAGAGCTGCAGATAGCGCTCGAGGCGCGCCGAGGAGTGCTCGGGCCCCTGGCCCTCATAACCATGGGGCAGGAGCATGACGAGGCCCGACATGCGGAACCATTTGCGCTCGCCCGAGGAGATGAACTGGTCCACCACCACCTGCGCGCCATTCGCGAAATCGCCGAACTGGGCTTCCCAGAGGGTCAGCGCCTTGGGCTCGGCGAGCGAATAGCCGTATTCAAAGCCCAGCACCGCCTCTTCGGAGAGCATCGAATTGATGACCTCGTAGCGCGCCTGGTCTTCCGAAAGCCGGTTGAGCGGGGTCACCGTCTCATCGGTCTGCTGGTCGTAAAGCACCGTATGGCGCTGGCTGAACGTGCCGCGTTCGACGTCCTGGCCCGACAGTCGGACCGGATAGCCCTCGGTTACGAGCGAGCCGAAGGCCAGCGCTTCGCCGGTCGCCCAGTCTATGCCTTCTCCCGATTCGATCGCGGCAAGGCGGTTGTCGAGGAAGCGCCGCACCGTGCGGTGAACGTTGAAGCCCTCGGGCACCTTGGTGAGCGCAGTGCCGATGCGCACGAGTTCCTCGAGCGCGATGCCGGTCTGGCCGCGTCGCGGCCCGTCGATGTCGGCGGCCTTGAGGTTCTTCCACTGGCCGTCGAGCCAGTCCGCCTTGTTGGGGCGGTAATCCTGGCCACTCTCGAACTCGATCTCGAGTTGCGCGCGCCAGTCGGCCTTGAGCTGGTCGAGCTCCGCTTCGGTCAGGTGACCCTCGGCGATCAGTTTTGCCGCATAGAGCTCCAGCGTCGACTTGTGCGAGCGGATCTTGGCGTACATCAGCGGCTGGGTGAATGCGGGCTCGTCGCCCTCATTGTGCCCGAACCGGCGGTAGCAGAACATGTCGATGACCACGGGCCGGCCGAAGCGCTGGCGGTATTCGGTCGCGATCTTGGCGGCAAAGACCACCGCCTCGGGATCGTCCCCGTTCACATGCAGCACCGGCGCTTCGATCATCTTGGCGACGTCGGTGGGGTAGGGCGAGGAGCGCGAGAGCATCGGGCTCGTGGTGAACCCGATCTGGTTGTTGATCACGAAATGGATCGAGCCGCCCGTGCGGTGCCCCTTGAGGCCGGAAAGCCCCAGGCATTCGGCGACGACGCCCTGGCCGGCAAAGGCCGCATCCCCGTGCAGGAGCAGGGGCAGCACCATGGTGCGGTCCGGCTTCTGGTTTTCGGTCCAGGTGACGATCTTGCCCTCGGGCGAGATGTGCTGGTCCTGCTTGGCGCGCGCCTTGCCGAGCACCACCGGATCGACGATCTCGAGATGGCTCGGATTGGCGGTCAGCGAAAGGTGCACCTTGTTGCCGTCGAACTCGCGGTCCGAGGAGGCGCCCAGATGATATTTGACGTCGCCGGACCCCTCGACGTCCTCGGGGTAGAACGCGCCGCCCTTGAACTCGTGAAAGAGCGCCCGGTGGGGCTTGGCCATCACCTGGGTCAGCACGTTGAGGCGGCCGCGATGGGCCATGCCCAGGACGATGTCCTTGACCCCCAGCGCGCCGCCGCGCTTGATGATCTGCTCGAGCGCCGGGATCAGCGCCTCGCCGCCGTCGAGCCCGAAGCGCTTTGTGCCGGTATATTTGACATCGAGGAACTTCTCGAAGCCTTCGGCCTCGACGAGCTTGTTGAGGATCGCCTTCTTGCCCTCGGGGGTGAAGGAGATTTCCTTGTCCGGGCCTTCGATCCGCTCCTGGATCCAGGCCTTGGCCTCGGGGTCGGAGATGTGCATGAACTCGATGCCGAGCGTGCCGCAATAGGTGCGCTTCAGGATTTCGAGCATTTCGGGCACGGTCGCGAATTCGAGCCCGAGATAATTGTCGATGAAGATCTTGCGACCGTAATCGGCCTCGGTGAACCCGTAGCTCTCGGGATCGAGCTCGGGCGCCGGCTGCGGCTCCTGCAGGCGCAGCGGATCGAGATCGGCATGCAGATGCCCGCGCATGCGATAGGCGCGGATCATCATGATCGCGTGGATCGAATCGCGAGTGGCCTGCAGCACGTCGATGGCGGTGGGGGCCGGCGCGGCTTCGGCGGCCGCCTTCTTGGCGAGCGCCTTGCCGGTCTTGTCGGTCAGATTGCCCCAATTGCCGTCCAGCGCGGAGACAAGCTCTCCGCCCTCGGCCTGCGGCCAGTCGGCCCGTGCCCAGGAGGGGGCGGCGGCGTTGGCGCCGACATCGCTCGCGCTGTCCTCGAGCTTGCCGAAATAGGAGGCCCAGGTGGGATCGATGCTCCCGGGATCCGTCTTGAAGCGCGCATAGAGGTCTTCGACATAGGCGGCATTGCCGCCATAGAGGAAGGAGGTGAGCAAGAACGTCTCGTTCTTTTCTTGTCGTGTCATCGTGTTGCCGCGGGGGGATAACCCCGCCTTCCCCTGTGTCAGCCGGGCGCCGAGCGTCCCGAAATTCTGGCCGGAGAGTAGGCCGGCCAGCTTAGCATGTTGTTACCGATCCGGGCACGACAACCCCCCTCGCGGAGGTTTGTCAGCCCTTGAGCACTTCTGCCAGCGTCGCGCCGATCCGTGCGGGCGACGGGCTGACGCGGATGCCGGCGGCCTGCATGGCCGCGATCTTGTCCTCGGCCCCGCCCTTACCGCCCGAAATTACGGCGCCAGCATGGCCCATGGTGCGGCCCGGAGGTGCGGTGACACCGGCAATGAACCCGGCCATCGGCTTCTTGCGGCCCTTCTTGGCCTCGTCGATCAGGAACTGGGCGGCGTCCTCCTCGGCCGAACCGCCGATCTCGCCGATCATGATGATCGACTGGGTCGCTTCGTCGGCGAGGAACATCTCGAGCATGTCGATGAATTCGGTGCCCTTGACCGGATCGCCGCCAATGCCGACCGCGGTCGTCTGGCCGAGGCCTTCATTGGTGGTCTGGAACACCGCCTCATAGGTCAGCGTGCCCGAGCGCGACACGATGCCGACCGAGCCCTTGGAGAAGATCGAACCGGGCATGATGCCGATCTTGCATTCCTCGGGCGTCAGTACGCCCGGGCAGTTGGGGCCGATGAGCCGGGAGTTCGACTTCTCGAGCCGTGCCTTGACCTTCACCATGTCGAGCACCGGCACGCCTTCGGTGATGCAGACGATGAGCTCGATCTCCGCCTCGATCGCCTCGAGGATCGCTGCGGCGGCGCCAGCGGGCGGGACGTAGATCACCGAGGCGTTCGCGCCGGTCCGTTCCTTGCCCTCGGCCACGCTCGAAAAGATCGGCAGCGTCGTGCCGTCGACGCCCGAGGTCCAGGTTTCGCCGCCCTTCTTGGGGTGCGTGCCGCCGACCATCTTGGTGCCGTAATAGGCCAGCGCCTGTTCGGTGTGGAAGGTGCCGGTCTTGCCGGTCAGGCCCTGGACGAGGACCTTGGTGTCTTTGTTGACGAGAATGGACATAGATGGGGCTCGCTTTTGGTTCGGGCCGGATTCAGCAATAGGGTTCGGGTTCCTCTTCGCCCGCGGGGAGCTCGGAGGTCGAGAAATTGAGCGCAAGGCCGGTAAAAGGCAGCACGTCCGCGACGACGCTGCCCTCCTCGACGAAGTTCAGATAGGTGTCGCCGGTGCGCGGCATCGGGCAGGGCGGACCCCAGACATGGCTCTCGACGCCCTGGTCGGTCTGGGTCCGCGAGATCGGATTGCCGATGAGCGCGGTAACCGGGGCAGGGTCGATCGGGGCGGTCGCCTCGAGATTGTAGAGGTGGCACCCCACAAAGACCCAGGGGTCCTCGGGGTCGTCGAGGACGAAGGACGCGCGCGAGACGACGAGGTGATGGGGCAGGCCCGCCACCGCCTTCAGAAAGGCCTCGTAGTGAAATTCGGCCCCTTCGAGTTCGGGATCGCGGGCCTCTTCCTCGGCAAGTGCCATGATGGCGGCGAGCTCGGGATGGCTTTGGGCTGAAACCGTGCTCCAGCCGGCGTCCCGTGCAGCCGCAAGGCTTGCCTCATAGGTCAGGCGTCCGGGCACGCAGGCCGCGGCGAACGCGTCGGTGAACGCGCTCGCATAGTCGGCTTGTGCATGCGCGGGTGCGGGGACTGCCAAGAGCCCCGCCAGCCCGACCAGTGCGGCCGCCCGCAGCATCTAGCGGGCGCCTCCGATGGCCGCGACGATCTTCTGCGCAGCATCGTCGAGATCATCGGCCGAGATGACGTTGAGGCCGGACTGGTCGAGGATCGCCTTGCCTTCCTTGACACGGGTGCCCTCGAGACGGACCACCAGCGGAACCTGGAGCCCCACTTCCTTGACCGCCGCGATGACGCCTTCGGCGATGACGTCGCACCGCATGATGCCGCCGAAAATGTTGACGAGGATGCCCTTCACGGCCGGATCGGCAGTGATGATCTTGAAGGCCGCGGTGACCTTCTCCTTGCTCGCCCCGCCCCCGACGTCGAGGAAGTTGGCAGGCTCGGCGCCGTAGAGCTTGATGATGTCCATGGTGGCCATGGCGAGGCCCGCCCCGTTCACCATGCAGCCGATATTGCCATCGAGCGCCACATAGGCGAGGTCGAACTTGGACGCCTCGATCTCCTTTTCGTCCTCTTCGGAGAGGTCGCGGAGCTCGGCCAGTTCGGGATGGCGGAAGGCGGCGTTGTTGTCGAATGAGACCTTGGCGTCGAGCACCCGCAGCCGGCCGTCGGTCATGACGATCAGCGGGTTGACCTCGAGCAGGCTCATGTCCGTCTCGGTGAAGGCCTTGTAGAGGATCGGGAAGAGCTTGCCGGCATCCTCGCGCGCCGCACCCTCAAGCGCCAGCGCATCGGCGATGGTCCTGACATCGGCGTCGGTGACGCCGGCCTCGGGATCGATCGCGACGGTCACGATCTTTTCGGGGGTATGTTCGGCAACTGCCTCGATGTCCATCCCGCCTTCGGTCGAGACGACAAAGGCCACGCGCCCGCTGGTGCGATCGACCAGCAGCGAACAATAGAGCTCGCGCGCGATGTCCGCGCCGTCCTCGATATAGAGCCGGTTGACTTGCTTGCCGGCGGGGCCGGTCTGCTTGGTCACGAGCGTGTTGCCCAGCATTTCACGGGCGTTGCTCACCACCTCCTCGATCGACCGGGCGAGGCGAACGCCGCCCTTGGCGTCGGGTCCGAGTTCGGTGAACTTGCCCTTGCCGCGGCCGCCGGCATGGATCTGGCTCTTGACCACGTAGAGCGGGCCCGGAAGCGAGCGCGCTGCGGCTTCGGCCTCGTCGGCCGAGAAGATCGCGACGCCCTCGGCGACCGGTGCGCCAAAGCCCTTCAGCAGGGCCTTGGCCTGGTGTTCGTGGATGTTCATGGAAGCTCCTGGCTTACGAGGCGAGTTTCGGCGCGATCTTCTTGCAGGCCTCGACGAGACCTTCGACGGCACCGACGGATTTGTCGAAGGCCTTCTGTTCGGCGCTGTTGAGTGTGATCTCGACGATCTTCTCGGCGCCGCCGGCACCGATCACGATCGGCACACCGACATAGGTGTTGGAGACGCCGTATTCCCCATTGAGGAAGGCGGCGGCGGGCAGGACGCGCTTCTTGTCCTTAAGATAGCTCTCGGCCATCGCGATCGCCGAGGTCGCCGGCGCATAGAAGGCCGAGCCGGTCTTGAGGAGACCGACGATCTCGGCCCCGCCATCCCGCGTGCGCTGGATGATCTGCTCGAGACGCTCCTTGCTCATCCAGCCCATCTTGACGATGTCGGTGAGCGGAATGCCGGCAACGGTCGAATAGCGTGCCAGGGGCACCATGGTGTCGCCATGCCCGCCCAGAACGAAAGCCGTCACGTCTTCGACCGACACCTTGAGTTCGTCGGCGATGAAGTGCTGGAAGCGTGCGCTGTCGAGCACGCCGGCCATGCCCACGACCTTGTTGGCGGGGAGGCCCGAGAATTTCTGCAGCGCCCAGACCATGGCGTCGAGCGGGTTGGTGATGCAGATGACGAAGGCTTCGGGAGCGTATTTGGCGATGCCCGCGCCCACCTGCTCCATCACCTTGAGGTTGATCTCGAGCAGGTCGTCGCGGCTCATGCCGGGCTTGCGCGGCACGCCGGCGGTGACGATGACGACGTCGGCGCCCTCGATGTCCTTGTATTCGGAGGTGCCGGTCACGCGGGCATCGAAACCCTCCACCGGACCGGACTGGCTGAGGTCGAGGGCCTTGCCCTGCGGAACGCCGTCGACAATGTCGAACAGCACCACGTCACCCAGATCCTTGAGTGCGGCCAGATGTGCCAGCGTACCGCCGATCTGACCCGCCCCGATGAGAGCGATTTTCTTGCGCGCCATAGAGGATGCCCCTCGCTTGGGTTGAATTCGCGCACCTCTTAGCCCCTGCCCCCCCGAGGCGCAAGTGAGCCCTTTGTCTGAAGCCCGATTTCCCGGGCCTCAGGCGGCCATGCCGGGCTTCTTGGGCGCGCTCAGATACGCGTCCGACTGCATCTCGATGAGGCGCGACACGCAGCGGGCGAATTCGAACCGCGTCCGCTCGTCCGCCCCCAGCGCGTCCAGCGGCACCGGAAAGCTCGCGCCGAGCTTGACGCCGCGATCATAGAGAGTGTCGACGAGCAGGATGAACCGCTTGGCCGCGTCCGAGCGCGTCGCGGAAAACTGCGGCACGCCGTCGATCACGATCATGTCGAAGCCATTGGCGATCTTGAGGTAATCGCGCGCGCCGAGCGGGCGTTCGCAGAGCGCGGCAAAGGGAAACCGCGCGGTCCCCATGGCGGCCATCGGAATGTCGATGGTGCGCCCGAGCGAGGTGAGGGTGGCCGGCCGGCCCTCGGCGCCCCCGGTCACACGGGCGAAAAGCGCATCCATCGCGGCCTCCGCCTCGGGGCCCGTGCCGAAATGATAGACCGACTGTCCCTCGAGCTTCAGCCGGCGATAGTCGGTCGGTCCATCGAGAGCGACGAGCCGTGTCCGCGACTTCAGCAAGTCGATGAAGGGCAGGATCAGCTGGCGGTTGAGCCCGTCCCGGTAGAGATCGTCCGGGGCGACGTTGGAGGTCGCGACGACGACGATCCCCGCATCGAAGAGCCGCGAGAAGAGCCGCCCGAGCAGCATTGCGTTGGTGATGTCGGTCACCTGAAATTCATCGAGGCAGAGCAGCCGCGTCGTCGCGATCACCGGCCGCGCCGCCGCAGCGACGGGGTCTGCATCGGCCTTCTGGCCCTGCTCGGTCTTTCTGAAGGCGGTGATGCGCTCATGGATCTCGTCCATGAATTCGTGGAAGTGGATGCGCCGTTTTTCCGCGATGCCGACGGTCTCGTAAAAGAGGTCCATCAGCAGCGTCTTGCCGCGCCCCACATCCCCCTTGAGATAGGCCCCGATGATCGGGGCCGGCCGTCGCAGGCGCGCAAAAAGACCGCCCGGGCGCGGGGCCTCGAGTGCTGCTGCGATCCCGTCGAGGATTGCGGCCGCCTCCTGCTGTGCCGGATCGGGATCGAGATGACTGCGTGCAACGAGGTCGGCGAGGGCCGAGCTCACCGGGCCGGTGTGGGCTGAGGCGGAAGCGGTCACGGGCGGTCCGGGCTCTGGCGTTGGGCGCCATTGATGCGGGCGCGGGATCTCTCCGCCGCTTTAACCGATCTCCCGAAAGGGGAAAAGCCCGTCAGCCAGCCATCGAGATGGCCTGGCCGCCCGAAAGCGTGCCGATGAAGCGATTGCCGCTGAGGATCAGCGCTGCGATGATCGTGCCGCCCTCGTCGAAGAGCTGCACCTGGCTGCCCGCGAGCTGCCAGGAGGCGACGCCCGAAAGCCCGGGCAGGGTGCAGGCCGGGCTCGAGGCGCGGTAGCGGCTGGTGCCGGTCTTTTCGGTATAGGTCAGGTTGAGTCGGCACTCGCTCGTGCCGCTCGTGATGGTCCACCCACCGAGCAGCTTGTCGACGGTGAGCCCGCCCGAGAGGTCGCGGCCCGGCGTGCTCGGCACGCTGCCGACCGAATCGAGGGTGACGAAATTGGGATCGGCGCTCGCGGTCTGCATCGGGGCGGTCGCGGGCGGAGTGCCGCCGAGAACCGGCTGGCCCGAGAGCTGAGGCTGGCCGCCGAGCACGGGCTGTCCGGAGAGGCCCGGAGCCGTTCCGCCTGCCGGAGGCATGGCGCCTGCCGTATTGACCGATGCGGTCCCGCCGATCGGGGGCAGATTGGTCGTCGCGACGCTCGAATTCTGGACCGGCATCACCTGCTCGGGCGCGGCCTGGGCGGTGGTCTGCATGCGCTGGGATCCGCCGACGCAGCCGGTGAGGACCAGTGCCGTCACGGCCAGGGTTGCGATGATCTTGGTGCTGCGGATCGCCTGCATGGTGCCTGCTCCTGATCGCGGGCGCCGCTGCGCCCGCTTCGATGTCGTTCCGGCCGGAGACGTCGACGCCCCGACGGCGAATGATCCTAAAGGGGTGATCAATGTGGCAGAGTTGCGACCCGTGTGGAATTGTCCATCCGGGCTATGGCCCATCTGCCACAGCATTATTTCTGTCCGCGCATTTCGGTGAGCAGCGCCTCGGCGAGGATGGCGGCATCGGCCGCTTCCTCGGCCCGCACGCGGATCGGGATCCCGCGCAACCCCACGACGCCCGGCATGCCCGGCAGGCCGTTCTCCCCGCCCTCGAGCAGGGTGAAGCCATGGGCCTTCAAGGCCGCGATCAGAACCCGCGCGATCGCGGGCGTCTCCACTTCGGCAATGGTCTCGAACATGGCAGCGTCTCCGGTTTGGCCGGGAGGCGTCAGGCCGAAACCCTGCGCTCCACCATCATCTTGCGGATCTCGGCGATCGCCTTGGCCGGGTTAAGCCCCTTGGGGCAGGTCTTGGCGCAGTTCATGATCGTGTGGCAGCGGTAGAGCTTGAAGGGATCCTCGAGGTTCTCGAGCCGCTCCTCGGTGGTCTCGTCGCGGCTGTCGATCAGCCAGCGATAGGCCTGCAGCAGGATGGCTGGCCCGAGATAGCGCTCGCCATTCCACCAATAGGACGGGCAGGAGGTCGAGCAGCACGCGCACAGGATGCACTCATAGAGCCCGTCGAGCTTCTCGCGGTCCGGCCGCGACTGCAGCCATTCGGTCTTGGGGGTCGGCGAGGTCGTCTTGAGCCAGGGCTCGATCGAACGGTGCTGGGCGTAGAAGGTCGAGAGATCCGGGATCAGGTCCTTGATCACCGGCATGTGGGGAAGGGGGTAGACCGCCACTGCGCCCTTGGAATCCTCCATGCCCTTGGTGCAGGCGAGCGTGTTGAGCCCGTTGATGTTCATCGCGCAGGAGCCGCAAATGCCTTCGCGGCAGGAGCGGCGCAGGGTGAGGGTCGGGTCGACGTTGTTCTTGATCCACAACAGCGCGTCCAGCACCATCGGGCCGCAATCGTCGGTGTCGACGAAATAGGTGTCTATGCGCGGCGTCTCGTCCACGTCAGGGTCGTAGCGATAGACCCGGTATTCGCGCAGCTTGCCCGCGCCTTCGGGCTTGGGCCAGGTCTTGCCCTTCCGGGGGCGCGAATTCTTGGGCAGGATCAGTTCGACCATTTTCTCTCGGTCCTTGGCAGGCTTGTTCGGGTCAGTAGACGCGCGCCTTGGGGGCGATCTTGGCGAGGTCGATCTCGTCGCTCAAGGGTTCGGTGTGCACCGGACGGTAATCGAGGGTCACATTCCCGGCATCGTCGATGAACGACAGCGTGTGCTTGCGCCAGTTGACGTCGTCACGGTCGGGGAAGTCCTCGCGGGCGTGTGCGCCGCGGCTTTCGGTGCGCGCTTCGGCCGAGGCGACCGTCATGATCGCATTGGCCATCAGGTTTTCGAGCTCCAGCGTCTCGACGAGGTCCGAGTTCCAGATCATCGAGCGATCGTGGACCTTGAGATCGGTGAGGCTCGGATAAAGCGCGTTCATGCGCTTAACCCCCGAAGCGAGGGTTTCGGCGGTGCGGAAGACCGCCGCATCTTCCTGCATGATGCGCTGCATCTGATCGCGGACTTCGGCCGTGGGCGCAGTGCCGTTGGCATGGCGCAGCCGATCGAAGCGGGCGAGGATCTTCTCTTCGGAAGCCCGGTTCACTTCGGGGATCGGGGCCGCGCGGTCGATCACCGTGCCGGCCCTTATGGCTGCTGCGCGACCAAAGACGACGAGGTCGATGAGGGAGTTCGAGCCGAGCCGGTTGGCCCCGTGCACCGAGGCGCAGCCGGCTTCGCCGACGGCCATCAGCCCGGGAACCACTGCATCGGGCCCACCGCGACGCGGGTCGAGCGCCTCGCCATGATAATTGGTCGGGATGCCGCCCATGTTGTAGTGCACGGTCGGGATCACCGGGATCGGCTCGCGCGTCAGGTCGACGCCGGCGAAGATCTTGGCGCTCTCGGTGATGCCGGGCAGGCGCTCGTGAAGAACGGCCGGATCGAGATGGTCGAGGTGAAGGAAGATGTGGTCCTTCTTGGGGCCGACGCCACGGCCTTCGCGGATCTCGAGCGTCATGCAGCGCGAGACGACGTCGCGGCTCGCCAGATCCTTTGCGTTGGGGGCGTAGCGCTCCATGAAGCGCTCGCCCTCCGAATTGGTGACGTAGCCGCCTTCGCCGCGCGCACCTTCGGTGATCAAGACGCCCGCGCCATAGATGCCGGTGGGGTGGAACTGGACGAACTCCATGTCCTGCAGCGGCAGGCCGGCGCGCGCCACCATACCATTGCCATCGCCGGTGCAGGTGTGGGCGGAGGTCGCCGAGAAATAGGAGCGCCCATAGCCGCCCGTCGCCAGCACCACCATCTTGGCGCGGAAGCGGTGGAGCGTGCCGTCGTCCAGCTTCCAGGCGATGATGCCCTGGCAGACCCCGTCATCGCTCATCAGCAGGTCGATGGCGAAATATTCGATGAAGAACTGGGCGTTGTTGCGAAGGCTCTGCCCGTAGAGGGTATGCAGGATCGCATGCCCGGTGCGGTCGGCTGCCGCGCAGGTGCGCTGCACCGGGGGGCCGTCGCCATAATTCTGCATGTGCCCGCCAAAGGGGCGCTGATAGATCTTGCCCTCTTCGGTGCGCGAGAAGGGCACGCCGTAATGCTCGAGCTCGTAGACCGCCTGCGGAGCCTCGCGCGCGAGATATTCCATGGCGTCATTGTCGCCGAGCCAGTCCGACCCTTTGACGGTATCGTACATGTGCCACTGCCAGCTGTCGGGCCCCATGTTGGAGAGCGAGGCGGCAATACCGCCCTGGGCGGCGACCGTGTGGCTGCGGGTGGGGAAGACCTTGGTCACGCAGGCGGTGTTGAAACCCTGCTCGGCCATGCCGAGCGTCGCGCGCAGGCCTGCTCCGCCGGCGCCCACGACCACCACGTCGAAGGCGTGATCGATGATCTCGTATGCGGCCATTGGCTAACCCCAGAAGACGATTTTGACGAGCGCGAGGATCGTGCCCCCCGCGACGAGAATGGCAAAAAAGGTGTTGAGCATGATGCAGAAGCGGTTGAGGCGCGCATCGTGCACATAGTCCTCGATCACCTCGAGCATGCCGATCCGCATGTGCACCGCCACGTTGACGATGAGGAGCGCCGTCACGATCGCGACGAAAGGATTGGCGAGCACGGCCACCATGTCCGCGCGTTCTGCCCCAGCCAGCCGCACCACCATCCAGACGAAGAAGAGGGTGAAGGCGATGTTGGCCATCGCGGTCAGGCGCTGCGTCATGAAATGGCGCGTCGCGGCGCGCCCGGAGCCGAAGCTGGTCTTGGGATCGGCGATGTTCGCCTTGCTGATACGCTCGGACATCAGAACCACACGAAAATGGCCCACGCCAGGAGCGTGAGCAGGATGGAGCCGGCGAGATTGCCGCGGATGATCCATTCCCGGGCGGGATGGTCCATGCCGTTGGCAGTGTCCCAGAGGAGGTAGCGCAGTCCACCGAGGAGGTGATGGAAGAGGGCCCAAGTGTAGCCGAAAAGCACGAGCTGACCGAACCAGCTCCCAAAGATCGCATGGACGATTTCGAGCGCTTCAGGGGAAATCGCCGCCGCAGCGATCCAGACCATGAGCAGCAGCGTGCCGACGTAAAGCGCCACGCCGGTGATCCGATGCACGATCGAGAGGATCATGCTGAGCGCGAAATGATAGACGCTGAGATGGGGAGAGGTGGGCCTGGGACGGCTCGTCGTCATCTTTGCCTCGCTGACGTCCGCCGGGCGGCGGGCGTCCAGTTTAGAACAATTGCAGCCTTCTAGCGGCGAAGGCCGGAGAGGTCAAAGCCTGATCGGGCGGTGCCGTTCAAACTTTCGACCCAAATGTGGCATCGCGCGGCACGAGCCCGAAGGCCTCGGCAAGCAGCTGGTAGGAGCGCCTCCTGTCGGCATAGGAATGCATGGTGGTGGTGATCATCACCTCGTCCGCTCCGCTGCCGGTAAAGGCCTCGATAATCCTTTCGCGCACCGTTTCAGGGCTGCCTACGATCCAGAGGCGCGATTGGTTCTCGACGATCGCCTGCTGCTGGGGCGTATAGACATGCGCGGCCGCCGCTTCGGGCGAGACGAGCCTGCGGATTTCACCCGAATGAAAGAGCGCCCAGCTCACCCGCTGCGGGCCGGCGAGCCAGTCGGCTTCCTCGTCGGTCGGCGCGCAGATCACCGACAGGCAGAGGATCGCGTGCGGGGTGGGAAAGGCCTGCGAGGGCCGGAAGCCTTCCCGATAGGCCCTGAGCGCCGGACCAGGAGGGGTGGCGCTGAAATGAGCCGCGAACGCATAGCCGAGCCCGAGCTGGCCGGCCGCAGACGCGCTCGCGCCGCTCGATCCGAGAATCCAGATCGGCGGCAGGCCGACGCCTTCAGGCACGACATGCACCCGCGAAAAGGGGTGTTCGGGCGGGAAGCTGCCCTGTTCGAAGGCGAGGAGTTCGGTCAATTCCTGAGCGAAGTGCTCGCCCCCGAACGAGCGGAGCGCCTGGAGCGTCCGTCCGTCCGACCCGCCCGCGCGCCCGATGCCGAGATCAATGCGACCGGGGTTCAGCCCCTCGAGGGTGCGATAGGTCTCGACGACCCGCAGCGGCACGTGGTTGGGCAGCATCACCCCGCCCGATCCGACGCGGATGCCCTGCGTTTTGGCGGCGGCATTGGCGATCAGCACTTCGGGGGAGGAGGAGGCGATGGAGGGCATGCCGTGGTGCTCGGCATACCACAGGCGGGTATAGCCGAGGGCGTCGCCGGCCTGGGCAAGACGCACGGTTTCGGTGAAGGCCTCGGGCGTCGTCACGCCTTCGGCCACGGGGGCGAGGTCCTGCATGGACAGCGGAATGGTCTGGGTCATCCCTCCTAGATGGCGCCCCGGCGTCCGCGCAGCAAGAGGCCGCTTTTGGATCACGATCGCGTCACAGATGTGAAACTCGTGCGGCAGCGGCGCCGTAGCTCGTTCGACACTGGATAGACCAGTGCGAATGGGAGATTACCACATGCCATCGATCAAACTCGTCCTCGCAGCGCTCGTCGCGGGCGCCGGTCTCTTTGCCTCGCCTATCGCCACCACTGCGCAGGAAGCGTCCGTCCGCGTCGGCGGCGCGCCCATGTTCCCGAGCCGCAACATCATCGAAAACGCCGTCAATTCGCGCGATCACACGACGCTGGTCGCAGCGGTTCAGGCGGCGGGCCTCGTCGATGCTCTCTCCGGCCCCGGTCCCTTCACTGTCTTTGCGCCCGTCAACGCGGCTTTCGCGGCTCTGCCGGCCGGCACGGTCGATACTCTTTTGATGCCCGAGAACCGCGACCAGTTGACCAAGATCCTCACCGCCCATGTGGTGGCGGGCAATCTGTCGGCCGAAGAATTGCGCGCGCGCGCCGAAGCCAATGGCGGCAGCGTGGCGCTCCGCACGCTGAGCGGGGATACGCTGACCGCAGCGATCAGCGCCGGGCGCGTCTATGTCGTCGATGAAATGGGTGGGGTCGCGCGGATCAGCATCTCGGACGTCAACCAGTCCAATGGCGTCATCCACGTCGTCAACCGGGTCCTCCTGCCCAATTGACGAGGCGCGGGCGGGGAGGCATCCCCGCCCGCCTTCAGTTCAGGCGGCCTTCTCGTTCAGCTTGTCGACGCCCAACCGCATGAGTTTGCTGTCGGCGGCCTTCTCCTCGGCGAGCGTCTCGCGCAGCAGATCGGCCACTTCGTCCTGTCCCAGTTCCTTGGCCCAGGCGATCAGCGTGCCGTACCGCGTGATCTCGTAATGCTCGACCGCCTGCGCCGAAGCGATGAGCGCGGCATCGAGGGTCGTCTTGTCCTTGATCTCCTCGATCAGTTCTTCGGCTTCCTCGGTAATGCCTTCGATGGCGGGGCATTCCTCGCCCGCGGGCTTCTGTCCGAGGACCTCGAACACCCGCTCCAGTCGCTCGATCTGCACCCGCGTTTCGGCAAGGTGCTCCTCAAAGAGTTCCGTGAGCTCCTTGTTCCAGGCCTTCGCGGCCATGATCGGCAGCTTCTTGGTGAGGTGGTTCTCGGCGAAATAGACATCCTTGAGCGTATGCAGAAAAAGGTCGTCGAGAGATTTGATGGCCATTTGTCATGACTCCGGTGAAGATGCCATGAGAACGGAAATTTTCAGGCTTTGTTCCAGCGCCGTTCTCCGATGCAACCGGGTGACAGCGCGGCACAATCGCCCCTCCGGCAATTGACAGGCCGGGCCATCGCGGGCTTTCATCGCTTCGATACGGGCCGGGGCCAATCACAGTCATGCGTAAGTCTTTCTTCGGGATCGCCGCGGCGATCATCCTTGCCATCGTGCCGGGGGTGCAGCCGGCGCTGGCCCAAGGCTTCGCGCTCGATGAGCTGCGTGGTGGCATATTCGCCCACAGCGTCGACCGCGGTGGCCCCGACAGCACGTTCGGCCTGCTCGATCTCAACCGGATCGAGGATCTCAATGTCGAGCTCCTGTTCACGACGCCCGATGCCGATCTCCTGCGCTGGATCGGCTCGCCGCGGCCGCATTTCGGCCTGACGCTCAATTTCGGTGGGCTCGAATCCATGTCCTATGCCGGGCTCACCTGGACGGTTCCGGTCTTTGATACGCCCTTCTTCATCGAGGGCAGCTTCGGCGCGGCCGTGCACAATGGCGGCTTTTCGGACCTTGCGGCGCCGCGCCGCAATCTCGGCTGTACGCTCCATTTCCGGGAGTCGGTCAGCCTCGGCTACCGGTTCACCCCCGAAGCCAGCGTCATGCTCACCGCCGAGCACGCGTCGCATGCCGGTCTCTGCGGGCCGGACAATGAGGGGCTCACCAATCTGGGCGTACGGTTCGGCTATCGTTTCTGAGGCTTGTCCAAGGCTTGGGCCGGCGGTGGATTGACACCGGGCCAATTGCGCGTAGAAAGCAGCCATCTCTGTTGCGAGGCCGTCATGGGCGTTCCGACCGACATCGCGGGCCAAGAGGCCGGGCACGATTGCCCGGGCCGCGCGCCCGCGTCCAGCAAAACCACCAAAACCGTCTGACGTCGCTCCCCGGGCCACCTCCCGCCGGGGAGAGGCCGAGCCAAGCTGGCCGCGATCCAGGGTCGCGCGGGGGCGTAAACGGGTAGAGGGACAGATGTCCAGATCTTATCGCGTCGCCGTCATCGGGGCCACGGGCAATGTGGGCCGCGAGATGCTCAACATTCTCGACGAGCGCAAGTTTCCCGCAAGCGAGGTCATACCGCTGGCCTCATCGCGCTCGATCGGGCGCGAGGTCAGCTATGGCGACCGGACGCTCAAGTGCCGGGACCTCGAGAATTTCGATTTCGCAGGCGTCGACTTCGCACTGATGTCGGCCGGCTCGGCCATCGCCAAGGACTGGGGCCCGCGCATCGGCGCCTCGGGCACCATGGTGATCGATAATTCGAGCTACTGGCGCTATCACTCGGACGTGCCGCTGATCGTGCCGGAGGTGAATGCCGGTGCGCTCGTCGCATACATGGCCAATCCGGACCGGCGCAACATCATCGCCAACCCCAATTGCTCGACGGCGCAGCTCGTCGTTGCGTTGAAGCCGCTCCACGACCTCGCGACCATCACGCGCGTCGTTGTTTCGACCTACCAGTCGGTGTCGGGCGCGGGCAAGGAAGGCATCGACGAGCTCTACGACCAGACCAAGGGCATCTTCGTCACCGACGCGCCGACCCCCAAGAAGTTTCCCAAGCAGATCGCCTTCAACGTCATCCCCCATATCGATGTGTTCATGGAGGATGGCTACACCAAGGAAGAGTGGAAGATCCTCGCCGAGACCAAGAAGATCCTCGATCCCAAGATCAGGGTGTCGGCCACTGCGGTGCGCGTGCCGGTCTTCGTGGGGCATTCCGAGGCGGTCAACATCGAGTTCGCCAATCCGATCACGCCCGACGAGGCGCGAGAGGCCCTTCGCGAAGCTCCGGGCATCATGGTCGTCGATAAGCGCGAGGCGGGCGGCTACATCACGCCCATCGAGTGCGTCGGCGATTACGCAACCTTCGTGTCGCGCATCCGCGAAGACGTGACGGTGGAAAACGGGCTCGCCATGTGGGTCGTCTCGGACAATCTGCGCAAAGGCGCGGCGCTCAACACCATCCAGATCGCCGAAACGCTGATCGAGCAGGGCCTCGCGCCCCGCGCCGGCTGACCCAAAAAGCGAAACCGCCGCTGCTTTCGCAACGGCGGCTCACTGTCAGTGTCCAGTGCGGACGGGGGATACTCCCCCGTCGAGCGCTAAGGATTAGTTGACGGTACCCGTTTCGTCATCGCTGTCGTCGGTGTCATCAACCGGGGTGTCGACAGTGCCGGTATCGGTCGTGTCGCCTTCGCTATCGACTTCGCCGGTCGGGGTGCCGTCACCGAACTCGAAGGGGCCCATCTGTGGGGCGAGGAGACGGAGTTCTTCCATATCGAGCTCGCCATCACCATTGGTGTCGGCGGCCATGAACTGAGCTTCGCTCACGTCAGGGAAGGCAATCTCAAACTCGGCCCAGGAAATGGTGCCGCTGCCATCGGTGTCGACGGCATCGAACGTCGTCGGCTGCGCGGCTGCGCCACCAACCATCAGAGCAGAAAAGCCAAGTGCGGCCATGGGGATGAAAATCTTCTTCATGGTTATTCTCCATGTTTGTTATCGGGTCGACAGCATGCTCGCTGTCGAGCCCCTGTCGAAGGATCCGTTTCGGTCATCCGTACCCAAATAACACGCGAGCGCCGCGCCGGTTCCCGAGGAAACGGATGCGTGATCGATCGGGATTTGCGTAAAGATGTAAAGAGGGATCTGCGCCGGAACTTGCCTAAACGGCTCGGGCACGCGCGAACGGGGCGCTCAGCGGTCCCGTTCCATCACAATTCCGGTTCGTCGACTGTTTCGGCACGGAGAAAGTCTCCGCTGTCGGCGTCCATGACCCAGAGTTCGCCGGCCGATATGTCGAACCACGCGCCATGGAGCGCCAGCGTGCCCTCACGCACCATCCGCTCGACATAGGGAAAGGTCATGAGGTTGTTGAGCGAGTTGCGGATCGAGATGCGTTCGAGTGCCGTCTGGCGCTCCGCTGCGGTCATGAAGCTGTTGCCCCCGACCTGCTCGGCGACGGGGGCGAGCAGGCTCATCCACTTGCCGATGAAGTCACCCTCGTCGAGCGGTTCGGCAGAAGGCGAGAGCGCGGCATGGATGCCGCCGCACCGGCCATGGCCCAGAACGACGATATTCTCGACCTTGAGGGAATTCACCGCGAACTCGATCGCCGCCGAGGTGCCGTGCTGCCCGCCGTCGGGTTGGTAGGTCGGCACGAGATTGGCAACGTTGCGCAGCACGAACAGCTCGCCCGGCCCGCGATCGAAGATCGTCTCGGGCGCGGCGCGGCTGTCGCAGCACGCAATGATCATGGTGGAAGGCTTCTGCCCGTCCTGGGCGAGCGCCCGATAGCGGTCGCGCTCGCGCGCGTAGCGCCCCGCCATGAAACTGGCATACCCGTCCAGAAGCTCACGAGGAAAAGACTGCATGGGATTTCGATTAGCGCTAAGAGGCTGGCTTGGCAACACGATCGGTGCATTTGCAGGAGGAAGAGACGATGCTGATCTACCGCTTTTTAACCGGAGAGGACGATTCCGCCTTCTGCCACAAGGTCACCAAGGCTTTGAGCGAGGGTTGGGCGCTCCACGGTTCCCCGCAATATGCGTTCGACGCGACGAGCGGGCTCATGCGTTGCGGGCAGGCGGTCACCCGCGAAGTCGCCGACCAGCCCTATGATCCGGACAAGAAGCTCATCGACTATCGCTGAAGGCCCGAACCAAATGAAAAACGCCGGCGTCTGCCGGCGTTGAGGAGATCGGTACCAAGAGGCGTCAGTTGTAGTCTCTGCGCGGCACCAGTTCATATTCGGGCTGGCTTCCGGGATTGACCTTCAACGCCAGGTGCTGCCGGTCGAGTTCGGCAAGCCACGCCGTCCACGAGCACGGGCTCAACCCGTCATCGATCGAGGGCGCTGCCTGTGGCCGCTCGGCTCTCTTGTCGAAGCTCAGCGTCAGCTTTGCCCGCATTTCGCCGAGCCGATCGCGCACGCTCGAAATCGCCGGCTGACCGCGACGGGCACTGACCCACGCCCTTATGTCCTTGTGTCTGACCAAAGTCTGTGTCTCCCGCATCTCAGGCCTCCCCACCTGTCCATGATCGGCCAACGCCGGACCACGTCTCCGGTTCCACCGGATTTACAACTTTAGTCGGTGAGTTCGGTGGCGAGCTTGAGCTCGGTCAATTCCTCCGCCGAAAAGTAGTAGAGCCGATCGGGGGGCGTCTCGAGCGCATGCAGCCAGAGGGCCGGTTCCACGCCCATGTCCTGCAAATGACGCGTGATCACGGCGGTGGTGCGCTGTGCGTCGGACATGGCGAGGCCCGCCGCGCGGGCGCCCTGCGGCAGCTGATCGGCATCGACCATGGCATAGACCTGATGGACCCCGATGGCTGCGGTGCGGCTCGCCACCCGGTCGCTCCCGCCCGCAAAGATCAGCGGGCAGGAGGAGGCGCAGAGCTCGCCCGAGCCGATGCTTGTGGGAAAGCCCTTTTCATGGATCAGCCGCCCCATCTCGAGGGCGTCCGTCACCGATCCGCCCGGGGAATTGAGCGCGATCGTCGTAATGTATTCGGCCCGCGCCTCGAGCTCGGTCCGGAACCGTTCGGCCGCGCCAACATCGATGCTGCCGGTCACCTCGAGCCGCCCGCCCGATCCGAGCGTCACGGTGAGCGGGGCTTCGAGCAGGGCCCGGTCGGTGGTGATGGGCGGCCCGGGCGCTGCGGCTGGTCCATCGGGATCGAAGGCGGGCAAATTGGGCCGCGTCGGAGCGCCGAAGGCCGGCGCCTCGACGGCGCTCAGCTCGCGAAAATCGACCATCAGCACCGAAAGCGTGCCCAAGAGCATGGCGTAGAAGGCGAAGCGGAGGATCTGCCCGTCATCGATCCGGGCGATGCGCGCCAGAAGTCCCCGCGGTGCCGGGCGATCCTCGTCCGGGTTCTGATCCTCAGGCGTTGCGACTGTCCCGCTCATGCTCAGCGCGCCGGACCGTCGCCACGCTTGCGCTGGTTGACGTCGATCGGGGTGACGATCGTCTCCTCGGGTTCGGCGCGTACCGGGTCTGCCGGCGGGGTCGGTGCCTGCGCCTGTGCGGCCGGGGTCGGATAGGAGACGGCCGGGGCCACTTCGGGGGTCGCCGGCGTGGTCTCGGGGCCTGCCGGCGCGGCGGCCAGCGGGGCGGGGAACCCGCCCATCCGCCGGTAGAGATCCATGGCCCGGATCATCTCGGCGGCGCTCACCGTCTCGGCTTCCTCGATTTCGGCCGCTTCCCGCCGGAGGGCGTCGTGGACGATCATCAGCACCAGCACGAGCACCACCGGCAGCAGGTCGATCGAGATGGCGCCGGCCCAGGATGGCGCGAAATCGCTCCAGTACCGGAGCACTGCCTCCGCGGTCGAAAGCGGCACGAAGCGTCGGGGCTCGACCCGCGGCTCGTTGAGGATGGCGTCGGCTGCCTGGCTCAGCGCCGCCGATTGCGCAGCGACCGAGGCCCGGACGTTCTCCATCACCTGGTCCTGCCGCAGCACGAGCCCGGCATTGCCGCCATCGGCAACGGGCGCGATGAACCCCAGAGACAGATCTTCGGCAGCGCGCTTCACCGACGGGGCGACGCCCGTTTCCTGCAGCGCCGAGATCACGGCGGAAAGCTGAACCACTTCGGCGGCGAACTGGTCCGACCGGGGAGCAACCGCGCCCCCCGCCGAGACCAGCTCCCGCATCGTTGCCAGATGTTCGGTGCCGCGCTCGAAAAGCGCGTTGACCTCGGCACGCGACCCCGAGATGGAATTGCCCAGCTCGTTCATCTGCGCGCTCATCTGGGTGAGGAGCTGGACGACCGAGCCCGAACCCGAGGTTCCGGTCAGCGCGCCGCCCTCGCGCTCGTCGGCGGCAAGGCGGGAGAACCGCTCGGAGGCGCGTTGCACGTCGGGGAGCAGGCTCTGGGCGGCCAGCGCATTGGCATGGGCTGCGTCCAGATCCCCCACATAGCCCTCGAGCGTGACGGCGAGGTGCTGCTCGAGCGCGGCGGAACCGGCCAGCGCGGCGGCGTTCAGCCATGAGGACATCGCGATGATCATCAGCGAGCCCAGCATCATGGTCAGAAAGAGCGCGATGCGCCGTCCCATGCCAACGACGAGCGGCACGAAGCGCAGCATGAAGCTCCAGAAGGCGTAGATCGCGACCGAGACGGCGGCCGAATAGATGATGGCGGCAAAAAAGACGAAGGTCGCCGACCCGTCGAGCAGGCCCCGCACGCCCAGATAGGTATAGACCCCGCTTGCGAGCGCGAGCACGGCGAGCGCGAAGCGCGTCATGGTCTCGATGCCGATCACGGTGTCGTTGAGCCGAAGGGCGGTGGATTTGACGCGCATCAAGGCTTCCCCGGTGACGCTCCGGCCGGAAGGGCGCGGCGCTGTTGGCTGCCGGTCGGGCCATGCCCCGCACGCATGGCGACCGCCGCGCAGTCTAGCATCCGATTACGATCAAGAACACGGCGCAAACATGGCCCACAGGGTCGGCCCGAACCCGCCGCGTTGACACTTGCGTGAGACCTCAGGCTGAAATCGCGACGTCGAGGGCCAGGGTCGCCATGTCCTTTAGCGAGGTCTGCCGGTCCGCTGCGCTGATCTCCTCATGGGTGACGAGGCAGTCGGTCATGGTGCAGATGGCGAGCGCCCGGGCGTCGAAGCGCGCCGCCAGCGTATAGAGCGCCGCCGCCTCCATCTCGACCCCGAGCGCGCCATGGTCGATCAGCGCCTTGTATGAGGCGAGCCCGTCATCATGATAGAAGATGTCGGACGAAACCATGTTGCCGACATGCCAGTTCATGCCGGCCGCGCTCGCCCGGTCGACCGCGTCGCGCAGCAGCGAGAAATCCGCGAGCGGGGCAAAATTGTAGGGCCCGAACGCATCCTTAACGATCGTGGTATCCGTCGATGCGCCCTGGGCGATGATGAGATCGCGCACCTTGACCTTTGCGTTGAGCCCGCCGCAGGTGCCGACCCGGATCAGGGTCTTGAGCCCGTAGACCTTGATCAGCTCGTGCACATAGATGGTGAGCGAGGGCTGGCCCATGCCGGTCGCCTGCACCGATACGCGCTTGCCCTTCCAGGTCCCGGTATAGCCGAGGCAATTGCGCACCGAATTGACCAGGACGGCGTCCTCGAGAAAGGTTTCGGAGATCCATTTGGCGCGCAGCGGGTCGCCGGGCAGCAGGACGGCATCGGCATAGTCGCCGGGCTTGGCATGATTATGAGGCGTCATAGGTCTCTCGCAGGGTCGATTTCGGCGATCCTAGCCGAGCCAATCGGCCGCGTCACGCCGGGGCGAGGCCATAACCGGCTTGACCTGTGACCGGACCTTGCGCCATGAAGCGCGCACGCCTTCGTTCAAGGGCGCGATACGGGAGATCAGGCATGGACAAGTTCACGACATTGACCGGCGTTGCGGCACCGCTGCCGATCATCAATATCGACACCGACATGATCATCCCAAAGCAGTATCTGAAGACGATCAAGCGGACCGGGCTCGGCACGGCGCTCTTTTCGGAGATGCGCTACAAGGAGGATGGCTCGGAGAACCCCGATTTCGTGCTCAACAAGCCTGCCTATCGCAGCGCCAAGATCATCATTGCCGGCGACAATTTCGGTTGCGGCTCGAGCCGCGAGCACGCGCCCTGGGCGCTGCTCGATTTCGGCGTGCGCTGCGTCATCTCCACGAGCTTTGCCGACATCTTCTACAACAATTGCTTCAAGAACGGCATTCTGCCGGTCGTCGTCACCCCCGAGCAGCTCGAACTGCTGCTCGACGATGCCGAGCGCGGCTCGAACGCGACGCTGACGGTGGATCTGGAAAACCAGACCATTTCGGGCCCCGATGGTGGCTCGATCCATTTCGACATCGATCCGATGCGCAAGCACGTGCTGCTCGAAGGGCTCGACGACATCGCAACGACGCTGAAGAGCGATGCCTCCATCGCCGGGTTCGAGCAGAAGATGGCCGAAAGCCGTCCCTGGCTCTAGGCCCGGATCCGGGGGCGTGACGGCGTCCCAGCGTGGGCTCGTCCTCCACGCAGTCCTTGCGATCGGGTGTCTCTGCCTTGCCGTGCCGTTCCTGACCACGGTCTTCGGCGGGCCCGTCGGCTATCTTCTGAGCCTCGGGCTCTACTGGCTCGGCTTCTGCGTCCCGGTCGTCTTCCTGCACCTGGGCGGTCGCCTCGCGAGGCTATACGATCCGCGCCTCGCGACCGCACAGAGCTGGGTGGCGGTGGTGCTCGGGCTGCAGGTCGCCCTCGTCTTTGCGGCGGGGCTGCTCCCCAATATCGGCACCATTCCCCTCGAGGCCTTCGCGCTCGCACTCCTGCTTGCCCTCGTCAACGCGCCGCTCGAGGAGGCCGCCTGGCGCGGCGGCTTTCTCGAGCTTTTCGCCGACCGGCCCGTGCTCGGTTTCTGGCTCTGCTGGGCGCTCTTCACGGCCTGGCACGTGCCCCTGGCGCTCGCTCATGGCATTGCCTATGAGGGCGGATGGCCCGCGCTCGTCGGGGGCGCTGCGGGGCTCGGCCTCATCTGGTCGGCGATCGCCTGGCGCACCGGCTCGATCTTCTGGGTCAGCATCGCGCATCTCTTCACAAATCTCGTGACCTTTCCGGTGCTCATTGCACGAAACGGCTTTGTTTGAGCGCTTGCGCCACCATGGGAAATGGCGATAACTCTGCCCCCGAGAAAAGGCGTAACCACCAGTACGGACGGATCCGACATGGCCCAGAAACTCTTCCTCCTTCCCGGCGACGGGATCGGCACCGAAATCATGGCGGAGGTCGAGAAGATCATCGCCTGGCTCAACAGCCAGGGGGAGACCGAGTTCGAGATCGATACTGGTCTCGCGGGTGGCGCTGCCTATGACGCGCATGGGGTGGCGGTCACCGAGGAAGACGTGCAGAAGGCGCTTGCCGCCGACGCGGTGATCTTCGGGGCGGTGGGCGGCCCGAAATGGGACAGCGTGCCCTATGAGCACCGGCCCGAAGCGGCGCTTCTGCGCCTGCGCAAGGAACTCGCCGTCTTCGCCAATCTGCGCCCGGCCATCTGCTATCCCGCCCTCGCCGATGCCTCTGCGCTCAAGCGCGAGCTGATCGAGGGGCTCGACATCCTCATCGTGCGCGAACTGACCGGCGGGGTCTATTTCGGCGAGCCCAAGGAGATCACCGATCTGGGCAATGGGCAGAAGCGCGCCATCGATACGCAGGTCTACGAGACCTACGAGATCGACCGCATCGCGCGCGTCGCCTTCGATCTGGCCCGCACGCGCGGCAACAAGGTGCATTCGGCCGACAAGAAGAACGTCATGAAGTCGGGCGTGCTCTGGGACGAGGTGGTCCGCGGCGTCGCCAAGGATTATCCCGACGTCACCTTCGAGCACATCCTCGCTGACAATTGCGCCATGCAGCTCGTGCGCAATCCGCGTCAGTTCGACGTGATCGTCACCGACAATCTCTTCGGGGACATCCTCTCGGACACCGCCGCGATGCTGACCGGTTCGCTCGGCATGCTGCCCTCGGCCTCGCTCGGCGCGCCCGATCCGGCGACCGGCAAGCGCAAGGCCTTCTACGAGCCCGTGCATGGCTCGGCGCCCGACATTGCGGGCAAGGGCATTGCAAACCCGATCGCGATGATCGCAAGCTTTGCGATGGCGCTGCGCTATTCGTTCGGCATGGTCACGCTTGCCGACCGGCTCGAAAACGCCATTGCCGCCGTCCTCGCCGATGGACTGCGCACCGGCGACATCGCCCAGGACAACCGGCGCACCGTCGGCACCGAGGAAATGGGCGCGGCGATATTGAAGCGCCTTTCGGCCTGAGCGGAAATGGATTGCCGGGACGAGCCCGGCAATGACGGTGGGGAGGGAGCGGCGTTCTCCGGCCGTGCAGGCCCACGGCATGGGCTTGCTCCACCTACCACCAAGCCATCCAAACCCGTCACCACCGGGCCTGTCCCGGTGGTCCGGCGGCAGGGCTGGGGAGGGCGGACGCGCCCGGCGATAACGCCGCCCCGGCGCCTTCAGCGGGGCCGCAGCTCGATGGCGTCGTGGAAGGATTCGAACCGCGGCCGGGGCAGTTCGAGAACGAAGTGGCGTTCGCCCTCGCTTCTCGCGGCGAGGCATCCGACCTGGTCCCGCTCGGCGTCCTGCCCGTAATAGCGGGCCTCCTCATCGGCATAATTGCCCGCCCCGCGATAGAGATAGCCATCGCCCGAGGCAAACAGGGTGCCGGTGAAATTCTGCGATCCGGTGATCTTGGTGATGGTGAAGGCCTGGGCTTCAGGGGTCACCCGGCAGCGGAACCATTGATAGACGACGATCGGGGTCAGCCCGCCCATCTTGATTGTGCGGCAGTCATATTCGCCCTCGAGCAGGCTCGCATCGACCGGGGCCACGCCTTCCGCATAGAGCTCTCCCATCACCGCCCGATCCGCCTCTGCGCCGCCCGCTGCGGCTGCGGCCATGGCGCGGGTACGGCTCCGGTCGAGATCCTCGAGGCGCTCGAGGTCGGCTTCGGCGAGCTCGAGCCCTGGGTCGGGCGCCGCGCAAAGGCCCGCCAGCGCCGGCTGCGTGGCGAGTGCGAGCGTCGCGGCTACGACAAACGCACGGGCGAGAGGACTTGCATGCGCCATCTTTGATCCTTGTCATTGAAGCTTGTGTGCTCACCACACCAGATGGTCGGGGCAGCTTTGCGGCAGGTGCGGAACCGGCGGGGCTGCCCCTCGGTTAATGGGGCACACCGAAAAGGGGAGCCATCAATGTCCAAAATCCTGACCCGCCACGACGAAATCCGCCAATGGGCCGAAGCGCGCGGCGGCAATCCGCTGCTCATGGAGATGCCCGATGGCACGGGCGGCTCGCGCACGCTGCTGCAGCTCACCTTCGGCCAGCACTACCTCAATGCCGATGAAAACGAGGGGCCCGACCGTCCCGGCGGCTTCGATCTCGTAAGCTGGGACGACTGGTTGGCGGCCCTCGAGGCTAATGGGCTGGCCATGCGGGTGTCTGATGATCCTGCGGGTGGCAATGAGGCGGAGTTCGAATTCGTCGCGCGAGATGGCGAAACCGCCTAGGCGACGGGCCGGCAGACCTCAGTTCTCCTCGGCATCGGCCCGCGCTTCGATCTCTTCCATGTCTTCGTCGGAAAAGCCGAAATGGTGGCCGATCTCGTGGATGAGGACGTGGGTGACGATCTCGCCCAGCGTCTCGTCCTCGTGCTCGGCCCAATAGTCGAGAATGGCGCGGCGATAAAGCCAGACCCGGTTCGGCATCTGTCCGGTCGCGGGCACGACGCCCTCTTCGGTCAGTCCCACGCCTTCGAAGAGCCCCATGAGCTCGAACGGGCTCTCCATGCCAAAGCCCTCGAGGACGTCATCCTCGGCAAATTCGGCGACCGAACAGGGCACGCCGGCCACCAGCTCCCGGAACGGTTCGGGCAGGCCGGCAAGGGCTTCGAGCGCCATCGCTTCGAAATCATCGAGCGATGGCGCAGTCGCGTTGGCCCAGCGATTGGCAGACGGGGTTTCCGTCACCGCCACTCGCGAATGTCGACGAAGTGCCCGGTGACCGCTGCAGCCGCTGCCATCGCGGGCGAGACGAGGTGCGTGCGGCCCTTGAAGCCCTGACGGCCCTCGAAATTGCGGTTCGAGGTCGAGGCGCAACGCTCCTGGGGACGGAGCTTGTCGGCATTCATGGCAAGGCACATCGAGCAGCCCGGCTCGCGCCAGTCGAAGCCCGCCGCCTTGAAGATCACGTCGAGCCCTTCGGCCTCGGCCTGTTCCTTGACGAGGCCCGAACCCGGCACGACCATGGCGCTGACGCCCTCGCGCACCTTGTGTCCGCCCGCGAGCACCGCGGCTGCTGCCCGCAGATCCTCGATCCGGCCATTGGTGCACGAGCCGAGGAACACCCGGTCGACAGCGATGTCGGTGATCTTGGTGCCCGGCACGAGGCCCATATATTCGAGCGCCCGCCACTTGCTGGCGCGGCGGTTGGCATCCTCGATGTCATCGGGGTTGGGGACCGTGCCGGTGACCGAGATCACGTCCTCGGGGCTCGAGCCCCAGGAGACGATCGGGGGCAGCTTGGAGGCATCGAGCCGCACTTCGCGGTCGAAATGGGCGCCCTCGTCGGTATAGAGCGTCTTCCAGTATTCGAGCGCCATGTCGAACGCCCGGCCCTTGGGCGCGCGCGGACGGTCCTTCACATAGGCGAAGGTCTTCTCGTCGGGTGCGATCAGGCCGGCGCGGGCGCCACCCTCGATGGTCATGTTGCAGACCGTCATGCGGCCTTCCATGGAAAGGGCGCGGATGGCCTCGCCGGCATATTCGAGCACATGGCCATTGCCGCCGGCCGTGCCGATCTCGCCGATGATGGCGAGGATGATGTCCTTGGCGGTGACGCCGGGGGGCAGCTGCCCATCCACGGTCACGCGCATGTTCTTGGCCTTCTGCTGCACCAGCGTCTGGGTGGCGAGCACATGCTCGACTTCGGAGGTGCCGATGCCATGGGCAAGCGCCCCGAAAGCGCCATGGGTCGAGGTGTGGCTGTCCCCGCAAACGATCGTCATGCCGGGGAGGGTAAAGCCCTGCTCGGGGCCGACGATGTGCACGATCCCCTGCCGGCGGTCGAGCTCGTCATAATATTCGACGCCGAAATCGCGGGCGTTCTGGGCGAGGGTCTCGACCTGCAGCCGGCTCTCGGGATCGTCGATCCCGAAACGGCGGTCGGAGGTCGGAACGTTATGGTCGACCACGGCGAGCGTGCGTTCGGGCGCGCGCACCTTGCGGCCGGCCAGCCGCAGCCCCTCGAAGGCCTGCGGGCTCGTCACCTCATGGACCAGATGGCGGTCAATATAGAGAAGCGCGTTGCCGTCCTGGTTGACGCCGACCTGATGGTCGTCCCAGATCTTGTCGTAAAGCGTTCTCAGCGTGCTCATCTGCGGGCCATTCCATAGCGAAAAAGGGAACTGGGCCCGTTTCTAAGCCCGTGCGCGGGCCGGGGTCAAGCGCGGGGCGCAGTTGGCGCGATTACAAGGATGCGACCGGCCCTGTGCGATTGGCAAGCCGGCCCATGCGGAAGGCCCCGAGGAGGCTCGTGTCGAGCCCGATATGCCGGCGCGACCAGAGCGCGATCGCGGTCTGGGCAACAATGCGCGCCCCCATATTGGCGGCGGCGGCGCCAACTATGCCGAAAAGCGGAATGAGCGCGAGCTGGGCCAGCATGCCCAGCCCCATCAGTCCCCCGAAAATGCGCACATAGGCGCGTTCGTGCCCGGTCATCATCATCACGATGCGCGATGGGCCCGTTGCGGCATCAAAGAGCAGCCCCACCCCCAGCAGGATCAGCACCAGATGCCCGTTGGCGGGCACCGGTCCGAAAAGCGAGAGGAGGCGGTCCCCGAAGAGCACGAAGCCGGCGAACACGACGAGCGAAAAGACGAACCCGCCCCAGGCACAGAGCGCGGCCACGGCCTGGGCCTTGCGCATGTCGCCCGCATGATAGTGCCGGGCCACCATCGGCGCGATGACGAGGGTGAGCGCGAAGGTGAAGAGCGTGAGTAGCCCGGCGGTGCGGAAGGCATTGAAATAATGCCCCGCCTCCTCGGGCGCGATCATCAGCCCCACGAGGATGATATCGACATTGAGCGCGGCGCTGTCGATCAGCGTGCCGAGGAAAAACCAGCGGCTCGCCCCGCCGCGCCTTTGCACATAGTCGCCCAGCCCCTCGCGCCCCGGCTTCAGCAGGAGCCGTCTATGGCGCGTGGCGATCGCCTGCAGCATGAGCGCCAGCCCCAGCGTCGCCGCGGTCAGCAGCAGCGCCTGCCAACCCGAGAGCGAAAGCCCGACCCCATAGAGTGCAGCCACGAGCACCGGCAGCGTGATCCGCCAGACGAGGTCGCGCGGCGCGAGCGCGATCCAGACCGACCCCTGGGCGCGGAGTGCCGCCGAAAAATACTCTGCAAGTGCCATCGGCACGATCAACGCCGCCGCGGCAAGCAGGTGCCCGGTCGCAGCCGACCCATCGATGAGCCTCAGGGTCAGGGCCCAGAAGACGAGACCGAGCGTGATGGCGCTTCCTGCAAGAATGGTGATGGCGCCCCCGGCGCGCAGCGCTGCGCGGGCGCGGTCGGGCTGGCCCGCCCCCGTCTCCTCGGGCCAGTAGCGCAGGATTGCGGTCTGCTGGCCCATCGAGGCGGCGATCGACAGCAGCGTCGCGAGCGACAGCCCGAAGGCGAAGAGTCCGTATTCGGTCGCGTCCATGGCGCGCGCGAGGACCACATAGGTCAGGTAGGTGAGCCCCGCCGTCGCAGTCTTGATGAGGAGCGAGGCGAGGGACTTGCCGAGCCCCTCGGCAAGCGTGCTTCTCAGATCGCGTGCCGGTTTCAGGATCATCTGGTCTTGCGCCTGGCGTCATCTGTCCCTCACTCTAGCGTGCAAACCATAGCAAGCCCTTACCCCGGCGTCGGGAACCAGCGCGCAGAGAGCGGGTTGGCCAATCGACCTCTCGATGAGACAGAAGGACGACACGATGGACGCGCAGATCTCCCCGGCCGAAACCCATGACAGGCTCCTGGCGGTAGCGCGGAGCCTCGAGGCCGACACCCCGGAGCTCGCGCGCTTCCTCAAGGCCACGCTCAGGCAGATCGAGCCCGAGGACCTTTCGGGGGTCAGTGCCGAGGCGATGGTCGCTGCCCTGCGCGGGGCGCGGGACCGGGTGCGCAAGGGGCTCGAAGGACCGGGGCGCGCGGTCTCGGTCTTCCCGCTCGATCTGCCGCCCGCCGTCGACATCGTCGAGATCGTCTCGGCCGACATGCCTTTCATCGTCGACAGCGTCACCGCCGCGATCCGAGCCGAAGGCGGCACGGTGAAGCTCCTCGCCCATCCCGTCTTCGAGCCCGAGGCGCTCGGGCGTGCCGACGGGGTGAAGACGAGTTTCCTCCACATCCACCTCGTGCCCCTCGCCGACGACAAGGCGCGCGAGGCGCTGCAAAAGGAGATCGGCAAGACGCTGGACGACGTCGGCTGCGCCGTCGGGGACTGGCAGGACATGCTCGGGGCGGTCAGGGAAGCCGAGGCCAACCTCGAAGCGGTCGGACGCGGCCCCGAGGACGCCGAGGCCGCCGCCTTCCTCGCCTGGTTGCGGGCGGACAATTTCACCTTCCTCGGCATCAGGCGCTACCGGATCGGGGAGGACGGCATGCCCGACCCCGTTGCGGGCGCCGGGCTCGGCATCCTCGGCGACGACGGCGTCAGGTTCTTGCGCGAGGGGCCCGACTATGTCGAGACCAATGCCAGGCACGCCGCCTTCCTCGCCGAGCCGACGCCCATCATGGTCACCAAGGCCAATCTGCGCGCGCGCGTCCACCGGCGCACCCATATGGACTATGTCGCAGTCAAGCATTTCGACGCCGAGGGCCGCGTGATCGGGGAAACGCGCATCCTTGGCCATTTCACCTCGCATGCCGAGGCGGCGCCGCACGGCACCGTGCCGCTCGTGCGCAGCAAACTCGCCTCCGTTCTCTCCGAGGCCGGCGAAGACCCGCGCAGCCACGCCGGAAAGGCGCTCCTCCAGGCGCTCGAAACCTATCCGCGCGACGACCTCTTCCAGATCGACCCGGCCGAACTCGCCGGCTTCGCCCGTATCATTGCGGGGCTCGCCGACCGGCCGCGCGTGCGGGTCCTCTCGCGTATCGACCGGTTCGACAATTTCGTCTCCGTCCTCGTCTACGTGCCGCGCGAGCGCTATGACGCGACGGTCCGCGAGCGGATCGGCGCGCATCTGGGCGAGCGGTACGATGGGCGCGTCTCGGCCTACTACCCGCAATTCCTCGAGGGCGAGCTCGTTCGCGTCCATTTCATCATCGGGCGCAATGGCGGAGTGACGCCGCGGCCCGAGCGCGCCGAGCTCGAAGCCGAAATCGCGGCACTGACGCAGAACTTTTCGGACCGGCTCGCCGCCGCAGCGCCGGCAGATGGTGCGGTCGGGCCCTTCCTCAATGCCTTCACGACAGCCTATCAATACCGGCACGGGCCCGAGGATGCCCTTGCCGACATCGCACTCTTTCAGGGTCTGGGGCCCGATCGCCCGGTTGCGGTCAGGCTGCGCACGGGCGTTCGCGGCGCGAGCCTCGGCATCCGCTTCTATCAGCGGGGGGAGGCCATTCCGCTCAGCGCCCGCGTGCCCATGCTCGAAGCCTTCGGCTTTGCGGTGATCGACGAGCAGACCTATACGGTGACGCCCCGATCGGGTGAGCCCTACTTCCTCCACGACATGTCGATCGAGCCGCCCGAGGGCGTCGCCGTCGATGTGGGGGAAGATGCCGACCGGATCGAGAGCGCCATCCTTGCGGTCTGGCATGGCGGCGCCGAGAGCGACGGGCTCAACCGGCTCGTCGTCGCCGGCCGCATGGCCTGGCGTGACGTTGCGATCCTGCGGGCGCTGGCGCGCTATCTGCGCCAGATCGGGCTCACCTACACCCGCGCCTATGTCGCGCAGGTGCTGGGCGGGCAGGCGGTTGCGGCCAATGCGCTCGTCGCCCTGTTTGCCGCACTCCACGATCCCGCACGCGAGGCGCGCGAAGCCGCTGAAGCCGAGGCCCGCGAGACCATCGCCCTCGCCCTCGAGCAGACCGAGACGCTCGACGAGGATCGCATCGTGCGGCGGGTGCTCAACCTCGTCGAGGCGAGCCTGCGCACCAATGCCTTCCAGCGTGACGGGAACGGCCGGCGTCGTCCGGCCATCGCCATCAAGTTCGATTGCCACGCCATCGAGGCGCTGCCCGCGCCGCGTCCCTATCGGGAAATCTTCGTCTATTCCCCGCGGGTGGAGGGGCTGCATCTGCGTTTCGGCCCCATCGCGCGCGGCGGCCTGCGCTGGTCGGACCGCGCGGAGGATTTCCGCACCGAGGTGCTCGGGCTCGTCAAGGCCCAGCAGGTCAAGAATTCCATCATCGTTCCGGTCGGCGCCAAGGGCGCCTTCGTGCCGCGAAGGCAGGTGACGGGCGGCCGCGACGCGGTCGCTGCCGAGGGCACGGCGTGCTACGAAATCTTCGTCTCCTCGCTGCTCGACATCACCGACAACATCATCGAAGGTCGCGTGGTGCCACCCGCAGGATCGCTGCGGCGGGACGGGGACGATCCCTATCTGGTCGTCGCCGCCGACAAGGGCACGGCCCGCTTCTCCGACACCGCCAACGCGATAGCGCTCGAGCGCGGCTACTGGCTCGGCGACGCCTTCGCTTCGGGCGGGTCGGTCGGTTACGACCACAAGAAGATGGGGATTACGGCCCGGGGCGGCTGGGAAGCGGTGAAGCGCCATTTCCGCGAAATGGATCGCGACATCCAGTCTGAGCCCTTCACCGTCGTCGGGGTAGGGGACATGTCGGGCGACGTCTTCGGTAACGCCATGCTGCTGTCCCGTCAGATCCGGCTCTTGGCCGCTTTCGATCATCGCGACATCTTCATCGATCCCGACCCCGATCCCGAAAAGAGCTTCGCTGAGCGCGAGCGCCTCTTCGCGCTGCCGCGCTCGAGCTGGCAGGATTACGATCCGGGGCTGATCTCGGCCGGGGGCGGGGTTTTTCCACGCTCGGGCAAGACCGTGCCGCTCTCGGTACGCGCCCGGCAGATGCTGGGGTTGGGCGAGGGTCTCGTCAGCCCCTTCGAGGTCATGGCCGCAATCTTGCGCGCCGATGCGGACCTCCTCTGGTTCGGCGGCATCGGCACCTATGTCCGCGGGCATGACGAGACCGATGCCGAAGTGGGCGACAAGGCCAATGACGCGATGCGCGTCTCCGCCCGCCAGGTGCGCGCCCGCGTCATCGGGGAGGGCGCCAATCTCGCCGTCACGCAGAAGGGTCGGATCGATTTCGCGCTCGCGGGCGGGGCGATTAATACCGATGCCATCGACAATTCGGCCGGCGTCAATTCCTCCGATCTCGAGGTCAACATCAAGATCGCGCTCAATCATCCGCTCGATCGCGGCGCGCTCGATGCCGAGAGCCGCAAGGCGTTCCTGGGCGAGATGACCGAGGAGGTGGCGCAGCTCTGCCTTGCCAACAACTACCAGCAATCGCTCGCGCTCTCGCTTGCCCAGCGGCGCGCCGTCGACGACTTTCCCGATCACGCTGCGCTCATCGGGACGCTTGAGCGGGACGGGCATCTGGAGCGAGCGGTCGAATTCCTGCCCGACGAAGAGGCCCTCTCGCGCCGCCGGAGCGCCGAGCAGGGGCTGACGCGGCCCGAGCTCGCCGTGCTCCTCGCCTATGCCAAGAACACGCTCCAGTCGGACCTTCTTGCCGGATCGGCGCCCGATGATCCCTATCTCGCGCGCGAGTTGCTGCGCTATTTTCCCCAGAAGCTCAACCGCCGCTTTCCCGAGGCCATCGCCGAACACCGCCTGCGCCGCGAGGTCATCGCGACCGTGCTCGCCAATGGCATCATCAACCGGGGCGGCCCGGCCTTCGTCGAGCAGCTGACGGCCGCCACCAGCGCCGACGCCGCCGCCATCGCCCGCGCCGCGGTGCTCGTGCGCGAGATCTATGGGCTCGACGGGCTTCATACCGATGTCGATGCGCTCGACGGAAAGCTCGAAGGACAGGTGCAGCTCGGGCTCTACGCGGCTCTTGCCCGGATCTTCTTCCGCGAGACGCTCTTCATGCTGCGCAACGCCCCGCTCGATGAGGCGCTCGAGGATCTGGTCGAGCGTTTCGGGGCCGGGGTGACCGAAGTCTGGCAATGCCTCCCGGCCTGCATGCCCCCGACCATGGCGGGGGTGGTCGAGGCCGACGAGACGGCCCTTGGCGCAGAGGGCGTGCCCGAGAATCTGGCCCATGCGATCGCGCGGCTCGGGCCGCTTTCGCTTGCAAGCGATATCGTGCTCGTCGCCAACCGGGCCGGGGAGAGCGTTCCCTCGAGCGCCGAGGCGTTCTTCGGGCTTCTCGAGCTCTTCAATCTCGATGCTGTGATGCGCGAAGGGGAGGCGCTGGTCGCGACCGACCGGTTCGAAAGGCTCGCGCTTGACCGGACGCTCGCCAATCTGCGGCGGGCGCAGCGCGTCCTCACCGCCGATATCCTCGCGGCAGGCTCCGGCACGGCCAGCGAGCGGATCGCGGCCTGGCATCGGGCGCGCGCCGATGCCGTCGATCGGGTGGCGCTCGCCGTCGGCGGGCTCGCCGATGGCGGGGTCAGCCTTTCGCGACTGACCGTTGCGGCGGGGCTACTGGGGGATCTGGCGCGCGGGGACTGATCCCCGCGCTATCATCTCAGTGCCGGAAGTGGCGCATGCCGGTGAAGACCATGGCGATGCCCGCCGCGTCAGCGGCAGCGATCACCTCGTCGTCGCGGATCGAGCCGCCGGGCTGGATCACGGCGGTGGCGCCGGCCTCGACCAGCGCCTCGAGCCCGTCGGCAAAGGGAAAGAAGGCGTCCGAAGCGACGACCGAGCCCTTGGTCAGCGCGCCCTCGAGCCCCGCGGCCTCGGCCGCATCGATCGACTTGCGGTGCGCGACGCGCGCCGAATCCACCCGGCTCATCTGGCCGGCGCCGATGCCGACGGTCGCCCCGTCCTTGACGTAGATGATGGCGTTGGACTTGACGTGCTTGGCCACCTTGGCGGCCAGCCGCATGTCGGCGAGCTCCGCTTGCGTCGGCTGGCGCTGCGTCACGACCTTCAGTTCACAATCCTCGACGCTGCGATTGTCGCGTGACTGGACGAGGAGTCCGCCTGCGACGGAGCGCACCGTCAGGCCCGCCGCGCGTGGATCGGCAAGCCCGCCGGTCAGCAGCAGGCGCAGGTTCTTCTTGGCCGCGATGATCTCGATCGCCTCGGCCGTCGCGGCGGGCGCCACGATCACCTCAGTGAACACCTTGACGATCTCGGTCGCGGTTTCGGCGTCGATCTCGCGATTGGTCGCGACGATGCCGCCGAAGGCGCTGACCGGATCGGTGCGGAGCGCATTGCGATAGGCGGTCAGGAGGTCATCCGCCAGCGCCACGCCGCAGGGATTGGCGTGCTTGATGATGGCGACCGCGGCGGTCGCTGCCGGATCGAATTCGCTTACCAGTTCGAAGGCCGCGTCGGTATCGTTGATGTTGTTGTAGGAGAGCGTCTTGCCCTGCACCTGGTTGGCGGTGGCGACGCCGGGGCGGTTTTCGCCCGTCGTGTAGAAGCCTGCCCATTGGTGCGGGTTTTCGCCATAGCGCATCACTTCGCGGAGCCGGCCCGAAAAGCTTCGCCAGCCGAGATCGGGGGTCTCGAGCGTCGTTGCGAACCAGTTCGAGATCGCCGCGTCGTAATTTGCGGTTCGGGCATAGGCCTTGGCGGCAAGCTTCTGGCGCATCGGATAGGGCACGCCGCCGGTTTCGGCGATGGCCGCGATCAGGGCCGGATAGTCGTCGGGGTCGACGACGACGGTGACATGGGCGTGGTTCTTGGCCGCCGAGCGGATCATCGCCGGCCCGCCGATATCGATGTTCTCGATGGTCTCGTCATAGCCCGCGCCGCGCGCGATTGTCTGCTCGAAGGGGTAGAGGTTGACCACGACGAGGTCGATCGGGGCAATGGCGTGTGCCGTCATGGCGCCCTGGTGCTCGGGATTGTCGCGCACCGAGAGAAGGCCCCCATGCACCTTGGGGTGAAGCGTCTTGACGCGGCCATCCATCATTTCGGGAAATCCGGTGAGATCCGAGATCTCGCGCACCGGAATGTTCTGGCCGGCGATCAGCTTGTGCGTGCCGCCGGTGGAGACGAGTTCGACACCCCCGTCGTGGAGGGCCTGGGCCAGTTCCACCATGCCGGTCTTGTCGAAGACCGACAGCAGGGCCCGTTCGATCTTCACCACTGCGTTCTCGCCCATCTTCCATCACGCTCATCTGTCGCCGATGGCGGCTCGCTAGCAGGTTCCGGGCCGATTGAAAACCGGATCAGGGCTCGTCGAGGGTGAAAATCCAGTTCACTTCGCTCGCATCGTCCACCAGCGCCTCGAGCACGATCTGCCGGGTGCGATGGAAGCCGAAATAGGCCGATTGCCGGACGCTATCCTCGATGCGCATCTCGGCGGCTTCCCAGAGAAAGCTCCAGCTCGCCCCCGAGGGCAGGCGCAGGCGCAAGAGATCCTCGCCCTTGAGCAGCTCGGTGCCCGGCCCCAGATGGAACCGAATCGCTGCCGCGCCCGATGGCCGCGCGCGTCCGGCCGGCACGAACCGGTCCTGTCCCACCAGCGTCTTGCCTTCCGCCATTAGTGTCAGGCGCCGTTCGAGGGTGACGCCGAACCGGTCCGCATAGCCATGGGTGCGCATCAGCAGGCTGTGCTCGGCCTCTTCGAGGCCGATTTCGGGGGGTGGATCCTGGGCCATCAGCCGGCCCGTGAGCGCGCCCGCTGAGCGGATCGGGGCGGCCGAAATGGCGTTGATCGTCGGGGCGGAGTGCGCGATCCCCTGCCGGAAGAGCAGCCGGCTGCCTTCGAATTCGGCCGGCGCGGGCCCGCAATTGCACACGATCAGGTCGCGCCCATGGCTGAACTCGAAGGCGAGCGCGCTTGAATGGGCGCTGGCGGTGAATTCGGGCGGCGCGGCCACCCCGCTATCGGCCACGAGGATGGAGCGCCCCCAGACGAGCCGCCCATATCCACCCGAAAGCCCGGTGCTGCGGGCTCGCGCCGGGCTCTGCGCCTGCACCGCCACGACGATGTCGTGCGCCATCTGGCCGGTGCCGTTGAAATAGGCCGGCTCGCCCGTGCCCAGCGAAATGGCGTCGAGGGCGCGCTGCATGGATTCGAGCAGCTCGGTGAACTCGTTGGCGAAGCGCTCATTGTGGCGCTGCAGCGCCTGGTTGATGGTGATGAGTTCGACGAGGAGCTGGATCTGCACGCGTGCCGACCGGCTGCGATGAAGCCCGTCATCGTCGATCTGTTGGTCGAGCAGCGCGTGGGCGTTCCTCAGCCGCGCCTCGATCTCGGCACTGCGTTTTTCGTCGCAGAGCGCCACCCCGAGCAGCGCGATGGCGGCCAGCAGCGCATCGACCGGCTCGGTGGCGAGCGCACCGCGCAGCTTCAGCGCCTGCACCTGCGTGCCGAGCGAGCGCTTGATGGTCGCGGCCTGTTCGAGGCTCGCCCCGTCGAGGAGGATACCGTAATGGCGCAGCCAGTTGAGCACGCGCCGCGCCGTGACCGAAGCGCCCCAGGTCTCGCGGTCGAACTGGCCCTCCCGCCCGATCCAGTCGAGGGCGAGGGAGCGGGCGAAGCGGCGCTCCTCTTCGGTGCGGGCGTCGCGGAAATGGCGCAGCCAGGCAAAGGCATGCAGATCGTCGAGCCAGTCGGCATGGCTGGTTTCGATGGCGAAGGGCGAGACGCCATTGGTGTCGATGAGCTTGGAGGCGAGCAGATACCGCCCCGCCATCATCTCGAGGATGGTTTCGCGGTCTGTGGGACGGATCTCGGCGAGCGTGCCGACCAGTTCGTCCGTACTCGGGCCGGTCCACGTCCAGCGCACCAGGGGCGTGGTCACCGCGAAGTCGGCGAGACCGAGCATGGTGCGCCGTGCGAGGAAGCGCATCATTTCCGACAAATCATCCCCTCACACCGGCGGGCCGACCGGTCTCAGGCGCGCCGTCGGAACCGCGCGACAAAGAAGCCATCGAGAGCGCCGCCATCCTTGGTGACGAGACCCGGATGCGTCCGCACGCACCCGTCCGTCGTCACTGCCCCCTCAAGATCATTAAGCTCTGCGGGGTCGATTTTGAAGGGCTCGAGGCCGGTTTGGTGCGCCAATACCCAGGGAAGTTGCGCTTCGCCCTCCTCGGGCTCGAGCGAGCAGACGCAATAGACGAGAATGCCGCCGGGGTTGAGCGAGGCCGCCGCATTGGCGATCAGCCTTCGCTGCAGGGCCGCGCGGCCCATGATGTCCTCGCGCGTCCGGCGCCAGAGCACTTCGGGGTGGCGCCGGAACGTGCCGGTGGCCGAGCAGGGCGCATCGAGCAGGGCGGCATCGAATTTCTCGCGCGGCGCATAATTGGCCGCGTCCGCGGTGACGATCTCGGCGGTGTAGCCGAGCCGGTCGATATTGTCCTTGAGCCGCATCAGCCGCGTGGCATCGCTGTCGAGCGCGGTCACCCGATAGCCGGCCTTTGCCAGCTGCGCCGTCTTGCCGCCAGGGGCCGCGCAGAGGTCGAGGACGCGCGCGCCCTGCGGCAGATCGATGAGGCGGGCGGGAATGGCCGCTGCCGCGTCCTGCACCCAGAACCGGCCCTCGGCATAGCCCGGCATCGCCTCGACCGGCCGGTCGCGCGTTTCGATGCGCACCGTGTCGGCCATCACCGGAACGCCCCCGAGCGCCGCAACGAGTTCGGGATCTTCGTCGCGCAGTGTCAAATCGAGCGAGGCTCCGGCGATCAGCGCGGCGGCGAAGCGGTCGATCGCCTCCTCGCCATAGAGTGCGCTCCAGCCGGGCTTCAGCGCATCGGGGATCAGCAGATGGTCGGGCAGGTCGAGATAGCGGAGCGATTCCGCCTGCGCGCGCCGCAGCACGGCGTTGGCGAGCCCGGTCAGGTGGGCGGCCTTCGTGTCGCGCTTCAGCGCCTCGACGGCGAGGAAGAGCGCGCTGTGGGCGCCGAGATCGGGCAGCCAGACGAGCTGAGCGAGCGACAGGCGCATGACCGCCTCGAAGCTTCCCGATTTGCGGGGCAGGCCGCGATCGAGCAGTTCGGCGAGAATGACGTCGATCTGGCCATGCCGACGCAGCGCGGTGGTCACCAGCCGGTTGGCGATGGCGCGGTCGCGTCCGTCGGGCAGATCGTCACTGGTGAGGGGGCTGAAATGAGCGCCGCCGAGAACGTCACGGAGTTTCTCGGCGGCCTTGATGCGGAGGGGCAGTCCGGGCGGAGGGGGTTGCTTGGCCAAGATCAGCCCCAGGGTCCGGGGCCGTTGCCCCGATCATCATTGCGCGTGCTCGGCACCCGCCAGCCGCCGGCGCCGGCCGAGGGGGCAGAGCTGCGCGGCGCCTGCCGGGGCTGACCGAAGGGGCTGACCTCCGGCTGGCGCGGCGCACGGGGGCCGCCGCCGGTGCCGATTTCGTTCGCCAGCCGCTGCAGCTGGGCGATGCGGTTGCGCACGTCGGGATGGGTGGAGAACAGATTGTCCATCCGCGCGCCCGAAAGCGGGTTGGCAATGTAGAGATGGGCCATTGCGGGGTTCCGTTCGGCTGCGACGTTGACGGTGCGACGCGCGAGCTGGTTGATCTTGTCGAGCGCCGAGGCGAGGGCCAGCGGATCACGCGCAATGATCGCGCCATCCTTGTCGGCCTCGTATTCGCGTGTGCGGCTCACGGCCATCTGTACGATCACCGCCGCCAGCGGCGCAAGGAAGACCATGAGCAGCGTGCCGATCATCCCCAGCGGATTGTCCCGGCTGTTGCCGCCCCCAAAAAAGAGGCCGAACTGCGCCAGCATGGAGATCGCGCCGGCAAACGTGCCCGTCACGGTCATGATCAGGGTGTCGCGGTTCTTGATGTGCGCGAGCTCATGGGCGATCACCGCGGCAACTTCGCGCTGGTCGAGGTGCTTCAAAAGGCCTGCCGATACCGCTACCGCCCCGTTCTGCGGGTTGCGGCCGGTCGCAAACGCGTTGGGCTGTTCGGTGTTGATGACGTAGACTTTCGGGGTCGAGATGCCGGCATTGGCCGAAAGCTCTTCCACCATGCGGTAGAGGTCCGGCGCCCGCCGCGCATCAACGGCCTGCGCGCCCTGCATGCGCAGCACCATCTTGTCGGAGTTCCAGTAGCCGATGAAATTGGTGACGAGCGCGAAGCCGAGCGCCATCACCATGCCGCCGGTGCCGCCGATGAAATAGCCTACCGCCATGAAAAGGGCCGTCATGGCCGCGATCAGGACGCCGGTACGAAAGAGATTGCCCATGATGCCCTATCTTGAACCTTCGGGTGCATTGCTCCCACAATATGATGGGGTGCCTCGAGGTTGCGTGCAATAGCGGCACACCCAGGGAGAATCAGCATGGACGAGACCGACACCACCCCCGCGCCTGCCCCGCGCATCCTCACCCCGGCCGCCGAGCGGGCTCTTTCTGAGGCACGGGCCCGACGCGCGGCGATCGATGCGGCCGAAGCCGCCCTGCCGGCCGAGAAGGGCGGGCGCGGCGGCAAGGATCCCGCCCGCTACGGCGACTGGGAGATCAAGGGCCTGACGAGCGATTTCTAGCCGAAGGCGCCGATCACCGCGCCCTGCAGGACGAGTACGCCCAGCATGTAGCCCCCATCGATCAGGGTGAGCGCCCATGGCGCGCCCTGGTAGCGATGGTTGAGGATCATGGCGGTGATCACGAAGCCGAGCCAGAGCTGGGCGCCCGCCGCCATGCCCGAAATGACGCTCACTTCGCCGGTCAGCGGGGCGATCATCACGGCGAGGAAATAGGCCATCACGAGCTGGACGAGGACCGACCAGAGATAGGGCGACGGTCCGGCGGACTGCAGGGCCTCCGGGGTCTTGCCGACCGCTGCCATCCATTGGCGGGACAGGCCCATATACCAGGCGATGCCGAGGATCATGCTCGCAGCCGTCGCCACGACGATTGCGAGCCAGTTAACCGACAGGTGAACCATTTGCGTACCCTCCCGCCTCCCGCGCTGGGGGAGACGGGGCCAGCCTACGCCTCGGCGGCGGCCGGCGAAAGGGTGTGCCTCAAGGCTCGACCCCGCCCATCCGGCAGATGATCGCCCACTCCGCTTCGCTTACGGGCTGCACCGAGAGGCGCGAATTGTTGACGAGCACCATCTGCTCGAGCCCGGGCTCGACCTTTATCTCGTCGAGCGTCACCGGGCGCTCGAAGGACCGCACGGCTTCGATGTCCACGCATTCCCAGACGATCTTGCCGTTCTTGGGTTCGGCCGTGGAATCGGGATGGATCGGGGTCGCCACACGGACGATGCCGACCACCGCCTTTTCCTTGACCGAATGGTAGAAGAAGCCAAGCTCACCCACCTGCATCAGGCGCATGTTGTTGCGCGCCTGATAGTTGCGGACCCCGTGCCATTCCTCGGGTCCCTTCTTTGCGACCTGGTCGTGCCAGCCCCAGGTGTCCGGCTCGGACTTGAAGAGCCAGTGGGCCATCAGAGGCCGCGACCGGTGGGGTTGTTGACGGCCCAGTTCCAGCGCGTCACCTCATAGGAGGAAAAGACGCCGCGCGTGACGAAGGGATCGGCCGCGGCCATCGCCTTGGCCTCCTCGAGGCTGCCGGCCTCGATGACCATCAGGCTGCCGGTGGGCTTGTCGTCGGTGCCGAGCGTCGCGCCGGCGAAAACGACCTTGTCGCCGAGGGATTTCAGATGGTCGAGGTGTTCGGGGCGCACGGTCATGCGGTCCTCGAGGCCGTTCGGCTTGTCCTGGGCGATGATGGCATAGAGCATAGTCAGTCCTCTCTTTTGAGCGGCCGGGCCATCAGCCCGGACAGGATTTGGGTGATCGAAACGTCGCGGTCGAGCAGCAGGTTGACCGCATCGACGAGGGGAGCATCGACGCCGAGCCGGCGGGCCATGGCCTGTGCCACAGGAGCGGTCGCGACCCCTTCGGCGAGTGCGCCGCCGGGTCGAAGCGGCTCGTCCCGCCCCAGCGCCATGCCCTGGCTGTAATTGCGCGACTGCGCGGATGTGCACGACAAGGTGAGATCGCCGAGCCCGGCCAATCCGCCGAGCGTCTGCGCGGAGCCGCCCGCGGCCACCACCAGCCGGCCGAGTTCGGCATAGGCCCGCGCGATCAGCGCGGCCCGGGCCGATGCGCCGAGCCCGGCGCCTTCGACCGCGCCACAGGCGAGCGCATAGACGTTCTTGAGGGCGCCCACGAGCTCGACCCCCAGAAGATCGTCTGCGGCATAGGGGCGGAAGCTCGGGCCGGCGAGTGCCGCCGCGATCGTCTCGGTCTCCTCCCGGTCGCTGCCGGCAAGGGTGACGGCGGTCGGCCGTCCGGCCGCGACGTCATGGGCGAAGCTCGGGCCCGAAAGCACATAGGCTCGTGCGCCGGGCGCGCATTGGGCAAGGATTTCGCTCTGGCGCAGCAGCGTGCCGGTTTCGAGGCCCTTGGCCGAAAGCACGACCGGCAGGCCCTCGAGCGCGCTTGCCCCGAGCCCCGTCAGCGCCTTGCGGCTCGCCTGGGCCGGCACAGCCAGAATGACGAGTTCGGTGCCCTCGGCCAGTGCCGGCGCAGCGCTGATCCGGTCCGAAAGCTGCAGTGCACCCAAATAAGCGCTGTTGGTGCGCCGGGCGTTGATCTCGGCTATCACAGCCTCGTTCCGCGCCACGAGCGAAACGTAGCGCCCGGCCATGGCCGCGGCCTGAGCAAGGGCCGTGCCCCAGGCGCCGGCGCCGATCACGGCGACCCGTTCAAGCGGCATTGCGTGCCCCCATGTCCTCGCTGTCGAGCGGCCAGCGCGCCCGGGCGGGCGCGTCGAACCCGTCGACGAGCCCGAGCGCCAGCCGCTCAGCCCCGGCCCACGCCACCATCGCGCCATTGTCGGTGCAAAGGGCGGCGGGCGGAATGACGAGGCGGGCGCCGGCCCGGTCCGCTGCGTCCCGCAGCGCGCCGCCGATCGCCCGGTTGGCCGCCACTCCACCCGCGACCACCAGCACCGGCGGAATTTCGGGCGCATCGCTGCCAAGCCGCTGCAGCGCGGCTGTGGCGCGTCGCGCCACGATCTCGGTCACTGCTGCCTGGAAGCCGGCGCAGATGTCCGCGACATCGGCATCGCTGAGGGGCGCCAGGGCCTCGGCCTTGAGCCGCACCGCGGTTTTCAGCCCCGAAAACGAGAAGTCGAGCCGGTCCTCGCCGAGCAGAGGTCGGGGGAAGCGCAACCGCTTGGGATCCCCCTTCAGCGCCTCGCGCTCGACCGAGGGCCCGCCGGGCATCGGCAGGTCGAGGAGCTTGGCGACCTTGTCGAAGGCTTCCCCGAGCGCATCGTCGATCGTCGTTCCCCAGCGCGCATATTGCCCCACCCCGCGCACGAGCACGAACTGGCTGTGCCCGCCCGAGACCAGGAGCATCAGATAGGGAAAGGCGACGCCGTCGGTCAGCCTTGCGGTCAGCGCATGCGCCTCGAGATGGTTCACGGCGATCAGCGGCTTGTCGAGGCTCGCCGCCAGCGCCTTGGCGGTCGTCAGCCCCACGAGCACGCCGCCGATCAGCCCTGGCCCCGCGGTCGCGGCGATGGCGTCGATGTCTTCGAAGCCGAGGCCGGCCTCTTCCATGGCGCGGCGGATGATCGCATCGAGATGGGTCACATGGCTGCGCGCGGCAAGCTCGGGCACGACCCCGCCATAGGCCACATGCTCGGCGATCTGGGAGCGGACGACGTTGGACACAATGCTCCCGCGCCCCGCCTCGTCGCGCGCGACGATGGCGGCTGCGGTTTCATCGCAGCTCGTCTCGATCCCCAAAATCCGCATGTGCGCTTGCGGGCCCCTCGTGAACTGGTCTAATCCCAAGCCATGGATGGCCTACAATAGGAGGGCATGACATTGCAATCGCGCGCGCCCTTCCTCAGGCTCGGCACGAGAGGCTCGCCGCTCGCGCTCGCCCAGGCCCATGAGGTGCAGGCCCGGCTCGCCGCGCTCCATGGGGTCGACGCCGAAGCGATCGAGATCGTCGTCATCTCCACGAGCGGCGATCGCATCCAGGATCGGCCGCTGAGCGAGGTCGGCGGCAAGGGCCTCTTCACCAAGGAGATCGAGATCGCGCTCGAGGAGGGCGTGATCGATGCGGGCGTCCATTCGGGCAAGGATGTCGCGACCCGTCTGCCCGAAGGGCTCGAGCTCGTCGCCTTCCTCGAGCGCGAGGACATCAGGGACGCCTTCCTCTCGCTTACCCATGGCGCGCTTGCGGACATGCCCGAGGGCGCGCGGCTCGGCACCTCCTCGCTGAGGCGCGCCGCACAGATCCGCCACCGCCGGCCCGACCTCGACATCGTGGGCTTTCGCGGCAACGTCCAGACGCGGCTCCAGAAGCTGCGCGAGGGCGTGGCGGACGGCACGCTCCTGGCGCTTGCGGGCCTCAACCGGCTCGACCAGCGCAGCCAGGTGACCGAGATCCTCGATCCCGAACTCTTCCCGCCGGCCCCCGCGCAAGGGGCGATCGGGCTCGAAATCCGCGCCGAGGATACCCGCACACGCGGGCTCGTCGCGCCGCTCGATCATGCCGAAACGACGATCGCCGTGCGCGCCGAACGCGCCTTCCTGCGCGAGCTCGATGGCTCCTGCCGCACCCCGATCGCGGCACGCAGCACCTTGGGCAATGGCCAGCTGACGATTTTCGGCCAGCTGCTCACGCCCGATGGCCGCGAGATCGTCGAAGGCGAAAAGACCGGGCCGGCCGGAGAGGCCGACGCGCTGGGGCAGGCGCTCGGGGCCATGCTGATCGCCCGGGCCGGTCCCGATTTCATCAAGCGCTTCGCAGGTTGATGCGATGCGGATGCTGGTGACCCGACCCCAACCCGATGCGAGCGAAACGGCCGCAAGGCTGGGCGCTCTGGGCATCGTGGCCGATGTCTCGCCCCTCCTCTTTCACCGCACGCTTCTTACGAGCCTCCCCGATCCGCGCGGCTTCGCCGGGGTCGCGCTTACGAGCGCCAACGCCATTCGCGCCCTCATGGAGCGAGACGTGCTCGAGGGCTGGCGGCAGGTCGAAGTCTTTGCGGTGGGCACCCGCACCGCGGCGGCAGCGCGGCAGGCGGGCTTTGCCCGCGTGCGCATAGCGCGCGGCACGCTCGGCGATCTGGTCGAGATGCTGTCCCACGCCCAGCTCGGCGGGCCGGTCTTCTATCCCGCCGCAACCCATCAATCGGGCGACCTTGCAAAGTCCCTTGCGCCTTTCGGTGTCATGGTGGTGACGGCGCGGGTTTACGAGATGGCCGCTGCCACCGCGCTCGAGGCGCCGGTGCTCGAAAGCCTCGAAAGCGGGGCGCTCGGCGCGGCCCTCTTTTATTCGCGTCGAACCGCGGAGACCTTTGTGGCGTTAACGGGGCAGGCGCTGTCGGATGAGGCGCGCAAGCGGCTTGGCGTCCTCTGCATTTCCGAAGGGGTTGCCGAACCGCTGGTCGAGCGCCATTTCGTCCGGGTCGGGCTCGCCGATCATCCTTCCGAAGAGGGGATGATGGCGCTGGCGCTGTCTTTTGCCCGCGACCAAAACGCGCCATGATGCGGCGCGCCGAAAAGGGAAGAATTCATGGCTGAACGCAAATCGGGACCGGTCAAGCCGCCTGTCATAGACCTGACCGCCCGGGACGCCGGCAAGCCAGATCCAAAGCCGTCGGGCAAGGCCGCGGTAAGCGGGAGCGCCGCGCCCAAAGGCACGCCGTCCAAGCCCGAGCCGTCCACGTTCGCGGAGACGGGCGCTGCGCCCGAAACCGCCGATCTCGGTCGGACCGACTCCGAGCCCGCCGCCGAAGAGGTAACCCGCCCTGCGCCGGAAACTGCGTCCAAAGAGAGCGCAGCGACGCCGGCAAAGCCCGCCGCGGCGTCGTCCTCGGGGACGACCGGTCCGAGCGCCCCGAAGCCGGAGCCGCTTAAGCCTCAATCCTCGAGCATCCCGCCCGCCGGAGGCCGCACTCAATCGGCCGGGCGCAGTCCGGCGCCCTTCGTCTTCGCTGCCATTGGCGGGGGCGTCCTCGGCGTCGTCCTCACCCTCGGTGTCGCCTATATGGGCTGGTTCCCCCCGGTTGCGCCCAATCCCGATCCCGCCCCCCGCCTCGAAGCGATCGAAGCCGAGATCGGCACGCTCGGTTCCGAACTTGCAACCCAGACCGAGAGGCTTGCCGGGCTCGAGGCCGCCGATGTCGCGGCGGATGAGCGTCTCGCCGGGCTCGAAGGAGACCTCGCGGCGATCGATGCGGCCCGGGCCGATACCGAGACTGCCCTCGCCGATCTCGGCAGCCGGGTCGACGGGCTCGGCGCCAGCCCGCAAGGGGATGAGATCGGCGCGCTGGAGGACGAGATCGCCGCGCTCGGCGGGCGGATCGATGCGCTCGCCGCCGGCGCGGAGGGCCAGGATGCCGGGCTCGGGGAAACGCTCGAAACCCTCCAGCGCACGCTTTCGACGCTGCAGCGAAGCGCCGCAGCCAATGAAGCCCGGATCGGAGAGCTCGAAACCGCCCTTGCGGATGCCAATGCGGCGCTGGCCGAGCAGGCCGAAGCGGCCCCTGCGCCAAGCGTGCAGCTCGTACCCGCGATCGCGGCCCTAGAAGGCGCCATTGCCGCCGGCCGGCCATTCGCGGCAGAAATCGAGGCCGTCTCGGCCCTTGCCCCTGCCATTGCCGTGCCGGCAGAGCTCGTCGAGCGTGCGCCTGCCGGGCTTCTTGCCCATGAGGCGATCCGCGCGCGCTTCGATGCCGTGCTGCCCGCCATGATCGCGGCGCGCCCCGGCACCGGGGAAGGCGGTTGGGCCCAGGATTTTGCCGGGTGGGCGCAGGGTGTCCTTGCGCTCCGGCCCTCCGGCGAGCTCGAGGGCGACACGCCCGACGCCATCCTCTCGCGGCTCGAGGCTGCGCTGGCGCGCGGGGACATGGGGAGTGCCGAGACGCTTCTTGCTGCCCTGCCCGAACCGATGCAGCGCGCCGCGGGCGACCTGCCGCAAAGTCTTGCCGGCCACGCCGAGGCCGACGCCTTCATCGCCGCCCTGCGCGCGGAGACCGCATCATGATCCGCCTTGCCTCATGGATCGTCTTCAGCCTCGTCGTCTCGGCGCTCATCGCATGGCTCATCGCCCTGCCGGGCACGGTCACGCTCGAGATCGCGGGCTGGCGCATGCAGCCCCGGCTCGGGGTCGCAGTCTTCATCGTCCTTGCGGCCGTCGCGCTCATCATCCTCGTCTGGGGCATCGTGCGGCGCATCCTCGCGACCCCGCGTCTCCTGGCGCGGCGGCGGCAGGAAAAGCGCCGCCAGAACGGGGTCGAGGCGCTGTCGGATGCCTTCATCGCGCTCGAAGCCGGTGATCCGGCGCGGGCCCGTTCGCTGGCCCGGGATGCGCAGTCGAACCTTCCGGGCAATCCGGCCGCCCAATTGCTCGAAGCGCGGGCCGAACTTGCCATGGGCGACATGGCCGCCGCGCGCGAGCATTATCGCGCGCTGATTTCGGAGCGGAAGACGGCGCTGGCCGCGCTTTCGGGGCTTTACGATCAGGCGCGTACGCAGGGCCGGCCCGATACCGCGCTGACCTTCGCGCGCAAGGCCATCGCCCTCGCTCCGGGCACGGTCTGGGCCAGTGATGCGGTCTTTGACGATCTGACCCGCCGCGGGGAATGGGCCGAGGCGCTGCAGCAGGCTTCCGAGGCTCCGGTCTCGACCCGCGAGGAGCGGGCGGCACGCCGGCGTCGGCAGGCGGTCCTCGAAACGGCGATCGCGCGCGATGCGGAAGCAACCGACCCCAACCGCGCGCTCGATCATGCGCTCAACGCCTTGAAGCTCCTCCCCAATTTCGTGCCGGCCGCGCTCATTGCCGCGCGCATCCACTCCAATCGCGGCGAAGCGCGGCGAGCGATGAGCCTGTTGCGCCGGGTCTGGCGCGCCACGGGCCACCCTGACGCGGCGACGCTTTATGCCAATGCGGTGCCGGGTGCGTCGGCGGTCGAGCGGCTGAAGCGCGTGCGCGAACTCATCGACATGCCGCCCGAGACCCTGGCAGGCGCCGTCGTCGTCGCGCGCGCCGCCATCGACGCCTATGAATGGAGCGTGGCGCGCAATGCGCTTGCGGTCTATGCGGCCGCCGATCCCAGCCAGGCGGTCTGCTCGCTGATGGCCGAGATCGAGGAAGGCCAGAGCGGGGACCAGGGCAAGGCCCGCCAGTGGCTCGCCCGCGCCGTGCGCGCCCCGCGTGATCCGCAATGGACCGCCGACGGCATCACCGCTGACGAGTGGGAGCCGGTCTCTCCGGTCAATGGCAGGCTCGACGCCTTCGAATGGAAGGTGCCGGTCTCGGCGGTCGGGCCCAAGGCCGTCGAGGCGCGCGCGGCCGAGAGCCCCGAGGAGGGCGAGCGCCTTGCCCTGCCGCACGGCCAAGCAGGCTGAAACTTTGTCGCCAAAACCCTTGCACCCGGATCGGCGCGCCAGTAAAAGAGCGCCGGTCCACGGGCTCTCCGCCCATCGCCGCAGTAGCTCAGTTGGTAGAGCACGTCATTCGTAATGATGGGGTCGGGGGTTCGAGTCCCTTCTGCGGCACCACTTTCCAGTACGGTCAGAGCGTTGAGGAAGCCCCGCGTCGGCATGGCGTGGCGGGCCTCCGGCATCCGATGGAGGCAGCCATGAGCAGCAGGGCGGGAACCGAAACGGCGCGTCTGCGGCGCCTGCGCAGGTTCGGGCACCGGAGGGGCTATACCATCCTCGCCGCCCAGCGGCCGGCAAGCAAGGTCGCCGGCGGCGGCTACATGCTGAGCCTCGATGCGACCTTCAAGCCCGTCCTCGGGGACGAGCCGATCCCCTATAGCGCCAGCCTCGATGAGGTCGAGGCCTATCTCGAAGCCCTCGAAGACGAGGCCTGAGCCCCCGCGCGGGCTTATTCGGCCGCGATGCGCAGATTGCGGGCGCGGGCAACTGCGCGCTCATAGGCCAGTCGCGCGCTCGGCACGATCTGGCTGGCGGGCGCCGCGCCGTGCTCGAACATGGCCTCGCGCTCTTCGCGGGTCGACATGAAGAAGGGATAGCGGGTGAAGACGCGTTCCTGGATGGCATCGACCTCGGCGGCATAGAGCACCATCGGAAAGCTGAGCCCGTGATAATAGCGGGCGCCTGCGAGCTGGCGCGAATTGAACACCCGCCGGTAGAAGGCGACATGCTCGGGCCTGACCGAGGAGAGGCAGAAGCTCGCCTCGTAATGGATCGAGGCCATGACGACGATCCTCAGGGTCAGGAAGGGTAGCGCGGGGAAGGCGAGGCTCGCCTCGAAATCGGCGGTGAACCGGCCCGGGTCGATGAAGCTCTGCCCCTGATCGAGCATGGGATCGAGAATGTCGGTGAAGACCGAGTGGCTCGGGGCGTGCCGCATCTGGGGGGTGATGTGGTGAAAGCGCAGCGAACTCACCAGCTTGTCGTCGATATAGACCCCGAAGCACTGGGCGTTTGGCAGGTGGTCGAACTCGTCCCGGACGATCTCGTCGGTGTTGATCGGCACCGATTCCTCGCGCCGATAGGCTTCGTAGCGGAGCCGGTAGACCGGATCGAAGACATGGTCCGGGCTCACCCGGCGGTAATGGACGCGATCGAGGATGTCGATCAGGGTCAACGCAAATCTGGACTGGTCGCCGGTTCCGGTGGTGGCCGCACTCATTAACATACCCCTAAAACCTTAAGGGTTACGTTAAACAACGGTTTACCATGCCGCGCAAAGGGGCGGTTTCGGACGAAGGCGCCAAAGCCAGTCGGTATGGTTAAAATTTGATTAAAATTTTAACGTCTTAGCAGGAATTAACCCTGTTTCTGCTTTCTTGTCGCAGGGCGCGCCGACTGACCCATGCGGGTGATGATCTGCGCGACCTTGCCGCGCGGCAGCGGCACGCCGAAAAGGTAGCCCTGGATCTGGTCGATCCCCGTATTGGCCTCGATCAGGTCGAGCTGGGCATCGGTCTCGACGCCTTCGGCGGTGACGATGAGGTCGATGTCCTTGCCCAGCTGCGCGACGTTGGACAGCAGCTTCAGCGATCGCGGGTTGGTCGCGATGTCGGCAACGAAGCTGCGGTCGATCTTGAGCTTGGTGAAGGGCAGGGCCTGCAGATAGCTCAGCGAGGAATAGCCCGTGCCGAAATCGTCGAGCGCGATGCCGATGCCTTCGCGCGCGAGGAGCCCGAGTACCTTGGTTGCGGCGTCGCGCTGCTCGATGAGCGCGGTCTCGGTCACCTCGATCTCGAGCCTGTGGGCCGCCAGCCCCGAATTGGCGAGCGCGTCATGCACGAGATCGGCAACATTGCCGATGCGGAAGTCGCGCGCCGAGACGTTGACCGAAACCGAGACCTCGTCGGGCCAGGTGCGGCAGTCGCGGGTCGCGGTCTCGAGCACCCAGCGGGTGATGTCGGAAATGAGCCCGGTCTCCTCTGCGATCGGGATGAAGACCGAGGGCGGGATGGTGCCGAGTTCGGCATGGTGCCAGCGCGCCAGGGCTTCGCAGGCGACGACGCGGCGGGTCCTCAAATCGATCAGCGGCTGGTAGGCGAGCGAGAGCCCCTTGGCCGCGACGCAGGCGCGCAGTTCGGCCTTCAGCCGCTGGCGGTAGCGGTATTCGGTGTCGAGCTCTTCATGGAAGATCTGGGCGTGGGCCTTGCCCTCGGCCTTGGCCTTGTAGAGCGCCAGATCGGCCTTGACGAGAAGAGCATCGAGATCCTCGCTGCGCGTGGTCGAAACGACCGCCCCGATGCTGACATTGATCGCGATGTCCTCGCCCATGATCGAAAAGCCCGGCTTGAACGTGCCGATCAGGGCCGAGGTGCTGGGGCAGGGGTCGAAATCGCGCGCCACGCGCCGATAGACGAGGAATTCGTCGCCCCCGAAACGCGCGAGCAGCGCATCTTCGGGGAGGGCGCCGCGCAGGCGCTCGCCGACCTCGACGAGGAGCCGGTCGCCCACAAGATGGCCCAGCGTGTCGTTGACATGCTTGAAGTCGTCGATGTCCACGATCATCAGCAGCGCCGCCGATCGCCTCGGATCCCGTTCGCGGGCGATGAGGTCGGCTTCGACGCGCTGGGTGAAATGGGCGCGGTTGGAGAGCCCGGTCAGCCCATCGTAATGGGCCATGAAGTTGATGCGCTCCTCGGCGCGCACGCGGTCGGTGATGTATTCGAGCAGCAGCACCGTGCGGTCCCCGCGCGAGCTTACCGTCACCTCGCAGAACTGGGCCTGCGGCAGCCGCAGGATCACCTTGCCCGGCCCGCCATGGGAGACGAGGGCGAGAAGCTCGTCCGCGGCGTCCTGGGGAATCGCGCCGCGCGCCGCCGCCGCCGCGAGCAGAGCCGAGAAGGGCCGCCCGGTCCAGCTGCCGGCAACAAAGCCCGCAAAGGTCTCCTCGGCGCGGTCATTGGAGACCGCAATACGCCCGTCCGCATCGAGCATGCAGAGCCCGTGATGCATGGTGTCGAGGGCGGTATCGAGCTCGCTTGCAAGTCTCGAGGCTTCGACCCGCCCATGGACGGCGCTCAGCAGCACGTTGCGCACGTCCGCCGCGAGAAAGCGCATCGCCACCAGCATGGGCAGCAGCATGAAGGCGAGGATCAGGTGGTAGACATCGCCCTTGAGCAGCAATCCCGCCGAGAGCAGGGTGCAGGCGATGGCGAGCTGCAGGGTCAGGAGCCGGTCGAGCCCGAAATTGCGCGTCGCAATGCCCACCATCGCCGCGATGGTGGTGGACATGGCGATGAGTTCGGCCACCGAATCGTTGACGACGAGGAAGCTCGCCAGACACCAGGACCCGTAGAGGAAGGCGACGAGCGCACCCCAGGCGGTGGCGCGGCTCTCCCAATAGGCGGCGGTATCGACATCGGTCGGGGCGATGTCGTCCACCTTGAACCGGGTCATGTCCAGATAGCGGAAAATCGTGACCAGCACGAAGACGCCGGCGATGGCGTAGAGCACGGGCGACTGGGTCTTGAACGCCGCCGCCCCGGCCCCGAGCGCGCTCGCCAGCGTGCCGAACACCATCGCGCGCCGGTCCTTGAGCGCCGATTTGACGATGGACACATAGTCGATCGCCGGCATCGATTTGCGAGACGGTGTGAAAAGCGGCACTGTGCTGGTGTTCCCGGGTCCAGAACGATGAAGCGGGCACAGGGGTTAAGAACGTCTTGAGGGTCAATGCCGGGCGCGCCCCAAGGGTGCCGGCCGGGTGCCATTCCCCAACCGAGGGTGAACGAGGCTTTAACTTTTCGGCGCGCTTTGCGGAGGTCCCGCCGGCGCCCGGTGCGGAGGATCAAATGGTCGAACGGCTTTCGGACGCCGAGCGCAAGGCAGCGCTTCTCGAGCTCGGCAACTGGCGCCACGAGGCGGGCGAGGACCGGATCGTGCGGGAATTCGTCTTTGCCGATTTCCGGGTCGCCTTCGGGTTCATGACGCAGGTTGCGCTTCAAGCCGAAAAGGCGGGCCATCACCCGGACTGGTCCAACAGCTACAACAGGGTGCGGATCGGGCTCACCACCCATGATGCCGGGGGGCTGAGCGAGAAGGATGTCGCGCTTGCCCGTGCGATCGACGCGGTCGCCACAAGGATGGGCGCGCGCTAGGTCGATCCCGGCTTCAATGGAAATTGCGCCCGCCCGGCATGCTCGCCCGGGCGATGCGGCGGGCGAGCTCCTCGCGCTTGGTGCGCTCTGCGTCCCGGCCCGCGGGCGGTCCGGAGCGGCCTTCATCGGCGCGCGCCATGCTCGCATCCCCTATGGTGTGCCCGTCGGCAAGCTCGAGCAAATGAGGGGTCAGATCCGCAAAGGTGCGCCCCACGACATGGATGACGAGGCCTTCGCGCTGCAGCCGCCCGCGCACCGCCATCAGCCTGGCGCCCAGCACCACGCGCCGGTTGGTCTCGAAGAGCTTGGGCCAGACGATGATGTTGGCGCTGCCGGTCTCGTCCTCGAGGGTCGCGAAGATGACCCCGCTCGCCGTGCCGGGCCGCTGCCGCACGAGCACGAGCCCGGCGATCTCGACCTCGCGGTTGAGGGGGGCGGTGGCCAGATCGGCGGCCCTGAGCGTGCCGCGGCGCGACAGCATGGGCCGCAGGAAGGCCATGGGGTGGCCCTTGAGCGAGAGCGAGAGGCTTCGGTAATCATGGACCACCTCCTCGCCGGGGGGCATGGGCGGCAGGTCGCGGTCGGGTTCCTCGGCCGATGAGGGCGCGCCGGCCTGCGCAAAGAGCGGCAGGGTTTCGGCCCCGTCCGTGCCCCTGAGCCCACCCACTGCCCAGAGCGCGTCGCGCCGGCCGAGCCCGAGCGAGCCGAAGGCGTCGGCCTCGGCGAGCCGTTCGAGGCTTGCAGGCGCAAGTCCGGTGCGCAGCCAGAGGTCACGCACCGAATCATAGCCCCGCCCGCGCCGGGCGACGATGAGATTGATGTCGGCCTCGCGCAGGCCCTTGACGAAATTGAGCCCCAGCCGCACCCCATGGGTCGAGCGGATATCGCCCTGCTGGTCGGCATGGCGGGGCCAGACATGCGGGGCGGCGGGGCGGCCGGCCTCGAGCACGCATTCGGCATCCGAGAGATTGACGTCCACCGCATGCACCTCCACCCCGTGCTCGATGGCGTCGCGCACGATCTGGGCGGGCGCATAAAAGCCCATGGGCTGGCTGTTGAGCAGCGCACAGCAGAAGACGTCCGGATAATGGCATTTGAGCCAGCACGAGACGTAGACCAGCAGCGCAAAGGACGCCGCATGGCTTTCGGGGAAGCCATATTCGCCGAACCCCTCGATCTGGCGGAAGCAGCGCTCGGCGAAGTCGCGGTCGAAACTGTTCTTTTCCATTCCGGCGATAAAGCGCTCGCGGAAGGTGTTGATGCGCCCGTTGCGCCGCCAGGTCGCCATGGCCCGGCGCAGCTGGTCCGCCTCGCCGGGGGAAAACCCCGCCCCCACCACGGCGATCTGCATGGCCTGTTCCTGAAAGAGCGGGATGCCGAGCGTGCGCTCGAGCACCGCCCGCAGCTTTTCGGAGGGGTAGGTGATGGGCGCGCCCTCGATCCGGCGCTGCAGATAAGGATGGACCATGCCGCCCTGGATCGGCCCGGGCCGCACGATGGCGACCTCGATGACGAAATCGTAGAACTCCCGCGGCCTGAGGCGCGGCAGCATGGTCATCTGCGCCCGGCTCTCGATCTGGAAGACGCCGATGGTGTCGGCCCGATGGGTCATGGCGTAGACACGGGCGCTCTTTTTCTCGCCTTCGGGGCGGAATTTGTCCTCGCGCTCCTCCTCCAGAAGCCCTGCAAGCGTCAGGTCCTCTCCGTAATGCACGTGCATGAGCTCGAAGGCCCGGCGGATGCAGCTGAGCATGCCCAGCGCCAACACGTCGACCTTGAGGATCCTGAGGGCGTCGATATCGTCCTTGTCCCATTCGATGACGGTGCGGCCCTCCATGGCCGCATGCGAGATGGGCACGTACTGGTCGAGCTGGTCGCGCGTCAGCACGAACCCGCCCACATGCTGGGAGAGGTGGCGGGGAAAGCCCATGAGTTCATTGGCCAGTTCGAGCGCCATGGCGAGAATGGGGTCGGCGGGATCGAGCCCGAGCTCGCGCACCCGTTCGGGGTCGAGCGCGCGGGCGTGCCAGCCCCAGCTCAGCTGGTTCATCGCATCGACCATATCGGTGGAGAGCCCGAAGACCTTGGCCACCTCGCGCACCGCGCCCTTGGCGCGATAGGTGACGACGGTGGCGGTGAGCCCGGCGCGGTGGCGGCCATATTTCCCGTAGAGATACTGCATGGCCTCCTCGCGGCGCTCATGCTCGAAATCGACGTCGATGTCGGGGGGCTCGTCGCGCTCGGTGGAGAGGAAGCGCCCGAAGACCAGATTGCCGACCATGGGGTCGACCTCGGTGATGCCGAGGCAGAAGCAGACCATGGAATTGGCCGCCGAGCCGCGCCCCTGGCAGAGAATGCCGCGCTCGTCCCGGGCGAAACGAACGAGATCGTGCACGGTGAGGAAATAGGCGGCGTAGCGCTTTTCGGCGATCAGCCGCAATTCGCCCAGAACGCCGCGCCGCACCTTGAAGGGGATGCCCCGGGGGTAGCGGCGCTTCGCGCCCTCCCAGGTGAGGCGCACCAGCGTCTGCTGGGCGGTCTCGCCATTGCCCACGGTCTCCTCGGGATAGGAATATTGCAGCTGCTCGAGGCTGAAGCCGATGCGCGAGACGAGCCGGCCGGTCTCGAGCAGGGCCTCGGGATGTTCGCGGAAGAGGCGCGCCATCTCGAGGGGCGGCTTCAGATGCCGCTCGGCGTTCTGCTCGAGCCGGCGTCCGGCCTTAAAGATGGTGACGTGCTCGCGGATGCAGGTCAGCACGTCCTGGAGCCGCTGCCGCTCGGGGGCGTGATAAAGCACGTCGTTGATCGCGATCAGCGGCACGCCGCAGCGCCCGGCGAGATCGGCAAGGCGCGCGAGGCGGGCCCGGTCTTTGCCCTTATAGGTGCAGCTGGCGCCGAGCCAGACATTGCCTCTGGCCATTCTGGCCAGTTCGGCCAGAGTGGATTCCCCGCGGTCCCAGGCCCGCTCATCCACCTGAACGATGAGGAGCTGGCCCTCCAGCGCCTCGGCAAGATCGGAAAAATGGAGCGTGCAGAGGCCCTTGGCGGCACGCAGATTGCCCTTGGTGAGGAGCGTGCAGAGCCGGCCATAGGCGTCCCGGTCGGTGGGATAGGCGATGATGTCGGGCGTGCCGTCGGCAAAGCAGAGCCGCGTGCCCACCACATAGCGGAAGCCGGCAAGCGCCGGGGCGGTGGCGGGATCGCCTGCAAGCAGCCGCAGCGCGGTGAGGCCCCGCACGACGCCCGCAAAGGAGTTCCGATCGCAAAGCCCGAGCCCGGAAAGCCCGAGCGCGACGGCCTGGCTCACGAGTTCGGCCGGGTGCGAGCCGCCGCGCAAGAAGGAGAAATTGCTGGTTACCGCCAGTTCGGCATAGGCCGGAGGCGGCGCGGGCGGGCTCTGGCGGGCCGAGGGGCGAAAAGGCAGGAGGGGGCCGTCCATCGCGTCCTCAGCAGAAAAGGCCATGGACGAACCAGCGCGGCTCGCGGGTCTCGGCGGCGTAGAGCCCCTCGCGGAAGATCCAGAAGCGGCGGCCGGCCTCGTCCTCGGCGACGTAATAATCGCGCGTCAGCGCCTCCTCCCCCGGCACCCACCATTCGATCCCGATGCGCTCGGGGCCCGAGGCGCGCAGGAACCGGTAGGGCAGCCGGCGCCAGACCATGGAGGCGGGCGGGCCGTCGGGCACCTGGGCGAGCACCTCGATGCGCTCGGGCGCGGGCAGGAGCCGCAGCGGGCGGGGCAGGGCGGGATCGGGTGCGGCGCGCGGATCATCGGGCAGGGGGGCGATGGCGGGCTCGAGCCTTACGGCCCGTTCGGGGATATGGCTGTCGACGAACCCGGTACGGCTCACCGCCAGGGGGCCGAGCCGGCTCGCCATCCGATCCTTGAGGCGCACGAGGTCCGCCGTGCCGTCCGGAGGCGCGAAGGCGCCGTCCTGGCGGGGGGCGAGCGGGGTGATGGTGGTGGCGGCGAGCCTTATCATGTCGATGCCGAAGCCGGCATCATACTCCCCGCCCAGCCGGTCGGCGCGGTGGGCGAAGAGGCGTGCGATGTGCCCCGGGTCGCGGGTGGGGCGTGCCGCATTGACCGAGAGCACCATCACCTTGTGATCGACCCGGTAGAGGAAGAGATGGAAGCCCTGCGCGCCCGCGGCCTCGCGCTCGAGCTGGCCTGCGAGCCTCAGCGCGAGGTCGGCGGTGGTGGCGAGCACGTCGTCGATGAGCCCGATCGGCTCGGCGAAGCGCCGCTCCACATGGCGCTCGGGGGCGGGCAGGCGGGGCACGAGCCGCTCATTGCCCCGGCCCAGCGCCTCGTCGAGCCGGGCGATGAACAGGCTCCCGAAGCGGGCCTGCATGGCCTTGCGCTGGCGGGCATAGAGCTGGCCGACGCGCTTGAGCCCGAGCCGGCCGAGCGCGGCGATGGTCGCCTCGGGCAGGCGCAGGGCCGAGACGGGCAGGGGCGCGAGCGCCTCCTCCTCCCCGCCCGGGGCGAGGATGGTTCCGGGGCGGTGGCGGGCAAGCGCCCAGGCGGTGCCGATGGCCGGCGCGATGGCGCCCGAGACGGAAAAACCGAGGTTTTCCAGCCGCGTCGTGACCCCGTCGAGCATGGCCTGTTCCCCGCCATAGAGATGGGCGACCCCGGCAATGTCGATGCCGAGCGTGCCATAGGCGGGTTTGTGCCGCCCCTCCTCGGGGAGCACCGAGACGATGGGGCCGGCATAGGAGTGCCAGTCGGCGAAATCGGCAAAGCGCGCGGCGAGCCATTCATGATCGGCCTCGCGCACGATGAGGCCGGGGCAGAGCGCGCGGGCGTCCGAGAGCGGCTGGCCCGGCGAAAGGCCGGCCCGCTCGGCATGCCGGTCGACGGCGCAGAGCCGCATGCCCCCGCGCACCGTTTCCCAGAGCGCCAGAGGACGGTCGGGGGGCAGGCCGGGCTCAGCCCGCCTCAGAGTATCGGTTGCCCAGGCCGGCAGATGCAGCACCAGATGAAGGCGCGCCGGCGACGCCAGCGGCGCCGGGTTCTGCCCGATCGAGAATTGCAAAGCCATGTTCAGTCCAGTCCAGGAAAAAGCCGGGGCTGCCGGCACCCTTGCCGAGCCGTCCCTTTTCGATGTCGACCCGCCAGCGGGGGCGGCCCGGCGCCCTCGCATCGAAGGCCATGCCGGCGCTGGGGGCGGGGCTGAGCCGCCAGCGGAAGCGGGCCGCGCTCGCTTCCCGCCCCGTGCCGTAGCGCAGCAGCAGCACCGTGCTGCCCGCATCGGCGGCACGCAGGCTGAGCCGGCGGCTGGCGGTGAAATCGAGCGCCTTGTGGGGCCGGCCGATATCGGCGATGACCGCGGCGACGGCCCGGCAGAGCGCCGCCTCCTCGATGGCCCAGAGCAGTTCGACGACGCTTTCCACCCGGCAGATGAGCAGGCTTTCGGGCGACACCCCGAAATGGGCGAGCCCCGCGCCATAGGGCAGGCCCGCCTCCTGGGCCTCCCCTGCCATCTGCACGAAGACGAGGGCCGGGCGGCCCGGGCCGAGCAGCGGCCGGGCGAGCCCGAGCGCGAAGCCCAGCATGGCCGCGCCATTGCGCCTTGCGTCGGTGAAGACCTCGTGCAGCAGCCCGCCGGGCAGGGCGAGCGGGTCCTGGGATGTCGGAAGGGGCGCCATCTCCTCCCCGGAGGCGGGCAGGCGCTCCTCGAGGGCGGCGATTCGCGCCCTCAGCGTTTCGATCTGCGCGTGCTTGCGCCCATGCATGGCAGGGGCCTCCCGGTCGAGTGATGCTTAGAACAAAAAGAGAACATCACTCGGGCCGGGAAGAGTCAAGGCGAGTCTTTTCGCCTCTTCGCGGACGGGGGCGGAGCCGCGATTGTTGCAGCAAAGCCGCCCTCGGGCTCAAGTCGGCGTGAGAGCCCGTCCAAGCCATTGAGCGGCCAGCCGAACCCGCCTATCTCTCGGACAAGACGCCGTCCACGACCAGCCCCCGGAAGGACCGAGCCATGTTCGACGCCATCACCCGACTTTTCACCAGATCCGAAGAGCCGGTAAAGGTCGACGAGCCGCGCATCGCGGTCGCGGCGCTGCTCGTGCATCTGGCGGCGGTGGATGGCTCGGTCAAGCCCGAGGAGCGCAAGGCGATCGAAGGCGTGCTGATCGACAGCTATGATCTGTCCGACGCCGAAGTCGAAAAGCTGATCGCCGAGGCGACCCGCCGCGACAATGAGGCTGTGGATTTTTATCGCTTCACTTCCGAACTGATGGCGCTCGATGAGGCCGAGCGCGTCGAGATCGTCCGGATGATGTGGCAGGTCGTCTTTGCGGACGACAAGAATCACGAGCTCGAGGACAACATGGTCTGGCGCATCGCCGAACTGCTCGGCGTCTCTGCCCGCCAGCGCACCGTTCTGCGCAACCAGATGGCGCGCGGGGGCGCCGCGGCCGAAAAGCCCGCCTGAGCGCCCGCCCCCTACGCAGGAAAAAGGCCCGGAACGCGGCAGCGTCCCGGGCCTTCGCATTTTCAGAAGATGCGATCGAGCAGGTTTGGTCCGGGCATCTCGTCGATCAGCCAGAGCGCGGCGAGCACGACAAGGATGATGACGCCGATCCGCGCCCAATTGGGCCCCTCCCGCTCCGCCGGCGGGGGCGGGGCAAAGCGCGATGGCTGTCCCTCGCCCTCGATCCGGGTGAGCCGAAGCCCGAGATCGGTCTGGGCCGCCTCGATGCGGGCGAGGCGGGCTTCGATTGGGTTTTCGCTCATGGTACCGCTCAGAAGCCGCGGCGGAGCTGTTCCTTGTAGACCTCGCCATTGAGGTCGACATGCAGCCGCACCGGCTCGCCCTCGGGATTGGTGGCGACGAGCTCGACATGGCGCGGCTTGCGCTCGAGCGCGCCCGAAATCACATAGCCCTGTCCCTCGACGCTATCGCGCAGGGCGGCTTCGTTGAAATCGGCCGGCACGCGCGGGCGCGGTCCGTCCACCGAGACCCGGCCCACCCGGTCGTCATTGCGGATCTCGATCTCGATCTCGCGCCCGTCCTCGGTATAGCCCTCGACCTTGTAGTGGTTGCGGCGGCTCTCGAACTCCATCACGTCCACGATGCCGCGCTCGGCAATGGCGCGCTGGACCTCTTCTGGCAGGAGAAGCGACAGATCGACACTGGTGGCGCGCCGGTCGTCATCGACGTCGATGTCCCGGATGGTGCCGTCGAAATAGAGGTCGATGTCGATGTCCCGGCCATCGGCGTCGCGCACTTCGAACTCGAAATGATCGTCCTCGCGGTCATCGAGCCGGATGTCGCTGAACCCCATGCCCTCGAGGATCGCGATCGCCGCCGCCTCGTCGATCGGGCCCGAGGCGACGGGCGCGGCCGAAGCGGCCGGCGTGGCAGGAGCCGCCTGGGCGACCTGCGCCGCGGGAGCGCCCGCCAGAAGCTCGGTGCCGTCGGCGCGGGTGACGGAGGTCGCGCGGAACCCGTCGGGCGTCGCCTCCCCGACGATGACGAGGGTTTCCCCGTTTTCGAGGCTGAGGCCCTCTGCCAAGGGGCGGGCGGGATCGACGAGCACGCGGCCGGTCTCGTCCTCGATGAGGAAGCGCGAGCCGAACACGTCGCCGACCTCGCCCTGGATGACCGTGCCCGGCAGCTGCTCGATCGGCATCTGGGCGATGGCGAGGCCCGCCGGCAGGGCGAGCGCGGTGGCGAGCAGAAGGGCGTGGCGGGTAAGGCGCATGATGTGTCTCCGTTTGGACATTGGCGATGTCCGGGGTGTAGCAGGAGCCGCTTGAACGCCTCTGGAACGGCGCGGTTCAATCTCGGTTCAGCATTTTCATGCTATCGAACGCTCATGAAAACCGCCCTTCGTACCCTCCTGCTGATCGGTTCGCTCATCCTTGCGGGCGCGTTCGCCGGCACGCCCGCTTTCGCGCAGGCGCTGCAGGCGGAGCAGCAGGAGGAGCGGATGGCGCCCCTGCCCATCACTGCGGCAATGGCCGCGGCGACGGGGCGCTTTGCCGGGCGCATCATCGGGGCCGAGCTCGTTGCCGGCCGGCCCGAGGAGATGACGGACATGGTCTATGCCTTTCGCATGCTGACCGATGGCGGGGACATCCTTGCGATCCGCGTGGATGCGCGCGATGGCACCATCCTCGAGGTCGACGGGCGCGGGCTCGTCGCGGCGCGGCGGCGGCCATGAGGGCGCTGGTGGTCGAGGACGAGGCCCGCATCGCGGGCGATCTCGCCGCGGCGCTGCGCGAGGCGGGCTTTGCCGTCGACATCGCGGTGGACGGGCGCGAGGCCGAATATCTGGGCGCAACCGAAAGCTATGATGCGGTGGTGCTCGATCTGGGGCTCCCCGGGCTCGACGGCATCGCCGTGCTCGAAGCATGGCGGGGGGCAGGGCGCACCATGCCCGTCCTGATCCTCACCGCGCGCGACGCCTGGAGCGAAAAGGTGCGCGGCTTCCGCGCCGGGGCGGACGACTACGTCATCAAGCCCTTCCGGCTCGAGGAGGTGGTGATCCGCATGAAGAGCCTCGTGCGCCGTGCGGCCGGCCATGCGAGCACCATCATCAGCTGCGGGCCGCTGAGCCTTGATACCCAGCTCGGGGTCTTCACGCTCGACGGGGTGGCGCTCAAACTCACCGCCTTCGAATGGCGGGTGCTGTCCTATCTCGTCCATCATGCCGAGCGGCCGGTGACGCGGACCGAGCTCAGCGAACATCTCTACGAACGCGATACCGATCGCGATTTCAATTCGCTCGAGGTGATCATCGGCCGGCTTCGCCGCAAGATCGGGCGGGGGCTGATCGAGACCGTGCGCGGGCAGGGCTACCGGCTCTCGGCCGGCGACGGGGCATGATCGCTTCGTCCATCCGCACCCGGCTCGTGCTCCTGGCGCTCGCCTGGATCGCGGTGGCGCTGGTGGTTGCGGCCTTCGTCATCTCGGGGCTGCTGCGGCAGTTCGTCGAGGAAGGGTTCGAGGCCTCGCTCGATTCCACCCTCATTGCGCTGATGGCGAGCACCGAGGAGGATCTGGCGCTCGGGCGGATCACGGTCGATGCCGCGGTCGCCGATCCGCGCTTTGAGCAGCCGCTTTCGGGCTGGTACTGGCAGATCGCCGACGAGGACGCGGTGCTTTTGCGCTCGGGCTCGCTCTGGACCGATGATCTGGGGGCGGGCGCGGAAGCGGCGTCGGGCGCCGTGCTCCGGCGTACCCTCCAGGGGCCCGAGGGCATGGCGCTCCGTGCCCTTTCGCGCGATTTCACCGCGCCGGGCGGCACGAGCCGGCTGCGCGTCACCGCCGCGATGCCCGAGGCGGAGATCGAGGCGCGGGTCGCCGGCATGGTCGGCCCGCTTCTGACCTCGCTCGTTCTCCTCGGGGCCGGGCTCGTCCTTGCCATCGCGCTCCAGGTCCATTTCGGGCTCGCGCCGCTCAAGCGCCTGCGCGACAATCTGGGGCGCGTGCATCGGGGCGAACTTCCGAGCCTGCCTGCCGAGCGCTACGCCGAAATCGCCCCGGTGGTCGAGGAGATGAACGCGCTCATTGCCCACAACAGAAAGACCATCGCGCGCGCCCGCACCCATGTGGGCAATCTCGCCCATGGGCTGAAGACCCCGCTCTCGGTGCTCGATACGAGCCTTGCCCGGCCGCCCGGCCCCGAGCGCGAAACGGCGCTGGCGGAGGTGTCGGCGAGCATGAACCGGATGATCGGCCATCATCTGCGCCGGGCGCGCTCGGCGATCACCCATGGGGTGGTCGGCGAACGTTCCGATGTGGGCGAGGCGGTCGCGGACCTCGTGCCGGTCTTTGCGGGCATCTATGCCGATCGGGGGCTTGCGCTCGAAACCGAGTTGGCGCCGGGGACGGTCTTTGCCGGGGAGCGGCAGGACCTCGACGAGCTGATCGGCAATCTCATCGACAATGGGTGCAAATGGGCGAAAGCCCGCGTCCGGGTTTCCGCCGCCCGCAGCGGGCCGCGCGAAATTTCGATCATTGTGCGCGATGACGGGCCGGGGCTCAGCACGGAGGACGCGCGCCTTGCGCTCGAACGGGGCCGGCGGCTCGACGAGCAGCGGCCCGGCTCGGGGCTCGGGCTCGCCATCGTCAGCGACATTGCCGGGCTCTATGAGGGCCGGCTCGAGATCGGGCCGGGCGAAACGGGCGGTACGGAGGCGCGGCTCATCCTGCCCGCGCCACCCCTTCAATAGCCGATCGGGGTGAGGTCGCCCACCGTCTCGATGGCATCGGCGCGGCAATCGAAGTCCGGCGCCAGCCGGTCGGCGATCTCGCGGGCCTCGTCATTGGCGTCCGGATTGCCCGAGGCGCGCACATAGCCGATATGGCAGCTATTGCCCTCGGCGACCCGGCTCACCACGAGGATCTCGACCCCGCGCGTCAGCGGATCGCCATCGTCGAGCCGGTAGCGCACGATCGTCGCAAAGGGGCGGAAATCCCCGGTGCGGTTGGAGATGCGCCATTCGAGCCGCGGGCCGAGCGTGTTGAAGGGGGCGAGGGTCTGGCCGGCCACCGTCTCCTCATAGGCGCGAAAGCCATAGCTGAGGAAGAACCGCAGATCCCCCTCGGCGACCATCAGCGGGGTGCCCTTATATCCGGGGCAGGCAAAGACCGCGCCGAAATCGTCGGCCTTCTGGACGGTGCAGAGCGCAAGATCGAGGTCGGTATAGACCGAATCGATGGTCTGCGCGGCCGCCGGCAGGCAAAGCCCCATGAGGGCGATGGCAGGGGCCATGGCGAGGGCAAGGCGTTTCGGCATCATCTCTGTCTCCTCTGGCCGGGGCGTCGGCCCCTTGCGATATGGCTTGAATTCTCGGCCCCTTCGGGGCAACAAGGCGCCCATCCTCCAAACTCCCAGATTGAGGCCCTCCCGGCATGAATATCGACGCCATCCCGACCGGCAAGACACCGCCCGACGACATCAACGTCATCATCGAAGTGCCGCTGGGCGGCGAGCCCATCAAATACGAGATCGACAAGGAGAGCGGGGCGCTGTTCGTCGACCGCTTCCTCTATACGCCCATGCGCTATCCGGGCAATTACGGCTTCGTGCCCCATACCCTTTGCGGGGATGGCGACCCGCTCGACGTGATCGTGCTCAACACGCGCCCCCTGCTGCCCGGCGCCGTGGTGCGCTGCCGGCCGATCGGGGTGCTCTACATGGAAGATGATGGCGGGCAGGACGAGAAGATCCTCGCCGTGCCGGTCAGCAAGCTCACCAAGGTCTATGACGGGATCGTCAACTATACCGACATGCCCGAGATCGAGATCGAGCGCGTCAAGCACTTCTTCCTGCACTACAAGGACCTCGAGCCGGGCAAATGGGTCAAGCTCGCCGGCATCGGCGACGTTGACGACGCCCGCAAGGTGATCCTCGATGCCATCGCGATGGCGGGCAAGGACGCGTAGTCTCAGCCTTGTATCCCGTTCCGGGCCGTTGCAGCATCACGATGTCTGCAATGGCTCTGGACCCTCGATCATGGAAGAGAACGACAGCGCACCGATCGGCGTCCGCAGGTTGACCGTCCAGACGTCTGATGGCGAGCGCGGTGTCATCGTTGCCGTGTTCCCTCCCGAGCCGCTCGGCGACAAGTGGATCTGTGCCTATGAGATCGGCTGGCCTGAGGGGATGGCTCGCAGCCGCGCTCAGGGCAATGACGCGCTGCACGCCATGCTCTTGTGCCAGCAAAAGATCGGCATGGAGCTCTACATGAGCCGCTATCATCACGAGCGGCGGATGTGGTGGAGGAAGCCCTGGGACGGCTATGGGTTTCCTCTTCCGAAAGAGGGGCGGGACCTCCTGATCGGGGACGACGCGCGTTTTTACGGCAATTAGCGAGCGCAACGAAAAGGCCGGGATCGCTCCCGGCCTTCTGCATTTCGGAAGACCGCTCAGACGCTGTGGGCGAGCACGGCCAGCAGCAGGAGCGCGACGATGTTGGTGATCTTGATCATCGGGTTCACCGCCGGGCCGGCAGTGTCCTTGTAGGGATCACCCACCGTATCGCCGGTGACCGAGGCCTTGTGCGCGTCCGAGCCCTTGAAGTGCTTGACGCCCTGGCTGTCGGTGAAACCGTCCTCGAAGCTCTTCTTGGCATTGTCCCAGGCCCCGCCGCCGGCGGTCATGGAGATGGCAACGAAGAGCCCGGTGACGATGACGCCCATCAGCATGGCCCCGACCGCGGCGAAGGCGGCGGCCTTGCCCGCGATCAGCAGGATCACGAAGAACGCCACGAGCGGCGAGAGCACCGGCAGCAGAGAGGGGACGATCATCTCCTTGATCGCCGCCTTGGTCAGCATGTCGACCGCCCGCCCGTAATCGGGCTTTTCGGTGCCGGCCATGATGCCGGGTTTCTCGCGGAACTGGCGCCGCACCTCGACCACCACTGATTGGGCAGCCCGCCCGACCGCCGTCATCGACATCCCCCCGAAGAGGAAGGGCAGGAGCCCGCCGAACAAGAGGCCCGCCACCACATAGGGGTTGGAGAGGTCGAAGCTGATCGCCCCCATATCGGCAAAGAAGGGGTAGGTCTCGGAGTTGGCGGCGAAATAGTTGAGGTCCTGGGTATAGGCCGCAAAGAGCACCAGCGCCCCGAGACCCGCCGAGCCGATGGCATAGCCCTTGGTCACGGCCTTGGTGGTGTTGCCCACCGCGTCGAGCGCGTCGGTATTGTGACGCACCGCATCGGGAAGGCCCGCCATCTCAGCGATGCCGCCGGCATTGTCGGTGACCGGGCCGAAGGCATCGAGCGCGACGACCATGCCTGCGAGCGCGAGCATCGTGGTGACCGCGACCGCGATCCCGAAGAGCCCTGCGAGATTGAAGGTGACGAGGATGCCCGCAATGATCACGATTGCCGGCAGTGCGGTCGATTCAAGGCTGACCGCGAGACCCTGGATGACGTTGGTGCCATGCCCGGTCACCGAGGCCTCGGCGATGGAATTGACCGGGCGCCGTCCGGTGCCGGTATAGTATTCGGTGATCCAGATGATGAGCCCGGTGATGACGAGCCCGGCCACCCCGCAGAAAAAGAGCGCGGTGGGGGTGAAGCCCGTGGTCAGCACACCTGCGGCGTCGGGCACGCCCAATTGGGCGTTCATGTCCCCGAAGACGATCCAGAGCGTGGGGTAGAGCAAGACCAGCGAGAGCAGGCCGGTCGCGACGATCCCCTTGTAGAGCGCGCCCATGATGTTGTTGGAGGCGCCGAGCTTGACGAAGAAGGTGCCGATGATCGAGGTGACGACGCAGGCACCGCCGATCGCGAGCGGCAGCATCATGCCGGCCAGCTGATAGGCCTCTGGCAGGATGATCGCGGCAAGCACCATGGTGGCGACGGCGGTCACCACATAGGTCTCGAAGAGGTCCGCGGCCATGCCGGCGCAGTCTCCGACATTGTCGCCCACATTGTCGGCGATGGTCGCGGGGTTGCGCGGATCGTCCTCGGGAATGCCGGCCTCGACCTTCCCCACCATGTCCCCGCCGACATCGGCGCCCTTGGTGAAGATGCCGCCGCCGAGCCGGGCGAAGATCGAGATCAGCGATGCGCCGAAGCCGAGCGCGACCAAGGCATCGATCACCGTGCGGCTCGTCGGGGCGAAGCCCTCCATGCCGGTGAGGAAGGCGAAATAGAGCGTGACGCCCAGAAGGCCGAGCCCCGCGACCAGCAGCCCCGTCACCGCGCCCGACTTGAAGGCGAGGTCGAGCCCGCCCGCCAGCGAATGCGTCGCGGCCTGGGCCACCCGCACATTGGCGCGCACCGAAACGTTCATGCCGATGAAGCCGGCCGCCCCCGAAAGGATCGCCCCGATCGCGAAGCCGATCGCGGCATAGGCCCCGAGCAGCCAGAAGGCGAGGATGAAGATGACGACGCCGACGATGGCGATGGTGGTGTATTGGCGCCTGAGATAGGCCGAAGCGCCTTCGCGCACCGCGGCCGAGATCTCCTGCATGCGCGCCGAGCCCGCATCTGCGGCCAGAAGACCGCGTGTGGTGACGACGCCATAGACGATCGACAGCGCGCCACAGGCTATGATGAGCCAGAGCAAAAGAGTCACGAAATTCCCCCTTGGACCGAAACGGCTTCCCGTCCGTGGGCGTCCATTGGCGGACGTCTCCACGGCCTCCGGTTTCGAGAGTGCCGCTTCCGCCTTCGGGGCGCAATCGAAATCGCGCTGTTTTGTCGCAGGGGTCGGTTGCCGGACGGAACGCGTTCCGCCCCGTGACGAGCGCCGGGCCTCCCTGCCCGACACGCTCCGCCACGACCCCTATACCCGCCCCCCGTCCTTGCCGGGCTTGTCCCGGCAATCCAGCGGCGCCCCTGGACCACCGGGACCAGCCCGGTGGTGACGGAAGCGGAGGGATCGGCGGTCGGCTCAGCCCAAAACGGCCAGTCTCAGCAGGCGCAGCGCCCGCTCAGAAGACGTTGGGGTAGCCGTAGCGCAGGATGACCTGCTGGATGAAATAGATGATGAGGAAGAGGATGATGGGCGAGATGTCGATGCCCGAGAAGCGCGGCAGCATGCGCCGGATCGGATTGAGCACCGGCTCGGTCAGGGCGTTGACCGCCCGCCAGACCGTATCGACGAACTGGTTGCGCGTGTTCACCACGTTGAAGCTGATCAGCCAGGAGAGGATGATCATGGCGAGCACGACCCACCAGTAGAGGCTCAGCAGCAGCATGATGACGTCGAGTACGGCCCGCATCCGGTCACTCCTTTTGTGGCTCGCGCTTATCTAATGGCTTGGCCGCCCATGGGCAAGCGCAGGGGCGGGGCCGAACGGAAAAGGCCCGCCCGGTCAACTCGGGCGGGCCTGATCTGTGACTGACATCCGGTACGCACAACAAGTTTCCGGACACCCTATTAAATGCATGAAGCGTGCCAGTTCGCTTAAGTCCCGGCTTCCGGGGCTTTCCGGACCATCGGGTCCGCCCGAAACCCCGTTTGCATTGCAAAATGCGAAAGACCCCTGCATTCCGCATTCGCCTTCGGTTAACCCTTCGAGGGGCGCCAGGTGATGAGCCGGTAGATGTAGAGCCCCAGAACCGCGCAGAGCACGATGAGCGTCAGCGGATCGAGGAAGGCTTCGATGGCGTGATAGTGCTCGTTGAGGATGAAGCCCGAGGAGACGAGCAGCACGTTCCACACCAGCGCCCCGGCGCCAGAGGCGAGCAGGAACAGCGGCAGCGGCAGCCGCGCCAGGCCCGCGGGCACCGAGATCAGCGTCCTTATGATCGGGATCAGCCGGCCAAAGAGGATGATCATCGGGCCATGGCGGACGAACCAGTTGGTCGCCATGTCGATTTCGTCGGCATTGAGGGTGAACCAGCGCCCGAACCGGTCGGCGAGATGGCGCACGCGTGCGAGCCCGAATATGCGGCCCGCGAAATACCAGGGCAGCATGCCCGTCACCGCTCCCATCGTGGTCGCGGCGAGCACGCCCAGATAGCTGAGCTCCCCGCGCGCCGCCGAAAATCCGGCAAAGGGGATGATGAGTTCGGAGGGAATGGGCGGAAAGACGCTTTCGAGCAGCATCAGGAGGAACAGCCCCAGATAGCCGAACTCGCCGATGACCCCGATGATCCAGTCGCTCATGGAAGAGCCCTCTCAGGTTCAGGCGGGCATTCTCGCGGGCCCGACCCTTCTGCCGCTATCGGGGCTGGCCCGGTAAAGCGGCGTCCCCGGTCTCTGCCATCACCGGACCCGCCCGGCACGACAGACCTCGCAGTGTCCGTCACCACCGGGCCTGTCCCGGTGGTCCAGGGGCTCCGTGCCGGATTGCCGGGACAAGCCCGGCAATCAAGCGGGGGAGTGGTCAGCCCGCCTTGGCGGCGCGCATCTGCTTCTTGCGCTCGTTGGGGTCGAGCCAGATCTTGCGCAGCCGGATCGATTTGGGCGTCACCTCGACATATTCGTCCTCGGCGATATAGCCCAGCGACTGCTCGAGGGTGAGCTTCTTGGGGGTGGTCAGGCGCACCGCCTCGTCCTTGGAGGTGGTGCGAATGTTGGTCAGCTGCTTGCCCTTGAGCGCGTTGACCTCGAGATCGTTCTCGCGGCTGTGCTCGCCGATGATCATGCCCTCGTAGATGTCGACGCCGGCATCGATCATGATCGGGCCGCGATCTTCGAGGTTCCAGAGCGCGAAGGCGACCGACTGGCCGGTGCCGTTCGAGATCAGGACGCCCGTGCGGCGGCCGGGCAGTTCGCCCTTATAGGGCACGAAGGAGTGGAACAGCCGGTTGAAGATGGCCGTGCCGCGGGTGTCCGACAGCAGTTCGGGCTGGTAGCCGATCAGCGAGCGGGTCGGCACGATCAGCCGCAGGCGCGTGCGCCCGACGCCCGAGGCGCGCATCTCGAGGAGCTCGCCCTTGCGCTCGGTCAGCTTCTGCACGACCGTGCCAGTGTGCTCGTCATCGACGTCGATGATGACTTCCTCGACCGGCTCGAGCTTGACCCCGTCCTCTTCTTTCATCAGCACCTTGGGCCGGCCGATGGTCAATTCGAACCCCTCGCGGCGCATGTTCTCGATGAGAACGGCCAGCTGCAATTCGCCCCGGCCGGCGACGTCGAAGCTGTCATTGTCCTCGCCGGGGGTGACGCGGATGGCGACATTGCCCTCGGCCTCGCGCATCAGGCGCTCGCGGATGACGCGCGACTGCACCTTGTCGCCCTCGCGGCCGGCCAGCGGGCCGTCATTGATGCGGAAGGTGACCGAGAGGGTGGGGGGATCGATCGGGCGCGCGGCGAGCGGGGTCGTGACCGAAGGCGCGCAGATGGTGTCGGCCACGGTCGAGGTCTCGAGCCCGGCAATGGCGACGATGTCGCCGGCTTCGCCCACTTCGATCGGGGTGCGCTCGAGCCCGCGGAAGGCCAGGATCTTGGAGACCCGGCCCTTTTCCACTTCCTTGCCCTCGCGGTTGAGGGTGTGGATGGGATCGTTCGGCTTGACCGTGCCCGAGGTGATGCGCCCGGTCAGGATGCGCCCGAGAAACGGGTTGCGCTCGATGGTCGTGACCAGCATGCGGAAGGCGCCGTCCTCGACGTCGGGGGACGGCACGTGCTCGATCACCTTGTCGAGCAGCGGGCTCAGATCGGTCTTGGGGCCCTCGGGCTCGGCAGCCATCCAGCCCTGCTTGGCCGAACCGTAGAGCACAGGGAAATCGAGCTGCTCGGAGCTCGCATCGAGCGCGATGAAGAGATCGAAGATCTCCTCGAGCACTTCGAGGTGCCGCTCGTCGGACTTGTCGATCTTGTTGATCGCAACGATCGGGCGCAGCCCCTGGGCCAGCGCCTTGCCGAGCACGAACTTGGTCTGGGGCATCGGGCCCTCGGCGGCATCGACCAGAATGACGACGCCATCGACCATGGAGAGGATGCGCTCGACCTCGCCGCCGAAATCGGCGTGGCCCGGCGTATCCACGATATTGATGCGCGTGTCCTTCCAGGTGAGCGAGGTCACCTTGGCGAGGATGGTGATGCCACGCTCACGCTCGATGTCGTTGCTGTCCATGGCGCGCTCTTCGACGCGCTCGTTCTCGCGAAAGGAGCCGGACTGCTTGAGGAGCACGTCGATCAGGGTCGTCTTGCCATGGTCGACGTGGGCGATGATTGCGATATTGCGCAGGTTCATAGGGTGGTCAGCCTTGTTGGCATGGGTCTGTGGCGGGGTCCACGGGGGCAACCCCATGTGGACCGGACCCGGCCGAGCCATGCTGGAAACAGCGGCGCCGGCCCGAAACGGGGCATCGCAGCGCATTCGCGCGCTGCCATAGCCCAGAGTGACGACAGAAACAAGACAGCCCCTGCGCAGGGCTGGGTTGCGCACGCGCCCCGAGGCGCCGGCCGGAAGGGCCGACGCCCGGACATTCAGGTGGCGTAGGGGCCCCTAGCGCCCGCCACCGACGCGCTTGCGGCGCGCGCCATAGGTCTTGAGCCGCAGCCCGTTGAGCTTGATGAAGCCCTCGGCATCGTGGTGGTCGTAGGTGCCGGTGCCTTCCTCGAAGGTCACGAGGTCCTCCGAATAGAGCGAATAGGGCGAGGTGCGCGAGACGAGGTGCGCGCTGCCCTTGTAGAGCTTGATGGTGACTTCGCCCGCCACATACTCCTGGCTCTTGTCGATCAGCGCCTGCAGCATCTCGCGCTCGGGGCTGAACCAGAAGCCATTGTAGATGAGCTCGGCATAGCGGGGCATGATGTCGTCCTTGAGGTGCGCCGCACCCCGGTCGAGCGTGATCGATTCGATGCCGCGATGGGCAACCAGCAGGATCGTGCCGCCCGGCGTCTCGTAGACGCCGCGGCTCTTCATGCCCACGAACCGGTTCTCGACGAGGTCGAGCCGCCCCACGCCATGCTTGCCGCCAAGCTCGTTGAGCCTGGTCAGCAGCGCCGCCGGCGAGAGCTTTTCGCCATTGACCGAGACCGCATCGCCCTTCTCGAAGCCGATGGTGACGAGTTCGGGCGTGTCCGGCGCCTGCTCGGGGTCGACCGTGCGCTGGTAGACGTAATCGGGCGCGGCCTCCGCGGGGTCCTCGAGCACCTTGCCTTCCGACGAGGTGTGGAGGAGGTTCGCATCGACCGAGAACGGGGCCTCGCCGCGCTTGTCCTTTGGCACGGGGATCTGGTTCTTTTCGGCATAGTCGATGAGCCGGGTGCGGCTCTGCAGATCCCATTCGCGCCAGGGCGCGATCACCCTGATCGCGGGGTTGAGCGCATAGGCCGAGAGTTCGAAGCGTACCTGGTCGTTGCCCTTGCCGGTTGCGCCATGGGCGACGGCATCGGCGCCGGTCTCTTCGGCGATTTCGACGAGGCGCTTGGCAATCAGCGGCCGGGCGATAGAGGTGCCGAGGAGATAGACGCCTTCATAGAGCGCATTGGCGCGGAACATGGGGAAGACGAAATCACGTACGAATTCCTCGCGCAGATCCTCGATGCGGATATCCTTGATCCCCATCATCTCGGCCTTCTTGCGCGCCGGCTCGAGCTCCTCGCCCTGGCCGAGATCGGCGGTGAAGGTCACGACCTCGCAGCCATATTCGGTCTGCAGCCATTTGAGGATGATCGATGTGTCGAGCCCGCCCGAATAGGCCAGCACCACTTTCTTGATTTCATTTGCCATTGGAGCGTCTCTGCATGGAAAAGCCGGGGGTCCCGGCCGGTTGGGGCGCACCCTATTCAAGCGGGTGCCCGCGTGCAATTGTCCGCCGAGGCTTTTTCGTGCGTGCCCAATGGTCCAGTTCGTCCCCGATCTCCCCGTCATCGCCGCCTTCGCGATCGCCGCCTTCGTCCTTGCCGTGACGCCGGGACCGGACATGGCGCTCTTTTTGTCGCGCGCCATCAACTACGGGCGCGCCCATGGGGTGGCGTGCCTTCTGGGCGCGATGACCGGGCTCGTCTTTCATTCGCTGCTCGCCGCACTCGGCATTTCGATCCTGATCGCGGCGGCGCCATCCGCCTTCATGGCGCTCAAGATCGCAGGGGCGGTCTACCTTCTCTTTCTCGCCATCCAGGCGCTGCGGGCGGGCGATACGCTCGCGCTGGCCGGCGCGGGGCGGGTGCGCCCAAGCCTTGCGGGCAGCTACCTCACCGGGCTCGGCATCAACCTTTTGAACCCCAAGATCATCCTCTTTTTCGTGACGTTCCTCCCCCAGTTCGTTGCGCCCGACGATCCGGCGGCGGCAGGCAAGCTCCTCTTTTTAGGCGCCGAGTTCATCCTCGTCTCGCTCCCGCCCACCATCGCCATGATCTTCGTCGCGGGCTGGCTCGCGCGTGTGCTCGCTCAGAAGCAATGGGTGGGCCGGCTCCTCAACTGGAGCTTTGCGGGCGTCTTCACAGCCTTCGCGGGGACGATCCTCTTTGCCGAGGGACGGCGCTGAGCCGAGTGGCGGAACGATCCGGCGCGTCACCCGTTTGGCGTTCCGAACACGCAAAGGGGCCCTACATGGACGTCATCCGCATCATCCTGTCCGTCATCATTCCGCCGGTCGGGGTGTTCCTCCAGGTTGGTCTGGGGCTCCATTTCTGGCTCAACATCCTCCTGACGCTGCTCGGCTATTTCCCCGGCCTCATCCACGCCGTCTGGGTGATTTTGCGCAAGTGATGCCGCTCGGCGCGGCGCTGGCGAGGCTCTGAGTTCCACCAGCCACGCCTCCCTCCCACTACCCACAGCCAACGCCGAGAACCCTCCCCCGTCATTGCCGGGCTCGTCCCGGCAATCCAGCGCGGAGCCCTTGGACCACCGGGACGAGCCCGGTGGTGACGGCGACTGAGAGATCGGTTGTCGGGGTAGAGGCTGGCGGGTTTTCGGCATGGCTCTGAGCGCGTCCGGCGCCAGTGACGCCCACACCTCACCAGACAGGGGCAACCCGTCCAACCCTCCCCCCGTCATTGCCGGGCTCGTCCCGGCAATCCAGCGCGGAGCCCTGGGCCACCGGGACGAGCCCGGTGGCGACGGAAACGATAGAGCGGGGCGGGCCTCGCCGCTTGCCGCAGCACCCCGCACCCCTCACCGCTTCCGCCTGCCTCCGCCCCTGATGCGGGTGCGGGCGTGAAAGCCGGGCGGGCGGCTCGCAACCCATTCGAGAAAGCCGGCCATGGCCGGGTGGGCGCGCAGCGCTTCGATGTCGGCAAGTTCGCGGGCGAGCTCGGTCTCGGTGAAGCGGGCGTGGATGGCGCTGTGGCAGATCTGGTGCAGCAGCACCGTGCCCTTACGCGTGCCGCCCCTGAGCCGCGGCACGAGGTGGTGCCGGCTCGCCTTGGCGCCTTTCGGGATCGGCCGGTCGCAGAGCGGGCAGAGCGGATCGGTGTCTTCCCCGCCCGCCATCGTCAGGCCGAGAGCGCTTCGCGGTCCTTTTTCGAGAGCCGCTCGGTTTCCGACTTCAGCTGCCCACAGGCCGCGAAGATGTCGCGCCCGCGCGGGGTGCGCACGGGGCTCGCATAGCCGGCGCGGTTGACGATGTCGGCGAACCGCTCGATGCGCGAAGAGGGCGAGCAGGCATAGTTCGTGCCCGGCCAGGGGTTGAACGGAATGAGGTTGATCTTGGCGGGAATGCCGGCGAGGAGCCGCACCAGTTCGCGCGCATCGGCGTCGGAATCGTTGATGTCGTCCAGCATCACATATTCGAAGGTGATGCGGCGCGCGTTCGAAAGCCCGGGATAATTGCGGCACGCCTCCAGCAGTTCGGCGAGCGGCCATTTCTTGTTGATGGGCACCAGCATGTCGCGCAGATCGTCGCGCACGGCGTGGAGCGAAATGGCCAGCATCACCCCGATCTCGCGGCCCGTGGGCTCGATCTGGGGCACGACGCCGGAGGTCGAGAGCGTGATGCGGCGCTTGGAGAGCGAGATCCCCGCCTCGTCGGACGCGATCAGCAGCGCCTTTTTCACATTGTCGTAATTGTAGAGCGGCTCGCCCATGCCCATCATCACGATATTGGTGATGGCGCGGGTTTCCCCGCCCGGCACGAGCCCGCCATCATCGGGGCGGCTGCCGCCGGGGAAATCGCCGAGCCGCTCGCGCGCCATCAGGATCTGCCCCAGGATTTCCCCTGCGGTCAGATTGCGCACGAGCTTCTGGGTGCCGGTGTGGCAGAACGAACAGGTGAGCGTGCACCCCACCTGGCTCGAAACGCAGAGCGTGCCGCGATCGGCCTCGGGAATGTAGACGGTTTCCACTTCGACCGGCGGCATCATCGGCGCCTTGGGGTCGCGATAGCGAAAGAGCCATTTGCGCGTGCCGTCCGAGGAAACCTGCTCGGAGACAATCTCGGGCCGGTCGAGCAGGAAGCTGTCGGCGAGCTTCTGGCGGAACCCCTTCTGGATGTTGGTCATCCGCTCGAAATCGGTCACGCCATTGACGTAGATCCAGTTCCAGAGCTGGCTGGCGCGCATGCGCGCCTCGCGATCGACGACCCCGACGCTGCCGAGCGCGTCGGCGAGTTCGGCCTTGCCGAGCCCCACGAGCGAGGTTCGGCCCTGCAGGAGAGGGCGGGGCGCGGTCGTGTGGTCGAGATTGAGGGCAATGCTCATGAATGCGTGTCCCGCGCCTCTGCGGCGGTCAAAACGATATGACGATCAGATAGAGAGCCCTGCCGATAGCACAAGTGGCGGGCGCGCGCAAAGCACGAGCCCGCGTTCAGCTCCGGGCCTCTTCGGCCCGTCTCAGCCGCACTGCTGGTCGATGGCGCGCGAGGCGGCGGTGGCGCCCGAAAGCGAGAAGGTCTGCCGCACGCGGATTCCGCGCTCGGAGGTGCCCTCGACGACGACGCTCGAACCCGCGCGCATCACTCCGGCCAGGGTCTCGGTCTGGCTCTGGTCGAGCAGCCAGGCCGCATCGTTCTGGGTAAAGAGCGCAAAGCTCTGCCCGCCGACCGAAAGCGTCGCTTCGGTATCGGGCGCGAAGGTGTAGCCGGCGATCAAATTGAACTCGGCGCGCGCATTCTCGGCGGGCCGGTTGGTCAGGTAGATATAGGCGTCGCCATAGCCGTCAGGGGTCGGATTGGTTTCGCTCGGGCGGGTCAGTGCGAAGCAGATCGCATTGCCCCCTTCGCTCGCCGAATAGGAGGACCAGCGGTTGAAATCGCCCAGAAGCTGGACCTGCGCGGCCGCGGGAGTGATCGCCGAAAGGGCGAGCATGGGCACCAGCATGGCGCGGCAGACGCGCTTGAACACAGTCATCATCGAAGCTCCGGCCTAAAGGGCGATGTGCCCGACGCCCATTCGGGGGCGCCGGGCACAACGCACATGGCGCAAAGGCGTTGCCGCTCAGGCGCAGGCGCGGTCGATGGCGTCCATCGCCGCCGCGCTGCCCGAAAGCGAATAGGTGTCGGTGGTGTTGGTGCCGCGCTGGCTCGTGCCGCGCACCACGAGCCGCGAACCGGCACGGAAGGACTGCACGAACCCGCTCTCGTCGCTGGCGCTGGCGAGCCATGCCGCCTCGCCTTCGGTCACCATCGGATAGGCGCGCCCGTCGATCGTCGCCGAGGCGTTGGCGTTGGAGGTGTTGAAGGGGTAGCCGATCAGGCTCTGCACTTCGTTTCTCGTGCCTAGGCCCTTGCGGTGGATGATCAGGAAATGGATCGCCCCCCGGTTCACATTGCCGGGCTGGCTGTCGCTGGGGGTGCTAGAGATATAGCACATCACCCCATTGGCGTCGGTGCTCTGCCAGGCCGTCCAGGCATTGAACGTCCCCAGGCTCGTGGCTTCCTGTGCTCCCGCCGGGGCGGCAAGGCCCACGCACATTCCCGCAATCGCAACGCCGCTGAGCAGGCCGCGCATCTTCGATGTCATCGCCAACACTTCCTTCCTCTTGAGGTCTCGTCGCCGTCCATCCGGCCACCACCAGCCGCCCCGTGGTCGCCAGACGCTCAAACCGAAGTGGATTTGAATTAAGTCGCGACCATAGCGTCAATCGTGTCGGCATTTTGGCGCGCCGGACGCACCCCTTCTTGATGGACCCTCATGCTGAAGGAAAGGTTAACCATGACGCGACCCCTCGCGCCGAGGGCTCAGGCGGCGAGGGGATAGGCCTGTTCGATCACATAGGGGCCGCCCCCCACGGAGTCCCGGCTCGAAAAGAGCACGAACCGCCCCACCGGGAACTGCATGGGCTCGAAGCGCCCCGAAAAATCGAGGAAGCGCGCGACCTCGGCGCTCTGGGTGCCGCGCAGCCGGGCGAGGGTGACATGGGGGATGAACTTGCGGCCCTCGGGCGCGAGCCCGACCGTCTGCAACAGCCGCTCCTGCGCCGCCTGCAGGCGCATCAGCGAGCTGTCGAGCTCGACCCCGGCATAGAGCGAATGGGGCTTGTGCGAGCCGAAGGCGCCCAGATGGGTGAGGCGGATGTCGAAGGCCATCGAGTTCGAGAGCCGGTCGAGCCCGTCGGCCACCTCGTCGGCGGTCACATGATCGACATCGCCTATGAAGCGCAGCGTGATGTGGTAATTGTCCTTGTCTATCCAGCGCGCGCCTTGCAGGCCACCGCGCTTCAAGGAGAGGCGCAGCGCGATCTCCTCGGGGATTTCGAGACCGGTAAAGAGCCTGGGCATCGCCCACCTCCCGCGTTTGAACCACCCGATTCGCGTTTGCACGCAGCAAAACGGTAGCACAGTGCGCCCGCCCCGCAATGGCCCCGCTGCCGGCCCGCCCCGCCTGTGGATGCCTGCGACATTCCGCGTGCGCCCACAATGTGTTGATCCCTTGTAATCGGCGGGGCCCACCGCCATATTGTCGCACAAAGGCGAAAGGTACCGTCACAGGGGGTCTTTCGACGACATCTCGCCAGGAAAGGGAATTTGACCATGGCTGAATTCGACCGGTCGACTTATGCCGCGCGGGCCGGAAGCGCCGCGGTAATCGATGAGGGGCTGCGCAGCTACATGCTGCGGGTCTACAACTACATGGGGATCGGCCTGGTTGTCACAGGCGTGGTCGCCTTCTTCTTCAACCAGTGGGTGATGAGCGATCCGGCGATCGCCCAGGCGGTCTATGGCAGCCCGCTGATGTGGGTGCTCGCACTGTCCCCGCTCGCCTTCGTGCTCGCGCTCAGCTTCGGGCTCGAGAAGATGAGCGTGCCGACCGCGCAGATGGTGTTCTGGGCGTTCGCAGCGGTGATGGGGCTTTCGCTCTCGTCCATCTTCACGGTCTACACCGATGCCTCGATCGCCAAGGTGTTCTTCATCACGGCGGCGACCTTCGGCTCGATGAGCCTCTATGGCTACACCACCAAGCGTGACCTGACGGGCATGGGCTCGTTCCTGTTCATGGGCCTCATCGGTCTCATCATCGCGATGGTCGTGAACATCTTCATGCAGAGCTCGGCGCTCGAGTTTGCCATCTCGGCGGTCGGCGTGCTGATCTTCGTGGGCCTCACCGCCTATGACACGCAGAAGATCAAGGAGAGCTACTCGGCCTCCCATGGTGCGGACGTGCTGGGGCGCAACGCCATCCGTGGCGCGCTGTCGCTCTATCTCGACTTCATCAACCTGTTCATGATGCTGCTGCGCCTGTTCGGCAACCGCGAATAGTCACCGCGCACCATCTGGAACCCGGAAGGGCCGCAGTCTAGAAAGGCTGCGGCCCTTTTTCCTGTCCGGGTGATTCACGTGTCCGCCGATCCCATCCTGCGCCCCTTTGCCTGGCACGACGTGCCGGCCATTTCCGCAATCTACGCCCATCACGTGGTCCATGGCGTCGCAACCTTCGATACCGAGGTGCCGAGCGAGGCGATGATGGCCCACAAATTCGGTACGATGATCGATCTGGGCCATCCCGTGATCGTTGCCGAGCGCGACGGCGTGCTCGTCGGCTATGCCTATGCCTCCACCTACCGGCCGCGCTTCGCCTATCGGTTCACCTGCGAGGACAGCGTCTATCTCGCCCCCGATGCGACGAGGCAGGGCATCGGCAATCTGCTGCTCGGCAAGCTGATCGCCGAGTCCCGCGCCTTCGGCTTCAACCAGATGCTGGCGGTCATCACCGGGGGCACCGCTGCCTCGATCCGCCTGCATGAAAAGCACGGCTTCCGCACCATCGGGCATTATCCCGAACTGGGCTTCAAGTTCGATCGCTGGCATGACATCGTGCACATGCAATTGGGCCTGCGCGAGATTCGCGCGGAGGCTGCCGAAGGCTAGGCAGGTGTTGATGCGGGATGTCGGCCTCAGCGAGGTGATGAGCGGACTGGTCGAGCGCGCGCGCGCCCTCGTCCTTTTGCCGCGCGGGGCGCAGCGGGAGCGGCTCTTGGGCGCGCTCCTCATCAACGCGCCCTGGTTCGGCGCGCTCGTCCTCATGCTGGTCGTCGTCTCGATCCTCGGCTTCTCGATCTTTTCGGTCGTCTTCCTTCTCATCCTCGCCGCCGCCGGCTTCTTCGGCAGCCAGGCGCTGACGCGCCGGGCCGAGCGGAGCTTCGAGACCAAGCTTGCTGCGCTTGGGCGCGCGGTCACGACCGAGACGGGTGATGGCGCGCGCAGCGTCGAGGCGATCGTGGGCAATCTCGTCCAGCGTCTCGAGCGCGCCAGCCAGTTCAAGCTCGCGCTCGGCGCCCTGCGCCATCCTGCCCTCGTTGCCACCCATGACGGAGAGATCCTCGCGGCGAGCCAGGGGCTCGTCTCGGTCCTGCCCGAGGCCGGCATCGAAGGCGCGACCCTCGACGTGCTCTTTGGCGCAGGCTTTCTCGCCGGCGGCGGCGGCATGCCCGAGGAGGCCATGGTCGAGCTTGCCGGGCGCCGCTTCATCGCGCGCCGCATGCAGGCGGGCCACCGTTGGGTGATCGAGCTCACCCCCGTGGGCGAGTTCCTGCCCGAGGACGACATCGAGGCCTTTTCGCGCGCTTTGCTCGCGGGGGAGACGAGCTTCCGCTTCTCGCCCGAAGCCCTCCAGGCGGCGCCGCGGCTCAGGAGGCTCGAGGACGGACTTGCGAGCCTCGACCGGGCGATGACCGCGATCGACGGGCTGATCTCGGGCGAGGGGCTCGACGAGGGGCTCGCCTTTTCCGAGCGCGGTGCATTCGGGCTCGCGCGGCTCCTTGCCGAGCGCATGCAGACCCATCAGCGCGCCGTCGAGGATGCGACGATGACCCAGCGCGCGCTCGAGAGCCGGTTCGACGATGTCGATGCCGGGCTCGAGGGCTATCGCGTCGCCGCGTCCAGCCTTGCTCACCTCGCGGAAGCCTGCAAGACCAGCCTCGACAACGCCCGGCGCGCCATTGCCCGCGGCGCCGAGCGCGGCACCGCCTCGCTCAACCGCCAGCTTCCCATCGCCACCCTCGCCGAGGATGCGAGCGTTTCGGTGCGGCGCACGCTGATGGCCGCCGAAGGCGTCGACAAGGCCAATGTGGATATCGACAAGATGGTCTCGGCCATCGAGCAGGTGAGCTACCGGACCAATCTGCTCACCCTCAACGCTTCGGTCGAGCAGCGACGCGAGGGCGCGGAGGGCGGTCCCTCCTATGCCGCCATCGCCGAGGAGGCGCGGGCTCTCTCCCAGACCATGACGCGCAACGCCACCGACATCCGCGCGCTCATCGTCCACAGCCGCGCGCAGTCGCGCTGCGGGCTCAACGAGGCGGCGAGCCTCAGCCGGCAGATCGGCGCGCTCGAAATGCAGCTGGGCAATTTCGCGAGCGACACCGAGACCATCGCCGAGGCGCTCGAAGATGCCGGCAAGGCGATCGAGCGGCTTTCCGAGGAAGTCGAGGCGCTCGGGCGGGAGGCCAATTCGGCGCTCGCACTCACGGCGCGCCGCGCACAGGACGCGGCCTGAGCCGCTATCGGGGGAAGCACATGGCCAGCATCGGGCTCGTCGCCCATGACGACAAGAAGGACGACATGGCCGCCTGGGCGCTCGCCAATGCCGAGCGGCTCTCGCGCCACACCCTCTTTGCCACCGGCACCACGGGCGGACGGATCGAGGCGGCGACGGGGCTCAGCCTCACCCGCCTCAAGAGCGGACCCCTGGGCGGGGACGCGCAACTGGGCGCGATGATCGTCGAGGGCAAGCTCGATGCCATCGTCTTTTTCATCGATCCCCTGACCGCCATGCCCCATGATGTGGATGTCAAGGCGCTGACCCGGCTCGCCACGCTCTACGACATATTGTTCGCCTGCAACAAATCCACGGCCGACGCGGTTCTCGCCGCCATTTGACCAACTGGTCAAGGTTGACCGCCCGGCCCGCTTGTGAACAGATGCCGAAAAAATAGGCCGGGTCCGCCCCGGCCCCAATCATCATGTTTACAGGAACCGGGCCGGGTGTCAGTGGACGCAGTCATCGACGTCAGGGGCGTCAGCAAACGTTTTGGCGGATTGACCGCCGTCAACAATTGTTCGCTCAGCGTCGAGCGCGGATCCATTACGGGGCTGATCGGCCCCAATGGCGCGGGCAAGTCGACGCTGTTCAACATGGTTGCGGGCAATATCGTGCCCGACAGCGGCACCATCATGTTCGACGGGGCGGACGTCACCGGCCTCAAGCCGCACGAACTCTTCCGGCGCGGCATGCTGCGCACCTTCCAGATCGCCCATGAATTCTCCAACATGACGGCGCTCGAGAACCTGATGATGGTGCCGGGCGACCAGCCGGGGGAGAGCCTGCTCAACACCTGGTTCCGGCCCGGCCGCGTCGCTGCAAACGATGCGGCGGTGCGCCAGAAGGCGCTCGACGTCATCGATTTCCTGAAGCTCGCGCATGTGAAGAACGAGCTCGCGGGCAATCTCTCGGGTGGGCAGAAGAAGCTTCTCGAGCTCGGGCGGACGATGATGGTGGATGCCCATGTGGTGCTGCTCGACGAGGTCGCGGCGGGCGTCAACAAGACGCTGCTGCAGGACCTCGCGGCCAATATCGAGCGCATGAACACCGAGCTCGGCTACACCTTCTTCGTCATCGAGCATGACATGGACCTGATCGGACGGCTCTGCGACCCGGTGATCGTGATGGCGCAGGGCGAGAAGATCGCCGAGGGCCCGATGGAGGAGATCCGCGCCAATCCCGAAATCGTCGAGGCCTATTTCGGCAGCCCGGTGGAGGCTGCGTGATGGCTCTGCTTTCGCTGGAAAAAGTGGTGGGCGGCTATGGCGGCGCACCGATCCTCAACGGCGTCGACATCGCCATCGAGCGTTCCGACATCGGGGTGATCGTCGGGCCCAACGGGGCCGGCAAGTCGACGACGCTGAAGGCGATCTTCGGGCTCCTCAAGGTCACGGGCGGCGCGATCCTCTTTGAAGGCGAGGAGATCGCCAATTCCCTGCCCGACAAGCTGGTGCCCCGGGGCTTGAGTTTCGTGCCGCAGGAAAAGAACGTCTTCACCTCGCTCAGCGTCGAGGAGAACCTCGAAATGGGCGCCTTCACCCGGCGCGACGATTTCCGTCCGACGCGGGACTGGGTCTATTCGATGTTCCCCGTGCTCGCCGAAAAGCGCCGCCAGGCGGCAGGCGAGCTTTCGGGCGGGCAGCGCCAGATGGTGGCGATGGGCCGGGCGCTGATGAGCCAGCCCAAGCTCCTCATGCTCGACGAGCCCTCGGCGGGCCTCAGCCCGCGCTATGTGATCGAAATCTTCGAGCAGATCGTCAAGGTCAATGCCGAGGGCGTTGGCATCCTGATGGTCGAGCAGAATGCGCGGCAGGCCCTCGCCTTCGCCACGCGCGGCTTCGTTCTGGCGGGGGGGCAGAACCGGTTCACCGGCACCGGCCCCGAACTCATCGCCGATCCCGAAGTCGCCAAGAGCTTCCTGGGGGGCTAGGTCGTTGAACGAACTCATTTTCTTTTTCAACAACGTGATCGTGTCGGGCGCCGTGCTCGGCTGCGTCTACGCGCTAGGGGCCGTCGGCATCACGCTGATCTTCGGGATCCTGCGCTTTGCGCACTTCGCCCATGGCGACATGATGACGATGGGCGGGTTCATAACCTTCGTGCTTGCAGGGCTCGTGACGGCCGCGGGCATCGCCTTTCCGCTGCCCACCGGCTTCGTCGTCCTGCCCGTCGCCATGGTCCTCGCAGCCCTGATCGCGCTCGGGCTCGACAAGGCCTTCTATGCGCCGCTCCGGCTGCGCGGGGCCAAGCCCGTGACGCTCCTCATCGCCTCGATCGGCGTCACGCTGATGATCCAGGGCCTCATCCGGCTGATCTTCGGCACGGGCACCTACACCTTCTTTGCCGAAGAGCCCAAGCGCCTGATCCGCATCGATACCGAATGGCTCGGGGCCACCCGTCCCATCGCGATGACCGAGCCGCATGTGCTGCTCTTCATCGTCACCCTCGTCAGCGTCGTTGCGCTCCACTATTTCCTCACCCGCTCCCGGCTCGGCAAGGCCATGCGCGCCATGGCCGACAATCCCGATCTCGCGCAGGTCTCGGGCATCAACACCCAGCTGGTCGTGCGCGTCACCTGGCTTATTGCCGGCAGTCTCGCCTGCGCGGCCGGCACCATGCTCGCGCTCGACGTGACGCTGAAGCCCGATCTCGCCTTCAACATCGTGCTGCCGATCTTCGCGGCCGCGATCGTGGGCGGGCTCGGCCATGCCTATGGCGCGATCGCGGGCGGGTTCCTGCTCGGCTTTGCCGAAACGCTCTCGGTCTTCAACTGGACGGTGCTGCTGCGCCCGATCTCGGGGATCTTCCCCGAATGGGTGAGCCTGCCGGGCAATCTCTCGATCGTGCCCACCGAATACAAGCTCTCGGTCGCGTTCGTCATTCTCGTCATCACGCTGCTGGTCCGGCCGACGGGTATCTTCAAGGGGGCCTCGTCATGAAGCGGTCCCTTCTCCTTTTTGCCGGGCTCTTCGTCCTCGTCATCCTCGTGGGGCTCGCCACCGGCGCGCCCTTCACCTCGCGGCTGCTGGTGGAAGCGGCGGCCTATGCGCTGATCGCGCTCGGGCTCAACATCCAGTGGGGCTATGGGGGCCTCTTCAATTTCGGCATATTGGGCTTCATCATGGTGGGCGGGTTCGCCACCATGTTCGTCTCCTATCCGGTCAATGCCGCCTTCTGGGGCTCGGATGGCCCGATGATGCTGGGGCGGGCGCTGCTCGCCTTCGGCGCAGGCGCGCTGCTCGTCATCGGCGCGCGCCGGCTCGACCGGTTCGGCATCACCGGCAAGCTCCGGACCACCGCCATCGTCCTCGCCTGGATCTTCGCCTACATCCTCTATCGCAGCCAGATCGATCCGGCGGCCGCCTATATCGAATCGACCGCCGGGTTCGTCGGCGGGCTCGGGCTCCATCCGGTGCTGGGCTGGGCGTTCGGCGGCGTGCTCGCGGCGGGCGTCGCCTACATCATCGGCAAGATCTGCCTTGGGCTGCGCACCGATTATCTCGCCATCGCCACCATCGGCATCGCCGAGATCATCCGGGCGCTCATCAAGAACATGGAATGGCTGACCCGCGGCACGCTCACGGTCACGCCCATTCCCTGGCCCACCCCGCTGCCCCAGCAATTGCAAACCATGGGCTTTGATCCCTCGAGCTCGTTCGTCTGGGCGCGGCTCGGCTTCTTTGCGCTCGTGCTCATCGTGCTCGTTCTCGTGCTCGTCCTCCTGCACCGCGCCTATGGCGGGCCATGGGGGCGGATGATGCGTGCGATCCGCGACAATCACATCGCCGCCGGCTCCATGGGCAAGGACGTCACCGGCCGGCAGCTCGAGATCTTCGTTCTGGGTTCTGTGCTGATGGGGATCGGCGGGGCGATGCTCGTCTCGTTCACCCAGATCCTCGACCCCAATTCCTACCAGCCCATCAACCACACCTTCCTCGTCTGGGTGATGCTGATCGTGGGTGGCGCGGGCAACAATCTGGGCGCGGTGTTCGGCGCGGTGCTGATCTGGATCGTCTGGGTCATGTCGGATTCGGTCAGCCAGGGGCTCTTCACAATCGTCTCGAACTGGACCGAGGCGATCGGCTGGGGCGCCATTCCCGACATCACCACGCGCTCGGTGCAGATGCGCGTGTTCGTCCTCGGGCTCGTCATCACCATTGCGCTGCGCTACGCCCCGCGCGGGCTGCTGCCCGAGGTGATCCGGCGCGAGCGCTGAGCGCGAAGAGGCGCCTTCAATGAAAAAGGCCCGGGGTCGCCCCCGGGCCTTTCGCATTTCTGGGCAAGAGGCGATCGATTACTCGATCACGCCCTTCTCCACGAAGCTGCCGCCCTCGATGTTGAGGTAGACGATGACGCCCGGCACGTCGCCGTTCTCGTCGAAGTCGAGCGGCCCGCCGGCGCCCTCATAGTTGATGTCGGTGCCGGCCGCGATCAGCGCCTTGGCCTTCTCCCACTCGCCGGGCAGAACCGTCTCGCCCGGGGGCGAGGAGATTTCACGCAGCGCGGCCGAAAGGCCCTCGCGGTCGCCCGAACCGTTCTTCTCGATCGCAAGCGCGAGGAGGAACGCCGCGTCATAGGCCTGCGGGGCGTAGGTGGCGTTGGGGTCGTTGCCGGCCTCGGTCGCGAGATTGGCGTAGATCGTCGCCGACTCGCCCTCGAAGGCGCCGGCGCGGGTCGCGATCATGCCTTCAACGGCACTGGCATCGACGCCGGTCAGCAATTCATCGCCCACCATGCCGTCGCCACCGACGAAGACGGTGAACGACCCGTCCTCGACGGCCTGGCGAAGCACGGTCTGGCCCGAGCCCGAGGCATAGGCGAGGATGACGAGGTTCTGGCTGCCCGAGCTCGCGAGCTGGCCGATTTCGGCGCGATAGTCGGCGCGGCCGTCTTCATGGGCCAAATTGGCCGAGATCGTGCCGCCCAGCGATGCGAAATGCTCGGCAAAGACGTTGGCGAGGCCCGCACCATAGTCGTTGTTGACATAGGTCAGCGCGACGTCGGTGATACCCTCTGCATAAAGATGATCGGCAAGCTTCACGCCCTGGAAGGCGTCCGACGGGGTGGTGCGGAAGACGAGGTCGTTGTCGTCGAGATCGGTGACGACCGGTGCGGTGGCCGAAGGCGAGATCATCACGACATTGCCCGGAATGCCTGCAGCGTTCGCGCCACCGACGAGCGCGCCGGTGCAGAAGCCGCCGACGATCGCAGTCACCTGGTCGGTGTTGACCAGACGGTCGGCGCCGGCGCCACCCATGGTGGTGTCGCAACCCGAATCCGCGACGCTGCTGGCGAGCGTGCCGCCATCGAGAATGCCGCCCTGCGCGTTGACATGGGCGATCGCCAGCTCGGCACCGGCGACGATCGCGGGCGCAAGGCTTTCGATGGGGCCGGTGAGGTCGGCCAGAATGCCGATCGTCACGTCCTGGGCGAGGGCCGGGGTGGCAGCGCTGAGCGCCGAGGCGGCGACGGCGAGACCGAGAAGCTTCCTGTATTTCTGCATAATCATCCTCTCACTGGAGTTGCATCGGGCCGGCGTGGCTCGTCCACGTTCTTCGGCCGGCGCGCAACGTCTTGCCGGGGCACAAGGATTGGCCCCGTTGGTGCGAACATTGCACATTTCGTTTCCCCGAGTCACCCGCAATTGCGGGGTTGTCCGGGCGCCCGCGCCCAGCTGGGCTAAGCGCGGCGCCGATACGCCAGAGGAGGGGCCGACGCCCTTTTCAGGTGCGCAAAATGCTCTAGTGTCGCGCCATTCCCCGCGCGGAGACGACAGAGCATGCCCATCCCCTTCCCGACCCGTGTCCTTGCCGGCCTTGCGCTCGCCTCGACCCTCCTTGCTGGCATGGCCATGGGGCAGGAGGGGTCGGTCACGACCCTCGAGACGGCCCCGGGTGCCGCCGCGCCGCGCCCCTGCGGCACCCAGCCGATCACCATTGCGCGCATGCCCTGGCCCTCGGCGGCGATCCTGGCGGAAGTCCATGCGCTGCTGCTCGCCCAACATTATGATTGCGTCGTGCGCATCCAACAGGGCGATCTGGCGCCCATCGGTTCGTCCATGGCGACTTCGGGCCAGCCTGCCGTCGCGCCCGAACTCTGGATCTCGCGCATCGCCGAGGTGTGGAACCCGGCGCTCCGCGCCCAGAGCGTCCGCCAGGCCGGGCCTGCCTATGAAGAGAGCCGCTTCGAGGGCTGGTTCGTGCCCGATTACGTGCTGGCGCGCTTCCCCGAGCTTTCGAACATTGCCGGGATCAGGGAAGGCGCCGCAATCTTTGCGCGCGACAGCATGAACACGCCCGAGCCGGCAGCGCCTGCCGTCGATCCCGCTGCCGATGCCGCCCCGACGGCGGGGGAGGGCGCCGCGCCCGCAACGCCCCCCGCCCCGGCAGGGCGGGGGCGCTTCATTTCCTGTCCCATCGACTGGGCCTGTTCGGTCGTCAATCGCAATTTGCTCGCCGCGCATGGGCTTGCGGCAAGCTTCGATATCGTCGAGCCGGCCAACCGCTTCGAGCTCGATACCCTGCTCGCCGAAGCCTTCAGCCGGCAGGAGCCGATCCTCTTTTACTACTGGCAGCCCAATGCGGTGCTGGCGCAGTTCGATTTCACCGCCGTCGAGCTCGGCGATTACGACCCGGAGGCCTATCTCTGTCTCGGGCGCACCGCCTGCGTTGCGCCTGAGCCCACGGCCTTTCCGCCCGAGCCGGTGGTGATCGCGCTGGCCGAATGGGTCTTTGCCGAAGCCCCGCAGGTCGCCTCCTATTTCCAGCGCGCGCAGATGCCGATGGGCGAGATGAACGCGCTGCTGCTTTCGCTCAGCGAAGGCGGGGCGACGGTCGAAACGGCGGCCGAAACCTTCGTCGCCGAGCGCGAGGAAATCTGGTCCGCCTGGGTCGGCGCGCCGCAATAGCGTCGCCAGCGGGCCGGACGGTTCAGCCCACCGCCCGGTTGTGCCGCATGAGGATGATGAAGAACGCCCCGCCGATGAGCCCGGTCAGAATGCCGATCGGCATGTCCTGGGGCGCCATCACGGTGCGCGCCAGCATGTCGGTGACAACGAGAAAGAGCGCGCCCAAGAGGGCCGAGAGCGGCAGCACGCGCCGGTAGTCGCCGCCCACGATCATCCGCACGATATGGGGGATCATCAGCCCCACAAACGCGATCACCCCCGAAAACGCCACCGCCGATCCCGTCAGCAGCGCGCAGACGATGAAGGTGACGAGCCGGAAGCGGCGCGCGGGGATGCCGAGCGTCGTCGCGCTCTCGTCGCCCAGCGTCATGGCGTTGTAGCTGCGGGCATTGGCGATGATGTAGCTGCCGCAGACAACAAGTGCGGCGAGCGGAAAGACCAGCTGGTTCCACTGGGCGAGCCCGAGCCCCCCCAGCATCCAGAACACCACCGTGTGCGCGGCGCGCGGATCGCCCATGAAGATGAAGAGATTGCCGCCTGCGGTAATGATGAAGGAGACCGCGACCCCTGCGAGGATCAGCCGGCTCGCGCTCGTTGCGGCGGTGAGGTTGGCGATGAGCACGACGAGCGCCGTCGCGCCGAGCGCACCTGCAAAGGCAAAGAGCGGCACCGTCACCACGCCCAGAAAGAGCCCGGTATGCAGCAGCACGAAAATCGCCCCGAAGGCCGCGCCCGAGGACACGCCCAGAAGGTGCGGGTCCGCGAGCGGGTTGCGCGTCACCGATTGCAGTGCCGCCCCGACGAGCGCCAGGCTCGCCCCGACCATGGCGCCGAGCGCGATGCGCGGCGCGCGCACTTCCCAGACGATGCTTTCGCGCCCCGCCGACCAGTCCGCGGCCACGCTGCCCGGAACGATCCGGTTGGCGATCACGCCCCAGACGGTCTCGAGCGGTATGGCGACCGCGCCGACCCCGATCGAGACCAGCATGACGAGGACGAGTACCACTCCGAGCAGGAGCGTGATCGCCGGGGTCAGGTGGATGAGGGTGTGGCGCGGGCCGGTGACGAGGTGGCGATGGCTCATCGGGCCGCGAACGCCTCGGCGAGCCGCTTGATGGCGGCGATGTTGCGGGGGCCGGGGGTGGCCTCGACATATTCGAGCGTGACGAAGCGGTCGTTGCGCACCGCCGGAATGTCGGCAAAGGCCGGGTTGGTCATCATGAAGTCGCGCTTCTGCTCGGCGGTGACGTTGCCGTAATTGACGATGACGATCACCTCGGGGGCCCGCTCGATCACCGCCTCCCAGCCGATCTCGACCCAGTTGGCCGCGACGTCGTCGGCGATGTTGACGCCGCCGGCCGCCTCGATCAGCGCGGTGGGCATGCCGTAGCGGCCGGCGGTGAAGACGCGGTCTTCGCCGCTGTCGTAAACGAAGGCGCGCACCGGCTCCCCGACCGCCTCGCGGCCGGCCTCGAAGGCGGCGAGCTCGGCCTCATAGCCCTCCACCAGCGCCTCGCCGCGCTCGGGCACCCCGAAGATCTTCGAGAGGTTGCGCAGATCGACATCGAGATCTTCGAGCGAGGCCTTGGGCTTGTCCATGATGTGGATGCAGCTTTCGGTGAGCTCGTAGACGGCGATGCCGAATTGCCCGAGCGTTTCGGGGGTCACGTCCCCGCCCACGCGCATGCCGTAGTTCCAGCCGGCGAAATAGAAGTCCGCATCGGCCCCGAGCAGCACTTCGCGGCTCGGATATTGCGGGGCGAGCTCGGGCAGTTCGATGCCCGCGGCAAGGGCCTGCTCGATCTTGTTCCAGCCCGAAATGCCGGTCACGCCCACCATGTGGTCGGTAAGCCCGAGCGCCAGCATCATCTCGGTCAGGTTGACGTCGTTGGAGACCGCGCGCTGGGGCGCCGCCTCGAAGGTGACGTCGCGGTCGCAGCTTCTGACCGTCACCGGAAAGGGCTCGGCGAGGGCGGGGGTGGCAAGCAGCAGGGCGGGCAGGGCGAAAAGCAGGCGCATGAGCTGGCTCTCAGGGATGGAGATGGAAGGAAAAGCGCGGCCGTCCGGTCGCGGGATGGGTGTCGATCGCGGTCTCGACCGCAAAGGTCTGCCGGATCCGCTCGGGGGTGAGCGCATCGAGAGGCGTTCCGAGCTCGACCATGCGGCCCTTTTCGAGCACCAGCACACGGTCGGCATGGGCGGTGGCGAGCGAGAGGTCGTGCAACGAGACGATCACCGTGATCGGCAGCCGCGCCAGCATGGCGAGCACCTCGAGCTGGTGGCGGATGTCGAGATGGTTGGTGGGCTCGTCGAGGATGAGGATGTCGGGGCCCTGCGCCAGCGCCCGCGCGATCAGCACGCGCTGCTTCTCCCCGCCCGAGAGCGAAGCAAAGCTGCGTGCGGCGAGGCCGGAAACCCCCATCAGCTCGAGCGCACGCTCGACGGGATCGAGGTCGTGGGCCCGCGTCGTCCATCCCAGATGCGGGGTCAGCCCGAGCTCGACGATCTCGGCGACGCTGAGCCCGAAATCGGAGGCCGGCTCCTGCAGCACCGTCGCCATGCGGCGGGCGCAGTCGCGCGCCGGCAGCGACCAGATGTCGACCCCGTCGAGGAGCACGCGGCCCTCACGCGGGCGGTGGTAGCGGTAGAGGCAGCGCAGCAGGCTCGACTTGCCCGCCCCGTTGGGGCCGACCAGCGCCAGCATCTCGCCCGGCGCGACGGCAAAGCCGAGCCCCGAGATGATCGGCTCGCCCGGGCCGGGGGCCCAGGCCAGATCCTCGACGGCAAGCGCGGCGGGGCGCCGCCCGACAAGGGCCTCAGCGCCCTGGGGTTGGTGAAGGTCCACTCCGGGTCTCCGCGACAAGGCGGGGCAGGCCGGCAGAGCGGGTCAGGATGCTTTGGTCTGAAAAGTCGTCAAGCGCCATCATCGTCTCCCTCGGAACACCCCGTCCGGGTTGAAATCATCGATCGACGGCAGGTCTCCTGGCTCGCGGGTCGCTGTTGCGTCCGGCCTTCCCAGCCCATCGGGCCAGTGGCATTGTCGGACGAAACTCGCCGCTCACAGTTGCGGGGGCAGCCACGGTCTTGCGCCCTGATGGGTACGTCGCACCGTGTTCCCTTTTAATCCCGCGCCCTTTCCGGGGCAGCGGGAACCATCGGGGCGGAAGCTGGACCAGAATCGCCGGCTTGGCAAGGGGGGTGCCGCAGGCCCGCCATGCGCGGGTGGCGATGTTGCGTGCCCGGCCGGGGGGCGTATAGTGCGCGCTGGCGCCACGGTCGGCGCGGCTAGGAGGGAAGTCCTTGGAACTCAAGCGGATCAACGAGCATGTGAGCGTCGCGCCCCAGATCGCGCCGGAGGACCTGCCGGCGATCAAGGCGGCCGGTTTCGTCGCGATCGTCAACAACCGGCCCGACGGGGAGGCCCCCGACCAGCCCGATGGCGAGACGATCCGGGCCGCGGCCGAAGCCGCCGGGCTCGCCTATCACGCCATTCCGCTCGGACGCGAAGGGGTCACGCCCGAAATGGTCGCCGAGACCAAGGCTGTGCTCGAGGGCGCGGCGGGTCCGGTGCTCTGCTATTGCCGCTCGGGCACGCGCTCGACGACGCTCTGGGCGCTCTCGCGCGCAGGCGAAGAGCCGGCCGGCGAGATCATCTCGGCCGCCGCCAATGCGGGCTATGACATGTCCCATCTCGCGGGCCATCTCGGCCGCGCCTGAGGGCGGACTTTCCCTCGCCGGCGCTCTCCCATGCGCCGGCGTTTATCCGTCCGTGGCGGCCTCGGGCCCCGCGGGCCGACGCCTTCGTGCAACCGATCATCGACGGATCACCGATCATGGCCATCAAGAAAATCCTCGTCGCCAATCGCAGCGAAATCGCCATCCGCGTCTTTCGCGCGGCCAATGAGCTCGGCCTCAGGACCGTCGCGGTCTTTGCCGAGGAGGACAAGCTGGCGCTCCACCGGTTCAAGGCCGACGAGGCCTATCTGATCGGGGTCGGCAAGGGTCCCGTCGAGGCCTATCTCCAGATCGATGAATATCTCCGCATCGCGCGCATCTCGGGCGCCGATGCCATCCATCCGGGCTACGGCCTCCTCTCGGAAAGCCCCGAATTCGCCGATGCCTGCGAGGATGCGGGGATCGTCTTCATTGGCCCGCGCGCGCAGACCATGCGGGATCTGGGCAACAAGGTCGCCGCGCGCAACATGGCGATCGCTGCGGGCGTGCCCGTCGTTCCCGCCACCGAGCCCCTGCCGGACGATCTCGAGGCGGTCGCGCGGATGGCCGGCGAGATCGGCTATCCGCTGATGCTGAAGGCCAGCTGGGGCGGCGGCGGGCGCGGCATGCGCCGCATCACCTCGGAAAAGGAACTGAAATCGGAGGTGTCCGAAGGCAAGCGCGAAGCCAAGGCCGCCTTCGGCAAGGACGAGATGTATCTCGAAAAGCTGGTCGAGCGCGCCCGCCATGTCGAGGTGCAGCTGATCGGGGACGATCACGGCAATCTCGTCCATCTCTTCGAGCGCGACTGCTCGGTGCAGCGGCGCAACCAGAAAGTGGTCGAGCGCGCGCCCGCCCCCTATCTCACCGACGAGGTCCGCACGAAGCTGACCGATGCCGCGCTAAAGCTCGGCAATGCCGCCAATTATCGCGGCGCGGGCACGGTCGAATTCCTCATGGATGCCGACACCGACGAATTCTACTTCATCGAGGTCAATCCGCGCATCCAGGTCGAACATACCGTCACCGAAGAGGTGACGGGGATCGACATCGTCAAGGCGCAGATCAAGCTGCTGGACGGCGCGGTGATCGGTACGCCCGAATCCGGCGTGCCGCTCCAGAAAGACATCACGCTCCATGGCAACGCCATCCAGTGCCGGGTGACGACCGAGGACCCCGAAGAAAACTTCATCCCCGATTACGGTCGCATCACCGCCTATCGCGCGGCGACAGGGTTCGGGGTGCGGCTCGATGGCGGCACCGCCTATGCGGGGGCGGTCATCACCCGCTATTACGATCCGCTGCTTGAAAAGGTCACCTGCTGGGCTCCGACCGCCGACGAGGCGATCGCGCGCATGCACCGGGCACTGCGCGAGTTCCGCATCAGGGGCGTGCAGACCAATCTGGCCTTCCTCGAAAACATCATCACCCACCCCGACTTCGTCGGAAACCGCTACACGACGCGCTTCATCGACACGACCCCGGCGCTCTTTGACATCAAGCGGCGGCAGGACCGGGCGACCAAGCTCCTCTCCTACATCGCCGATGTCACGGTCAACGGGCACCCCGAAGTGCGCGACCGGCCGCGCCCGCCCGCAGAGGCCGCGGCGCCCGTCGTGCCCGAATTTCCCCGTCCAGAGGCGCCCGAAGGCAGCCGGCAGATCCTCGATGCGCGCGGGCCCGAGGGCCTCGCCCAATGGATGAAGGCCCAGGAGCGGGTGCTCTTTACCGACACCACCATGCGGGACGCGCATCAGAGCCTCCTCGCCACCCGCATGCGCTCCCATGACATCACGCGCATCGCCCAGGCCTATGCGCGCGGCTTGCCCGAGCTCTTTTCGCTCGAATGCTGGGGCGGGGCGACGTTCGACGTTTCCATGCGCTTCTTGAACGAAGATCCGTGGGAACGGCTCGCGAGGGTCCGCGAGGGCGCGCCCAACATCTTGACCCAGATGCTGCTGCGCGGCTCGAACGGGGTCGGTTACACCAACTACCCGGACAATGTGGTCCGGTTCTTCGTCGCCCAGGCCGCCAAGGGCGGGGTCGACGTCTTCCGGGTCTTCGACTGCCTCAACTGGGTCGAGAACATGCGCGTCTCGATGGATGCGGTGGCCGAGGCCGGCAAGGTCTGCGAGGCGGTGGTCTGCTATACCGGGGATCTCTTTGATCCGGACCGTTCGAAATACGATCTCAAATATTATGTCGGGCTCGCCCGCGAGCTCGAGGCGGCAGGCGCCCATGTCCTCGGCATCAAGGACATGGCGGGGCTTCTGAAGCCGCGGGCCGCAAAGAAGCTCGTCGAGACGCTGAAATCCGAGATCGGGCTCCCCATCCACCTTCATACCCACGACACCTCGGGCGCCGCTGCAGCCACCGTGCTGGCGGCGGTCGAGGCGGGGGTCGATGCGGTCGATGCGGCGATGGATGCGCTTTCGGGCACGACGAGCCAGCCCACGCTCGGCTCGCTCGTTGCGGCGCTCGAAGGAGGTCCGCGCGACCCCGGGCTCGATGCCCGGGCGATCCGGCAGATCTCGTTCTACTGGGAGGCGGTGCGCACCCAGTATCGCGCCTTCGAGAGCGATCTGCGCTCGGGCGCGTCCGAGGTTTACCTCCATGAAATGCCCGGCGGGCAGTTCACCAATCTCAAGGAGCAGGCGCGCTCCATGGGGCTCGAGACGCGCTGGCACGAGGTGGCCGAGACCTATGCCGACGTCAACCAGATGTTCGGCGACATCGTCAAGGTCACGCCCTCTTCCAAGGTCGTGGGCGACATGGCGCTCGCCATGGTCTCCTCGGGCCTCACCCGTGCCGATGTCGAAAACCCCGAGCGCGAGATCGCCTTCCCCGATTCGGTGGTCGGGTTCTTTGCCGGCGATCTCGGCCAGCCTCCGGGCGGTTTCCCGCCCGCGCTCCAGAAAAAGGTGCTGAAGGGCAGGGCCCCGCTCACCGGGCGCCCGGGCTCCTATCTCGAGGATGTCGATCTCGAGGCCGAGCGCGCAAAGGCCGAAGAGGCGATCGGGCAGGGCCTCGATGATTTCCGCCTCGCCTCCTACCTCATGTATCCCAAGGTCTATGCCGATTTCGCAAAGACCCAGCAGAGCTACGGCCCGACCGAGGTGCTCCCGACGCCCGTCTATTTCTACGGGCTCGAGGAAGGCGAGGAACTGCTCGTCGACATCGAGAAGGGCAAGACGCTGGTCGTGCAGTATCTGGGGCGCACCGAAACCAACGAGAAGGGCCAGGTCCGCGTCTTCTTCGATCTCAACGGGCAGCCGCGCACCATCACCGTGCCCGACCGGCTGAAGGCCGGCTCGGTGGTGGCGCGGCCCAAGGCCGCCCCGGGCGATGCCAAGCAGGTCGGCGCGCCCATGCCGGGCGTCGTCTCGAGCCTTGCGGTCAAGGCCGGCCAGAGCGTCGTCGCAGGCGACGTGCTGCTCAGTATCGAAGCAATGAAGATGGAAACCGCCCTGCATGCCGATGCGGACGGGGTCGTCGCCGAAGTGCTGGTGAAGCCGGGCGACCAGATCGATGCCAAGGACCTTCTGGTTCGGTTCGAATAGAAAAAGGCCCGGGATCCCGATCCCGGGCCTTTTTGTTTTCTAGAGGCGGCGTGCCGTGCCGTCGATCGTGTGGCCGTCCCCGCGCGGGGCGGACGCCGCCGCGGCGGCGCGGGTGGCCGGGTCGGCGGCGCCGGGCAGGCGCGAGGCGATCCAGCCGATGATCAGCGGCACGATGATGATGTCGTCGAGCCAGCCCAGCACCGGGATCACATCGGGCAGCAGATCGACCGGGCTCACGAGGTAGAGAAACGCAAAGAGCGTCGCTGCCTTGAGGTAAAACGGCGTTGCCGGCGCCCAGAAGGCACGCCAGAGCAGCATCACTTCCTTGCGGAAGCGCAGGAAACGGGGCAGCAGGGCCGCTGAGAAGAATTTGTTCATGGCCAATAGATGGGGGGGTCCCGACCCCCCTTCAAGAGCCCCGCTCACCCCGCCCATCACGCAAGCGTAATCTTGCCTCCATAGGCTCGAAGGCCTATTCCTCCTTTGAGCAAGAGGTGATCCATGTCAGGCCCAGCAGCACGTCGCTATTCGGTCGGCGTCAATGTCGGCGGCGTCACGGTCGGGGGCAACGCGCCCATCGTCGTGCAGTCGATGACCAATACCGATACCGCCGATATCGATGCGACGGTGGCGCAGGTCGCAGCGCTGGCGCGGGCCGGCTCGGAGCTGGTGCGCATCACGGTCGATCGCGACGAATCGGCGGCCGCCGTCCCCCATATCCGCGACAGGCTTCTGGCGCGCGGGGTCAATGTGCCACTGATCGGGGATTTCCATTATATCGGGCACAAGCTCCTCACCGATCATCCCGCCTGCGCCGAGGCGCTCGCCAAATACCGGATCAATCCGGGCAATGTCGGGTTCAAGGCCAAGCGCGACACCCAGTTCGCGACCTTGATCGAGCTTGCCATCCGCTGGAACAAGCCGGTGCGCATCGGGGTCAACTGGGGCTCGCTCGACGAGGAATTGCTGACGCGCCTGATGGACGCCAACGCGGTTTCCCCGACCCCGGTCTCTGCCGCGGCCGTCCAGCGCGAGGCGATCATCCAGTCCGCGCTGCTCTCGGCGGAGCGGGCCGAGGAGCTGGGTCTCGGGCGCGACAGGATCATCCTTTCGACCAAGGTCTCGGACGTCCAGCACCTGATCGCGGTCTATCAGGATCTCTCGGCGCGCTGCGATTACGCGCTCCATCTGGGGCTGACCGAAGCGGGGATGGGCTCCAAGGGCATCGTCGCTTCCTCGGCGGCGCTCGGCATCCTCCTGCAGCAGGGGATCGGCGACACGATCCGCATCTCGCTCACCCCCGAACCCGGCGGGGACCGCACCAAGGAGGTGATGGTCGCCCAGGAATTGCTGCAGACCATGGGCTTCCGCCAGTTCCTGCCGGTGGTCGCGGCCTGCCCGGGCTGCGGGCGCACCACCTCGACGACCTTTCAGTCGCTCGCCCAGGAGATCCAGGGGCATCTCAGCTCCTCCATGCCCGAGTGGAAGGAACGCTATCCGGGCGTCGAGGCGCTTTCGGTCGCGGTCATGGGCTGCATCGTCAACGGCCCGGGCGAGAGCAAGCACGCCGATATCGGCATCTCGCTGCCCGGCACCGGGGAAAGCCCCGCCGCCCCCGTCTTCGTCGATGGCCAGAAGGTCGCGACGCTCCGTGGCCCGGACGTCGCGGACCAGTTCAAGCTGATGGTCGCCGACTACATCGAAAAGCGCTTCGGGCGGGGCGGCTCGGCCAACGCGGCCGAATAGGTCACTCGCGGATTTCCGAAACGTCGATCCATTGCGCGCCCACGAGGCTCGCCATGCGCTCGGGCGCGATCCGCACCGCGCTGTTTGTCGAGCCGGCCGCGGGGATCACGATCGGAAAGGCCCGGAGCGAGACATCGGCGTAGACGCGCATCGGGCCGGGCAGGCCGAAAGGGCAGACCCCGCCCACCGGATGGCTCGTCAGCGCCTCGACCTCTTCGGGCCCCAGCATGCGCGGCTTGCCCCCGAGCGCCGCCCGCGCCTTCTTGTTGTCGAGCCGCGCCGTGCCGCTCGTGACGACGAGGATGGGCGTCTCCCCCACCCGAAGGCAGAGCGTCTTGGCGATCTGCCCGGGCGCGACGCCATGGCCCTCCGCCGCGAGCGCGACCGTTGCGGTGCTCTGGGCCAGTTCGATCACTTCGATGTCGGGCGCATGAAGCGCAAACCAGGCCTTGACCGATTGCAGGCTCATCGCAGTGCCCTCAGCTCGTGCGGTCGGCAAAGAGCCGGATGAGCGCGCGGTGCCGGTCGGCCTCGGGCCCGAAGATCTCGAGCGCACGCAGCCCGTCGCTCACCGCATGGTCGAGAATCTCACGGGCCGCCGCGAGCCCGCGCCGCGCGATGATGGTGGATTTGTTCTGCTCGATATCCTTGCCCGCCGTCTTGCCCAGGGTCGCGCTCGAGGCGGTGACGTCGAGGATGTCGTCGGCGATCTGGAAGGCGAGCCCCGCCGAGGCGCCGAACCCGATGAGGGCGGCGCGCTCATGATGATCGGCGCGCCCGAGCACCGCGCCCATTTCCGCGCTCGCACGCAGGAGCGCCCCGGTCTTTAACGCCTGCATGCGGAAGATCGCGTCCTCGTCGAGCGGGGTCGTCTCCCCCTCGATGTCGAGCACCTGCCCGCCCACCATGCCCGCCCCGCCCGCCGCCCGGGCGAGGGTCCCGACGAGCTCGACCCGCACGTCGGGGTCCGGATGGCATTCGGGCTCGGCAAGCAGCGCGAAGGCCTCGGTCAGGAGCGCATCCCCGGCAAGAATCGCGAGCGCGGGGTCGAACGCCTTCCACACGGTCGGCCGGCCGCGGCGCAACGCGTCATTGTCCATGTCGGGCAGATCGTCATGGACGAGCGAATAGCAATGGATGCATTCGAGCGCCGCCCCGGCCCTGAGGCTCGCCCGATGGGGCACCCCGAAAAGGCCCGCGCTGATGGCAAGGAGATAGGGCCGCAGCCGCTTGCCGCCGCCCAGCGTCCCGTGGCGGATCGCCGCACCGAGCCTGTCGGGCATGCCGCCTTCGGCGGGCGCGAAGCGGTGCGCGAGGAAGGCCTCGATCTGCTGCCCATAAAGGGCGATGTCGTCGCTGAGCGCTGTCATGGCCCCTTGCTACATTGGCGCGCCGCGCCCAGCAAGAGGCGGGCGAGGGCACTCGCGCCCGGGCCCGCAGATGGTCTATCAAGCGCCCATGAGCGATACCCTCACCCCCAGTGGCAAGGCCCCGCGCCGGCGCCGCGGCCGGAAGCTGCGCCTCCTGCGCGCGCTCGGCCTTATCCTTGGCGCCATCGTCGCGATCCCGCTCGTGCTCGTGCCGGTCTACGGCTTCGTGCCGCCGGTCTCGGTCCCCATGCTCGAGCGGCATCTGACCGGCCGTCCGGTGGTGCGGGTGTGGCGCGACATCGAGGAGGTTTCGGACCGGCTGAAGGCGGCCGTGATCATGAGCGAGGACGGGCAGTTCTGCCGCCATCACGGGGTCGATCTGTCCGCGCTGCGCACCGAGATCGACAATTTCCTCGCCGGCCGGGACACGCGCGGCGCCTCGACGCTCACCATGCAGGTGGCGCGCAATCTCTTCCTCACCAATTCCCGCTCGGCGGTGCGCAAGGCGCTCGAAGTGCCGCTGGCGCTCTATATCGATCTGGTCCTCTCCAAGAAGCGGATCATGGAGATCTATCTCAACATCGCCGAATGGGGCCCGGAGGGCCAGTTCGGCGTGGTCGCGGGGGCCGAGGCGGCGTTCGGGGTCGTGCCCGATGCCCTGAGCTGGGAGCGGGCGAGCCTGCTTGCCGTCACCCTCCCCAATCCGCTGGTGCGCCGGCCGGGCCGCCCGGGCCCGGGCCTGCGGCGCGTCGCGTCCGTCATCGAAGCGCGGACCCGGCAGTTCGGCACGCGCGCCGGCTGCGTGGCGCCCGGGCGGGCGCTCGCCCTCTAGGGCGCAGATTCCCGTTCCAACGCTCTAGCCAAGCGGCGCAAAAGCCTCTATAGAACCCGCCAATTCACGACAGACCCAGTCTGTTGCCGTTGCCAGCGGAACTCCCGTTCATGCTTGCGGCGCCAAGATTTCGAGATGGAGTTACGACCATGGCAGTGCCAAAACGCAAGACCTCGCCGTCCAAGCGCGGTTTCCGCCGTTCGGCCGATGCGATTTCGGCCTCGGCCTATGTCGAGGACAAGGATTCGGGCGAACTGCGCCGTCCTCACCACGTTGATCTCAAGACCGGCATGTATCGTGGCCGGCAGATCCTCGAGCCGCGCAAGAGCTGAGCGGCTTGCAGGACTGAACTGACAATCCGGCGGCCAGTCCCACAAGGGGCTGGCCGTCTTGTTTTATGCCGAGGAGCAGCAGGATGGCGATCCGCGTCGAGAGCGATTCCATGGGCACGATCAACGTGCCTGCCGAAAAATACTACGGAGCCCAGACCGCCCGGTCGCTCGCCAATTTCGACATTGGCGGGGAAAAGATGCCGGTCGAGATCATCAGGGCCTTCGGCATCCTCAAAAAGGCCGCGGCGATCACCAATCACCGGCTGGGGCTTCTCGACGAAGCGACCCGCGACCTCATCGTCAAGGCCGCCGACGAGGTGATCTCGGGCCAGCTCGAGGGGCATTTTCCGCTCGTCGTCTGGCAGACGGGCTCGGGCACGCAGTCCAACATGAACGTCAACGAGGTGATCTCGAACCGCGCCATCGAACTGGCCGGCGGCACGATGGGCTCGAAAAAGCCCGTCCACCCCAATGACCACGTCAATATGAGCCAGTCCTCCAACGACACCTATCCCACCGCCATGCACATTGCGGCGGTCGAGGCGATCGAGGGTTATCTCGTGCCCCGGATCGAGCGGCTGCGCGGCACGCTTGCGTCGAAGTCCGAGGAGTTCATGGACGTCGTCAAGATCGGGCGCACGCACCTTCAGGATGCGACCCCGCTGACGCTCGGCCAGGAAATGAGCGGCTGGGTCGCCCAGATCGACCTCGCCATGCGCGCCATCGCCGTCACACTGCCCCAGTTGCGCGAGCTTGCGCTCGGGGGCACCGCGGTCGGCACCGGGCTCAACGCCCATCCCGATTATGCCGAAACGGTCGCCGCCGAGATCGCGCGGCTCACCGGGCGCGATTTTATTACCGCACCCAACAAGTTCGCGGTGATGGCCGGTCACGACGCATTCGTCGGCTCGAGCGGCGGGCTCAAGCAGCTGGCCGCCGCCCTCATGAAGATCGCCAATGACGTGCGTTGGCTCGCTTCCGGTCCGCGCTCGGGCCTCGGCGAACTCACCATTCCCGAAAACGAGCCGGGCTCCTCGATCATGCCGGGCAAGGTCAACCCGACCCAGTCCGAAGCCCTCACCATGGTCTGCACCCAGGTCATGGGCAATGACGCGACCATCGGCATTGCCGCAAGCCAGGGCAATTTCGAGCTCAACGTCTTCAAGCCCGTCATCGCCTACAATTTCCTGCAATCGGTCCGGCTCCTCGCCGATGCCGCGCAGAGCTTCAACGACAATTGCGCCATCGGCATCGAGCCCGACCGCAAGCGCATCGGCGAACACCTCAACAACTCGCTGATGCTGGTCACCGCGCTCAACCGCAAGATCGGCTACGACAACGCCGCCAAGATCGCCAAGAACGCCCACAAGACCGGCTCGACCCTCCGCGAAAGCGCCATCGCGCTCGGTCTCCTCACCGGCGAAGAATTCGACGCCGAAGTAAAGCCCGAACAGATGGTCGGCCCGCTGAAGCGATAGGGGCCGGCACCGCCTCGCCCTCATAGTCCCCAATTCCCGCAGTCGTCACCCTTCTCCCCTTGTGGGAGAAGGTGCCCCGAAGGGGCGGATGAGGGGACTGAGGTGGTGCGGGCCCTTCCTTTGCCGCCCCCCGTCCCGCCCTCTGGACCACCGGGACAAGGCCGGTGGTGACGGAGGAGGGATCCGGGCTGCGCTGACGGCGGGAGAATAGGTAGCGTCACCCCGCCGAACTCCGCAGTCGTCACCCTTCTCCCCTTGTGGGAGAAGGTGCCCCGAAGGGGCGGATGAGGGGACTGAGGTGGTGCGGGCCCTTCACTACGGCTGCCTTCCCACCACCCGTACCTGCGCCCGAACTCGATGCCCTCTAGTCGCTCTCTCGGCGATCTCACCGCACCACCTCAGTCCCCTCATCCGTCTCGGCTGCGCCGATCCACCTTCTCCCACAAGGGGAGAAGGAAGCGGTGCCCCACGAGAGAATTGGCACGGCTGCCCGCTGGGCAAAAAGGCGGTTGCCCCGATCTAACCCCCCGCACCCCCTTCTCCCCTTGTGGGAGAATGTGCCCCGAAGGGGCGGATGAGGGGACTGCGATGGTGCGGGCCCTTCCTGCGCCGCCCCCGCCCCTCCAACCCAGCGCGAGGCCTCTGGACCACCGGGACAAGCCCGGTGGTGACGGGGGAGCGCGACGAGCCGAACAAGGTGGATCGGCGCAGCCGAGACGGATGAGGGGGTCGCTAGGCGAGCTTGTCCACCGCCGCGCCCTGGCCCGGCGGCGGGGCTGAGCGGGCGACTTCGTCGATCATGGCGATCAGCGCCATGTCCATTTCGTGCTGCTTTTTGACGATGGCGATATTGGCCAGCCCCTGCGTGCGGGCGGCCTGCATCATGGTCAGTTGCGTCGCGATTTCCATCTGCAGAGCCTAGCGCAGGCGGGTAAACGCAAAATTGCTATTCCTCGAGCTCGATGTCCCAGTAGAGATAGTCGAGCCAGCTCTGGTGCAGATGGTTGGGCGGGAAGGCCCGGCCATTGTTGTGCAGGTCGTGCACGCTTGGCTGGTAGGGCGCCTGCATGGGGAACATGTTGATCTCGCGCGGCAGCCGGTTGGCCTTGCGCAGATTGCAGGGCGCGCAGGCCGCCACCACGTTCTCCCAGGTCGTGCGCCCGCCCTTGGAGCGGGGAATGACATGGTCGAAGGTCAACTCGTCCTTGCAGCCGCAATACTGGCACTGGAATTTGTCGCGCAGGAAGACGTTGAAGCGGGTGAAGGCGGGGTGCCGGGCCGGCCTCACGTAATCCTTGAGTGAAACGACGCTGGGCAACAGCATCTCGAAGCTCGGGCTCTTGATGACCCGGTCATAGCTCGAAACGATGTGAACGCGTTCGAGGCAGACAGCCTTGATGGCATCCTGCCAGGACCACAATGAAAGCGGATAATAGCTGAGCGGCCGGTAATCGGCGTTCAGGACCAGTGCAGGACAGGCATCGGGCGATACATGTATCGTCACGCAAGGCTCCTGCAGTCGGAATCGCGTGCTGTCATGGTGGCTCTATACTATGGCAAAGGTGACAGGCCTGTGAAGCTGCTATGCGTGGGCTAGTGCGCGCTTTTTCGTGATGCGAGGCAGGTCTCGATGAAGCCCTGGGCGAAGGCGAGGCCCTCGGGCGAAATCCCGTGCGCCACGCCCTCGCAGATCCGGAGCGAAACCGGCACGCCCTCGGCCTCGAGCGCGGTCGCCGCCTCTTGCGAGAGCGAGACCGGCACCACCTGGTCGGCGTCCCCATGCACGAGGCAGACGGGCGGGCGGGGCCCGCTGCCATAGGGTCGGGGCGGCACGAGCGCGCCCGAGAACCCGACGATCCCCGCCAGCGTCTCCTCGAGCCAGAGCCCGGTATGGAGCGCCATCATCGCGCCCTGGCTGAACCCGGCGAGAACGGTCTCGCCCGCCCCGAGCCCGGTCTGCGCCCAGAGGGCCTCGAGAAAACCCGAAACCACCGGCCGGGCGCGCGGCACGCCCTCGATCCGGCTTTCGCTGCGCTCGAGCGCGAGAGGAAACCATTGATAGCCCATGGGGCTTTCCGCGCAGGGCTCGGGCGCGTTGGGCGCAACAAAGAGCGCGTCGGGCCAGAGCGCCCGCCAGTGCTGGCCGAGCGCGATCAAATCGTTCCCGTCCGCGCCATAGCCATGCAGCAGGACGACGATCTGGCGTGGCGCGCCCCCGCTCGCGGGCGGCAGCATGGGTCCGGAGAGCGTCTGGGGCATGGGCGGTCCTTCCCGGGGGGAGATCAGAGGGCGATGCCCTCGCGTTCGCGCAGGGCTGCGAAATAGCGCCAGAAGAGGAGCGCCGCTGTCGCGCGATGGGGCGCCCAGAGGGTGGCGATTTCCGAAAGTGTCGCGATGTCCGGCCGCCCGTCAAGCCCCAGCCCGTGCGCCACCGCCTTCTGCAGCGCCAGGTCGCCCGCAGGAAAGATGTCGGGATGGCCCGCGCAGAACATGAGATAGATCTCGGCGGTCCACGGGCCCACCCCGCGGATCGAAGTGAGCGCGGCCACCGCATCGGCAACGGGCAGCGCCTCGATGGCGAAGAGATCGAGGCTTCCGGTAACGATCGCCTCGGCCGCCGCCCTCAGGGTCGCGATCTTGCCCTTGGAAAAGCCCGTCGCGCGCAGCGCGCCCTCGTCGATCAGAAGAAAACGTCTGGGGTCGGTCGCGCCCTCGATCTCGGCAAAGCGCGCCCAGATCGCCCGTGCGCTCGCAACCGACAATTGCTGCCCGCAGACGGTCTTGGCGAGCCCTTCAAAGCCGGGCACGCTCAGCCGCGGCATGAGGGGCCCGGCCCGCTCGGCGACCACGACGAGCCGCTCGTCCCGCGCAAGCAGCCCCGCCAGGTGCCGGGCGAGGATCGCCTCGGTCTCGAGCCGCTCTAGGGCCGGCTCACCGCTCATGATATGGCTTTGCCATGGCTTCGTCCCTTGCTCATCGCCCCCGCCTGCGCTTCGCGCCGAGCCCGAACGGACGGCTCCATCTGGGGCACGCCTTTTCGGCGCTCCTCACCTTCGGGGCTGCAGAGGCGCTCGGCGGAGAGGCGCTCCTGCGCATCGAAGACATCGACATCAGCCGCTGTAAACCCGAATTCACCCGCGCCATCTTCGAGGACCTCGCCTGGCTCGGCCTGCGCTGGCCCGAACCTGTGCTCGTCCAGTCGACCCGCTTTGCCGCCTACCGGGCCGCTGCCGAGGCGTTGGAAAGGCGCGGGCTCCTCTATCCCTGCTTCTGCAGCCGGCGCGAGGTCGCCGCGGACGCCACACACGTCGATCCCGATGGCGGGCCGCGCTATGGGGGGCGCTGCCGGCATCTGGCGCAGGGTGACCGCGATCGCGCGATCGCCGCGGGCGCGCCCCATCTCTTCCGGCTCGATATGGCCCGCGCCATCGCCGAAGCGGGGCGGCCCGAGATCCCCGAAGCCGAGATCCTGCCCGACCATCGGCTGGGGTCGCCGACCCTCCGGGCTTCGGATCCCGCGCGCTGGGGCGACGTCGTCCTCGTGCGCCGGGACATCCCGACGAGCTACCACCTCGCCGCCGTCCTCGACGACGCCCATCAGGGCATAACCCATGTGACGCGCGGCGCGGACCTGCTTGCGGCGACCGACATCCACGTGCTCCTCCAACGCCTCCTCGATCTCCCCCATCCGGTCTATGCCCATCACGGCCTCGTGCGCGATGCGGGCGCCGAAAAGCTCGCCAAATCCCGCGGCTCGGAAAGCCTCGCGGACCTTCGCGCCCGGGGCTGGACCCCGGCCGATATCCGCGCGCGCCTCGGGTTCGGCTGAGACCATTTGCCGGGCCCGATCCGGTTCACCTTGGCCCCAATTCATGGCATTGATCATCGATTGCTGGCCGGGCCGGTCCATTCGGGCCGCTGATGCGTTAAAGAGCCAGAACCGACCAACCGGGTTTATTCATGCAGGACCTCCTCAACTTCGCCATCGTCATCGCGGTGGTCATCGTCGGCATCATCCTCCTGATGGGCCTGTGGAACATGCTCAAGGGCGGCGACGGCAACAGGAGCCAGCAGCTCATGCGCCTGCGCGTCATCGCTCAGGCGGTCGCGGTCATCCTGATGATGGGCGCGCTCTTCTTCTTCGGGAGGGGCTGAGATGGTCCGGCTCAACAGGATCTACACCCGCACCGGCGATGACGGCACCACCGGGCTCGTGCGCGGCCCGCGCCGCAAGAAGCATGATCTGCGCATCGAAAGCTTCGGCACGGTCGACGAGGCCAATGCGGTGATCGGCATGGCCCGGCTCGAAACGAGCGGCATGCCGCGCGTCGATACGCTCCTTGCGCGCATCCAGAACGATCTCTTCGATCTGGGCTCCGATCTGGCCACCCCCGGGGCGGACGATCCCGATGCGCCCGCCTCGCTCCGGATGACGGCGGCGCAGACCGCCTGGCTCGAAGCCGAGATCGATGCGGCCAATACCGAGCTCAGCCCGCTTACGAGCTTCGTCTTGCCCGGCGGCAGCCGGCTCGCCGCCCTCTGCCATCTCGCGCGCACCATCACGCGGCGCGCCGAACGGCTGGTCGTCGCGCTCGGCGAGGCCGAGCCCGGGCTCAACCCGCATGCGCTCACCTATCTCAACCGGCTCTCGGACCTCATGTTCGTGCTTGCGCGGGTGGCCAACAATAATGGAGAAAAAGACGTGCTCTGGGTGCCGGGGCAGCACCGGCAATAGGGCCGGCCGGGGGGACGGGCATGTTTCTGCCGCTGCACGATCGCAATCCGATCAAGCATGTCGATTTTCCCTACGTCACCTATGGCCTGATCGGGGTCACGACCCTGGTCTTTCTCTTCCAGTCCATCCTGCCGCCCGCGCAGTTCGACGATCTCGTCGTTGCATTCGGCATGATCCCGGTCGTCGTCAGCAATCAGGTGACGGGGCCGGCGCCCTGGCTGCCCGACCAGCTGACGCTCCTCACCTATGCGTTCCTGCATGCGGACTGGATGCACCTGCTGTTCAACATGCTCTTTCTCTGGGTGTTCGGGGATAATATCGAGGATGCGCTGGGCCATGTGCGCTTCCTCGTCTTCTATCTCCTCTGCGCGGCGCTGGCGGGGCTGGCGCATATGGCGTTCGATTATGGCGGCTTCGGCCCCTTGATCGGGGCCTCCGGCGCGGTCGCGGGGGTGATGGGCGCCTATCTCGTCCTCTACCCGCATGCGCGGGTCTATGTGCTCTTCCGGCTGGTCATCCCCATCCCGCTGCCGGTTCCCGCCTTCTGGATGCTCGGGGCATGGATCGGCACGCAGCTCTTCTACGTGCTCGTGGGGTCCGATGACGGCGTCTCGTGGTGGGCCCATCTCGGCGGCATCGCGGCGGGGGCCCTGCTCGTCGTCCCGATGCGCAGGCGCGGCATCGCGCTCTTTGGCGGCCGGTGACCCGGCGCTCAGGCGTTCCGGCGCAGGCCGAGCACGAGGGCGATACCGCTGAGGAGTGTCACCCCGAGCGCAACGAGCGCGTTGTAGCCGGCCAGCGAGAGCCCGAGGAAACGGAACTGCACTTGGTCGCAGGGCACGATGCGCGCCGCATTGATGTTGTTAAGGTCATCAAAGCTGATCGCCGCGCCGGTGCCGGTGCACGATGTGGGGCCGGGCCAGAAGCCCCATTCCACCCCGGCGTGATAGACGCCAAGCCCCGTGCCCCAGGCAAAGAGCAGGACGACGAGCCCGAGCGCCAGCGCGCGCACGAGCCGGGGCAGGCGGGCCCAGAGGAGCAGCACCAGCAGGAGGATCGGCAGGCCCCAGTAATAGGGAATGCGCTGCTCGAGGCAGAGCGTACAGGGCACGAGCCCCCAGATATGCTCGGATGCGAGCGCGCCCAGGATCGCGATGGACCCGAGGACGAAGGCTGCGAGGCCGGCGAGCCGGGCATGGGAAGCGGCAAAAAGGGCGGCCATGGACGAACGCGGGATCTTGGTGCTGACGATGGGATTGGGCTTAATCGGGTCGGGCCGGGAAGGCCAGTCCTTCCCTCTCTTGTGATGATTACCCGAAGAGACGGATCGCCGCGAACCCGCCCACAAGGAGCGCGCCGAATATGGCCGTCATCAGGCCGAGCCGCTTTTCGATGAAGAGCCGGATCGGCTCGCCGAAGAAGTAGAGAAGCCCGGCAACGAGGAAGAACCGGCTGGCGCGCGCGATGATCGAGGCGATGATGAAAGCGGGCAGGCCGAGCCCGGTGAGGCCCGAGGCGATCGTGATGACCTTGTAGGGGAAGGGCGTGAACCCCGCGATGAAGACGATCAGCAACCCCCATTCGTTGAAGGCGAGCTGAAAGGCCTCGAAGCGGTCGGCATAATGGTAGAATTCGAGGATCGGATGGGCGACCGGCTCGAAGAGCATCGCGCCGATGAAATAGCCGAGCAATCCGCCGAGCACCGAAAACACCGTCGCCACGCCCGCCCAGAGCCAGGCCTTGCGCGGCTCTGCCACGCACATGGGGATGAGCAGCAAATCGGGCGGAATGGGAAAGAACGAGCTTTCGACAAAGCTCACCCCGGCAAGGGCGCGCGGCGCGTGCCGGCCGCGGGCAAGCGACATGGTCCAGTCATAGAGGCGGCGCAGCATCGGTCTCTCCGGGCGGGGGCTCGGGGTCCTCTGTGGCCGCCTCCGGCCGGGCTGTCAACGACAAGGCGGCCTTGGGGCGCGCCGTTCGGCATTGACGCTGGGGGCGCTTCGCGCTAGTGCCGGGGCCGGCCAGTGCTCTTGCGGGTGTGGTGGAATTGGTAGACGCGCCGGACTCAAAATCCGGTTCCGAAAGGAGTGTCGGTTCGACCCCGACCACCCGCACCAGCCCCGTTCATCGGGGCTCAGCGTCCGGCCATGATCGTGAGGCTGCTCCAGATGAGCGGCACGGCCGACGCCATCAAGACGAGATAAATCAGCCTGTCGAACACGCGCCGCTCGAGCCGCCCGGCAATCGCATTGCCGATGAAGAGCCCGATCCCCGCCGGCAGGAGCGCGAAGACCCCGGTCAGAAGGCTCTGCTCGGTTGAGATGCCCGAGCCGACCAGCAGTGCGAGCTGGATCATGATGAAGAGGAAGAACATCGAGGCGAGGCTGAACATGAAGCCCTGCCGCACGAGCCCGATGGCATGGAAATAGGTGGCGCCGACCACACCCGACAGGCCCGTCGCCCCCTGCAGGAAGCCGGCGCCGAACCCCACCACCGGGGCAAGCCGCGACCCGGCGCGCTCGGAAAGGTGGAACTCTACGGCGCTGAGGCGCAGCCCGACATAGCCGAGCACGGTGATGCCGAGCGCAAGCTCGAGATATTCCCCCGAAGCCTGCGACAGGAGCCAGGTGCCCGGGAAGATCGCCGCGACGCCCGCCACGAGAAAGGCCGGCAGGAAGCGCACGCCATGGCGCGCCGCGCGAAACTGCCACATCTGCCAGGCATTGGTCACCGCCATCGGCACGGCCACGATCGTCACCGCCTGCGGTACGCCGATGAAGATCGAGAGCACCGGGATGGCGATCATCGGCAGGCCGAGCCCGACTGCGCCCTTGATCATCCCGCCCGCAAAGATGGTGAGAGCGACCAGCGCGAGGATCGTCAGGGACATTGGTTGGCCTTCGCTCGTGGTGGCGCCCGGCGCCAGGGCAATGGGTGCTCAGACGAGCGAGATTTCCTCGACGCTGCCGACGATCTCGGCGATGCGCTTGAGCGCGCCTTCGAGCGCCTCGAGGCTTTCGGCGCCGCCGAGGCAGAGCCGGACGCCGTTGAGCTGGTTGCCATTGCCCCCGCCCACCGCGCTCGAGGCGGCCAGCCGCAGGCCGGAGGAGTTGGCCTGCGCGATCAGCGTGTCGAGCGTCCGGCCACGCGGCAGTTCGAGCCAGACGTGAAAGCCGCCCGGCACCGAAACCGGCGACAGCCAGGTCCCGAGCGCCGCCTGCGCGGCGCGCTGGCGTTTCATCGCCTCCTCGCGCTTGCGCCGCGCCTGGTCGGCAAGCTGCCCCCCGCGAATGGCGCGCCGCACGACTTCGGCCATGGCCGGCGTCGCCATCCAGCCGGTGGCGCGAAGCGCGTTGATCGCCTGCCCGCGGAAGGCCGTGGGCGGCACGAGCGCGCCGATGCGTAGCCCCGGCGACAGGCATTTGGCAAAGCTCACCGCATAGAAGGCGCGTTCGGGGATCATCGCCGAGACCGGCAGCAGCGGCTCGTGAGGCAGGAAGCCATAGGCATCGTCCTCGATGAACCAGGCGTCGCGCCGGCGCACCACCTCGGCGATTTCGCGCCGACGTTCGGGCGGCATGCTTCGCCCGGTCGGCGTCTGGTAGGTCGGCATGGCATAGACCGCCCGTGCGCCGGTTTCGCCGAGCGCGGTGTCCAGCGCTTCTGGCACGAGCCCGTGTCCGTCCATCCTCACCCCGTGAATGCGATAGCCCGAAAGCGCCGAGAGCGAGGTTATCCCAGCATAGGTCAGCTCCTCGGTCAGGATCGTGTCGCCTGAAGCTGCGACCATCGAGAGCGCAAGGAAGAGCCCATGCTGGGCGCCATGGGTGATGTAGACCCGTTCGGCCGAAACGGGGTAGCCGGTCTCCTCGAGCCAGTCGGCTACGGCGGCCCGATGCTCGGCCATGCCCTGATGGGGCAGGTAGGCGCAGAGCCCGTGTACCGAACTGTCCCCGGCGATCTCGGCGAGCAGGGTTTCGACCAGTGCCGTCGCGCCGGTGTCGGGCGGTACGTTGAGCGCGAGGTCGACGAGGCCGGGTCCGGCATCGCGCCGGGGCTCGGCTGCCGGGCTCGGGCGGTTGTCGACGAAAGTACCCCGTCCCACTTCCCCGCGGATAAGTCCGCGGCGTTCGGCCTCCGCATAGGCGCGCGACACCATGCCGACACTCACCCCCAGCAGGCCCGCCATCTCGCGCTGCGGCAGCAGCCGCGTTCCGCTCACAAGCGTACCCGAGGCGATGTCGCGTTCGAGTGCGTCGACGATCGCGCCATAGCGCGGCGTGTCAATCTGGTCGAGGCGAGGGAGCCATTCAGCCATCAGCGGTCCGTTTCCGGGATCGTCCCTGCGGGGATAGGCGAAGCGTTTTGCCAATTCAACTGGATTGTGCCCCGGGGATAAGATCCTTCACCCGATTGTATCTGCAGGAATTGCAAGATCGAGTGCAATTTCTGCTCGTTTCGCACAAATTTGATCATGCCCTTGACATTGTGCGGCATCAATCCGTACCGTCCGTGGGAATGAACCCGTTCGTGCGGGTACGATGTTGACGCCGGGCTGAGGAGGCTGGCGGACTGTGCTTCGATCAAGGCCATAAAGGCCTGATCGCATTCGATTTTCCATTCCGAGGGAGGACATGATGAAACCCGTATCAATCACCAGCGCGCTTGTCGCTGCGAGCCTGATGGCGCTTCTGCCGGGGCAGGCACTGGCCCAGGATGCACTCGAGGAGGTGTCGATCGTCGTCTTCGGCCCGCCCTCGCTCGGCGCCTTCTTGCCCCCAGTCATCAAAGCCCAAGGCCTCGACACGCGCCACGGGCTCGACATTTCCTTCGTCGAACGCACCCCCGACGCCTATACCGCGCAGTTCAATTCGGGCGAGTTCCGGGTTGGCGGCAGCGCGGCGCTGCTCACCGTCGGGCTCGCCGAAGCGCGGGGGGTACAAGTCTCTTACCTCTTCAATCTGTTCGACTTTTGGGGCGCGGTGGTCACCGCCAACGATGCGGTCCAGAGCCTTTCGGACATCGAGGGCCGGGAACTTGCCGCCGCCGCCGGCACCACGAACTACGTGATGTTCAACTGGTTCGCCCGCGAGATGGGCGTCGACACCTCCAACGTCTCGGTCGTCAACACCGCCACCCCGGGCCTCGTCGGCTACGCCATGGCCAACCGCGCCGATGCCATCCAGCTCTGGGAGCCGGCCTACACCTCGCTCGTCGCCCAGCGCCCCGACATCCGCACGCTCGACCTCAACATTCCCGAGGCGTGGAGCGCCTTTGCCGGCTCCACCAACATCCCCTATCTCGGTGTGGCGGCTCATGTTTCCTGGATCGAGGAGAACGAGGCGCTCGTCCCGCGCCTCTATTCCGCCTACAAGGATGCGGCCGACTGGGTTGCCGCCAATCCGGACGAAGCCGCCGCGATCATCGCCGGCCAGGGTACCGCGGAATATCGCGACAGCCTCGGCGAACTCATCCGCAACAATGAGCGGCTGGGGCTCAACGTCCAGTGGGCCGGGGACGTCGACGAGGAGATCCGCAAGGTCTACGAGGCCGGGGAATCCATCGGCTTCCTGCCCTCGACCCCGACCGATGAGACCATCTACTCCGGAGCGCGCTGAGCATGGCCGCGACATCGGAGAGCGGGCTGGAAAGCTGGCGGCTCGTGGGCTTTGGGCGGCGGATTCTCATGGGCGTCGCGCCCTTTGCGGCGATCGCCGCGGTGTGGCAGTTCGCGTCGCTGTTCTTCCCGGGCTACCTCTTTCCCTCGCTGGTGGACGTCTTCTGGCGATGCCTCGCCATCCTGACTGACTGGTCGGCGTTCTCCGATGTCCTCGCCACGGCCGGGCGTATCCTCGCGGGTCTGGCAGGCGCCTTCGTCTTCGGGTGCCTACTGGGCTTCCTCATCGTTCAGTCCCGGCTCGCGGACCGTTTCCTCTCGCCGGTGCTGATCTTCTTCCAGGGCATTCCGGCCCTGTCCTGGGTGGTTTTTGCCATCATCTGGTTCCATGGCGTCGAGTTCCGCATCCTCTTCATCATGGTGGTCACCACCCTTCCGGCGTTCACCTTCCAGGTCGTGGGCGCGCTGCGCGCCATGCCCAAGGATCTCCTGGAGATGGTGATGAGCTTCCGCCCCTCGCGTCTCAAATTCTTCCGGATGATGGTGCTGCCATCGGTGCTGCCGGAGATCCTCACCGCCTGGAAAGTCAATCTGGGCAATGCTTCGCGCGTCGTCGTCGTCGCCGAACTCGTCGGCGCTTCGGGCGGGGTCGGCTATCAGCTTCTCCAGCAACAGCAGCTCTTCGACATGGCGGGCGCGCTCGCCTGGACCCTGCAGCTCGTGTTCTTCGTGCTGCTCTTTCAATGGGTACTGACCCTCATCGAGACCTTCGCCTTTCGCTATCGCGCCGTATCGGAGCGTGCACTATGACCAGCAAAGATCAGGCCTCCGCGCCCGAAATCCGCTTCGACCGGGTGTCGAAAGTCTTCGGCAGCCCCGACGCGCCCAGCGGTGTCTTCCGGGCGGTGGACGACCTCTCGCTCGACATCGGACGGGGCCAGCTGGTCGCGCTCCTGGGCAAGACCGGATGCGGCAAGTCCACCATGTTCAACATGATCGCGGGACTGTCCGAGCCCTCCGAAGGCACCGTACTGGTGTCCGGGCAGAACCCCTTCCGCAATTTCGACTGGTTTCGGGGAAAGATCGCCATCGTGTTCCAGAACGATCGGCTGCTCCCTTGGCGGACGGCGATCCAGAACGTCGAGCTGGGGCTCGAAATGCTCGACATCCCGAAGGCCGAGCGGCGCGACACGGCAAAGCAATGGCTGTCCAAGCTCGGTCTGGCAGGGCATGAGGATGACTATCCTCACGCGCTTTCAGGCGGCATGCGACAGCGCGTCTCGATCGCGCGGGCGTTTGCGACGAATGCAGAACTGCTGCTCTGCGACGAACCATTTTCCGCACTTGACGAAATCACGGCCCAGAAGCTCAGGACCGAATTTGCCCGGCTCGTGCGCGAAAACGGCAAGACCGCCGTTTTTATCACCCACTCGATCAACGAGGCTTTCGACATCGGCGATCGCATCGTGGTGCTGAAGCGTCCGGCCCGGATCGCCCATGACATCGCCATGTCGGCAGACGTCGACCTCGAGGAGCGCGAAAAGATCAGGGAGACCATCCGGGCCTCCCTGTCACAATAAAGGCTAGCTGCGGCCGAGGCCGGGGAAAACGGGCGGGACGACGGCATAGCTCGCGCGATGCTCGCGCACCTCATCAGCCGTCAAGGGGTCGGTATCGTCGCTGAAACCGGCCCACCCGGTGTCTTCGAACGCGCTGCGGCGTTCGGAGATGTCGACATGCCCCGACTGCCGAAGGATGGCGGCGGCGGCGTCCACCTCGTCTTCGGAAACCCGTGCCGTCACCAGCGTGCCGCCACGCCTTATGCCCTCGGCATAGACATGCGCGTCGGCTTCGGAGATACCTGCCTCGGTCAGCGCGCCGACGATGCCGCCCGCTGCCCCGCCCACGGCGGCGCCCGCTGCGGCGCCGAGCAGGGTCGAGGCGAGCCAGCCACCCGCGACCACGGGTCCAATGCCGGGAATGGCCAGGGCGCCGAGCCCCGCCAGCAGCCCGCCGGCGCCGCCCAGTGCAGCACCGATGCCGGCGCCTCCGGCCGCTGCGTCGCCGACGTCGTGCTCGCCTTCGGCATTGTTGGAAACAAGGCTGATGTGATCGCTCGAAACGCCGGCTTCTTCGAGCGCGTGCACGGCATCGCGTGCCGCCTGATGGGTGTCGAACAGTCCACTGATTACGCGCATGTCGTCCTCCTCAAGGGTGTTCCCGATTGGAGGGGAAACGGAAGAGGCGGGCGCTCTGTTCCCGGCAGTCTAGCGGCGGGTTTTTGCCAGGGCTACGGCGTCCGTCAGCGCCATGGGACGGCCCAGATGGTAGCCCTGCGCGCGGCCCACCCCGAGCGCTCGAAGGGCCTCGAGCTCGCCCGGCGTCTCGACGCCCTCGGCGATGATGGCGCTCCGGGTTTCCCCTGCAAAGCCGATGAGCGCGGAGGCCATGGCGCGACGGGCCGGATCGGTATCGATATCCCGGGTGAGGCTGACGTCGAGCTTAATGAGGTCAGGCGCGAGCAGCAGGATATGCCGCAGGCTCGCATACCCCGCGCCCGCGTCGTCGACGGCGAGTTGCAGGCCGCGGGCCCGTAGCGGGCCCAGTTCCCGCGAGAGCGCGTCGTAATCGGCGACGTGCGCGTGTTCGGTGATTTCGAGTTCGATGCGCTCGGCCGGCGCGCCTGCAAGCAGTTCGGAGAGCGCGCCGGTCAGAATGGTCTCAGGGGAGACGTTGAGCGCGAGGCGCAGGTCCGGGGGGAGGGCCGGAAGGGCGCGCAGCGCGATGCGGATCGCGGCCATCTCCAGCTCGGGGCCCAAACCTACTTCCGCCGCTTCGGCGAACCAGAGGTCGGGCGTGCGCGCATCCTCGCCGCCAAAGCGCGACAGGCATTCAAAGCCGGTGAGGCGGTTCTCGGCCAGGGCGTAAATGGGCTGGTAGACCGTGCCGATGAGGCCGCGCGAAATGGCGCCGCGCACCCTCTCGATCTTCGTCGCGCGGCTGTCGGCGAGCTCGGATTCCCGCTCGATCTGCAGGGCCGTCAGGTCGGCGAAGGCCCTGAGCATCGCGAGGTCGCGATCATCGAGCCCGGGCTTTGGGGCATGGGAAATGCAGCAGAAGCTTCCATAGATCCGGCCGCTTGCGAGGCGAATCGGCACGCCCATATGCGCGCCGATCCGGAACTGAGATGTCTCGGGCAGCGCACGCGCCTCAGGGTGGCGCGCCGTATCGGTGATGAGTTCGGGAAGCGAGCCTTCGACGACGCGGATGCAATAGCCTTCGCTCAAGGGCATGGACTGGCCGACCGCGATACGCGGCTCGTCGACACGGGTGTCGACATAGCGAAAATACCGGCGCCCCGCCGCAAACTCGCTGACGAAGGCGATATCCATGTCGAGATGGTCCCGGATGGCGCGCAAAGCGCTGCCAACGCCTGTGGTTAGGCGCTGGGCTCGACCTCGCCCATCTGCTCCTGGCTCAGACAGTGGGGCCCCCCGGCTGCGTGTCTGCTCAATCCATGATGTCCTATACGGATCACCGTTGGGACTGGCCGATAATCGGGCGAGATCGTCGCTGGATGGTTAATGCTTTGTGAAATGACGGCGCGTCAGTGCTCGGCGCCGGCGTAGCGGCGCTCGGGGCGCTGTCCCGTCTCGCCAACCGACTTGACCCGTGCGTCGTAAAGTTCGCGCGCTTCGCGCACGGCTGCCTGATTGGTGTCCGCCCAGGTCCAGAGCGCGTCGATGGGCCGGGTGAGCGTGCGGCCGAGTTCGGTCAGCGCGTATTCGACCCGTGGCGGGATTTCGGGGTAGACGGTTCGGGTGACGAGCCCGTCGCGTTCGAGATTGCGCAGCGTGAGCGTCAGCATGCGCTGCGAGATACCCCCGATCGCATGGCGCAATTCGTTGAAGCGCAAGGTCCGGCCATTGAGCTGGCCGACGATCATGACGCTCCATTTGTCCCCGATGCGGTTGAGAATGTCGCCCATGGCGGTGCAGGTGTCGGTACGCTCGGGGGGATGGGACTTCATGGGGACCTCTCAAGAGTTACTGAGGCATACATAGTTACCATCAGTGCCTGGGCGCAAGTGGCCGAAACTCCACGGTCGCGTTCACAACACCGTAAGCTTCGGGACCCTGCGTTGAGCACGTGCGCATGCACTGTTAAGAGGGCTTTTCCTGCAGTCCCCGGGGAGAATTGTCCTTGCTTCAGATCGTTCGGCGTTTCCTCGTCGCCATGGCCGCCAGCGTCCTGCTCTTCGTGCCGTTCCAGGTGGCGCAGGCCAATCCGATGCTGCTTGTCGATGCGGCCAACGGCCAGGTGCTGCATGCAGAAGACGCCGGGGTGCCTTGGCATCCGGCCTCGCTGACCAAGATGATGACCGCCTATGTCGCCTTCACAGCAGTGGCGCAGGGCCGGGTGAGCCTCGACACGCCGGTCGTTCTGTCGGCCAAGGCGGTGGCCCAGCCACCGAGCAAGTCGGGGCTTCCGGCCGATTCGGCGCTGTCGCTCAAGGACGCGCTCTATCTGTTGCTGGTGAAGTCCGCCAACGACATCGCGGTTGCGATCGGAGAGACCGTTTCGGGGAGCGAGGCGGCCTTCGTCGGCGAGATGAACGCGACCGCGCAGACGCTCGGCATGTCCGCGAGCCGTTTCGTCAATCCCCACGGCCTGCACCATGCCGAGCAGGTGACGACGGCGCGAGACATGGCCGTGCTCGCGCTCTATATCCGGCAGAATTTTCCACAATATCTCCCGATGTTCGGGACGGGCGAGGTCACGGTCGGCAATGTCCGGCACGAATCCCAGAATGCGTTGCTCAAGGCCTTCAACGGCACAACCGGCATGAAGACCGGCTATGTCTGTGCTTCGGGTCTCAACATCGTAGCCACCATCGAACGCCAGGGACGCTCGCTTCTCGCAGTGGTACTGGGCGGCTCGTCGGGCCGCGAGCGCAACGAGATGACGGCTGAGCTTTTCCTCAAGGGGCTGTCGGGCGCTACGCGTCCTACCGGCGAGCATATCGTCAACCTTGCGAACGCCGTAGGAACGGCACCCAGGAACATGCGTCCCCTGATCTGCGGCAAGGATGCGCAGGCCTATGTGGCCGAGCGCGAGCGTGCCTATCCGATGGGCCTGCCCGGTCAGCCCAGCTTCCTTATCGACGAGGTGGCGACGGCACGCTATGCCGCGACCGATCTGGGACGCGTCCGCAATGTGCCGCTGCCGCGCCCGCGCCCGGCATTCCTGCCGCAAATGCAGATGGCGGTTGCCTCGGGAGCCGGCATGGGGGCCGCTGCCCCCCGCAGCGAGCCGGCGGCTGGCCCGGTGCGAAGCGGGCTCGTAGCGCCTGTGCCTCGGCCACGATTGGTCCGGTAACGTGGTATTGAAGTCTAACCGCCGCTAATTTTTTGAGCAGGACATGTATCTTTTTCGCTTTTGAGTCGTTGTCGAAGCAAGGGGCAAGCAAGTTACCCAAAGTGAGACAGCGCTATGAAAAAGATTTCCTCAATGATTGCGGCTGCCGCGATGGTGGCCACCACCTTCAGCGTGTCTGCGCTTCCCGCGCAGGCGCAGAATTTCTCGGTACAGATCGGCAGCGGTTACCAGCAGGACCGTGGTCATCGCGATCGCGGCCGGTTCGAGCGGCGCGGCAATTACGGCTATTACAATGGCCATCGCGGCTATCGTGATCGCCGGCCGGGTTACCGCCAGTACAATGGCTTCTGGTTTCCGCCTGCAGCGTTTGCATTCGGCGCCATCGTTGGCGGCATCATCGCAAGCCAGGCGGACCGCGGCGGCGTGAGCAATGCCAATTGGAACCGTCACGTGGCCTGGTGCTATGATCGGTACCGCTCGTATCGGGAATCGGACAACACCTTCCAGCCCTATAACGGGCCCCGGCAGGCTTGCCGTTCGCCCTACTATTGAGCGATCTCCCAAACCGTCGACGGCCCCCTCACCGGGGGCCGTTTTCTTTTGCGCCACCCAGCGTGATGGTGAAGATCATCGCGGCTTCCTCCTCACGGAGTTCGAAGGCATAGCCCTGTTGCCGGCAGAAGACCGGCAGGTCGATCCGCGCCATCGGATCGGTGGCCCGGACTTCGACGAGTGTGCCGGGCGGCAGCGTCGAGGCCGCTTTCTCGGTCTTCAGGACGGGGAGGGGACATTTGAGCCCCCTCGCATCGATGAGGTGGACCGAAGGAGTGGCGCTATTGGGCAAGCAGGAGCACCCAATGGACGCCATAGGCGGAGTTCGGATTGGCCGCAACGGCAAGCCCTGCGCGCGTCGCCCGTCCATCAAGAAGGACCCGCGCATCCTCGGGGCTGTTGCGCCAGCCCGAGAAGGTGTTGGCGAAATTGCCGTAGCCGGCGCTGAGGCGCATTGCAACGACCCCGGGAGGGGTGCGGGGCGCGTTGCCGGTCTGGGCGTATTGGGTGGCCAGTTGCTGGGCGCTGCCGTCGAGGCCGGTATCTGCAGCGAGCGGCGCGATGCCTGCCGTCGCGCGGTACTGGTTGATGAGCCCAAGTGCCTGCGCCCGGTCGAGGCGGGCGCCCGGAACATCCATGTTCGCCACAAGCCCGGGGGCAAGCCCACCGCCACCGCCGCCGCCACCCATGGAGCAGGCGGCCAAAGCCGCCGCGACGAGCAGGGCCGCGCCGATGCGGGCAGGGGCAGAGAAGAGGGATAGTGTCATGAGGAGGCTGTCCTTGATGGCGATCGAGGGGGAAATATCGCGGCCGCGGCACAATATTCGGTTAAGGCGCGAGGTCTTCGGGACCTCCTCCATCACGCCCGTGGCGATTTGATGTTCGATGTGGCATGAACGCCCACGTTCAAGTTCCGGTTTTCTTCGGAGACGGGTTTTGCTAAGCCGATGCTGTGGTCCCGTAGCTCAGCAGGATAGAGCACAGGATTCCTAATCCTGGGGTCACGCGTTCGAATCGCGTCGGGATCACCACTTCTCACCAATCTGGGCAGCTGCTGCTGTGCCCCATCGGCCACAGCTCGAGCGTCGTTGCGGGCAGGCGGATGAATTTCGCCGCAATTGCGTGCAGGGTGGGACCGTTGCAGAGCGGGGCCACTATTGCTTGTCAAAGTCATTGCCAGAATTGCTTCAGGCGTCGCTGTCTCCCTCGGAGTATCTGTGCTGATCACCGGCACGGCTCTTGGGGCACAGTGTCCGGAGCTCGAGCCGGGTCCGTCGGGCGTCGTCGTTGAAGTCACCGACGGGGACACCATCGTGCTCGAGAGCGGGCTCGTGGTCCGCATGATCGGCACGCAAGCGCCCAAGCTCCCGCTCGGCCGGGATGGCTTCGAGGCCTGGCCGTTGGCCGATGACGCCAAGGCAGAGCTCGAAGATATGGTGCTCGGCCAAACCGTGCAGCTGGGCTATGGCGGAGCGCGCGTGGACCGGTACGATCGGGCGTTGGCGCATGTGTTTCTGGATGGCCTCGACGGGCTCTGGGCGCAGGGGCACATGGTCGGGACGGGGCTCGCGCGCGTCTACTCCTTCCCCGACAACCGGGCCTGTCTTGCCTCGCTGCTCGCTGCCGAAGCGCAGGCCCGGCGGGACGGGCTTGGCATCTGGACCGATCCCTATTACAGGGTGCGAGCGGCCGAGCCGCCTGCCGCACTTGCCGAACGCATCGGGCATTATGAACTCGTCGAAGGACGGGTGCTGCTGGCCGATCGCGTCGGGAGCCGGGTGTTCCTCAACTTCGGACGCTACTGGAAAGAAGACTTCACGGCGGTGATCGAGGCGAAAGCCTTAACGCTTTTTAACGATACTGGGCTCGATCCGCTGGCGCTCGAAGGGGCGCTGGTGCGCATCAGAGGATGGGTGGACGATCGGGATGGTCCACGCATCGAAGTGACCCATCCCGAGCAGATCGAGGTCTTGGCCAACCGATGACGGGATTGGACCGGTTCAATAGGGCACTGCGCGGGCTTGCGATGGGTGTGTCGCTTGTGGCGCTGGTGGCGTGCACCAATATGGTGGGCAGTGGCGTAAGCGTCACCGAGACGGGCAACAGGCCTGCGCCCGTCGTCGTGCCCAGCGGCACAGATCCGGACGATGCGGTCATCGGCCGGCGTGAGCATCCGCGAATCATCGCGAGCTATGGCGGGGTCTATTCGGACCGGAAGGCCGAGGTCATGCTGGCGCGGATCGTGGGGCGCCTGCTGGCGGCCGCGGACCAGCCCAACACGCAGTTCACCGTCACCATTCTCGATACGCCCGAGGTCAACGCTTTCGCCTTGCCGGGCGGCTATGTCTACGTGACGCGCGGGATCCTGGCCCTCGCCTCAGATACCAGCGAACTGGCCGCCGTGCTGGCCCATGAGATCGCCCACGTGACCCTGCGCCATGCGCGCGCCCGCACCAATCGCGTGCGGACCACCGAGATCGTCGACAGGGTCGTGACCGGCATCTTCGGAGCGGATACCTCCACCGACCAGACCGCCAATCGCTCGCGCATGTCTTTGGCGGCGTTCAGCCAGCAGCAGGAACTCGAGGCCGACCGGGAAGGCGTCCGGATTGCCGGCCGGGCCGGCTATGATCCGCACGCAGCGGCGCGGTTCCTCGGCGCAATGGGGCGGTTTGCGCGCTTCACGGCCGGGGAAGCCGAACAGGGCGGCGATTTCCTGTCCTCGCACCCCTCGACGCCTGACCGGATCCAGAAGGCAATCGAGAGCGCGCGCGAAATCGGCGCCCCGGGCAGTGGGGAGACCGATCGCGCCGGTTATATGGCAGCGATCGAGGGGCTCAATTTCGGCGACAACCCCGATGAGGGTGCGATCGTGGGGCGGCGGTTCATCCAGCCGGCGCGCAAGTTCACCTTCACCGTGCCCGAGGGCTATACGCTCCAGACCTCCGGCAATGCCGTGGTCGGGGTCGCCGGTGATGGCGAGGCGGTGCGCTTCGACAGTGCCGAGGTCCCCGCTTCGATGGCCCTTGCCGATTATCTGAAGTCGGGCTGGATTGCGGGGCTGCGGTCGGACAGCGTCGTCACCGAACGGCAGAACGGCGTCGAGATGGCGACCGGCGTTGCCACGACGGCCCAGTGGAGCTTCCGTGTCTCGGTCGTGCGCTTCGAAGGGCAGGTCTATCGTTTCATCTTTGCGGCCAAGGCCGACAGCCAGCGGTTCGCGCGCGGTGCAGAGGAGACGCTGCGGAGTTTCCGGGCGTCAACGGGCAATGATCTGGCGCAGATCCGCCCGCTTTCGGTGCGCATCGTCACGGCCGGGCCGGGCGATACCGCCGACAGCCTCGCCCGCCGCATGGCCAATCTGACGCGCGGCCCCGAGCTCTTCTACATCCTTAACAATCTCTATCCCGGAGATCGGGTCGAGCCCGGCGCACGCTACAAGATCGTCGGCATCGACTGATCAGGACTGCCCAAGCAAAAGGGCCGGCGCGAGGCCGGCCCTTTTCGTGAGTTCAGTCGACGTTCGGGTCAGGCAGCAGCTTCTTCCGCATCGTCGGCGGCGTCGGTCTTGGGGCCGCGCCGCGGGCTCTTGGCGAGGTTCTTTTCGATAAGCTGCACCGCTTCGGTCAGCGTCAGCCTGTTCACCGCAGCGATTTCGCGAGACATGCGGTCCATGGCCTGCTCGAAGAGCTGGCGCTCGGAATAGGACTGCTCGGGCTGATCGTCGGACCTGTAGAGATCGCGCACCACCTCGGAGATCGCGATCAGATCGCCAGAATTGATCTTGGCTTCATATTCCTGCGCACGGCGGCTCCACATGGTCCGCTTTACGCGAGCCCGGCCGGTGACGGTGTCGAGCGCCTTGGCGACCATGTCTTCCTCGGCGAGTTTGCGCATGCCCACCGACTTGATCTTGGCGACCGGCACGCGCAGGGTCAGCTTGTCCTGCTCGAAGCTGATGACGAACAGTTCGAGCGACATGCCTGCCACCTCCTGCTCTTCGATGGAAACGATCTGGCCGACGCCATGGGCCGGGTAGACGACATATTCGCCCGTCTTGAACCCGAGACGCTGGGTGGTCTTCTTGGCTACCATTTGGATACGCTCCTGTTAACGCCGCGATGGGCGGGGTCTCCGGCCGAGCCCCATCCATTCGATACTTGTGTCGACGTGCGCGATGTTGCGCGGCATGCAGAGTTCATCCCCGCAACTGGCCGAAGTGCCTGCGTCCGGCCGGTCGCGCATCAGATCTTCAGTTGTGCCAAAAAAAAGGTGCCTTGCGGCACGCACGGGGCGAAAGCTCTGCTGCATTTGTCAGAAGACAACATAGCACAATTTTTCGGCAGAATCAAAACTGCCGAATCAATGCCTTAGAGAGAGCGTTCCGCAGAGCGAAAAGGGCCGTCGGCGGGCGTCAATCGCCCTCGCCGGGAGCCTCGGAAAAGAACTTCTCAAACTTGCCTTCCATGCCGTCAAAATCTTTGGCGTCGGAGGGCGCGTCGCGCTTTTCGGTGATGTTTGGCCAGACCGAAGCGTATTTCGTGTTGATCTCGAGCCATTTGTCGAGCCCGCTCTCGGTGTCGGGCTTGATCGCCTCGGCGGGGCATTCGGGCTCGCATACGCCGCAATCGATGCATTCGTCGGGATGGATGACGAGCATGTTCTCGCCTTCATAAAAGCAGTCGACGGGGCAAACCTCGACGCAGTCCATGTACTTGCACTTAATGCAATTGTCCGTGACGATATAGGTCATGTGCTGGGCATCCCGCCCCGGGCGTGCCGGGCTTTCTGAGTGGACGGACACCCTCGTGGAGCCAGAGGGTGCGCTGGGTTGCTAACGTGTTTCCCGGCGCGCCGCAAGACCGCCGAGGAGGAGGGTTTGCCGCAGACGCGGATCGGAGGAGAAGTCTATTCCTCCCCCGTTCGGAGCCGGTCGGTCGCCCGACGCTCCTTCTTGGTCGGCCGCCCCGCGCCTGGCGCGCGGAAGGCCTGCTGCGAGGGCCGGTCCGGTCGGGGCAGGGGCGGCGGCGAAATGTCCTCGTAAAGCGTCATTGCTTCGGTTGCCGGGCCCCGACGGCTGCCCGGATCGAGTATCCGCCAGACGAGAATACGACGCTCGAGGGTGATGGTCAGGACATCGCCCGCGCCCACGCGGTGATCGGACGCTTCGGTACGCTCGGAATTGACGCGAACCGCGCCAGAGGCCACAAGTTTCTGGGCGAGCGTCCGTGACTTAACCGCGCGCGCGAAGAACAGCCATTTATCGAGACGCTGCCTGCCGGACGCCGCCGCAGGCCGCTCTGCCGGCTCCCCGCTCACTCGGCCTTGGGGTTGCGCAACGCGGCAAGCGCAGCGAAAGGCGAATCCGGATCGAACGGCCTTTCCCGGCGCTCGCGTGGAGCAGGGCGCTCGGCGCCGCGCTCCTTGTCGAACCGAGGCTTGCCCGAACGCCCCTGCCCGGGATTGCCGCCACTGGGCCGGGGATTGCGGGCCTCACCGGACTGGCCCTCGCGGTCCGCTCTTTTGGGAAAACGGGCACCCTTGCCGCGGGATTCGCGGCTTTGCCCATCGGCCTCGCCATCGCGCTGCTCACGTCCGCGCGGGCGCCGATTGTCGGGCCGACGGCCCCCGGGAAACCAGATCTCGTCGAATTGAGGTTCGCTCTCCGCACCCTCCTCGGACGCGCTCGATGCCTCACCCTGATGGGCAGGTCCGGTCGCCGCCTCGCCGGTACCGAGATCCTCGGCCGCATCGGCAAGGGCTGCCTGCTCGTCGGCTCCAACCGAAACGGGCTCGGGTGCCTCTGTGCCTTCGACGGATGCGACGGCCTCGGCATCGGGCGCGATGCCGGCTACGGCCTCGCCCTCCACCGCGGCGGTGGCTGCGTCATCGAGAGCGGGTGCTGGTTCGGCCGGCTTGGGCGTCTTGCGGACCCGATAGCCGAGGGAGGTCAGGATGGATGCGAAGTCTTCGCCTGCGCAACCGAGAAGCGAGGTCATCTCGACCGTGACGCGGAAACCGTTTCCTTCGGCCGCCCCGGCAGGCAATTCGCCCTGATGCCGGCTCGGATCGAGCGCGATCAGCGGGCGGATGATGTCGGCGAGCCGCTCGAGGATGTCCACGCGCACGGCACGTTTGCCGGCGACCTTGAAGCCGGCCACCTCGTAGAGGCGGGTATCGATCTCGGGGTCGATCTCGAAGGAGGTGCGCCCCGAAAGCACGATCTGAGGCAGTTCGGACACGCCCTTCTGGCGCACCCCGCCATGCTTGAGCGCATAGAGAATCAGTGCCAGCTCGCGCGGAGCGGGCTTCAGGCTCTGGGGCACGTAGATGTGGTAGGCGCCGAACTTGATGCCCAGCTTGCGCATCTTGGCGCGCACGTCCTGGTCGAGCCCCTTGACCTCATCGGCGACCTGGGCGCGGGGCAGCAAGCCCAGATGCTCGGAAAGCCGGTAGGCGAGGCCACGTGCGGTGCCCTCCAGTTCAGCCGGTTCCACGAGCGCCGTGATCGATTCGAGCTGGGTGTTGATCGCGTGGCGGAGCCAGAGATTGAGCCGGTCCTGAACGCGTTCGAGGGCCGGGCCGGTCAGGCTTTCATCGGCGAGGATGATGATGCGCGGCGAAAGCAGGGTATCGCCCTCGGCCAGATTGGCGACAACTTCCCCTCGCCAGCGGATGTATCCGTCGGTGCCGAGGACGATCTCCTCATTGGGCGCACCCGAAACGCGTTCTGCCCGACGGGCAATCTCGGGCGCGACGACTTGGCCGGCCGCGGAGCGCAGCCCCTTGGCATCGCCTTCCTCGGAGCGCGCGAGCGTGAAGCGGAAACCTTCGATGGAGCCGATCAAGTGCCCCTCGAGGCTGACGTCGCCCCGCTCGTTGATCTCTGGGAGTGTCATAAGCTTGTCTCTCAAGTGACGGATGAGGACGCTTGTTCGGCGATCCACGAAACGCTGCGTGAGCCTTTCGTGCAGGGCGTCGCTCAGGCGATCCTCTATGTCACGGGTCTTTTCGCGCCAATGTGTCGGATCTTCAAGCCAATTCCTGCGATTGGCGACGAAGGTCCATGTTCTGATCTGCCGGATCCGGTTGCTGAGCGTGTCGATATCGCCGGTCGCATTGTCGCAGAAGCGCACCTGCTCGGCAATCCAGTCCGCATCGACCCGGCCATGGGCCATGAGGTCGGTATAGACGCGCGTGACGATCTCCCCGTGCTGGGCAGGCGAGATGTCGCGATAGTCGGGGATCTGGCAGCATTCCCAGAGGAGGCGCGTTGCCTCGACACCCCGGGCATAGCCGGCCGCCTCGTTGCGGGCGAGGAATTCGAGGGCATGCTGGTCGGTCGCGACCGGCACGCGGGTGAGGGCCTTGTTGTCTGGGGGAGCATCGAGGCTCGCGCGCAAGGCGTGGATCGATGTGAAATCGAGATCTGCATTGCGCCACTGAAGCACCTTGACCGGGTCGAAATCATGGCCTTCGAGCCGCTGGACCAGGTCTTCGTCGAACTGATCGGCATGCCCCGTGACGCCGAAGGTGCCGTTGCTGGTGTGGCGTCCCGCCCGACCGGCGATCTGGGCGAATTCGGCGGGCGTAAGCGGGCGGGTCTGGTGGCCGTCAAACTTGTGGTCGTCCGCGAAGGCAACGTGGTGCACGTCAAGATTGAGCCCCATGCCGATGGCGTCGGTCGCAACGAGGAAGTCCACGTCTCCGTTCTGGTAAAGATCGACCTGGGCATTGCGCGTCCGAGGGCTGAGGGCGCCCATCACCACGGCGGCGCCACCGCGCTCGCGGCGGATCAGCTCGGCGATGGCGTAGACCTGATGGGCAGAGAACGCGACGATGGCGGTGCGCTGGGGCTGGCGCGAGATTTTCCTGGAGCCGCTATAGGTGAGGTCCGACAGACGCGGGCGACGGATGATCTCGGCGCGGGGCAGCAGTGTGCGCACGACCGGGACCATGGTTGCGGCCCCTAGGAGCAGCGTCTCCTGCAGACCCCTGGCATGCAAGATGCGATGGGTGAAGACATGGCCCCGGTCGAAGCTGACGGCCGTCTGGATTTCGTCGATCACGAGGCAGTCGACCGGCATGTCGAGGGGCATGGCTTCGACGGTAGCGACCCAGTAGCGGGCGTGGGGCGGCACGATCCGCTCTTCGCCCGTGACGAGCGCCACTGATTGCGCGCCGATGCGCGAGACCACCGTCTGGTAGACCTCGCGTGCGAGAAGCCGCAGGGGCAGCCCGATCATTCCCGAACGATGCGCCAGCATGCGCTCGATCGCGAACCAGGTCTTGCCGGTATTGGTGGGCCCAAGAATCGCCTTGAGGCCGGGGGAGGAGGCGGGTGTCATCGCTTACCAATGTAGGTGCTGAACGACGCCAAGGCGAGTGTCCCGGTTCGGCACAAATGTGCGTGTCGGCACGATCGGCCTTAACGGTTGAAACGAACCCGGAACGAATCCGGCCCGAATCGGACGCGAATCGGAAATCAGCGTTTGTTCCCTACCTCATATGGTGGCGGAAGGAAGAGGGTGCCACTAGGCCGCCCCTGCTGCCGCCAAAGCGCGCGCTGTCAGGGCCGAAACCCATTGATCTTCCTTGATTAAGTCTGAACGAAAACGATTCTGGTCGCTTTATGGATGCTTCGTAAACGAGCGGGATGACAGAAATTTCGGGCAGTTAGTGAATGGCAACCGGCAGCGTCGGGCTTTTCGCGTCAGTCTTTGGGAAAAAAGCGCGTTGACCGTGCCAGTTCGGGACAGAGGCCTGCACCCTGCGTCGTGGAGAATCATGCACGCGTCTTTGCGCTGCCCAAGAGGCAGCTCGCAGCAGTCGGATCGGATGAGGGCTAGTCGAGCCGGGTCAGGACCATCGATAGATCGCCGACGCTCGTCGTCAGCAGCACCCGGTAGGGGATGAAATATCCCGTATCCCGAGCGGGTGCGTACCAGATGTGGATGCGGTCGGACTGGGCCAGGAAGTTGGTGATTTCCGAGCTGGTGAAGTGGCCCGAAACAGGCTTGTAGCGGATATTGCAGAGGATCACCGGCCCCTGATAGCCGGTGCGGGCAGAGGTCGCGGTGTCTTCGCGGGCAAAGCTCATCGCGATGTCGAAGCGCTCGACGCCGGTGAAGATCTGCATGTTCCGCCGGCAAAGCGCAGGATCGAGAGCGTCGCCCTTGAGAACGAAGGCGGCGATCATGTCGTTGACGCCGCGCAGATGCGAGCGCTCGAGCGCGATGCGGTCGTAATTGTTGACGAGCGGCGGCTCGACCTTGAAAGCGGTCACTTCGCGCTGGTCGAAAGCGATGTCGACCACGAAGTCCTCGCCATTGGCTCGGGTCAGGAGGTTGAACCGTTCTGCCGCCAGCGCCGAGGCGCTCGCGCGTCCGGACGAGTTTGCGCTGGCGGTTCCCCGTGCCACCAATTGCCCGAGGCCGCTGACATTGGCATTGAGGCCAAGCGTGTAGCGCTGGCCGGTCTGCTCAAGCTCGACCCGCGCGCTCGCAATGTTGATGCCCGACAGGCTGACCGTGTAGTCGGCCGTGATCGCACTGTCGGCGGCGGCGGACGGAACGATCGGGCCGAGCAGCAGCAGGGCCGAAAGGGCGGTTCTGACGATGGCGCGCACGGGGACCTCTGAGCCTGGTCTCTGCCCTCTTTGGGGCGAATCACAAGATGCAAACCGTGCCCGTGCCCTGCGGCAGGCGCAAGACGAGCGCCTCCATGTTTGATTCACGATTGCTTGCCAGTATCGCGAAATGTCGCTTTTCCTCCAGGGTCGACAGATCGTTCCCGGCATGGAAAAGAGACGGCGGGGTGGGCATTGACGGTTAGAATAGCAGGAGGCCGACTTGGCTCGCTCTCGACTTTCTTGCGGCATCGCCGCCCTTGGCCTTTCCGCGGCATTGGCGGTGCCTGCCGTGGCGCTCGATGCGCCACAGTCGCCGACAGCTTATGATCAGGCCGTTTTCTTCTTTGCCGGTCGCATGCATGACGGGTTCTTCGGCGAGAGCTTCAATCCGGTCGGCGTCGATTATGAAGACAATTTCGTCCTGGGCGCGGGGTATCAGCAGTTCCACGGAACCTGGCATGGCATCGCGCTCGGGGTGGAGGCGGGGCTCGCCGCGCGCTTTGGGGAGGCTGGTTCGGTGGAAGCCTGGGGCGGCGGGGTGGCCCGGTTCGACATGGTCGATCTCGGTCCGGTACGGGTCTCGCCTGCGCTGACCTTCGGGCTCAGCCTCGCAAGCGGCACGATCGGCATCGAAACCGAGCGCTCAGACGCGATCGGGGGCGCGCCACCGGTCCTCTTCTATCTCGCGCCCGAACTCAACTTCTCGCTCATCGAGCAGCCTCAGACCGAAATCTTCTGGCGCGTTCAACATCGTTCGGGTGGCTTCGGCACTATCGCCCATATCGATGGATCCAATGCAAACGTGCTCGGACTGCGTCACCGTTTCTGAAGGCTCGAAGGGCGCTTTGTCTTGACGGACGGGGCGTCCTTCTCTAAGGAAGCCCCCGATTTGGAACTCATGAGAGGCCCGCAGCGGGGCGAGACCGTCCCGCGCGTGCCTATTGTAACAGGACAGTACCCCATGGCACGCCGTTGTGAATTGACCGGTAAGGGCGTAATGAGCGGCAACAATGTGAGCCATGCGCTCAACCGCACGCGTCGCCGGTTTCTCCCCAATCTCGTCAACGTGACGCTGATTTCGGATGCTCTCGAGCGCCAGGTTAAGCTCAAGATCTCGGCTGCTGCGCTCCGCACGGTCGAGCATCGGGGTGGCCTCGATGCCTTCCTGCTGAAGGCCGACCTCGAAGAGCTGTCGCCCAATGCGCAGGCGCTGCGCAAGGAGATCCGGGCCGTTCTGGCCTCCTGATCCCCGCGACGCGGAGATATTGAACCGCGCGTCCCACATGGGCCGCGCGGTTTGTTTTTGGGGGCATGGCTCCTGACCGGATGGGTAGAGGCCCGTCCGAAAGCCGCCGCGCCGGTCCAATGCCGGAGTGCGGCCAACAGAGGTGCATTCTGATGCTAGCTCGCTTTGCGGTGGCGATCGCCGCCATGGTCGCGGTAGTCTCCGCGTCGAACTTTCTCGTGCAGTTCCCGGTCGAGGCAACGCTCGGTGGCGTCGATCTCGCCGAAATCCTCACCTGGGGCGCCTTCACCTATCCGGTGGCGTTTCTCGTAACCGACCTCACCAATCGTCATTTCGGCCCGGCGCGGGCGCGGCTCGTCGTTCTCGCTGGGTTTTCGGTTGCGGTTCTGATCTCGATCTGGCTGGCGAGCCCGCGGATCGCGATCGCATCGGGCAGCGCCTTTCTCCTTGCGCAACTGCTCGACGTTTCGGTCTTCGACCGGCTGCGCCATGGCCGCTGGTGGCAGGCGCCGCTCATATCGTCGTTCCTTGGGTCCGTACTCGATACGGTGCTGTTCTTCTCGATCGCGTTCGCTGCACGCTTCTCTGTGCTCGATACCGGCTTTGGTCTTGAAGACGGATCGCTTCCCTTCCCCGTGCCGCTTCTCGGCTTCGGGCCTGAAGTGCCGCTATGGGTGTCGCTGGCGCTCGGCGATTTCCTCGTCAAGATGGCGGTCGCGGTCGCTTTGCTCGCGCCCTACAAACTCCTCCGGCGGCTCGTTCCGGATCGCGACCGGCTCGGCGTGGCGGCCTGATCAGGCGCCGAGCAGCGCTTCGATCACCCGGTCGCCATCGGGGCTGTCCCATTCGGCCGGGCCCTGCAGCACGGCAAGCTCGCAGCCGTCTTCGTCCACGAGGATGGTGGCGGGCAAGCCGACCGCGACGGCCTGCGTCTTCAATCGATCAAAGACCGCAAAGCTGGGGTCGGCATAGAGCGGCAGATGCGTGAAGCCCCCCTCCTCGAGGAAGGCGCGCGCCTTGTCGAGGCCGTCCGCTCCGATATCCAGATTGATCGGCAGGACAAGGAAGTCGTCCGAATTGTGCCGGTCGGCCAGAGCATCGAGTGCCGGCATTTCTTCCCGGCACGGCACGCACCAGCTTGCCCAGAAATTGATGAGAAGCTTGCGTCCCTTGAAATCGGCAAGGGTGAGGGCATTGCCGTTCTCGTCCTCGAAGGCCATCTGGGCGTGGCCGCGGCCTTCGCCCGTTCCCCCCAGAGCCGCGAGCTCGCCCACCGCCGCCATGTCGATGCGGCTGGCGGCTTCCGCCTGGACCGGGCATTCGGCAGCCGCGGGGGTGCCGGCATTGCCAGCCCAGACCGCCGCCGCTATAGCTAGACCCGCGCCGGCAAGGGCGATGACGGCAAGCCTGCGGCCATTTCGATGAGCGGGTGCTGCGGGCGAATTTTCTGACATTGACGCTTCCTGAGGACCATCTATGAGCAATCGCATGTGGGGCGGCCGGTTTTCTGCCGGGCCCGACGCAATCATGGAGGAAATCAACGCCTCCATCGGCTTCGACCACCGGCTCTACCGCCAGGATATTGCCGGGTCGATCGCCCATGCGACAATGCTGGCCGAGACGGGCATACTGACGCAGGCCGACCGCGATGCGATCGTAGCGGGTCTAAAGGAGGTGCAGTCCGAGATCGAGGCTGGCACGTTCACATTCTCGCGCGCACTCGAGGACATTCACATGAATGTCGAGGCGCGGCTTAAGGAAATGATCGGGGAGCCTGCCGGCCGGCTGCACACGGCGCGCTCGCGCAACGATCAGGTGGCGACCGATTTCCGGCTCTATGTGCGCGATGCCATCGATACACTCGTGGCGCAGATCCGCACGCTGCAGCTTGAGCTTGTCGGCCGTGCCGAAACGGAAGCCGAGACCATCATGCCGGGCTTTACCCATCTGCAAAGCGCCCAGCCGGTGACCTTCGGGCATCATCTGATGGCCTATGTCGAGATGCTGGGCCGCGATGCGGGGCGCTTCGAGGATGCGCGCCGCAGGCTCAACGAAAACCCGCTCGGATCGGCGGCCCTTGCAGGCACCTCATTCCCCATCGATCGCGAGATGACTTCGGCGGCGCTTGGGTTCGACCGCCCGACGGCCAATTCGCTCGACGCGGTGTCGGACCGCGATTTCGTGCTCGAAGCGCTGGCGGCGGCCTCGATCTGCGCGATGCACCTGTCGCGCTTTGCCGAGGAACTGGTCATCTGGAGTTCGGCCCAATTCGGGTTCGTGCGGCTCTCGGACAAGTTCTCCACCGGCTCCTCGATCATGCCGCAGAAGCGTAATCCGGATGCGGCCGAGCTGGTGCGCGCCAAGATCGGGCGCATCATGGGCGCATTGACGTCGCTGCTCGTGGTGATGAAAGGGCTTCCGCTCGCCTATTCCAAGGACATGCAGGAGGACAAGCAGGTCGCTTTCGATGCGCTCGATTCCCTCTCGCTTTCGCTGGCGGCGGTGACGGGCATGGTCGGTGACCTCGTCGTCGATCGTACACGCATGGCGGCGGCCGCAGGCTCGGGCTTTTCGACTGCTACGGATCTCGCCGACTGGCTCGTTCGGGTCGCGAACGTTCCCTTCCGGGACGCACATCACATCACCGGACAGGCCGTGGCGCTTGCCGAACGCAAGGGCTGCGGGCTCGATGCGCTTACCATCGAGGATTTCAAGACGGTCGACGAACGCATCACGAGCCAGGTGTTCAAGGTGCTGGGGGTCGAGAATTCGGTGCGCTCGCGCACGAGCTTCGGGGGTACCGCGCCGCAAAACGTACTCGGGCAGGCGGCACGCTGGCGAAGCGCGCTCACCGGTGAGCCTGTCGAGGCTCTGTCCCTCAAGGGCCGGCGCGGCCATGGGCATGCCGGCGGGGATGGCGGGGTGGAGTGATGCCCCGCGCGCCCCGGCAGATGCGGCTCAGCGCGGATCATGTGGCGCGCGTGCCGGTCGTCGAGGATCCAGGGATGCCTTCCTATGAAGGCGTCCGCCCCGCCACCGATGCCGACTATGCCGCGGAGGTCGACCGGATCCTCGGGCTCGCGCCGGAGGGGGAGTTCTGGCTTTTTGCCTACGGGTCGCTGATCTGGAACCCGGTCATGGCCCATGATCGGGAAATGGTGGCGCTGGCACGGGGCTGGCACCGCAATTTCTGCCTTTACGACATCCGCTACCGCGGCAATCCCGGTGCGCCGGGGCTGATGCTCTGCCTCGACAGGGGCGGCCAATGCAGGGGCATGGCCTACAGGCTCCCCCCTGAGGGGCTCAAGGACAATCTCGATGCTCTGGTGCGGCGCGAGATGAGCATGGTGCCGACGCCCTTCCCCGGCCGGTTCATTCCCATCATGACCGAGGAGGGGCCGAAGCGGGCCCTCGCCTTTGCGATGAACCGCCGGAGCGCGCGCTATGTGGGCGGGCTGACACTCGCTGCACGGGCTGACTATCTGGCGCGGGCCACGGGATGGAAGGGGTCGATGGCCGAATACCTCTTTGCGACGGTCGACCGGCTCGAGGCGCTGGGCATCCACGACGCCAATCTGTGGCGGCTCCAGGAGATGGTGGCCGAGCGGATCGAGGATCATTTCCCGCACCCGCCGCGCGTCTGACTTTCGTTTTTGTCCGCCATCCCCTAGAGAAGCGAGGCCAATTCATCCTTGCTGCGGGGGCCGTCCATGGTTCATCACTTCCAGTATCGCGACGGCCATATGTTCGCCGAGGATGTCGACCTGCGCCAATTGGCCGATACGGTCGGAACCCCCTTCTACGTCTATTCGGCCGCGACGCTCCGGCGCCATGTCCGGGTGCTGCGCGAGGCGTTCGCCGGCATCGAAACGCTGATCGCCTACGCAATGAAGGCCAATTCGAACCAGGCCGTCCTTCGCGTGCTCGCCCAGGAGGGCCTGGGCGCCGACGTCGTTTCGCTCGGTGAACTGGAGCGCGCGCTTGCCGCCGGCATCGCACCGGAAAGAATCGTTTTTTCGGGCGTCGCCAAGACCGAGGCGGAGATGCGCCGGGGGCTCAAGCTCTCGATTGCGTGCTTCAACCTCGAAAGCGAGCCCGAACTCGAGCGGCTGAGCGCTGTCGCCTCTGCGATGGGCACCGAGGCGCGGGTCTCGGTGCGCGTCAATCCCAATGTGGATGCCAAGACCCATGCCAAGATCTCGACTGGCAAGTCCGAGAACAAGTTCGGCATTCCCTATGAGCGCGCGCGTCTCGTCTACGACCGGATCGCCGACCTCCCCGGCGTGCGCGCGGTTGGGGTCGACATGCATATCGGCAGCCAGATCACCGATCTCGGCCCCTTCGGCAATGCGTTTGCGTTGATGGCCGAGCTCGTGGGCGATTTGCGCGCGGCCGGGCACACCATCTCCCATGTCGATGTGGGGGGTGGGCTCGGCATCCCCTATCACCACGACCAGCTGGCGCCTCCCGATCCCGTAGCCTATGCCCAGATCGTGCGCGAGAAGGTCGGCGCGCTCGGGTGTTCGCTCGTGCTGGAGCCCGGCCGGCTGATCGTGGGCAATGCCGGTATCCTCGTCACGCGGGTGGAGTATCTGAAGCGCGGCGCCGACCGCAGCTTCATGATCGTCGATGCGGGCATGAACGATCTCATCCGGCCCACGCTCTACGAGGCCCATCACGACATCCTGCCGGTGCGCCAGCACCATACGCGCTGGCTCACCGCAGACGTGGTGGGACCGGTCTGCGAGACAGGGGATTATTTCGGCAAGGGGCGCACCTTGCCCCAGATGGAGCCGGGGGATTTGCTGGCGATCATGAGCGCGGGCGCCTATGGCGCCGTCATGGCCTCGAGCTACAACTCCCGGCTGCTGGTCCCCGAGGTCCTCGTCGATGGCGGGCGCCATCATGTCATCCGGCCCCGCCCGCGGATCGAGGACCTGATCGGGCTCGACAGCGTTCCGGACTGGCTCTGAGCTCAGGCGGGCAGGGCCTCGGCGAGCGAGACGATGCGCGCTGGCCGGCCCGCCAGGGCGTCGCCAACCTTGGCGACAAGCTCGGCAAGCGAGAACGGCTTGGGGATAACGTCGTAGACGAGTTTCTCGAGCCCGCTGGCGCGTTCGCGCTGGTCGGCAAATCCGGTCATCAGCATGATGGTGAGGCCGGGCCGGCTCCGGCCCAGATGTTGCGCGAGCGCGATCCCGTCCATCACGGGCATCTTGATGTCCGAAAGGACGAGGTCGAACGCCTCGCTCTTCACATCGGCGATCTCGGCGGCGACCCCACCATCTTCGGCCTCGACGACCTCGTGGCCGGCATGGGCGAGAGCGCGCGAGACGAACATGCGGACATTGTCGTCATCCTCGGCGAGCAGGATGCGGGCCATTAGCGGCCTCCTTGTATGCGTTGTGCGCCGGCTTCGAGCTCGACGCGGTCGTTGATGAAACTGAGCCTGACCCCCGCTGCGCCCTGGGGGGGAGCGGTGAGCTGGGTGCGGAGCTGGGCCACTTCGCCGGGCGCGAGATGCCCGGCGTCTGCATGGGCGCTCCACTCGTAGATGGTGGTTCGGGTGCCGTCATAAACCGAGACCCGCACCGGGGGAACGTCCACAGGGCGACCGGCGACGTTGCGGATGTTGGCTTCGACCGCCATGACGCGCGCGCCCTCGCGCATGATTGTGATCGTGCGGGTGTCCTCGAACTCGAGCCCCAAGACGTTCACGCCGAGCCCGACCGAAGAATAGAGACTGGCCATGGCTGGGGCTTCGCGCACGATTTCGGTGCGGAAGATCATGAGTGCGCCGACCAGGGCGAGAAGAATTCCGGCGAGCACGTAGCGTGCCATGCGACGCATCCGGGCGACGGGCAGGGTGCGCGCGATCGTCTCCTGGCGCGCCGAAAAGGCGCGGAGCCGCCTGCGCTCGGCCTCGAGGTCCACCGGACGGGCCTGGGGCGTTTTGGGCGCGATGGCCGCCTTGATCCGCGCCATGGTGCGCGCCTTGGCCGCATCGGTCTTTTCGGCGGCGTCGAACGCGGCATCGAGACTGTCTTCATCGCCGGTGGGGAAGACGAGGCCGTCTTCGGGCCCGTCCGGCTCGGGCATCCGCGCGGTCCAGTCGCGCCCGCATTGAGCGCAGAGCACCTTGCGGCCGGACGTGCCTATGGCATCGGGCGCCAATTGGTAGCGCGTGCCGCAATGTGGGCAGGAAATGACGATCATTGCTGGCGCGCTCGCTTGCATCGGCAAAGATTAGCGCCCGCGCGGTTAAAACTCCTCAAACTCGCCCATCTTCGCCGCTATTGCGCCCCGATCCCCGCCCGGCGGGGCGGAAAGCCATCCCTTTTGCGGCAAAACAGGAGGTCTGGGCGCGTGTTGTGCACATGGGTGCTGTTATGATGCCGGCCATGCCTGATTCGGAGAGAAGCGGCGTGATCGAATTCGAAGACGTGGGCCTGCGCTACGGCCATGGCCCCGAGATCCTGAGAGATCTGACCTTCACGGTCGAACCGGGATCATTCCATTTCCTCACCGGCCCGTCCGGTTCGGGCAAGACGTCGCTTCTGAAACTGCTGCTGCTGTCGCTCAAGCCGACGCGCGGCACTGTGCGGCTTTTCGGGCAGGATGTGAGCGGGCTCGACCAGGATGCGCTGCTGCGCATGCGGCGGCATATCGGCATCGTGTTCCAGGAGTTCCGCCTGCTCGACCATCTGACGACCTATGAAAACGTCGCCCTGCCGCTCAGGGTGCTCGGGCAGCCCGAGAGCGCCTATCGCGCCAATGTCACCGAACTGCTCGAATGGGTCGGTCTCGGGGAACGCATGGATGCGCATCCGGCGCTGCTTTCGGGCGGTGAGAAACAGCGTGCCGCGATCGCACGGGCCGTGATCGGGCGGCCCGACATCCTCCTCGCGGACGAGCCGACCGGAAATGTCGATCCCGACCTCTCGCTCCGGCTCGTCACCCTGTTTGCCGAGCTGAACAAGATGGGCACCACGATCATTCTGGCCACCCACGAACTGCCGCTGCTCGATAATTTCAGCTTTCCGCGCATGCTGCTGCGCGACGGGGAGATCGTCATCCATGATTGAGCTGCGGCTCCCCCAGCGCAATCGCGCCACCCCCATCGTGCCCGAGCGTTCCGTCGCGGGCCGAACGCTCCTGCTGCTCATCGCTATCATGACCTTTCTCTCGGCGGTAACGCTCGGGGGCGTGGTGCTGGTGCAGAAATCGGCTGTTGCCTGGTCCGCCGATGTCGGACGCGAGCTCACCATTCAGGTGCGGCCCATGGAAGGGCAGGTGATGGAGAGCAATCTTCGCACAGCCGTTGCGCTCGCACAGGCGACGCCGGGGGTTGCGAATGCCCGCGCCATTCCGGTCGAGGAAAGCCAGGCGCTGATCGAGCCCTGGCTCGGCGCCGGGCTCGACCTCTCGGCGCTCGCCATTCCGCGCCTCGTGATCGTCGAGCTCGACGATCCCGCCGAAGTCGACATCGCCCAGCTGACGCGGGACCTGCAATCGGTCCAGGGGGCAAGCCTCGATACCCATGCCGCCTGGCGCCAGCAGCTCAACGTCATGGCCGGGACCATCGTCGTCTCGGGCCTCCTCGTACTGGCCCTCATCGTGGTCGCGACCGTGCTTGCCATCATCTTCGCGACCCGTGGCACCATGGCCTCGAACCGCGAGATCGTGGACGTGCTCCATTTCATCGGCGCCTCAAACAGCTTCATCGCCGGCGAATTCCAGGGGCGGTTTCTCTCGATCGGGTTTCGCGGCGGGGTGGTCGGCGGGGTTGCCGCTGCGCTCTTTTTCTTTGTCGTGGCACTGACTGCGGGATCCGTCGTGCCGGACGAGGCAAGCGCGCAACTGGGTGTTCTTTTCGGGCGCTTCTCACTGGGCGTAGATGGTCTTCTCGGCATTGCCGCGGTCGTGCCCGTGATCGCTGCGATCACGGCCATCACCTCGCGGATGACCGTGCGCCGCTTCCTGTCGCAGACGTCCTGAGCTTGGGGCCATCATGATCGTGCAGGCCATCCGCTCGCTCGTTTTTTACGCGCTGTTTTTCATCCAGACGACGATCCTGGCGCTCTTTGTGGGCACGCTCGCCCTGATCCTTCGCCGCCACACGCGGTTCACCTGGGGGATCGCGCGGTACTGGTCGGATTCCAACCTGTTCCTCTTGCGCTGGATCGTGGGGATCAGGACCGAGGTCACCGGGCAGGAAAACATCCCCGAAGGCGGCTGCATCATCGCGGCCAAGCACCAGAGCGACTGGGACATCTATGCGATCCTGCCCCATACGGGGCGACCGGCGTTCATCGCCAAGCGCGAGCTGCTCGATATCCCGTTCTTTGGCTGGGCGGCGCGGTCGCTCGACACCATCGAGGTCGACCGCAAGCGCGGTGCCCAGGCCATCCCGGTGATGATGGCCGATGCAAAGGCTGCGGCCGATCGGGGCTGCCGCATCATCATCTTCCCCGAGGGGACAAGGCGACCGCCGCTGGCCCCGCCAGCCTATCGGCAGGGCATCGTCCGGCTATACGAATCGCTCGGGGTTCCGGTCGTTCCGGTTGCGCTGAACTCGGGCCTCTATTGGGGGCGCAACAGTCTCGTGCTCTGGCCGGGCACCGCAAAGGCGCGGTTCCTGCCCGCGATCCCGGCCGGTTTGCCCGGCGATGTGTTCCGGGCACGGCTCGAAGCCGAGATCGAGCCTGTAAGCACTGCGCTGGCGGCCGAGGCCATCGCCTCGGGCCTTTCGCGGCCCGTGCCGCAGGAATGGCGCGACCGAGTCTCGGGGCATGAACCTCAATGACTACTATATGTTGACCCTCATCGTCTTCTAGGCCATACATATAGAGGTGGCGCAGAAGTGCAGTTGACATCTGCACAACTACGTTCCATATTTGTTCTCTCCGGAGGGATGGCCATGGTTCGGATGGGAGATGTCGTCAGCGCCGGAAGTGGTCGCGCCCAGAATTGGATGGGGCGGTCAGGGCGCATTTATGTGCTGACGTCCGAACCGGTGGAGAGTTTTGCCCTCGGCGCGGGAGAACTGCATCTGCTTGCGCGCGGCAATGTCGTCCTCTGGGTCGGCTCGAGCGAAGATCTGGTGCTCGATCCGTCGAGCCGCGCCCGCTTCAGGCTCGCGCTCGACTGTGCAGATCGGGCGTTCAGGGTGCGCGACGCCATCCAGCAGAGCGAGCGGGCGACGATCGCCTGGGATCTTGAGATTGCGCAGGCCATGCCGACATCGCCCGTGTTGCGGTCGGCGGCCTGAGACGGATCACACCGTAAGCGAGGTGCGGTAGCCGATAGGCACGCGGCGGACAACGCTGTCCTCGCGCTCGCGATAGGCGGCAAGCGCGCGCTTCATGCGCGAGGGATCACCGGGGGCAAGAACCTGCGAGATGAACGATGCGGACTGTGCTTCGCGCACGCGGCGCGCCACGGCAGCACTCGCATTGCTGCGCGGACGGATCCGTCTATAGCGCTTCTTGGCCATGAGCCACCTCGCTTGCCGACCTGTGTGCCTTGCCCCGAGAACGCCACGCCATTAGCGGCGTGGCAAGGTTTCGTTAAGGGTTTGACACAGTCATCTACGAGCGAGGTTAATCCGGGGAGCGAAGCCCCGGTTCCTTCACGTTATGAGGGGAGGCGGACGGCAAGCCTCAGAAGTCATCCTTGGCTTTCCGCACCGCGCGGAAGATTTCGGCCGCCTCGGCGCCTTCGAGGCCGACCGCGCGCTGAACCTCGGGCTGGTCGATGCGCAGGAAGGGGTTGGTCGCTTTTTCCATGCCCAGCGATACCGGGATGGTGTAGCGGCCTTCTGCACGCATCCGCTCGACCTCGGCCGCACGGATCTTCAGCGCGGCATTGTCGGGTTCGATGCTGAGCGCGAACTTGGCGTTGGAGAGCGTATATTCGTGCCCGCAATAGAGAAGTGTCGCGTCCGGGAGCTCCCGCAGCGCCCGCAGCCCTTCCCACATCGGGCCCGGTTCACCTTCGAACATACGTCCGACACCCATCGAGAACAGCGCATCTGCAGCGAAGAGATGCCCGCCTTCACGATCGAGATAGACGATGTGTCCCAGCGTGTGGCCGGGTGTTCCGAGGATTTCGAAGCGCGTTTCGCCGAGCTGGACCGTGTCTCCGGCAGCGACCAGACGGTCGAGACCGTCGATCTTTCCCGCTTCGGCGCGCGGGCCGATAATCTCGGCGCCGAATTGCGCCTTCAGCGGCGCGATGCCCTCGACATGGTCGATATGGTGATGGGTGATCAGAACGAGATCGAGCCCCCAGCCTCGGGTCTTCAGGGCCTTTGCGATGGCCTCGGCGTCAGGGGCATCAATGGCGGCGGTCTTGCCGCTGTCCACATCATGGACCAGATAACCGTAATTATCCTCGCGGCAGATGAAAACGTCGATCAGAAGGCTCATGCGGATTTCCTTTCCGGCTGTTCTTGGAGCGGATGACAGCGCCGCCCGGCTTGGGCAAACTCTAACCCCATAGACAAGGCAAGGCCATGACCCCCGACGTGACGCGCCTCATCGCGTTCTACAAATCGCCGCTCGGCCATGTGACGCGCGAACTGCTGCGCAATCAGGTGATCGATCTGGCAGGCGATCTGCGCGGCAAGCGTGTGCTCGGCCTCGGCTTTGCGACGCCCTTCCTGCGCTTTGCGCTCGAGCCTTCCGAACGCGTGCTCGCCTTCATGCCGGCCCGGCAGGGTGCATCGGCCTGGCCGCGCGAGGCGCCCTCGCATACGGTGCTCTGCGATCCCCTCGAGATGCCGCTTAACGATTCGAGCATTGATCTCGTCATTGCGGTGCACGCGTTCGAGCACGTGGCGGACGCCGAGGAACTGATGCGCGAGCTCTGGCGGATCGCCGCGCCCAATGCACGCCTCGTCGTCGTCGTTCCCCGGCGGCTCGGCATCTGGGCGCAGCTGGACAACACGCCTTTCGGCAATGGGCATCCCTATAGTCGTGGACAGCTCGAAAGACTTCTGCGGGAGCACTCCTTCATGCCCGAGACGTGGCGGGAAGCGCTGTTCCTGCCACCCAGCCAGCGGCGTCTGATGTTGCGCACCACCCGGTTCTGCGAGCGGTTCCTGCGGCTCTTCGGCCCCGCCTTTGCCGGCGCCATCTGCGTTGCGGCGCGCAAGGAGATGATCCCCGCCATCCCGCGACGCCAGAAGACCGGGCGTTTCGTGCGCGTGCCGGCCATGACGCCCCAGCATGCGCTCCACAGCCCCGCGCAGGAGCCTTGAGACGCGCCGCCCCTAGGTTTGCTTTGCCATCGCCACGGGGTTTCACTATGGTCCGGCCGGTTTCCCGCCAGCAGTTCCAGGCACAGATGTCCGACCGTCCTCAGCCGCAGCCCGGCATTCTCGAAATTGCAGCCTATGTTCCCGGCCGCTCGACGGCAGGTCCGGGCGTGAAGGTCACCAAGCTGTCCTCCAACGAAAGCCCGCTGGGGGCCAGCCCGAAGGCCATCGCTGCTGCCGAGGCGGCAATTGCAGGCGGGCTCGAGATCTACCCCGAGGGCTCCTCGCGCCTCCTGCGCGAAGCACTGGGCGAGGTCCATGGCCTTGATCCCGCGCGGATCGTCTGCGGCAACGGCTCGGACGACATTCTGCACCTGCTTGCCCAGGCTTATCTCGGGGAAGGCGACGAGGCGGTGATGAGCCAGTTCGGCTTCTCGGTGTATCCGATCGTCACCAGGGCCGCCGGGGCCCAAATCGTGATGGCGCCCGAGGCCGACTACACCGCCGATGTCGATGCCATTCTCGCCGCCGTCACCGAGCGCACGCAGATGGTCTTTCTTGCGAACCCCAACAACCCCACCGGCACCTATATCTCGGAGGCCGAGCTCGACCGGCTCCATGCCGGCCTGCGCGAGGACATTCTCCTCGTCGTCGACAGCGCTTACGCCGAATATGTGACGGCCGCCGACTATGCGGTCGGCGCCGCACTCGTTGAGCGCGCGAAAAACGTCGTCATGGTCCGCACCTTCTCCAAGATGGGGCTCGCGGCGCTGCGGATCGGCTGGATGTATGGCCCCCCTGAGATCGTCGATGCGCTCAACCGCATCAGGGGGCCCTTCAACGTCAACCTGCCGGCGCAGCTCGCAGGCGCGGCGGCTGCGCGCGACACCGAATTTACCGAGGCGCTTCGTCTTCACAATGCGCGCTGGCGCGACTGGCTGACGGCCGCGCTCTCCTCTAACGCGCTCCGGGTCGTGCAGAGCCAGGCCAATTTCGTGATGGTGCTGTTTCCCGACGAAGAGGGAAGACGCGCCCGCGACGCTTTTGCCGCGCTCCTCGATCAGGGCCTGGTGGTCCGGGAGATCGGGGTCTACGGCATTGGCAACGGGCTTCGGATTTCCATTGGCAGCGAAGCGGCCATGCGGGCGGTCGTCGATGTTCTCAAGGGCTTCGGCGCCCCTGGAGAGCGGCCATGATGTTCCAGAAGATCGCGCTGATCGGCATCGGCCTCATCGGTTCATCCATCGCCCATGCGGTGCGCAGGAACGGACTGGCGCAGACGATAGCGATCTCGACACGAAAGCCCGAGACGCTCGCTGAGGCCGAGGCGCTCGGTCTTGGCGACATCTATACGCTCGATCCCGCCGAGGCCGTACGCGATGCCGATCTCGTCATTCTCTGCGTCCCTGTCGGGGCGATCGGCGCGGTGGTCGAAGCCATCGGCCCGGCTCTGAAGCCCGGCGCCATCCTCTCCGATGTCGGCTCGGTGAAGCGACACGTCATCCGGGTCTGCGGGCCCCATGTGCCGGCCGGCGTCCATTTCATTCCCGGCCACCCGCTCGCGGGCACCGAGCATTCAGGACCCGCATCGGGTTTTGCCGAGCTCTTTGCCAATCGCTGGTGTGTGCTGACACCCGAGCCGGACGTCGATCGCGACGCGATCGCGCGGCTGTCGGCGTTCTGGGCGGCAATGGGCTCCAATGTCGAAGTGATGGAAGCCGACCACCACGACATGGTGCTCGCCATAACGAGCCATGTTCCCCATCTCGTCGCCTACAATATCGTGGGCACCGTCGCCGATCTCGAGGCAGACACGCAATCGGAAGTCATCAAGTTCTCGGCCTCGGGCTTTCGCGACTTCACCCGGATCGCGGCTTCGGACCCGGTGATGTGGCGCGACGTCTTTCTCACCAACCGCGAAGCGGTGCTCGAGATGCTCGGGCGCTTCCTCGAGGATCTCTCGCGCCTGCAGCGTGCGGTGCGCGTGGGCGATGGGCCGGCGCTCGAGGCCCTCTTCACGCGCACGCGCGCCATTCGCCGCTCGATCATCGACGCGGGCCAGGAGACCTCGGTGCCCGATTTCGGCCGTCCCCACGAGCCTGCACCGATCCTCATGCCCGGTAGCGGCAATGGTGAGAACAAGCGCGATTGAGCGGAAGGCTCAGAAGAGCGCGGGGATCATTCCGATCGGCAGCATGCCCGAAAAGATGACGCCATTGGTGAGCCCGATCGACTGGCTGTAGGTGCCGTCGGCGTCGGGATTGCCGAGGATCAACTGGCGCATGTCGGGTGGCAGCATGTCGCCGATCTCCTCGAGGATCCCGCGGCTCTCGACATCGAATCGTCCATTGGCGAGGCCGGCATCGCTCAGTTGCAGCGAACCGGTGCTTTGGAAGAACTGCTCGCCCGCTTGGGCGCGGAACCCTACGAGGTTGAGGGCGCCCCCGGCCTGCTGCCAGCGCGGCAGAAGATCGGGGTCGCCGAAGGCGCGCACATCGTCCGGAATGCCGGTCAACTCAGCTTCCAGCGTCGCCTCGCCGCCCGCCACGTCGAAGCCGGGCGCCGAAACGTCCTCGAGACGCACATAGGCGGCCAGCGCAGAGACGCCGCGTTCGGGCTCATGGGCATCGGGCATGTCGATGAGATGGGCCTCGAGGTGGCTGGCGCTGCCGATCAGGGACTGACCCACGAGAGTGTCCGACCAAGCGATGGTGTCCGCAGTCAGTGACGCGCGGGCGATCCGCCAGCCCGAGAGCCTCACGCTCGCCTCCAGTTCCTCCCAGCTCAATTCGCTCGAGCTGCCGGTAAAGGCGTCGGTGATGCGTGCGGGACCCCGACCGAAGGCGAGAAGATGGGTTGGTCGGTAGACAAGGACCGTCGCCCGCCATTCGGCAAGATCGACCGTCATGTCCTCGATCTGGGCGCTTGCCTCGAGGCACGTCACGTCGAACCGGAACGGAAAACCGGCGACCTCCAGCGTGCCGCAGGTGAGACGCGGGCTCGAGATCCCGTCAGCGGCGGCCTGCGCATCGATGGTGCGGCGGATTTCACCTGCCGCATAGAGCCAGGCGCCGCTCCAGGCGACGACGACGAGGACGATGGCAGTGGCGAGAATGGCGAATCGTTTCATGGCAACACTTCTAGTCCGTCACGGCAGAGGCTGGCTACGGGCCCGATTGGCGCATGGCCGATCAGCGACGGGCGCAATTGCGAGCCGCCGAGGCTGACGCTAGATTCTGGGCCAAAGCATGGTCCGCGCCGGGATCGTCCCGGCAGAAGGAGGCTGGGTGTCCGCGACCGGGCAAAGCCATTGGGTGTTCGGGTATGGCTCGCTGATCTGGCTGCCCGGTTTTCGGTTCAGGCAGCGGCAGCAGGCGCTGCTGCGTGGCGCCCATCGCAGCCTCTGCATCTATTCCCATCGCCATCGCGGCACGCCGCAGGCCCCGGGGCTCGTCTTCGGGCTGACCCGCGGCGGGTCGTGCAATGGCATGGCGTTCGAAGTGGCGGCAGAAGACTGGCCGGAGACGCGCGACTATCTGCGCGAGCGCGAGCAGGTGAGCGGCGTCTATCGGGAGGCGATGCGCTCGGTCAGGCTGGCGGATGGACAGGCCGTCGAGGCGCTCGTCTTCCTTGTCGATCCGGGCCACGCCCAATATGCCGGGCGGCTCGACGTCACCGAACAGCTCCGGCTCGTTCGTCGCAGCCATGGGCGATCGGGCCCGAACCGTGACTACGTGATCAACACGGCCCGCCACCTCGAGGATCTCGGGGTGGCCGACGCCTATCTCAGCGCACTGGCCCGCCTGCTCGAGGCCGAAGGCTAGCCCTCAGCTCATCGTGACGTCGCGCCCGGCGCTCGTGATCGACACCGAGAATCCGGCGACGACGTCGATCAGCGCCATGATCAGCAGGATGAAGAACACCGAGCTGGCGGCGGCGCCGACCAGCAGAAATTCGACGAGGAAGGCGACGAACACGAGCGTCGAGAGAATGTGCTCGAGCACCGAGGCGCGGCCGGACTGCGTGGATTTCAGCATTTCGAAAAAGAGCAGGACGAGCGAGCCCAGGATCATCAGGTCCCCGGCACTCAGCGCCCAGGAGACGCCCGAGACCATGGGGATGGAGAGGACCGTCTGGCTCCAGCCTTCCGGGCTGCCGCCAAAGAACAGGAACCCGATCAGATTGTAGAGAATGAATGGGATGATCAGCAGCGGCGGAATGAAGGTGCCCGGCTGCCGGCGTCCGCCATGCTGGGGCGGAATGAAGACGTGATCGCTCACCGTTTGCTCCTGCGGATCGGGTCGGGTGATGATGGCAAAGTTCCGCGGTCGCCGCCAGCGGTCATTGCGGGAGCGAAAACTGCAGCAGGAGATTGCGCTGCCAGCTGTTGAAATTGTTGTCCGAGATGATCGTGATCCGCGTCTCGCCGCGCGGGCCGGCATGGACCGCCAGGCCCTCGAGATTGTCGATGTCTCCGCCCGTCGATTCCAGGAGGATCTCCCCCGACATCACGGCGCCCGGGACGATCTCGGCAGCCGGAACCCGCTTGAGCTTGATCGTGAAGGCAAAAAGCGCGATGCCGCGCTCGAGCACCAAGAGATCGCCATTGGGCAGGAACGCGCAGTCCGAGGGGTTGGTGCCGGGGCTCGCCACATAGCTCAAGGCGCCGGCATCGCGCTGGCCAAGGAGCCAGGCGCGGTTTCGCCCGGCTTCGTCATAGACCCCTTCGGTCAGGATCAGCGTCGAGCCGGCGATCGGGGATGCCGGTGGCGCGATGCAGACGGACTCGATGGTGGCGTTCGTTCGAGCGTCGGAAAGCCATTGCGGAATGGCGATCTCGCGCGCTGCGCCCCGGGGCACGTAGCCGTCGAGACTGAAATCGGCGACGCGGGTCAGGTTCTCAAAGCCGACCCGGACGGCCGACGGCACGCCGTCCCGCACGATCACGTCGAGGGCCTCGGCATCCCGCGCGAAGGGGCGCGGCAGCGGCGCGCCACTCGAATTGCGAATGGGCTCGATTGTTACCCCGATCAGTTCGCTTGGCAGGCCTGCCTCGTCATAGAGCAATTGGCCTGAAACGAACTGGCCGCGGTCGGTCACCATGACGAGGTGGTTTTCTCCACCAACGAAGGTGATGCCGGAAAGCCCGCCAAACGTATCTGCCGAGCTCGAGAGAACGAGGCCGCCTTCCCAGACTAAGGCCCCCACGCGGCCGCCCGGGTCTGTGTCGGCAAAGCGCGTCACCTGGCTTGCGGTGACGATTGCGTCTTCGGCATGGGCCGTTCCGGAGATGGCAAGCAGAGCGGCGAGCACGAAAGAGGCCCCATGCCGCATCCCCATCAGAGCCGCCGGCGCCGACCCGCCCGGGCCGGGGCCTCCTCATCAAAGAGGGCGGCGAGTTCCTCGGTCAGCGCTCCGGCCAGCTCCTCGGCGTCGAGCAGCGTCACCGCGCGCCGATAATAGCGGGTGACGTCATGGCCGATGCCGACGGCCACGAGCTGGATCGGCGAACGGGTCTCGATCTCCTCGATCACCTGGCGCAGATGGGCTTCGAGATAATTGCCCGCATTGACCGACTGGGTGGAATCATCGACGGGCGCGCCATCCGATATCACCATCAGGATGCGCCGGTTCTCGGGGCGCGCCATGAGGCGACGCTGGGCCCAGAGCAGGGCCTCTCCGTCGATGTTTTCCTTGAGCAGCCCCTCGCGCATCATCAGGCCGAGATTGCGACGGGCGTGGCGCCAGGGCTCGTCGGCGGCCTTGTAGATGATATGGCGGATGTCGTTGACGCGTCCGGGGTTAGCGGGGCGGTTGGCCTCGAGCCAGGCCTCGCGGCTCTTGCCACCTTTCCACGCACGCGTCGTGAAGCCGAGGATCTCGACCTTGACCCCGCAGCGTTCGAGCGTCCGGGCGAGGATGTCCCCACAAATGGCCGCAATCGTGATCGGGCGGCCGCGCATGGAGCCCGAATTGTCGATCAGAAGGGTCACCACGGTGTCGCGGAAGTCGGTGTCGCGCTCGACCTTGAACGAGAGGGCCTGCAGCGGGTCGGTGACGACCCGGGTCAGCCGCGCGGTGTCGAGCAGGCCTTCCTCGAGATCGAATTCCCAGGCACGGCTCTGCTGGGCCATGAGGCGACGCTGGAGCTTGTTGGCCAGCCGCGCAACGGCGCCGGCGAGGTTTTCGAGCTGCTTGTCGAGAAGCGCGCGGAGCTGGTCGAGTTCCTCGGGCGGACAAAGCTCGGCGGCCTTGACGATCTCGTCGTATTTCTGGGTGAAGATCTTGTAGTTGAAGCTGTTGGTCAGCCGGTCGGGATCGTTGCCGCCCGGGGGAGGGCTCGGCGCATCCTCGCCAGCATCCCCGGGGGTATCGTCCTCGGTTTCGGTGTAGTCGGTCTCGGCGCCCTCGACCTCGCCGCTTTCCTCGGAGGTGCCGGGGCTTTCCTCGCGCTGCATCTCGGACTGGTCGTTGTCGGCCTCGCCCGCTTCAGGGTTCTGGTCGGAGCCATCGGCCTTGTCAGGCGCGTCGTTCTGGTCGCCTTCGCCGTCCTCGTCCTGGTCGCCTTCTAGTTCGGCATCGCTCAGCATTTCGAGGTCGCGCAGCAGCGCCCGGGCGGCGCGTGCGAAGTCCTCCTGGTCCTCGAAGCGGGCAACGAGATCGTCGAGGGCGCCGCCGGCCTTCTCCTCGATCTCCTTGCGCCAGAGCCCAACGAGGGCGTGGCCGGAGGGCGGGACCTCGAGGCCGGCGACTTTCTCGCGCAGCAGCAGGCCGAGCGCCTCGGCGATCGGGGCGTCGTCGCGGGCTGCAACTTCGGCAAAATTTGCACGAAATAAGCGATCTTCGAGCATTTCGTGGATGTTGCCGGTCATGCCGGGCATGCGTACGCAGCCCAATGCCTCGACGCGGGCCTGTTCGAGCGCATCGAAGGCCGCCCGCGCATCGGGATCGGAAGGCGCGCGCCTGCGGTGGGCGTCGGCATCATGGCTTGCGAGGCGCATGGCCATGGCGTCGCCCTGGCCGCGCGCAATGGCAATGTCGCGGCGCGTCGGCAGGCGCGGGAGATTGGCGAGCCGCGCCTTTTCGGCGGTCAGCATGGGGCGGTCGCTGGTGAAGCTGACCTCGAGGTCAGCGGTCCCCGCGATGGCCCGCAGCGTCGCGCCGACCGCCGACTTGAACGGGGCGGTCTGATCGGGGCGATTGGCCTTACTGCGCGGTGGCTGTGCCATGGTTTATGCTTTTATCGGGCGAGCTTGCGCCCCTCCAATCGCGGTCTGTCGCTCAGGCGGTGATGGCGAGGTTGGCGGCGCTTTCGGGCAGGTCTTCGCCAAAGACGCGCTGGTAGAATTCGGCCACCACCGGGCGTTCGAGCTCGTCGCACTTGTTGAGGAAGGTGAGGCGGAAGGCGAAGCCGACATCCCCGAAGATCTCGGCGTTCTCGGCCCAGGTGATCACCGTGCGGGGGCTCATCACCGTCGAGAGATCGCCATTGATGAAGGCCTGCCGCGTCAGGTCGGCAAGGCGCACCATGTTGGAGACGGTCTTGCGGCCCTTGTCGTTCCGCCAGGACCTGGCCTTGGACAGGACGATGCCGACCTCCTTGTCATGAGGCAGGTAGTTGAGCGTCACCACGAGGCTCCAGCGGTCCATCTGGCCCTGATTGATCTGCTGGGTACCGTGATAGAGGCCCGAAGTGTCCCCGAGCCCGATCGTGTTGGTCGTCGCAAAGAGCCGGAAGGCGGGGTGGGGGATGATGACACGGTTCTGGTCGAGCAGCGTCAGCCGTCCCGACTGCTCGAGCACGCGCTGGATGACGAACATGACGTCAGGACGACCGGCATCATATTCGTCGAAGACGAGCGCGATGTTATTCTGCACCGCCCAGGGCAGGATGCCGTCGCGGAACTCGGTGACCTGCTTTCCGTCGCGCAGAACGATGGCGTCCTTGCCCACGAGGTCGATGCGGCTCACATGGCTATCGAGGTTGACGCGCACGAGCGGCCAGTTGAGGCGGCTCGCCACCTGCTCGATATGGGTGGACTTGCCGGTGCCGTGATAGCCCTGGACCATGACGCGGCGGTTGAACGCGAAGCCGGCGAGAATTGCGAGGGTGGTATTGCGGTCGAAGAGATAATCCGGATCGGCCGGCGGCACGTGGCCGCTGGGCTCGCCATAGCCCATCACCTTCATGTCCGTGTCGATCCCGAACAGCTCGCGTGCGGAATATTCGGTGTCCGGCAGATTGGTGAATTCGCTCATGTGCAAAGGCTCGTCGGGCTTTCGGGAGGGGCGTGCGGATGTCTGCGCCGCTCTATAGCAGCAAGGGAACGCTTGGGGTAGGCCGGATTGGCCGGCGGTCAGCGCATCACGAAGCCCTTGGACTTGAGGTGGTGATAGGCCGCGATGATGGCGCGCAGGCGGTCCTCGGAGGATTTGTCCCCGCCATTGGCGTCCGGATGGTGGATCTTTACGAGGCTCTTATAGGCCTTCTTGATCTCGTCGGACTTGGCGTGGCCCTTGAACCCGAGGATTTCGAGCGCGCGTCGATCATGCTCGAGGAGCGGCTTGACGCGCTCGGACTGCGGCGAGCGGGCCTGGGCACGGGCGTAGCGGGCAAAGATATGGAGCGGATCGGCCATGCGCTTGGCGCTCGGATCGCGCGGACGCGCCTGGACGCGCGGCCCGGCGCCCAACCCGAACGTGCGCGGATCGCCCATGCCGGGGCGGGTGTTGATGTGCTCTTCGACCTCGTCGGCCTTCATGCCGGAGAAGAAATTATAGGCGTGATTGTAGTGCCGGACGTGCTCGAGGCAGAAATTGTGGTAGCCCTCGGCGCGGTTTGCCTTGGGCGCACGATAGGTACCGGGCTGGTCGCACCCCTCCCAGCCGCATGACGGGGCGGCGACGTGCACCTTCTCCTCGCGGCGCGGGCGGATGCGGATTGCATCGAACAGCTTGGAATCGAGCTTCATTGAACCTAGTTATCTTGAACCATACGCAAACGCAGAGCCCTTACCCTTATGTCCGTTCGCGACGCCATTGTTGAGAAACTTTCGGCCAAATTCGAGCCAACCCACCTTGAAGTGACCGATGAAAGCCACAAACATCGTGGCCATGGTGGGTGGCGAGAAGGGGGCGAGACCCATTTCCGCGTCCGCATCGGGGCGGCGTCCCTTGCAAATCTTTCGCGGCTTGCCCGCCATCGAGCAGTGATGGAAGCGGTGGATGCCGAACTCAAGGCCGGCGTCCACGCCCTTGCCATCGAGATCGTGCCGCCGGCAGGACCGATCGAGGCCGAGATCCTCAACCCCCAGCAAAGATAAGGTCGGGCGCGTCTCGACGCCATAACTCCATGGCACATCTCGCGCTTTCGTGAGGCGGCGCGAAACCGCATGCCGCAATGCGGCCGAAAGCGGGCGCCCAAGCCCACCTCCTGCCCGAAACCGGGCCCAGATTCGCCAAGCTGCCGCTCTAGCGGGAGTTTGGGGGCGAACTCTCAGGAGGGCGTAATGAGATCCAAGAGACTGAACGGTGTGGCACTGGCCGCACTCGCAATTGCCGTGCCGGGCCTCGCCATGGCGGACCCCGGTCGGCTCCATCTGATCGTGGGGGGAGAAGCCTATGATGGTCCCCCGCGGTTCGAGGTTGAGTTTGCCGGTGAGGTCGTAGGAGAGGGCGTGGTCGATCGCGCCATCGACACGGCGAGCGAAGGGCGTTTCGCCGATGCCACCGACAAATCCGCCCATGTGCAGGCCTTCGACTTCGAGATCCCCGAAGCGGTGTTCGATCCGGAGGGCGAGGTCAGGGTGCGGTTCGTCAACGAGGCGTTCGGCGGGGAAGGCTCGGAGCGGGACCGCAACATCTATATCTCCTCGATAGCGGTCAACGGCCGGGCGGTGACGCTTTCGGGTCTCGTGACCGAGACCGAGGCCGGACCGCGCGAGAACGACGTGCTGGGCGAATTCCTCATCCTTTTCGACGGGACGGCCGAGGCCGTACTACGAGCGCCCGAAGGCGGATGGCCGGCACTTGGCGGGCCAGATCTGCCCATGCCCGGGACGCCCGAGGATGCCGCGGCGATCGCGACGCCGACCCTCGCAGAGCAGGACGTTGAAGCGGACGCCTCCGAAGCTGCCCAGGAGAACGTGCCGCAGCCTGCGCCCGAAGCAGCAGCGGATGCGCCTCCGCCCCAGGCAAGCAGAGAAGCGCCCGCCGAGCCGGAGACCGACGTTGCGCCAGCGGCCGAAACGCCTGTCGAGCCCGACACCGTTTCTACCACCGAGACCGATGCGGCCTCCGAACCCGATGCGGCCGAGACGACGCCGCAGGACGAACCTGTCGCCGCCGCGGTCGCAGGGACGGACGAGCCTTGCGGGCTGGACCAGACCTACAATGTGCTCGGGTTCAACGAGAGCTCGAACGACCTGACCGCGCGCCTTCGCGAGCGGCTCGACCAGATCATCGAGGATATCGGGGAGGAGCGCTGCACCGTGCTCGTGACCGGCTATTCGAGCGCGCAGGGCAATCACGCGACCAATGCGCTCTTCGCTGTCGAGCGTGCGCAGAACGTCCTAGCCTATCTGCGCGCGCAGGGCATGCAGTTCCGCCGCGTCAGCGCCACGGGCGGCGGCGGTACGGAGCGGTTCGGCCCGAGCCCCGCGGACAATCGCAGGGTGGTCATCACCGTTCTGCCCTAGCCGGTGGGAGGCGTCGCCCGCTCGGTCGTGCGACGCCTCCAGAAGCTAGGTGCGGTCCCCCGCCTCGGTTTCGAGCGGGGTGATGCGGAGCTGGGTCAGGCGGTTGTGGAGCTTGCGGATCACCACGAACCGGAAGCCCAGAATGGTGAACTCCTGCCCCTCCTCGGGGATCATCTTGGCCTCGTCGATGACGAGACCGGCGATGGTGCTTGCGTCTTCTTCGGGGAGGTCCCAGTCGAGCGCGCGATTGAGGTCGCGGATCAGGACCGAGCCCTCCACGAGATAGTTGCCGTCGGCCTCCCGCGTAATGCCGCTAACCTCCTCGTCATGCTCGTCGGCGATCTGGCCGACGATTTCCTCGAGGATGTCCTCGAGCGTGATCAGGCCCTGCACCTCGCCATATTCGTCGATGACGAGCGCCAGATGTGACTGTCCGGACCGGAAGCGCCCCAGCTGGGTCAGGAGGCGCGTCGATTCCGAGACGAACCAGGGCGCGACGGCGATGGTCTCGATCGAAATCTTCTCGGGATCGCCGCCGGCTGCCGTCATGGCGCGAAGCACGTCCTTGACGTGCAGGACGCCCACGATGTTGTCGGCATCGCCGCGATAGACCGGGATGCGGGTATAGGCTTCCTCGAGAACCGCCTTCACGATCTCGGAGGGTGGCGCATCGATATCGAGGGCGAACATCTGCGTGCGGTGGACCATGACGTCGCTGACCTGCAGGTCGCGCAGGTCGAGCAGGCCCTCGAGCATGTCCGCATCCTGCTTCTTGACCTCGCCTTCGGACTGCAGGAATTCGACCGTTCCCCGGATTTCCTCGTGCCCGCTCAGCGCATTGGTGCCGTCGGCGCGCAGGCCGAAGACGCGCAGGATGGTGTTGACGATGAGCTGCACAGCATGGGTCACCGGGGCAAAGATGATGACGATGATGCGAATCACCGGAGCGACCCCGAGCGCGAAGCCGTCCGGCCTCATGATCGCGAGGGTCTTGGGGAGCACTTCGGAAAAGACGACGACGGCTGCGGTCATCACGATCGTCGCATAGACGATGCCGGCTTCCCCGAAGAGCTGGATCAAGACGCTGGCGGCAAGCGTCGAGGCCAGGATGTTGACGATGTTGTTGCCCAGGAGGATGGCGCCGATCAGCCGCTCCTTGTCCTGGATCAGCTTTTCGACCATGCCCGCGCGTTTCGAGCCGCCGCGGGCGAGCTGGTGGATGCGTACGCGCGAGGCGGCGGTCAGGGCGGTTTCGGAGCCCGAAAAGAAAAAGCTCATCGCGAGGAGTACGAGAATGCCCGCGGAGGTCAGCCAGAGGGAGAAGGTCATGCGCTCATCTCCTCAAGGAACGCGCGCACCGCTTCGGGGTCGACATTGCGCTCGACGAAGGCCTGTCCGATGCCGCGGGTGAGGATGAAGGTGAGCTTGCCGCGCACGACCTTCTTGTCCTGAGCGATCGCATCCATCATCGGCTCGACCGGCAGCTTGTCGCCCGCGATCTGGCCGATCTCGGTGGGGAGGCCCGCAGCTTCGAGATGCCGGGTAATCCGAACACCGTCCTGCGACGGCGCGAGGCCGAGGCGAGCTGAGAAGCGATGGGCGAGAACCATGCCGATGGCGACGCCTTCGCCATGGAGGAGCCGGTCAGAATATCCGGTGACCTTCTCGAGCGCGTGCCCGAAGGTGTGCCCCAGATTGAGCAACGCGCGCACGCCGGTTTCCTTCTCGTCGGCGAGGACGAAGCGGGTCTTGGCAGCGCAGGCACGCGCGATGGCCTCGGCCCTTGCCGGACCGCCGGAGAAGATGTTGGCGCGGTTCTCTTCGAGCCAGAAGAAGAAGCCTTCGTCGTCGATGAGCCCGTATTTGACGATCTCGGCATAGCCGGCGGCGAACTGGCGTGGCGGCAGGGTTTCAAGCGCGTCGAGGTCGGCAAGGACGAGGCGGGGCTGGTGGAAGGCGCCGATCAGATTCTTGCCCTGTGGGGCGTTGATCCCGGTCTTGCCGCCTACGGAGCTGTCGACCTGCGCGAGGAGGCTTGTCGGCATCTGGACGAAATCCATGCCGCGCCGGGTGATCGCTGCGGCAAAGCCGGCAAGGTCCCCGATGACGCCGCCACCGAGCGCCACGACGAGGTCGCCCCGCTCGAGGCGGGCAGAGAGGAGCCCATCGAGGACGTCTCCGAGCCGGTCGAGGGACTTGCTCGCTTCCCCTGCCGGCACGACCACGACTTCATGCCCGATCCCGGCCGCTTGCAGGGCGGAGGTCAGCCGCGGGAGCTGGGCCTGCGCCACCTCCATGTCGGTGACGATGCCGAAGCGGCGGCCGGGAAAGGCCTGAGCGAGACGCTCCCCGGCGCTCTCGATCAGCCCGTGGCCGATCAGGATGTCATAGGCGCGCTCGCCAAGGGGCACATGGACGGTTCGGACCGATCGGTCTACCTCGTCTGGCATGGGGATGGGGTCTCCTCGTGAAGGTAAGGGTTGGGCGCGGCCGGGGCCGATCGGCTCGACGGCAGGCCCAGAGGCGCTTCAGCCGTCGCCGGAATGTCCATCAGGTCTGCGGTCCCGTTCCGGACAGGTGGGCGCTCAGCGCCGCGATGATGTCGGCGGCGACCACGTCTTGGGGAACGTCCCGTGAAACGATCGTCACGTCGGCTTCGGCATAGATCGGGTAGCGCTGGTCGATCAGCGCCTTGAGGGTCGCGCGCGGATCGGCGGTCTTGAGCAGAGGGCGGTTCGAGCGCCGCGAGACGCGGGAGAAGAGGAGCTCGAAATCGGCCTTGATCCAGACCGAGATGCCGCCCGCCTTGATGAGCTCGCGCGTCTCGGGATTGATGAAGGCGCCGCCGCCGGTCGCGATCAAGGTGTCGGGTTCGCGCAGGAGGCGGGAGATCACCCGGGTTTCACCGGCGCGGAATTCGGCTTCCCCGCGCGTGGCGAAGATATCCTCGATCTTCATGCCGGCTGCGGCCTCGATGGCGTCGTCGCTGTCCACGAAGGCAAGGCCGAGCCGGCTGGCGAGCTTGCGCCCGACCGTGGTCTTGCCCGCACCCATCATGCCCACCAGCACGATCGGGCGGCCCGCCAGCAGCGAAATCAGCGCCTCGCGCTCCACCTTGCGCTCGGCAGCGTTACCCCGTGTCAATCTCGGCCCCGTATGATCATCGTTGCGCGTTGAAGCGGGCGCACGCCCGGTTGTCAATCCTCGAGCAGGTTGGCAGGCTTGAACGCAGGGGCGAAAAGAGGGAAAAATCATCAATGCCGACACTTATCCGACTCATCGTCTTCCTAGCCATTCTCGCCGGCCTCGCCTTCGGGGCGATGGTGGCGCTGTCGATCTTCGTTGATCCGGGCGAACGCGAGGTGACGGTGCGGATCCCGGCGCGCGAACTGCAGAACAATGTGCAGAGCACCGAGCCTCTGGGCCCGCGCGGCCTCCCGCCCCCGTCGGGCCTCACCCCGCCGCCGCCGGCCAATCCGGCCCCTTCTGCCCCTGAAGTGACCCAATGAGCGGATCGGCCCATCTGGTTGACGCCTTCCTCGAGATGATGAGCGCCGAGCGTGGGGCTGCCCCCAATACGATCTCGGCCTATCGCCGCGATCTCGAGGCCTATTGCGCGTTCCTTGCGTCGCGACGGAGGGGTGTTCTCGATGCAGTGCGTGAGGACGTGACCGCCTTCATGGCCGACCTGGCCGCGGAGGGGCTCGCGCCCTCGAGCAGCGCGCGCCGGCTTTCGGCGATCCGTCAGTTTCACAAATTCCTCAGTGCCGATGCGGTGCGGCCGGACGATCCCACCCGGATAGTGCCGCGCCCGCGGATCGGACGGCCGCTGCCGAAGGTGCTGTCGGTCGAGGAGGTCGGCCGGCTCCTGGCACGCGCTGAAGCCGAGGCCGGGCAGGGCGATGACGAGGACGCGCAGGGTTTGTCGCTGCGGCTCTACGTGCTGCTCGAACTGCTCTATGCAACCGGCATGCGCGTGTCGGAGCTCGTGGGCCTCAGACGCAACGCGCTGATGGCGGATCGGGGCTATCTGCTGATCAAGGGCAAGGGCGGTCGCGAGCGGATCGTCCCGCTCAACGACCGGGCCAAAGATGCGCTCGTCAATTATGCCAAAGGGCTGCAAGCGGGGCCTTTTCTCTTTCCCTCGCGGGGCGAGGCGGGGCATCTCAGCCGCCAGGTTTTTGCGCGGGCGCTGAAGGATCTGGCGGCGCGTGAGGGCATTTCGGCGGATCGGGTGACCCCGCATGTGCTTCGGCACGCCTTTGCGAGCCATCTGCTCGCCGGCGGCGCCGATCTGCGGATCGTGCAGACGCTGCTCGGGCACGCGGACATCTCGACGACCCAGATCTACACGCATGTGCTCGACGACAGGCTGCGCAAGCTCGTCGAAGGTCATCATCCACTTGCCGATACGGGCGGCCCGACTTGACTCGCGCCGCCCGCCCGGCCACTTTCCGGCCACTTTGAGGCGCGACACGAGCGCCGCGCCGCAGGGGCGCAGCAACAGACCCAAACGGGCGGACACCATGCAATCCTATCTCGATTTCGAAAAGCCGGTCGCCGATCTCGAAGGCAAGATCGCCGAGCTCAAATCGCTCGCCTCTACGGACCAGGCCGTCTCGATCGAGGAGGAGGTCAACCGGCTTTCGGCCCGCGCCGAAGAGGCGCTCGCCGACATCTACAAGAAGCTCACGCCCTGGCAGAAGACGCAGGTCGCGCGCCATCCGCAGCGCCCGCACTTCTCCGATTACGTCAAGAGCCTCATCACCGAATGGGTACCGCTTGCCGGTGACCGCAAGTTCGGCGAGGACGCAGCGCTGCTCGCCGGCTTCGGGCGGTTCGAGGGCCAGTCGGTCGCGATCCTGGGCCAGGAAAAGGGCTCCAACACCGAAGAGCGGCTGCGGCACAATTTCGGCATGGCGCGGCCTGAAGGCTATCGCAAGGCCGTGCGGCTCATGGACATGGCGGACCGATTCAACATCCCGGTCGTCGCCTTCGTCGATACGGCGGGCGCCTATCCCGGGATCGGCGCCGAGGAGCGCGGGCAGGCAGAGGCCATCGCACGCTCGACCGAAAAATGTCTCGAGCTCGGCGTGCCGAACCTCGCCATCATCATCGGCGAGGGCGGCTCGGGTGGCGCCATCGCCATTGCGACCGCAAATCGGGTGCTGATGATGGAGAACGCCATCTACAGCGTCATCTCGCCCGAAGCTGGCGCCTCGATCCTCTGGCGCGATGCGGCAAAGGCGCAGGATGCGGCCAACAACATGAAGATCACGGCCTCGGACCTTCTGGGCTTCGGGGTCATCGACGGGATCATCTCGGAGCCTGTCGGCGGCGCTCATCGCCATCACGACCAAGTGATGGACGCGACGCGCAGAGCGATCGGCAAGTTCCTCTCGGACTATTCGGGCAAGTCGCGCCTGGAGTTGCGCGAGCAACGGCGGGAAAAATTCCTCTCGATCGGCACGAATCTGGCTTGATCGGACAGGGCCTCAAGGGCCCTATGGGAAGCGCGGGTAAGGAAGTGTTCACCTGCCGCGCATAGACCGGTTGTCAGGCTTAATCGCCCCAAACGCTCCCATAACCCGTCGGACCGAGCCGAATTGAACGCAGTCTTTCGTCGCTTCCTGACCCTCATGATGCTCCTCCTGGCCGCGGGCGCGCTTTCGGCCTGCGGAGGCTTCGTCAAGGGCGACAACCGGCACAACGTGCCATTGCCCAAGGCGCTGGTCTCGCAGATGGCCGCCATCGGTTCGTCGCCGCGCGAGGCGATGATGGTCCGGATCTACAAGCAGGAAAGTGTTCTCGAAGTCTGGAAGCGCACGAGCGCCGGCACCTACAGCCTGCTCAAGAGCTATGAGATCTGCGCCTGGTCGGGAGAGCTCGGGCCCAAATTCGCCGAAGGCGATCGGCAGGCGCCCGAGGGCTTCTACACGATCACTCCGGGTCTGATGCATCCGCGATCGAACTATCACCTCGCCTTCAACACGGGCTTTCCAAACAAGTTCGACCGCGCCCATGGACGGACCGGATCGCATCTGATGGTGCATGGCGACTGCACGTCGGTCGGCTGCTACGCGATGACCGACGAGGGGATCGCGGAAATCTATGCGATCGCGCGTGAGAGCTTTGCGGGCGGCAATCGAAGCTTCCAGCTGCAGATCCTGCCCTTCCGGATGACCGCTACCAATCTTGCCAAGCACGCCAACAGCCCGCACATGCCCTTCTGGCGGAACCTCAAAGAGGGCGCGGACCGGTTCGACATCACCCGCGTGCCACCAAGCTGGGACGTGTGCGAGAAGCGGTACGTATTCGACGTGCCCAATCCCGGCGTAACGGTTCTGGATGCCGCGGCGTCCTGCCCTGCGGGGATCGGGGCTGCCACGATGAGCGCCGCGCTGATGGACAAGCAGGCAGCGGACGAAGCGGCGATTTCGGAAGCCGCTGCGAGGCTTGCCCTGCAGCAGAGCCGGGCCGATGCCGAAGCCGAGCGCGCCGCCCGGGAAAAGGCCGCGATCGCAGCACGTGGCGAGGCGATCGGCGGGTTCTTTACCGGCCTGCTTGGCGGTGGTGGCCAGAACCAGTCCGTCGCGGCCATCCCGAGCGCTCAGCCGGCGCCCTGAAGCCCGGCTCGGGCCGTTCACGCCTAAACCTGAAGACCTGGCGACCATGGCTTGACCCGTGATCATGCCCGTCGGGCCATGACGCGGTGTTCGGCTATTCGCATCCGACTGGCCTCGATCCTCAGCCAGAGCCGCCGCTCAATCTGCCAGATCCAGCCACTGCCGCGCCCTCACGCTCGCCGGAGTGAGCGGGCAAGCCGTCCCACTGCCGCAGGCGCCAGACCCTATGAAAAAGGCCCGGCGCGAGCCGGGCCTTTCGTCTGATCGGGTGAAGCCGTCGTAGCGCTAGAACGCGCCGTGGCAGTGCTTGAACTTCTTGCCCGAGCCGCAGGGGCAGGGGGCGTTGCGCGAGATGTTGCGCGTCAGTTCGGGGTCGAGCGGTTCGAGCGCCGGGTCCCCGGGGGTCGTCGCGCCGAGGGCCTGGGCGATATTGCCGTCCTCGGCATCGTTCTCGCCGGTCAGCGGATCGATGTGAACCTCGCGCGCGCGGGAGAGATCGGGCTGCTGCACCTCGGGCGGGCGCATCTGAATCTCGACATGGCTGAGCTGGGTCGTCACCAGTTCGCGCAGATTGGTCAGCAGCGACTGGAAGAGCTCATAGGCTTCCTGCTTGTATTCGTTGAGCGGATCGCGCTGCGCGAGGCCGCGCCAGCCGATCACCTTGGAGAGATGGTCGAGCGTGACGAGATGGTCGCGCCAGAGCCCGTCGATCGACTGCAGGACGATCGACTTCTCGACCTGGCGCATGATTTCGGAGGTGAAGCGCTCTTCCTTCGACGCCGCCAGGGCATCCGCTGCGGTCACGATGCGCTCGCGCACGATCTCGGGGTCGATGTCGTCTTCCTTGACCCATTCGCTGACCGGAACGTCGACGTTCAGATAGGTCTTTGCCGCCGCTTCGAGCTGCTCGACGTTCCACTGCTCGGGATAGGAGCGCTCCGGGATCGCCTTGGCGATCATGGCGTCGACCACGTCGTGGCGCATCTCGGCAACCGTCTCGGCAACCGATTCCTTGTCCATCAGCTCGAGACGCTGTTCGAAGATCACCTTGCGCTGATCGTTCATCACGTCGTCGTATTTGAGGATGTTCTTGCGGATGTCGAAATTGCGCGCTTCGACCTTGGCCTGCGCGCGCTCGATCGCCTTGGTGACCCAGGGATGGGTGATGGATTCGCCGGGCTCGAGCCCGAGCTTGCCCAGCATGGAATCCATAGAATCCACCGGGAAGATGCGCATGAGATCGTCCTGGAGCGACAGGAAGAACTTCGAATGCCCCGGATCGCCCTGGCGGCCCGAACGGCCACGCAGCTGGTTGTCGATGCGGCGGCTTTCGTGCCGCTCAGTGCCGATGACCATGAGCCCGCCGGCGGCGAGAGCCTTCTGCTTGTCCTCGGCGATGGTGCGCTTGATCTCGGCGATCTTGGCGGCGCGCGCCTCGCCCTCGAGTCCCTCGGTCTCGCGCTCGACGCGCAGCTCGAGATTGCCGCCGAGCTGGATGTCGGTGCCGCGGCCGGCCATGTTGGTGGCGATGGTGATGGCGCCGGGCAGGCCGGCATCACCCACGATATAGGCTTCCTGCTCATGATGGCGCGCGTTCAGCACCTTCATCTCGCCGACATTCTTCTCGCGCAGGAGGTCGGCGAGCATTTCGGACTTTTCGATCGAGGTGGTGCCGACGAGGACCGGCTGCCCGCGCTTCTGGCAGTCGATGATCATCTCGGCGATGGCATCGAACTTCTCCGCAGCGGTGCGGTAGATGGCATCGTCCTCATCGATACGGGCCACCTCGACATTGGTGGGGACGGTGATGACGTCGAGGCCGTAGATGTCGCCGAACTCCTCGGCTTCTGTGGCCGCGGTGCCGGTCATGCCGGCGAGCTTCTTGTAGAGACGGAAATAGTTCTGGAAGGTGATCGAGGCGAGGGTCTGGTTCTCGGGCTGGATCTTGACGTGTTCCTTGGCCTCGAGCGCCTGGTGGAGGCCTTCGGAATAGCGTCGGCCGGGCATCATGCGGCCGGTGAACTCGTCGATGATGACCACTTCGTCATTGCGGACGATGTAGTCCTTGTTCTTCTGGAACATCTTGTGCGCGCGCAGGGCCGAATTGGCATGGTGCACGAGCGCGACGTTCTCGATGTCGTAGAGCGACTCGCCCTTGAGCAGGCCCTCTTCGCGGAGCCTCGCCTCGAGCTTCTCGATACCCTCATCGGTGAAGGTGACGGCGCGCTGCTTCTCGTCGAGCTCAAAATCGCCTTCCCCGATGATCGGGATGATGGCGTCGATGCGCTCATAAAGCGCCGAGCGATCCTCCGACGGGCCCGAGATGATCAGCGGGGTGCGCGCTTCGTCCACGAGGATGGAGTCCACCTCGTCGACGATGGCGTATTCGTGGCCGCGCTGGCTCATCTGGGCGCGCGAGTACTTCATGTTGTCGCGCAGATAGTCGAAGCCGAACTCGTTATTGGTGCCGTAGGTGATGTCGGCGGCGTAGGCGGCCTTGCGCTCGGCATCGCTCAGCCCGTGCACGATGATGCCATAGGAGAGGCCGAGGAAATTGTAGATCTGGCCCATCCAGGCCGCGTCGCGGCGAGCGAGGTAGTCGTTGACGGTGACGACGTGGACGCCCTTGCCGGTGAGCGCATTGAGATAGACCGGAAGCGTCGCGACCAGCGTCTTGCCTTCGCCCGTGCGCATCTCCGCGATGGCGCGGGAATTGAGCACCATGCCGCCGATCAGCTGTACGTCGAAATGGCGCATGCCGAGCACGCGCTTACCGGCCTCGCGCACGGTGGCGAAGGCGGGCACGAGGAGATCCTCGAGCGTGCGCCCCTTGGCCAGCTGATCGCGGAACTCCGCCGTGCGGGCCCGCAATTGCTCGTCGGTCAACTTGGCGAGTTCGGGCTCCAGGGCATTGATGGCATCGACCCTTGCCTGGTAGCGCTTGACCGTGCGGTCATTGGCTGAGCCGAAGAGACGCTTGGCGAGCGCAGCAATTACCATTGCCTGATGTCCTACTCGTGATTGGCACCGGGAGGCTGCCGGCCACTTGGAAGATCGGCGAAACGGGCCTGATCCTGCCCCTTTAATGCTTCTCGCATGCTTTCCTGCAAGGCGTCGAGACATGTAAGAGCGGGCCCTTGGCTTGTCAACGTCAGCAAAATCGGCGACACCAGCGGCCGTTGCGCTCTCGGGGGAAAGCGCCGGTCAAGGAGATACAAGATGAACAGCCTCACCAAGCCCGCTCACCCCGCCCTGATTGCGCGCCTTGCAGGTGCGCTGATGCTCGGCGTCGCGCTGATCGCCGCGCCCGCTGCGTCCGTGGCACAGGATGCAGAGACCACCCAGGCCGCCCCCGAGGCGTCTGATGCACAGGCCGCGCCCGAGGCGCCCAATCCCGATGCCGTGGTCGCCACCGTTGGTGGCGAGACCATCACCGAGGCAGACCTCGCCTTTGCAGCCGAGGACCTCGCCCAGGAGCTTTCCAACATCCCGCCCGCCGAGCGGCGTGCTTTCCTTCTGACCGTGCTCATCGACATGAAGGTCATGGCGAACGCGGCCCGTTCCGAAGGGCTCAACGATACCGAGACCTTCCAGCGCCGGCTCGCCTATCTCGAGGAGCGCGCCCTGCGCCGGGCCTATTTTGCCGACCGGATCACCCCGCAGGTGACCCCCGAGGCCCTGCAGGCCGCCTATGACGCGCTCATCGGCACCATTCCCGCGCAGGAAGAGATCCGCGCGCGGCATATTCTCGTCGAGACCGAGGAAGAGGCCAACGAACTGAAGGCCCAGATCGATGGTGGTGCGTCCTTTGAGGAACTGGCCGTCGAGAACTCGATCGATCCCGGCGCCGCCAATGGTGGCGATCTCGGCTTCTTCCGGCGCGGCATGATGGTTGCCCCCTTCGAGCAGGCCGCCTTCGCGCTCGAGGACGGGCAGGTGTCCGAGCCGGTGCAGAGCCAGTTCGGCTGGCACATCATCCGGCTCGAGGAACGCCGCGACGCCCAGCCGCCCGCGCTCGAGCAGGTGGCGACGCAGCTGCAGCAGCAGGTGCTTTTCGAGGCCTTCGAGACCGAGATGGAGGCCCTCAAGGAGGGCGTCGAGATCGTGATCGAGGATCCTGCGCTCGCTGCTGCCGCAGCCGCTGCCGAAGGCCAGGCGCCCGAGGCCGGCGACGCAGACGCACAAACCGCCCAGTAGACCCAACGCGCCTCTTTCGGGATAACCGCCATGGCCCTGCCCGTCTCTCCGCTCGCGCCGGCGAGCTATCCCGAACTGCCCGAGGTCGCGGGGGTGCGCTTTGCCACCGCCGAGGCGGGCATCAAGTACAAGAACCGCACGGACGTGCTGCTGGTGGCCTTCGAGGAGGGCACCAGCGTCGCCGGCGTCCTCACCCGCTCGCTCTGCCCGTCGGCTGCGGTCGACTGGTGCCGGGAGCGGCTCGCCGGCGGGGTGGCGCGCGGGCTGCTCGTCAATTCGGGCAACGCCAATGCCTTTACAGGAGAGAAGGGCAGGGCGGCGGTCGCCAAATCGGCGCATTTTGCCGCCGAGGCGCTTGGCTGCTCGACCGACGAGATCTTCCTTGCCTCGACCGGCGTCATCGGCGAACCGCTCGATGCAGGCAAGTTCGAGGGGCCGACGCGCGACATGGCGGGCCGGCTTGCGAGCGCCCCGTTCATGGAGCCTGCCCGGGCGATCATGACGACGGACACCTTTCCCAAGCTCGCCACCGCCAGCGTCGAGTTCGACGGCGTGCCGGTCGTGATTTCCGGGATCGCCAAGGGCTCGGGCATGATCGCGCCAGACATGGCGACTATGCTGAGCTTCATCTTCACCGATGCGCCGATCGCGGCGCCGGTTCTGCAGAAGCTCCTGGGCCCTGCCATCGACCGGACGTTCAATGCCATAACGGTCGACAGCGACACTTCGACGTCAGATACCTGCCTCGTCTTTGCCACGGGCAAGGCCGGTATCGAGCCGATCGCGTCCGCCGAGGATCCGCGCGCCGCGATCTTCGCCCAGGCGCTCGAGGACGTGCTGCACGAGCTCGCCATCCTCACCGTCCGGGACGGAGAGGGGGCGACCAAGCTCGTCACGGTCAGTGTAGAGGGCGCCGTCAGCGACCAGAGCGCTTTCAGGATCGGCATGGCGATCGCCAATTCCCCGCTCGTCAAGACGGCCATTGCCGGCGAAGACGCCAATTGGGGGCGCATCGTCATGGCCGTCGGCAAGGCCGGCGAGCCGGCCGAGCGCGACCGGCTCTCGATCGCCTTCGGGGACATCACCGTCGCCGAGAACGGCGAGCGCGCACCGGGCTATGACGAGGCGGCAACGAGCGCCTACATGAAGGGCGACACGCTCGAAATCCGTGTGCGTCTGGGTATGGGCGAGGGGCGGGCGCAGGTCTATACCTGCGATCTGACCCATGGCTACATCACCATCAATGGCGATTACAGAAGCTGAGTGCCCCAGTGACCGAGACCGTGGCGACAGCACGCCCGATCCTGCTGGTGGTCGCCTGCGCGCTCGTTGATGCCGACCGACGCGTGCTCATCGCGCAGCGGCCCGAAGGCAAGTCGCTTGCCGGGCTCTGGGAGTTCCCTGGCGGCAAGCTCGAGCCGGGCGAGAGCCCAGAGGATGCGCTGATCCGCGAGCTCGAAGAGGAGCTCGGCGTCTCCACGAGGACCGCCTGCCTTGCGCCGCTCACCTTTGCGAGCCACGCCTATGAGGGGTTCCACCTGCTGATGCCGCTCTATGTCTGCCGGAAGTGGGAGGGGTTCCCCCAGCCGCGCGAGCATGCTGCGCTCAAATGGGTCCGGCCGCAGGCGCTCCGCGACTACCCCATGCCGCCCGCAGACCTGCCCTTGATCGCGCCGCTCTGCGACCTCCTCTAGCCTTCGGGCCGACCGAGGACGCGCGAAAGACTGACCTCGGCGCTGCCGGGCTTCAGCGGCTTTTGCTGGCTTTCATGTGGCGACCAGCCCGATAGCCAGACGAGCTCGAGGGTCGCCCTGACGCGGCCGTCCTGATCCTCCGCCCGTTCACGATAGGCCTCTGCGGCCCGGCCGAGCAGGGCCCGGCTCACGGGCATCGAGGGGCGTTCGAGAAGCGGGTTACTGGCGCCAAGCGCACGCAATTCCAAAAAGAGCGCGAGCGGATCGGCATAGCGCACGATATGTGTCTCGACATCTGCCACCGGAAGCGCAAATCCGGCACGCTGGAGAAGGCCCGCGGCATCCTTGAGCGGGATCATCGGGGCAACCCTCGCGAAGGCACCGCCATGACGCTCGCTGTCTGCAAGAAGGAACGCCTGGCGCAATTCGCTGAGGGTATCACCCCCGGGGAAGGCGGCGATGAAGAGCCCGTCCGGCGCCAGATGCGCCCGGGTACGGGCAAGATAGCCCGGAACGTCGGTCACCCATTGCAGGTCGAGCAGCGAGACGATGAGATCGTAGTTCCGCCCCGGCAGGGCGAACGCCTCGCCATCCATCGGCGCGGGGCCCGATGCGGTCGCGATATGCTCGAAGGCGATCGGCCCCTTCGCCGAATGCAACTGCGCGGGAAGGCCGGTGACCGCTGGCGCGACGATGACCGCGCGGCTGAAGGCGCGCGTCACCATCGATAGGCGGTCTTCGAGATCGGCGAGAACGAGCCTCAGAACAAAATTCTCGTCGAACCGGCTCGCCTCGATGCGGCGCGCGATGCGGGCACGGTCGAAGATCGGGGTGGGAGCGGGCGGGAGGGTGGCGGGGGTCACGGGCTTGAATTCGCCTCTGCTGGTCGTAAGGTGAAGATATGGAGAGGGGCGCGCCGCTTGTCAAAACCGCCGATCGCATGGCGCGCCTCGCCGGCCGACTTGCGAGCTTGCTGCTCGACCAGTTCTACCCGCCCTTTTGTCTCTCATGCGAAGCGCCCGTCGCCGGCGGCGACGGGGTCTGTGCACGGTGCTTTACAGGATTGCGGGCGATCACTGCTCCGCTCTGCCCCAGGCTTGGCCTGCCCTTCGAGATTGCGCTCGGACCGGATGCGCTCTCGGCCGAAGCCATCGCCGATCCGCCGCCATTCGACCGCGCGCGCTCGGCGGTGCTCTACGGCGCGGTCGCCCAGACCCTTGTGGCGCGGCTCAAATATGGGGACCGGCCCGAACTGGCGAGCTTTTGCGGGCGCATGATGGCCGGGGCAGGACGTGAATTCTGGGCGGCACGTCCGGTGCTCGTGCCGGTGCCGCTTCACCCCAAGCGGCAGTTTTCGCGGCGCTACAACCAGTCCGGCGAACTGGCGCGCGCGATCGCCGCGCAGACCGGGCTCAAGGTCGATCCGCTGGCGCTGCAACGGACACGGCTGACGCGCCAGCAGGTGGGCTTGAGTGCGGTGGGGCGGGCGCGCAACGTGGCGGGCGCGTTCACCGCCCATCCCGATCTCCTGGCACGGCTCGGCGGACGGGGGGTCGTCCTCATCGACGATGTCTACACGACCGGCGCAACGGTCGGTGCCGCGACGCGCGCCCTGCGGCGAGCCGGAGCGGCGTCGGTCGATGTCCTCACCTTCGCGCGCGTGCCCTCAGGCACGGCCTTCGACGGATCGGACTTGCCCGCGGCACCGACCTTGCCCATATGAGGGACGATCTTCTTTAAGGAGCTTTTTCGTGGCCAAGATCGAGATCTACACGACGCCGTCCTGTCCATATTGCCATGCGGCGAAGTCGCTGCTGGAACAGAAGGGCGTGACCTTCGAGGAAATCGACGTGCGTGACAGCGAGATGCGGGCGGCCATGACTCAGCGCGCTCATGGACGGCGCACCGTGCCGCAGATCTTCATCGGAGAGACGCATGTCGGCGGCTATGACGACATGGCGGCCCTCGAGCGCGAGGGCGCGCTCGATCCTCTGCTCGGCTGACCGCCGATGCGGATTGCTGCGCTCCAGATGTGTTCGGCTCCGACGCCCGAGCCCAACCTCGCTGCGCTCGACGCCCTGGTCGGAGACGCGGTTGCCGATGGCGCGCAATATGTGCTGAGCCCCGAGGTGACCGTTGCGTTCGCCGAGAACCGCGAGGGGCTTTCGAAGGTTGCGGCGCCTTATGACGCCAATCCTGCGCTCATTGCCGTTTCGGAGATGGCGCGTCGGCACGGGGTGTGGCTGCATCTGGGTTCACTTGCGGTCGCGCTCGAGGATGGCCGGTTTGCCAACCGCTCCGTGCTGTTCTCGCCACGCGGTGACATCGTTGCCCATTACGACAAGATCCATCTCTTCGATGCGGATCTGCCCGGCGTCGCGGCCTATCGGGAAAGTGCGACCTATCGGGGCGGCGAGCAGGCCGTGACGGCACAGCTTGGGGACGTCACGCTCGGGTTCTCCATCTGCTACGACGTGCGCTTTGCAGCGCTCTTCGGCGCCCTGGCGCGCGCCGGGGCGAGCCTCATTGCCGTGCCGGCCGCGTTCACCGTTCCGACGGGGGAGGCGCATTGGGAGGTGCTGTTGCGCGCCCGTGCGATCGAGACCGGAAGCTACATTATCGCTGCCGCGCAGGGCGGGCGCCATGCCAATGGCCGGAGCACTTATGGGCATTCGATGATCGTCGATCCCTGGGGCAAGATCATCGCGTGCCAGAACCATGACCGTGAGGGCGTGGTGCTCGCAACGCTCGATCCCGAAGCAGTGCTCGCCGCGCGGGCGCGCGTGCCGGCGCTCGCCAATGCCAGACCGTTCGAGCTGCCCGTTGCCGCCGAGGGCTCAAGGCCGTGATCAAATATTCCCTTGTTTGCGACAAGGCCCATGCGTTCGACGCGTGGTTCGCAAGTGCTGCGGCGTTCGATGAACAGAAGGCGCGTGGGATCGTCACCTGTCCGGTGTGCAATTCGGCCGATGTCGGCAAGGCGCTGATGGCGCCTGCCGTTTCGCGGCCGCGGACCGAAAAGAGGAGCGTTGCCGTGCCGCAGGCAGCGCCCGCCATCCCCCCGCAGCTTCTTGAGGCGCTCCGGGCGTTTCGGCGCAAGGTGGTCGAGGATGCCGACTATGTCGGGGAGCGCTTTGCCGAGGAGGCGCGGAAGATCCATTTCGAGGATGCGCCCGAGCGCGGCATCTACGGCGAGGCGACGCGCGAAGAGGTGCATTCGCTGCTCGAGGACGGCATCGACGTCCTGCCGCTCCCGAGCCTGCCCGAAGAGCACAATTGACGCGCGCGGCCCGTCAACCTGTCAGGGGTTGACGGGTAGCTTCTGGCGCTCGACCCATTCCCCGAGCAGTTCGCGTATACTGACGCCGTCCGAGCCATCGAGCAGGGCAGCCGAGACCGACCGCCTGATCGGCTCGAGATCGAGCCCCAGCACCATTTCCTTGATCGGGCCGATCGATGGCGGGCCCATGGACAGCCGCGTCATGCCGATCGCCATCAGGGCCAGGGCCTCCATCGGCTTGCCGGCAAGCTCACCGCACATGGTGAGCGGCAGACCGTAGCGACGGGCCGATTCGACGACGTGCCGCAGCGCGCGCAGGCGCGGCAGGGCGATGGGGTCGTAGCTGCGTGCGACGCGCGGATTGGCCCGGTCCGCTGCGGTGAGGAACTGGACCAGATCGTTCGACCCGATCGAGACGAAATCGGCCTCCGGCATCAGCTGGTCGAGTTCGAAAAGAAGCGAGGGCACTTCGACCATTGCGCCCAGCTCGAGCTTTTCGGGCACCTTTTCTCCGGCACGCCGCAGCCGTTCAACTTCTTTGGCAACCACGAGGCGCGCCTGACGGAATTCCGAGGTTTCGGTCACCATGGGTACGAGGATCTTGAGCGGACGGCCATTGGCCGCCATCAGCAGCGCCCGGACCTGGGTGCGCAGAAGGCCCGGCCGGTCGAGCGCAAGCCTGAGCGAACGCCAGCCCATGGCCGGGTTCTCTTCGACCGCCGAGCGCATATAGGGAACGACCTTGTCGCCACCGATGTCGAGAAGCCGGAAGACGATCGGCTTGTCCCCGACGATCCGCATCGCCTCGGCGTAAAGCTCGATCTGCTCGGACAGGCGCGGCAGCTTGGAGGCGATCATGAATTGCAGTTCGGTGCGGAAGAGCCCGACCCCCACTGCGCCCGTGTCATTGAGCATGGGCAGGTCGGCAACGAGCCCCGAATTGTGCAGAAGCGTAATCTCGATGCCGTCGCGCGTCACCGCCGGCCGGTCGCGCAGCGCAAGGTAATGTGCGCGCCGCTTGGCGGTCAGCCGGACCTTGTCGATATAGGTCTGCTCGACGTCGTTCGTGGGGCGGAGGTGTACGGTGCCCATCGGGCCATCGACGATGATGTCGTCGCCGCTTTCGGACATGGCGACGATGTTGCCCGCCTGCCCTACCGCAACGAGCCCGAGCGAGCGGGCGATGATGGCGACGTGACTTGTGGGACCGCCCTCTTCGAGCACCACGGCGCGGAGCCGCGTGCGGTCGTATTCGAGCAGCTCGGCCGGGCCCAGATTGCGCGCGACGAGGACGGCGTTCTCGGGCAGATCCTTGCGCCCCAGCCCCTGGTGGTCGCCGGTGAGGACGCGCAGGAGCCGGTTAGCGAGGTCGTCGAGATCGTGCAGCCGGTCGCGGATATAGGGGTCGGTCTGGCGCATCATGCGCGCGCGGGTGTCGTTCTGGACGCGCTCGACAGCCGCCTCGGCGGTGAGCCCGTTGTTGATCGCCTCGGTCAACCGGTTCACCCAGCCCCGGTCATGGGCGAACATGCGATAGCTCTCGAGGATCTCGCGGTGCTCTGAGGTCGGCAGCATGTCGCCGTGATCGAGCATGTCGTCGATCGAAAGGCGCATGGTCGCCAGCGCCTCTTCGAGTCGGCGCACTTCCTGCTCGGTGTCCTCGGCGATGAAATTGGTCACGACCACGCGCGGATCGTGCAGCACCACCTGTCCGAGCGCGATGCCATCGGTGAAGCTCGTGCCCGCAAAGGTGCGGGGCCGCCGTAGATCGATGTCGGAGCCAGGCTTGATGAGGCTATCGAAATCGGAGGTGGCGATCATCTCGGCCAGAATCGTGGCGGTGGTCAGCATCGCCTCGATCTCATCCTCGCCGTAGACGCGCCTCTCGGTGTTTTGCACGACGAGTACGCCCAAAGTCTGGCCGGCGCGAAGAACGGGGACGCCCAGGAAGGCGTTGTAGGGGTCTTCTCCCGTTTCGGGGCGATAGGCGAAGGAGGGATGCCGGGGCGCATCGTCGAGGCTCAGCGGCTCGGCCTCGGCGGCGATGAGCCCGACGAGACCTTCCCCGAGCCGGAGCGTCGTCATGTGCACCGCAGATGCCTTTAGCCCGCGCGTGGCGAAGAGCTCGAGCGCGCCATCGTCGCGCAGCACATAGAACGAGCAGACATCGGCCCGCATGTTGTCGGCGATCAGGTTGACGATCTTGTCGAGCCGCTCCTGGGAGGCCAGGGGCTCGGCCATCGTCTCTCGCAATTGCCGCAGGAGCACGCGCGGACCGCTGATCGCTGTGGCCATGATCGAGTTCGCGGCGGGGATCGCCGCCGTCCTTCCCCCTGCCGCGGGGTCGCGGACAGGCTTACTGCTTGTCCAGACCGTAATACGTATGGAGCGCCCTCACCGCAAGCTCGGCGTACTGCTCATCGATGAGCACCGAAGTCTTGATCTCGGAAGTCGTAATCAGCTGGATGTTGATGCCCTTGTCGGCAAGCGCCTTGAACATCGAGGAGGCGACCCCGGCATGGCTGCGCATGCCCACGCCCACGACCGAGATCTTGGCGCCGCCCTTGGAGCCCGAGAGCTTGGCGTATTCGATCCTGTCACCGGCGCCTTCGAGGGTGGCGACAGCCTTGTCGTACTCGCTTTCGGGCACCGTGAAGGTGATGTCGGTCGTTGCGCCATCGTCGGAAATGTTCTGCACGATCATGTCGACGACGATCGACTGGTCGGCAAGCGTACCGAAGATCGCCGCGGCCACGCCGGGCTTGTCCTTGACGTCGCGCAGCGTGATCTTGGCCTCGGACTTGGCGAGCGTCACGCCCGAAACGATCTGCTTTTCCATGATCTCTTCCTCATCGCAAACCAGCGTGCCGGGAATGCCGGGCGTGCCGTCGGGGGCAATCTGTGGGGCGTCGGGGTCATCGAAGGTCGAGCGCACGACAAGGCGCACCTTGTGGGCCATGGCAAGCTCGACCGAACGGATCATCAGCACCTTGGCGCCCAGCGACGCCATTTCTAGCATCTCCTCGAAGGCGATGCGGTTGAGCCGCTGGGCCTTGGGGACGATGCGCGGATCGGTGGTGTAGACGCCGTCGACGTCGGTGTAGATGTCGCAGCGATCCGCACCGACGGCGGCTGCGACGGCAACCGCGCTCGTGTCTGATCCGCCGCGCCCCAGCGTCGTGATGCGGCCCGAGGGCGACACGCCCTGGAAACCGGTGACGACGGGAACGATGCCTTCGGCCATCCGGCTCGTCAGCGCTTCGGGCTCGATCCCGGTAATGCGCGCCGCCCCATGGGCGTCGTCGGTGTGGATCGGCACCTGCCAGCCGGCAAAGGAGCGCGAGGGAATGCCCATGTCGGAAAGCACGATCGCCATCAGGCCTGCGGTCACCTGCTCGCCCGAAGCGACAACGGCATCATATTCGCGGGCATCGTGCAGGCGCGAAGCCGAATTGACCCAGCCCACGAGCTCGTTGGTCTTGCCCGACATCGCAGAAACGACGACGGCGACCTCATTGCCGGCGTCGACCTCTCGCTTCACATGCCGTGCGGCCTGGCGGATGCGTTCGACATCGGCGACCGAGGTGCCGCCGAACTTCATGACGATGCGTGCCAACTGATCTCCCCCGAAAGCCGGCCGGCTGGTGCCGGCGGCGGGTGTGTTCGACGCGCTGGCACATGCCACAAGACGCCGGGAGAGGCAAGGCTGGCCGCTTGTGAACAGAAAGGGAACGTCCTATGATGGCAGACCGCAAGGAATGGAGGATTTTCATGGCCAGCCCCGATGTCGACCCGCGCACACCTCTCATCGCCACCCTGCGCTATCGTGATGCCGATGCGGCGCTCGACTGGCTCAAGAGCGTCTTCGGCTTTAAAGAGCATGCCCTCTACCGCAATGAAGAGGGCACGGTCGCTCATGCCGAGCTTGCATTCGGCAATGGCATGATCATGCTCGGTCCGGTCGCCGACACGCCCTTCGGCAGGTTCATGCGCCAGCCGGGCGATGTTGGCGCGGTGACGATGAGCCTCTATGTCATCGTGCCCGATCCGGACGCTCACCACGCCCGTTCGGTTGCCGCGGGGTTCGAGATCCTGCTGCCGCTGCGGGACGAAAGCTATGGTGGCCGGGAATATTCGGTGAAGGATCCCGAAGGCCATGTATGGACCTTTGGCACTTATGATCCGTATGGGGGGTAGCGTTGCGGGCAATGGGCGCCATGCCGCAGTTGCATTTCGTCCGCCGCCCGCGACAATGGCGACAAAGGAGCCGTTCCCCCGATGCCCGATACGACCATCAATGACGAAGAGGTCGCCAAATTCTCGGCCATGGCCGAGGAATGGTGGAACCCCAATGGCAAGTTCAAGCCGATCCACAAGTTCAATCCGGTACGGCTGGCCTATATCCGGGAGCGGGCGATCGCCCATTTCGGTCTCTCGGACACTGCGCGCGCCCCTTTCGAGGGTCTGAAAATCCTCGATATCGGGTGCGGGGGCGGATTGCTCTGCGAGCCCATGGCGCGGCTCGGCGCCCAGGTCACCGGTGTCGATCCGGCCGAACGGAACGTCGCGATCGCGCGGCTTCATGCCGCCCAGTCCGGGCTCGAGATCGACTATCGCTCGACCACTGCCGAAGCTCTGGCCGCGGCGGGCGAACAGTTCGATATCGTGCTCAACATGGAGGTGGTCGAGCATGTGGACAACGTGCCGCTCTACATGAAGAGCTGCGGGGATCTGGTGAAGCCCGGCGGGCTGCAGTTCGTCGCGACCCTCAACCGGACGCTGCGGGCCTATGCACTCGCCATCGTCGGGGCCGAGCACGTGTTGCGCTGGCTGCCCAAGGGCACCCATGAGTGGAAGAAGTTCATCACGCCCGAAGAGCTCACCGCCCTGATCCAGCGCAACGGCATGCGGGTGACCGAGAAGACCGGGGTCGTCTACCATCCCCTCGAGGACAGCTGGAAGCGTTCGCGCGATCTCGGCGTCAACTACATGGTGCTGGCCGAAAAGCCGGCCTGAGCGCCCATTCATTCCCGTTCGGGCCCCTCGGGGGCCTGACATCGGCGTGCCTTGGGCCTATAGGCATGCTCAATCGATCAGGACGACACTTTCATGGCCACACTTCCCCAGGACAAGCTCGACGCGCTCGAGACACGCTTTTCCTATGTCGAAGCCGCGCTTTCGGGTGGCGCTGCGCCCGAAGACTTCGTCAAGTTCTCCAAGGAACATGCCGAGCTTGCGCCCATCGTGGGGGCCATCACCGCCTACAAGCAGGCGCGCAAGGAGCTTGCGGACGCCCGTACGCTCCTGAGCGGGGGCGATGCGGAGATGCGCGAGATGGCGCAGATGGAGGTCGAGGCGCTCAACGAGCGGATCGAAGCGCTCGAGGGGGAGATCCGCATCCTCCTGCTGCCGCGCGACGAGGCCGACGACAAGAGCGTGATCCTCGAAATCCGCGGCGGGACGGGCGGGGACGAAGCGGCGCTTTTTGCGGGGGATCTCTTTCGCATGTACCAGCGCTATGCCGATCTGCACGGCTGGAAGGTGGCGATCATGGACGAAAGCCCCGGCGAAGTCGGCGGCTACAAGGAAGTGATCGCTTCGATCAACGGCAAGGGCGTCTATGCGCGGCTCAAGTTCGAGAGCGGGGTGCACCGGGTGCAGCGCGTGCCTGCGACCGAAGCGTCGGGGCGCATCCACACCTCGGCGGCGACGGTGGCGGTGCTGCCCGAGGTCGAGGAGATCGACGTCGACATCAAGCCCGAGGACATCCGCATCGACACCATGCGCGCCTCCGGCGCTGGTGGCCAGCACGTCAACACCACCGATTCGGCGGTGCGCATCACTCACATTCCGTCCGGTATCGTCGTGACCTCGGCCGAAAAGAGCCAGCACCAGAACCGAGCAACGGCGATGAAGGTGCTCCGCGCCCGGCTCTATGAGGAACAGCGCAATGCGCGCGATAGCGCGAGGGCGGAAGCGCGGCGTGACCAGGTGGGATCGGGCGATCGCTCGGAACGCATCCGGACCTATAACTTTCCGCAGGGCCGGGTGACCGACCATCGGATCAATCTCACCCTCTACAAGCTCGACAAGGTGATCGTGGGGGAGGCGCTCGATGAATTGATCGAAGCGCTGATCACCGAGAACCAGGCCGCGCAGCTGGCGGCGATGGAGCGCCAGTCCTGAGCTCGATCCCGGTCGGACGGGCCTGGCGGGCGGTGCGGGACCGGTTCCGCGCGGCCGGCCTGCCGACGCCGGAACTCGATGCGCGGCTCCTTGCGGAGAAAGCTTTTGGGCTTGGCCGGCTCGCCCTGGTGCAGCATGAAGCGGAGATCGCAGATCCTGCGGCTCTCGCCCGGCTGGACGCCCTCGCCGAGAAGCGCCTCGCAGGCATGCCGGTCGAGCGACTTCTGGGTGAGAAGGGCTTTTACGGCCGCAGCTTCGCGCTCTCCCCGGACACGCTCGGACCACGTCCCGAGACCGAGATGCTGGTCGAGATCGGCCTTGGTGCGCTCGGGGGAAAGGCGGCGCCGCGCATTCTCGACCTCGGCACGGGAAGCGGCGCGATCATCGTTTCGCTGCTCGCCGAACGCCCGGACGCAAACGGGGTTGCGACCGATCTGAGCCCAGGTGCGATCGAGGCTGCGCGGGCCAATGCAGGCCGGCATGGCGTTCTCGATCGGCTGGCGCTGAGACACGGGTCCTGGTTCGCGCCTATGGCGGCGGACGAACGCTTCGCTCTCATCGTCTCGAACCCGCCCTATATCGAGACCGACGCGATCTTAGATCTCGGGATCGAGGTGCGCGAGCATGATCCGCTCCTGGCGCTCGATGGCGGGCCGGACGGGCTCGACGCCTATCGCACAATCCTCGAGGGGGCACGCGCACATCTGGAACCAGGCGCGCCGCTCCTTGTCGAGATCGGCAGCGGGCAGGGGGATGCCGTTTCAGCGCTGTTCGTTGCGGCAGGCTTTGCTGGGGTTGCGGTCAGAAAGGATCTGGCCGGGCTTGATCGGGTGGTGATCGGACACCATTTCTGAGCGGACGCGCACACATGGCCGTGTCTTTGGGCATTTTCTGCTTGGAATGGTGCGGCGAACAGGGTAGCTTCCAAGTGCTGTCCAAGGCGCGTCAGGGGTGCCGAGGTGACGGCCACCCGCTCATCGGCATATGCCCACGCAGTCCCGGACCGACAGTCCGGACGGGTCCGACGAGACAAAGTGGTTCAACCGCACAGCTCCGGATATTCGATCATACCTGCGACCCATCGCGGCTGGCTCGGCAAGGAGCCACAAGGTTTGCAGCGAGTACGCCGATGGTTCCGGCCATCGACCCCGCCAGGCTCACTTCCAAGGTTTGAAGCGATACGATGAGACCCAACCAGCAGAACAACAAGAACCGTTCTCGCGGCAGGAACAACAATGGCGGGCGCAAGCACGTCAATCCGCTCTCACGCAATTTCGAGAGCAATGGTCCGGACGTGAAGGTGCGCGGCAACGCCGCCCACATCGCCGAGAAATACGTGCAGCTGGCCCGCGACGCGCAGGCGTCGGGCGATTCGGTGATGGCGGAGAATTATTTCCAGCACGCCGAGCATTATTTCCGCATCGTGTCGGCCGCGCAGCCCCAGGGCGCGCAGCGTTCTGACCAGTTCGGACAGGATGGCGACGATGATTTCGACGGTGATGACGGCGGATCGGACGGGCTCGAGCAGCACGCCCGTATTCCCGAAGAGCAGCCCCGTCAGGAGAATCGCGAACGTCGCGAGCGGCGTCCGCGTGATGACCGTCCGCAGGACGAGCGCGCCGCCGAAAAGGTAGCGGCAGAAAAGCCGGCGCAGACCGATGCTCCTGCCGATGCCGGTGCACCCCAGGATGTTGCCGCCGAGGCCAAGCCCGCAGAGGGCGAGGAGGGCGAACGCCGGCCACGCGAGCGCCGTCCGCGCCGGCGGCGTACGGCAGTTGCCGAGGGCGCGGCTGCAGATGCCTCGGGCCCGCAGCCCGAACTCGGTGAACTCCCGGCCTTCATCACCGCAGGGGGGACGTCCACGGCAGCCGAATAGCTGCCCTGGCAATGGATTTGAGAAGGCCGGGCCATGCGCCCGGCCTTTTTGCTTTGATCGGAGGCGGTGCCTCTTTTTCCGGTCCCGCCCGCACCTATATCTCCCTTGAAGACGGCGCGCCGCATATGGGCGCCGGCCAGGGCGCCGCGCCTCGTGCCGCATACGGGCGGGCCGGCCGCGAAAGGAGAGATCGATGAACATCGAAAAATACACCGAGAGGGCCCGCGGCTTCATCCAGTCGGCGCAGACGCTGGCGCTGGGCCGGGGGCATCAGCAGTTCACCCCGCTGCACCTTTTGAAGGTGCTGCTCGACGACGACCAGGGCATGGCCGATGGGTTGATCGCCCGGTCGGGCGGCGATGCGAAATCTGCCCGTGCGGCCGTCGAGGCCGGGCTTGCGAAAATCCCGAGCGTCTCCGGCGATTCGGGCCAACTCTATCTGGGGCGCGAGCTCGCGCGCGTTTTCGAAACCGCCGAGAGCGCGGCCCAGAAAGCGGGCGACAGTTTTGTAACCGTGGAGCGGCTGCTTCTGGCGCTGGTTGTCGAAAAGGACAGCGATGCCGGGCGCATTCTGGCGTCCGCGGGTGTTACGCCCCAGGCCCTCAATGAAGCGATCAACGCCATCCGCAAGGGCCGGACCGCCGATACCGCATCGGCCGAGCAGGGCTATGACGCGCTCAAGAAATATGCGCGGGACCTCACCGCCGATGCGCGCGAAGGCCGGCTCGATCCCGTGATCGGGCGCGACGAGGAAATCCGCCGCACCATCCAGGTGCTGAGCCGCCGCACCAAGAACAATCCCGTGCTGATCGGCGAACCCGGTGTCGGCAAGACCGCGATCGCGGAGGGCCTCGCCATCCGTATCGTCAATGGCGACGTTCCCGAATCGCTCAAGAACAAGGCCCTGCTCGCGCTCGACATGGGCGCGCTGATTGCCGGGGCAAAATATCGCGGCGAGTTCGAAGAGCGCCTCAAGGCCGTGCTGAGCGAGATCGACGCGGCAGAGGGCCAGGTGATCCTCTTCATCGACGAGATGCACACGCTGGTCGGCGCCGGTAAGGCGGATGGAGCGATGGATGCGTCCAACCTCCTCAAACCGGCGCTTGCCCGTGGCGCCCTTCACTGCGTGGGGGCGACGACGCTCGACGAATATCGCAAACATGTGGAAAAGGACGCGGCGCTCGCCCGGCGTTTCCAGCCCGTTTTCGTCGATGAACCCACGGTAGAGGATACGATCTCCATCCTGCGCGGGCTCAAGGAGAAATACGAGCTTCACCACGGCATCCGGATTTCGGATTCGGCGCTGGTGAGCGCGGCAACGCTTTCGAACCGCTACATCACCGACCGCTTCCTGCCCGACAAGGCCATCGACTTGATGGACGAGGCGGCGGCCCGCATGCGCATGGCGGTCGACAGCAAGCCCGAAGCACTCGACGAACTCGATCGGCGCATCATGCAATTGAAGATCGAGCGCGAGGCGCTGCGCAAGGAGCCCGACGAGGCCTCGAAGGCGCGGCTCGTGCGGCTCGAGGCGGATCTTGCCGGTCTCGAGGAAGACGCCCAGTCGCTCTCACAGCGCTGGATGGCCGAGAAGGAGAGGCTTTCCGGCAGCCAGAAGCTGAAGGAAGAGCTCGACAAGGCCCGCAGCGAACTCGAAATCGCGCAGCGCCGGGGCGATCTGGCGCGTGCCGGCGAGCTGGCCTATGGGGTGATCCCGGATCTCGAAAAGCGGATCGTTGCCGCCGAATCGGCCCCGGAAGGTGCTGCCGAGGGCGCCTCCATGGTCGAAGAGGTCGTCTCACCCACCCATATCGCGCAGGTGGTGTCGCGGTGGACCGGCATTCCGGTCGACCGCATGCTCGAGGGTGAGCGGGAAAAGCTCCTTCACATGGAAGAGACGCTCGGCAGTCGCGTCATCGGCCAGGCCGAAGCGGTCGCGGCGGTCTCCAAGGCCGTGCGGCGCGCGCGGGCAGGCCTACAGGATCCGAACCGGCCGATCGGCTCGTTCATGTTCCTCGGACCCACCGGCGTCGGCAAGACCGAACTTACCAAGGCGCTCGCGCAGTTCCTTTTCGACGACGAGACCGCAATGGTTCGGCTCGACATGTCCGAGTTTATGGAAAAGCACTCCGTCGCACGGCTGATCGGCGCGCCTCCGGGCTATGTGGGATATGACGAGGGCGGGGTGCTGACCGAAGCCGTTCGCCGCCGTCCCTACCAGGTGATCCTCTTCGACGAGATCGAAAAGGCGCATCCGGATGTGTTCAACATCCTTCTGCAGGTGCTCGATGATGGTCGGCTGACGGATGGGCAGGGGCGCACTGTGGACTTCCGCAACACGCTGATCATTCTCACCTCCAATCTGGGATCGGACTATCTCTCCCAGCTCGGCGAGGGCGAATCGGTGGAGCTCGTTCGCGGCAAGGTGCTCGATACGGTCAAGGCCGCCTTCCGGCCCGAATTCCTCAACCGGCTCGACGAGATCCTGCTCTTCCACCGCCTCGACCGCAGCCATATGGGCGCGATCGTCGATATCCAGTTCGGGCGGTTGAAGGCGCTGCTGAAGGATCGCGACATCACGCTGACGATGACCCCCGAAGCGCGGCAATGGCTTGCCGACGAGGGCTATGACCCCGCCTATGGCGCACGTCCGCTCAAGCGGGTGATCCAGCGTCAGGTGCAGGACGGGCTCGCCGAGGAAATCCTCGCCGGCACCATCTCGGATGGGATGAACGTTCTTGTCGATGTGGGCAGCGAGGGGCTGTCCCTCCGCCCGATCGCAGGCGATACGGTCAGCGACGCAGCCTGAACGGTGTTCAAGGGGAGAGGCCATGGCTTCTCCCCTTGACCATTCCTGAATTGCCATCTAGAACAAATCAGGAACATATTGGTGATGATCGATGCATGCGCGGATCGACTATCTCGAGTTGCCGAGTGCCGATGGCGAGGCGAGCGTTGCTTTTTTCGAGGCTGCTTTCGGCTGGGCGCGGATCGACTACGGGCCTGACTATGCCGGGCTTGGCGGCGCGGGACTGGAGACCGGTATCGATTCGAGCGTCGGCCGCGTGGCGGCACCGCTACCGGTCATCCGTGTCGGTGACCTCGACGCCGCCGAGGTGTCGATCCGCAACGCAGGTGGCGTTGTGACGAGGGAGCAGTTCGATTTTCCGGGGGGACGACGGTTTCATTTCCGCGAGCCGGGCGGTGTCGAACTGGCGGTCTATCGGGACGCGTCTGCCTGACCCGAGCGCGAGGCGGTTGCGATCGGGCAAGCGCCCGGGCTGCCGCCGCAGAGCTCAGCGCGAGCCGTCGGCCACAGTGATCGGCGCGGGATCGCGCTGCATCAGGTCGCGCACCTGCGCGATCGACTGGCGGAAATCCTGCTCGAACTGAGGAGGCAGACTCTTGTCGCGGGGCAAGCGAACGCTGAGGGGATCGACGAACCGGCCGTTGACCTTGATCTCGAAGTGCAGGTGGTTGCCGGTCGAATTGCCGGTCGACCCCACATAGCCGATGATCTGCCCCTGGCGCACACGCGTGCCGGGGGAAATACCGTCGGCAATACGGCTCATATGGGCATAGGCGGTTTCGAAACCGTTGACGTGTTCGATTTCCACATAGCGCCCATAGCCCGATACCCATTGTGCCCGGCCCACGGTGCCGTCGCCCGCCGCAAAGATCGGCGTGCCTGCGCGCGCGGCAAAATCGGTGCCGGTGTGAAGCCGGCGCGTCTTGAAGATCGGGTGAACGCGATAGCCGAATCGGCTCGAGAGCCGCCCGCCGCCCTCGAGCGGCCGGCGGATCAGGAAGCGTTTCCCGGTCTCGCCGTCGGCATCGTAGAAGTCGACGACCCCATCGGGGGTCCGGTAGCGGAAGAGCTCGCGCTTGGTACCGCCAAGATTGATGGAGACGTAGAGAAGGTCGCGGTTACCGGCGTCGTCTTCGGGCGTCTGCAGGATTTCGATGGTGTCGCCCGGAGCGATGCGCCGCGTCATTTCCACATCATAGGCGAACATCGCGATGATGCGTTCGGTAGTGGCGTCGTCGAGGTCGTGCTTGCGCGCCGTCTCCCAGATCGAGCGATAAACGCTCGGCAGGTTGGCGACGTTGATCTCTTCGGTATCTTCCTCGGGAAACTCGATTTCGCTCGGGGCGATGCCGAGCACATACTGCCCGCGATCGGTAAGGGCCACGGTGACCGCATGCTTGTCGGTATTCGTGACGCGGTCGTTGACGTATATGCTCATCCGGTAGGGGATGAGCGTGTCCGAGGTGCGCGAAGGCCCGAACAGGATGCGGAGCCGGGCACCGGCAGGCAGGGTGGTCGAGGGATAGACGTTCCGCAGCGTTGCGCCGATCGCCGAAATCATCTGGTTGGTGAAGCCGTTCTTGAGGAGAATCTCCTCGATCGGCGCCGCCTCCCGGACAGTCAGGATGCGCTCGGTGCGCCCGAGCCCCGATTCTTCGGCGAGCGTGGTCTTGGGCAGCACGGTGACGTTTTCCGCAATGCCTGAAATCGCATTGCCCGAAACGATGCCGAGATCGCGCAGGCCCTCATTTGCCGGCGCATAGGCGAGCGAGGTTTCGAGCAGGCCTTCGCTAAAAACGTTCTCGACGCTCATGCGCACGAACTGCGCGGCGCTCTGGTCGGAGATCGCGCGCGGGGGCACGAGGGTCATCGGCAGCGCGGCGAGGCGGATGGAGACTTCGCCCTCGACATCTACATCGGCGCTGTAAATCTGGGTCGCGCCGCCATCATCATCGCTTTCGGTGATGGGCTCGTTGGCGCTGAGGATGGCGACGGGGTCGTAGCCGGGGACGTCATCCGATAGCGAAGTCGCGGCCGTCGCCAGGGTCGCGCGGAGCCGCACGAAAGGCTGGCGGCGGATCATGTCACGACCGTCGACGTTCTCGCGGATCGAAGCCTCGATGATCTCGCGCTCGGAGCGGGTCTGCGCGATGGGCCGGACGCGATCGGTCTTGCTGCGCAGGTCGGTCGCCGTGGGCGCACCCACATTATAGACGTTCAGCGCTTCATAGGCGGTCGAAAAAGTGTCCTGTCCCTCAAAGGAGACGTAGAGCGCCGCGCCCATGAGCAGGACGCTGGTCAGCCCCGTCATCACGGTGCCGGTGAGCCAGGCGAAGCTCAACTCGCGACCATGGGGGATTTCCCCATCGGTCGACTGCACGGTCAGTGCCGGCCCATCCTCATAGCCGCTCGCCTTGAGCAGAGCGGCATGGCGATTGCGTTGCGCTGGGTTCACCCCTGATCCTAACGAAGCTGACCCTACCCGTGTCGAAGGCCCGTGACCGCCGCTAAACGGCGGAAAAGGAATCGCAAGCGCTCGCATGCGAGTCAAGACCGCGACGGGGTTACCCAATGGCCATACAATGCGGCGAAACTTGGTTACCTGGACCTTGAGCGCTCTGAAGGTGCGCGCGCCAGAACGATCACGCGTCATATAAGGGAGGCTGATAGTCGCCACAGGATACCGGATGCGGATCAGGGAAGACGGATCAGGCGGATCTGAGGAGCCCGGTTCAGGGGAGCGTGGCATCTCCAAATCGCAGAATCGCATTTTGTGTCGTTTTCGTCATTTGGCGTGTTGACAGGTTTCGGAGGGCTCCGTATAAGCCGCCCATCGCTGAGGCGCCGGCGCGGAAACGCGGTGACGACCAAAGCAAGCCCCTGATAATCAAGCCGAAATTTGGTTCTCAGGTTCGACGATCGAAAGTTTCGAAAGTCGAAAAAACCGGGTTGACTGGGCCGGATGGTCTGAGTATAACCCGCCCACTGCTGGCGACGTTGAGCGAGTTGCTCCCACTGTCTGGCGGTTTTCTGAAAGGGCAGGTCTGCTGCCGGGTGACCGGATGGTAGGTTGTGTTCTGCGGAATTTGGAGGTTTTGCCTTCGATGACGTTACGCTCCTTTTTGGGGTTGTNACGATCGAAAGTTTCGAAAGTCGAAAAAACCGGGTTGACTGGGCCGGATGGTCTGAGTATAACCCGCCCACTGCTGGCGACGTTGAGCGAGTTGCTCCCACTGTCTGGCGGTTTTCTGAAAGGGCAGGTCTGCTGCCGGGTGACCGGATGGTAGGTTGTGTTCTGCGGAATTTGGAGGTTTTGCCTTCGATGACGTTACGCTCCTTTTTGGGGTTGTGAGGTCGGCTCTTTGACATTGTGAAGATTGAAGAAAGAGAAACGTGGACGGCGAGTGGTCTTGCGAGACCTGCCGGGGCTGAGGCTCTGGTTTGGTTTTAATCGACAACGACGGTGCTACGTTTCTTTAAGAGGTACACTTTTGCTTGGACGCCTTTTGGTGTTTGAGCGTTGTGTGTCCTCGTCAATGCAAACGTGCATGCGTCGACTATAGTCAGATTTCAAACTTGAGAGTTTGATCCTGGCTCAGAACGAACGCTGGCGGCAGGCTTAACACATGCAAGTCGAACGCCCTCTTCGGAGGGAG
>NZ_RZNJ01000006.1 GCF_003994485.1 Arsenicitalea aurantiaca
CCGAAGCCTCGATCTCGGCCAGCTTGCTCGGCATCGGCGCGAGCCCGTGCGGAAAGGCCGTCGAGACCGCCGCCACCGGGATCCCCGTCCCCTCGAGCGCCCGCACCGCCGTGCCCACGAAGCTGTGATAGACGCAGACCGCCCCCGGATGGAGCACGAGATCCTCCACCCCCAGCCCCGCCAGCACCTCGCGCCGCACCGGCTGGCGCGCCTTGGCGCAGAGCCGCTCCACCCGCCCCGGCGTATCGTCGGCATTGAGCGTCGTCAGGTCGATCAGACTGATCGCCTTCAAAAGCCACGCCAGCTGATGATCCTTCTTCACCCCCCGCCGCGAACCAATCGTCAAAGCCCGACGCTCAACCGCCGAACGGTTCACCAAAACCCCGCCAACCCAATCAAGATNGGCTGGCGCGCCTTGGCGCAGAGCCGCTCCACCCGCCCCGGCGTATCGTCGGCATTGAGCGTCGTCAGGTCGATCAGACTGATCGCCTTCAAAAGCCACGCCAGCTGATGATCCTTCTTCACCCCCCGCCGCGAACCAATCGTCAAAGCCCGACGCTCAACCGCCGAACGGTTCACCAAAACCCCGCCAACCCAATCAAGATCAAGCCCAAAACCAGGATTGCGGGGGGTACTCGGCGCTCTGTCGAGGGTTTCGTGCTTCATCATTGCCTCCCTGGCGTCTTGTGCGCCATGACGTGTCGCGCCGGGCCGGCGGCGCGTGATTGTCCCGGTGGGGACGGCGTTTCAGGCGACCCGGACCTAGCGTCCGAGAAACTCCGGGCCGAAAGAGTGCGGCAGGAGTTCGGCGAGGGTCGACCGGAGCGGCTCACCATCCACGCCGTGCGAGACGACCGGGGTTTCGGGATCGGCGAACTCGCGTATCCGCTGCCGACAGCCGCCACAGGGCGTGACCGGGGCGGTCCCCGGACCGGTGACGTAGATGCGCAGGATGCGCCGGCCGCCGCCCGCGATCATCGCCGAAATCGCCGAGGCCTCGGCGCAATTGCCCTGCGGGTAGGCGGCGTTCTCGACATTGCAGCCGGCATAGACCTGCCCGTCATCGGCGAGAATGGCGGCCCCGACCCCGAATCCCGAATAGGGCGCGTAAGCGCGGGCGCGCATGGCCTCGGCCGCGGCGAGGAGTTCGGCGTCGGTGACCGTCATCTCAGCGCTCCTTCACATAAGGCGTGCCCGCCGCCTTGGGCGCGACGGCCCGACCGATGAAGCCGGCCAGCAGGATGATGGTGAGCACGTAAGGCAGGGCCTGGATGGCCTGGGTCGGCACCTGTCCGATCCCCGGCAGCGCGACGCCCTGGAGGCGGAATTGCAACGCATCGAGGAAGCCGAAGAGCAGGCAGGTGGCCAGCGCGGGCCACGGACGCCATTTTGCGAAGATGAGCGCGGCGAGCGCGATATAGCCGCGGCCGGCCGACATGTTGTTGGTGAAGCCCGCCGACTGGGCGATCGAGAGATAGGCGCCGCCAATGCCGACGAGGATTCCGGTGATGGCCAGCGCCTGGTAGCGCAGCAGCGTCACCGAAATGCCGGCGGTATCGAGCGCCTTGGGATTCTCGCCCACTGCGCGCAGGCGCAGGCCGAACCGGGTGCGAAAGAGGACGAAAGCAGTGATCGGGACGATCAGGAACGCGATGTAAGAGAGGATCGAGTGCCCGGAGATCAGCTCATAATAGAAATAGCCGATATAGGGCACGTCCTGCACTTCATTGGCAAAGGGCAGGGTGATCGTTGGGATGCGGGCGCCCGAGGGCAGTTGCGGGGTATTGCCGCCGCGGCCGAACCAGCTCTGCCCGAGGAAGGTTGCGAGGCCGGCCGCCAGAAAATTGAGCGCGACGCCGGAGATGATCTGATTGCCGCGCAAATTGATCGAGGCGAAGCCGTGAATGGCCGACATGCAGAGCGATACGCCGACCCCGGCAAAGAGCCCCGCCCAGGCCGATCCGGTGATCGCGGCGACGACCGCCGCGCCGAACGCGGCGCCCAGGAGCTTGCCTTCGAGCCCGATGTCCACGATGCCCGCGCGCTCCGAATAGAGCCCGGCGAGGCAGGCGAAGATCAGCGGGGTTGCGAGCCGCACCGTTGAATCGAGGACGAGGATGAGATCGACATAGGTCATTCGGCGGGCCTCGCGACGGCGGGGGCGCGGCGCGCGAAGATGCGCTCGAGCGGCGGACGCAGCATTTCGCCCATGGCGCCGGTGAAGAGGATGACGAGGGCCTGGATGGTGACGATCATGTCGCGCGTGATGGCGGGCATGGAGAAGGCCAGTTCCTGCCCGCCCTGGTAGAGGGCGCCAAAGAGCAGCGCCGCCAGCGCCACGCCGATGGGGTGGGCGCGGCCCATGAAGGCGACGGCGATGCCCACGAACCCGGCCCCGGCCATGAAGTTGAGGATCAGCCGGCCCTGGACGCCTGCGACCTCATTGAGGGCGACGAGGCCGGCAAGTCCGCCCGAGAGCGCCATGGTGATCATGATCAGCCGCGCATTGGAGATGCCAGCGTAATGGGCGGCGGTGGGGTTGAAGCCCAGGGCCCGCACCGCGTAGCCGAACTTGGTGCGCCAGATGAGGAACCAGACCCCGAACAGCGCGGCAATGGCGAGGGGGAAGGTGAGATTGACCGGCGAATAGCCGAAGAAGGGAATGAACTCGCGCAATTGCGGGACGCGTGTCACCGCCTCGATGCGGGCGCTCTCGTCGGCGCTGACGCCGGCGGGTTTCAGCACCCGGCTGATCAGATAGCTCATCAGCGAGGTGGCGATGAAATTGAAGAGGATGGTCGTGATGACGACGTGGCTGCCGCGCTTGGCCTGCAGATAACCGGGGATGAAGGCCCAGAAGGCCCCGAACAGCGCGCCGGCGACCAGCATCAGCGGCATCATCAGCGCCCAATGGGTGCCGTTGAGCCAGAGCGCAACGAGGATGACACCGAGCCCGGCTATGTAGCCCTGCCCCTCCGCGCCGATATTGAAGAGCCCCGCGTGATAGGCGAGCGAAACCGCGAGGCCCGCGAAGATGAAATTGGTGGTGTAGTAGAGCGTGTAGCCGAACCCGTCGCCATAGCCGAAGGCGCCGTAGAGCATGATCTGGACGGCCTCGAGCGGGTTCTGCCCGACGAGCAGGACGACGATGCCGCCGATGAGGAAGGCAAGCGACACGTTGAGGACCGGCAGGAGGATCCTGTCGACCCAGGCCGGCAGGGGCACGCGCGCGCTCATTGGGCCGCTTCCTTGTTGTGGACGCCGGCCATCAGCAGGCCCAGTTCGCCCTCGTCCGCACTGGCCGGATCGGCCTCGCCGACGATCTCGCCATCGAAGATGACGAGGATGCGATCCGAGAGCGAGCGGATCTCGTCGAGCTCTACCGAGACGAGCAGGATGGCCTTGCCCGCATCGCGCATCTTGACGATCTGGTTGTGGATGAATTCGATGGCGCCGATGTCGACGCCGCGGGTCGGCTGGCCGACGATGAGGATGTCCGGGTCACGCTCCATTTCGCGTGCGAGGACGATCTTCTGCTGGTTGCCGCCCGAGAAATTGGCCGTCTTCAGACGCGGGTTGGCGGGACGGATGTCGTATTGGGCGATGCGGCCTTCGAACTCGCGGCGCGAGGCGCCGATGTCGAGCGCGAGCCCGCCGCCATAGCGCGGCTCGTCCTGATAGCCGAGAATGGAATTCTCCCAGGCCTCGAAATTCGTGACGAGGCCCATGCGCAGGCGGTCCTCGGGCACATGGGCGAGACCCTTCTGGCGCAGTTCGGCAGCGCCGGCCTCGCCATGGGTGGTGACCTCATGTCCATTGACGATGACGCGGCCTGCGACTGGCCGACGCATGCCGGCTATCGCCTCAAGAAGCTCGGACTGGCCATTGCCCGCAACGCCAGCAATACCGACGATCTCGCCCGCTCGCACCGAGAACGACACGCCCTTGACGCGAATGACGCCGGCGTCGTCGGCGACGGTCAGATTTTCGACCGCGAGCTTCACGTCGCCGGGGCGAGCCTCGTCCTTGTCGACGCGCAGCAGAACGCGCCGTCCGACCATCAACTCCGCGAGCGCTTCGGGCGAGGTTTCCGACGTCGGGACCGTCGCGACCATCCGCCCCTGCCGCATGACCGAGACCGCGTCGGTGATCGCCATGATCTCGCGCAGCTTGTGGGTGATGAGGATGATCGTCTTGCCCTCGTTGCGCAGGGTCGCGAGGACGCGGAAGAGGTGGTCGGCCTCGGCCGGTGTCAGAACACCGGTCGGCTCGTCGAGGATGAGGATGTCGGCGCCCCGGTAGAGCGCCTTGAGGATTTCGACGCGCTGCTGCTGGCCGACCGAAAGGTCCTCGATGAGCGTGTCGGGTGACACTTCGAGCCCGTAGTCCCGGGCGAGCCGCTGCAACTCCGAACGCGCCTTGGAGAGGCTGCGGCCCAGAAGGGCGCTGCCTTCGGCACCAAGCACGACATTCTCGAGCACGGTGAAATTGTCCACCAGCATGAAGTGCTGGTGGACCATGCCGATGCCGAGCGAGAGGGCATCGGAGGAGTTTGAAATCGAAACGGTCTTGCCGTTGACGAGAATGTCGCCGCTATCGGCAGTGTAGAAGCCGTAGAGGATCGACATGAGCGTCGACTTGCCGGCACCGTTCTCCCCGACAATGCCGTGAACCGTGCCCTTTTGGACGCTGAGGTCAATATCACGATTGGCGTGGACCGGGCCGAAGCTCTTGTTGATCGCCCGCAATTCGATGGCCGGAGCGGAAGCAGCGGCCCCTTGGGGCCGCTGCGCATCTGGATGGTTCACACGCTCCATCTGGACCGGAAACGGTCAGACGGGGCAGGAATTGTCGGTACGGAAATCGTGCACGACGATTTCGCCCGACGTGATCTTGGCGGTTGCTTCGTCCACGGCCGCACGCATCTCGTCGGTGATCAGCGCCTCGTTGTGCTCGTCGAACGCGGGACCGACGCCCTCTTCGGCGACGCCGAGGGTGATGATCTCATTGGTCCAGTTGCCGTCCTCGAAATCCTTGAAGGCGTTGTAGGTGGCAACGTCGACACGCTTCAGCATCGAGGTCAGCACATTGCCCGGATGGAGGTGGTTCTGGTTGGAATCGACACCGATCCCGAGCTTGTCGGCATCGGCCACCGCCTGCAGCACGCCCTGGCCCGCGCCACCGGCGACCTGGAAGATCACGTCCGCGCCACGATCCAGCTGGGACTGGGCGACTTCGGCGCCACCGCCGGGATTGTTGAAGGCATCAAAGCCCGAGCCGATATAGGTGTCGAGGATCTCGATGTCGGGATTGACGGACTTTGCGCCCTGCTTGTAGCCGCAGGCAAAAGCATTGAGGAGCGCGAAGTCGAAGGCGGGCACGACACCGATTGTGCCGGTCTCGCTGGCCATGGCCGCAAGGATACCGACGAGGTAGGAGCCTTCATGCTCCTTGAACACGATCGAGCGCACATTGGGCAGATCGACGACCGCATCGATGATCGCGAAATTGGTGTCGGGGAACTCAGCGGCGACGGTGCGGATCGTGGTTTCCCAGTTGAAGCCGGGCACCAGGATCGGATTGGCGCCGCGCTGGGCGAACTGACGCATGGCCTGCTCGCGCTGCGCGTCCGTCGTGATTTCGAACTCGCCGAAGCCGATGCCGGTCTCCTCGCTGAAACGCTGGGCGCCGTTGAAGGTGCTCTCGTTGAACGAGGCGTCGAACTTGCCGCCACCGTCATAGAGAACGGCGGGATCGGCGAGTGCGGTCCCGGCCATCAGCGCCGCCATGCCGGCCCCGGCGGCCAGCGCAATGGCAGAGCGTGTGAAGGTCTTAGTCATCGGAAGTCTCCCTGGTTCGCGCGGGCGGCGCAACACGCGCCTCACTGGCCCAAGCGTTGGCTCGAATACAATCGTGCAAAAGGGCTTACGGCAAGAGGGCATCACCAACTTTTTTCCGTTTGGTCAAAAATCCGGCGCGCTGCCCAATTGGTGCACCGGACCGCCGGCGGCCTCGGCATCGGCCCGGTCGTGGGTGACGAGAAGGACGGGAAGCCGCCGCGCCTTCGCATGGTGGAATACTGCTTCGCGCACGGATCTGCGAAGGGGTGCGTCGAGCCGCGAGAAGGGTTCATCGAGGAGCAGCGCCCGCGGCTCGGCCAGAAGCGTGCGCATCAGGGCGACGCGGGCGCGCTCGCCTCCCGAGAGAATGGTGGGATCGGCCCTCTCCCGCCCGGCAAGGCCTACACTTTCCAGCGCCTCGTCTATCCGCGCCCGACGTTCGGCGCGCGAGAGGCCGGCGGGCAGTGCGAGCCCGAGATTCTGCCCGACCGAAAAATGGGGAAAAAGTAGCGCGTCCTGAAAAAGGACGCCGATGCGCCGCATCTGGGGCGGATGCCCCGTCAGGTCCCTGCCCTCGAGAACGACCCGGCCGCCGACCTTCATCGCCTCGGGCGTTAGACCGGCGATGGCCGCGATGAGGCTCGACTTGCCCGCACCCGACGGCCCCATGACAGTAAGGATCTGGCCGGGGGCAATCACTGCATCCATGCGCAGCAATTGGCGCCCTTCGAGCACAAGCGACAGATCTTCGAGAACGAGACTCACCGCGCCACACCCTCCACAAGGCCACGGCGACGGGTTCGCGCAAGGGCCAGCAGCAGGAGCGGCGGCAGGAAGGCGAGGAAGGCAAGCAAGGTCTGGGCGAAGCCATAGGCGCCGATCAGCCGCCTGTCCCCGCCACTCGCCAGGCTGACGGCATCGGTCGTAATGGTCGTGATCCGGCCGGCCCCGATCATCTGGGTGGGCAGGTATTGGGCGACCGATACGGCAAAGCCGAGGCCGAAGGCGGTGAGGATCGGGAGCACGAGCATGGGCAATTTGACGAGGGTGAAGGCAGCCGCGGGCGAGCGCCCGAGAGTGAGCGCGAGATCGGTGTTGCGCCGGTCAAAGCGCGGCCAGTATCCCGCCAGCGTCAGATAGACATAAGGGAAGACGAAGACGAAGTGGATGGCGACGACGGAGGCGAGGGTGCCATCGAGCCCGGGCCCGATCAGGAGGAGTGAGAGCCCGGCGAGGAGCGTCACCTGCGGCACGAGGATCGGGAGGGTGAAAAGCCAGAGGAAGCCCGAGAATGGTTGTCGCCCGGCGCGGTCGCCGGCCTCGAGCACGGCAATGGCGAGCGCGCTCGAGGCCGTCGTGGCGAGGAGACCGATCATCGTCGCCGTTCCGAGCCCGGCGGCGATGGCGGGCCACTGGGCCTGCCAGACGCCGAGGCTGAGGGCCTGGGGAAATGCATCGGGGAAGCGCCATCCGGAGGCGATGGACCAGAGTAGCAAGACGACGATCCCGGCAAGCGAAAGAGCCGCGAGAAGGCCTACGCCGGCCAGTGCCGACCAGCGCAGCGCGATCTCGCCGAGGCCGCGCCGGCCGGAGCCGGCCGACGAAGCGAAGATACGCGCGCAAAGACCCTCCCCCAGCCGCCACAGGAGGAGGCTGCAGAGCGTGATGCCCAGTTGGAGGAGCGAGGCCGCCGCCGCAACGGGGCGCATGGCGAGATCGGGATCGTTGACGAGCGTCAGTATGCGCACGGCCAGCGTGGGGGGCGTGTTGGGCCCGAGGATCAGCGCCAGATCGACGACGGCACCCGAAAAGGCGATCACCGCATAGACCGGCAGCCGGATCGCGCCATAGAGCGCCGGGAAGACGGACAGGAAAAAGCCGCGCACACGCCCATAACCGAGGCTCGCCATCACGGCCATGCGCGCGGGCGCATCGGCCTGGGGCAGTGCAGCAAGCGCGACGAGAAAGAGGAACGGCACCTCCTTGAGGACGAGCCCGAACAGGAGCGACAGCCCCGCCGGATCGTTGAGGATCAGCCAGTCCGGCGGCCGCGACAGGCCGGTGAGTTCGGGTGAGACGAGGCGTAGCAGCAGGCCCGAGGGTGCGATCAGGAAAGCAAGGCCAAAGCCAGCCGCAGCATGGGGGATGGCGAGGATCGGCGCCATCAGCGCGGAGAGCCCCCGAAAAAAGCGCGTGCCGAGCCAACCGGCAAAAAAGAGAGCAACGAGGCCGAGCGAGAGGAAGGCAGCCGCCGGGCCGATCCACAGCGAGAGCATGGTCGAGTGCTGAAGGCCGGGCAGGGCCAGTGCGGCCTCGAACGCCTCGGTCGACACCAGGCCATCGCCGAGCTGGAGGCCAAAGGCGGAAGCCAGAATGCCGAGGAAGCCCAGGCCGATCGGAACGATCAGGAGCGCAAGGGCAAGAGGCGGGGCAAACCGCAGCATGGCCATGGATTGGGGGTCAGCCCCCGGCGCCGTAGCGGGCAAGCCAGCCGCGCTCGATGGCCTCGGTCCAGGCCGGATGGGGTTCGGGCAGAAGCGCGCCACGCGCTTCAGGGGCGAGGGTCGCTGGCCCAGTCTCGAGTGCGTCAAAGAGGGCCCGGCCGTCGGCGTCGAGACGGCCGATGTCGAGGACTGTGGGGTCGCCCCAGACCGTTTCATCGGCCTTGCGCGCCTGTGCCTCCGGAGACAGCAGAAAGTCGGCCACAACCATCGCTGCCTCGGGTGCGCTCGCATTGACGGGAATGGCGAGGAAATGCGCATTGCCGATGCTGCCATAATCGAGCACGAAACTGCGCACGGAGGCAGGCAGCAGGCCTTCGGCAATGGCCGAAGACGCCTCGCCGGGGTTAAAGGTCATGGCAATGTCGATCTCATCGTCTGCAAGGAGCGTCTTGATCTGGGTGACGCCCGACGCAAACACGCGGCCGGACCGCCAGAGATCGGGGTGCACACCATCGAGCCACGCCCACAGGGGAGCCAGAACGGCGTCGGCGTCGTCCGGCGGCGGCGCTGCGAAATCGGTTTCTGCGGGCAGGAGCCCGAGCGCGAGTTGCTTCAGAAACGTCGTGCCGATGAAATCGGGCGGCGCGGCATAGGTGAAACGCCCGGGGTTGTCGCCGATCCACGCCGCCAGATCCTCGAGGGTGCGCGGGGGTTCCGGCAGGATCGCCTCGTCGTGATAGAAGGTCAGTTGAGCTAGGCCCCAAGGGCTTTCCCTGCCCTCGACGGAGACGGTGAAATCCTCGGTCAGGACCCGATTGTCCGGATCGAGAAAGCGGGCATTGGGGAGCGACAGCGCCCAAGGTTCGCCGCGCAGCAGGCCCTCGCTGACCATGGCGGCAAAATTTTCGCCATTGATCCATATGAGATCGACCGCTCCGCCCGTCTCGCGACCCGCCGTCTTCTCGGCAAGCACGCGGCCGACGCTTTCGGCGATGTCCCCGACCCCGACGCGGACGAGGGTGATGTCGTGATCGCGGGCAAGACGTTCGGCGGCCCAGTCGATATAGGCGTTGATGCTCGGGGAACCGCCCCAGCCGTGGAAGTAGACCGTATCGCCCCGGGCCGCCGACGCGATCTCAGACCAGTCCGTGGGCTGGGCCTGCGCTGCGGCACCCCCCATGACGAGCAGGAACGTGGCGAAGGCGGCTCTGAGCATTGACGGTCTCCCCGATTGGCGCGGAAGAGAGACCGCCCGGCCTTGTCAGGTCAACACAATTTGGCGTCAGCGGCGCAGACCCGGTCGAGGAGGCTCTGGAAGATGCTCATAAGCCCGAGATCGGAACTCGTGACGATCATGGCGGCGAGCACGCCGGTGAGAACGAGAAGCACGGTGCTGATGCGCTGCGGTGGGGGCGTGTCGCCGGTATCTGTGGTCATGTCGATAAAATTGCGCTGGTTGGGTCAGCCCTTTGCTAACCCAGATCGGCGGGCGCGATTGTGACCCTTTGGCGGCACGCGGAGGCGTGGTTAGCGGGCAGTAAATGCCGTCAGGTCTCGGCTTCGTCGAGCGGCTGGGCCGTGGTGCCCATGGCGCGGGCGAAGCGGTCGAAGAACCCGTCGATCACCTTTTGAGCGCTGTTGCCGATCAGGGCCTTGCCCATCTTCATGATCTGGCCTGAGGCGCCGCCGGTAGCCGAAAAGGAGAGCTCCGTCCCCCCGGCAATGTCACGAAGGACGATGTCCGCCGATCCTTCGGCCAACCCCAGAAGTCCGCCCCTCCCCTTGCCCGAAAGCGTATAGCGCTCGGCGGGAGTAATGGCGGAAAGAAAGAGGTCTCCGGCAAAGACCGGCTTCATTACCCCCAGATTGACTGCGATCTCGAGTTCGAGCTGGTCCTCGGCGACCCACTCGATCTTCTTGCAGCCGGGGATGGCGGCCTTGAGGACGGCAGCATCGTTGAGCGCTGCCCATACGGCGAGGCGCTCGGCTCTCAGAAAATAACGTCCACCGAAATCCATGGTCCATCCCGTCGACTTTGGAGCAAAGCGTAGTCAAGCTTGCCACCCGGCGCAACGCCGCCGGGCAGCGGCATTTTCCGCAAGCCTCAGAGGAAATTGCGGCTTTTGCGCACCATTGGCTCGAAAATCCGCCCGGTGCGACCCCCTATCGATTGTCACGGCTCTGGCGGAGGGGAATCATGCTCCCCAGATAAAGCGCCGATCACCAAGGGAGCGACGCATGGCCAACGAAGTCATGGACAAGCCACTGCAATATCTCGACCGCGCGGTGGGCGCGATCCGCGAGATGGGACTTTGGCCCGAGACACAGGAAGATCAACCGATCACCGGGCTTCTCGAGCAGATCACCGCGCTCGACGAAACGCGCGTCGTGCTGATCGGCCGTACGCTGACCCAGGCGAGCGCCTTCAACGAAGTGGTGCGCAGCCAGGTGGCGGCCATGAATATCGGCCAGCGCTACGAATCGATCACCAATGACTTCAACTCGATCCGGGACGACGCCAAGGGCATGGTGGACCAGCTCGATGACGGGCGGCTCGACATCCTCGAACGCGCCTCGAACGTCTGGATGAAGGTCAGCCGAGGCGACATCGCGACGCGCTTCAACCGCATTCGCGACACCTATCTCGATGTCTCGCGCGACACCAAGGACCAGATCGATCGCGAACACCGCATTCTCGAAGCCTATCGGGACTTCCGGGGGGCGCTGAAGCAGTCCGAGGTGATGGCGCTCGAACTCCTCGAGCTGGCCCAGCAGCACCTCGATGATCGCAAGGCCGACCTTGAAGCCGCGTCGGCGGCCCTTTCGAGCTACAGCGAAGGCACGGCGGCCGACCGCGCGCGGCTCGAAATGGCGCGCGACGAGCGGCTACGTGACCTGCAGAACGAAGAGCGGCGCTACCAGATCGTCAAGGATCTCTCGGACAATCTGACCATCTCCTATTCGACATCCGAAGTGGTGATGGGACGGCTGATGCAGACGACCAATGCCAAGGAGCGCGTCTATCAGCAGTCGATCTCGTTCTTTTCGACCAACGAAACTGTGCTGACGGCGCTTTCGGCTTCGTTCACCGGCATGTTCGGGCTGCATGAATCCACCGAAACGCTGAACGCGATGAAGGAGGGGATGAGCAAGAGCCTCGAAACGCTTTCACAGATCGGCGACAGGGTCGGCGAGGAAGCGATCAAGGCCGGGTATGGCCCGACCATCCGCGCAGACGCGGTCAAAACGCTGGTCGACAGCGTCATCAACTTCCAGGAGCGCTCGCGCACCATCATCAACGAGATGCGTGACCTCTCGACCAAGAACTCGGCCGAAATCCGCGATGCGGTGGAAGATGGCAAGCGTCGCCTCGCCGCGCTGGCCGCCGAAGGGAATGCGCTCGCTCTGGAGCGCAAGCAGTAGGACGGATGGCACCAGCCGGCATGACAGGCGAGATGGCGTCCGCCCCCGCAGCCGGGGCCGGGAGTAACTCTGGAAGATGACCAGCGCCGCGCTTCCCCCCAAGGCGCCGCTCGATGACGTCATGCTGGCCATGGACGTGGTCGATACGCTGCGGCACCGGCAGGACCTCGTCACGCGCGAACTCGAAGGGGTCAATCGCGAAAGCCAGCTGATCGAGCGGCTGCGCGATCTCTATCACCAGCAGGGGATAGAGGTGCCCGACCACATCCTGAAGGAAGGCGTGGCGGCGCTCGCGGAAAGCCGGTTCACTTACGAACCGCCACGGCCGAGCCTGCAGCTGCGGCTGGCCCGGCTTTACGTCACCCGCGCCCGGTGGGGGCGGCCGGTGGCGGCGGGGCTCATCGCGCTCCTGCTCGGGGTCGGCGGCTATTTCCTCGCCTACAAGCCTTTCGTGGCCGCTCAGAGCGAGGCGGCGCGCGTCGAGCTTGCCGAAGGCCTGCCGCAGCGCATGGATGAGGTCTACGACGCCATCTACAACGAAACCAAGGTGCAGCAGGCGGTCACGCAGGCGGCCCAGCTGCGCGAGCGCGGCAAGACCGCCGCGGCCGCCGGCGAGCGGGCCTCTGCCGAACGGGCGCTGGCGGGAATGACCGACATCCTCGACACGCTGCGGCGCGAGTATTCGCTCAGGATCGTCAATCGCGAAGGCGTGCAGTCCGGGTTCTGGACCTTCCCCGAGATCAATACGGACGCGACGAACTATTACGTGGTGGTGGAGGCCATCGGCCCAGAAGGCGAGCCCCTCGCTCTGCCCATCCTCAACGAAGAGACGGGCGAGACCCAGACCGTGACCCTCTGGGGGGTGCGGGTGCCGGAGGCGGTCTATGCGTCGGTCGAAGCGGACAAGCGCGACGATGGCATCATCCAGCGCAACGTCGTGGGTCTCAAGCAGTACGGATTTCTCGAGGTGGATTATCTGATGCCGGTTTCGGGCGGCGCGGTGACCCAGTGGTAAGGCGCGCCAGGGCATGACGATCAGCGGACCCGAAGCCCTTCGCTCTCTCGAGGAGGCTCTTCGCGACATCAGGCGCGAAGAAGACGAGATTTCGCGTCGGCTCGCGCGCAGCACCGAGCTCGTGAGCAGGATCCGCGAGACCGAAGGCGACCTTTTCCGGCAATTGGCTTCCGTGCGGCTCGATCCGCAGGTGCGCGAGGAGCTGAGTGCAGCGCTTGGACGCGCCGAGCAGCGGGCGCGCGAGATGCTGAAAGGCCACGCGGCCGAACTCGCCGATGCCGAGGCGAGGGTGCAGGCCGCCGAGAGTGCGATCACGACGCTCAATGCCGAGCGTGGGCGCGCGACGGCGAGGCTTGCCGCCGAGACGGCGCGGCTCGATGCGCTGGGTACGGCCATCTCCGCGGACCTCGCGAGCGATCCCGACTATCGCGCGCGCCGGACGGACGCCGAAGAGCTCGCGCGCATCGCCGCGGAAAGCTTCCGCAAGACCGAGACGGCCGAGGCCGACCGGGAGGAAAAGGGGCGGCCCTACCGCGAGGATCCGCTCTTCATCTATCTCTGGGAGCGCGGCTACGGGACGAGCGCGTACAAGGCGGGCAATCTGACGCGCCTGCTCGATGGCTGGGTCGCCAGGCTCGTGCGGTTCGAGCGAGCGCGCCCCAATTACGCAATGCTCAACGAGATCCCGCTGCGCCTGCGTGAGCATGCCGAACGGCAGCAGCAGCGGGCCGAAGAGGCCCGGGAGGCCTGCGCAGCGCTCGAAGCTGCCGCCATCGACCGCGCGGGCGGGGCGCCGATCCGCAAGGCGATGGCCGAAGCGGGGGCGGAGATCACCCGCATCGACGCGGCCCTTATCGAACGGGAGGACGAGCGGGACGCTGCCGCCGAAACCCATGCCGAACTCGCCAAGGGCGAGGACGATGCCTTCACGCAGGCAGTGGAAGCGCTGTCCGAAGGATTGCGGCGCGAGGATTTGCGCACGTTGCTGGCCGAGGCGCGGCGCACCCAGACCCCGCAGGACGACACGATTGTCGCCCAGATCGACGACGTGCGTCTGAGGGCTGCCGATGAAGAACTCGAAATGCGCGAGCACAAGGAGCGGCTGAAAACGCTGACCCGGCGCCGCCGCGAACTCGAGGACATCCAGTTCGAGTTCAAGAAGAGCCGCTACGACGACCCCCGATCGAGCTTTGGCGAAGACAAGCTCGTGGGCGACATGCTCAACGAGTTCCTGCGCGGCGGCATGACGGCGGCCCGCTATTGGGATGCGTGGCGGAAAAGCCAGAACTGGAAGTCGGGAGGAGCCGGCGGCACGCCCTGGCCCAAGCAGGGCGGCGGCTTCCAATGGCCCGACAGCGCAATCGGTGGGGGCAGCGGCCGGTCGCGCGGCGGCTTCGGGGGCGCATGGGGCGCTCCGGGCGGCACGAGCCAGGGTGGCGGTGGTTTTTCCCGCCCCCGTACGGGCAGCAAAGGCAGCCGCAAGGGCGGCGGCTTCAAGACCGGCGGCGGCTTCTGACCGGGCCCGGGGCCCGGCCTTTCGGCTTCTGCCTCCGGCCCTAGCCGAAGACGCTCGCCCCGCTGCCTGCGGGGCTGACGAGATTGCGGAAGCCCGCAAAAAGCTCGCGCCCCATGCCGTAATGCTCGGCACTCAGATCTTCTGTCGCCGGGCTGCGCGAGAGGAATTCGCTCTCGTCGCCGACAAATTGAAGGATTCCCGCCTCGGCATCGAGACGGATGATGTCGCCGTCGCGAATCTTCGAGATCGCGCCGCCATCGGCGCCCTCGGGCGTCATGTGGATTGCCGCGGGCACCTTGCCCGAAGCACCCGACATCCGCCCGTCCGTCAGTAGCGCCACCTTGTGCCCGCGATCCTGCAGGACGCCGAGTGCGGGGGTGAGCTTGTGGAGCTCGGGCATGCCGACCGCGCGCGGCCCCTGGAAGCGGACGACGACCACGACGTCGCCGTCGAGTTCGCCCGCCTTGAACGCATCCTGAAGACCCTGCTGGGAATGGAAGACCCGCGCGGGCGCCTCGACCAGGCGGTGCTCGGGCTTGACCGCCGAGATCTTGATGACGGAGCTGCCCAGATTGCCGCGCAAGAGCTTGAGGCCACCGGACGCCTGAAACGGCTCGGTGACGGACGCAAGCACCTTGGGATTGCCCGAGACCGCCGGCGAGGGCTCGAACTCCAGCGCCTCCTCGATCAGCCTTGCTTCGACCGTGTAGCCGGAAAGCCCCGTTCCCCAGACGGTCTTGACGTCCTCGTGGAGATATCCGCCCTCGAGCAGCTGGGCGATGAGGAAGCCCATGCCGCCTGCGGCGTGGAAATGGTTCACGTCGGCCATGCCATTGGGATAGACGCGGGCGAGCAGCGGCACCGCATCGGAGAGGTCGGACATGTCCTCCCAGGTGATCGCAAGCCCGGCTGCCGCGGCAATCGCGACCAGATGCAGGGTATGATTGGTCGAACCGCCGGTGGCGTGCAGGCCCACCATGGCGTTGACGATCGCCTTCTCGTCAACGATGTGGCCGATCGGGGTATAGGCATTGCCGCCCGCGGTAAGCGACAAGGCACGCCGTGTCGCCTCGCGGGTGAGCGCGTCACGGAGCGGGGTGCCGGGGTTGACGAAGCTGGCGCCGGGCAGGTGCAGCCCCATGATCTCCATCAGCATCTGATTGGAGTTGGCGGTGCCGTAGAAGGTGCAGGTGCCCGGCGAGTGATAGGATTTCGCCTCGGCCTCGAGCAGTTCTGCGCGGCCAACCTTGCCTTCCATGTAGAGCTGGCGCACGCGCGCCTTCTCGTCATTGGGCAGGCCCGAGGGCATCGGACCTGCCGGCACGAAGACCCCGGGCAGATGCCCGAAGGTCAAGGCACCGATCAGGAGGCCCGGAACGATCTTGTCGCAGATGCCGAGATACACCGCCGCGTCGAACATGTTGTGGCTGAGCGCGATGGCTGTGGCCATGGCGATGACGTCGCGCGAAAAGAGCGAGAGGTCCATCCCCGGCTGGCCCTGGGTCACCCCGTCGCACATTGCGGGCACGCCTCCGGCCACCTGCGCAGTCGCGCCGATTTCGCGCGCCGCCGCCTTGATGAGGTCGGGATAGGTCGCATAGGGCTGGTGAGCCGAAAGCATGTCGTTGTACGAAGTGACGATGCCCAGATTGGGTGCCGTGGTGCCGGCGAGCTTGGCCTTGTCGGATGGTGCGCATGCGGCAAATCCATGGGCGAGGTTGCCGCAGGAGAGCGTTGCGCGACGCACACCGGAATCGCGGGCATTGTCGATGCGCTCGAGATAGGCGCGGCGGCTCTGTTCGCTGCGCGCCGCGATACGGTCGGTCACGTCCTGAATGGCCTTGCGGACTGACATTTCGGCTCCTTGAGGTCGGCGATACGCCCCGGTCAGGGGGCCCAGAAGAGAGAGAGCGGCAGGCGATCCTGCCGAAGGACTGCGCGGACCGGCATGTCCTCGAGGGCACCTTCGGCAAGGGCGCGCTCCAGGGTTTCAGCCTTCGCCTCCCCTTCGATATGGAGATAGAGGGCGCGGCTATCCAGTAGCCGTGGCAGGGTCAGGGTGACGCGCGGCTCCCCGGCGCCGGGAGCGCGGATCGCGATGGCCGGCCCCGGCTCGGTAAGCGCGGCAGCCAGCGTGTCGCCGCCCGGGAAGAACGAGGCGGTATGCCCGTCCTCTCCCATCCCGAGAACCACCGCATCGAAGGTTTCCTCCACCTCCTGCAGCGCCTTGTTGGTGCGCGCGATCGCTGCGGCATCGGGCGCCTCGCCGCCCGAATAGAGCGGCAGGAAGTGAGCGACCGCCGCCGGCCCCTGCAGCATCTTTTCGTTGACGAGGCCGGCATTGGAGCGCGGTTCGGTCTCGGCCACCCAGCGCTCGTCGACCAGGGTCACCGTGACCTTCGACCAGTCGACGGTCTTGGTCTTGCCGAGACGCGCAAAGAACTTGGCCGGTGTTGAGCCGCCCGAAACCGCAAGCACGGCACGGCCACGCGCCTCGATTCCGTCGCGCAGGTTTTCGGCAACCGCCTCTGCAAGGGCCTTGGCAAGCGCGTCGCGCGTGTCGAAGTCGATCCGATTGAGGGTCAATGTCCGTCCTCGTGCCAGGTGCGGCCGTCGCGTTCGATGAGCGCGATTGCGCCCGTGGGGCCCCAGGTGCCGACCGAATAGGGCTGCGGCGCGTCCGAAGCGCGGGTCCAGGCCTCGCGGATGGGGTCGACCCAGGACCACGCGGCCTCCAGTTCGTCGCGGCGCATGAAGAGCGTCTGGTTGCCGCGGATGACGTCGAGCAACAGCCGCTCATAGGCTTCAGGCGTGCGCTCCTCGAAAGTCTGGGCGAAAGAGAGGTTGAGCGGCACCTCGCGCAGGCGCATGCCGCCGGGGCCGGGATCCTTGATCATCATCAGAAGCTTAACGCCCTCGTCTGGCTGGAGCCGGATGATCAACCGATTAGGCCGGGGCGCCCCCTCGGCATGGTCGAAGATCGAATGGGGGATCGAGCGGAACTGGATTACGATCTCGGAGACGCGCGTCGCCATGCGCTTGCCGGTGCGCAGATAGAATGGAACGCCGGCCCAGCGCCAGTTCTCGATTTCCGCCTTGAGCGCGACAAAGGTTTCGGTGCGAGAACCGCGCTTGTCCTCGGGCAATTCGTCCTGATAGCCCTTGACCGACGTGGTCTCGGACGCGACGCCGCGGTACTGCCCGCGCACGGTGCAGCGGCCGACCGCCTCACCGATGATGGACTTGAGCGAGCGCAGCACCTTGAGCTTCTCGTCGCGAAGCGCATCGGCGTCGTCGCTGGCCGGCGGCTCCATGGCCACGAGGCAGAGCAGTTGCAGCATGTGGTTCTGGATCATGTCGCGCAGGGCGCCCGACTCATCGTAGTAGCCGCGCGTTCCGGCGCCCACCGACTCGGCGACCGTCAGCTGGATATGATCGATATGGGTCGTGTTCCAGACTGGCTCGAAGAGGATGTTGGCGAACCGCAGCGCGAGCAGGTTCTGGACCGTTTCCTTTCCGAGGTAATGGTCGATGCGGTAGACCTGATCTTCCTTGAAGATGCGGGCGACGGTGTCGTTGATCTCCTGGCTCGAGCGCAGATCGTGCCCAAGCGGCTTCTCGATCACGACGCGCGCATCGCGGCGGTAGAATTTCTTCTTGGAAAGATAATCGCAGATCGGGCCGATGAGATCGGGCCCTACGGCGAGGTAGAAGGCCCGCACGATCTTGGGATCGTCGCGAAGCGCCTTGCGCAGATCGCCCCAATTGGCTTCGTCGGCCACGTCATTGGCGACATAGGAGAAGATCGACGCAAAGCGGTCGATCACCGCCTTGTCCTGATAGGCCGGCTCGACGAATTCGGCGACGCTGTCGCGCGCGAGGGTCTGGAACTCGGCGTCAGAAAGCTTCGAGCGCGAAACACCGATGATGCGCGAGCTCTCATCGAACTGGCCGTCCTTGAACCGGTGGTAGAGCGCCGGGATCAACTTGCGCTTGGTCAGGTCGCCGGTGGCGCCGAACACCACATAGTCGAAGGGCTGGACCGGAATGATGCGGCTGGACAAATAAGCCTCCTGGCTGGAATACGAGGGTCAGGCGCGCCCGAAGATCTGCCTGGCCATGATCAGCGCGCCGTGCAGCGGCTCGTGAGCCGGCGGGACGATGAACTCCCCGTAGCGCGCGATGAGTTGCGGGTATAGGCGCGTGCCGAGCCCCCCGACCGCGGCGAGGCGGGTGGCCCCGCGCGCCTGAAACCACTTCACATAAAGATCGATGTAGGACATCTCGAGCGCCATCAGTTCGGACGCAATCGGATCGTCCAGCTCGAAATGGTCGAACAGCAAAGGCATCAGCGCGCCGTAATCGGCGGGTCGGCGATCCTGGAAGGACCAGTCCATCACCGCATCGAGGCTACCGCCGAGCCGGTCGATCACGGCGCGGGTGAGCCCCGAGCCCGGGACGAGGCCATCCTCGGCTTCGACGGCACGCCGCACGAGTTCGCGCCCGAGTATGGCGCCCGACATCTGATCCCCGATATGGAAGCCCCAGCCCCCGACTTGATGGCGCACCCCATCGATGATCGCCATGCCGGCCGACCCGGTGCCCACGATGATCACCGCGCCGTCCTCTCCGCCATGCGCGCCAGCGCGAGCGATGTCGATGTCGTCGAACACCTCGAGCGCAGCGAAAGGCCAGTCACGCTCCGCAAACGCCTCCCGTGCAGAAGGCAGGCGACCACCGGCCATTCCGAAGACGCAGGCCGTCTCCGCCATGGCGCTAGCGGGCAGCCCTGCCTGCGCGAAGGCTGCCTCCGCCCCCTCGAGGATCGAGCGGTAAGCCGGCTCGCCGGCCTCGATCTGCAGATTGGAGCGACCGCCCGTCGCCTCGCCGAGCGTCACCAGCGCCTCGTCAGCGAGCCGAACGCGACAATTGGTGCCGCCGCCATCCACACCGAGATAATATCTGGGCACGCGGGCCTCTCCGTCAAACCGATACGCCGCGAGGGCAATCGCGGCGGACCATAATGGGAAAGCAGGCTAGACGAAAGTCCAATAAGCCCCATCGGACGACCTCGTCTGAGGTGGAGCAAGAGCCAATTCGGCATGGCACGCATGCGCGGCAGGGCGATCACCTTGGCGCAAGAGCACTCCACAGAACGCCTGCCTATCGATAAGGGGGCGGAAGGGGCAGCACGCCTCGGGATTCGGCACGTATGAAGACGACGATCACCATCTGCAGCACCTGCCGCTTCGGGCCGGATCTCCCGACCAATGGCGAGGGGAAGACGGGAGGCGAGATTCTGGCGGGACTGGTCGGCGCCGGGCTCGATGGAACCGAACCAATTGCTGTCCGCGCGCATGAATGCTTGTGGGCCTGCCGGCAAAGATGCACGGTGCTCTTCAGCAGTGTGGGCGGGCCCTCCTATCTCGCCGGGCGCTTCGAGCCCGAGGGAAGCGCGGCAGAGGCCATCATCGCCTGGGCCCGTGCGTATGCGGCGTCGGGCACCGGGGTCGTGGCGTTCCGCGACTGGCCCGAAGGCATCAAGGGCCATTTCATCGCCCGGCTGCCCGTGCTGGAGGAGAACGAGGATGAGCGATAGCGGTCACATATTGGTGCTGGGCGGAGCGCGCTCCGGCAAGACCGGCTTTGCCGAGGCGCTGGCGCTCAGGGCCCGGCGCCCCGCCTATCTTGCAACGGCAGAGGCACTCGACGCCGAAATGCGCGAGCGGGTCGACACGCACCGGCGCGCGCGGGCGGGACGGTTCGCCACGATCGAGGAGCCGCTGGCACTGTCCGATGCGCTGATTGCGGCGGCACGCGAGCATGACGTCATTCTCGTCGACTGCCTGACGCTCTGGATCACCAATCTGCTTGTCGCCGAAGAAAACGTCGCCGCGGCGGTCGAAGAGCTTGGCAACACGCTGCGCCAGATTGACGGGGCGCGCGTCATCCTCGTGTCCAACGAGGTCGGGCTCGGCATCGTGCCCGACAATCCCATGGCACGCAGCTTCCGCGATCTGGCAGGCAGCGCGCACCAGCGGCTCGCCGAGATCTGCACGGATGTCTATTTCGTCGTTGCGGGCCTGCCCATCGCGATGAAGGGCACCCTGCCCTCCGCCTCATAGCCTGATGAGCGCGAGCAGGACGGTTGCGGCGAGGATGACGTTGAGCAGCATCTTGTAGAGCGTCAGCGCGCGCTCAATGTCATCGGGTCCAAGCGCATCGCGCCCGTCCCCGAAGCGGGGCAGATCGATGATCTCTCCGGCATAGGCGCGGGGGCCTCCGAGGGCGAAGCCGAGCGCTCCGGCCATCGCGGCTTCGGGCCAGCCGGCATTGGGGGACGCATGGCGTCGCGCGTCACGCAATGCGGTTTTCCAGGCAGCCTCAGGATCGGCGCCCGACACGAGCATCGCGGCGGCGGCGATGGCGATTGCGGTGAGGCGCGCCGGGACGAGGTTGACGAGATCGTCAAGCCTCGCCGCCGCCCGGCCGAAATCGATGTAACGTTCGTTGCGATGGCCGATCATGGAATCGGCGGTGTTGATCGCCTTGTAGAGCGCGATGCCGGGCAGGCCCAGCAGGACGAGCCAGAAGAGCGGCGCAACGACGCCGTCCGACGCGCTTTCGGCGAGGCTTTCGATGGCGGCGCGCGAGACGCCCGCCTCGTCGAGCGGCTCGGGATCGCGCCCAACGATATGGGAGACCGCTTCGCGCCCCTCGGCGAGCGAACGACGCAGTCCCGTCGCCACCGCCGCGACGGCCCGCCCGAGCTCCTTTTGCGCCAAAATGCTCGTGGCAATGATTGCTTCAAGGATCCAACCCCCGGGCAGGCGGCGGCAGAGATCGGAAACGAGGAGCGTCACGACGAGGGTCGCACCGAGGAGCAGGACGAGAGCGAGAAGACCGGCGCGGCGCCGCCGGGCCGGTGTCGCGTCGGCCGCGTTGAGGCGCAGCTCGAGCGAGGAGAGGAACCGGCCCATCCAGATGACCGGATGCCCGATCGCCGAAACGAGGCGTTGCGGATACCCCAGGAGCCGTTCGAGAACGAGCGCGAGGGGGGCAAGAAGCGCCTCCATCAGCGGGCGAGTCCCAGCAGCAGGTCGAGGTCGAGATGGGCCTCGAGATGATCGGCGAGGGCATCGAGCGCCTCTTCGACACCTGCCTCGTAGCGGGTCAGCGCACGGATCTCCGCGCCGAGCCGCCCGAGAAAGCCACGCCGAAAACCGTCCTCTGCAAAGAGCCCGTGCAGATAGGTGCCGAAGACGCGCCCATCCGCGCTCACGGCACCCTCGGGCTCGCCAGCCACAAGGGCGAAGGGGCGGTGCCGATCCGCGCCATCGGTGCGCCCCAGATGCATGTGGTAGCCCGAAAGCGCCTCGCCCTCGGCCGAGACGGCTCGCTCGAGCCGCAACTGCTTGGCCGGCTCCATCACCGTCTCGACGCCGAGGAAGCCGAGGCCGACGCTCGTACCGGGATCCCCTTCGAGCCCCTCGGGGTCGGCGAGACTTTGCCCCAGCATCTGATAGCCGCCACAAATGCCCAGGATAGCGCCGCCGCGCCGATGATGGGCACGCAGATCAATGTCCCAGCCCTCCGCGCGGAGGGCCGCAAGATCGGCGCGGGTTGCCTTGGAGCCCGGCAGAATGACGAGATCGGCCGGGGGCAGGGCCGTCCCGGGCGGGACGAGCACGAGATCGACGTCGGGCTCGGCGGCCAGAGGATCGAGATCGTCGAAATTTGCGATGCGCGGCAGGCGCGGCACGGCGATGACGAACCCGCCATCCCGCCTCTCGCGCGGCCCTTCCAGCGCGAGCACGTCCTCGGCGGGCAGGCGCGCGGCGTCCCTGAACCAGGGGATCGGACCGAGGCATGGCCGGCCGGTGCGCTCTGCGATGAAGGATCGGCCCGCCGAAAAGAGGGCCGGATCGCCCTGGAACTTGTTGACCATGCTCGAAACGATGTGTGCGGCATCCTCCGGGTCGACGACGCCGAAGGTTCCGACGATTGCGGCGATCACGCCGCCGCGCTGGATGTCTCCCACCAACACTACCGGCAGGTCTGCGGCGCGCGCAAAGCCGAAATTGGCGATGTCGCCGGCGCGCAGATTGACCTCCGAAGCGCTGCCCGCGCCCTCGACGAGGACGAGATCGGCGTCGGCGGCGAGTTCGGCAAAGGCGCCAAGCACTTCGGGGAGCAGTTCTCCACGCCGCGCCCAGTACTGGCGGGTGGGATAGGACCCGCGTCGCTTGCCACGCACGACGAGCTGCGCGCCTGATTCATGCTCGGGCTTGAGGAGCACCGGGTTCATCGCGGTAATTGGCGGCCGGCCGGCGGCGCGCGCCTGCAGGGCCTGAGCCCGTCCGATCTCCCCGCCATCGGTGGTGACTGCGGCATTGTTGGACATGTTTTGCGGCTTGAAGGGCGCAACGCGCAATCCGCGCCGCGCATAGGCCCGGCAGAGCCCCGCGACCAGCAGCGATTTGCCGACATCCGAGCCGGTGCCCATGAACATCAATGCCTTTGCGGCCATGCGCGTCCCTCTGCCCCTTATGCCCGCTTGTCACATGTCGGAGGGGTCGGGGGAAGCGGCATCGATCACATGGGCGTAGGACCCCATCACCCGCCCTTCCCTCGCCCCCATCGGGGGCTGCTCCTCGCCCAGGGCATCCGTTGCCGCAAAGAGCGGCGTTGCGGCACGGCTCCGGCGTGCAGAGGAATAGTGAAATTCGTGCCCCATGAGCCGCGCAGGCCAAGGCAGCGGGCTCATGTGGGCGAGGCGGCGATAGCCGAGCAGGCGTCGGGGACGGTCGATGCGGGTCTCGATGGGGAGAAGGCCGGTCATCGGATGGCTCCGTCCGGTCGCATCGACGAGCCGTTCGCCCAGCACCATGAAGCCCCCGCATTCGCCATAAACGAGCGCACCCCGGTCGCGGGCGGCGCGTAGACCAGCTGCAAACCGTGTGGCCGACGCGAGCGCGGGACCATGGAGTTCAGGATAGCCGCCGGGCAGGAAGACCGCATCGGCGTCCGCGGCGGGGCCTTCGTCCGCGAGGGGGGAAAAGAAACTGAGGCTCGCACCGGCCCGCTGCCAATCGTCCAGAAAATGGGGGTAGAGAAAGCCGAAGGCCGCATCCCGCGCAATCGCGATCCGCTGACCAAGGGGCGGGAGGCCTGGATGCTCCTTATCGTCCGAAAGGGGACGGGTGAGCGACAGCAGGGATGGCAGATCGACATAGTCGGCAATCGCGCCTGCCGCCGCACGCAGCGTTTCCTCGATGCCGTCGAGTTCGCCCGGGAGGACCAGCCCCAATTGCCGGGAGGGTATCGACAATTTGTCGCGACGCGGCAGCACGCCGAGGACGGGTATCTGCGTCGCCTCCAGCGCCCGGCGCACCATGGCCTCGTGCCGGGTGCTGGCAGAGCGATTGACGATGATCCCGGCGACCCGAACCCCGGTGCGCCACTGGGCGAACCCCGCGACCAGCGGGGCGATCGACTGGCTCTGCCGATCCGCATCGACAACCAGAATCACGGGCAGATCGAGCGCTTGGGCGAGATCGCCGGTCGAGCCAGTGCCGTCGGCTGCACCGTCGAAGAGCCCCATCACTCCTTCGAGCAGCAGGATGTCCGCGCCCTCGGCGTGGCGGCGCGCGAGGCTGCGCAGACGCATGGGCGACATCGCCCAGGGGTCGAGATTGACGGCCTCTCGACCCGCCGCCCGGGCGAGGAACTGGCCGTCGATATAGTCGGGGCCGGTCTTGGCTGGCGCAACCACCAGGCCAGCCATCCGCAGGGCGCCCGCGAGCCCGAGCGTGACGAGCGTCTTGCCAGACCCCGAGCGTGGCGCGGCGATGATGACGCCCCGAGGATCAGCCAATGGGATTTCCCCGCTCGCTTGGTCCGTACCAGTCCAGCACCTCCCGATAGGCGCTGACCGGGCCGAGGACGATGATCGCCGGGGTGGGGAGATTTTCGAGCCCGGAGGCCTCGTCGAGCCGGCATTCGGTCACCGACTGATCGGGCCGTGCGGCATTCGAGACGATGGCGATACGGTCCGCGGGATCCCGTCCCGCCACGAGCAGCTTGTCGGCGATGTTGCCCAGATGCTTGACGGCCATGAACATGACGATGACGGGCGCAGCGTTCGCGACCGCGCTCCAGTCGACCGATTGCGGAACGGTGCCGCTTTCGTCATGCCCGGTGAGGAAGAGGACCGCGTGATTGGTGTCGCGATGGGTGACGGGGATGCCGGCATAGGCGAGACCGCCGATCCCGGAGGATATGCCCGGCACGATCCTGAAGCCGATGCGGGCCCGCGCAAGGGCTCCTGCCTCTTCGCCGCCCCGCCCGAACATGAAGGGATCGCCGCCCTTGAGGCGGAGCACCCGTTTGCCCGCGCGCGCCAGGGCGATCAGGCGGAGGCTGATATCGGCCTGCGCGGGCGAAGGACGGCCGCCACGCTTGCCGGCGTGGATCTTTTCGGTTTCCGCGGGCGCCAGTGCGAGGAGTTCGGGGGAAACCAGGGCATCATAGACGATGACGTCGGCCAGCCCCAGCGCATGATAGCCCAAGAGGGTGAGCAGTCCCGGCCCTCCCGGGCCCGCACCCACGAGCCAGACCGTGCCCGGCGCGAAATCGGGAAAGCGTTCGGCATCAAGCCGTGCGAAAGGCCCGGGCCGCGCCCGCCATCGTCTCAGCCACCCCAGCATAGCCGGCCCCTGTTCGCGTGACCCGGGGCGCGATATAGCTCGCGGCGATGGAAAGCGCGCCACATGACGAGCCCCCTGCCCGGCCTCTTCGCAGAGGCTGGACGACAGGCGCCTGCGCGACCGCCGCCACGAAGGCCGCACTCGGGGCGCTTCTGGGGGACGGGTTTGCGGACCCCGTCACCATCACCCTTCCGGGCGGACAGCAGCCGGCCTTCGCCCTGGCCATGCAGGCGCTCGGGGACGGGTGTGCAGAGGCCGGCATCATCAAGGATGCGGGCGATGATCCCGACGTCACCCATGGCGCGCTGGTCATTGCGCGCGTCGCGCCGGCGTACGAGGGCGCAGGCGTGGTCTTTCGTGCCGGGGACGGCGTCGGCACCGTGACGCGCCCCGGCCTGCCGATCGGGGTCGGCGAGCCGGCGATCAATCCCGTCCCCCGGCAGATGATGCGTGCTGAGATCGAAGCGCTCGCGCGTGCCCATGACGTGGCGCCGGATTTCGTCGTCACCATTTCGGTCGAAAACGGTGCGCGGCTTGCCGAAAAGACCTGGAACCCGCGCCTCGGCATCATGGGCGGGCTCTCGATCCTCGGGACGACGGGCATCGTCATCCCCTATTCCTGCTCGGCATGGATCCATTCGATCCATCGCGGCATCGACGTGGCGCGCGCGATCGGGCTCGATCATGTCGTGGGATCGACGGGCGACCTCTCCGAAAAGGCCGCTATGGCGCGCCTCGGCCTGGCTGAAGAGGCCTATATCGACATGGGCGACTTCGTCGGCGGCATGCTCAAATATCTGCGGACGCATCCCGTGCGGCGGGTGACAGTTTCGGGAGGCTTTGCCAAGATCAGCAAGCTCGCCCAGGGCGCCATGGACCTGCATTCGGGCCGCGGCAGCGTCGACCGGGATGCCCTGGCCGATATGATGGCGAGCCTCGGGGCGCCATCGGAACCGGTTGAGCAGGCCCGCGTTGCCGATTCCGCCAGCCAGATCCTCGCCCTCGCCAACGGGCTGGGGCTGAAGCTGGCCGACGCGGTGGCCCGCCGCGCCGCCCTGGAGGCGAAGCGCATGGCAGGGCCCGAAATCGAGGTGGACGTGCTGATCGTGGACCGGGCCGGCGTGATCGTCGGGGAAAGCGGCTAGGCGATGAAAATCCTCATCCTGGGCGGGACAGGCGACGCGCGCGAGCTCGCCGACCGGCTGGTCGAGATGGGCCACGACGTCACCACGTCGCTGGCGGGCCGGACCGAGAACCCCGTCCTGCCCAAGGGGGCGATCCGCATCGGGGGCTTTGGGGGCGCCGATTTCCTCGCCGCCTTCCTTCGCGCCGAGGGCTTCGAGCGACTGGTGGACGCCACCCACCCCTATGCCGCGCGCATTTCGCGCAACGCCGTGACCGCGGCCGATGCCGCGGGCATCCCTCTCGTGCGGGTCGTGCGGCCGGGATGGGCGGAGCCCAAATACGCCTTCTGGCATCATCAGCCCGATTTCGAGACCGCCGCCGCCCGCCTGCCACGAGGGGCGCGCGCGCTCCTGACCATCGGGCATGCAGGCCTCGACCCGTTTCTTGCGCGGACCGACTGCACGTTTCTCGTTCGCTCGATCGAAGCGCCGGCGGAGTTGCTGCCGGCCAACGCCTGGTCGATCCTGTCGCGGCCGCCGCACTTCCTGCCCGAGGAAATCGCGCTGATGAAGGCCGAGAAGATCAGCCATCTCGTCACCAAGAATTCCGGGGGCGCGGCGACCGAGGCCAAGCTCAAGGCGGCGGAACATCTGCGCGTCGCGGTCTTCATGATCGCCCGGCCTGCGCTGCCCGAGGCGATCGAGGTTCAGAGCCTCGGCCGGGCGATCGCAGCGCTTCACCTGACCTCTCCCTGAGCCTTGGCTTTCTTGCCCCTGTTGCGCAGCACATGCGCGAACTCCGAATCGTAGAGCCGCGATTCCCGGAACGCGGTTTCCCCGAAGACATGCCCCACGAAGATGAGCGCCGTTCGCGTCAGCTTTTCGGCACGGACGCGGGCGCGCATTCCGGCGAGATCGGTGATGATCACCTGCTCGTCCGGCCACGTCGCCCGGTAGACGATGACGACCGGGCAGTCCGCCCCGTAATGGGGGGTCAGCGCCTCCTCGACATAGGCAAGGTTGCGGATCGAGAGATGGATGGCGAGGGTCGCCTTGCTCGCGCCCAGGACTTCGAGCCGCTCGCTCTCGGGCATGGAGGAGGCCTTGCCAGCGGTGCGGGTCAGGATCACCGTCTGGGCGATCTCGGGCAGAGTGAGCTCGGTTGCGAGCCGTGCCGCGGCGCCCGCGAAGGCTGGAACCCCCGGCACCACTTCATATCGGATCCCGAGCGCGTCAAGCCGGCGCATCTGTTCGGCAATCGCGCCATAAAGCGAGGGGTCGCCCGAATGCACCCGCGCAACGTCCTCGCCCCGTCCCTCGGCCGCTTCCATTTCGGCGACGATCTCGTCGAGATGCATGGGCGCCGTATCCCGGACGAGAGCCCCCTCGGGCGCCGATGCGACGATTTCGGCCGGAACGAGCGATCCGGCATAGAGGCAGACCGGGCACCGCTCGATCAGGCGTTGACCACGCAGGGTGATGAGATCGGGCGCGCCCGGCCCGGCGCCGATGAAGTAAACGGTCATGAGAGGAGTCCGGCCTTACGCGCATAGCCGCGCGGCGTGAACGCCACGGTGCGGCCATCGCCACGGGTGAAGGCCCGGGAGCTCGAAGCGCCGATGAGAACGATGGTCAGCATGTCTATGCTTTCAGGATCGAACCGGGAGAGCGTCGTCACCGTCACCATTTCGTCCGGCCGACCGAGACTGGAGGCGACGATCACCGGGGTTTCGGGCGGGCGATGGGCCATAAAGATAGACTTCGCCGCAATGATGAGATCGGTGCGTCTCTGCGACCGCGGGTTGTAGAAGGCGGTGACGAAATCGCTTGCTGCCGCGCCCTCGAGCCGTTTGAGGATGTCTTCCCGGGGGGTCAGCAGGTCCGATAGCGAGATCGCGCAGAAATCATGGCCAAGCAGCGCTCCAGCGGCTGCCGAAGCGGCCTGCAATGCGGAAATTCCCGGATGGCTTTCCACCGCCACGCGCCGCGCATCTTCGCTCAGCGCTCTTTCCCCTTGGGCCGAGAGCAACTCGAAGACGAGCGCCGCCATGGCATAGATCTGCGCGTCGCCCGAGCAGACGAGCGCGACGGTACGGCCCGTGGCGGCCAGTTCGATCGCATGACGCACGCGGACTTCCTCGTCGCCGAGCGGAAACCGATGTTCCTGCTGACCGGTCGCAAGGTCGGCGATGAGATCGAGATAGAGCCCATAGCCCACCCAGTCGCCCGACGCCTCGAGGGCCGCGACAGCCGCGGCGGTTCGGGTCTCGGGGGCGCCCGGACCGATGCCGACGATGTGCAGATACCCCGGCGCACGGCCGAGCGAGGCGGGATCGAGCGGTGCTTCGCTCAGCCCGATGGCACAGGTGGCGCGCGCTGATTTCCGCTTGGGCATGATGAGGCGACCAGCCTTCAGCGCCGCGGCCTCGGCGACGCCCGGCGTGCCGGTCTCCGCTTCGACGATTGCCGAGGGGTTCTCCAGCCGCTCGCGCTCGGCGGCGAGTTCGGCAGACGTGAAGAGCCTGAGCGGCACGCCGAAATGGCGCGCGGCAGCATGAAGCGCCGGTTCGTCGGCTTTCAAGGCAATGGTGCCGATCGCTGCAAGGCTCTTTGGGGACAGGCCGGCCTCGGCGAGCGTTGCTTCAAGAAGCGCGATCACTTCGTCTGCCCCGGCCCCGCGTTCGCAGCCCATGCCCGCAAGGAGCGTCGCGGGATGATAGACGAGCCCCTCGGCGTCCAGCCGTTCGGTGACGCTGACGGCCACCGCCCCATCGGGCGCGATCGGATAGCCGGCCTGGGCAAGCCAGGGCGCGTCGCCGGTGAGCGCGATCGTCTCGCCACCCAGAAGCGCGGCCATGGCCGGCTTGGCCGCAACGGGGTCGGCAATCCTGTATCCGGCCGGCGGTTCGTCGAGCCCGCGGGAAAACCGGCTGTCTGAGGCCGTGGTGAGGGCCGCACTGCCGCCGATCGTAGCCGCAATCTCCCGCGCCAGCCGGTTCGCGCCATGATGCCCGCCCAGGAGCGGCACGACATGGCCGCCGTCCTGGCTCACCGCAAGCACGGGCGGCTCGACCGTCTTGTCGGACAGGAGCGGCGCCAGGATGCGGATAAGGATGCCCGCGGCACAGACGCCGACGATCGGGCGCCCCGCCCCGAAAAGCCGGCGGATCTGGCCCGCCTCGCCCGCCAATACCTCGCCGCCAATCAGTTCGGCGATCCGCGCAGCGGTGTCGCGCCCGCTGCCTGCAAAGGTCAGGACGGCCGGCTTCATCGTCCCCATGCCTCGGCCCCGCGATAGGTCAGGATGGTCGAAAAATACGGGCGATCGGTGTGGGCGAAGGCGGCAAGCGGGGTGATCCGTTCCTTCCCCGTCGTCGCGTGCTCGACGATCATCGCGCCGCCCAGATGCCCGGTTTCCTCGAGAAGGGCGCGGATGCGGTCGAAATGCCGCCCGATCTTGATGAGCGCCGCCGCGTCGGTGGAGAGGAGTTCGGACCGGAGCACGGCATCGGGCAACGGCGCCGGCAGAACCTTCAGCATCTCGTTCCGTGCGGCAAGCGGCCGCCCGATCGCGGCGGCGCTCGCGGTCAGCGAGGTGACCCCCGGCACGATGCAGATTTCGGCCTCCCGGCCCACGCGATCGATCAGATACATCGCCGAGCCATAAAAGAGCGGATCACCTTCGCAGAGATAGGCGACATCGCGCCCGGCCCGCAAATGGAGAAGGATCGCCTGCGCGCCCTCGTTATAGGCGGTGCGGCCGATGGCGCGGTCTATGCTCATCGGCAGGGGGATCGGCACCCGCGCAGCGTCGGGGTTGAGATGGGGCGATGCGATTTCGAGAGCCAGCGCGGAATCCTCGCGCGGAGCGGGAAAGGCGATGACTTCGACGGCGCCGAGAATGCGTGCGGCCTTCAGCGTCAGAAGCTCGGGGTCGCCGGGGCCGACGCCCACGAGGTACAGGGTCCCGTTCATGGCTTTCTCGTTGAAAACTGGGTGACGGCCATGCGCGGACGCATGACGCGATGGGGACCGACCCGATCGAGAACCGAGACGTCGATGCGCACGAGGTCGCCGCCCAGTTCGGCCTGCCGCCGGCTGAGCTCGAGCTCCCCCTCGAGCGTCACGGCATTGGCAACGAGGCGCCCGCCTGGTCTCAAGGCATCCCACGCGCGTTCGAAGAGCGTCGGGTTGCCGACACCGCCCCCCACGAACACCGCATCGGGGCGATCTTGCCCCGCGAGCGTCTCGGGCAGATCGCCCGGGACGATCGTGAGGGCGGGCACGCCGAGAGCTGCAGCGTTACGGGCGATCATCGAAAGCCTTTCGGTCTCACGCTCGAAGGCAATGGCGCGGGTACCGGGCGCCGCCCGCATCCACTCGATGCCGATCGATCCGCATCCGGCGCCAAGATCCCAGAGGAGCGCGCCGGGATAGGGCGCAAGCCGGGCGAGCGTCGCCGCACGGACCTCGCGCTTGGTGAGTTGCCCATCCGAAATGAATGCACCGTCCGGCAGGCCGGGGATGGGCGGGAGAAGCGGCGCATCAGCGTCGGCGACGCAGTCGATGGCAAGGACGTAGAAATCGCCAATCTCGGCCTTGTCCCATTCCGTCGCACGCATGGCCTCGCGGCGCTCTCCCGGCCCACCGATTGCCTCGAGCGCAATCATCAGGCTTTGTCCATAGCCGCGGGCCAGGAGGAGGCAGGCGACAGCGCCCGCCGTAGCCGCATCGGCGGTGAGCGCCAGAATGCGATTGCCGGGAAGCACGTGCGGATGGAGCGCTTCCACCGGCCGGCCATGCAGCGAAAGCGTCGTCACGTTCTGCAGCGGCCAAACGAGCCGGGAGGCTGCCAATTGGTAGGCCGAGGGCGCAGGGAGGGTTTCGAACTCCTCGCTGCCATAGCGCGCGGAAAGGCTTGCTCCGATGCCGAACCAGAAAGGGTCGCCGGTAGCGAGCAGCACGGTGGGCATCCCGCGCCGGGCGTCGAGCACGCCGAGCATTTGCCCATAGGGACCGCTCCACGCGATCCGCTCCTGCCCCTCCGGCTGTGGAAGAGCGGACAGGAACCGCCGGCTTCCGATCAGGACCGGCGCCGCATCGATCCGGCGACGCGTTGCCTCGGGCAGGGTGTCGGATCCCCCCTCGCCCATGCCGATGATGGTGAGCCAGGCCGTCATCGCGCCATGCCCTTGGCAATGGCGTTGAGCGCCGCCGCCGCGATCGCCGAACCACCGCGCCTGCCCCGCACGGTAAGAAAAGGGATGGCCAATGCGTTCCGGGCAAGCAGCACCTTGCTTTCGGCGGCTCCGACGAAGCCGACCGGCGCCGCGATGATGGCAGCCGGATGCGGAGCCCCGGCTTCAAGCATTTCGAAAAGGTGGAAGAGCGCCGTCGGCGCATTGCCGATGAGGATGACGGCGCCCGCGAGCCGGTCGCGCCAGAGTTCGACCGCCGCGGCCGAACGGGTGGTGCCGAGTGCACGGGCAAGCTCGGGCACGCCATGGGCGTTGAGGGTCACGATCAGTTCGGCATCGCGCGGGAAGAGGCTGCGGATCAGCGCCGCACGCACCATCTCGCAATCGCAAAGCACCGGCGCGCCGGCCGCGAGCGCTGCCTGGGCGGCCCCGACGACGTCGGCCGTACCGAGGATGTCGGCGGCAAGATCGACCATGCCGCAGGCGTGGATCATGCGCACCGCAACAGGACGCAGCGCCTCGGGGAGATGGTCGAGCTCGGCCTCCTCCTCGATGGTCGCAAAGCTGCGCGCGTAGATTTCGGCGGCGTCCCGCAGATAGTCGATCATCGCTTGCGTTCGGCCCGGGCCAGCCGCCCGGGCACCTTCGGCAGGGTCACCGGCCCGAGCGGATGATCGGCGTGAGGATAGGGGTGGTGGTGATGATCGTGGACCACGCCCGGCGCGGCCTTACGATAAAGGAGCGCGTGATCGTCGTGATGGTGGTGATGGCCGTGGTGGTGATGGCCATGCGCATGGTCGTGCCCGTGATCGTGCGTATGGTGATGGCCATGCGGCTCATGGGCGTGGAGCGGGGACCAGGGCAGGCCATGGGCGATGCAGAAGGCCTCGTCGCGGCACGAGGCGTCGCAATCGCCCTTGCAGGGGCAGTTCTCGAGCCCGCCGCCCACGCCCTCGACGTGGTGGTGGTGGCTTTCCTGGGCGAGGCCGATCTCGGCCTCGAACCCCAGGACCTGTTCGCGATATTTGCACATCGCGCAGTTCATCAGGTTCTGCCCCTCGAGGATCTCGCGGGCCCGATCGATGAAGGTTTCGACAACGAGGGGGTGGTCGTTGAGATAGGGCGCCTTGAGGATCTCGATGTCCGGATAGCGCAGCTGTGCCTCGTCTGCAGCGTCGTAGATGCGGTTGACGAGAACCCCGGTGAACATGAAATAGGGGAAGACGACGATGCGCCGATACCCAAGCCGCACCGCATGATCGAGCGCGGGGGCGACGAGCGGAAAGGTGACACCCGAATAGGCGACCTCACCCCAGCCAAAGCCCATGCCCTCCCAGAGCATGCGCATGACCTTGGCGACGTTGGAGTTGGCGTCCGGATCCGACGCGCCGCGCCCCACCACCATCAGCAAGGTCTCGTGGCGCGGGACGTCCCCGGAAGCCCCGGCAATCGCTTCCTCGATGCGCTCGCCGGCCGCCCGGATCATCTTGAGGTCTACCCCGAGCTCGCGCCCATAGGTGATCTCGAAACCCGGATGGGTGGCCGCATAGGTGTTGAGGACCGAAGGGATGTCGTTCTTGGCGTGCCCTGCGGCAAAGAGCATGCCCGGCAGCGCCAGCACATGCCTCACCCCTGCCGCACGCAGCCGATCGAGGCCCTGATGGATGACGGGATTGGCAAATTCGAGATAGCCATATTCCACCGGCACACCGGGGAAGCGCGCGCGCAGCTGGTCGGCCAGCACGGCGAATTCACCGACGGCCCGCTGGTTGCGGCTGCCATGGCCGCACAGCATGATGCCGGTGCCCTCAGGCAGCGCCAAAGCGGGTTTCAGATCTGGGGTCATGGGGTCTCGCCTCTTTCTTTCGTAGAGGCAGAGTTCGCATCAAAGCCTGTCTGCAGCCCCGGATCTGGTCCCCGATTTGGGTCGACCGCACCGGATCCTGTTTCAGTCCCTTTTGTGGAACGCTGCGCTTGCTCAAGCTTCTAGGGGGTCGCGCAGGGAGGGTCAATGCGTTGACGCGCCGACCCTCGCCCAGATGCCAATGCTTTTGAAAATGAGTTGCAAATACAGCGACTTGCTTCGACGGGCGTTCCACGCTATGGCCTTCGGATGCGAACGGGCGGCGCAGTGCCGGCCCGAACCGAGCCCCTCCGATGAAAGCCGAGATCCCCCTAACCACCCGCATCGCGGTGGGCAGCCTATTGATCGGCGTGCTCGTGCTGGCGCTCAAGGGGCTTGCCGCCTGGTGGACCGGCTCGATCGCGCTCTACTCGGATGCGCTCGAAAGCGTCGTCAACATCGCCACCGCGCTCGCCGCCCTCGTCGCCGTCAGGCTCGCCGCGCGGCCGGCTGACGCCACCCTGCCCTATGGCTACCACAAGGCCGAGTATTTCTCGGCCGTCATCATCGGGGTCTTCATCGGCGTTGCGGCGCTCCTCATCTTCCGCGAGGCCTATCTTGGCTACTTCCATCCGCGGCCGATCGAACTTACGCCCGCCGCCATTGCGGTCAGCATCTTCGCCACGGTGATCAACGCGGTCTGGGCCGGCTATCTCGTGCGCGCGGGCCGCAAGGCCCGGTCCCCCGCCCTCGTCGCGGACGGGCGGCACCTCTTTACCGACGTCTTCTCGACCGGCGCAGTTCTTCTGGGCGTGCTTCTGGTGGCGGTTACGGGTTGGGCGCGGCTCGATGCGGTGCTGGCCGCGCTCGTGGGCTGCACCATCCTCTGGTCGGGCTGGCTGCTCGTCAGGCAGAGTGTCATCGGGCTCATGGATGTCGCCGTCGATCCGGGGCAGCTGGCCCGGATCCGCGAGCTCATCGCCGCCAATGCCGAGGGCGCGATCGAAGCCCACGACATCCGCACACGCCAGGCGGGCAAGGCGACCTTCATCGATTTTCACCTCGTCGTGCCCGGCACGATGAGCGTCGCTGAAGCCCATGTCATCTGCGACGGCATCGAGCACAAGCTCCGTGAAGCAGTGCCCGACAGCCAGATCACCATTCACGTTGAGCCCGAGAACAAGGCCAAGCATTCGGGCATCGTCGTGCTCTAGCCTGCCCGGCCTAGTGCTCGGCCCGGCACTCCTCATGGTCCGACAGCACCTGGAGGATGCGGCAGTCAGCGACCGTGCCATGCGCGCAGCTTTCGAGCATGGACGCCAGTTCGGTCCGCAAGGCGATCAGCTTGGCAAGGCGCTCGTCAACTTCCTTGAGACGCGCTTCGACCAGCGCATCGAGATCCTCGCAGGGCGCATCGCGATGATTGGCGATACGCAGCATCGATTTCAACGATTCCATCGAAAATCCCATCGCCCGCGCGTGGGCGATGAAGCGCAGCCGGTCGAGCGCATCGCTGTCGTAGCGCCGCTGGTTGCCGGCGGTGCGCCCAGTCGGCGCGATCAGTTCGATCTCCTCGTAATAGCGGATCGTGGGCACCTTTACCCCCGATCGTGTGGCGAGGTCGCCGATCGAATAATTGGTCATTTTGCCCCTTGAACCTCTAGTGGCTAGAGGAATTATCTGTGGTGCCCGGGACGGAATCGCAAGGGCAAGACGATGAGCGCAGGGTGCGGACACGAGCACAGCTTCGATGGCATGGACGATGCGTACAAGCGCCGGCTGGTCATCGTCACAATCCTCAACCTCCTGGGCTTTGCCATCGAGATGAGCGCCGGCGCTCTGTCGGGCAGTCAGGCGCTGAAGGCCGATGCGCTCGATTTCCTCGCCGATGGCGCGACCTATGCGCTCTCGCTCTGGGCCATCGGCAGGCCGCTGCAGGTGCGGGCCGGCGCCGCCTTCGCCAAGGGCCTCAGCCTCGTTGCCATCGGGCTCTGGATCGCGGGTTCGACGCTCTATCAGGTGTTCTACATGGGCATGCCGGAACCTCATGTGATGAGCATTGTGGGGCTGATCGCGCTCGGCATCAATTTCGTCTCGGTCTGGCTGCTGATGGCCTACAAGGATGGCGACGCCAATGTGCGCTCGGTCTGGCTCTGCTCGCGCAACGACATGATCGGCAATATCGCTGTGGTCGGGGCGGCGGGCGCCGTGGCGGTGCTCGGAAATGGCGCGCCCGACCTCATCGTCGCCTTCATCATGTCGGCGCTGTTCCTCAGTTCCGCGGGCCAGATCCTCCGGCAGTCGGCGACGGAATGGCAACGGGCGCGTTCGGGCGAGGCCGTGACCCACGATCACGAGCACGACCACGGGCATTCGCACTGAGCCTCTTGCGGGCCGCCCTCGATCGGCTCAGACTCCAACTATGCCGATGCTGCTCATCCTGATTGCCAGTCTCCTCACCGCCCTGCCCGCCCTGGCGCAGGAACGCTATGACAATGCCCGCTTCGGCTATGGGGTCAGCGTGCCCTCCGGCTTTGCCATGGTCTCGGAAGGCCAGAACGGCGACGGGCGCGTCTATCGCTCGCAGGATGGCCGGATCGAACTCATCGTCTGGGGCAATCGGCTGCTCGCGGATTTCGAAACCGAGCTCGCCGAGCGCATCGGGGCCGACAGTGCGGAAGGCGTCGTCTTCGACAGCCGCATCGAAACCCCGGGCTGGGCCATGTGGTCGGGCACGCGGGCCGGCCATGTCATCGTCCAGCGCACCATTCTCGCCTGCGGCGGCGAGGCCGCGGCCCATCTGCGCCTACAATATGGCGTCGCCGACCGAGCGCGTTTGGACAGTCTTGCCGAGACGACGGCCCGGTCGCTCGTCGCCCCGGGCCCATGCCTCTAAGGCTGAACTTCTAAAACTCGATGCCCTTCTGCGCCTTCACGCCGGCGCGGAAGGGGTGCTTGATCTCGGTCATTTCGGTGACGAGATCGGCCAATTCGATCAATTCGTCCTTGGCGTTGCGGCCGGTGACGATCACATGGGTGTCGCGCGGCTTGTTGCGCAGCATCTCCAGCACTTCCTCGAGCGGAAGGTAATCATAGCGCAGGCAGATGTTGAGCTCGTCCAGCAGCACCATGCCGAAGCTCTCGTCGGCGATCATCGCCTTGGCCTGGTCCCAGGCGGCTCGCGCGGCGGCGAGGTCGCGCTGCCGGTCCTGGGTGTCCCAGGTGAACCCCTCGCCCATGGCGCGGATGGTCACCTGGTCGCCGAATTTTTCGAGCACGTCGCGCTCGCCCGTGCCCCAGGCGCCCTTGACGAACTGCACGACCCCCACCTTCATCCCATGCCCGATGGCGCGGAACACCATGCCGAAGGCCGCGGTCGACTTGCCCTTGCCCTTGCCGGTATGGACGATCACGAGCCCTCGCTCCTCGGTCTTGGTGGCGAGGATGCGGTTGCGGGCTTCCTTCTTCTTGCGCATCTTTTCGGCGTGGTAGGCGTCGCGCTCGGCCTCGGTCATCAGATCGGTCTTTTTGGGCGCGCGTTCGGTCATTGCGGGGTCTCCTCCAAGAGAGCGTAGGCGGAATTGGCGCGCGGGGTCCAGAAGCCGCGCACGATCGCCTCGCGGAATTTGGCCAGCATCTCGTCATGACCGAACCGGTTGTGGTCGGCGATGAAGGCGCGCGTCTCGGCATCTAGGACGAACGCCTCGAAAGCCAGATCGAAATGATGGGTTTTCACTGCGCCGGTCGTCGCGGCAAAGGCGAACATGTAGTCGAGCGTCGCGATGATCTCGAAGGCGCCCTTATAGCCATGGCGTTTGACGCCGGCGATCCATTTGGGATTGACCACCCGCGAGCGCATGACGCGCGAGATCTCCTCCTCGAGCGTGCGCGTCAGCGGCCGTTCGGGGCGGGAATGATCGTTGTGATAGGCAGAGGGGCGGGTGCCCGACAGCGTCTCGGCGGTTGCCACGAGCCCGCCCTCGAACTGGTAGTAATCGTCTGAATCGAGCAGGTCGTGCTCGCGATTGTCCTGGTTGTGGACCACGGCCTCGATGGCCCCGAGCCGCGCGGCGAACCGTTCGCGCGCTGGAACGCCCGTGGCCTGCGCGCCATAGGCGTATTGCCCCCAGTTGAGGAAGGCTTCTGCGAGGTCGGATTTCTCCGCCCATTTGCCGGTGTCGATCAATCCCTGCAGCCCCGCGCCATAAGCGCCGGGCTTGGAGCCGAAGATGCGGTGGCCGGCCGACAACGCGGCTTCGGCCTCGCTCGCGCCGGCCTTCATCAGCCCCAGCGCGTCGATGCGCATACGGGCGGCGATGGGGTTCTGGTCCTCGGGCTCGTCCAGTGCGCCGATGGCGCGAATCGCCCGGTCGAAGAGCGCGATCTGGGCCGGGAAGGCATCGCGGAAAAAGCCCGATATCCTGAGCGTCACGTCGACCCGCGGCCGGCCGAGCCGGGCGAGCGGGATGATCTCGTAGCCCGATACCCGCAGCGAGGCCCCGTCCCAGACCGGCCTTGCACCGATCAGCGCGAGCGCCTGGGCGATGTCGTCCCCGCCCGTCCGCATATTGGCTGTGCCCCAGACCGAGAGCGCCAGCGCCGAAAGCGAGGTCCCGTGCTCCTGGAAATGGCGGACAAGGAGGTTCTCGGCCGATTTCCGCCCCAGCTCCCAGGCCGTCGGGGTTGGCACGGCGCGATTATCGATTGAATAGAAATTGCGGCCCGTCGGCAGCACGTCGAGCCGCCCACGGCTCGGCGCGCCCGAAGGTCCGGGGCGCACAAATTTGCCGTCGAGCCCGTCGAGCAGCGCCGCGATTTCCGCGGGGCCGGAAGCGGCAAGGCGCGGGCGGATGGTTTTCTCGACCGTTTCCATCACCGCCGAAGTTGCGGTCCAGGCCGGATCGAGGGGGGCGCCCTCGACCAGCTTTGCAGCGAGCGCTTCGAGCGCTTCGACCACGTCGCCCACCGTGCGCCACGGAGTCTCGCCCGCCTGCGGCCCGGTCCAGGGATCGCCGAGACGGGCGGCCAGCGGGTCGAAACCGAGCTTCATATCGTCCGCGAGCGCCCTTATCAGCGAGGCATCGCCCGGCTGGTCCGAACCGCGCGGCACCCGGGCGAGTGCGACGACGAGGTCGCGTTCGAGCGCGCCGGCCGGCGACTGCCCGAAAACGTGAAGACCATCGCGGATCTGGGCTTCCTTCAACTCGCAGAGGAAATTGTCGAGGGCGACCAGCGCCGCGTCCCCGTCGGCACCCAATGCGACGTCACGATCGAGCTGCGCATCGCGCGCGAAATCGAGGATCCGCCGGCGCAGATCCTCGAGCCGGCGCCGGTCCATGCCCGAAGCCGCATAATATTCGTCGAGCAGGGCTTCGAGGTCCTTGAGTGGCCCATAGGTTTCTGCCCGGGTCAGCGGGGGCACGAGGTGATCGATGATCACCGCGCCGGTCCGCCGCTTGGCCTGGCTGCCCTCACCAGGATCGTTGACGATGAAGGGATAGAGATGGGGCAAATGCCCCCAGAGCGCATCGGGGAAATCGCCCTCCGCCAGCGCCGTCGCCTTCCCCGGCAGCCATTCGAGATTGCCGTGCTTGCCGTTATGAATGAGCGCATGGGCGCCGAATTCGTGGCGCAGCCAGAGATAGGCCGCGCAATAGGCGTGCGGCGGCACGAGATCGGGATCGTGGTAATTGGCCGCATCGTCGCGCTCATAACCCCGCGCGGGCTGGAGGAGGATGGCGATATTGCCCAGCAGCAGCACCGGCAGGTGAAAGACGCCATCGCGCATGAAGGGATCGGCTTCGGGGCTCCCCCAGTGCGCGGTGATCCGCTCCCGGGCGCTCGCCGGCAGGGTCGCAAAAAGCGCCTGATATCGAGACAGGGACAGCCGCGCGGGGCTCTCGCCGCGATCGGGCCTTGCGTTGGTCGGGCCGGCCTGTAGCGCTTCCACCAGCGCATTGCCCGAGGCCGGGCACCCTTCGACCGCGTAGCCGGCCGCCTCCAACGCTCTAAGAATCTCGATGGTCGATTGCGGCGCGTCATAGCCGACGCCATTGGCGATGCGCCCGTCACGGATGGGATAGTTGGCGAGCACCACCCCGATTCGACGCTCGTCCCGCGGCGTCTCGCGCAGCCCCATCCAGTTGGCGGCGAGCGTGGCGGCCCGCTCGATGCCGGAGGGATCGGGGGCATAGGTGCTGAGCGGGCATTGGGTGCGCGCGTGCCATACGCTCTCGGCCTTGTGCCCGACGATCACCATGCCGATCCGCCCGTCCATCTCGGGCAGCACCAGCTGCATGGCGAGGTCCTTGGGCGAGAGGCCCTGGGGGTCGGCGGACCACGCTTTTTCGGGGCGGCCGGACTGGAGGAGCTGGATGACGGGGGCGTCGATGCCGGCGAAGGGGTTGCGGGCGTCGGGGAGGCCATCGAGCCCGAGCGCGAAGCCGGTGAGGTTGAGGATGACGGAGGGCGGTTCGGCCGTGAAATGGGCTTTGAGGAAGCCGACGCAGTCGGGCTCCTTGAGGGACGAGACCATAATCGGCAATGGTTTCAAACCCTTGGCGGAGAGAGCGGCGACCAGCGCCTCGATGGTTGCGGTGCCGGCGCCTTCGAGCGCGGCGCGGTAAAAGAGGATCGGGACGGCCGGGCCGGGGGCGCTTCGGGGCGCTCCGAGCCCGGTTTCGGGGTGCCAGTGACCGACGCGGGGGAAGGGTCTCGGCGCAAAATCCACCCCCGAAAGTGACGTATCCGAGCCTGCAAATTTGCTCAGAATTAGAAGAATTGCATCGAAATTATCAGGCCCGCCGGCAACGAAGAGGGCGTGGAGCCGATCCCAATCCTCGGCGGGGATGGTGGAGCGGTCGCGCAGCACCGGATCGGGGGTCGCATCGCCGGGCAGGAGGACAAGATCGATGGTGCCTGAAAGCGCGAGCGCGGTCAGCTCGTCGACCCCGTACTGGAAGTAGGACGGGCCACCCAGAAGCCGGAGGACGACGAGGCGCGCGTGCCGGACGGTCTTTTCGATCCAGAGATCGACCGAGAGATTGTGCGCGAGCCGCAGGGTGCTTGCGAGCCGCAGTTCGGTTTCGCCGGCGCGGTCGGCGGCGGCGGCGAGCATGGAGAGTTCGCTGTCGGCGGCCGAGGCAAAGAGGATCCTGCCGGGGGTCTGATCGAGATCGACCGCCTCGCCCTCCTGCTGGATCGCGCCGGCCTGGGCCGAGAGCAGGTGCATCAGCGCCTCGCCGCGAAGCGTTCGCCGAGCGCCGCGCAGATGAGGGCGGCGAGCGCGCTGACCGAGAGGATCACCGCCTGCAGCCCGCGCAGGTTGGCGACCCCGATGCTGGTGAGGTCGATCCCCGCGATCAGGACCGAAACCAGAAGCGCGGCGCCGGCGCCGAAGGCCGGGGCCAGCACGAGCCGGAGGGGCACGCTTGCGACCAGCCGGCGGGCGAAAAGGCTGAGCCCGCCCGCGATCGCGGCCGGCAACAGGCCGAGCAGATAGCAAAAGAAGAGGAAGATCGGCCCCACGGCGATCGCGGCCACAACCATCTCCTCGATGGGAATGAAATTGCCCGCCAGCATGTCGAGGAACCCATACCAGCCAAGGACGAGCACGCCCCCGAGCACCGGCCCGAGGACGAGGAAGATCAGCATGGACAAAAGATCATTGCGCGTCATGGCTGGCCTTTGCGTGAAAGGACGGCGGGCACCGAAGGCTCGGCCGCCCACCGGTCGGTTCAGGCCGCCGCTTGCTCGAGGCAGCGGGTGATCGCGATCCTGTCGAGCGGGCTCTGCCCGATGACGACGAGCGCCGTCTCGCGCGCCTCGTCCGCTTCCCACGGCCGATCGAACCAGGCGGTGACGCGCGGGCCGACGGCCTGGATGGCGAGGCGGCTCGGGGAACCCGGCAGCGCCGCAAAGCCCTTGAGGCGGAGGATATCGTGCGTGCCGATCGCCGTGCCGATCGCCTCGAGCAGCGCGTCCCTGCCCTTTATCGAGGGCAAATGCAGCGAGAAGCTGTCGAAATCGTCATGCTCGTGGGTCTCCCCGCCGTGCTCGGCCTCGTGATGGCTCTGCCGGCCCTCGAGATCGCTCTCCGAGCCGATGCCGAGCCCGAGCAGCGCCTTGACATCGACCTGACCATTGGCGGCCCGCACGAGCCCGGTGCCCTGGCGCATTTCCTCGCGGATGCGGGCTTCGACGCCGGCGAGCGCTTCGGGAGAAACGAGATCTGTCTTGTTGAGGATGATGAGGTCGGCGGCGATGAGCTGGTCCTCGAAGAGTTCGCCCAGCGGGGTTTCGTGGTCGAGCATCTCATCGGCGGCGCGCTGCTCTGCGAGCGCCGCTTCGTTGGAGGCGAACCGCCCTTCGGAAAGAGCTGCCGCATCGACCATGGTGACGACGCCATCGACCGTCATTTCGGCCTTGATCTCGGGCCAGTTGAAGGCGCGGATCAGGGGCTGGGGCAGCGCGAGGCCCGAGGTTTCGACCACGATGTGGTCGGGGCGGTCGGTGCGCGCGAGCAGCGCCTTCATGGTGGGGATGAAATCATCGGCCACGGTGCAGCAGATGCAGCCATTGGCCAGTTCGATCATGTCCTCTTCCCGGCAGGTCTCGTCCCCGCAGCCGGCGAGGATGGACTTGTCCACCCCGATGTCGCCGAACTCGTTGATGATGAGCGCAATGCGCTTGCCGCCGGCATTGGCGAGCAGGTGACGCACGAGCGTCGTCTTGCCCGCGCCGAGAAAGCCGGTGATGACGGTGACTGGGATCTTGGTGTTCTGGGCGATCATGGGCGCGGCCCGACCGCCAAGGCGAAAGCCTCGGTCTTCATGTGCGCAAACCCTCCGTAAGCGCCGATGGGAATGGGCGCGATGCGCCCGGCTCAGTCTTGCCGGCAGGTCTCCTGGCTCGCGGCGTTCTGTTCGCCCGCGCCGCCTTCCCGGCCGGAAGCCAGTGGCATGAGGCGCGAACTCGCCGCTTACAGTTGCGGGGGCAGCCACGGATTTGGTCCCTGATGGGTACGCCGCACCGTGTTCCCTTTTGATCCCCCGGAGCCTTCGCGCACGGGGAAACCGACCTCCGTGGTCTTGCACGGGCGGGCCGGGGCGTCAATGCGTGCCCCTCTTGCGACTAGTGTCGGCGGCGCGCCTCGGCGACCGCGATGGCCAGAGCCATGGCAAAGGCGAGGCTTCCCGAAAGCGAGCGGAAGCCGCCGAAATCGCCCTCGGCGATTTCGAACCAATGCGCCGAGAGCGGCACGAGGGGCGAGAAGGCACTGTCGGTGATCGAAACGATGGGGAGGCCGCGCTCCGAAAGGAGGCGCGCCTGGGCGATCGTGGCAGGGGCATAGGGTGAGAACGACACCGCGATCACCCGGTCGGCGGGGGTCGCAAAGCCGAGCTCCTCGGCCTCGATGCCGAAAGGAGAGGTCGCCGCGCGGGCACGGACGCCGAGCTGCGCGAAGGCATAGGCGAGATAGGCGGTGACCGGGAACGCCCGCCGCTGGGCGACGAGATGGATGGTCTCGGCTTCGGCCAGCGTCGCGACCGCGGCCTCGAGCGCTGCGGGATCGATCCGCGCGAGCGCGTCGAGCGAATGCCGGGCGGCGGTGGCCGATTCGGAGAGGAGCGCGGCGCCGCGCGAGAGCCCATCCCCCTCCCCGATCGCGGCAAGGCGCGTCTCGTAGCTCGGCGGCCGGCCGCGCAGATTATCGCGGAACACCGCCTGCAGATCAGAAAAGCCCTGATAGCCGAGCGACTGGGCGAAGCGGACGAGCGCCGAGGGCTGGGTTTCGGCGCGCGCGGCGATGGTCGCGGCGGTGCCGAGCGCAAAATCCTCAGGGTGGTCGAGCGCGAAGATCGCGATCTGCGCGAGGCGCTTGGGAAAGCGGTCGCGCCGCGCGAGGATAAGCGCGCGCAGCCCCGCGAGGTCGCGCGGGGGACTGACATCCGGGGCATTGGAAATTTCGGCATCCATCGCGCCAATCTAGCGCCCGCACCCCGGCCCCGCCAGCGCCTCTCGCCGCGACATCGATGCAAAGCCCCCAAAAAGGCTGGCCAGCCCCGCCGAACCGGTTAGGATCGCGCCGCTATCTTTGTCTTTTGGAATATCGATCCATGCCGGGCATCGTCCCCATCATCCTTGCCGGTGGGCAGGGTACGCGGCTCTGGCCGCTGTCGCGGGCGGCCCGCCCCAAGCAGTTCCTGCCGCTGGTGGGGCCGACGAGCCCCTATCGGCAGACGCTCGAGCGGGTGAGCGGCCCCGCCTATACCGCCCCCGTCATCGTGACCAATACCGAATACCGCTTCATCGCCGCCGAGCAGGCCGAGGAGGCGGGCGTGACCCCCGCGACGATCCTGCTCGAGCCAGTCATGCGCAACACGACCGCCGCCATCGCCGCGGCGGCGCTGTTCGCGCGGGAGCGGTTCGGGGCGGAGGCCGTGCTGCACGTCCTGCCCTCGGACCATGCGGTCGAGACCGATGAAGGCTATTGGGACGCGGTGGACCGGGCGGCGCGCGCCGCGGCATCGGGACGGCTCGTCACCTTCGGGATCACCCCCACCGCGCCCGAAACGGGCTATGGCTATATTTCGCTCGGCCCAGAAGGCACCGAGGGCGTGCACGGGGTCGCGCGGTTCGTCGAAAAGCCGGATGTGGTGCGGGCAGAGGAGATGCTCGCTGAGGGCGGCTTTCTCTGGAATTCGGGCATGTTCATGCTGGGAGCCGGGCATTTCCTCGCCGAATGCGCGGCGCTTGCCCCCGAGATCCTTGCCGGGGCGGAAAAGGCGGTGGCCGAAGCGCGTGCCGATCTCGATTTCCTGCGGCTCGCCGAGGCGCCGTTCGCGTCCGTGCCATCGGTCTCGGTCGACTACGCCATCTTCGAGAAGACCGAAAAGGCAGCCGTGATCCCCGTCGGCTTCTTCTGGTCGGATCTTGGGAGCTGGGACGCGGTCTGGAAGGTGAGCGACAAGGATGCGGCGGGTAATGTGACCCATGGGCCCGCGACGCTTTCGGGCACGCAGCGCTCGCTCGTCGTTTCGGAAAAGGCGCATGTGGCGATCGACGGGCTCGAGGATCTGACGGTGATCGCCAGCGAGGACGCGATCTATATCGGGCGCATGCAGGACGCCCAGAAGGTCGGCCAGATGGTGAAGACGCTGCGCGGACACGCGATGACCGCGGGGCTGACCGAAATCCACCGGACCGAATACCGCCCCTGGGGCGGATATTCCTCGGTGCTGTCGGGGTCGCGCTTCCAGGTGAAGCGGCTCTTCGTAAAGCCGGGCAAGCGCCTCAGCCTGCAGCTTCACCACCACCGGGCCGAACACTGGATCGTCGTTTCGGGCACCGCCGAGGTGACGCTCGACGGGACGGTGACGATGCTGACGGAAAACGAGAGCATCTATCTGCCATTGGGATGCAGCCACCGGCTGGCCAATCCGGGCAAGATCCTGCTCGAATTGATCGAGGTGCAGACCGGCTCCTATCTCGGCGAGGACGACATCATCCGCATAGAAGACGAATTCGGGCGCGAGTGACGCGCCTCCCCGGTTGCGCGCGCGCCGGCAAGGCTTAGTGTGCGCCCGAGCGAACAAAAAGGGAATCGCCTCATGTCCGAATATGTCGTTGCGCCCCTGCCGCCAGTGGTGCTGCCGATCGCGGGGATCGGGGCCTTTCCGGTACGTCGGGTGTTCTGCGTGGGGCGCAATTATGCCGAGCACGCCCGCGAGATGGGGCACGATCCCGACCGGGAGCCGCCCTTCTTCTTTTCCAAGCCCGCCGATGCGCTGGTCGCGGGGGATGCGGACGTGCCCTATCCGCCCCGCACGCAGGACCTGCATTTCGAGGTCGAGCTCGTCGCGGCGATCTGGAAGGAGGGCAGCGACATCGACCCCGAGACGGCGCTCACCCATGTGTGGGGCTATGGGGTGGGGATCGATCTCACCCGGCGCGACCTGCAGGCGGAGGCCAAGAAGGCCGGCCGGCCCTGGGACATGGCCAAGGGGTTCGACGCCTCGGCGCCCATCGGCAAGCTGATGCCCGTCGACCAGATCGGCCACAGGAAGACCGGCGCGATCACGCTCAAGGTCAATGGCGAAATCCGCCAAAGCGCGGACATTTCGGACATGATCTGGAGCCCGGCGGAGACCATCGCCCATCTCTCGGGGCTCGTGCGGCTGATGCCGGGGGATCTCGTCTTCACCGGCACCCCGGCCGGGGTCGGCGCCTGCCGGCGCGGGGATCTGCTCGAGGGCGAGGTCGAGGGGATCGGCACCGTGACCGCACGCATCGTCTGATGGTCGTCTGGTCGCCCCAGCAGGACGAGGCCCTGACCCGCGTCGCCGCATGGCTCAAGGACAAGGACGGCCCGCAGGTGTTCCGGCTTTTCGGCTGGGCGGGGACCGGCAAGTCTATGCTCGCCCGGCATCTGGCGCAGGGGGTGAAATCGGTCAAATACGCCGCGTTCACCGGCAAGGCGGCGCTCGTCATGCGCAAGCACGGGTGCCGGGGCGCATCGACCATCCACAGCCTCATCTATTCGCTGGTGTCCGAAAAGGAGGGCGAGCCCAAATTCGCGCTCGACCCGGAATCGGAGGCGGCGAGCGCCGATCTCATCGTCATCGACGAGGTCTCGATGGTGGACGAGCAGCTGGGGCGGGATCTCTTGAGCTTCGGCACCAAGGTGCTGGTGCTGGGCGATCCGTTCCAGCTGCCGCCGGTGCAGGGGGCGGGGTTCTTCACCAGCGTCGAGCCCGATCTGATGCTGACCGAGATCCACCGGCAGGCGCGGGACAATCCGATCATCGCGATGTCGGTGGAGATCCGCGAGGGGGGGCGGCTCGAGCGGGGGCGGTTCGGGGATTCCGTCGTCATCGGGCGGGGCGAGGTCGACCGGGATGCGGTGCTCGAGGCCGACCAGGTGCTGGTGGGGCGCAACAAGACGCGGCTGCACTACAACGACCGGCTGCGGGAATTGAGGGGCCTGCCCTTTCACGAGCCGGTGGTGGGGGACCGGCTCGTCTGCCTGCGCAACAATCCGCAGAAGAAGCTGCTCAACGGGCAGATCTGGACGGTGGGGGAGGTCAAGCGCAAGAATTCGGGGCGCTACCAGCTGCAGCTCGACCCCGACGAGACGGCGGGCACCAAGGCGCAGGCCAAGGTGCTGGTGCACCGGGCGTTCTTTGCGGGCGAGGAGGATCTGCTGCCCTGGCCCGAGCGCCGGCAGTTCGACGAGTTCACCTTCGGCTATTGCCTGACCGTTCACAAGGCGCAGGGCAGCCAGTGGGACAATGTCTATCTCTTCAACGAGAGCGGGGTGTTTCGCGAGGAGGCGCGGCGCTGGCTCTATACCGGGGTCACCCGCGCGGCGGAGCGGATCACCGTCGTATCCTGAGCAGCCTTGACGCCGCCCCCTGCCCCGCTAACGTGCGCCCCAACAAAAAAGGGAGGCTGCATTGGGACGGCTGGACGGCAAGACGGCATTCGTGACGGCGGGCGGCGCGGGGATCGGGGGCGCGGTGGCGCTGGCCTTTGCGCGCGAGGGGGCGCGGGTGATCGCGACGGACCGCGACGCGGGCACGCTCGAGAAAGTCGCCGAGCAATTGCGCGGCATCGGGGGCGATCACGAGACCCATGTGCTCGACGTGACCGATCACGAGGGGCTCCGCGAGGCGGCTGCCCGGCACGCGGATGTGGACACACTCTTCAATTGCGCGGGATGGGTGCATGAGGGGATGCTCGAGACGACGAGCCTTGCGGACTGGGACCGGTCCTTCGCCATCAACGTCACGGGCATGTTCGTCTTGACCCAGGCGTTCCTGCCGCATTTCCTCGGGCGCGGGAAAGGCAATGTCATCAACGTCGCCTCGGTCGCCTCTTCGCTCAAGGGCGTACCGAACCGGCTCGCCTACATGACCACCAAGGCGGCCGTGATCGGCTTCACCAAGTCGATCGCGTTCGACTACATGTCGCGCGGCATCCGCGCCAATGCGATCTGCCCGGGGAGCGTCGACAGCCCGTCGCTGCACGATCGGGCCAATCGCACGGGCGATCACGACAAGGCCTGGGCGGGGTTCATTGCCCGGCAGCCCATGGGGCGCATGGCCCAGCCGGACGAAATGGCGCATATCGCGGTCTATCTCGCCAGCGACGAATCGGCCTATGCCACGGGCGCGAATTTCGTCGTCGATGGCGGCATCACACTCTGAGGGACAACATCATGACCATTACCCGTTTCCACTCCGGCCCCCGCATGAGCCAGGCCGTGCGCCATGGCAACACGCTCTATCTCGCCGGCCAGGTGGCTGACGATGCGACCGCATCGGTCGAGAGCCAGACCGAGCAGGTGCTCGCCAAGGTCGACGCGCTGCTCGCCGAGGGCGGCAGCAGCAAGTCCAAGCTGCTGTCGGTGCAGGTGATCCTCGCCAACATCGCCGATTTCGCCGCGATGAACAGCGTCTACGACAAGTGGATCGACCCGGCCAATCCGGCGGCCCGCGCCTGCATCGAAGCGCGGCTGGCCAATCCCTCGCTGCGCGTCGAGATCCTCGCGATCGCCGCGGTCGACTGAGCGTTCGGCACGGACGAACAAAGGCCTCTCCTCCTGCCGGGGGAGAGGCCTTTTCCGTCTGGCCGGGTCAGCTGAGAAGCACGCGCAGCCGGTTTCCCGAAGGATCGCGCGTCTCGATGCCGCCCTCGATTTCGGTCGTTGAAACCTTCATCGCGGCAAGGCGCGAGCGGACGCCCGCCAGCGCCGCGGCATCGGGCAGGTTGATGGCGAAAAAGCGCAGGCCCGCGCTGTCGGGCGCCGGCAGGCGCGCATCGGGGCCCGCCCAGACATTGAAGGCGATGGCGTGGGGCGTGTAGTGGAGCCCGACATCGCCCATGCCGAAGGCGCGGATGATGAAGAGCCCGCCAAAGCCCAGCCCGTCACGGTAAAAACGCATGGCCTCGTCGAGATCCCTGACGTGCACATGGACGTGCCCGATGCGCGTGCCCGCGGGCATAAGGGGGCTCAGCACGGGGTCGGGCCCCAGCTCGCCGAGCAGATCCTCAAGATCGATCGGCTCGCGCCCCGAATGCGGGCGGCCATCGGCCGTGACGGCATAGGCACCCGCTTCCGGATCCCCCAGCGTACCCCGCCAGGGCGTCTCGAAGGTGATCTCGATGCCGTTGCCGTCATGATCCCAGAGATAGATGGCCTCGGAGACCAGATGGTCGGTGGGGGCGATGCGGACATTGGCGCGGAGCGCGCGGACGACCAGCTGGGCCATTTCGGCGCGGGTCGGGACGTGGATGGCGACGTGATAGAGCCCGAGCGTGCGCGGGGTCACCCTGGTGCGGGCCCCGGTTTCAAGGACGATCAGGGGCTTGCCCCCGACGCCGAGGGAGAGGACGCCATCGGTTTCGGAGAGGAGCTCGAGCCCGACGACATCGCCCCAGATGGCGAGCGCCTCAGCGCGGTCGGTGACGGCGATGTGGACGGGGCCGAGCGTGGTCGAGAGCGGCAGGAGCGGCGCGCTGCGCACGCTGGACTGCGATTCAACGGGGAACATGGGCGTGCCTTTCGGATGTGCTGACCCCGAAGATAGGCGCCAGAGGGGACGGGGCGTACCCCGTCCCTGCCGAAGGGTTCGTTCGGTAAATCTGCCCGGTCAGTCGATCACGCGCCGCCGGTATTCGCTGGCGAGGTAGAGCACGATGCCGGCAAAGAGGATGCCCGTCGCCATGCCCACCCAATCGATGTTGGAAATGAGATTGCCGATCAGGACGGAGGCTTCGAGCGGGGTTTCGGAGAGGATCTGCGCCTGCCAGATCTCGCGGTCGACCGCGAACTGGCTGCGGGCGTTGAGGAAGGAGAAGACGTAGCCGCCATCGGGCCCGTCCCCGAAGAAGAGCAGGTTCTCGAAAAGCCCGAGGAGCGCCGGGATCAGGAAGGCGAGCGGAATGCTCCAGCGCCCGAAGACGGTCGAGAGCCCGCCCACCCAGACATAAAAGGGCGCGTACCAGACGAGCGCGAAGATGAGGAAGGCGAGCGCGACCGCGCTGACCTGGAAGAAGCTCGAAAAGAGGCCGACGGGATCGGGCGCGGCCATCTGGTCGATGCGCAGCGCCATGGCGGCCGAAACGCCCATCAGGACGACGCCCGTCGCCAGCATGGCAAGGAAGACGAGCGCGGGAAAGGCCACGAGGCCCGCGAAGGTCTTGGTGCCGAGGATCTTCAGATCCGATTGCGGCATCGACTTCCAAAAGAGCATGGCATTGTTGCGCCGATCGGCACTGAAGGCGTCGGCGAAGTAGAAGAACAGCACCGGCAAGAGGTAGATCCACCAGAAGCCCGCCATGCCCATGAAGCCGATCTCGAAGAATTTGCCGGCGCCGGGCATGCCGAAATCCCATTCGACGCGGAGCCGCCCGAGCAGCACCGCCGAGAAGATGGCGACGGTGAAGATGAGGAGGATCGCGGCGGGCGCGTAAACGAAGGCGGCGCGATGTTCGATGTGCTCGCGTTTGACGAGTGCAAGAAAGGCTTTCATCGGGCAGCCTCCGTGGTCCCGGCATCGCGCTGCATAAGGGCAACGAAAAGATCGCTGAGGGTCGGGGTGGAGACCTGACCGAGCGGAGCTAGGGTTTCGGCGGGAACGCCTTCATAAACGAGGACGGTCTGGCCGAACCGGGTTTCGGTGAAGACCGGCTTCAGCGCCTCTGCCTCGGCAAGCCGGGCAGGCTCGGCGATCAGCTGGGCGTAGCGCTGCCCGACGCTCTCCATGGGTGTATGCAGGATCAGCGCGCCATCGCGGATGAACATGACGTCCGAGAGCATGAACTCGATCTCGTCGACCTGGTGGGTGGTGATGAGCAGGGTTCGGTCCTCGGTCATGTAGTCCTCGAGGAGCCTGCGGTAGAAGCGCTTCCTGTAGGTGATGTCGAGCCCGAGGGTCGGCTCGTCGAGGACGAGCAGGCGCGCATCGATGGCCATGACGATCGCGAGGTGCAACTGGGCGATCATGCCCTTGGAGAGGTGCTTGACCCGGTGATGGGCCTTGACGTCCGTGCCTTCGAGAAAGCCTTCGGCGCGGGCCCGCGAAAAGCGCGGATGGATCGCCGTCAGCATCGAAAAGAGATCGGAGACCTTCAAAAAGCGCGGCAGGCTCGCGACGTCGGAGATGAAGGCGACATCCTCCATCATCCGCGCGCGCTCGGCAAAGGGATCCCGGCCGAGCACGCGGATTTCCCCCTCGCAGGAGGTGAGCCCGAGAAGGGCATTGAGCGTCGTCGTCTTGCCGGCGCCATTGTGGCCGATCAGCCCGTAGATCCGTCCGGCGGGAATGTCGAAATCGAGCCCGTGCAGGATCTCGTTGCGCCCGAAGCGCTTGCGCAGACCGCGGGCGGAGACGATGGGTTGAGGGTCGCTCATGAGGGTTTCCTTGCGAGCAGGTCTTGGATGTCGAGGCCAAGTGCCTCGATGCGGGCGGAAAGGCGGGGCCATTCCTCGGAGAGGAATTTCTCCCGCTCGTGGACGAGCAGGCGTTCCCGTGCGCCGGGGGACACGAACATGCCGAGCCCTCTGCGGCTTTCGACGACGCCCAGATCGGTGAGCGACTGATAGGCGCGCGTGACCGTAAGGGGATTGACCGCAAGGTCCGTCGCGATCTGGCGCACCGAGGGCAGGGCCGCGTCCTCCTGGGCCTCGCCCGAGAGAATCATGGCTATGAGGCGCTGCCGGATCTGGAGGAAGATCGGCTCTCTGTCGTTCCACTGGCTCATTGCATTGCCTAACTGGTGTAGTAGTTACCTAACACAGCATGTGCGCATGTCAAGCCGGTCCCGGCGCGAAATCCTCGGGCCGGGCCGGAACCGGAGGGAGCGATCGGGGTTTAGGCGCATCGGCTCTGCGCGGCGGAGCGACTGGAGGGTCAAGAGACCATGAAATTCTCGCTCGGCTGCCATCTCGGCTATGAAGTGACGACGCCGACCACGATGATCCTCAACATCGAGGCGATGCGCCTCGACCGGCAGCAGGTGCAGAGCGAATCGCTGATCATCTCGCCCTTCGTCGAGGCCGAGCCGCATTGGGCGATCGAAAGCGGCAATCTCTACAGGCGGCTGGTGCTCGAACCGGGCGAATACACCATCGACTATCGGGCCGAGATTGATCTGGTGGCGAGCCGCGAGGATCCGGCGGGGATTGCCGAGATGCCGGTGTCGCGCATTCCGCTCGAGGTGCTGCCCTATCTCTATCCCAGCCGCTATTGCCAGTCCGATCTCCTCGCCCGTTTCGCGTGGCGCGAATTCGGCGAGATCGGCACCGGGCATGACCGGATGACGGCGATCTGCAACTGGATCTACCAGCATGTCGATTATCTGAGCGGTTCGAGCGACAGCGCGACATCGGCCTATGACACGTTTTCGCAGCGGGCCGGCGTCTGCCGAGACTTCGCGCATCTGGGCATCACCTTCGCCCGGGCGCTCGGCATTCCGGCGCGGTTCATCTCGTCCTATGCCTGGCAATTGGTGCCGCAGGACTTCCATGCGGTGTTCGAGGCGTATCTGGGCGGGCGGTGGTATCTGTTCGACGCGACGCGCCTCGCCCCGCTCGACAGCATCGTGCGGATCGGGATGGGCCGGGACGCGGCGGACACCGCGTTCGCGACCTTTTACGGCAGCGTCGTGCCGCAGCCCAAATCGGTCTGGATCGAGCCGGTCGACGGCGCGGCGGACCCGGCGCGCGAATGGACGACCGAAGCGGTGAGCGTGGTGGGCGGCTGAGCGTTCAGAAGCGGCCTTCGTCGCTCGCGATATAGCTCAGTTCCTCGGCCGAGGACGGCCGGCCCAGCGCATCATTGCGCCGCGGATAGCGCCCGAAGCGCTTGAGGACGGCGATGTGGGCGTGCTCGAACTCGAGCGCCTCGGAATTGCCGAGCGCCTCGTAGAGCCGCAGCGCCTCCTCGTGGATGACGAGGGATTCCGAATGCATGTAGGGCAGGTAGAAGAACATGCGCTCGCGCGGGGCCACGCGCTGATCGTGTCCGCCGGCCACCGCCTCCTGGGCGAGGGCGAGCGCCATCGCATCCTGGGCGAAGGCTTTGGGCTTGCCGCGGTGGATCTGGCGCGAGAACTGATCGAGCACGATGATCTCGGCGAGGCGCCCCTCCGAGGTCTCGCGCCAGCGCCACGCCTCGCCGCGCGCGACATGCTCGTGCAGCGAACCGAAGCGGGCATGTAGCAGCGTATCGAAATCGGGGCCGCCGCCGAACCAGTCCTTCTCGCCATGTTCGGTGAACCAGAAGGTGATGATTTCGTCGGCAGACTGCATAGGAACCTCAGAGCGTGATGATGGCCTTGATGAGGCCCTGACGTTGCGCGGCCCAGGCCGGCAGGTCAATGGGCACGCGCTCGAGGCTCGTTGCATGGGTGGCGAGTCGGTCCGTCGGGACGAGGCCCTCGCGGATCGAGGCCATCACATGCTCGAAATCGGCGCGCAGGGCGTTGCGCGAGGCGCGGATGGTGAGCTCGCGCTTGTGGACGTCCGGATCGGGCCAGACGAGGTCGCCCTTTATGACCCCGACGAGCGTGTAATCGCCGCCATGCCGGACGTGGTAGAGGCTCTGGTTCATCGCCCCGATATGGCCGGTGGCATCGAACACCGCGTCGAACCCGCTGCGCCGGACCGCGCCGAAGGCCTCGCCCTCGATCTCGTCGAGCCCGAAGGCGCCGAAGCCGAACCCGAGGGCCGCGTCGCGCTTGTCGGCGGCCGCATCGAGGATTGTGACCTCGGCCCCGGCGATCCTTGCAAAGAAGGCGACGCCGAGCCCGATCGGTCCGCCGCCGACGACGAGGACGCGGGCGCCCGATTTCACCTGCGTGCGCGCGACCGCATGGGCGCCGATGGCGAGGAACTCGACCATGGCCGCATCGCGCAGGCTGAGCCCGTCGGCGCGATAGAGGTTTTCGGCGGGCATGACGATTTCCTCGCACATGCCGCCATCCGAATGCACGCCGAGGACGCTGAGGGTCTCGCAGCAATTGGGCTTGCCATCCGCGCAGGCCGCGCAATGGCCGCAGGGCAGATAGGGGTTGATGACCACCGCATCCCCCTCGGCGAAGCCTTCGACCCCGTTGGGATCGAGCACGACGCCCGAAAGCTCGTGGCCCATGATGCGGGGATATTGAAGGAAGGGGTGCTTGCCTTCGAAGATGTGGTAGTCGGTGCCGCAGATGCCGATATGGCGAATGCCGACCCGGACCTTGCCTGCGCCGAGGGCCGGGCGCTCGACATCGATCGCCTCGAGCGTGCCGGGGCTGGTGCAGGAAATGGCCTTCATCGGAACCTCCACATTCTCGTCCTGTGCTGGGCGCGGACCATAGCGGCGGCGCAGGCGGCAGGCGACAGGAAAAGCGCGTTTCCTATGCATAAAAGACTGATTGCAACTTTGGTATAATATACGTAACACTTCCTTCCAGCGCTGCCGGACGGTTGGAGGACCGCCCGGCGCACAAGGCGCCTAACGGGAGAGAAATCATGAAGTCTTTTGGGTCTATCGGCCGTCGCTCGCTCATCGGGCTGTCCGCCCTCGCGCTTGCTGCGGGGCTCGTCGCCGCCGCACCTGCCACCGCGCAGGACCAGCCGACCATTCCGATCATCGTCAAGGACACCACGTCCTTCTACTGGCAGATCGTGCTCGCCGGCGCACGCAAGGCCGGGCAGGATCTGGGCGTCAACGTGCCTGAACTGGGCGCACAGTCCGAAGCCGACATCAACGGCCAGATCACTATTCTCGAAAACGCCGTCGCCGGCAATCCGGCCGCCATCGTCATCTCGCCGACCGAACGCGCGGCACTCGGGGCCCCGATCACCGAGGCGGCACAGTCCACCATCATCATCGGCATCGACTCGGCGGCCGACAGCGATGCGTTCACCTCGTTCCTGACCACCGACAACGTCGAGGGCGGACGCGTCGCCGCCGACGGCCTCGCCGCGGCGATCGAGGCCAAGCACGGCGCGATCGAGGGCGATGTCGCGCTCATCACCGCACTGCCGGGCGTGGGCTCGCTCGACCAGCGCGCCGAAGGCTTCAAGGAGCGGCTCGCCGAAGCCTATCCGGGGCTCAACCTCGTCGCCGACCGCGTCGCGGACGGGCAGGCGACCACCGGGCTCAACATCACCACCGACCTCATCACCGCCAATCCGAACCTGCGCGGCATCTTCGCATCCAACCTGATCATGGCGCAGGGCGCAGGCCAGGCCGTCGCCGAGAACGGCGTGCAGGACCAGATCGCGCTCGTGGGCTTCGACAGCGACGAACGCCTCGTGCAGTTCCTGTCCGAAGGCGTGATCGCGGCCCTCGTGGTGCAGGACCCCTATCGCATGGGCTATGACGGCATCGCCACCGCGCTTGCCGCGGCCAATGGCGAAGAGGTCGAGGCCAATGTCGATACCGGCGCCAACCTCATCACCACCGAGAACATGAACGAGCCGCGTTCGCAGGAACTGCTGAACCCCGCCGTCGACTGATCTCGCTCCGGCGCGGGGGACTTTCCCCGCGCCGGCCCCTATCCCGGTGTTTGGGAGGACGCCGTGACCGATCCCTATGACGCCGGTGCGCCGGCACCCCAGACGCACGCCCAGCCCCATAAGCAAGCCGCCGAGACCGAGGCGCCGATCCTCGAACTGCGCGGGCTCGAGAAGCGCTATGGGTTCGTGCAGGCGCTCAAACGCTCCGACCTCAGCTTCCGCCGCGGCGAGATCCACGCGATCGTGGGCGAGAACGGGGCCGGTAAATCCACCCTCATCAAGCTCCTGACCGGCGTCATCCGGCGGACGGGCGGCGACATCCTCTGGCAGGGCGAGCCGGTGGGGCTCGACACCCCGCAGGAGGCGATCGACCACGGGATCAACGCGGTTCACCAGGAGGTCGTGCTCTGCCGCCACCTGACGGTCGCGGCCAACATCTTTCTGGGCGACGAAAAGGTCCGCTTCGGGCTGATGCAGCAGCGCGCCATGACGCGCGAAGCGCAGCGCATCCTCGACGACATGGGCTTCCAGCTGCCGGCAGGAGAAATCCTGGGCAATCTCACCATCGGCCAGCAGCAGCTGGTCGCGACGGCGCGCGCTTCGCTCCGGGGCACCAAATTCCTCATCTTCGACGAGCCCACCGCCTACCTCACCCGTTCAGAGGCAGCGCAGCTCTTCGCGCTCATCCGAAGGCTAAAGGCCGAAGGGGTGACGATCGTCTATATCAGCCACCGCATGGAAGAGGTGTTCGAGCTCGCCGACCGGGTGTCGGTGCTGCGCGACGGGCTTCTGGTGGGCACGCGCAATATTGGGGAAACCGACGAGACCGAACTCGTCGCGATGATGATCAACCGCTCGCTCGAGCAGATCTACCACAAGGAAAAGATCGCGATCGGCGAGGTGCTGATCGAGACCAAGGGGCTGAGCGGCAAGGGCTTCGAGAACGTGTCGCTGAGCGTGAGGCGAGGCGAGATCGTCGGGCTCTATGGCCTCATCGGCGCGGGCCGGAGTGAATTCGCCCTCTCGCTCTTCGGGCGCAATCCCGCGACCTCGGGCGAGATCTTCTGGAAGGGCAAGCCCCTATCGATCACCAATGAACGCCAGGCGATCGAGATGGGCATCGCGCTCGCGCCCGAAAGCCGGCGCGACCAGGGGCTCGCGCTCAACCTGCCCATCGGCTTCAACATCAACCTGCCGGTCTATGACCGGCTGAGCCGGGGCCCGCTGATCGACGGGCGAGAAGAAGGGCGCCTGGCGGATCGCCAGATTTCCGATCTCGCCATCAAGACGCCGAGCCGGCGGGTGCTGGTCTCGGCCATGTCGGGGGGCAACCAGCAGAAGGTCGTGATCGGCAAATGGCTCAATCACGGGGCTGACCTCTTCATCTTCGACGAGCCGACGGTCGGTGTCGACGTCGGCACCAAGGCCGAAATCTATCGCCTCTTCGGGGATCTCCTCAAGAACGGCGCCGGGATCATCCTGATCTCCTCCTACCTGCCCGAAGTCTATGAAATGGCCGATACGCTCCATGTGTTTCGCACGGGGCACCTCGTCGCCAGCCGCAAGTTCCACGAAGCCAGCCATGAAGACATCCTCGCCCAGGCGATCGGTGTCTGAGGCTTTGCACAGCGACCCCCGGAGACGCCAATGAGCACCGAAGCCCCGCAGAAAAAGCCGATGTCCATGCGGAACTTCAACTTCCTGTTCGCGCTCACCCTGCTCGCGCTGCTCATCCTTTTATGGGTGATCCTGGCGATCGCGACGCCGAACTTCGGAACGCCCAACAATATCGCGAACCTGCTGCGCCAGGGTTCGATGATCGCGATCCTCGCGATCGGGCAGACTTTCGTCATCATCACCGCCGGCATTGATTTGTCGGTGGGCGCGATCGTGGGGTTCTCGACCGTCACCGTTGCCTGGCTCCTGCAACAGGGCGTGCCGGTCTGGGGCGCCATCCTCATTACACTCCTGATCGGGCTCGCGATCGGGCTCTTCCACGGCTTCGGCATCGTCAAGATGGGCATGCCGCCCTTCATCATGACGCTGGCGACGCTGACCTCGCTGCGCGGGGTGGGGCTTCTGATCACCAATGGCGCGACGATCAACATCACCGATACCGGCTTCACCGAGTTCTCGCGGAACTCGTTCCTCGGCATCCCCAACCTCTTCTGGATGGTGATCCTCGTTGCGGTGCCCGCCTATATCTTCCTGCACCACACGCGCTGGGGCCGCTACCTCTTTGCGGTGGGCTCGAACCCGGAATCGGCGCGCCTTTCGGGCGTGAACGTGCCGCGCATGATCTACATCGCCTATTCGCTCTCGGCGGTCTGCGCGGCCTTTGTGGGGGTGCTGCTCGCCGCGCGCATCGGCATCGGCAACGCCACGCAGGCCGAAGGCTGGGAATTGCAGTCGATCGCCTCGACCGTGATCGGGGGCACGAGCCTCTTCGGTGCGGTGGGTTCGGTGCACGGCCCGCTGATCGGCGCCTTCATCCTCGCAACGATCAACAATGGGGCGAACCTGCTCAACGTCAATTCGTTCTGGCAGCGCATCATCACGGGCCTCCTGATCATCGTGATCGTCTTCTTCGACCAGCTGCGGCGACGCCGGCAGTAAGACCAAAGGCGGAGGGCCCGCGGGCCCTCCATCCATTAGGACGGGGCCACCACGCTTTGCCGATCGGGGTCTGAGGTGAAAACCGATACCGTCTACAAACGCGCCTTCAACCAGGCGCTCGAACTGGTGGCGCGGTCCGGAGCGGGCGCGCCGCTCCCTTCCGAGACCGCGCTCGCCGAGCGCTTCGCGGTGAGCCGCACCACGGTGCGCAAGGTGCTCGAGGGGCTTACGGCGCGCGGGCTCGTTTCGGGCGCGGGGCGCCGCCGCATCGTCACCGCCACCCCCGAACACGCCGATGCCTTTCCCGACGCCGAGACGGTGCCGACGGCCGACCAGGTGGAACAGCGCTTCATGGAATGGATGCTCCGGGGCGATCTCAAGCCCGGCGCGCACATCAATGCGCTCGATCTTGCGCGCCAGTTCAACGTCTCGACCACCGGGATCCGCGAGTTTCTCAACCGCTTTGCCCGCTTCGGGCTCATCGAGCGCCGCCCCAACGCGCGCTGGACGTTCAAGGGGATGACGCGGGACTTCGCGCTCGAGCTCTGCGACATTCGCGAGCTTTTCGAAATGCGCGCGGCCGAAGCCTTCATCGCCCTGCCCGAAGACGACCCCTCATGGGCCCGCCTGAGGGTCCTGCGGGCCGATCACGAAGCGCTGCTGGCCGAACTCGACGCGCGTTTCCACGATTTTTCCGAGCTCGACGCAAGGTTGCACCGGCTCATCAACGACGCGGCTGACAATCGCTTCATCCGCGATTTCTACGACATCATCGCCTTCATCTTCCACTACCACTACCAGTGGAACAAGACCTTCGAGAAGGAGCGCAACGCCGTCGCGATCGGCGAGCACATCGCCTATATTGACGCGCTCGAAAAGCGCGACCGGGCGGCGGTCGCCGAGGCGTGCAGACGCCACCTCGTCTCGGCGCGCGAGACGCTGCTGGCCTCGCTCGCGGAGCCCTGAGCCCCCTCCCGCACGCAGCCGTGAGCGGGCGGGCGCAAAAGAAGTCTGGCCGCCCCGACAAAACCATGGTTGAATTTCAAGGCTTTCGGCCCACACCCTACCCCGAACCGGAGACTTGATGGGCGCCTACATCCTCAGACGCCTGCTGCTGATGATCCCGACCATTTTCGGGATCATGGCCGTCTCGTTCCTCGTCGTGCAGCTTGCGCCGGGCGGCCCGGTGGAGCGGATGATCGCGCAGATCTCGGGGAGCGAGTTCAACGTCACCTCGCGCATCACCGGGGCGGGACCGGGCGAAGCGGGGGTGCAGCCGGGGATCGGCGCGGCCGCGACCGGGGATACGCCGCGCGGACAATATCGCGGCGCGCAGGGGCTGAGCCCGCAATTCATCGCCCAGATCGAGGCGCAGTTCGGTTTCGACCGCCCGCCGCTCGAGCGCTTCGGCATGATGCTGTGGAACTATCTGCGCTTCGATTTCGGCGAGAGCTATTTCCGCGACATTTCGGTGATCGACCTCGTGCTCGAGAAGATGCCGGTGTCGATCTCGCTCGGGCTCTGGATGACGCTGATCAGCTACGGGATCTCGATCCCGCTGGGGATCGCCAAGGCGATGCGGGACGGCAGCCGGTTCGATGTGTGGACCTCGGGCGTCATCATCGTGGGGTACGCGGTGCCGGGGTTCCTGTTCGCCATTCTCCTCATCGTGCTCTTTGCGGGGGGCAGCTTCTGGACGATCTTCCCGCTCCAGGGGCTGACGTCGGAGAATTTCGCGCAGCTGAGCTGGTGGCAGCAGATCCTCGACTATTTCTGGCACCTGACGCTGCCCATCATCGCCATGTCGCTCGGGGCGTTCGCGACGACGACGCTTCTGACCAAGAATTCCTTCCTCGAGGAGATCCGCAAGCAATATGTGATGACGGCGCGGGCCAAGGGCCTGACCGAGCGGCGGGTGCTCTACGGGCACGTCTTCCGCAACGCCATGCTGATCATCGTTGCGGGCTTTCCGGGCGCCTTCATCGGGGCGTTCTTCGGGGGGTCGCTCCTGATCGAGACGATCTTCTCGCTCGACGGGCTGGGGCTGCTCGGCTTCGAGGCGGTGCTGGGGCGGGACTATCCGGTGGTGTTCGCGACGCTCTACATCTTCTCGCTGATGGGGCTCGTCATCGGGCTCATCTCGGACCTCACCTATATGTGGATCGATCCGCGCATCGATTTCGAGAGCCGGGAGGTCTGATTTGGCGCTCTCGCCCATCAACCAGCGCCGGCTCGCCAATTTCAAGCGCAACAGGCGCGGCTATGTCTCGTTCTGGATCTTCCTCGTCCTGTTCCTCGTGACGCTCGTCGCCGAGCTCATCGTCAACGACAAGCCGATCATCGTCTCCTACAAGGGCGAGACGCTCTATCCGATCGTCGTCGATTATCCGGAGGCCAAGTTCGGCGGCTTCCTGGCGGTGACCAACTATCGTGATCCGTTCATCCAGGAGGAGATCGAGGCCAATGGGTGGGCGCTCTGGCCGCCGGTGCGCTATTCGTTCCGGACGGTCGATACCGCGCTCGGGGTGGCGCCGCCCTCCCCGCCCTCATGGCTGATGACCGCCGAGCAGAGCTGCGGCCGCCTGCCGCTCGGGGCGGAGGACCCCAATTGCTCGATCGGCAATTACCATTGGCTCGGGACCGACGACCAGGGCCGGGACGTGCTGGCGCGGCTCATCTACGGGTTCCGCATCTCGGTGCTGTTCGGGCTGACGCTGACGCTCATCTCTTCGGTGATCGGGGTCGCGGCGGGCGCGGTGCAGGGGTATCTGGGGGGATGGGTCGATCTCATCGCGCAGCGGGCGATCGAGATCTGGACCTCGATCCCCTCGCTCTATCTGCTGCTCATCATCTCCTCGGTGATCGCGCCCAATTTCTGGATCCTCCTCGGGATATTGCTGCTCTTTTCCTGGGTGGCGCTCGTGGGGGTGGTGCGGGCCGAATTCCTGCGCGGGCGGAACTTCGAATATGTGCAGGCGGCGCGTGCGCTCGGGGTTTCGAACGGCCGCATCATGTGGCGGCACCTGCTGCCCAATGCGATGGTCGCGACGCTGACCTTCATGCCCTTCATCCTCGGGGGCTCGATCACGACCTTGACCTCGCTCGACTTCCTCGGCTTCGGCCTGCCGCCCGGCTCGCCCTCGCTCGGGGAGCTGCTCGCGCAGGGCAAGAACAATCTGCAGGCGCCCTGGCTCGGCATTACCGGCTTCCTCGTCATCGCGATCATGCTCAGCCTCCTCATCTTCATTGGGGAAGCGGTGCGCGACGCGTTCGATCCGCGAAAGACCTTCACGTGACCGGGCCGCTTCTGGATATCCGCGACCTCGAGGTCGCCTTCGGCACGGGCCCCGATCCGGTGCGCGCGGTGCGGGGCGTGAGCTTTTCGATCGCCCCGGGGGAAACGGTGGCGCTGGTGGGGGAATCGGGCTCGGGGAAATCGGTGACGGCGCTGTCGGTGCTGAAGCTCCTCACCTATCCGCCCGCATCCCATCCGCGCGGGGAAATCCTCTTCGAAGGCCGCGATCTGCTCAAGGCCGACGAGCGGGCGCTGCGCCAGGTGCGCGGCAATGCGGTCTCGATGATCTTCCAGGAGCCGATGACCTCGCTGAACCCGCTTCACCGGATCGGGCGCCAGATCGTCGAGGTGCTGAGCGTCCATCGCGGGCTCGGGCAGCAGGCGGGGCGCAGCAAGGCCATCGAACTGCTCGGCGAGGTCGGCATCGACAATCCCGAGAGCCGGCTCGAAAGCTTTCCGCACCAATTGTCGGGCGGCCAGCGCCAGCGCGTGATGATCGCGATGGCGCTCGCCAACGAACCCAAGCTCCTGATTGCGGACGAGCCCACCACCGCGCTCGACGTGACGGTGCAGGCGCAGATCCTCAGACTGCTGAAATCGCTGCAGGCGCGCCACGGCATGGCGATGCTCTTCATCACCCATGACCTGGGGATCGTCCGGCACATGGCCGACCGGGTCTGCGTGATGAATGCCGGCGAGATCGTCGAGACCGGGCCGACCGAGCGCGTCTTTGCCGCGCCCGAGCACGCCTATACCCGCCATCTGCTTTCGGCCGAACCGAAGGGTCAGCCCCCCGGCACCGATGCCGCCGCGCGCCCGCTGCTGGTGGCCGAGCATCTGAAAGTCTGGTTTCCGATCAAGGCGGGGCTTCTCAAGCGAACGGTGGGGCATGTGAAGGCGGTCGACGATGTCGACATCGTCCTGCGCGAAGGCCAGACCCTCGGGGTCGTCGGGGAATCGGGATCGGGCAAGACGACGCTGGGACGCGCGCTCCTGCGGCTCGTCTCGTCCGAAGGCACCATCCGGTTCGACGGCGCCGACATCCAGAACCGCTCCTGGAAGGCGATGCGCCCCCTGCGCAAGGACATGCAGATCGTCTTCCAGGATCCCTATGGGTCCCTCTCCCCGCGCATGTCGGTCGCCGAGATCATCGCAGAGGGCCTCAGCGTGCACAGGCCGGGGCTCGGCGCCGAGGAGATCGAGGCGCGCGTCATCGCCGCGCTCGAGGAGGTCGGGCTCGACCCGGCAACACGCGGACGCTATCCGCACGAATTCTCGGGCGGGCAGCGCCAGCGCGTCGCCATCGCACGGGCGATGGTGCTCGAGCCGCGGCTGGTCGTGCTCGACGAACCGACCTCCGCGCTGGACATGAGCGTGCAGGCACAGGTGGTGGACCTGTTGCGGGCGCTGCAGGAGAGCAAGGGCCTCTCCTACCTCTTCATCAGCCATGACCTCAAAGTGGTACGCGCGCTCGCCAATGACGTGCTCGTCATGAAATCGGGCCGGATCGTCGAGCAGGGTCCGGCAGAAGCGATCTTCAACCGGCCACAAGAGCCCTATACCAAGGCTCTGCTGGCGGCCGCCCTCGATACCGGCAAAGGGCCCATGCGGCCGCAGAACTGAACCCCGGCGCCCGCCCCGGCGGGCCCGACAACGACGATTGGGAAGAGAGCGCAGTGATGAAACCCTTGTCCCGACTGGTCCTCGCCCTCGGCGCGACGCTCGCGCTGACCGGCCCGCTGCTGAGCCAGGAGGCGGCCCCGCCTCCCGACATGGCCGACGAGGCCCATGCCGACACCTGGCTCTTCGGCACCTCGCTCATCGACGAACCGAAATATGCCGAAGGCTTTCCCCATTTCGACTATGTGAATCCGGACGCGCCCAAGGGCGGCGTGCTGCGCCTGTCGGCGTCGGGCGGCTTTGACACCTTCAACCCCATCCTGCCAGCCGGCGAGCCTGCCGCCGGGCTCGGGCTCGTCTACGAGACGCTGATGACCTCGTCGCTCGATGAGGTTTCGACCCAGTACGGGCTGATCGCCGAGGCCTTCCGCTATCCGGCCGACTATTCGTCCGTGACCTTCAGGCTCGACCCCGATGCGCGCTGGCACGACGGGGAACCGGTGACCGCCGAGGACGTCAAATGGTCCTTCGAGAAAATGGTCGAGCTCAACCCCAACATGGCCAATTACTACCAGAACGTGGTTTCGGCCGAGGTGACCGGGGAACGCGAAGTGACCTTCACCTTCGATGAGGCGGGCAATCGCGAGCTGCCGCACATCATGGGGCAGGTTCTGGTCATGCCGCAGCACTGGTGGGAGGGAACGGGCGCCAACGGCCAGCAGCGCAATATCGGCGCCTCCACCCTCGAACCGCCGCTGGGCTCGGGCCCCTATCGCATCGCGAGGTTCACCGCCGGCCGGTCGGTCGCCTTCGAGCGGGTCGAGGACTATTGGGGGGCCGACAAGCCGGTCAATGTCGGCACCAACAATTTCAACGAGATGCGCTACACCTATTATCGCGACGAGACGGTGCGCTTCGAGGCGTTCAAGGGCGACCAGTTCGACTTCTGGCAGGAAGCCATCGCCCGGCGCTGGGCCACGGGCTACGAGATTCCCGCGGTTACCGAAGGCCGGATCATCCGCGAAACCTACGAGAACCCGTTCCGCAGCTCGGGCATCCTCTTTGGCTTCGTGCCCAATCTGAGGCTCGAGAAATTCCAGGACCCGCGCGTGCGCGAGGCGCTGAACTATGCCTATGATTTCGAGACGCTGAACCAGACGCTCTTTTACGAGCAGTACCGGCGCATCGATTCCTATTTCTTCGGGACCGAACTCGCCTCTTCGGGCCTGCCCGAGGGCGAGGAGCTCGAAATCCTCGAATCGGTCCGGGACCTCGTGCCGGAAAGCGTCTTCACCGAGGTCTACACCAATCCGGTGGGCGGGGATCAGACGCAGCTGCGCGCCAATCTGCGCGAGGCGCTGCGGCTCTTTTCGGAAGCGGGTTATACGCTCGAGGGCAACCGGCTGGTGGACGCCAACGGCCAGCAATTCGGCTTCGAGATCCTGATCGACAACCCGATCCTCGAGCCGATGATCACGGCCTTCCAGACCAATCTGCAGGCCATCGGCATCAACGCCACGATCCGGACGCTCGCCGCGGACCCCGCGCAATATCTCAACCGGCTGCGCTCGCGCGATTTCGAGATGGTCTATGAGCGCTGGGGGCAGTCGCTCTCCCCGGGCAACGAGCAGCGCTTCATGTGGGGCTCCTCCTCGGCCGAGGGCGATTCCTCGAACTATCTGGGCGTCGCCGATCCGGGGATCGACCAGCTGATCAACCGGGTGATCTTCGCCGATGACCGCGAAACGCTGATCGCGGCGACGCGGGCGCTCGACCGGGTGCTGCTGCACAATCATTTCGTCGTGCCGACCTATACCGCGGGCAGCGCGCGGATCGCCTACTGGAACCGCTTCAGCCACCCCGAGGAACTGCCCGAATACGCCATCGGCTTCCCCTCGATCTGGTGGTACGACGACGCCAAGGCCGCAGCGACCGGCGGTCGATAGGGGTTTCTTTGGGTGCGGGGGGCGGGCGTTCGTCCGCCCCGGATTAGGGGGCTGCCATCTGAGCGCGCCTTTAGTGCTTGTCCCGCACCATCACAGTCCCCTCATCCGCCCCTTCGGGGCACCTTCTCCCACAAGGGGAGAAGGAGGACGACTGCAGCTCTTGTGCTGGTGGAAGGCAACGCAAGTACCGGGCCTGCGTGCGGCTGCCCTCTCCGCTCGGGATGTGCCCGGTGGTGACGGCAGATCGGGGCTAGAAGTAGGCCTCTATCCTTACGCATGACGTCTCAGTCGGGATCCCTTCTCCCCTTGTGGGAGAAGGTGGCGCGCAGCGCCGGATGAGGGGGCTGCGATGGGGCGGGTCTTTCATTGATGACGCCGCACGATCTCAGTCCCCTCATCCGTCTCGCGCTTCGCGCGATCCACCTTCTCCCACAAGGGGAGAAGGGGGACGACTGCAGGTTTCGGTGGAGGGGAATGCTGCAGAGGTGAGGCCGGTTCTGGCCAAGGGGCGTCATCTGTGCGAGAGGGACGCCATCCTGCCCCTTGCCGAGAGCTTGACGATGCGCCGCCTTACTTTCCGCCGCCCCGATGACTGGCATGTCCATTTCCGCGACGGGGCGATGCTCGAAACGGTGGTGCCCCATACCGCGCGCGCGTTCGGGCGGGCGATCGTGATGCCCAATCTCGTGCCGCCGGTGACGGATCGGGCGAGCGCCAGCGCCTATCGCGACCGGATCGTTGCGGCGGTGCCGCAGGACGCCGATTTCACCCCGCTGATGACCTGCTACCTCACCGATCACACGGACCCCGCGGACCTCATTGCCGGGTTCAGGGAGGGGCTCTTTGCGGCGGCAAAGCTCTATCCGGCGCACGCAACGACCAATTCGGCCCATGGCGTCTCCTCGATCCGCGCCATAGACGGGGTGCTCGGGGCGATGGCCGATGCGGGGATGCCGCTTCTGACCCATGGCGAGATCACGCGGCCCGAAGTGGATATCTTCGACCGGGAGAAGGGGTTTGTCGACGAGGTGCTGATCCCCACGCTCGAGCGATTCCCGACGCTGAGGGTGGTGATGGAACACATCACCACGCGCCAGGGCGCGGAGCTCGTCGCCGAGCATCCGGACCGGATGGGCGCGACGATCACCCCGCAGCACCTGCTCTACAACCGCAACGCGCTTTTTGCGGGGGGCCTGCGCCCGCACATGTTCTGCCTGCCCATCTTGAAGCGCGCCGAGCATCAAGAGGCGCTGCGCAAGGCCGCGACGAGCGGGCGTTCCAACTATTTCCTCGGCACCGACACCGCGCCCCATCTGCGCCACCTCAAGGAAGCCGATTGCGGGTGCGCGGGCGTGTTCAGCGCCCCGGTGGCGATCGGGGCCTACCTCAAGGTCTTTGCCGAGGAGGATGCGCTCGACCGGTTCGAGGCCTTTGCAAGCCTCAACGGACCGGCCTTTTACGGGCGCGCGCCCAATGAGGCGCGGGTGACCTATGAGGAGCGCGCCACCCCCGTGCCCGCGACTATTGCCACCGGCGAGGGTGAACTCGTGCCGCTCTTCGGAGGCGGCTCGGTTGACTGGATCGAGGCCAGCCAATAGGACCCAATCCGATCAGGAGACAGAGAACATGAGCCTGCCCGCATCGGCCGACAAGAAGGCCATAGCCGCCCAGACCGCACGCATGCTGCTCGAGGTCGGCGCGATCCAGTTCAACGCCGAAAAGCCCTTCATCTTCACCTCGGGCTGGGCGAGCCCGGTCTATACCGATTGCCGCAAGCTGATCTCCTATCCGCGCCTGCGCTCGGGGCTGATGGATTTCGCGGCGCGCACCATCGTGTCCGAGATCGGGTATGAATCGCTCGACGTGGTGGCGGGCGGGGAGACGGCGGGCATTCCGTTTGCCGCGTGGATCGCGGACCGGCTGTCGCTGCCCATGCAATATGTGCGCAAGAAGCCAAAGGGCTTTGGGCGCAATGCGCAGATCGAGGGCAATGTGGTGCCGGGCCAGAGGGTCCTGCTCGTTGAGGATCTGGCGACCGACGGACGCTCGAAGGTTCATTTCGCCGATGCGCTGCGCAAGGCCGAACTCACCGTGGAGCACTGCTTCGTGCTCTTTTTCTACGACATCTTCTCGGGCAGCCGGGAGACGATGAAGGAGATCGGTATCGAGCTCCACTATCTCGTCACCTGGTGGGACGTGCTGGAAGCGGCGCGGGCGAGCACGCATTTCGATCCGGGTGTGCTGCGCGAGGTCGAGAGTTTCCTCCGCAATCCCGCCCCGTGGTCGGCGGCCCATGGCGGGATCTCGGATTTCGCGCAGAAGGCGGAATAGGCCTTTCGCGGGGACTTTCGAAAGGGCGGCCCGCGCGTGGCCGCCCTTTTTCTTGCGCTAGAGCGCGCCCTTTGCCTCGGGGATGACGCGGGTGAGGCTGCCTTCGGCGGGAAAGAGCGGGATCAGGCACGCTTGGAGCGCATGATAGATGTCGGGCTTGCCGGTAAAGAGGCGCTGCGCGACCGCGAGGGTTTCGGACAGTTCGGGGTGCCAGCCGCCATGCTCGGTATCGAGCAGGTGATTGGCCGAGAAATCCCAGAGCCGGCGATACCAGCCCTCATGGACCGCGCTCGGGCGATGCGCGTTGAGGAAGGCGGTGGCCCCGATCCCCTCATTGACCGGCCACCAGAGCTTGTCGGTGAGCGCGGGGCGGCTCTCCCAGTCGAGCGTATAGTAGAAGCCGCCATGGGCATGGTCCCAGCCGATGGTGACGGCCTGGGCAAAGAGGCTCTCGGCCGCCTCGGGAAGCCAGGAGACCGTCCGCCCGCCGAGCACCCAGAGCTGGAGCAGGAGCCGCGACCATTCGAGCCAGTGGCCCGGGGTGGAGCCGGCAGGACGGAACATGTCGGCGCCCCGATAGTCGCGGTCGAGCACCCAGTTCTCATCGAAATGCTCGGCAACGCGGAAGTCGAGCGCGCGGGCGTGGCGGTTGATGATGAGGTCGGCGATGCGCTCGGCCTTGTCGAGATAATGCCGCTCGCCGGTCGCCTCGAAGGCGGCCATCAGGGCTTCGGTCAGGTGCATGTTGGAGTTCTGCCCGCGATAGGGGCCGATCTCGGACCAGTCGCGGCGAAACTCCTCCCGTACCGCGCCATGGCCCTCGTCCCAGAAGCGGGTTTCGAGCACTTCGGTGATGTCGGCGAGGAGGCGGTAGGCAAGCGGATGGCCGAGGATCTTGCCGCCAGAGGCGGCGAGCAGCACGAAGGCGTGACCATAGGCCTGCTTGGTGTCATCGCGCGGGCCGTCATCGTCGAGCGACCACATGTAGCCGCCATGGGTCTCGTCCCGATGCGTGCCCCAGAGATAGGCGAGGCCATGATCGACGATCTCGTCGCTGCCCGGCCGCCCCAGCAGGCTGCCGATGGTAAAGCAGTGCACCATGCGCGCGGTGGCGTGGATCTGGCGCAGGCCGTTTTGCGGATCGACCGGACGACCGGCCCGATCGAGGTCGAAAAAGCCGCCCTTGGGGTTGATCGCCCCCGCCTGGAAGAAATCAAAGAGGCTATCGGCCTGGGCCCGCAGCCACTGGCGGTGATAGGGGCGCCCCTGCCAGGGCGCCGCATTGGCAGGGGTGAAGGCGGGCGGGGTGGTCATGATCGTGCTCTTGGATTGGATGGCGCGTGCCGCAGGAGCGCCATCATGGGCAGAAGTTTCGCGCCGCTCAAGCCGGTTGAGCGCCGGGCGCAGGCTTCAATCACAGTTTGGAACCAACGCCCGACCCACGGATTGTTAGCCCGACAACGCCATCGAGGAAGCAAGCAAAATGGTCGAGCATCGTGAAACGGTCGTCGTGGATCGTGGCGGCGGAAGCGGCCTCGCCATTGCCGGCGGCATCGCAGCGGTCCTGCTGATCGTCCTTGCCTTCCTCTACTTCAACGGCACATTCGGCGGATCGGGCGGCAGCGTTGCTGTCGATGTCCCGGCGGTGAATGTGGACGTCGCGCCCGCCGGGCAATAGACCCCGGGCCCCTTCTTCAACTCCGGCAGCCAAGACCGGAGACCAAGTAGCCAGTTCGCCGTCGCTCCCCCCCGCGGCAGGACGAGACCTCAAGGCCGGCGCCATCCTCCCCCCAGGATGGAGCCGGCCTTTTTACTTGTGCGCCGGCCCTCGCGTGGAACGTTCGGTTTCGATATCTGTTTACGAGCGACGCGCCGCATGAGCGGCCATGTGAAAGACACCCCGATGGCCGACCCGGTGATCGCCCCGCCGCCCCCGCCCGCCAATGCGGGCAATCCTCTTGTCACGGCCGGCATGATCATCGTCCTGATCGGCGCCCTTTATGTCGGCGCCTCGATCTTCGTGCCGCTGGTGCTGGCGGTGCTCCTGACCTTTGCGCTCGCGCCGGTCGTGCGGTTCCTCCGCCGCCTGCGCCTGCCCCACATCGTTGCGGTGCTGCTGGCGGTGAGCCTTGCGGCCGTGGCGGTGGCCGGCATCGGCTATCTGATCGTGACGCAGCTGGCGCGGCTCGCCGCGGACCTGCCGGCCTATCAGATGACCATTGCGGGCAAGGTCGAGGCGCTGCGCGAGACGGCGGCCGGCGGCCAGGTGGTGGAGCGCATGCTGAGCGCCATACAGCGCATCGGCGACGCCGCGACGCAGGCGACCGGAGAGCTCGAAGCCGAGGCCCTGCGCGATACGCCGATCCCCGTGACCATCTCGAACGCGCCGATCTCGCCGATCGCGGCGGTGCAGGCCTTTCTGGGGGCGCTGCTCGGCCCCCTCGCTACAGCGGCCATCGTCCTCGTCTTCGTGATCTTCCTGCTGCTCGAGCGCGAGGATTTGCGCGACCGGTTCCTCAAGCTCGTCAGCCGGGGCGATCTCAGAACCTCAACCATCGTCATCAACGAGGCCGGCAAGCGCGTCAGCCGCTATCTGCTGGTGCAGCTCGGGATGAACACCGCCTATGGCGTGCTTTTCGGGCTCGGGCTCTGGTTCATCGGCGTGCCCAACGCCATTCTCTGGGGCCTGCTCTCGACGCTCTTTCGCTACATCCCCTTCGTCGGCACGATCATCGCCGCGGCGATCCCGATGGCGCTCGCCTTTGCGGTCGATCCGGGCTGGTCGATGCTGCTCTGGACGCTCGCCCTCTTCATTGCGCTCGAGGTCTTTGCGACCAACGCCATCGAACCGCGCCTCTACGGCAACAGCACCGGCATGTCGGCGCTGGCGGTGATCGTCGCGGCCATGTTCTGGGCGAGCCTCTGGGGGCCGATCGGGCTCATCCTCGCGACGCCGCTGACGGTCTGCCTCGTGGTGATGGGCCAGTATGTACCGCAATTGCAGTTCCTCCAGATCCTGCTCGGCAGCGAACCGGTGCTGGCCCCCGAAGAGCGGCTCTACCAGCGGCTGATGGCGGGCAATGGCGAGGAGGCGATCGAGATCGCCGAGGATCATCTCGAAAAGGGCACGCTGCAGACCTTCTACGACAGCGTCGCCGTGCCGATGCTGCGGCTGGCCGAGATGGACAGGGACCGCAACGTCACCGATCTTGCCCATCGCCGGGTGCTGGTGGATGGGCTCGAACTGCTCGTCGGGGAACTCGAGGATCTTGACGACAATGCGCCCGAGCGCCCCGAACTTCGGGCGGCGCGGATCGTCTGCGTCGGGGGCAAGACCGAGCTCGACGCCGCTGCCGCCGAGATGGCCGCACAGATCCTGCGCCGGCCCAACGTCACCACTCTCGTCATGCCGCCCGTGGCGCTGCGGCCCGAAGGCATCGGGCAGCTCGGGCTCGATGAGACCGATATCGTCGTCATCTGCTATCTCGGCACCCAGCCGCGCGCGCAGATGCGTTATGCGGTGCGCCGCCTGCGGCGCCAGGCGCCGGGCCTCAGGATCCTCGCGTGCCTCCTCTCTGCCGGGGAAAGCCGCGACGACGCCTATCGGGGCGACGACGTGCCCGTCGACGCGGTCGCCTTTTCGCTCGGGGAAGCCGAAGGACAGGTCGAGGGCTGGCTCGCCCTTGCCGCAGAGACCCCGGCGCTCGCCCCGGCGGTGGAGCAACTCGGCATGGCGCTGCAGCGGCTCAAGATCGATCCGGCGGCCGCCGAGACGCTTGGGAACTTCATCAACGGGGTCGCCGACCGTTTCGACGCGCAGTTCGCGCTTCTGACGCTCGCCGGAGAGAGCCTCGGCGAAGACACCGACGCCCCCACCTTCCTGCCCGACGCCGTCTCCCCCGAACGCGCGGTGCTGGCCGTGCCGGACGTCGCCGAGCATGCGGCCTATCGCACGGACCCCTTCCTCATCGAGAACGGGTTGCACTTCTTTGCTGCGGCTCCCCTGATCGAGGACGGCCGGGTGATCGCGAGCCTCGCGATCTTCGACCATGCGGCGCGCAAGTTCGGCTCGGAGGATGCCGAAGCGCTCCTCGAGGAGGCCGACACCCTCGCAGGGCTCGCTCTTGGGCGCGCCGATGGGCCCCCGAGGAACCAGAAGCGGTTAACGCGGGTTGATTGAGGAACCAAGCCAACGGAGCGTCAGCATGTCCTATTCGATCGAAAAGATCGCCCGCCGGGTCAACCGGCAGACCCGCAGCAGCCGCCATGAGATGGAAGACCGCCTGGGCGAGATCCGCCACGACATGGCCGCGCTCGCCGACGCGGTTCAGGCCTATGGGGCAGACGCGCTCGACCATGCATCGGATTTCGCAAGCCAGGTGAGCCGCCAGGGCGGCAAGGCGCTGGCGCGGGCCGGGCGCGAGGCAAGGCGGGCCGGCTCGGCCGTGCAGCGCGACCCCGTGCCGGCGATCGTCGCCATCGGCGTCGTCGCGCTCGTTGCGAGCCTTCTGGCCGCGCGCCGATAGGGGCCGGTCAGGCTCTGGAGGAGAACTGAACCGGGCGCAGGATGTCGGCGTATCCAGCCCATGACAGAGACACCCTTCGGAAGTGGCCCGGCAAGCGCGATCGTTATCGGCGCGAGCGGCGGGATCGGCAGCGCGCTTTTTTCGGCGCTCGAAGCGCACGGGCGCTTCTCCCGGATCGTCGCGCTCGGCCGCAATAGCAGCCCGGCCCTCGACCTCCTCGACGAGCGCAGCATCGCTTCGGCCGCTGCCGAGATCGCGCTTCTGGACGCAAAGCCCCGTCTCGTTCTCGATGCGACGGGGTTTTTGCATGGCGACGGCTTCGAGCCCGAAAAGAGCCTCGGGCAGATCGACGGCGCGCATATGGCCCGTTCGTTCGCCGTCAACGCCATCGGGCCGGCGCTGCTCATGAAGCATTTCCTGCCGCTGCTGCCGCGCGAGGGCAAGGCGGTCTTTGCGACGCTTTCGGCCCGGGTCGGCAGCATTTCGGACAATCGGCTGGGCGGCTGGTACAGCTACCGGGCAGCCAAGGCTGCGCTCAACCAGCTGGTGCGAACCGCATCGGTGGAGCTGCGCCGACGCGCGCCGGAAGCCATTTGCGTCGCGCTTCATCCCGGGACGGTCGAGACGCGGCTTTCGGCGAGTTTTGCGCGCCGCCATCTCGACGTGCTCACCCCCGCCGATGCCGCGACGCGTCTTTTGAAGGTCATCGACGCGGTCGGACCCGAACAGAGCGGGGCCTTCCTCGACAATCAGGGCGAGCCGATACCGTTCTGAGCTTGCCCCGTGCTCTCTCTATGCCGATAAAGGCTCTCATTCCCCCGCCTTCGGAGCATGAGATTGAGCGCTTCACACCGACCCGACCGCGAAGCCATGGAATTCGACGTGGTGATCGTGGGGGGCGGCCCGGCGGGGCTTTCCGCCGCGATCCGCATCAAGCAGCTCGCCCCGGAGCGATCGGTGGTGCTGCTCGAAAAGGGCGCCGAGATCGGCGCGCACGTGCTTTCGGGGGTGGTGATCGATCCGGTCGGGATCGACGCGCTGCTGCCCGGCTGGCGCAGCGAGGCGGGGCATCCGCTCGAAACGGAGGTCACGACGGACCGGTTTTCATGGCTCACCGAAACGCGCGCCATCGGCATCCCCCAGGCGCTCCTGCCGCCCCTGATGTCGAACCATGGCTGCTATGTGGGCTCGCTCGGGCGGATCGCCGCATGGCTCGCCGAGAAAGCCCAGGCGCTCGGGGTCGAGATCTATCCGGGCTTTCCCGCGAGCGAGATCCTCTTTGACGAGGAGGGGCGCGTGGTCGGGGTCGCGACGGGCGACATGGGCAGAACGCGCGAGGGCACGCCCGGCCCCGATTTCATGGCGGGCATGGAGCTTCACGCCGCCTATGTGCTCTTTGCGGAGGGGGCGCGCGGCTCGCTCTCGAAGCAATTGATTGCCCGGTACGGGCTCGACAAGGACCGCGACCCGCAGAAATACGGCCTCGGGCTCAAGGAGCTCTGGGAGGTGGAGCCCGCCCGGCACAACCCGGGCCGGGTCGAGCATTTCATGGGCTGGCCGCTCGGCACCGGAGTGGGGGGCGGCGGCTTTCTCTATCACCTTGCCGACAACCGGGTGTCGGTGGGGTATGTCGTCCATCTCGACTACAAGAACCCCTATCTCTCGCCCTTCGAGGAATTCCAGCGCTTCAAGACCCATAGCGCCATCGCGCCGGTGCTCAAGGGTGGGCGGCGGCTCGGCTATGGCGCGCGGGCGCTGACCGAGGGGGGGCTGCAATCGGTGCCCGAACTCGTCTTTCCGGGCGGGGCGCTGATCGGATGCGCGGCCGGGTTCATGAACGTGCCGCGCATCAAGGGATCGCATACCGCCATGCTCTCGGGCATCGAGGCGGCCGACGCAGTGGTGGGCGCGCTCGCCGAAGGGCGGCGGCACGATCGGCTCGACAGCTTCGAGCGGGGCTGGCGCAAGGGCCCGATCGGGCGCGAACTGGGACCGGTGCGCAATGTGAAACCGCTCTGGTCGCGGCTCGGCACGGTCTGGGGCGTCGCGGCGGCGGGTGCGGACATGTGGTGCCGGACGCTGCTGGGCCGTTCGCCGCTCGGCACGCTCCATCACGCCGGCCCCGATGCCGCAGCGCTCGAGCCTGCCGCGCGTCACCGCCCCATCGCCTATCCCAAGCCCGACGGCGTCGTGAGCTTTGACCGGTTGAGCTCGGTCTTCGTTTCGAACACCGCCCATGGCGAGGACCAGAAGGTGCACCTGCTCGTGCGCGACATGGCGCTCCACAAACGCTCCGAGCACGACGTCTATGCGGGGCCCTCGACGCGCTATTGTCCGGCGGGGGTCTATGAATGGATCGAGGGGCCGGACGGCCCGCGCTACCAGATCAACGCTTCCAATTGCGTGCACTGCAAGACCTGCGACATCAAGGATCCGAACGGCAATATCGACTGGGTGCCGCCCGAGGGCGGCGGCGGCCCGAACTATGCGGGGCTCTGACGCCTCGACTGTTTATGACGGGGCCGCGCGGTGCTATCTCTTTGAAAGGAGAGGTTCGGCGAGGGCGCATGCAGCAGATCATCGACGCACTTGAGGCCCGCCGCCGGGCGGCCCGCGCAGGAGGCGGCCCCGCGCGCATCGCGACCCAGCACGAAAAGGGCAAGCTGACGGCGCGCGAGCGGCTCGAGGTGCTGCTCGACCCCGGCAGCTTCGAGGAATACGGGCTCTTCGTTACCCACAGGGCCACCGATTTCGGCATGGCGGAGACCCGCGTGCCCGGCGACGGGGTGGTAACCGGCTGGGGCAGGATCGGGGGGCGGCTGGTTTACGTCTTTTCCCAGGATTTTACCGTGTTCGGGGGGTCGCTCAGCGAAACCCATGCCGAAAAGATCTGCAAGATCATGGATCTGGCGCTGCAGAACGGGGCACCGATCATCGGGCTCAACGATTCTGGCGGCGCCCGCATTCAGGAGGGCGTGGCCTCGCTCGGGGGGTATGCCGAGGTCTTCTGGCGGAACGTGCAGGCTTCGGGCGCAGTGCCCCAGATTTCGGTGATCATGGGCCCCTGCGCAGGCGGCGCGGTCTATTCGCCGGCGATGACGGATTTCACCTACATGGTCGAGGGGACGAGCTACATGTTCGTGACCGGCCCCGATGTCGTCAGGACCGTGACCAACGAAATCGTGACCCATGAGGAACTGGGCGGGGCGAGCACCCATACCCGCATCTCCTCGGTCGCCGATGCCAGCTTTGCCAATGACATCGAGGCGCTACTCGAAACGCGGCGGCTTCTGGACTATCTGCCCTCGCGCGCGGGAGAAAAGGCGCCGCGGCGGGAAACCACCGATCCCGCGACGAGGCAGGAGCCCGCGCTCGACACGCTGGTGCCGGCCTCGCCGAGCACGCCCTATGACATGAGCGAGCTCATCGTCCGGCTCGCCGACGAAGAGGAGTTCCTCGAACTGGGCAAGGCCCATGCGGGCAACATCCTGACCGGCTTCATCCGGCTCGAAGGGGAGACGATCGGGGTCGTCGCCAACCAGCCGCTGGTGCTCGCGGGTTGCCTCGACATCAATGCGAGCAGGAAGGCGGCGCGCTTCATCCGCTTCTGCGACAGCTTCGAGATCCCGATCCTGACGCTGGTCGACGTGCCCGGCTTCCTGCCCGGGGTCGCCCAGGAGCATGGGGGCATCATCAAGCACGGGGCGAAGCTCCTTTTTGCCTATGCCGAGGCGAGCGTGCCCAAGGTGACGCTGATCACCCGGAAGGCCTATGGCGGGGCCTATGACGTGATGGCCTCAAAGCACATCCGCGCCGACGTCAACTATGCCTGGCCGAGCGCGGAAATCGCCGTGATGGGCGCGAAGGGGGCTGCCGAGATCCTCTATCGCTCCGAAAAGGGGGATGCCGAGGCGCTTGCCCAGCGCACGGCCGAATACGAGGCGCGCTTCGCCAACCCCTTCATCGCCGCCGAACGCGGGTTCATCGACGACGTGATCATGCCCCACAACACCCGCCGGCGCCTCATCGGCGCCTTCTCGACGCTACGTGGCAAGATTGTTGCGGGGCCGAGGAAGAAGCATGGGAACATTCCGCTGTGAGGGGCCGGGGCACTGTTTTTTGCCACGGCACAGGGTCAGCACCCTCCCCCTTGTGGGGAGGGATGGGGAGGGGGTGAGCCATGAACAGTGAACACGCCAGAGCGCTCCGTCGTGCGCCAAGCTCGGCCGAACTTCGCATGTGGCGGCTTCTGCATCCATTCCGAACGGGCGGCTACCACTTCCGCAAGCAAGCGCCGATCGGACCATACGTGGCTGATTTCGCCTGCCATCATGCCCGCCTCATCATCGAGGTCGATGGTGACAGCCACTATAGCGGCGCAGGACTTGCCCGCGACGCGCGGCGGGATGCTGCGTTGGAGGCCGACGGCTACACGGTGCTGCATTTCTCCAACACCGATCTTCGGGAATCGCCTGATGGGGTTTTCGCGAGGATCGCGGAGGTTCTGACCAGCCGTCCCCCGACGGGTCTCCGGAGGCCCCCCTCCCCATCCCTCCCCACGAGGGGGAGGGTGTCCGATCGTGCGGATGCGGGCCGGGCTGAACTGTTGCTGGCAACGAAAGACCTCCGCCGATGATCAAATCCCTCCTCATCGCCAATCGCGGCGAGATCGCCTGCCGGATCATGGCGACGGCGCGGCGGATGGGGTTGCGCACCATCGCGGTCTATTCGGATGCGGACCGGGAAAGCCTGCATGTCGCGATGGCCGACGAGGCCGTGCGGATCGGGCCCGCCCCGGCGCGGGAGAGCTATCTGTCGATCCCTGCCCTCCTCGAGGCGTGTCGGCAGACGGGCGCGGAGGCGGTTCATCCCGGCTATGGCTTCCTTTCGGAAAATCCCGAATTTCCCGAAGCGCTTGCCGAGGCGGGCATCGTTTTCGTCGGCCCGCCGCCGGGCGCGATTGCGGCGATGGGCGACAAGATCACCTCCAAGGAGATCGCCGCGCGGGCCGGCGTGCCCACCGTGCCGGGGCATATGGACCTCGTTGCCGATGGCGCACAAGCCGAAGCGATTGCCGCCGAGATCGGCTATCCGGTGATGATCAAGGCCTCGGCAGGCGGCGGCGGCAAGGGCATGCGCATCGCCCGGAACGCGGCGGAGGCGCGCGAAGGGTTCGAGCGGGCCCGCTCGGAAGCGCGACCGGCGTTCGGGGACGAGCGGATCTTCATCGAGAAATATATCGAGCGGCCGCGCCATATCGAGATCCAGGTGCTCGCGGACGCCCATGGCAATGTCATCCATCTGGGCGAACGGGAATGCTCGATCCAGAGGCGCAACCAGAAGGTGATCGAGGAGGCGCCGAGCCCCTTCGTCGATGCCGCGCTCAGGACGGATATGGGGGCGCGTGCCGTCGCGCTCGCCCGCGCGGTCGGTTATCAGAGCGCGGGCACGGTCGAGTTCATCGTCGATGCGAGCGGGAATTTCTTCTTTCTCGAAATGAATACGCGGCTTCAGGTCGAGCATCCGGTGACCGAGCTCGTCACCGGCCTCGACCTCGTGGAACTGATGATCCGGATCGCATGCGGGGAGAAGCTGCCCATCGGACAGGACGATGTGGTGCTCAATGGCTGGGCGCTCGAGGCGCGCGTCTATGCCGAAGACCCCTATCGGGACAATCTGCCCTCGACCGGCAGGCTCGTGCGCTACCGGCCGCCCGCGCAGGTCGCCCAGATCAAACGGCTCGTGCGCAACGACACGGGCGTCTTCGAGGGCGCGGAGATTTCGCCCCATTACGACCCGATGATCGCCAAGCTCTGCGGCTGGGCGCGTAACCGCGAGGAAGCGATCGAGACGCTGGCGGGCGCGCTCGACCAGTTCGAGATCGAGGGGGTGGGCAACAATCTGCCGCTGCTGTCGAGCATTCTCGAGGACGGAGGCTTCAAGCAGGGCGAGATCAGCACTGCCTTTCTCGCCGAGCGCTATCCGGACGGGTTCACTGGCCCAGAGCCGGATCCGGACCGCATGCGGCCGCTCCTCGCGCTTGCAGCCTTTGCGGTGCTGAAAAATGAGCAGCGGGGCGACGCGCCCAGCGCCGGCAGGCGGGCGGTGATCCTCGGAGAAGAGCGCTTCGATCTCTCCTGCGAGCCGATCGAGGGCGGCATGCTGATCGACGACGGGACCGGCGAGCCCCTGTCCGTCCTATCGGGGTTTCGGCCCGGCGACCGGCTGATCAGCGCGGAGATTGGCGGAGCCATGGTGACGGCGCGGATCGAGAGGCGCACGGGCGGGGTCCGGCTGCGCCACCGGGGGTATGATCTGGAGATCGGGGTCTATCCCCCGCACATCGCCGACCTCCTGCCCCTGATGCCGAAGCGCGCCGCGCCCGATCTCAGCCGGTTCCTCCTCTGCCCCATGCCCGGCCAGCTCATGCGGCTCTCGGTGGCGACGGGCGATCTCGTCGAGCCGGGCGAGCCCCTCGCCATCGTCGAGGCGATGAAGATGGAGAACGTCCTTCTTGCCGAACGGCGCGCACGGATCGGGGCGGTCCATGCGAGCGCAGGCGACGTGCTCGCGGTGGATGCGGTCATTCTCGAATTCGAGGCGGTCTCATGAGCAAGCCCGTTCGCCCCGCGACATTCGAGGACTGGGCAGAGCTTGCTAAAGCCGAACTCGGCACGGTTTCGCCCGAAACGCTCGACCGGCGCTATGGCGAAATGGAGGTCCGGCCGGTCTATTTTGCCGGGGACGTGCCCGGGGAGGCGGCCGACGCGCTGCCGGGGCAAGCGCCGTTCACGCGCGGCATTAGGGCGACGATGTACGCCAACCGGCCCTGGACGATCCGTCAATATGCCGGGTTCTCGACCGCCGAGGAGTCCAACGCCTTCTACCGGCAGGCGCTCGAACGCGGGCAGAAGGGGCTCTCGGTCGCCTTCGACCTTGCGACCCACCGGGGCTATGACAGCGACCATCCGCGAGTTGCCGGGGATGTCGGCAAGGCCGGCGTCGCGATCGACAGCGTCGAGGACATGAAGGCGCTCTTTGACGGCATTCCGCTCGGAAATGTCAGCGTTTCCATGACGATGAACGGCGCGGTGCTGCCGGTGCTCGCCATGTTCATCGTCGCGGCCGAGGAGCAGGGCGTGCCCCAGGAGGCGCTGCAGGGCACCATCCAGAACGACATCCTCAAGGAGTTCATGGTCCGCAACACCTATATCTACCCGCCCGAGCCCTCGATGCGGATCGTGGGGGACGTGATGGTGCATCTGGAACGGCACATGCCCCGGTTCAACTCGATCTCGATTTCGGGCTATCACATGCACGAGGCCGGGGCGACGGCGGTGCAGGAGCTGGCCTATACGCTGGCGGACGGGATCGAATATGTGCGCTGCGCAATGGCGCGGGGGCTCGATATCGACCGGTTCGCGCCGCGGCTGAGCTTCTTTTTCGGCATCGGAATGAATTTCTTCCTCGAGATCGCCAAGCTCCGGGCGGCGCGCACGCTCTGGGCGGAGATCATGACGGGGCTGGGCGCGAAGGACGCGCGCTCCCTGATGCTCCGGACCCATTGCCAGACCTCCGGCGTTTCGCTCACCGAGCAGGATCCGCACAACAATGTCGTTCGCACGACGCTCGAGGCCCTGGCGGCGGTGCTGGGCGGGACGCAGAGCCTGCATACCAATTCCTTCGACGAGGCGATCGCGCTGCCCACCGAGTTCTCCTCGCGCATCGCGCGCAATACGCAATTGATCTTGCAGCATGAATCGCGGGTGACCGATGTCGTGGATCCGCTTGGGGGCTCCTACTATATCGAGGCGCTGACGGCCGACCTCGTGGGGCGCGCCCGCGCCATGATCGAGGAGATCGAAGCGGCGGGCGGCATGGTAAGGGCGGTGCAGGCGGGAACGCCCAAGGCGGCGATCGAGCGGGCGGCGACCGCGCGGCAGGCGGGCATCGACAAGGGCGAGGAGGTGATCGTCGGGGTCAATCGATACCGGGTCGAAGACGTTGAAAACGTTGAGATAAGGCAGATCGACAATGCGCGCGTGCGGGCGCGGCAGGTCGGCCGGCTCGAAAGGCTGCGGACGGCGCGGGACGAGGCGCGGTGCCAGTCCATGCTGGCGGCGCTGACCGAATATGCGGCCAAGGACGAGGGCAATCTGCTGGCCGCGGCGATCGAGGCGGCGCGGGCGCGGGCGACGCTGGGGGAAATTTCGGCGGCGCTCGAGACCGTCTTCGGGCGGCACCAGGCGGACGCTCCGCTCGTCACGGGTGTCTTTGCCGAGCGCTTTGTTGGAGACGCGGAATTCGATGAAATTTCATCCAGAATTGCACAAATTACAGCAAGGCGGGGTCGGCCACCCTCGATCCTCGTCGCCAAGATGGGTCAGGACGGTCACGACCGGGGAGCGCGGGTGATCGGATCGGCCTTCGCCGACCTCGGCTTCACCGTCCATATGGGTGCGCTTTTCGAGACGGCGCCGGAGGTGGCGGCTGAGGCGGGACGGCTGCGGGTGGATGCGATCGGGGTCTCCTCGCTCGCGGCCGGTCACCTGACGCTCCTGCCCGAACTGATCGATGCGCTCGAGGCGATGGCGCTCGGACATGTGCGGGTGTTCGCGGGCGGGGTGATCCCCGCGGAGGATTACGCGGCGCTGCGCGAGGCGGGGGTGCTCGAGATCTTCGGGCCGGGCAGCAATGTGCTCGAAAGCGCCGCCGCCATCCTCGATCATTTCGAGGAGCGCCTGCCCAACCGGTAAGGCCTCGATTTTTTTCCCTGCGGCTGTCGGATAGGCTGGGGCTTCTTCGTCCTTAGACCAGAGGAGCCCGGGACCGATGCTTTACGCCATTTTGTGCTACAATTCCGAAGACGCCGTCGGGAGCTGGAGCAAGGCCGAGGACGACAGGGTAATGGCCCAGCTCGGCGCGGTCGAGGACGGGCTTGCGCAAAAGGGCAAGCTCGGCCCGGTGGCGCGGCTGATGAACACGACCGCCGCCACCACCCTGCGCAAGAGCGGCAATGAGCAGATCGTGCTCGATGGCCCGTTCGCCGAAACCAAGGAGCAGTTCCTGGGGTTTTTCGTCCTCGATTGCGAGTCGCTCGAGGACGCCATTGCGGCGACCCGAGAGCTTGCCATCGCCAATCCCGGCGGCGGGGCCTATGAGATCCGCCCGCTGCGCATTTTCAAGCCCGCGCCCGAAGGGTTTCGCGGCAAGGCGCTCGGATGACCGACATCGCCTGGATCGAAAAGGCCATCCGGTCTGCCCGCCCCCAGGCGATCGGCGCGCTCATGCGCTATTTCCGCGACCTCGACAGCGCCGAGGAGGCCTTTCAGGAAGCCAGCCTCAGGGCGCTCACCAACTGGCCGAAGAACGGGCCGCCGCGCGACACGGCGGCCTGGCTCATCTTCGTAGGGCGCAATGCCGGGATCGATGCGGTGCGCAAGCGTGCCCGCACCACCGCGCTGCCGCCCGAGGAGGTGATCTCGGACCTCGAGGATGCCGAGGGGGCCATCGCCGAACGCATCGACGGCAGCCAGTATCGCGACGACATCCTGAGGCTCCTCTTCATCTGCTGCCATCCCGACCTGCCCGCGACCCAGCAGATCGCGCTGGCGCTGCGCATCGTGTCGGGGCTGTCGGTCAGAGAGATCGCGCGTGCCTTCCTCGTTTCCGAAGCGGCGATGGAGCAGCGCATCACCCGCGCCAAGGCGCGGATTGGGGCGGGATCGGCGGATTTCGAGCCTCCCGATGCGATCGCGCGAGCCGAGCGGCTCGCGGCGGTCGCGGCGATGCTCTATCTGCTCTTCAACGAAGGGTATTCTGCAGCAAGCACGCCCGGCAAGGCGCGGCTTTGCGACGAGGCGATCCGGCTCGCGCGCCTCCTGCTGAAGCTCTTTCCGGCCGAGCCCGAAATCATGGGACTGACCGCGCTCATGGTGCTCCAGCATGCCCGGATCGGGGCGCGGTTCGATGCCGATGGCGCGATCGTGCTGCTCGAGGCGCAGGACCGGCGGCTCTGGGACAAGGACATGATCGGGGAAGGGCTGGCGCTGATCGACAAGGCGATGCGCCACCGCCGGCCGGGGCCCTACCTCCTCAAGGCCGCAATCGCGGCGCTGCATGCGCGGGCCCAACGCGCCGAAGACACCGACTGGGCCGAGATCGCGCTGCTTTATCAGGGGCTCGAACGGCTCGAGCCCTCCCCCGTCGTGACGCTCAACCGCGCAGTCGCGATCGCCAAATGCGAGGGACCCGCGGCGGCGCTCGCCCTTGTCGAGACGCTGGGGGACCGGCTCGACACCTATTTCCACTACCACGGGCTCCGGGGAGGACTGCTCGCCGAGCTCGGGCGCCCTGAAGAGGCGCGCACCGCCTTCGACCGGGCCATCGCGCTTGCCGGCACGCCGGCCGAAGCCGCCCATATCCGACTTCACCTGGACCGGCTGAACCTGGCCCGTCCGCAACTGGAGGAAACGCGAAATGACTGATCTTCCGACACAGGCCGTCATTCCCATGCCGGGGGTGACGCCGAACCTCGTCCCGTCCGACGCCAACGCGGCGGCAGACCTCTACGTCAAGGCGCTGGGGGGCGAGATCATCGCCAGAATGCCGGCCGATGACGGCAAGCGGCTGATGCACTGCATGATAATGATCAATGGCGGCCCGATCATCCTCAACGACGCGTTTCCCGAATATGGCGCGCCGCACGTGCCGCCTGCCGGCTACGTCATGCATCTGCAGGTGGAAGACGGGCAGATGTGGTGGGACCGCGCCGTGGCGGCCGGCTTTACCGTGGTGATGCCCTACAAGCTCGAATTCTGGGGCGATTATTACGGGCATCTGCGCGACCCCTACGGGATCGTATGGTCGATCGGATCAACGCCGCAAAAGGCCGGCTGAGGCCTATCCAGCGAACACTGCGTCGGCGCACGCGCCCTTGCGGGCGGGCGTGCCGACGCCTATCTGGCAGGAAAGGAGCCTGCCATGACCCCTCCCCGGCCGCTGAGCATCGTCGCCTTTTCCGCCAACACCCGCAGGCCCTCGCGCTCCCGGGCGCTGGCGGGCCTGATCGGGCAGCATGCGGCGCGCCATGTCGATGCCGATCTCATCCAGATCGACCTGGTCGATGCAGGCCACGGGCTCGGCGCCGCCTATGCGCGCGACCAGCTCGACCCGCAGGCGCGCCGCGCCATCGAAGCGGTGGAAAAAGCCGACATCCTCATCGCCGCAAGCCCGGTCTACAAGGGCTCCTATACCGGGCTCTTCAAGCATTTCTTCGATCTCGTCGACATGCATGCGCTGGCCGAAACGCCCGTGGTGGTGGCCGCGACCGGCGGCGGGCAGCGCCATGCACTGATGGTCGAACACCAGATGCGCCCTCTCTTCGGCTTTTTCGGCGCGCTGACCATTCCGGTCTCGGTCTATGCCGAGGACGCAAGCTTCGACGAGGAGTTCGGCCAGACCGACCCCGGCATTCTGGCGCGGATCGAGCTTGCCGCGCGGCAGGCCGCTGCCCTCGCCTGCCTCTCGCCGATCCGCAAGGCCGCGCCGGGCGCGGCCGCTGACGGCGACAACATCGTGCGGCTCAAGGGCTGACCCAACCGACCAGCCAGAAGGGAGCGCGCCAATGGAGGTGCAGGGCCTTTTTATCGACAACGAAACCGTGCCCGCCCAAAGCGGGAAGAGCTTTGCGCGCATCAATCCGGTGACGGGCGCAGTGGCGAGCCGTGCGGCGGCGGCAGGGGTGGCCGACGCGATCGCGGCGGCCGATGCGGCCGGGCGGGCATTTCCCCAATGGGCCGAAACGCCGCCCGCAAAACGCCGCGCGGTGCTGCTCGCGGCAGCCTCCGGGCTCGAGGCGGAAGCCGATCGGTTCGTCACGCTCATGCGCGAGGAGATCGGGGCGACCGAGGGCTGGGCGCGCTTCAACGTATCGCTTGCCGCCGAGATGCTGCGCGAGGCGGCGGGGCTCGCAACGGCGATGGGCGGAGAGGTGATCCCCTCGAACCGCGCCGGCAGTCTTGCGATGGCCGTGCGCCAGCCCGCCGGCGTCGTGCTCGCGATTGCCCCATGGAACGCGCCGGTGATCCTCGGGGTGCGCGCGCTCGCCGCTCCGCTCGCCTGCGGCAACAGCGTCGTCATGAAGCTTTCCGAGACCTGTCCCCTCACGCAGGGACTGATCGTCAAAGTGCTGATCGCGGCAGGTCTGCCCAAAGGCGTGTTGAACGCGATCTCCCATGCGCCCGACGCGGCCGAAGGGATCGTCGAGGCCCTGATCGCCCACAATGCGGTGCGGCGGGTCAATTTCACGGGCTCGACGCGGGTCGGCCGGATCATCGGGGCGCTGGCGGGGCGGCATCTGAAGCCGGCGCTGCTCGAGCTCGGCGGCAAGGCGCCGCTCGTCGTGCTCGATGATGCGGACCTCGACGCGGCGGTTTCGGCGATCGCCTTCGGGGCCTTCCTCAACCAGGGCCAGATCTGCATGTCGACCGAACGGGTCGTCGTGGACGAAAAGATCGCCGATGCGCTGGTGAAAAAGCTCGTGGCGAAGGCGAAGACACTGAAGGCCATCGACCCCGCGACGGGGCCGGGCCCGCTCGGGGCGCTGGTCGGCAAATCGGCGGCGGACCGGATCGCGGCACTGGTTGAAGATGCCAGGCAGCAGGGGGCGCGGATCCTCACCGGCGGCACGATTTCGGGCGTTCTGATGGATGCGACGGTGATCGACGGGGTCACCCCAAAGATGAAGGTCTATGGCGAGGAGAGCTTCGGGCCGCTCGTTACGATCGTGCGGGCTGCCGACACCGAGGATGCCATCCGGATTGCCAACGACACCGAATACGGGCTCGCCGCCGCGGTCTTCGGGCGCGACAGCGCGCGGGCGCTGGGAGTAGCGCGGCGCATCCAGTCCGGCATCTGCCACGTCAACGGGCCGACCGTGCATGACGAGGCGCAGATGCCGTTCGGCGGGGTGAAGGCCTCGGGCTTCGGCCGGTTCGGCGGCCGCTTCGGGATTGCCGAGTTCACCGATCTGCGCTGGATCACGCTCCAGGAGAGGCCGATCCACTACCCGTTCTGAGCCCTTTGCCCGAGCGGGCGCGGCCGTGGCAAAGCCGTGTCGCGACGGCCCGACGCGACGCAAAACAATTCCGGCTTGCGGGGCTGGAGGCGCACCGCCCCGGTCCATATGTTGAGCCCAGACCAAAGCCCGCGGGCTTGAAAAGGAGACCAAGATGCCAGTTCTGATCGGCGACATCGCGCCCGACTTCGAGGCCGAGACCACCGAAGGCCATATCCGCTTTCACGATTATATCGACGGGCACTGGGCGGTGCTGTTCTCGCACCCCAAGAACTTCACCCCGGTCTGCACCACCGAGCTCGGCTATACCGCCAAGCTGAAGCCCGAATTCGACAAGCGGGGCGTGAAGGTGCTGGGTCTTTCGGTCGATGCGCTCGACAATCACGCCGGCTGGGCCGCCGACATCGAGGAGACCCAGGGGACCGCGCTCAACTTCCCGCTGATCGCCGATACGAGCGGCGAGATCGCGCGGAAATACGAAATGATCCACCCCAATGCCAACGACACGCTGACCGTGCGGTCGGTGTTCGTCGTCGGGCCGGACAAGAAGATCAAGCTCAAGATCGAATATCCCGCCTCGACGGGCCGGAATTTCGACGAGGTGCTGCGCGTGATCGACAGCCTGCAGCTGACCGCCAAGCACCAGGTGGCGACGCCGGTGAACTGGAAGGATGGCGAGGACGTGATCATCGTGCCGGCCGTCTCCAACGAGCAGGCGCGCGAGAAATTCCCCGGCGGCTGGACAGAGAAGAAGCCCTATCTGCGCATCGTGCCGCAGCCGGGACGCTAGGATGGGACGGGGCGGGTGACCGCCCCGTTTTCGTTTCGGCCCTCTTAAGCCGATCCTGCTAGAAGAGCCTTTTCGGCCGGAGGGCGGATGGGCGAGGCGCGGCAGAGGGACGGGCGGGCGGGGCGCGAAGGCCTCGTCTTTTTTGCGCTCTACCTTCTGGGCGCGGTGCTGCTCGGCTGGCGGCCGCTGGCGCTTCTGGGCCAGGTGCCGCTGCTGTCGGACAGCGACGATGCGATGCGCCTCGTCGTCATGCGCGATTTTCTAGGCGGGCAGGGCTGGTACGATCTCGTCCAGCACCGGCTCAACGTGCCGTTCGGGGCGGAGATTCACTGGTCGCGGCTGGTCGACCTGCCAATGGCGGGGCTCCTCCTGCTCCTGAGGCCGATCGCGGGCGCAGGGGCGGAGACGGCGCTGGCCTTCATCTGGCCGATCCTGCTCTACGGACTTTTCCTCTCGGTGCTCGCGCGGCTGACGCTGCTGCTCGCGGGGCGGGAGGCGCTCTGGCTTGCGCTGATCCTGCCGCTCTTTTCGCCCGCTATCACCACAGAATTCAGCCCCGGCCGGCTCGACCATCACGGGGTGCAGATGATCCTGCTCGTCGTGATGGCAGGGGCGCTGGTGGCGGCGGTCGAGCGGCCGGCGCTGGGCTGGGTCGCGGGCCTCGCGGCGGCGACAGGGCTCGCCATCGGCACCGAGGCGTTGCCGGGGATCGCGGCGGGCATCGTCGCGATCGGGCTTCTGTGGGTCCACGCGCCGCGGCACGGACGGGCGATGGCGGGGTTCGGGCTCGCCTTTGCGCTGGGGACGGTCGGGCATCTGATGCTGGCGCGGCCGCCGGGGCGGTGGCTGGAGCCGGCCTGCGACATGATCTCGCCCTTTTACGCGCTCGCGGCGATCGGGGTCGGGGCGGTGTTCTGCCTTGCCGCGGCGTCCTGGACCCGGGACTGGCGGGCATGGCAACGGCTCGCCTTCGGCGCGGTGACGGGAGGGGCGCTCGTCTTTGGCCTGCTGGCGGCCTATCCGGCCTGCCTTGCGGGCCCCTATGGCAATGTCGATCCCTGGCTCGTTGCCAACTGGATCGACCGCATTCTCGAGGCGCGGCCGATCTGGGAGAGCATGGGGACGCTCGCCCCCTATCTCGTCGCGATCACGGTGCCCGGGATCGTCGCGCTCGGGGTTGCGGCATGGGGGGTGACGCGCGGGGATGGCGCGGCGCGCGAGAGATGGTTCGTGATGCTCGTCTTCCTGGCGGTCGCCTTTACCGTCATGGTCGTGCAGGTGCGCGGGGCGCGGCTCCTCGCGCCGCTGGTCGTGCCGGCGGGGGCGGCGCTGATCGTGATGATGACGGCGCGGATCGCGGGCGCGCGGCTGAAGCCGCTGGCGGTGCTGGTGCTCGGGGTCTCGATCCTCGCGTTCACCGGGACCGGATTATCGAGCCTCACGCGGGTCGTCGAGCGGCGGATCGCGGCGGCGCCGGCTGCGGGCGGCGAGGCGCGGCCCGACCGGCGGGCATGCCTGATCGAGACTGCTTTCACCGCGCTCACTGCGATCGCGCCGGCGCGGCTGCTGGCGCCGACGGATCTGGGGGCGCATGTGCTCGCCCATACCGCGCATGGGGTGGTGGCGGCGCCCTATCACCGCAATGGCGAGGGCGTGCTCGATACGCTCAATTTCTGGAGGACGCCGCTCGCCGAGGGCCGCGAGATGCTCGCCCGGCGCGGGATCGACTTCATTGTCCTCTGCCCGGCCATGCCCGAACTGCGCGCGCAGGCAGGGGTAGACGAAGCAAGTTTCCTCGCGCTCTGGCGGGAGGGGGCACTGCCCGAGTGGATCGGGCCGAGGATTGGAGACGGGCCGCTCGAGATCTATCCCGTGCGGCCCTGAGGCTCAGCGGCGCCCGGCGCGGGGCAGCAGCGTATCGAGCTCGGCAAAGAGCTGGTTTGGCTTGAAGGGCTTCTGGATCACGCGGTCGCCCGAAAAGGTCTCGAGATCATCCAGATCGCCATAGCCGGTGAGGAACACGGCAGGCAGGTCGGGGCGGCTGCGGCGCGCGGCACGGACGAAATCGCCGCCATTCATGCCGGGCATCGCGTAATCGACGACGAGGAGGTCGACCCCATCGGCGCGCGCAATGTTCTCGAGCCCCTCGCTGCCGCTCGCGGCCTCGACGACGCGATAGCCCTGCTCCCGAAGGAGCGAAGCGGTGACCTCGCGGACAGCATTGTCGTCGTCGACGAGGAGTATGGTGCTGTCGCCGCGCTCGGGGACCGCTTCGGGCTGGACTGCGGCGGACGCCATGGCCTCGGGCGCTTCGGCGCGGGGCAGGAAGACGTGGACCGAGGTTCCCTCGCCCAGGACCGTGTCGATCTTGACCCCACCGCCGGACTGGCGGGCAAAGCCGTAGACCTGGGCAAGCCCGAGCCCAGAGCCCTTGCCGACATCCTTGGTGGTGAAGAAGGGTTCGAGCGCCTTGGCGAGCACGTCCTCGCTCATGCCGGTGCCGGTATCGGCGACGGTGAGGCGCACATACTGGCCCTCGGGCAGGTCATCGCCTGCCTCGTCCGGACCGAGCGCGACATTGGCCGTGGTGATGGCGAGGCGCCCCCCGACCCCCATGGCATCGCGCGCATTGATGGCGAGGTTGAGGATGATCATCTCGATCTGTGTGGGATCGACGAGCGCATGCCAGAGCGCGTCATCGGGGTGGGTCTCGATCTCGACGCTGCCGCCCATGGTGGTCTGCAGGAGCTCGCGCATGGACGCGACGGTTTCGTTGAGATCGACCGGGCGCGGCTCGAGGCGCTGGCGGCGCGAGAAGGCGAGGAGCTGGGCTGTTAGCGCCGCGCCGCGATCGGCGGCGATGCGCATGTGCGAAAGGCGCCGCTTGAGCTTGGGATCGACATCGTCGCCCTCGAAGGCGCGATCGATGAAGTTGAGATTGCCCAGGATCACGGTCAGCAGATTATTGAAGTCGTGGGCGACCCCCGAGGTCAACTGACCGACCGCCTCGAGCCGCTGCATCTGGCGCAGGGCGTTTTCGGCGCGCTCGCGCTCTTGGATCTGCTCGCGCAGGAGCCGGTTGGCCTCGGCAAGCTCCTCGGCCTTAACGCGCTGCTCGGAGATGTCGCGGCCGATGGCGTAGATCATCTGGCCCGAGGGCACGGCCGTCCAGGAGAACCAGGCATCCGAACCATCGGCGCGCAGCATGCGGTTTTCAAAGCGCGTGGTGCGCCCGGTATCGCGCATGGCGTCGCGGACCGCGCGGATGCCGGCGAGATCATCGGGGTGGACGAACTGCGTCAGGGGCGCCGACAGCAGGGTCTCTTCGGAATGGCCGAGAATGGCCGTCCAGGCCGGATTGACCGAGCGCAGCCAGCCATCGAGATCGGCCACGGCAAGCAAATCATGGCTATGCTGCCAGATCTGGTCGCGCTCCTGGGTACGCAGCTCGACGCTCTGCTCGAGCGAGGCGGTGCGCTCGAGCATCGCCTCTTCCTGACGCTTCTGCTCGGTGATGTCCCGGAGGACGCCGACGAAGCGGACGCAGGCGCCATTCTCGAAAAGACTCTGGCCGCGCGCCTCTACCCAGCGCAATTCGCGGCCGGGGCGCAGGACGCGGAACTGGCGGTTGAGCTCGGTATTGCCGGTGGGCTTGTCGATATCGGCGATCGCCGCGGCGAGACCGGTGCGATCGTCGGGGTGGATGACGGCAAGAAACTGGCCGAGTTCCCGTGGCGGGCCATCGGTGAAGCCAAACAGATCCTCGCAGACCGCGTCCCACACGAAGCTGTTGGAGACGATGTCGAAATCCCAGCTGCCGAGCCCGGCGGCGGCAACCGCCAGGCGGGTCGAGATTTCGCTCGCGCGAAGGGCGCCTTCGGCCTTGCGGCGATCGGAGCGCTCGCGCGCCTCGGCGATGGCCCGGCGCACCGCGGCAGGCAGGCGGCGCAGATTGCGCTTGGTGATGTAGTCGACCGCGCCGTGCTGGAGGGCGTTGGTTGCGAACTCCTCGCCCACGACCCCAGAGACGAAGAGAAAGGGCACGTCGGGCAGGGCTTCGCGCGCAAGGGCGAGGGCCGCGAGCCCATCGAACCCCGGCAGCGAATAATCGGCAAGGATCAGATCCGGGCTGGCATCGAGCCCCGCAACGAAGCTCTCGCGGCTCGTCGCGCGCAGCATGTCGAAAACGAGCTCGCCGGCAGCCAGATGGCTTTCGAGCAGCTCGGCATCGATATCGCTGTCTTCCAGCAGCAGGATACGCAGTGGCGGGCGGGCAGCCGCGCCGGCAGGCGAACTAGAGGCCATTCGCACCCCTCGGAGGTGGTTCGTTGAGGACGGCCCAGAACATGCCCAGATCCTGGATGGCCTCGAAGAAGGCGTTGAAATCGACCGGCTTCACCACGAAGGCGTTGACGCCGACTTCGTAGCTGCGGAGCACGTCGCGCTCTTCGCGCGAAGAGGTCAGCATGACCACCGGGATGTGCTTTTGCATCGGATCCTGCTTGACCGTCTCGAGCACCTGCAGGCCATCGACCTTGGGGAGCTTCAGATCGAGCAGGACCACGGCCGGATTGCCCGGATCGCGCCCGGCAAAGCCGTTGCGTGCATAAAGATAGTCGAGCGCTTCGGCCCCGTCGCGCGCCACGACGATGTCATTGGCGAGCTGGCACTTGGCGAGCGCGGCGAGGGTCAGTTCGAGATCGCGCGGATTGTCCTCGACCAGAAGGATGGGACGCAGATCAGCCATCAGCCTGTTCCTCGTGTTTTGGGAGCCCGAAGGTGAAAGTGGCGCCATGGTCGAGTTTGCCTTCTGCCTTGATCCAGCCGCCATGCCTATCGATCACGCGCTTGGTCAATGCAAGCCCAATTCCGGTGCCCTCGAAATCCTCCACCCGATGCAGGCGCTGGAAGACCCCGAAGAGCTTGTCGACATAGGCCATGTCGAAGCCGACGCCATTGTCGCGGACGCGGTAGACGGTGCTGCCGGGGCGTGCTTCACCCGAAATGGTGATGATCGCCGGATCGCGGCCGCGGGAATATTTGAGTGCATTGGAGATGAGGTTGGTGAGCGCCTGGCGCAGGAGCGCAGCATCGCCCCAGCCCGGGGGCAGTCGATCGACCTCCCAGGTGACGTTGCGATCGACATGCTCGCCGGCGACGGAACGCCGGACCTCCTCGACGAGCTTGTTCATGTCCACCCGCGTCTTTGCCAGATGGGCACGCCCGAGCTGGGAGAAGCTCAGAAGGTCATCGACGAGATCGCCCGCGGCGAGCGCGGAATCGACGATGGACGTAAGATAGTGGCGCGACTTGTCGTCGAGCGCGCTCTCGCGATCGCGCAGCAGTTCGGCATAGCCCACGATGTGACGGAAGGGCGCGCGCAGATCGTGCGACACCGAATAGGAGAAGGCCTCGAGCTCCTTGTTGGAGCGTTCGAGTTCCTCGGTCAGCTGCGCGCGCTCCTCGGCGCGCAGAAGCACGAAATTGACGAGCGCGTTGCGGAAATCCTCAACGCTTTCGACCTCGGCCCGGCTCCATGGCTCGGCGCGCAGGCGTACCTGCTCCTTCCACTGGTCGAACGACGTACGCGGATGGAGCCGCTCGGCCGTGCCGGTCGCCGGCTTGTTCGGATCACCTCCCCAACTCACCGTGCGCACGACCTCCGGACGGAACCACATCACATAGCTGGCGTGAAGCTGCGAGATCGAGGCGGCGACCAGCCCGCTCGCCACATCGCCAAACGTGCGCGCGGCGGGCAGGTTCCGCGACAGCTCGTCGGTGACGAAGACGTCCTGGGGCACGTTCTCGTGAAGATGCTCGGCGATCATGCGGATCTGGTCATCGGTGGGGGTATTGCCGACCTGCCGGACGGCCCCATCGACGAGGATGGCGGCGCCGTCGGCGCCGGCAAGATCCATCCAGAGCCCGGCATGCTCGGCAAGCCCGCTCTGGAGGCTCTTCGCGCGGGAGAGCCGGGCGACGAGCTCGGTCTCGCGCTGCTTGAGGCGGATGCGGGCGGCCGCATGGGCCCCGCGCTCGAGCGAACCGATCTGGAGCGCCAGGATCTTGGTGGCGAAATTGCACGCCGAACGGGCCTGTGGCGAGACGCGGCGGGGCGTCGCGTGGTGGCAGGAAATCAGCCCCCAGAGCTGGTCCTCGACGAGGATCGAAATCGACATGGAGGCGAGCGTGCCCATGTTGCGCATGTATTCGAGATGCACCGGCGAGACGCTGCGCAGCCCCGCAAAGCTCATGTCGAGCGGCCTGCCGTCGAGAGGACTTTCGGCGGGCGCGACAGGCACGGGCTGGTAGGCGGCATCTGGGATGAGGCGGAGGGGATTGAGCCGGTAAAGTTCGCGCGCCTGGGCCGGGATGTCGCTCGCGGGGAAGCGAAGCCCGAGATATGAGGGCAACACCCCGTCGCCGGATTCGGCGATGACGGTGCCGTGCCAGTCCTTGTCGAAGCTGTAGCAGAGGACGCGGTTGAACCCGGTGATCGCGCGGACCTCCTCGACGGCGAGCGCGGCGAGGGCATGGAGGTTTTCCACCCCCACGACGCTGTCGGCGAGAAGCTGCAGCCGCGGGTAAAGAGTGTCGAGCGTCTCGCCGGCCTCGGGCGGGGTGGGCTCGAATTCGAGGATGGTGCCCTGATCGGTGCGGTGGCCGACGACCTGATATTCGACCCCACCAAGGGTGAGCGAGCGCAGGAGCGTCGCCTCGCCCGACCTGACCCAGCCGACGAGACCGGGCCCGAGCAGGTCAGCGGCGCTGGCGCCCGCGAGGATGCCCGCGCCGAGCTGGCTCGCCGCGTTGGTGCTGGCCTGGAGGATCTCGAGGCTCTCGGGGGCGAGCACGAGGAGCACGCCATGGGGCTGGATGCCGCCCGGAATGCGGATCGGCTCGCGCGCGCAGGCGTCGAGATCGAGCGCAACCGGATCGATGGGGGTGTCGGTCGTGGGCTCAGTCATGGATGCGGGTCCGGCAGGGGGGCGAGCGCAGGGGCGAGCCAGCTCTGGAGCAGGGTGAAGGTCTCGTTTGCGGCATGGATCACCTCCTCATCGGTTTCTGGATCCGCCCCGGCCTCGAGGTCGCGGCGAAATGCGTTCCACATCGATCCGGCGTGGGCGCCGTAGGGATCGAAATAGGCGATGCGGGCGAGGCGCGGATCGCCCGAGCGGGCGAGCGCACGCCCGATGACGCGCCCCCCGAGGGTCGAGCCCTCGAGGACGTAGCAGGCCCCGAGCGCGCCGGGGGCGGTGTCGGCGATCGCCGCGGCGGCATCGGCGCGCGGCAGGGCGTCGAGCGAGGCCCCGTCATGCCCCAGGGCGACGAGGTCGGCCCGCAGCGCCCCAAGCCGTCCGCGCCCCGCCATCAGTCCCTCGGGCAAGCGGAGCGCAAAGAGCGGTTCGAGCACGGCGTGGATGCCATGGAAGCGCTCGAGCAGGCCGCGCAGGCGGGGCATATCGGCCGCCATGGCATCGATATCCATGCCGGCCTCGAGCCGATGGTGGGCGGTGGCGGTGCCGGCCTTCAGCCGCTCGCCGAGGGTGGGCCTGTGCAGGGATGCGAGCATGGGTATCCGGCCGCGTTTCACTCAAGATCGCGGACGCGCAGCGCCGATCTCCGTTCAGGTTCTAGCATAGCGGCGCGGGCGCGCCAACCGAGCGGGAGAGGGCCAGATCAGACGGGCGCGATGAGCCGGTGCGCGCAGAGGTCGGCAAAGAGCGCCTCGACATCGCCGCCGATGATCTGGCGGGGCATGGCGGGAAAGGCGCAGGCGAGGATATCGGTCGCCTCGGCGATCGAGACGGGGTCCTCGAGGAGGTTCCAGACGCCGGTGGCGAGCTGGTTGAGGTGGAGCACCGCCTGCTGCGTGTCATCGATGAGGAAGAGTTCGCCATCGATGGCGCGGACCCCGATGCCGAGCGCGCGGCGATAGGCGCGCTGGGCGTCGAGCCCGGGGCGGATGCGCTCGACGAGGTCGTTCTCCTCGAGCGGCAGGGGCGATCCGGGGATGGCGCCCGAAACGAGGCTTTCGGCATCCCTGGGCCAGACGCGGAAGGCATCGCAGAGAAGAGCGGCGACTTCGTCGAGGTCGGAATAGAAGAGCCGCAGATTGAGCGTGCGGGTCATCAGGGTTTCCATCGCGGCGGCGAGCTCGGCGGCGGGGCGCTCGTGCGAGAGATTGCGCAGGAGCAGGTGCTGGAGCGTTTCGCTGCGGCTCGCGGCGGCAAAGCCTGCCGGCCCGTCGACGCGCCGGTCGAGAAGGATGATGGCGCCGATGGGCGCGGTGCGGCCATGGGGGACGAGGCGCGGCGCATCGAGATAGGCGTAGCGCGTATCGGCGGGCCCGGCATGATGGGCGAGGAAATCGCGGAAGGGACGGCTCGCAGAAGCGGGCAGCGGCAGGCGGAGGCGCGGCGGGACGCCGAGCGCCATCCCCTGTCCGCTCGCAGGGTGGATGGGGAGCATGTCGTCGCAATAGAGCGCCACGGGCTCGGCGGCGAGGCGGGCGGCGAGCGTGCTCTTGCCGGCCCGGGCATGTCCGGCGATGACGACCAGGCGCCCGCCGATCTCGAAGGCCGCGCAGTGGAGGCAAAGCATGTCGGTATGCTTTTCGAGGAAGGCGCGGGCGATATCGACGATGGCGCAGCAGGCGGCCGAGACGGAGGTGAGCCCGTCATAGGGGGTGTCGAGGGTGGGGGCGGTGCAGGAAAACGCGCGCCCTGTGCCGGTGATCGCGATGTCATCGCCCCCGCCGCGGGGGGCGGCGGGGGCTGCGGGCCAGAGCTTCAGAACGCGGGACAGCGCTCCGGCCACGGGCTCGGCATTCTCAAAGACGACCGTCCGGTCGGTTCCGGCAAAGCGGAGGGCAGAGACTTCGCCCCTCGCCCCGGACCGGGACGCGTCCATGATCTGCCCTGCCCGCATGACGCTCATTCTCGACCTCAGCGGCTGCCGCCGAAGATGCGGCGCATGTGACGGCGCCACTCGGCATCGGTCATCATGGGGCGGCGGCCGGGGCGCGAGGCGGCGCTGGGGGCGCTGAAGCTGCCGCCCCTGCGGGAGCCGCCCGAACGGGCCGAACTGCCGCGGCTCGGGGCACTGAAACTTGCCGCGCTCGGCGCGCTGTAGCTGCCGCCCGAGGCGCGGGCCTGGCTCAGCGAAAGCATGACGGGGGCCATATAGGCCGCACCTGCCGCAAGGCCCAATCGTGCAAGCATCTGGCGGCGCCCGATCCTGTTTCCGTTACCGTTGTCGTTGATCCCGTCGGTCATGTCCATATTCCCTGTTCGACTGTGACGAGGCCCAGCCAGTTCCTGGACCGATGCGACGAGAACGGAAGGGAAAGCGGTTTATTCCACGAGGCAGCGTTTTTTACTGCTCGAGAGCACAAAAAGGCTCGGCGCCGACGAGCCCGAAGCCGAAGACCGGGTCGCGGCCGGGTTCGCCCAGATCGCGGACGCGCGCGACGAGCCGCTCGCGGCGCGCCTCGGGGGTGAGGCCCGGCTCGGCGGCGATAAGGGCGGCGACCGCCGCAGTGACGAAGGGCGCGGCATAGGAGGTGCCCGAGCGGAAGCGGCCGCCCGAGACCGATGCGGCGGTCCAGAGCTGGACGCCGGGGGCGGCAAAGGCGATGTGCGGGCCGGCGCTTGCCTGGCGATAGACACGTTCGGCCGCGTCGATGGCGGTGACCGCGAGGACCTCGGGATAGGCCGCAGGATAGAGCGGCGGGGCGGCGGGACCGGCATTGCCAGCGGCAGCAACGAGGCTCACCCCGCGCGCCGCAAGCGCCCTCACCGCATCGGCGAGCAGAGCGTTGTCGGGGCCAGCAAGGCTCATGTTGACGACGCCGACGCCGGCTTCGGCAAGCCGGTCGAGCGCGCGCAGGAGCGAGAAGGCGTCAGCCATCTCTTCGCCGGCGCTCGTGTGGAAGGCCTCGATGGCGACGAGCTCGGCCTCGGGCAGGAGGCCCGGCGTGCGGCTTGCGGCATCCCCCACGAGGAGGGCCGCAATGGCGGTACCGTGGGTGCGGCCGGCCGGGTCGAGCCCCGCCTGGTCGAGCGCGACGATTTCGAGCGCCCGCCCCGCAAGCGCCTCGTGATCGGGGTTGATCGGGCCATCGATCATGCCGATGCGGGCGCGGATGGTGCAATCGGGGGACGGCCGCCAGCCCACCATGTCGAAGGCCGCGCAGCCTTCATCGGTGCAGGGGAGCTCATTGGGCCGGTAGAGCCCGTTGGGCGCAACCAGAGCATCGGGCAGGAGGGAGGCGATTTCGGCCCGGGCGCTGTCGACGGAGCGCCCGGGGGCGAGGCGGATCCGCGCCAGATGCGCCTCGATGAGCCCGAGCCGCTGGCTTGCGACGATTTCGAAGCCCGCCGCGCCCAGCCGGTCGAGATCAGCGCTATTGCGGAGCGCGACGACGAGCTCCTCGCGCCGGGCCGGGCGGGATGGCGCGGAAAAGGAGGGGGCCGAGAAGGATGGAGCCGAAAAGCTCCCATCGGAGGCGCGGGCGCCGCTCAGGGGCAGGACGACCGGGGCGACATAGGCAATGGCGGCGGCAAGACCGAGCCGGCCCAGGAGCCGCCGGCGCGCCGGATCGGCGGGGCCGTCTCCCATCCCGTCCCTGCCATCCTGCGCCATTGCCCGCCCTCCGTTCGCACCGGTCTTGCCCGGCCGCGCCATGCGGACCAGTCTTGCCCAGAACGGCGGGGCGGCGCAATTATTCCGGATGTTCCGGGAATAAAGCGGCGGCGACGCCGTTTTCAGAGGCAAAGGCAGTCGGAGGAAGGCTTTGGCCGAAGACATCCGCTACGGCATCGTTGCGCTCCTGCCGCGGCTCAGGGGGTTTGCCCATGCGCTCGCGGGTAATCGCGCCGATGCGGACGACCTCGTGCAGCAGACCTGCGAGCGGGCGCTCAGAAACAGTGCGAGCTTCACGCCGGGGACGCGGCTCGACAGCTGGCTCTATCGGATCATGCGCAACCTCTTCATCGACGGGCGGCGCGCGCGACGCCCGTCGGTTTCGATCGAGGACGAGGCGGTGGCGGAAACCCTCGCCGGGGAGGACGGGCGGCGGGTCAGCGAGGCCCGTATCGCGCTCGGACAGACCGAGGCGCTGATCGCCGCGCTGCCCGAGGAACAGCGCTCGGTGCTGGTGCTCGTCTGCATGGAGGGGCTGCGCTATCGCGAGGTGGCGGAGATCCTCGACATTCCGATCGGCACGGTGATGAGCCGGCTGGCGCGGGCGCGCCTCGCGGTGGCCGAAGGGCTCGAGGGCGGACAGAGCGAGACGGCCGGAGACGATCGGGCGGAAAGGACGGGACGATGAACCCAGAGGATGTGACCGACGAGATGCTGATGGCCTTCGTGGATGGCGAGCTCGAGCCCGAAGAGGCCGAGCGGATCGCCGCGCTTTCGGGACGGGACAGCGGGATCGGGACGCGCATTGCCCGGTTCGAGCGCTCGCGCGCGGCGGTGGCCGGCGCGTTCGGCGCGGTGCGGAGCGAGCCGGCGCCCGACTGGCTGGTGCATGCGGCGCTGGGGGCGACCCCGATCGCGAGCGCGCGGCGCGCTGCGGACACCCGCAAGGGTTTCGGGCAGAGGCTCGGCGCCTTCTGGAGCCGGGACGGGCTTGCGGTCGCGGCTTCGCTGGTGCTCGTTGCGGGGCTCGGGGGCTATCTCGCCTCGGGCCTGCTCAGGAGCGAGGAAACGCCCTTCCTTGCGCGCGCAACGAGCCCCGAACTGCTCGACAGGCTGGCGCTGGCGCGATCGGGCGAGACGGTGCGGGTGGCGCAGGTTTCGGCGACCCCGATCGGGAGCTATCCCGTCGCGGGCGGCATCTGCCGGATCTATGAGGCGAACGCGCAGGCGGGTGCGGGGCTGCGGGCGCTGGCCTGCCATGTGGAGGGACAGTGGCGGGTGCCGCTGGCGGTGCGACAGGGGAACGGGCAGAGCTACCAGACCGCGAGCGCGGCAGCGCTCGGCGCGGTCGATGCCTATCTCGATTCCATCGAAGCGGGCAGTGCGCTCAGCGCCAATGAGGAGGCGGCGCGGATCGCGGCGGGCTGGTAGGCCGACCCCGATTGGGGTTGGCCTTCGCGACGGCGGGCGCTACAAGTTCGGCCGCGCCATGGGAGATGGCGCAGGGAGAGCCCGCCATGGCCGAAATCGCCTTTCCGGCACCCGACCCGGAGATCCTCGCCCGGCGCGACGCGATCGTGGCCGGGCTCGCGCGCCTCGTGGCGCCCGAATGCCTCATCACCGAAGCGGACGGGCGACGGCCCTTCGAGACCGATGCGCTGACCGCATATCGGCGTCTGCCCATGGCGGTGGTGCTGCCGCGCACGACCGAGGAGGTGAGCGCGGTGCTCGGCTTTCTCAACGCCGAGGGCGTGAAGGTTGTGGCGCGCGGCGCGGGCACCTCGCTGGCGGGCGGCGCCATTCCGCAGGAGGACGCGGTGGTGGTCGGCGTCTCCAAGATGAACCGCATCCTCGATATCGATTATGCGAGCCGCACGATGCGGGTCGAAGCGGGGATAACCAATCTGGCGGTCACGGGCGCGGTGGCGGCGGACGGCTTTTTCTACGCGCCCGACCCCTCATCGCAGCTCGCCTGCACCATTGCGGGCAACATCGCGATGAATTCGGGCGGCGCGCACTGCCTCAAATACGGGGTGACCACCAACAACATCCTCGGGGTGAAGATGGTGCTGATCGACGGCACCGTGGTGGAGCTGGGCGGCGACGCGCTCGATGCGCCGGGGCTCGACCTTCTGGGGCTCGTCATCGGCTCGGAAGGCCAGCTCGGCATCGTCACCGAGGCGACGCTGCGCATCCTGCATGCGGCCGAAGGGGCCCGGCCGGTGCTGTTCGGATTTCCGACCAGCGAGGCGGCGGGCGCGGCGGTGGCCGCGATCATCGGGGCGGGGATCATCCCCGTCGCGATGGAATTCATGGACCGCCCCGCGATCGCGATCTGCGAGGCCTATGCCAAGGCGGGCTATCCGCTCGACGTCGAGGCGATGCTGATCATCGAGGTCGAGGGCTCGGACGCCGAGATGGACGCAACGCTCAAGCGCATCATCGCCATCGCGCAGGCGCATGGGGTGACGACGATCCGGGAATCGCGTTCGGCAATGGAGACGGCCGCGATCTGGAAGGGCAGGAAATCGGCCTTCGGCGCGACGGGGCGGGTGGCCGACTACATCTGCATGGACGGCACGATCCCGACCGGGCGGCTGCCCGAAGTGCTGCGGGCGATGGAGGAGATCGCGACGGGCTACGGGCTCAGGGTCGCCAACGTCTTTCATGCCGGGGACGGCAACCTCCATCCGCTCATCCTCTACAACATCAACGATCCGGACGAGCAGGCGCGCGCCGAGGCGGCGGGCAACGACATCCTCAAGCTCTGCGTGGATGTCGGGGGATGCCTCACCGGCGAGCACGGGGTGGGGATCGAGAAGCGCGAGCTGATGACCCATCAGTTCGCCCCGGTCGACCTCGAGCAGCAGATGCGGGTGCGGGCGGTGTTCGACCCGGCATGGCTGCTCAATCCGGCCAAGGTGTTTCCGCTCGAGGGGCGGTGGCAGGGCCGATGAGCGTGCTTTTTCCCAAGGACGAAGCCGAATGCGCCGGGCTCGTGGGCGACATCGCGGGGCGCGGCGAGACGCTCGAGATCGTGGGCGGGGGCACGCGGGCGGGGCTCGGGCGGCCGGTCGAGGCCACGCACCGGCTTTCGAGCGCGCAGATGAGCGGCATCACGCTCTACGAACCCTCCGAACTCGTGATCGGGGCGCGGGCGGGCACGCCCGTTTCGACGATCGAGGCGGCGCTCGCCGAGAAGGGGCAGATGCTGCCCTTCGAGCCGATGGATCATCGCACGCTCTATGGGCAAACGGGCGAGCCGACGATCGGGGCGGTGGCGGCGGCCAATGTTTCGGGCCCGCGCCGGATCAGCGTGGGGGCGGCGCGCGACCACCTGATCGGCGTGCGCTTCGTCAACGGGCGGGGCGAGGTGGTGAAATCGGGCGGGCGGGTGATGAAGAACGTCACCGGGCTCGACCTCGTCAAGCTCTCGGCGGGCGCGCATGGCACGCTCGGGGTCTTGACCGAGGTGATCTTCAAGCTGCTGCCGCGTCCCGACGCCTCGCTGACGCTCGTCTTTCGCGGGCTCGGGGATGCCGATGCGGTGGGGCTGATGAGCCTCGCGCTCGGCTCGCCCTATGAGGTTTCGGCGGCCGCGCACCTGCCGGCGGAGGCCGATTTTTCGGGCCGCACGCTGATCCGCATCGAAGGGTTCCCGGCCTCCCTCGCCTATCGGCGGGACCAGCTCGTGGCGCGGCTCGCCGCCCATGGCGCAGCCGAGGCGCTCGAGGGGGAAGCCGAAGGCGCGCTCTGGGCGCGGGTGCGCGACTGCGCGCCACTCGCCGGGGACGGCACGGGCGAAGTCTGGCGCGTCTCGGTCGCGCCGGCGAAGGCCGCAGGGTTCGTCGCGGGGCTTTCGGAGGCGGGGATCGTGCGCCATTTCTACGATTGGGGCGGCGGGCTCGTCTGGCTTTCACGGGCGGCAGGCGCTCTCGATGACGGGGCGATCTTTGCTGCGGCAGCAAGGGCCGGCGGGCATGCGATGCTGGTGCGTGCGCCCGACGCACGGCGGCGGGCGGGCCCGGTGTTCCAGCCGCTCTCGGCGGGCGTGATGGCCCTGACGGCCGGGATCAAGGCGAGCATCGATCCGGGCCACGCGATCAATCCCGGGCGAATGTACGAGGGGCTCTGAATGCAGACCAGTTTCGCGCCCGAGCGGCTCGCCGACAGCCAGATCGCGTCCTCAGAGAAGATCTTGAGGACGTGCGTCCATTGCGGGTTCTGCACGGCAACCTGCCCCACTTACGTCTTGGGCGGCGACGAGCTCGACAGCCCGCGCGGGCGGATCTACCTCATCAAGGACATGCTCGAGAACGACAAGCCGGCGAGCAAGGCGGTGGTGACCCATGTCGACCGCTGCCTTTCCTGTCTTTCCTGCATGACCACCTGCCCCTCGGGCGTGCACTACATGCATCTGGTCGATCATGCGCGGGCCCATATCGAAAAGACCTATCGGCGCCCGCTGGCCGACCGGATGGTACGGCGGCTCCTGGGCTTGGTGCTGCCGTACCCCGCGCGGTTCCGGGCCGCGCTGGTCGCAGGAAAACTGGCGCAGCCCTTCCGCGGCCTTCTGCGCGCGCTGCCCGGCGGGATGCGGCTCGATGCGATGCTGGGGCTCGTGCCCGCGCGCCTGCCCAAGGCCATTCGCACGTCCGCGCCCGCCATGGCGACGCCCCCGAGCGCGCGGATCGTGATGCTCGGGGGCTGCGCGCAGACGGTTTTGAAGCCAGCGATCAACGCGGCGACCGATCGGCTGCTGGCGCGGCTCGGGGTCGAGGTGGTGGCGGCGCCCGGCGAGGGCTGTTGCGGGGCGCTCGTCCACCATATGGGCGACGAGGCGGGGAGCCACCGCTTCGCCCGCGCCAATATCGATGCCTGGACCAGGGTGATCGAGGCGGACGGGCTTGACGCGATCATCATCACCGCATCGGGATGCGGGACGACGATCAAGGATTACGGCTTCATGTTCCGCAACGACCCCGCCTATGCCGAAAAGGCGGCGCGGGTGTCGGCACTGGCCATGGACATCACCGAATTCCTCGCCACCCGCGCCATCGCGCCCACGATCGCGACCGGGCAGGTGGTAGCCTATCACTCGGCCTGCTCGATGCAGCATGGCCAGCAGATCAAGGACCAGCCCAAGACGCTGCTGAAGGCGGCGGGGTTTGTGGTCAAGGACGTGCCCGAGGGCCATATCTGCTGCGGATCGGCAGGCACCTACAACATTCTGCAGCCCGAAATCGCCGGCCAGTTGCGGGCGCGCAAGGTGGCCAATATCGAGCGGGTGCGGCCGGAGATCATCGCCACGGGCAATATCGGGTGCATGACGCAGATCGGGCTCGCGACCGGCATCCCCATCGTCCACACCATCGAACTGCTCGACTGGGCGACGGGCGGGCCGATGCCGGCCGAGCTCGAGGGGCGCATCGGGTCGGACGGGAAAGACGCCACCGCGCCGGTCGCGGCGCAATAGCACAAAGGAGGCCGCAATGGCACGGACCGCATTCATCGGGCTCGGGGTAATGGGCTTTCCCATGGCGCGCCACCTGCTGGCCAAGGGGCATGAGGTGACGGTCTACAACCGCACCGGGACGAAGGCAGAAGCGTTTGTTGCCGAGCATGGCGGCAGGAGCGCGCCGACGCCGCGCGCGGCCGCGAAGGGCAATGAATTCGTCTTCTGCTGCGTCGGCAATGACGAGGATCTCCGCTCGGTGACCCTCGGGGCGGACGGCGCTTTTGGGGGGATGGACGCGGGCGCGGTCTTTGCCGACCACACCACCGCCTCGGCGGATATCGCGCGCGAACTCGGCGCCGCTGCCGAAGCGGCCGGGTTCGGCTTTCTCGACGCGCCGGTCTCGGGCGGACAGGCGGGCGCCGAGAATGGCGTGCTCACCGTGATGGCGGGGGGCGAGGCAGACGTCTTTGCGCGCGCCCGGGCGGTGATGGAGGCCTATGGCCGCTCGGTCAGCCTGATCGGGCCGACCGGTTCGGGGCAGCTGGCCAAGATGATGAACCAGATCTGCATTGCCGGAGTGGTCGAGGGGCTCGCCGAGGCCATTCATTTCGGCAAGCGTTCGGGGCTCGACATCGAAAAGGTGATCGGGGCGATCTCGGGCGGGGCAGCGCAGAGCTGGCAGATGGAAAACCGCTGGAAGGCGATGGACGAAGGCGCGTTCGACTTCGGCTTTGCGGTCGACTGGATGCGCAAGGATCTCGACATCTGCCTTGCCGAAGCACGCCGCAATGGCGCGAAACTGCCGCTGACCGCGCTCGTCGACCAGTTCTACGCCGAGGTGCAGAGCCTTGGTGGCAAGCGCTGGGACACTGCGAGCCTGATCGCCCGGCTCGAGCGCGACTGAGCCCAAAGCACGGCCATTTACAGCTGATTAGGCGTTCTTGCCTAAGGTGGTCCCGATCGCGCCAGAAGGCGGCGGCCTCGGGGGTACCAGAATGGACATCGCAACGATTGTCGGCCTGATCGTAGGGGCCGCGGTGATCAGCTTTGCGATCTATCTGGGCGGCTCGTTCATGGCGTTCGTGGACGCCCCTTCGATTCTGATCGTGATCGGGGGCGGGTTCGCCGCGACGCTGATCCGCTTCCCGATGATGGGGATCGCCGGGGCGCTGGTGACCGGGGCGCGCGAAGCCTTCATCCACAAGAAGCGCGAGCCGCGCGAACTCATCAACACCCTTGCCCAGATGAGCGAGACGGTGCGCCGCTCCGGCCCGCTCGGTCTCGAAGAGGTCGAGATCGACGAGCCCAACCTCAAGAAGGGCGCCCAGTTCATCGCCGATGGCTATGAGGGCGGGTTCATCCGCGAATCCATGGAGCTGGCACGCGACCAGTACCTGACCCGGCTTTCTGAAGGGCAGCGCGTCTTCAAGTCGCTCGGGGACGCCGCGCCCGCCTTCGGGATGATCGGCACGCTGGTGGGGCTCGTGCAGATGCTGGGCAATATGGAGGATCCCTCCAAGATCGGCCCGGCCATGGCCGTGGCGCTCCTGACGACGCTTTATGGCGCGGTGATCGCCAACCTCGTCTGCCTGCCCATGGCCGACAAGCTTTCGGCCAAGCTCGACGTGGAGGAGATCAACCAGACGCTGATCATCGACGGCGTGCTGGCCGTGCGCGAGGGGCTGAGCCCGACGCTGATCCGCGAAAAGCTCGTCGCCTATCTGCCGGAGAACCAGGACAAGCCGCTCGAGGCGGCGGCTGCCTGATGGCCCGCAAGAAAGCCAAGGCCGCGGGCGTGCCGGAATGGCTCGTCACCTTTGCGGACCTGATGTCGATCCTCGTCTGCTTTTTCGTGCTCATCATCTCGTTCTCGATACCCGACGAGGAGCGCCTGCAGGTGGTGGCCGGCTCGATGCGCGACGCCTTCGGCATGGTGGACTGGGCACGCCGGGCCGGCGTGATCGAGCGCGAGGGCAACCCCAACCGGGAGCACATGCGCATATTGAGCCCCGAGGAGACCCGGGAAAGCCTCGACATCGCGACCGAGCCGCATGACGCCGACGAGCAGCGGGCGAACCTGCCCAACACGGCCGCGGGCCTCCATTCGGAGACCGAGCAGAGCCGGCAGTTCGCGCTGGCGGCGGCAAGCATCAGGCAGGCCTGGCAGCAGATGCCGGACGTGACGCGGATCGCGGACAATCTGCTGGTCGAGGAAACACCCGAAGGCCTCGCCATCCGCATCATGGACCAGCAGGGCCGGCCGATGTTCGCCGAAGGCGCCAAATACCCCTTCGAGGCGACGCGCCGGGCGATCGCGGCGCTCGCGCCCATTCTCGCGCGCCTGCCCAACCCGGTCGTCATCACCGGTCATGTGGCCGCGGGCGCGGTCTATCCCGACCCGCGCTATGATGGCTGGCACCTGACCGCTGACCGCGCCAATGTGGTGCGCGGCATTCTCGAGGAATTCGGGCTTCCGGGCGGGCGCATCCATTCGGTGGTGGGCCGCGGGACCGGGCAGCCGCTCTTTGCCAACGACCCCTACATGTCGGCGAACCAGCGGGTCGAGATCCTGCTGCGCCACGAAGCGCCGCCCGTTCCCGCCGATCTCAGGCCGTGAGGGCGCTCAGACGAGGCGCTTGCCATCTTTATCGATCACGACCTCGCCATCTTCCTTGGTGAAGGGGCCGATATCGGGATTGGGGAGAATGTCGAGCACCAGTTCGGAGGGCCGGCACTGGCGCACGCCCTTTTCGGTGACGACGAAGGGGCGGTTGATGAGGATCGGGTGGGCGAGCATGGCCTCGATCAGCGCCGCATCGGACAGAGCGGGGTCATCGAGCCCCAGTTCGGCATAGACCGGTTCCTTGGTCCGCATCGCCTCGCGCACGGTGAGACCGGAGCGCGCGATGAGATCGCGGAGGGTTTCGCGTGTCGGCGGGGTTTCGAGATAGGGCACGATCTCGGGCTCGACGCCGGACTGGCGGATCATGGCGAGGGTGTTGCGCGAGGTGCCGCAGAGGGGGTTGTGGTAGATGGTGATGGTCATTGCGGGTTTGCCTCGAAATGGTGCTGGGTTCGGTTGGCGAAGGCGACGAGCGAGAGCATGACGGGCACCTCGACGAGAACCCCGACCACGGTGGCGAGGGCGGCGCCGGAATTGAGCCCGAAGAGCGAAATGGCGACCGCGACCGAAAGCTCGAAGAAATTCGAGGTGCCGATGAGCGCGCAAGGGGCGGCGACGTTGAAGGGCACCTTCCACTTCCAGGCGGCGAAATAGGTGAGCCCGAATATGCCGTAGGACTGGATGAGTAGCGGGATGGCGATCAGCAGGATGACCAGCGGATTGGCGAGGATGGTCTCGCCCTGGAACCCGAAGAGCAGGACCACCGTGGCAAGCAGGCCCAGCACCGAGGCGGGCTTGATGCGGGCGGTGAAGGCGGCGATCCGGCCGGTATCGGGGTTGCCGCGCAGCAGGATGGCGCGGGTCGCGATGCCGGCAAGGAGCGGGACGACCACATAGAGCCCGACCGAGAGCAGGAGCGTCTCCCATGGGATTGTGAACTCGGTGAGCCCGAGCAACAGGGCGACGATGGGGGCGAAGGCCACCACCATGATGGCATCGTTCACCGAGACCTGGACGAGGGTGTAGTTCGGATCGCCGCGCGTCAGCTGGGACCAGACGAAGACCATGGCGGTGCAGGGGGCAGCGCCGAGGAGGATGAGGCCGGCGATATACTGCTGGGCATCGGCAGGCTCGATCAGCGGGGCGAAGACGATGTTGAAGAAGAAGACCGCGAGCAGCGCCATGGTGAAGGGCTTGATCAGCCAGTTGACCACGAGCGTCAGCACCAGCCCCTTGGGCTGGCGACCGACCTGTCCGATGGCGGAGAAATCGACCGCCACCATCATCGGATAGACCATCGCCCAGATCAGAAGCGCGACGACGAAGTTGACCGAGGCGTGTTCGAGCCCGGCAAGGCCGGCAAAGAACCCCGGCAAGAGATTGCCGAGCACGATGCCGGCAAGGATGCAGAGCGCCACCCACACCGAGAGCCATTTTTCAAAGAGGCCAATGCCGGCGGGCGCGCGCAGGGTCGGGGATGGGGAGGTCAAGCGGAATGGTCCGATGTGTGGCCGATGGCGTCGAGCTCGGACTTCAGCGCGAGGCGGTCGAGGCTGGAAATGGGCAGGTTGAGCAGGAGCGAGATGCGATTGCCCAGCATGCGGGCGGCTTCGGCGAAGGCGTAGCGGCGCTCGGCCTCGGTGCCGGTGGCGGCAGCCGAATCGGGGACGCCCCAATGGGCGGTCATGGGATGGCCGGGCCAGATCGGGCAGGCTTCGCTCGCGGCGGCATCGCAGACGGTGAAGATGAAATCGAACCGCGGCGCATCGGGGCCGGCGAATTCATCCCATCTCTTGGAGCGGGCAAAGCCGGTATCGATGCCCAGACTGCCGAGCAGTTCGAGAGCATAAGGGTGAACCTCGCCCTTGGGGTGGCTGCCGGCGGAGCGGGCGATGAAGCGCCCCTCGCCGTCTCGGTTCAGCAGGCCTTCGGCGATGATGGACCGGGCCGAATTGCCGGTGCACAGGAACAGGACGGAATAGGGCGTGTCACGCACAGCAGGCCTCGGGCTCTGGTTGCAGGCATTGCAGATTGGCAAGAAGGGGCGCGCAGACTTCGGCACGGCCGCCGCAGCAATCCTCGAGGAGGAAGGCGACGAGGGCGCCCGCGGTCGCGTAGCTCGCGCAATAGCGGATGACCCGTCCCTCGCGGGTCGCGGTGACGAGGCCGGCGCGCGCAAGAGCGGAAAGATGGGTGGAGACGGTGTTCTGCCGGCCCTCGACCGCATCGGCGATGGCGCCTGCAGGCATGCCCCCGGGCCCGGCCGCGACGAGCCGGCGGAAGATGGCGAGGCGGGTCGGCTGGGCGAGCGCGTCGAGCGCGAGGAGAGCGTTTTCTGTATCCATATATCTGGAAATATCGATATGTAGTGCGCCCGTCAAGCCGTTCACAAGAGGGTCGATGACGGCAACTTTCCCCGCGCGGGCACGTTGGTCGGTCTTGATTCAACAAGGGAAGCGGGCATACCCGCACAGGTGAACCATGCGCATTCTGCACGCCTTTTCCATTCTCGCACTTCTGACGACCCCCGCCCTCGCCCAGGAGGCGACGCCCGAGGGGACGTGGCGCGACAGCTATGGCACGACGCTCCAGCTCTCGCTTTGCGGCGACGGCACGCAATTGTGCGCCACGCTGGTCGACGTCCACGGGGATTCGCGGACCGAGGAAAACCTCGCCTATGTGAACCAGCAGATCATGCAGGCGGAGATGACCGCGCCAAATCAGTGGAGTGGCACGGTGATCTTCGATGGCAGCGAAGCCGCGAGCACGGCGACGCTGGTGGCGGCCGATACGCTCGAGATCCAGGGCTGCCGCGCGGCCATCCTCTGCCAGACCCTCTCTTTCACCAGGATCTGAGAGAGAGCCTATCGAGGGCGGGCGCCGAGCCTGCCCTCTTCTTTTGCATAAAGTCCGGGCATTTAATGCATTTGCCTGCCGATTGGGTCATTCCCTAATGTGCCGCAGCCGTTTCGGCCAATGAAGGGAAATCCAATGAGACTTTCGATCGCCCTCGCAGCACTGATGCTCGCGACCCCTGCCCTCGCCCAGGACCTGCCGCTCCTCAATCAGATCGAGATGTTCGAGGCCGCCAAGGGCGACGGGCTGACGGGCGTTGCGCGCAAGACGCTGCCGGTCGATGCCCGGCCGGCGGTCGAGGGTGAGATCGTCGTCAGCATCATTCCAGGGGAAGGGGTTGAAACGCAGTCGCCGCCGGCGAGCGCGGGCGATTGGGTGGTGCGCAACCGATGCTTCGAGAACGTCGAGGACAATCCCGAAATCCTCGTCCGCGCTGCCCGCTTCCCCGAGCGCTACGGCCCGGCTCAGTCCGAGCCCGACGATGGCGGCTATAGCGAATTCCACCCCACTGGCGTCGAGATGGAATATTTCATCGTGACCGAAGAAACGGGCGAATTCCAGTTCACGGCGCCCTGGGGCGAGCCGATGGTCGCGCGGCCCGGCGACGCCATCGTGCAGATCCCCAATGATCCGGACGATACCTATCGCATCGCGCGGGTCGAGTTCGACTGCACCTATGAGGTGGTCGAGCCGGCCGCCGAGTAGGACAATGCGCCGGCTCCACCAGGGGCCGGCGCTTTTCTTTTGTGGTCAGGCCTTGGCGAGCTTGGCCTGTTCGAGCGACCAGTATTCCATGTCGAAGAGGTCAGGCTCCGAAATCGGGGTGAAGCGGCCATAGGCTTCGGCGGCCGGCACGATGCGGGCGGTCTGTTCGGCGAGATCGGCCGCGATGCGGGCGGCCTTGGCATTGGGCGCGATGCCGGCGAGCCCCATTCCTTCGATCAGGACGACGCGCGGCAGGGGATCGAGCATGATCTTCTTTTCGCTCGCGCGGGCCGCGTTGCGCTCGAAATAGGCCCTGTAGCGCTCGGCATATTCGTCGAGCCCGTGCGCGATGGTGGCGCGATCGGCATCGGGGGCAAGGATCAGAGGGAAGGGCTTGATGCGAATGACGTGATCGGGCGTCGCCGTGCCGCGATGGGCGATGTCGACGAGATCGGGGAGCGCGAGATAGGCGCGGATGGCCGGCGTGGAGCGGATATCGAAGGCGGTCCCGGCGCCGAAGGGGCCGTCACGTTCGGCGAGGATTTCGGCAAGCCGCGACAGGAGCCCATCGGGCGCTTCGGCATCGCTTGGTTCGGGCGGCGGCAAAGCGGCGCCATGGGCCTCGAGTTCGGCCTCGGCGATCGAAACGAAGGTGATCATGCGCTCATAGGCGGTGCGTGCATCGGGGCCGAAGGTGAAGAGCCCGTGATTTTCGAGCCAGAGCCCCTCGGCATCGGGGTTTTCGGCCTGGATGCGCCCGCCTTCGATGGAGAGATCGAAACCGGGCATGACATAGGGCACGAAGGCGAGCCGATCGCCATAGAGGGCGGCAACGCGCGCCGCCATGCCGGGCTGGTTGGCGAGCGCGAGGACGGCGCTCGAATGGCTGTGATCAACGAAGGCTTCGGGAATGAAGGCGTGGAGAAGCGCCTCGACCGAGGGGTTGGGCGCCTTGGGATCAACGAGCGCCGAGCGCAGGAGCGCGACCATTTCGGGATCGGTGAGCTTCGTCCCCTCCCGAACCGGCAGCAGCGCCTCGAGCCGGACGGCGGGGAGGCCCGGGGCCTCGATGGTGTCGAGATCCCAGCCGCTGCCCTTGATGTGCATCAGCATGCCATCGGGGCCCGCGACCTTGACCGACGTATTGCCGCCCCCATGCATGACGAGGTCCGGATCCTGCCCGATGAGGCGGGAGGAATAGATGCGGTGGCCGAGATCGGGATGGTGCCCCTCCTCGCGCGCCCTCGCGGCAAAAGCCTCGGCTTCCTCGTTGCTCCAGCGGCTATCCATCTTCGGGCATCCTTGGGTCAGATCATGAAAAAGGGCCGCCTCGGAAGAGGCGGCCCGGAACGCGACGCTGTCGATCAGAAATCGAAGTCGTCGATGTTGTCGGCGGTGAAGACGGTGCGCTCGGGCAGCAGGATGATGCCATTGCCATCGGCTTCATAGTCATAGCCCTGGACCGAATTGGGCTCGACGGTGACCGTGCCCATGCCGGGGATCTCGATGGAATCGCCGACATTGAGCGGGCCGTTCTCGATCACATGGGCCGCGACATGGACCGAGAGCGCACCCTGATCGGTGACGTTCCAGAGCCCGAAGCGCTTGATGGTGCCGCGCTCGACATAGGGGCGCATCACGTTGGGGGTCGAGAAGCCGACGATGGTCACGTCTTCGCGGCCGAGGTTTTCGGCGGCCTGGGCGGCAGCCGGAAGCGCGTTGGCATCGGGGGCGATGATGGCATCGAGATCGGGATAGGCCTGCAGGATGCTTTCGGCAGTCTGCAGCGACTGCTGGGCATCATTGTAGCCGTACTGGGTGGTGACGATCTCCCAGCCGGGATGCTCGGCGGCGATCTTCTCGCGCGCGGCGGCGACCCAGGCGTTCTGGTCGGTCACGGTCGGGCTCGAATAGAAGAAGGCGATCTTGGCGTTCTCGTTGGTCACGTCCTCGGTGGTCATGTCGACGAGGAGGCCGCCGAGCTGCTCGGGCGTGCCCTGGTTGATGTAGTAGCTGCGGCACTCGGGATCGACGTCGCTGTCCCAGGTCATCACGAGCACGTCGCGCTGCATGGCGCGCTGCAGGGCCGGGCAGAGCCCGTCGGGGCTGACCGAGGAGACGATGACCGCGTCATAGCCCTGGTTGACGAAATTGTTGATGAACTGCACCTGGCCCGAAACGCTGGGCTCGGTGGGGCCGTCATAGGTGACGTTTACGCCGAGCTCCTCGCCCGCCGCAACCGCGCCGGCGCCGCCGCTGGTGAAGAAGCCCACACCCACGAGCTTGGGGATGAAGGCGATATCCTGCGCGGTGGCGGGGGCCGCCGCCGCGAGCGCCATGAAGGCGGTCGAGGCGAGCGCCAGGGCCTTGATCGGATCAGTCATTCGTTTTCTCCTCCACGAAACGCCGCGGACGGGCCGTCATGGCCTTTTGTCCCGCGGCAATGAGATTAGGCAGCATCGCGCTTCCATGGCGCAAGGCGACCACGACAACCAGCAGGCCCCCCGAAAGGGCGCTGGACACCTGGCTCGGCACGCCGGCCATCTGCAGACCCTGCTGCAAAAAGCCGATGACGAAGACCGCAAGGATGGTCCCGACCAGAGACCCCTGGCCGCCATAGATCGAGGCGCCGCCGAGCACGACCGCGGTGATGGCGGGCAGGAGCGTGGCGGTGCCGAGATCGACCCGGGCCGAACCGAAATAGGATGAGAGGACGAGCCCGGCGATGGCCGCGCAGAGGCCCGTCAGCAGATAGGTCGCCGCCTGCACGCGCCCCACGGGCAGGCCCGAATAGCGCGAGGCATCGGGCGACTGGCCGACGAGATAGACGGCGCGCCCAAAGCGGGTGAGGTGCAGGAGCACTGCAAAGAGCGCCGCGAGCATGAGAAAAAGGATGAGGATGGCCGGCACCCCGAAAATTTCGAGATAGCCGAAGCTGGTGAAGGCGGCGGGGAAATTGCCGATCCCCTCATAGCCCCCTGCCCCGACGGCGCCCGAAAGCACGGTTGCCGCGCCCCCGAAGAGATAGAGGCTACCCAGCGTGACGACGAGCGGCTGGATGCGCGAGAAATGGATGATCGCAGCGTTGAAGGCGCCCGCGAGAACCCCGGCTGCCAACGCCATGGCGATGGCAAGCGGAAGCGGCACGCCGAAGAAATTTGCGACCCCGAAGACGATGGCGCAGAGCCCGACGAGTGAGGCGAAGGACACATCGATCCCGCCCGAGATGATGACGAGCGTCAGCGGCAGGGCGATGATGCCGATATGGACGAAATCGGAGGTGCCGTAGAGGAGGTTCGATGGGTTGAGGAAGCGCGGGTTGATCGCGCCGAAGACGATGAACTCGAGGACGAGAAGCCCGACGAGCGCGGCTTCCCAGCGCAGAACGAAGCGTTTCATCGGCCGGCCTCCGGAGCGGTGTGGGGCGTGGGAATTGCGGGCGCCGCGGTGGCCGACGGGCGGCTGGGCGACTTGGTGCGCTCGGCGCCATGATGGGAGGCGTAGCGCTTGGCGCGGATGCGCCGGTCGACCGCCATGCGCACCCGTCCGTCCAGCACGAGCACGGTGAGCAGGATGGCGCCCGCGATGAAATCATTCCAGAAGGCGGGGATCCGCAGGAAGACCAGCGCGCTGTCGATGGCGGTAAGGAAGATGACCGAGATGAAGACCCCGACCGCCGAGCCGACGCCGCCAAGAAGGCTGACGCCGCCGAGCACGTTGGCCGCGATGGCCTTGAGCTCGATGCCGTTACCGGCCTGGTTGGGGATGAACCCGATCTGAGCGGCAAAGACGACACCTGCGAGCGCCGCGCAGGCCCCTGCCCCGACAAAGGCCGAAAAGACGATCGAGCGAACCGGAATACCCAGATGGCGGGCCGCTTCGCGATTGTCGCCGGTGGCGAAGAAATAGCCGCCCTGGCGCGTCATGCGCAGGAAGAGCCAGAGAATGAGGAAGACCCCGAGCACGATGAGGGTGAGCACCGAGCCGCCCCAGCCCAGATTGGCCGCGAGGGCTTTGATCGATTGGGGCAGGGCCTCGATCCAGCGTCCGCCGGTGAGGCTGAGCATGAGCCCGCGATAGAGCCCGAGCGTGCCCAGCGTCGCGACGATCGAGGGCACACCGAAGCCGGCGACGAGCAGGCCGTTGAACGCGCCGGCGAGCGCGCCGACCCCGATGCAGATGCCGATGGCGAGAGGGAGCGCGATGCCGGCATTGAGGCTGAGCCCCAATACGGCAGCGGAGAGCCCGAGCACCGAGCCGCTCGACACATCGATGTTCCGGGTGATGATGACGAGCATGGTGCCGAAGGAGACCAGCATCAGCACGAGGCTGTTGGCCATAACGGTTGCGAGCGTGCTCGCCGACAGGAAGCCGGGCGCAGCGAGGCCGATGGCCCCGAAGGTAAGGAGCGTGATCACAAAGAGCGTGGCGACGCGGTTGCGCGCGAAGAGCTCAAGCATCTGCCGCCTCCCGTGCACCGAAGGCGAGCCCGCCAATGGCATCGACCGAAGCGCCGCGCGGCAGTTCGCCCTCGAGCGCGCCGAAGGCCATGACGAGCACGCGGTCGCTCAGCTGCACGATCTCGTCGAAATCGGACGAGATGAGGAGAATTGCGACGCCCTGCGCGGCAAGGCTCCGGATCAGCGCGTAGATGTCGTTGCGCGCCGCGACATCGACGCCGCGGGTCGGCTCGTCGAGGATGAGCACCTGCGGGTCCGCCGCGAGGCATTTGGCGAGCAGCACCTTCTGCTGGTTGCCGCCCGAAAGGCGGCGGGCCGGCTGCAGATGGCTCTCGCATTTGATGCCCATGGCGCTGCGGAAGCGCTCGAAGCGGCGGGCTTCATCGCGCGGGCGCAGGAAGAAGGGCATCTTGTGCATGAGATAGGCCGAGGCGTTCCAGTCGAGCGGAGCATCGAGGAAGAGGCCGAATTGCTGGCGATCCTCGGGGAGATAGACGAGCCCGCGATCGATGCAGACGCTGGGGCTGCGGTTTTCGAGCGGCGCGCCCCCGAGCCTGACGGCGCCCGAAAGGGTGGGGCGGAGCCCGAAGATCGTTTCGGCAAGCTCGGTGCGGCCGGCCCCGACGACCCCGGCGAGCCCGACGATCTCCCCCGCCGCAAGGCTGAACGAGACTTCGGAAAAGCCTTCGCCCGAAAGCCGCTCGACCTCGAGGCGACGCTCGCTGCCAGGGGCGGGTGCGGCGGCGGGCGCGGTGGAGAGATCGACCGCGACGGGCGCGGCGACGCGCGTCATCGCCGTGACGATCTCGGCATCGGTATGGGCCGACATCGGGCCCGAAAGCACGATTGCGCCATCGCGCAGAACCGAGATGTCGTGGCAGATCTCGCGGATTTCCCGCAGCTTGTGGGAGATGAAGAAGATGCCGACGCCGGATGCGGCCAGCGCGCGCATGCGGGCAAAGAGCGCTTCGACCTCATGGGGGGTGAGGGCCGAGGTCGGCTCGTCGAGGATGAGGGCGCGCGCCTCGCGGATGAGGCCGCGCAGAATCTCGACGATCTGGCGGTCGGCGATCTCGAGGGTCGCGGCCTGCGCATCGAGGTCGAGCGAGACGGCGAGCTGGGCAACGAGCGCCTCGACGCGGCCACGAAGGCGCGCGGCAGGCTTGTCGAGCCCCATGCAGATGTTCTCGAGCACGCTCTGGCTGCCGAAGATATGGGCTTCCTGGGGCACGAGGTAGAGCCCGAGCCGCTGCGCGCGGGCCGCCGACGGGCGATCAAGGAGCGTGCCGGCAATGGCGATGGAGCCGCTATTGGGCACGACGAGGCCGGCAATGGCCTTCATCAGTGTGGACTTGCCCGCTCCATTGCCACCAAGCAGCGCATGGATCTGGCCCGGCGCGAGCGTTATGGAAACGCCCTTCAGCACGGCCACGGGGCCATACTGCTTCCAGACGTCCCTGACGTCGATCAGCGCTTGCGCGGCGGTGCCGTCCCTAAGAGCCATTCCGTCCTCCCTGCGCTGATCCGATCATAACAAATGAAACGGGTCAATACATTTGTTCACTTCGGTCAGCCATGGCGAGGTGGAATGGCAGAAGCACTGACCTATTTGGTAAGGATTTCCGGGTCTTTTGCGATGCACGGCATGCGCTTGACTTGAACATATGTAACGTTCAATATCCAAGTGTTCAGGAGGGGATCAGGTGAACGAACACGTCGCGGACGCGGTGGACAGTGAGGAAGAGCTTCTGGCTCGGGTCGCGTGGTACTATTACCATGACGGGCTGACGCAGAACGAGATCGGGGATCGGCTCAACCTCAACCGGATCAAGGTGTCGCGCCTGCTCGAAGCGGGCCGGCGCACCGGCGTCATCGACGTCAAGATCAACTCCCGCTACCAGGGTTGCCTGCTGCTCGAGGAAGGGCTGCGCGCCCGCTATGGGCTCGGCGAGGCCTATGTGATCCCCGCCCTGCCCGGTGGGCAGGAGAGCGAGCGCCTGGGACAGGCCGCCGCGCAGTTCCTGATGCAGCGGCTGCGTCCAGGGGATCTGCTCGCGGCCGGCTGGGGCGCGACGGTCAGCAGCACCATCCAGAAGCTCGGCCATGTCGCCAATGAGCGCGGCATCGGGCTCGTCAGCATGACGGGTGGGGTCAGCACCTATGTGGACGGCATGCGCGCGGCAAACTGGGGCAGCAACGTGCACCTGGTGCCCGCGCCGCTCGTGGTGCGCAACCCCGAAATCGCGAAATTCCTGCTCGCCGAGCCGGCAGTGACCAACCTTCTCGACATGGCGCTCGACGCCACCTACCAGCTCGTCGGTATCGGCGAGCTCGGCCAGTCCTCGACGGTGGTGCGTTCGGGCCATATCTCCCCCGACGAGGTGGAGCCGCTGCGCCGCAAGGGCGCGGTGGGCGACATGCTTTGCCGCTTCTTCAATCGCGACGGCACGGTGCTCGACCTGCCCTTCCACGAGCGGGTGATCGGGGTGCAGCTCGAAGCGCTCGCGCAATCGTCCAAGGTGATTGCGGTGGCGGGCGGGCTCGGCAAGCTCGCCGCCATTCGCGCGGCGCTGCTGGGGCGCTTCGCCTCGATCCTGATTACCGACGAAACGACGGCCGAAGCCCTGCTCGCGGCCGCGGAGGAGGACAAATGAGCCGCTATTATCTCGCCATCGATGCCGGTACCGGCAGCGGCCGGGCCGTGCTGTTCGACGATGACGGACGCCAGGTGGCGGCGAGCCAGGCCGAGTGGTGGCACAAGAGCGATCCGCGCTTTCCCGGCTCGATGGATTTCGACATCGCAGGGAATTGGGCGCTGATCGGAGCCTGCGTGAAGGCCGCGATCGCGGAGGCCGGGATCTCGCCCGACGCGATCGCGGCGGTGAGCGCCACGAGCATGCGCGAGGCGATCGTCGCCTATGACCGCGCTGGCAAGGCGATCTGGGCCTGCGCAAACGTCGACAGCCGCGCGGTCGACCAGGTGCGGCGCCTGCAAAAGGAACGTCCCGAGCTCGAACGCGCGCTCTATGGCGCGAGCGGGCAGACCTTTGCGCTCGGCGCCCTGCCCCGGCTGCTCTGGATCAAGGAGAACCTGCCCGAGCTTCACGCGCGGATCGCCCATGTCTCGATGATCTCGGACTGGGTGCTGGCCGAGCTTTCGGGGGTGATCGCAAGCGATCCCTCAAACGGCGGCACGACGGGGCTGCTCTCGCTCACGACCCGGGACTGGCTGCGGGGGGAACTCGAAAAGACCGGGCTGAGTTCGGCGATCCTCCCCCAAATCCACGAGCCGGGCACGGTGATCGGCGCGGTCACCGACGCGGCGGCCGAAGCGACCGGGCTGCGGGCCGGGACCCCGGTCGTGATGGGCGGGGGCGACTGCCAGATCGGGACGGCCGGGCTCGGGGTGGTGGCGGTCGGAGAATGCGCGGTCTTCGGCGGGACGTTCTGGCAGCAGATCGTCAATGTGGGCCAGGAGATCGTCGATCCGGGCATGAATTTGCGGCTCAACCCGCATGTGGTGCCAGGGATCAACCAGGCCGAGGCGATCAGCTTTTTCGTCGGGGCAGCGATGCGCTGGTTCCGCGACGCCTTCGGGCAGGAGGAGATGGCGCGGGCGGCCGAGACCGGGGCGGACGCCTATGCGCTGCTCGAGGAACAATCCAAAGCCGTGCCGCCGGGCGCCCATGGCATCATCCCGATCCTTTCGGACGTGATGCGCTATGGCCGCTGGTATCATGCGGCGCCTTCGCTGCTCAATCTCTCGATCGATGCGCAGAAGGCCGGCAAGCCGGCGATCTTCCGGGCCCTCCAGGAGAACGCGGCCATCGTCGCCGCGCGCAATCTCGATGCCATCTTCACCCTGAGCGGCAGGCGGCCCGAACGGATCGTCTTTGCGGCGGGCGCGGCCAAATCCCCGCATTGGGCGCAGATGCTGGCGACGGTGACGGGCCTGCCGGTCGTCACCCCGCGCGTCAAGGAGGCGACCGCCATGGGCTGCGCAGCGGCGGCGGCGATCGGGGCCGGACGGTTCGCCGATTTCAGCGAGGCCGCGAGCGCCTGGGTTCGTTGGGACGCGCGGTTCGAGCCCGAGCCACACCTCAAGGGCCTTTATGACGAGGCGGGCGAACGCTGGGCTGCGGCCTATCGCGCGCAGATCGAGCTCGTCGACAGAGGCATCACGACTTCGATGTGGAAGGCGCCGGGGCTCTGAGCGCCGGCCCCTCCCCGCTCATCCGGCCTCTGGCCAGCAAAACAAGCGCGTCCGCGCGAACAGAACAGTCTTGAAAGGAACGGCCATGCTCATCCAGATGGTGTCGATCACGGTCAAACCGGGTCACCTCGAGGAATTCCTCGACGCCTTCCGCGTCAATTACGAAGGCACGCGCAAGGAGCCCGGCAATCTGCGCTTCGACGTGCTGCGCGACCCCGAGGACGACCACAAATTCGTCGTCTATGAGGTGTTCCGCTCCCCCGAGGCGCTCGAGGCGCATCGGGGGACCCCGCATTATTCCGAATGCGTGTCGCGCATCGACCCCATCATCGAGGGGCCGCGCACCAAGCAATACTACCGGCCGGTAATGGCCGAATTCATGAGCTGAAGGCGCCCACCGGCGCCCTCACGCCCAGCCGCGCTTCTTGCTCGTCTTGCCGATGCCGGGATTGAAGGAATTTGTGGGGTCGAGCGTGCGGTAGAAATCGACGAGGGCAGGCTTGGCTTCGTAGAGGTGCCCCACATTGTGCTCGGCGGGATATTCGACCCCGCGCGAGGCGAGAAGGGCGAGGAGGCGCGTCTTGATGGCCGGAACATCCGCGCCCTTACGCACCAGATATTCCTGATGCATGACGTGGCAGAAGAAGTGCCCGCAGACCGATTTGTGGACGAGCTCCCGATCGAGATCCTCGGGCAAAGCGGGGAGCCAGTCTGCCTCGTTTCTGGGGAGCGCGACGTCGAGGGCGAGGAGATCCTCGACCTCGCTGCGATGGGTGGCCTTGTAGCGGGGCGCCGCGCTGCCGAAGGCGAAGCGGTGCAGGAAAGCCGCACTCCCCTCCTCGGGCGTGCATTCGAAGACATCGCCGGTCGCGGAGGGAAAGAGCGTCGCGAAATAGGCGCGCGCCTCGGCAACGCCGGGCCCGCCCATGCGCAGCATCAGATGATGCTCGAAGCGGTCGCGATAGGCGTTCATCCGGGCCGGCAGATGCTCGGGCAACAGCCCCATGGCGAACTGCACCACATGATCCGAAATGGCGCCGCCGAGCCCGAGCTTTTCGGTCAGGCCATCGACCCAGCTTTTCATGGCAAAGGCTTGCGGCACGCGATCGGTCCCGAAGGTCTTGATCAGGAGGAAGATGTCCTTGCCATATTTCCGGGTCAGGTCGTAGCCGTCGCGATGGAGGTATTCCCCCGCAATGGGCAGGGTTTCAAAGCGCGAGAGGATATGCCGGCGAATGGCGGCGAGCTCGGTCGGATCATTCGAGCCAATATAGAAGACCTGCGAGTCGCTATCGGCGGGGAAGGTGTCGAGCCTCAGCGCGAAGACCGCGAGCCGGCCTGCGCTTCCCGAAGCCTCGAAGAGCTTGCGCGGATCGGCATTGTAGCGCGCCGGGGTATCGGCATCGATGTCCCGGACATGACGATGATAGTCATGGTCCGACGCGCGTCGGTTGCCCTCGGGCGCGATGTCGGCGGGGCCGTATTCGCCCCGGTCAAGCCGGCCCAGTATAGTTTCGGGATCCTCCCCGAGCGCGACGCCCAGATGATTGACGAGCCGCAGCCGCCCATCGGCGCCGAGCTGGGCATAGAGCGCAAGCTCGGTATAGGCGGGGCCGCGCTGGATGAGCGCGCCGCCCGAATTGTTGCAGACCCCGCCGACGACCGACGCGCCGATGCAGCTCGAACCAATGACCGAATGGGGTTCGCGCCCGATGGGGCGGAGGGTCTTTTCGAGACGGTCGAGCGTGGCGCCGGGAAGCGCAATCACCTGCTGGCCGTCCCGGATCAGATCGATGCGCGCGATGCGCATGACGTTGATGATGACGATGGGACGGTCATAGCCCTCCCCGAACGGGGTCGAGCCGCCGGTGATGCCGGTGTTGGCCGCCTGCACGATGACGATGACGCCGGCTTCGACGGCAGCCTCGAGCACGCGCCATTGTTCGAGCAGGTTGCCGGGGCGCACGACCGCGAGGACCTTGCCCCCGCCATAGCGGAAACCCTTGCTGTAGCGGCGGGTTTCGCGATCCCCGACGAGGACGTGGCGGGCGCCGACAAGGGCGCGAAAGGTTGAAACGAGAGACTCGGACATGGACTCTGGAACCGCAGGAGGATGGGTATGGCCCGCCCCGGAGACCGGGACGGGCGGCATAGCTTATAGCGGATTTTCGGCCGGTTTGCGTTTGCTCAGAAGCGGCCAGACGAGCGCGAGGAGGATGAGGACCAGCACGCCCAGAAGCGCGATGGCGATGGGGCTCGAGACGAAGATTCCCAGGCTGCCATTGGAGATGTCGAAGGCCTGCCGGATGCTGGTTTCGAGCCGCGGGGTGAGGACGAAGGCGAGCAGGAGCGGCGCGGCGGGATAGCCGGCCCGGCCCATGAGATAGGCGACGACGCCCACCCCGATCATCATCCAGACCTCGAACATGCTGCCGCTGACGCTGTAGGCGGCGACGATGCAGACGACCCCGACGATCGGCACGAGGATGCCGGTGGGCACCCAGAGGATGCGCATGAGGAAGGGGATGATGAGGAAGGCCGCAATGACCGCCATGACGTTGCCGATATACATCGACGAGATCAGCCCCCAGACGAAGTCGGGCTGGTTCTGGAAGAGCAGCGGGCCGGGCTGGAGCCCCCACATCATGAGCCCGCCGAGCAGGATCGCCGAAGTGCCCGAGCCCGGAATGCCGAGCGAGAGCAGCGGGGCGAACGAGCCGACGGCGGCCGAATTGTTGCCCGATTCCGCGGCGGCAACACCCTCGGCCGCGCCTTTGCCCATCTGCTCGCGATTGCGGCCAACGCGACGCTCGAGAATGTAGGCAAAAAAGCTGCCCGTGGTTGCGCCGGCGCCAGGTACGACGCCGGTGAGCGTGCCGAGGAAACCCGAGCGGACGCTGACGGGAAGGAGCGCGCGCAGATCCCCGGCGCCGGGGAGGGAATCCCTCAGCCCCAGCTGCGGGCGGGCAACGGGCTGGGTGGTGCGGGCGGCCATCATTTCGAGCAGCTGGGCAAAGCCGAACATGCCGATGACGAGCGGAATGAAGTTGATGCCGTTGAGGAGGTAAATGGAATCGAGGGTGAAGCGCGGCTGCCCGAACGTGGTGCCGATGCCGATGGTGGCGAGCATGATGCCGACGGCGGTCGCGGCGAGGCCTTTGAGCACGTTGGTGCCCAGGAGCCAGCCGATGGAGGTGAGCGCGACGAGGATGAGGAGCCCGGTTTCGGCCGGGCCGAAGCGCAGGCCGAAATCGGCGAGCAGGGGCCCGGTGAAGGTGAGGATGACGATGCCGATCGTGCCGCCGATGAAGGAGGCGTAATTGGCGGCAAAGAGCGCCTTGCCGCCGCGACCGTCGCGCGACATGGGGTAGCCGTCCATCGCCGTCATCACTGCAGGCGCATCGCCCGGGATGTTGAGAAGGATGGCGCTGTAGGCGCCGCCGAACATGCAGCCGAAATAGACCGCGGCGAGCATGATGATGGCGGTGGTGGGATCAAGCCCGAAGGTCAGGGGCAGGAGGAGCGCGATGGCGGTGACCGAGCCGAGGCCCGGGATTGCCCCGATGACGATGCCGAGGACCGAGCCGATGAGCGCGGCGAGCAGATTGTTGGGCAGAAGCGCAGTGCCGAAGCCCGATATGAGGGCCTGCAGGGTTTCGAGCATCACCAGCCTCCGAGCATTGCAAAGAGGGACGGCACGAGGGTGTCGGGGAAGCGGATGCCGAGCCAGACCCCGAAGAGCAGATAGACGATGGCCAGTGCGATGGCGGCCGAGAGCAGCGCCTGGATCCAGGAGCGCTTCTCGACGAAGCGGATCCAGATGAGCACGAAGAGCGTCATCGCCTCGGTCATGCCGATGACCGGCACCATGAGGACCGCGATGACGGCGGCCACGAAGGGCGAGAAATCGCGCCAGCGCACCGTGCCCAGTTCAGCCCCGCTGCGGCGGACGAGCTCGATGCCCGCGCCACCCGCGGCGAGGAGCCCCGCAATGGTCGGGAAAAAGCCGGCGCCCGGCCCGTTGTTCTGCCAGAAGCCGTAGCGGAAGAGGCCGAAGCCGGCAAAGACGAGGCCGGCGATGACGATGGCGAGCGATATGGCGGCCTCGAGGCTCAGCCAGCCCCGCGTCGGGCGATCGATGTTGCTCATGACCTTCTCCGCGAACAAGAGGATCGCCGCGCCCCGAGGGTTCGGAGCGCGGCGGGATCGATCAGTTGATGAAGCCGAGATCGGTCAGAAGGACGATGTAGCGTTCTTCTTCCTGCTCCCAGAACGCCTTGGAATCGGCGGCGTTCATGTAGGTGGGGATGAGGCTGTTGGCCTCCACATCCGCCTGCCATTCGGCGGTTTCGGCGACCTGGCCGAGCACGTTGTCCCAATAGGCGATCATTTCATCGGTCATGCCCGGAGGGCCGGCATAGCCGCGGAACATCTCGAAGACCGCATCGGGATAGCCCTGCTCGGTGAAGGTCGGGATATCGGCGAAGATGCCGCCGAGCCGCTCGGTCGAGAAGGTGCCGAGGATGCGCACCGAACCGGCCTCGAGCTGGGCCGAGATCTCGCCCGGATTGAAGATGCCGGCGGTGACGTGGCCACCGAGCAGCGCCGAGACGATGTCGCCCGCCCCGTCGAAGGGCACGTATTGAAGCGCATTGCCGGTCGGGGTGTCGAGGATGGCAAAGACGAGATTGTCCTCGCCGCCGCGCGCCGCGCCGCCGATGGTGATGCTCTGGGGATTGGCCGTGCCGGCCTCGAGGAAGGCGTCGAAATCCTCATAGGGGGCATCGGCCTGGACCGCGAGCATCAGCGTGTCGAGCGCGAGAGTGCCGAGGGGGGTGATGTTCTCGAGCTTGACGGCCGCATCGTTGGAGAGCGTGCTCATCATCTGGCCGGAGTTGAAGGTCATCATCGCGGTGCCGTCGCCGACGCGGCTGGCGACATAGGTGTTGCCGACCGCGCCCGAGCCGCCGGGGCGGTTGAGAACGACGATGTTGCGCGAGACCAGATTGTTCTGGCGGATGGCCTCGGCGAGGGCGCGGGCATTGAGATCGCTGCCGCCGCCGGCGCTATAGGGCACGACGAGCTCGACATTGCGATTGGGGGTCCAGCCGCCATCCTGGGCGAGGGCTGGCCCGCCGACGATTGCTGCGGCAAAGGCCGCGAGGGCGAGGGTCTTGAGGTTCACGAAAATCTCCTCCTTGAAGTGTCGTGACGGGTGAACTGCCGGCGAGGGGGGCACGGCAGGGTTCGTCCCGGCCCTGCGGCCGGTGACGGATTGGGAATGGCAGTGCGGGGAAACGGCATGGCGCCCCTCCCCTAGCGGCCGGTCCAGGCCGGGCGCGCCTTGGCCTTGAAAGCGGCGATGCCGGTGCGGAAATCGGCGCTGCCATAGGCCTCGGCAATGAGATCATCGGCATCGGGAAGCACGCCCGCATCGAGGACGCGGCCGATCGCCTGCTTGCTGACGCGAAGCGTGATCGGGGCGTTCCCCGCGATGCGGGCGGCGAGCGCCGCGATCCGGTCCTCCAGCGTGTCGCGCGCGACGATCTCGAAGATGAAGCCGCAGGCGAGCGCTTCCTCTGCGCCGAGGAAATCCCCCACCATCAGCAGGCGTTTGGCGCGGGAGGCGCCGAAACCGGCGACCAGCCGCGCATAATTCTCGATCGAGAGGCAATTGCCGACGGTCTTGGCGATCGGCACGCCCATGCGCGCATCGGGGGTCGCGATCCGCAGATCGCAGACCGAGGCAAGGTTGAGCCCGCCGCCCACCGCCCAGCCCTCGATGACGGCGAGGGTCGGAAACGGCAGGTCCGCCAGTGCGCGGGTGTAGATCTCCATCTCGGCTTCGTAGGCGACGCCGTCCGCGCCCGTCTCAAAGCTCTCGAAGATGCCGATGTCGGAGCCGGCGACGAACGCTTCCCCGCCCGCCCCGCGCAGGATGGCAAGGCGGATGTCGTCGCGGCCGGCAAGCGTGCGGCAGATCTCGTGGAGATCGGCATACATCGGCTTGGTCATCGCGTTGCGCGCTTCGGGGCGGTCGAAGACGATGCGGGCGATGCCCTGATCGAGCGTTAGGGTGACGCGGCCAGGGTTCATCCGAAGGCACCCTCTGCGCGGAAATCGGCGAGGCGATCCGAATGGCCCAGTTCGGCGAGGATCTCCTCGGTGTGTTCGCCCAGGAGCGGCGGATGCCGGCGAAGCGCCTGCGGCGTGCGCGAGAGCCTCACCGGAAAGCCGAGCGTCCTGATCGTGCCCTCGACGGGATGGACGAGCTCCTGCACCATGTTGCGCGCGATGACGTGCTCGCTCGAAAGCGACTGGGCGAAATCGTTGATCGGCCCGGCCGGAATGCCGGCGCCGAGCAGGCGCTCGATCCAGTTGGCGACCGTGTCGGTGAGGAAGACTTCGTTGAGCGCTTCGACCAGCGCCTCGCGGTTCTGCAGCCGATCGCGGTTTTCGGCAAAGCGCGGATCCTCGAGGAGGTCGGGGCGGGCAATGGTCTGGCAGAGCAGCGTCCAGAGCTTCTGGTTGGCCGCGCCGAGCACGAACATGCCGTCGCTGGCGGCGAAGGCCTGATAGGGCGCGCTCATGCGGTTGGCCGAGCCCATGGGTTCGGGGGACCGGCCGGTGGCCCAGAATTCGGTCGCTTCCCAGATCGAGAGCCCGAGCGCGGCCTCAAAGAGCGAGGCATCGACGAACTGTCCGCGCCCGGTGGCCTGGCGGCCGATCACGGCGCTCAGAATGCCGTAGAGCGCGAAGAGCCCCGCGCCCAGATCGCCGACCGAAACGCCCGACTTTACCGGCTGCTGGCCCTTGATGCCCATCGCGCTCATGACCCCCGACATGGCCTGGGCGATGAGATCGAAGCCGGGGCGCTGCGACCAGGGGCCGCTCTGGCCGAAGCCCGAGATGCTTGCATACACGATTGCCGGGTTGATCTTCTCGAGCGTCTCGTAATCGACGCCGAGCTTGCGCGAGACGCCGGGCCGGCTGTTCTCGACGACGATGTCGGCGGTGCGCACCAAGTCATAGAAGACAGCCCGGCCGGCTTCGGATTTGAGGTTGAGCTCGATGCTGCGCTTGTTACGGTTGAGGGCGAGGAAGCCGGGGCTGTCCGATCCCTTCATGCGAAAGCCCATGGCTTTGCGCGTCTGATCCCCCGATTTCGGCGGCTCGACCTTGATAACGTCCGCGCCCATGTCGCCCAGGAGCATGCAGCAGAAGGGCCCGGCCATGACCTGGCTCAGATCGAGCACCCGCAGGCCGGCAAGCGGCAGCGGGTCGGCACCGGCAGGTGCGGCAGCGGGAGCCTGGGCGGCGGGCATTGGGGCAGACGACATGAAACCTCCTCGAACGCGGCGGGGCCCTCATTCCTCCGCCCGGTCTTGATCTCAATCTTGTATACAAAAATGGCGCGGTCAACCCGGTTTCTGCTCGCGCCGATTTGGCTTGGCTCTAAGACGGCTTGTGCATAAGGTTCACCATATCATGAGCGTCATAACCCCCGAACGTACCGAAACCCCGAGCGCAGCGCCCCGGGGGCAATTGCACATCCAGACCGTCGGCCGGCTGCGCGAGATGATCATGAACGGCGTGCTGCCGCCGGGCGCACGGCTGCGGGAAGTGCAGCTTTGCGGGGCGTTAGGAGTGTCCCGTACGCCGGTGCGCGAAGCGTTGCGCACGCTCGCCGCCGAGGGACTGGTGGATCTTCTGCCCAACAAGAGCGTCGTGGTCGCGCGGCTGCGGGCGCCCGACATCGTCCATCTCTATCGCGTCTTCGGCGCGCTCGAGGGTCTCGCCGGCGAGCTTGCCTGCGCGCGCGTCACCGCCGACGAGATCGCCGAGATCGGCCGGCTGCTGAGCGAAATGGTCGACTTGCATGCAAAAGCGGACCGGACGGGCTATATGGCGATCAACCACGCCATCCACCGGCGCGTGGTGGAGATTTCAGCCAATCCGATCCTCGAGGCGCAGTGGCGTACGCTGCTGCCGCGCGTCGAGCGCGCCCGGGCGCTCGCCAATCTCGATCGCGACCGCTGGAGCGCGGCGCTTTTCGAGCACTCCAAGATGTTCGCCGCCCTCGCCGGCCGCGACGGCCCGCTGCTCAACCGCCTGACGCGCGAGCACTTCCTCAACGGCCTGCCTTCCACCACGGCACAGGCCGAACGCGCCGCAGAAGGCCCGACGGGATAGTCAGTCGAAGACCGGCCCCCAGTCCCGCACGATGAGGCGTTCGCCACGATCGAGCGCGGCCATGGCCCGCATGTCGTCATCGTCGAGCGTTAAGCCGGTGGCGCCGAAATTGGCCCGCAGCCGTCCGGCATCGGCAGACGAGGGTATGACGATGAGATCGAGCGCCATCAGATAGGCGAGTGAAACCTGCTCTGGGGTCGCCCCGTGCTTTTCGGCGATCCGGCAGATTTCCGGCTCCGATGCAACGCGGCCGCCGGCAATGGGCATGTAGCAGGTGACCGCGATGCCCCTCGAGCGGCAATGGGCGACGAGCGCCCGGTTCTGCAGGAACGGGTGCACCTCGACCTGATTGTTGGCGATGAGATTTTCCCCGATGATCGCCTCGGAACGCTCCAGATAGGCGATCGGGAAGTTCGAGACGCCGATTTGCCGGACGAGGCCGAGCGAAAGCGCCTCGGCCATCTGAGGCATGTAGGTTTCGAGCGGATATTCCCCGTTCTTGGCCGGCCAGTGGACCAGCGCCAGGTCGATGACGTCGATCCCGAGTTCCTCGGCGCTGCGCCGGAGGCTCGGCACCACGTCACCGGGCCCAAGATTGCTGGTGCTGACCTTGGTCGTGACAAAGAAATCTTCCCGGGGCAGGCCCGAATGCCGCATGGCCTCGCCGCATTCGGCCTCGCTGCGGTAGTCCTGGGCGGTATCAAGATGGCGGTAGCCGATCTCGATTGCCGCCTCGATCGCGGCGACGCCCTCGGGGCCGTTTCTCTTGGCCGTGCCGAGGCCCAGCTGCGGAATAGCGTTGATGGTTTTCAAGAGCGGCGATCCTTAGCGGCGGTTAGCGGAGCACGGTGGGCAGATAGGTCGAGAGCGGCGGCACCAGCGCGATCAGGGCGATGACGAAAAGATGGGCAATGAGGAAGGGGTAGAGCGCCTTCATCAACGCGCCCATCCGTATGTCGCCGATGCGCATGGCGATGAACAGGTTGATGCCGACCGGGGGCGTGATCATCCCCATGGTGAGGCTCAGGATCACCGTCATGGCGAAGTGGATGTCGTCGATGCCCAGGCTGCGCGAGACAGGCGTCAGCAGTGGCACGAAGACGATGATGATCACGGTTGGCTCGAGGAACATCCCCAGCAGAAGGAGGATGGCGATGGTCGCAAAGAGGAAGGGAACCGGCTGGTCCACGAAACTCGTGCGCAGAAAATCGCTCAACGTGCCGAAACCGTTGATGATGAGCACGTAGGAGGCCAGCGAGACCATGGCGACGAGGAAGAAGACCGTGGCGCTGGCGCGGGCGGAGTTCTTCAAGGCCTCCCAGAAGGCGCGACGGCTGAGCGAGCGGAAGACGACGCTGCCGAGGAATATGGCGTAGATGCAGGCGACCCCGCCCGCTTCGGTGGGCGTGAAGACGCCACCCACGGTGCCCCAGACGATGAGTACCGGGAGCGAGACGACGGCGATGCCGTCGAGCGCCAGCCGCCAGGTGGGCTCGTCTGCGTGCAGCAGCGTCTGGCGGGAGTCCGGAAGCTGGCCGGCGACACCCTTGAGATAGATGACGACAAAACAGGCGAGGCCGAGCAGCAGGCCGGGAATGATGCCGGCGACGAACAGCGATACGACCGATACGCCGGTTACCGCAGAGTAAATGACGGCGGTCACCGAGGGCGGAATGATCGGCCCGATGACGGCACTCGCAACGGTGACGGCGGCGGCGAATTCCTTGGTGTAGCCTTCCTTGGGCATGCCGCGGATGAACACCTGGCCAAGCGCTGCGGTATCGGCGACCGAACTGCCCGAAATGCCCGAAAAGAAGACCGAGGCCAGAACGTTGGCATAGGCCGTGGCGCCGCGAATCTTTCCCATGATGCGCTGGCTGAGGGTGATCAGCCGATCGGTGATGCCGGCGCTGCCCATGATCTCGCCGGCGAAGATGTAGAAGGGGGCGGCCAGCAGCGCCATGCTGTCGATCGACGTGATGAGGCGCGTGGGAATGACGACGGGATTGAGCCCGCCGGTCTGGATGCCGAGAATGCCCGCAAGACCAAAGGCAAAAGCCAGCGGCAGCCCGATGATCATGAGGATGGCGAAGGCGCCGATGACGACCAGCACGGCTAGATCTCCCGGGGGGCGGAATCGGCGATCTGACGCTCCGCCCTGCGCAGATTGCTCAGCAGGAAGAAGAGCGAGACGACGATGATGAGAAGGCCGGCAACGGGGACCGCAGCATAAGGGACGGCCATGCTGATGCCGGCCGAGGGTGACATCTGCCCCAGATTGGCGGTCGCGCCGCGAACGCCGTAGATCACCATGTAGCCGGCGACGACCATGATGATGAGGAGGCCGAGGACACCGAGGACGCGCGCAATGATGCCGTTACCGCTCGTCAGGCCCAGCTCCACCGTCATGTGCTCGCGCCGCACGAATGCGGAAACGGCGCCGAGGAAGGAGAGCCAGATATTGCAGTAGCGCATGACCTCCTCGCTCCAGGAGAATGGCGCTGAAAAGACGTAGCGGAACAGAACGGACAGTCCATCGATGATCACGATGCCCAGGAGCAGGAGCGCCGCGATTGTGAGCGTTCCGGTGTCGATCCAGTGGACGAGACGAGCCAGACCGGCTTGGAGCCGTTGGAGGGACATAGTCGACCTCTGATTGGGGAAGAAGGGCCGGCCAGCGGCCGGCCCGGTGGGCGATCAGTGGCTGTAGACGGACGCGTTGGCCTCTTCGACCGCGCCGAGGAAGCGCTCGACGAGTTCGGTGCCGACCTGCTCCTCGATGAAGGCCCGAACCGCAGGCTGGGCGGCCTCCCGGAACATTTCCTTTTCGGCATTGGTGTTGAGGTAGACGTCCACCCCCCGGTCGCGCAGCTTCTGGATGCTGAGCTCGAGCTTGTCCATCTTGAGCGCCTGAGAGTAGTTGGCGAGCAGATGAGCGCCCTCCTGCAGGATCTCGCGGGTGGTCTGGTCGAGCGTCTGCCACCAGTCGTCATTGGTGACGAGGAACTGGACACCCAGAGTGTGATCGTCCGCCGAGACGAAGCTCTGGACCTCGCCGATGCCGGAATCGGCGATGGCGGGGATCGGGTTTTCCTGCCCGTCCACGATGCCCTGCCTGAGCGACATCACGAGCTCGGTTGCCGGCAGGGGCGTGGGCGTAGCGCCGAGCGCACGCATCATCTCCATGTATACGGGGCTCTGCATGGTCCGCATCTTGAGCCCCTCCATGTCGGCAGGCTCGCGGATCTGGCGAACATTGTTACTCATCGAGCGGAACCCGCTCTCTGCAGTCACAAGCGTGCGCACGCCGGTCTGTTCGAGCATGTCGGCGGTCAGTTCGCGCATGAAATCGCTCTCGAGAAACTTCCAGGCGACCGGCGAAGTCGTGACGGCATAGGGGATGGAAAGCACCTGAACCGGGGCATAGAACCCTGCGATCGCGCCATCGGCGGGAAAAGCCAGTTCGAGCGAACCCTGCTGGACCTGCTCGAAGATCTCGCGATCCCCGCCCAGCGATTCAGCGAAGACCCGCAGCTCGATCTCACCATTGCTGCGGAATTCGACGTAGCGCTTGAAGGCCTGGACGGCCTGATACTCGACCTGATCGGGCGAGGCGAAATTGGTGCCGAGCTTGATAAGGGTCGCCCCCTGAGCCGTGCCTGCCATGCCCAGCGCAAGCAGTGCTACGGCGGCGGCGAGCGACTTGCCCGAAACGGTGTTGAAACTCATGTCATGTCCTCCTCTGAATGATCGGTGTGCGGTGTCCCGGAGCGTCTGACGCAGCCGGGCGCCGCATGCATGCGCCACGTGGCGCGCGTCAGCCCCTCCAGGCCGACATGCTTCCATTGTCCGCCCACATGTCCTGGACGGCCTCCTCCCTGAACGGATGCTCCCGGATGGCATCCTCGTTCAGCTCGATGCCCAGCCCCGGCGCATCGGACACGCGATACGCGCCCTGCCGAGGCATGGGACAGTTGGTGACCAGATCGGACCGCCAGGGGACGTCGAATGCCGAAAAGGATTCCTGCGAGACGATGTTCGTGGTCGCCATATCCAGATGCAGCGCGGCCGCCGTTGCCACCGGCCCGAAGGGGCAGTGGAAGGATACCGGGATGCCGTGCGCATCGGCGATGGCGGCGATCTTCTTGGCCTCGAGTATGCCGCCGACCTGAATGATATCGGGCTGCAGCACGTGCGGACGTCCCTGCGCAATGAGCTGAGGGACCTGATGACGCGACCAGCAGCGCTCTCCCGCGGCAATCCGCAGGCCCTTGGGGCGATCGACCTCGCCCAGCATCGCGAAATTCTCCGGCGCGACCGGCTCCTCGAACCAGTAGACGCCCAGCTCGCCGAGCACGTGCGCGATCTGGTTTGCAGTGCCTACGCTGAAACGCCCGTGCCCATCGATCATGATGCGCGCATCGGGGCCGACTGCGTCACGGACGGCAGCAATGGTGTCGAAGCCCAGTCTCAGGACTTCGGGCTGCGGGTCGGCTCCGGCAAGCCAGAACGGATCGAACTTCATGCCGCTATAGCCTTCGGCGACGACCTTGCGCGCTGCCGCGGCAGCCACTTCCGGCGTGCATCCGTTTTCGTACCATCCATTGGCATAGGCCGGGATCGTGTCGTGCACCCGTCCGCCGAGCAGATTGTAGAGCGGCTGGCCCACATGCTTGGCGCAGATGTCCCAAAGCGCCATTTCGATGGCTGCGATGGCGCTGTTGAGGACCGGGCCGCCGCGTGCGTACTCATTGCGGTACATGGCCTGCACGAGCCGCTCGATGTCGAAGGGGCTCGCACCCACGACATATCGCTTGAACATGAGCTCGGTGACCGCAGCGACCGTCTGGGCCTGCCATTGCATGGTGCCTTCGCCGACCCCGGTGATGCCGGTGTCGGTCTCGAGCCGCACGAACAGCAGATTGTTCCACGGTCGTCCAATCAGAAAAGTCTCGAGGCGGGCGAGCTTCACGGTTCCTCCGGTCCAAAATCATCGCTTGAGACTCGATTATATAGAATCCTAGGCGTTGTCTATAGAATATTGCCACCGATCCGCTTGTCCTGTATTGAACCAGCCTCGACAGCAAACAGAGATGATCGCGTGAAGCCCAACCTCTCCCACCGTCTGACCGAGGAGTTGCGCCGGGACATCGTGAACGGCGTGTTCTCGCCCGGCGAGCGGCTCAAGACGGAGGCGCTTGCGGAGCGCTACAAGGTCAGCGCCAACCCGGTGCGCGAAGCGCTCTGGCGGCTGCAGGGCGAAGGCTTCGTGGTGGTGACGCCCAATCTGGGCGCGCGCGTCCGGGTGGTGGACGACGATTTCATACGGAACATCTTCGAGCTGCGTGAGATCATCGAGCCGGTCTTCGTCAGGCGGTTCTGCAACCGAGCATCCTCAGACGATCTGCGACGGCTCGAGCAAGCTCGGCTCGCGTTCGAGCGCGCGGCAGAAACCGATGCCTCCGACTTCTACCTGCTCGATCGCTGCAACCGCGAATTCCACAGGATCATGGTCGAGGAAGAGACCAATACCGAGGCCCTGCAGGTGGTGGAGCGCCATGGCGACATCGTCAACGCCGTGCGCTCGAAACTCGGGATGACGCGCGGCCGGATGCTGACCCGCGCTCGGGAGCATGCCCAGATCGTCAAGGCCCTGGTGGACGCGGACCCCGATGCTGCCGCCGACGCCGCCGCACGACATGTGCGCAACGCCAAGGACGATTTCCTTGCGCAGCTGCGCCATGGACGCACCAACCGCCCCGTCGAAAGCGCCAGCTAGCCGACGCTTTGCTCAGGGGTTCGCCAGCGGCGCAGTCCGTTCCGCGAGCGTCGAAAACGGCGTGGCATCAGGCGTTGCCAGACCCGTCCCAGTTCCATGCCCCCCTCCATCCCGGCGCGACTTTTGGGTCCGCGCGGGGGCGTTCGGCTTTGGCTTGACAGCCGGAACCACCCGACCTAGCGTGCTAAAAAATATTAGCGTTTGAGCGCGGAGGGTCCTTCGGATCCGAACCGGGCCGCGGGAGAGGGAGGTCGGCACGTGGCGTCGGTACGATTGCGCGCGGTTGCGAAGAACTATGGCGCGGTGCGCGCTATCCATGAGGTGAACCTCGACGTCGAGCATCGCGAATTCGTGGTGCTGGTGGGGCCCTCGGGCTGCGGGAAGTCGACCCTGTTGCGCATGATCGCCGGGCTCGAGACCATAAGCGGGGGCGAGATCACGCTCGATGACCAGGTGATCAACGACGTGCCGGCAGGCGGGCGCGGCGTCGCCATGGTGTTCCAGAACTACGCGCTCTACCCGCACATGACGGCGGCCCAGAACATGGCGTTCGGGCTCGAGAACATCGGCATGGCGCGCGAGGAGATCAATCGGCGTATCGCCCATGCCGCCTCGACGCTCAAGATCGAGGAATTGCTGCAGCGGCGGCCAAAAGCGATGTCGGGCGGCCAGCGCCAGCGCATCGCGATCGGCCGGGCGATCGTGCGCGACCCCAAGGTCTTCCTCTTCGACGAACCGCTCTCGAACCTCGACGCGGCGCTCCGGGTGCAGATGCGGATCGAAATCGCGAAGCTCCACCAGCGGCTTGACGCGACGATGATCTACGTGACCCACGACCAGGTCGAGGCGATGACGCTGGCCGACAAGATCGTGGTCTTGAGCGCAGGACGCATCGAGCAGGTGGGGACGCCGCTCGAGCTTTATCACACCCCGCGCAACACGTTCGTTGCGGGCTTCATCGGCTCGCCCAAGATGAACATCATCGATGGCAAGGTGGCCGCGATCACGCCCGAGGGCGTGGACGTCGAGACCCCGAGCGGACGGCTCGCCATCGCGGCCGAGCCCGCCGGCCTTGCGATCGGTGACAGCGTTCGCGTGGGCATCCGTCCCGAGCACATGGGCGTCGGCAAGCCGGGCGACGGGCTCGCAGTCGTGGTCGAAGTGGTCGAGCGGCTCGGCGACGAAACCATGGTTTACGGAACCATCGGGGATGGCACGAGCGTCGTCGTCAAGCTCGACGGCACGGCGCGGGTGCGCACCGGCGAGACGATCCCGATCTCCGTCGCGGCGACGGATGGGCACCTCTTCACCATGGATGGCGAGGCGCTCAGGCGCACGCCGGCCGCGCTCGAGGGGCTCTTCGATGTCTAGCGCCGTCTCTCGGGCGCGCATGGTGCGGCTCCGGGACGGGCTGTCGGCCCTCGCCTTCCTCGCGCCCTTCCTCGTCTTCTATCTCCTCTTCCTCGTCTATCCCTTCGGGCTCGGGATCTGGATCAGCTTTCATGACTGGGAGCTGGTCGGCTCGTTCCGGGAGTGGATCGGGCTCTGGAACTATGAGGACATGTTCGCCGACCCCCAGTTCTGGCGGGCGGTGCGCAACACGCTGACCTTTGCGGCGATGACCGTGCCCGTGATGGTAGGGCTCGCGCTGCTGCTGGCGCTCGGGCTCAACCGGCAGACGCGGATCCACGGGGCGCTGCGGGCGATCTTCTTTACCTCCAACGTGCTTTCGGTCACCGTCGTCACGCTGATCTGGATCATGGTGCTGAGCCCCGATCGCGGGCTGATCGCGCAGCTCTTCCGCTCGCTCGGGCTCGAACCCATCGCGTTCCTCGCCTCGACCACCTGGGCCATGCCCGCGATCGTCGCGACCACGGTCTGGTGGGGGATCGGGTTTCCGATGATCCTCTTTCTCGCGGGCCTGCAGCAGATCCCCGGCGAACTCTACGAGGCGGCGCGGCTCGACAATGCCTCGCCCTGGCGGCGGTTCACGCGCATCACCCTGCCGGCGTTGCGGCGGACCTTCGTGCTCGTTGCGATCCTCCAGGTCATCGGGCAGTTGCAGATTTTCGGGCAGGTGCTGATCATGACCGGGGGCGGCCCCTCGCAATCGACGCGCTCGCTCGTCCAGACCATCTACGAGACCGGCTTTGCGGACTGGCAGCTGGGCTACGCCTCGGCGATGTCGCTCTTTCTCTTCGTCGTGATGTTCGTCGCCTCGATGGCGCAGCTCTATATCGCCCGGCAGGAGGACTGAGATGGAAAAGCGCGCCATCCGCCCCTTCTCCGGCGATACCGTCACCCTCGTCCTGATGATCGCGCTCGCGGCGATGTGGATCCTGCCCACGATCTGGGTGATAAGCCTGTCGCTGCGGCCCAATATGGATCTGATGCGCTCGACGGCGGGGCTGCTGCCCATCCCGTTCACGCTGCAGAACTATATCGACATCGTCTCGGTCTCGATGACGCCGCGCTGGCTCCTCAACAGCGCGATCGTCGCCATCGGCACGACGGTGATCACGCTGATCGTCGCTTCGCTCGCCGGCTATGCGTTCGCGCGGATCGCGTTTCCCTTCAAGCGCACGCTCTTCGTCTTCATCCTTTGCGGGCTGATGATCCCCGAGCAGACCATCATCATCCCGCTGCATGCGATGATCACCGACTGGGGGATGCACAACACCCATGCCGCGCTGATCGCGCCTCGGGTGGCGATGCCGGTCGGGGTGTTCCTGATGACGCAGTTCTTCCGCGCGATCCCGCTGGAACTCGAGGAGGCCGCGCGGCTCGACAATGCCAGCCGGCTGACGGTGTTCCGCCGGATCATGCTGCCGCTCTCGATACCGGCGCTGACGACGCTCGGGATCTACACCTTCCTGCAGGCCTGGAACGACTTCTTCTGGCCCCTGGTCTCGGCGACCAACAGCAACATGTACACGGTGACGGTGGGGCTTTCCTCGCTGCAGGGCAATTTCGCGCAGACCGAGGGGCTCGGCTTCATCATGGCCTCGGCGGTGTTCGCGAGCCTGCCGGTCGTGATCGTCTACGTCATCTTCCAGAAATACATCGTCCGGGGCATTGCGATGACCACCGGCAAGTGACGGCGCGCCCGGGACCGCGCGCCGGCCCTCAGATCGATCAGGTACCCTTAGGAGGAGGAAACATGAAAACCAGTCTTCTTGCCATCTCGGCCCTTGCGGTGATGGTCTCGCCGATCGCGGTGAGCCATGCCGCCGAGGAACTCACCTTCCTGCGGTTCTTCGGCGGGTGCTCGGATCAGTATGCGAACGTCACCGACATGGACCAGGCCGTCGGGGAGTGCGGCGTGATCCAGGTGCTGACCAACAAGTTCAACGCCGAGAACGACCAGGACATCACCATCAACACCCAGAACGTCGAGTGGGGCGTCTATTACGATCTGCTCTCGACCCAGATCGCCAGCGGCCAGCAGCCGGCGATTGCCGTGATGCACCGCAGCGTGCTGCCCAATTTCGTCGCCCGCGACCTGATCGAGCCGCTCGACGATATCTTCGTCGAGGCCGGTATCGACACCTCGGACTTTCTGCCCGCGGCGCTCGAATCGGTCAGCTATGACGGGCAGATCTGGGGCCTGCCCTGGGACATCCATGCGCTGCTCTACCACGTCAATGGCGCGATCATGGAAGAGGCCGGACTCACCGACGCGGAAGGCAACTACATCCTGCCCACGAGCACCGAAGAGCTCTTCGAACATGCGCGGATCGTGCAGGAGCGGACCGGCAAGCGCTATCTCTCGATCGGTTCGCGCAATGACGCGATGACCGCGCGGGTGTTCAACCTTCTGATGTGGCAGCAGGGCTCGGGCATCTTCAACGAGGATCTGTCGGGCGTTCAGATCGACAGCGAAGAGGGGCGCGTGGCGCTCGAATTCATGAAGCGCCTCTATGACGAGGGCGTGGCGCTGCCGATCCATGACGGCAGCGAAGCAACGCAGGCCTTCATCAATGGCGAGGCGGCCGTGTTCGTCAGCGGCACCTGGCAGGTCGATACCATGGCCGCGCATTCGGCAAGCGAGAGCTCGCCGCTCGCCAATTACCAGGTGTTCGATTTCCCGCAGGTGGTGGGCGACACGCGCGCGACCTGGTCGGATTCGCACATGTGGGTGCTGCCGGCCAAGGAGCGGAGCCCCGAAGAGATGGCGGCGACCGTCGCTTTCCTCAGCTTCCTCAACGACAATAGCGGCCAGTGGGCGCGCACCGGGCATCTGCCGGTCCGCCAGTCCGTGCTCGAGAGCGAGGCGTTTGCCGCCCTGCCCTACCGCACGAGCTATGCCGAGACGACCGGCATCGCCCAGGCCGTGCCGATGGTGCAGAACCAGCGCCCGATCCAGGACATCATCCGCGACGGGCTGAGCGCAGTCTGGCTCGGTGACACCGCGGTCGATGCCGCCCTGTCGGACGTGCAGTCGCAGGTGGAGCGCAATTTCCGCCGCGTCCGGTAACGATGACGACGCACCCGGGCCTTGAGGGTCCGGGTGCTTTTCCCTCCGGCTCGGCCAAGGCGCGATCGAGGCGACAGCGGCGACCGGGTTTCCCTCATTTTCAGGCGACAGGCGGACCCGGACGGGCCCGGACGCGTCACCCTTTTTCGGAAATTTCGACGCCATGCGCTCAGCCCAGCATCCCTTCCCGGCCATCCCGCTCGTCACGATCGATCCCTACACCAGCATCTGGTCGATGGCCGACCGGCTGACCGATGACTGGCCGCGGCACTGGACGGGCACCAAGATGGCGCTTTACGGGGTGGTGCGGGTCGACGGCACGCCTCATCGCTTCATGGGCGGAGACGAGTGGCTGGCGCGCGCAGCCGAGCAGCTTTCCTGCACGGTCGAGGCGACGGTCACCCGCTATGTTTTCGCGTGCGGCGGGATTGAGCTGGATGTCGATTTCCTGACGCCACTGCTCGCCGACGATCTCGACCTCATGTCGCGGCCGGTCACCTATATCCGGCTGCGCGCGCGCTCTGTCGACGGCAAGGCACACGCGGTTTCGGCCTATATCGATATGAGCGGCGAGATCGCGGTCAACCTGCCCCATGAGCGGGTCTACTGGGACGATCGGACGGCGCAGGGGCTCCATATGCTGAGCTTCCGGGCGGAAGACCAGCGGCCGCTGGCCGAGGCGGGCGATCATCGCCGCATCGACTGGGGCACGGGCTATCTCGCGGGCCGGGCCGACGAGGTGGAGGCGCTGGTCGGGGACATCAATGTCTGCCGCGACAGCTTTGCCGAGCACGGCCGGCTCAGCGCGGAGGGGCTCGAGCAGCCCCCGCGCAAGGTCGACTACAACAGCGACGCCATTCTCGCGATCACGACCGATCTCAGCATTGCCGCAGGAGGCGAGGCGGCGCGGACCATCTTCGTCGGCTATGACGACGAGGTCTCGATCGAATATTTCGGCAAGGCGCTGCCGGCCTGGTGGCGGCGCGACGGGACGCTTGACGGACCCGCGATCCTTGCGCGCGCGGCGGAGGAAGAAGAGACGATCGTCGCCCGCTGTGCCGAATTCGATCGCGCACTCCATGCGGAAGCGCGCGAGGCCGGCGGGGAGGACTATGCGACCCTTATCGACCTCACCTGGCGCCAGACCATCGCTGCGCACAAGCTCGTCGCCGGGCCCGATGGCCAGCCGCTCTTCATGTCCAAGGAGAATTTTTCGAACGGCTGTATCGCGACGGTCGACGTGACTTATCCGTCGGCGCCTATGTTCCTCGCCTTCAACCCGCTGCTCGTGCGGGCAATGATCGACCCCATCTTCGAATACTGCGCCGGCGGGGTCTGGCCCCACCCCTTCCCTGCCCATGACCTTGGCACCTATCCCAAAGCGAACGGGCAGGTCTATCGCGGGTTCGATCCCAATGTGCCCGACGACATCATCAAGACGCAGATGCCGGTCGAGGAATCGGGGAACATGCTGATCCTCACCGCTTCACTCGCGCTCGTCGAAGGCAATGCCGCTTATGCGGAGCGCCATTGGGGGCTCCTGCGGCAATGGGCGGATTATCTCGTCGAGGTGGGGTTCGACCCCGGCGAGCAATTGTGCACGGACGATTTTTCCGGCGTCCTCGGGCACAACGTCAATCTCTCGGCCAAGGCGATCATGGGGATTGCGGGCTTTGCGATGCTGGCCCGGATGTGCGGGAAGGACGACGAGGCCAGCCATTATCGCGGGGTCGCGGAGCGCTTTGCGGCCGACTGGGTGCGGCTTGCGCGCGATGGCGAGGGCACCCGCCTCGCCTTCAACCAGGAGGGCAGCTGGAGCCTCAAATACAATTTGGTCTGGGACCGGCTTTTCGGGTTCGACCTCTTGCCCGAGGCCGAAAGGCGGCGCGAGCACGCCTTCTACCGAACGCAGATGAACGCCTATGGCATTCCGCTCGACAACCGCTCCTCGCTCACCAAGCCCGAATGGATGCTGTGGGGGGTGTCGCTCGCCGATGACCGGCCGCTCTTCGAGGAGGCCTGCGGGACGATCCTGCGCTATCTCGCCAATACGCCGAACCGGGTGCCGTTCTCGGACCTCTATTTCACCGCCAATGCCCGCAAGCGCGGGTTTCAGGCGCGCTCGGTGCTGGGGGGGCTCCACATCCGCCTGCTCGAAAAGCGCCTTGCGGCCCGGGGCGCCGGGGAGAGCTGATCAAGCCGAAAAAGAGGGACGGCCGGGTACCCCGGCCGTGATCTTGAAGTAAGCGAGACGGCCGGGTGCCCCGGCCGTCAGGGCTCTCATTCGGTGCCGGCGGCCTTGCGGGCGATCGTGCGGGCGCGGTCGATCCGCTCGTAGGGCACGGATGCGGCGGGCAGCGTCATGATTTCGTTGATCGTTTCGAGGGGGAGCTTGGGTTCGCGAGCCGCGGTCAGGAGCCCATTGGTTTCCTGCTCGGTGTCGGTCAGCTGGGTGTAGCAATAGCCGGCAATGAGCGGGCTTTCGGCGACCGTGCCGAAGATGTCGCGGAGCCGCTCCTCGAAGGCGTCCGCATCGGCGACGGTTGAATAGCCGTGCCAGGCTTCGCCATGCCTGGGGGTGAAGCTCAACCCGCCGAACTCGGTCAGCATCATCGGCTTGTCGCCGAGGTCGCGCCCGCCGAGCACGACGCGCCGGCGCGCCGGCCCCATGCCGTGCAGCATCGCCTCCACATCCTCGCTCGTGTGGAAGCGGGAGCGGAGTCCCTCCCCGTCCGGGGCATAATCGTGGACCGACCAGATGTCGCTCTCGACCAGTTCCCAGCCATCATTGGAGATCGCGGGGCGGCTGGGATCGAGCGCCTTGGTCAGATGATAGAGCGCGCTCGCCAGATGCTCCTGGTCCTTACGCTGGGCGATCTGGGTCACCCCCCAGCTCTCGTTGAGCGGCACCCAGGCAACGATGGAGGGATGGCTCTTGTCGCGCCGGATCGCCTCCATCCATTCGCGCGAGAGCCGCTCGATCGAGGAATTGGAGAAGGCATAGGCGCTCGGCATCTCCTCCCAGACGATGAGCCCCAAGACGTCGCACCAGTAGAGGAAACGCGGATCCTCGATCTTCTGGTGGATCCTGAGGCCGTTGAAGCCCATCGCCTTGACCAGTTCGGCCTCGCGCCGCAGCGCATCCGGGCTCGGGGCGGCAAGGTGGGATTCGGGCCAGTAATTCTGTCCCAGCACGAGGCGGAGGTAATAGGGCAGGCCATTGAGCAGGAAGTGCCCGCTGCCGACACCGACGCTGCGGAGCCCGAAATAGCTCTCCACCCGATCGGGGCGCGCGCCTTCAAGCACGATGTCCGCATCGACCAGATTGGGACGCTCGGGCGTCCAGAGCAGATGATCGCGATAGGTGCCGTGCTCGAGGGCCGGAATGGCGATATCGAAGGCGATCTCGCTATCGGCGATGCGGATCGACTGCTCGGCAAGGACCTCGCCCTTGAGGCGCGCGGTGATCGAAAGACGCGTCGGCTCGGCGGGCGGCCGGTTCAGCCGGACCTCGCAGCGCACGCGCGCATTAGCGATATCGGGCACGAAATGGATGTCGGTGATAAAAAGCTCGGGCACGACGCTGAGCCAGACCGGCTGCCAGATGCCGGTCGTGCGATAATACCAGATGGCATGCGGGTTCTCGAGCCAGTCCTGCTTGCCGCGGGGAATGCGGACGTCCTCGGGCTGGTCCTCGGCGCGGAGGACAATCGTCTGCGCGCCCGAGCCGGTCAACGCATGGGTGATGTCGGCGGAGAACGGGGTATGGCCCCCCTCATGGGTCGCAACGCACTGCCCGTTGACCCAGACGGTTGCGGCGTAGTCGACCGCGCCGAAATTGAGGAGCAGGCGCTCGCCAGTTTCGAGTTTCGGCGCCTCGAAGCTGCGCCGGTACCAGACGATGGGGTGAAAGCCCGTGGCCGCGATCCCCGAAGCGCGGGATTCGGGCGGGAAAGGCACGGTGATCTCCTGGCCGAAGCCGCCCTCGCCACGGGCCCAATTCTCGGCGAGCCCCTCGTCCTCATCATCATGGGCAAAGCCCCAGACCCCGCAGAGGTCGACCCAGCCCTCCCGCCGGAACTGCGGATTGGGCGCGAGCGAAGCGGTCGTGGATGCGTGCACGTTCATGAATGTCCTCCTCCGCCCGTGAGGGTCGGTGGCCTTTTGCCATCGCTCCAGAGGCTTGATTGCATTGGAAAGAGCGGGCGCGGCCAATCTGATAAATTTATTTAGCAGCTTGATTGCCCCCCCTGGCTTTGTCAAGCAGGTTGGGCTTGGAGGGGGCGATGAAGAAACGCGTCAAGATGGTCGATATCGCGCGGGCGGCAAAGGTCTCCCAGACGACGGTGTCGCTCGTGCTCAACCACGTCCCCAACATCCGGATCGCCGACGAGACGCGCCAGCGCGTGCTGAGCGTGGCGCGCGAGCTGGGCTATACGCCGGGGCCCTCGCTCTATGATCTCGACCCGGCGCGCAAGCGGCTCTTCGGGGTGATGATCAACGAGATCTCCTCGGCCTATCCGATCAATCTGATCGACGGGCTCAACACCTGGGCGGACACGCAGGGCGCGCAATTGCTGGTGCAGATCACCGGCGGACTGCCCGACCATGACGAGGCCGCGCTCGAAAACTTCGCCCGGTTCGGCATCGATACCATCGTCTATGCCCGCACCTTCACTGCCATCGTCGACGTGCCGCCGCGGCTCGACGCGTTCCGCCACGTGCTTTTGAACTGCCGGCGCCCCGACAGCCGCGGGCTCGCCGTGCTGCCGGCCGAGCGCTATGGCGGCGCGCTGGCAACCGATCATCTGGTGGCTGCGGGCTGCCGCCGGATCGCGACGATCACCGGCGACCCCTGGCAGCTGGCGACGGCCGAGCGGCTCGCCGGGTATCATCGGGCGCTCGGGCGGGCGGGGCTCGCACGAGATGCCGGGCTCGAGCGCCGAGGTGACTGGAGCCATGCGAGCGGCTTTGCCCAGACGCTGGCGCTGATGGCGCTGCCCGAGCCGCCCGACGGCATTTTCTGCCAGAACGACATCATGGCGCGAGGGGCGCTCGCGGCGCTCGCTTCGCTTGGAATGGACGTGCCCGGAGCCGTCCGCGTCATCGGCTATGACGATCGGGATTTCGCGCGCGATCTCGACCCGGCGCTTTCCACGGTCACCCTGCCCCATGTGGAAATGGCCGAGCGGGCCATGGACCAGCTTGCCGGCGAGGCGCAGCCGGGAGATCGGACCACCACGATCCAGGGCAAGCTCGTGGTGCGCAAAAGCACGATGCCGGACGCCTGAGACCGATCGCGGGGCTCAGCGGAGGACGCGGCGGAGATCGGCCTGCACTGCAAGGAGCGGCGCGAGATAAAGGTCCTTGAGCGCAAGGACGCTCTCCTGGCTTGCCGCGACCCCGACATTGATCGCGCCGACTGTACGCCCATGCGCATCGTGAAGCGGCACGGCGATGGACCGCAGGCCAATCTCGACCTCCTGGTCGATAAGGGCATGGCCGGCGCGCCGCGTTGCGGCAATCTCCCCGGCGATCGCTTCGGGATCGGTGAGGGTGAAGCGCGTGCGGGCGGGGAGCGGGCCCGGCCCGAGGCGCTCGCGCATCTCCTCCTCGGGCAGGGCAGCGAGCAGCACGCGGCCCATCGACGTGCAATAGGCCGGCAGGCGCGAGCCCGGCATGAGCGCGATCGACATCACCTTGCGCTGCGCCGCGCGGGCCACATAGACGATCTCCGCCCCGTCGAGGATCGAAACCGACGAACTTTCCCCGAGCGTCTCGGAGAGCCGGTCGAGCACGGGCTGCACGAGCTGCGGCAGCGGCATGGTGGCAAGACAGGCCGTGCCGAGCCGCAACACGCGCGGGGTGAGGGTGAAATATTTCCCGTCGTAATCGGCATAGCCGAGATGGGCGAGGGTCAGCAGGCAGCGGCGCGCCGTCGCCCGATCGAGCCCGGAGAGACCGGCGACTTCGGCAATCGACTGGCGGGGACGGGCCGCCGTGAACGTCTCGATGACCGCGAGCCCCTTGGCGAGCCCGCCCATGATGTCGCGCTCCAGCATCGGCGGGCCTTTCGTGCGATATCTCAACAAATAAGCGATATCGCACAAATCCGTTGAAGGCCAAAGCTCGTTTGCCGATACTCCCTGAAAATTCGGATGGGGTGACGGATGGACAAGAGGGTGGCCGATCTCGAAGCGGCGCTGGAGGGCGTTGAGGACGGGATGAGCGTGATGGTCGGAGGCTTTGGCGGCTCGGGAGCGCCCATCGAACTCCTGCATGCCCTCATCGACCGGTTCCGTGCGACCGGCAGCCCCGGGCGCCTGACGCTCATCAACAACAATGCAGGCAATGGACGGGTCGGCATCGCCGCGATGATCGATGCGGGCATGGTCGAGCGCATCATCTGCTCGTTTCCGCGTTCGGCCGATCCGCGCGCCTTCACCGAGCGCTATCTGGCAGGCGAGATCGGCCTCGAACTCGTGCCGCAGGGCACGCTGGCCGAACGGATCCGGGCCGGCGGCGCGGGCATCCCCGCGTTCTACACGCCGGCGGGCCTCGGCACGGCGCTCGCCGAGGGCAAGCCGACCGCGCGCTTCGAGGAGAAGTCCTACGTGCTCGAACGCTGGCTCAAGGCCGATGTCGCGCTGATCAAGGCCGAGAGTGCGGACCGGCTCGGCAATCTCACCTATCGACGGGCGGCGCGGAATTTCTCGCCGCTGATGGCGATGGCTGCAGCGCTCACCATCGTGCAGGCGACCCGCATCGTCGCGCCCGGGCAGATCGACCCCGAAGCCGTCGTCACGCCGGGCATCTTCGTTGACCGGGTGGTCGAGGTGCCCGACCCGCAGCAGGAGGAGGCGCTGATGCGCGCCGGGGTGAGCCATTGAAGGACAACAAGCTTTCCAATGCGCAGATCGCCTGGCGCGCCGCGCAGGACATTGCGGACGGCGCCTATGTGAACCTCGGGATCGGCTTTCCCGAAATGGTGGCGCGCTTTGCGCCCGAAGGGCGCGAGGCGATCTTCCACACCGAAAACGGCGTGCTCAATTTCGGCGAAGCTCCAGCGGAGGGCGAGGAGGACTGGGACCTCATAAATGCCGGCAAGAAGGCCATCACGCTGAAGCCCGGCGCGGCCTTCTTCCACCATGCCGACAGCTTTGCGATGGTGCGCGGCGGCCATCTCGATGTGGCGATCCTCGGTGCCTATGAGGTGGCCGAGACCGGGGATCTCGCCAATTGGAGCACCGGGCGTGGCGGCGTGCCTGCGGTGGGCGGCGCGATGGACCTCGTGCATGGCGCGCGCCGGATCGCCGTCGTCACCGAGCACGTGACCAAGGATGGCCGGCCCAAGCTCGTCGAGCGCTGCAGCCTGCCCCTCACGGGCGTCGGCTGCGTGACGCGCGTCTATACGAGCCTTGCCGTCATCGACATCGATGCCAACCGGTTCGTGCTGCGCGAGAAGCTGGCCCATATCAGCCTCGAGGCGCTGCAGGCGCTGACGGGCGCAAAGCTCGTCATCGAGGGCGGTGTCTCCGACCTCGTGGTTCCGGAGATCTGAATGCAGGACGCTTTCATCTGCACCTATCTGCGCACCCCCATCGGCCGCTTCGGTGGCACGCTTTCGGGTGTCCGGCCCGACGATCTGGGCGCCGTGCCCCTGCGGGCGCTGATGGCGGCCCATGCGGGCGTCGACTGGGAGGCGGTCGACGACGTGATCTTCGGCAATGCCAACCAGGCCGGCGAGGACAATCGCAACGTCGCGCGGATGAGCCTGCTGCTCGCCGGGCTGCCGGCGTCGGTGCCGGGCACGACGATCAACAGGCTCTGCGGATCGGGCATGGACGCGGTCGCGATCGCGGCACGGGCGATCCGCTCGGGCGAAGCCGAGCTCGTCATTGCAGGGGGCACCGAATCCATGTCGCGGGCCCCCTTCGTGATGCCCAAGGCCGAGACGGCGTTTTCCCGCCATGCGGAAATCCACGACACCACCATTGGCTGGCGGCTCGTCAACCCGGCAATGGAGGCGGCCTATGGCACCGATTCCATGCCGCAGACAGGAGAGAACGTCGCGCGTGAATTCGGCGTCGACCGGGACGCTCAGGACCGGTTTGCGCTGCAGAGCCAGGAGCGCGCGCAACGGGCAGTCGCCAGCGGCCGGCTGGCAAAGGAGATCGTGCCCGTCGAGATCGCGCAGAAAAAGGGCGAGCCCCTCCGTGTCGAAGCCGACGAGCATCCGCGACCGGGCAGTTCGCTCGAGGCGCTGGGACGGCTGCGCCCGCTCTTTGCGGGCGGCACGGTGACGGCGGGCAATGCCTCGGGCGTCAATGACGGCGCAGCGGCACTGATCCTTGCGAGTGCGGCCGGGGCGGCACGGCACGGACTGACCCCAATCGCCCGTTTGCTGGGCTCAGCGACGGCCGGCGTTCCGCCGCGGATCATGGGCATGGGCCCGGCGCCTGCGACCGAAAAGCTCTGCGCGCGTCTCGGGCTCAGACCATCGGATTTCGACGTCATCGAACTCAACGAAGCGTTCGCAAGCCAGGGTATAGCGGTGTTGCGCGCGCTCGGGCTTCCCGAAGACGGGGCGCACATCAACCCCAATGGCGGGGCGATCGCGCTCGGCCATCCGCTCGGCATGTCGGGGGCGCGGATCACGGGAACGGCAGCCCTGGAGCTCGCCCTCGGCACCGGGCGGCGGGCGCTCGCGACCATGTGCATCGGGGTCGGCCAGGGCATCGCGATCGCGCTCGAAAAAGCCGGCTGAGCCGAGCCCGACTTACGCCCTCAAAGCAGAACGCCCGCCGGTCGTGCAACCGGCGGGCGATTTCTCACGCGCCGGTCGGCACCAGCGGCAGCAGCAGATGGCTGGGGTGAGCGGGATCGTGATAGATCTTGTGGAGCACCGTCCGGCTCGAGCAGACGTGGTAGGGGATGTATTCGGCATTGGTCGAGCCGGCGACGCCGGTCGGCAGATCCGCGCTCGTGATCTCGATGCAAATGCGATGGCCCTTGCGGAACATGTTGGCCGCCGCGAGGATCTCGATGGCATAGGCGTTGATCTCGCCGGGCACGATCTTTTCCTGAGCCTCGCGCGTCATCGGGTGCCAGGGCTTCCAGGGCCGCGAGCGTTCGGTATCGACCGCCTTGTGGGAGGCCTTGAGCCAGCCCCGCGTGATCTCGCGTTCCTTGAGGTCCGAAGGGAGGCTGCGTTCGCCCTCGCGTACGGTCTGCACCGAAACGTCGGGCCCGACATCCTTGAGGATGACGATCCAGTTGGTGTCCTCGGCGTCGATCTCGGCAAAGATGTTGAGAACCGCGGGCCCGGCCATCAGCGTGTCCTCGGGCATCGGGTCCGAGAGGTAGCGCAGCTTGGCGATCTGGTTGGTCTGGGTGGGCGGCATCTGCACGAAGGCGTCGGGCCGGATGAAGTCGTCGGCGCTCTTTTCGGTGAATTCGCGCGTCGAGAGGCGTTCCCAGGAATTGAGATGGAACTTGGTCCACTGCGTTTCAGGGAGCGGCCAGGCTTCCCCGGTGCGCCAGGCATTCTCGCCCATCACCCAATAGCGGACCGGCGGCTCGTCCATGATGCCGGTGTCCATGCCCTTGAGCCAGTGATCGTACCAGCGCAGGATCTCCTCGTGGAGCGTATGGAAGGGCCGCTCGAGGTGGCCCGGGCCGGTAAAGAGCAGCTTCTTGGGGGCGTCGACCTTCTCGAAATAGGTCTGCGCCCCCTGCAGATGGGTCTTGTAGGTGTAGGCGTACCAGCCCGAGCCCGTGTAGAACGGAATGCGGATCTGCCCGAACTCCCGCTCGCTTTCGGCGACGATCTCCTCGGTGTCGTAGGGATTGATGAGGATGTCGAAATAGGCCGGCAGGTGCTGCCCGCGTTGCACGAGCACGTTGTAGAGGTGGGGGTACATGCGGAGATCGGGATCGGCCATGGCCGCTTCCCACCACGCCTTGCGCTGGCCCTCGAGTTCGCCCGGCTGTCCCTTGACCTGGTGGAAGGCCGAGAAATGGCCGATGAGATAGCGGAAGAGATGCACCATCCCTCCCGGATATTCCTCGCGAAAACCGCCGAGCCGCCCATAGGCGCTGCGCGGATCGAAGGGAAAGATGGCCTTGAGCGAAGGCGGATTCTGGCGGGCGACGTTGACCTGCTCGGCCCCGAAGCCGGAAATGCCCACCATGCCCACCTGCCCGTCGCACCAGGGCTGCCGGGCGATCCACTCGATCAGATCGTAACTGTCGAATTCGCGGCTACCGCCGCCCTCGGACTTGCCGATGCCGCGGGGCGAGCCGATGACGTGCACATAGCCGCGCGAGACGAGGAAATGGGTGTCGCCGGCCTCGAGCGGGCCGCACCAGAGGGTGGACCAGGAGGGCTGGGGCTGGATCGCCTCGGCGGTCTCGGGTCCCTGCATATCCTTGTTGTAGATCGCAAAGGCGAGGAGGACCGGGAGCTTTTCGTCCGTCTCCGGCCGGTAGACGTCGATGCACAGATGCTTGCCGTCGCGCATCGGCACGCGGACGTCCCGCTCCACGATCATGCCCTCATGGGACGGCGCACGCGTGTACCTGACCGGCGACTGGTCCGAAGGGGTGGGAAGCGCGATGGTCATTGGGGATCCTTCAGGGGCTATTTATAGATGCTGGCGGTGCCGGGCGCACGGAGCGCGCGGCGCGCCATGACGGGGACAAGCGCGGCGCGATAGTCCGCCGAGCCGTGGATGTCCGACATGAAAAGGTCCGGATCGAGCGCGAGGCCCTCGAGTGCGTCGGCGGAGAAATCGGCTTCGAGCGCCGCTTCGATCTCGGTGCAGCGAAAGACACCATCCGAGCCTGAGCCGGTAACGGCCACGCGGATCTCGCCATCCTCGTGCCGCGCAACAAAGACACCGACCATCGGATAGCGCGATGCGGGATGGAGGAATTTCGCGTAGGCGGCAAAGGGCACGACGGGGAAATCGATCCTCGTGACGATCTCGCCTTCTTCGAGCGCGGTCTCGTAGAGGCCCTGGAGATAATCGTCGGCCGGGATCGCGCGGCGGTCGGTCCGGACCGTGCCGGCAAGCGCGAGCAGCGCGCTTGGATAGTCTGCCGCCGGATCATTGTTAGCGAGCGAGCCGCCGATCGTGCCGCGATGGCGGACCTGGGGATCCCCGATGCTGCCGGCGAGGGCGGCGAGGGCCGGCAGCGCGGCATGGAGCTCGCTATTACGGCTCACGTCGAAATGGGTTTCGGCCGCGCCGATCGAGATCGTCCCGCCGGTTCTGCCGATCCCCTTGAGCTCTGGAATGCCGGCAAGATCGATCAGGGCCTCGGGCGCAGCGAGCCGGGCCTTCATGGCCGGCAGCAGCGTATGGCCACCCAGCATGTAGCGGGCGCCCTCATGGGCTTCGAAGGCGGACCGCGCCGCCTCCAGCGTTTCGGGCTTCAGATAGCTGAACTCATACACGGGCAGGCTCCGCCTTGAGCGGCGCGGCGCTTTCGGGATAGTCTTCAGCTGCCGCTAGGATCGCCTTGACGATGTTGTAATAGCCCGTGCAGCGGCAGATATTGCCCTCGAGTTCCTCGCGCACGATGTGCTCGTCGAGCACGCCCTCATGGCGGCGGATGATGTCGACGCCCGACATGATCATGCCCGGCGTGCAATACCCGCATTGCAGGCCGTGATGCTCGCGGAAGGCGGCCTGCAGGGGATGGAGCCGCTCGCCGTCGGCGAGCCCCTCGATCGTCGTCACCGCCGAGCCCGACGCCTGGGCCGCAAGCATGGTGCAGGACTTCACTGCCCGGCCATCGACATGGACGACGCAGGCCCCGCACTGGCTGGTGTCGCAGCCGATATGGGTGCCGGTGAGCCCGAGCGCGTCGCGCAGCAGGGTGACGAGCAGTGTCCGGTCCTCGCAGGCGAGCCGATGCGCGCGCCCGTTGACGGTCAGTTCGACATGCGCCATGCCGCCTCCTCCCTTCGCACCGAACCCTCAGGCACCGGCGGTTCCCTCGACGAACAGCCCCTGATAGCGGTTCCGGAGCTCGTTCTTTTGCACCTTGCCCATGGTGTTGTAGGGCAGTTCGGGCACGACGATGACGCGCTTGGGCACCTTGAAATTGGCGAGGACACCCGAAAGCGCCCGACGGGTCGCGGCCTCGTCGACCTCGGCCCCCGGCCGGGCGGAGACGACCGCCACCACGGCCTCGCCGAAATCGGGATGCGGCACCCCGATGATCGCGGAGGACTGGATGCCGGGGAGAGTATCGAGCACCATCTCCACTTCGGCCGGATAGACGTTGAGTCCGCCGCTGATCACCAGATCCTTGCCGCGTCCGACGATGGAAATGTAGCCGTCCTCGTCCTGCACGCCGAGATCGCCGGTTATGAAATAGCCGTCCTCGCGGAACTCGCTGCGGGTCTTCTCGGGAGCGCGCCAATAGCCGCTGAAGACGTTCGGGCCCTTGACCTCGATCGAGCCCACTTCGCCCCGGGGCAGTTCCGCGCCCGTCTCCCGATCGGCGATGCGCACCTGAACGCCTTCAAGCGGGAAGCCCACCGTGCCGGGCCGGCGCTCGCCCTCATAGGGGTTGGAGACGTTCATGTTGGTTTCGGTCATGCCATAGCGCTCGAGGATGGCGTGGCCGGTGCGCTCGCGCCAGTCGCGGTGGGTCTGGGCCGAGAGCGGCGCAGAACCCGAAACGAAGAGCCGCATGTGGGAAACCGCCTCGCCGGTGAGGCCAGGATGGGCCAGGAGGCGCGTATAATAGGTCGGCACGCCCATCATCACGGTTGCTCCGGGAAGGGCCGCAAGCACCTCACCGGGTTCGAAGCGCGCGAGCATGATCATGCTGGCGCCGGCCAGCAGGGTGATGTTGGTCGCAACGAAAAGCCCGTGGGTATGAAAGAGCGGCAGGGCATGCAGGAGCACGTCGTCCCTGGTGAAACGCCAGGCGCGGTGCAGGGTCTCCGCATTGGAATAGAGATTGTGCCGGCTCAGCATGACGCCCTTGGAGCGGCCCGTGGTGCCGGAGGTGTAGAGGATTGCCGCGAGGTCATCCGGTGCGGCCCGATGATCGATGCCCTCGGCGGGCTCGGCATCGGCCCCAGCGGCAAGGCTGCCCTCCCCCGCCGCACCGAGGGTCAGGAGATGACCGACGCCCTTTTCGGCGGCAAGCGCAGCGAAGGCGTCGCGGCGGGCGGGATCGCACACGAAGACGACCGGCTCGGCATCGCCGAGGAAATAACCGATCTCGGCCGGGGTATAGGCGGAATTGAGCGGCAGATAGGCGACGCCCGCGCGCAGGCAGCCAAGATAGAGCGCGAGCACTTCGAGCGATTTTTCGACCTGCACCGCACAGCGATCGCCCGGCCGGGCGCCCGCGCGCCGCAGCAGGTTCGCATACTGGCCGGCACGCGCCCAGAGCCCGGCATAGCTCAGCCGGCGGCCCTCCGGAGTGGTCGCAAAAAGTACGTCACCGCTATGGGCAATCCGCTCCACATGGGCGGCGATATCGTCCTGGGGTCGGTCGGTCACGGCAGTCACCTCGTCGGGCTCGCGGGAACGGCTTGCTGGGCGAGGTCCGCCACCGCGGCGGACGCCGCCACGGCGCCGGTTTCGAGAAAGGTCTCGCTATTGGTTTCGATCTCGCCCAGCTCATAATGGTAGTTGACCATCACCCCGTGCGCGCCCTTGAGGCCGGCGGCCGAGAGATTGCCAGGCCAGTTGACCCGTGTAAGCCGCGCGCCATTGCCGAGGTGAAAGCGCGCCACCGGATCGACCGGCTCTCCGCCCGAGCGCTTGGCGGCAACGAGGTAATGGGCGGCAAGCCGGGTGAGGGCGAGGCCTGTCTCCTGAGCGTCCGGGGCGAGCCACCATTCGGGCGCGGCGGTGCGTTCGAGGGCGGCCTTGGCCGGCGCGTGGACGATCGACGCGGCGTTCTGCGCCTCTCCCGCGAGCCACCGGGCAAAGCCGGGCACGGGCGAGAGGGTGACGAAGGTTTCAAGCCGCGGGAACTCGGCCCGCAGGCTCGAGACGACCTGCTTGATCAGCAGATTGCCGAAGGATACGCCGCGCAGGCCGTCCTGGCAGTTGGAGATCGAATAAAAGACCGCCGTGCGCGCCGCCTCCGCAGCGATGACCGGGCGTTCGCGATCAAGAATCGCGCCGATGCCAGAGGGAATGTCGGGGCAGAGCGCGACCTCCACGAAGACCAGTGGCTCACGCGGCAGGCGTGGATGGAAAAAGGCGTAGAGCCTGCGATCGGGCGGATCGATGCGGGAGCGCAGATCGCTCCAGTCGCGGATTTCGTGAACCGCCTCATATTCGATGATCTTGGCAAGGATGGAGGCCGAAGTGTTCCAGTCCACGCGGCGCAGTTCGAGAAAACCGCCATTGAACCAGGAATGGAAGAGATGGCGGAAATCATAGTCGACCTCGCGCAGATCCGGGTCGGCGTCGAGCATGCGCAGCAGGTCGGCGCGCAGCTCGACCAGCATGGCCGTGCCGTCCGGCACCTGGTTGATGCGCCGCAGCAGATGCTGCCGGGTGGGCTCGGCCAGCGTATAGAGCCGCTCGAGCGCCGCATAATCGCCCGAGGTTTGCGCCAGATGCGCGGCTTCGGCGACCGATGCGCGGTCGATGCCGAACTCGCGCCGCAACATGGAGAAGAAGTCGCGCCGCTCCTCGAAGGTCAGCGCGGCATAGCGATCGAGCAGGCGCTGGGCGAGCGCCATGGACGAGGACAGCGCCCGCGTGCCGATAACGGCACGGCAGAGCGCATCAAGCGGCATGGCCGGCGGCTCGAGCCGCGGCATGGCGGGCGCCTGCCGCCGAAAGCGACCAGTCAGCGATGCCAGCATCTCCTGCAACATGACCGAACCTCCCCTGTCCGCCGCCTCGTCATCTGTGTTGAGTGAACCATGTGCACTACACAGCGTCAACCATTTCGTATGACGATCTTTGTTAGATCGTATTCTTATTCTTCAATGATCGCGACGGCGCGGCACCAACCCGCCGAGGCCTTGTGGAGCTTCACGGGGAAGCAGCTGACGGTGAAGCCGAAATCGGGCAGCTGATCGAGATTGGCGAGCTTTTCGATGTGGCAATAGCCGATCGTGGCTCCGGCCTTGTGCCCCTCCCAGATGAGGCCGGCATTGCCGGTCTCCGTGAACCGCCGGCGGGTGTAGGAGAAGGGCGCGTCCCAGCTCCAGCCATCGGTGCCGGCAATGCGCACGCCCCGCTCGGTGAGGTAGAGCGTCGCCTCGCGCCCCATGCCGCAGCCGCTGTCGAGGAAATGGCTCTGCCCGTAGGCGGCGCCGGCGGCGGTGTTGACGAGCACAATGTCGAAGGGTTTCAGCGTATAGCCGATCCGGTAGAGCTCGCGCTCTACATCCTCAGCGGTACAGACATAGCCGTCCGGCTTGTCGCGGAAATCGAGCTTCACCCCGTCCCCGAGGCACCATTCGAGCGGCACCTGGTCGATGGTGATCGCACGCTCTCCGCCATTCATCGTGGGGTGGAAATGGTAGGGCGCGTCGAGATGCGTGCCGTTATGTGTAGAAAAATCCACCCGCTCGATGGCCGGGCCCTTGCGATCGAGGATCTGCTCGGGCTGGAGGCCAGGAAACAGCGTCATGAATTCATGCACGCCATTGTCATGGTCCGAATAGTCGATCCTGGGCAGGGCGTGCGGGGGATCGGAGGGAACGCCATTGGCGATGGACACGGAGAGGTCGATGATTCTGCGGCTCACTGGGGGTTCTCCCTGAAGGATCAGGCCGCGGCGCGACGCGCGGCGGCAATGGCGGCCCACACGCGCGAGGGCGTGGCGGGCATGTCGAGATGGGCGACCCCGAGCGGCCGGAGCGCATCGAGGATGGCGTTCATGATGGCCGGCGGCGCGCCAATGGCCCCGGATTCCCCACAGCCCTTGACCCCGATCGGATTGGTGAGGCAGGGCACGTTGTGATGAGCCATGGCCAGAGGGCCCAGATTGTCGGCCCGCGGCATGCAGTAATCGTTGAAGGTGCCGGTGACGAGCTGGCCGGAGTCCGGATCGTAGACGATGTGTTCGAGCAGCGCCTGACCGATGCCTTGGGCGAGGCCGCCATGGACCTGCCCTTCGACGATCATGGGGTTGATGACCACCCCGACATCATCGACCACGGCATAGGCGGCAAGCTCGACCGCCCCGGTTTCGGGATCGATCTCGACCTCGCAGACGTGGCAGCCATTGGGGTAGTTGGGCACGTCGCCCGAATAGGTGGCGGCGGCCGAAAGGCCGAGTGCGAATTCCTCGGGCACGCCGCGGGCCTGGAAGGAGGCGATCGCGACCTCGGTCATGTGCATTGAGCGGTTGGTGCTGCGCGCCACGAACATTCCGGCATCGAAGGTGATCTCGTCGGGCTCAACCCCGAGCTTCCAGGCGGCGATCCGCCGGCCCTTCTCGATGATCTTGTCGCCCGCCAGCTTCAGCGCCGAACCGCCGATCAGCGAAGAGCGCGCCGCATAGGTGCCGCGCCCGATCATCACCTTGTCGGTATCGCCCTGAATGTAGCCGATGGCCTCGAAGGGAATGCCGAGCTGTTCCGAGACCAGCTGCGCGAAGGCCGTGGCGTGCCCCTGCCCGTGCGAATGGGTGCCGGCAAGGATGGTCGCGCTGCCGGTAGGATCGAAACGGATCTCCATGCGGTCGTTATAGATGCCGGCATGCTCGATGTAATAGGCGACCGAGCGCCCGCGGAGCCTGCCGCGCGCCTCGCTCTCTGACCGGCGCGCATCGAAGCCATCCCAATCCGCCAAGGCGAGGGCCTTGTCGAACAGTGCCTCGAATTCCCCCGTGTCGTAGACCGCGCCGGTCTGGGTCTTGTAGGGCATGCGCGCGGGCGGAACGAAATTGCGACGCCGCACGTCGACGGGGCTGATGCCGAGCCGCGTCGCGAGCTCGTCCATCAGCCGCTCGATCACATAGATTGCCTCGGGGCGACCTGCCCCGCGATAAACGCCGAGCGGGCTCGTATGGGTGAAGACGGCTCGCGTTTCGAGATCGACCGTATCGATGGCGTAGACGCCGGGGATGTAGCGCAGCGAATAGAGCAGCGGCGCGACCCCGGCCGAAAAATGGTAGGCGCCGATCGCGTGCAGCGCACGGGCGCGCACGGCGAGCACGCGGCCCTCGGCATCGGCGGCAAGCTCGGCATGGACCAGCTGGTCGCGGCCGTGATTGTCCCCCATCAGCCCTTCGGAGCGGGTGCCGACCCATTTGACCGGACGCCCGACGCGCCGCGCCGCCCAGAGCACGAGCGCATCCTCGGGATAGCAGTCAGCCTTGGCGCCGAACCCGCCCCCGACATCGGGCGCGATGACGCGCAGCCGTGTGGCGGGTATGCCGAGCACGTCGCGGGCAATCATCTCCTTGAACCCGTGGGGGTTCTGCGAGGTGGCATAGAGGGTGTAGGTTTCGTCGGCCGCATCGTAGAGACCGAGCGCCGCGCGCGGCTCCATGGCGTTGGCGATGATGCGATTGTTCTCAAGCCGCAGCGCGACGGTGACCGCCGCCTTTGCGAACGCCGCATCGGTTGCCGCCGGATCGCCATGGGTGAGCGAAAACGAGACGTTGCCCGGGCAGTCCGGCCAGACCGCAGGGGCGCCCTCGGCGACCGCCGCTTCGAGGGTGACGACGGCGTCCAGAGGCTCGTAATCGACCTCGATCAGGTCCGCGGCGTCGCGCGCCTGGGCGGGTGTTTCGGCGATGACCATGGCAACGCGCTCGCCGACGGCGCGGACGATATCGGGGATGAGGATTGGCCGCAGCGTACGGTATCCGAAGGGCCCTTGCGCATTCTGCGGCATGAAGAGCGGCGGAATGCCGCCGAGCCCGTCGGCGAGAACGTCGGCCCCGGTGAGGACCGCGAGCACGCCCGGCGCAGCCGCCGCTGCGCTAACGTCGAGCCCGAGGATGCGGGCATGGGCATGGGGCGAGGAGACGATCGCGGCATGCGCCTGACCGGGCACGGCATGGTCGGCGACATAGCGCCCGCGGCCGGTGATGAACCGCTTGTCCTCGACACGCCGCACGGGCTGACCGACACCGAACTTCATGCGCCCTCCCCTTTCATCGCCTGGCGCGTGGCGGCGCGGCTCCGCGCGCCTTCCCACCGTGCCGACACATAGGCTTGCACAGATTGTGGACAAAGGAAACGATATTGTATATTTCTGTCCCGGCAAATTCGAGGAGAGACGTCGTGAACATTGCCGGTGAACATGTCATTCCTGCCGCGCCCGAAGCGGTGTGGGCGGCACTCAACGACCCGGAGGTTCTCGCGGCCTGCATTCCGGGCTGCCAGTCGCTCGAGATGCAGTCGCCGACCGCGATGTCGGCTGTCGTCGTGACCAAGATCGGGCCGATCAAGGCGACCTTCAAAGGCGCCGTGACGCTCAGCGACCTCGACCCGCCGCGCTCCTACCGGATCGCGGGCGAGGGCCAGGGCGGCATTGCCGGGTTCGCCAAGGGCGGCGCCAATGTCGCACTCACGCCCGAAGGCGGCGCCACGCGCCTTTCCTACACCGTCGATGCGGTGGTGGGCGGCAAGCTTGCGCAACTCGGTGGACGGCTGATCGAATCGACCGCCAAGAAGCTCTCGGGGCAGTTCTTCGAGGCGCTGGTCGCCCATTTCGATCCCGAGACCGCCGTCCGCGCCTCGGCCCATCAATAGGGCCACGGGCGCGCCTCGCGCCCGCACCCCGGTCATGTCCGATCCCGCCATTCGCGCCATGCCCGCTCTCAGAGTGCGGCCGGCGCCCGGTCGCGCATGATCTGGGTGTAGACATAGCTCCGCAGCCTGAGGAATTCCGGCTCGCCCTTGGTCGCGAGCTGGTCGCGCGGGTTGGGCAGCGCCACGTCGAGCGTTTCCTTGACGCGGGTCGGCACCGAGCCGAGCACGACGATGCGATCGCCAAGATAGACGGACTCGTCGATGTCGTGGGTCACGAAGATGATGGTCATGCCGAGCTCGCTCTTGAGCTTGAGCATCAGGTCCTCGAGATCGGCCCGGGTCTGCGCGTCGACCGAAGCGAAGGGCTCGTCCATCAGCAGGATCTCGGGCTGGTAGGCGATGGCCCGCGCGATGGCGGTGCGCTGCTGCATGCCGCCCGAGAGCTGCCAGGGATGCCGGTCCATGGCATGGCCGAGCCCGACCGAAGTCAGGGACTGGTCGACCCGCCTGTCGATTTCCTTCGGATCGAGGCGCTTGTTGCGCAGCGGAAAGGCGACGTTCTGCCGGACGGTCATCCAGGGATAAAGCGAACGCGAATAGTCCTGGAAGACCAGCGCCATCTGCTCGGGCGGGCGGGTGACCCGCGTATTGCCGAGCATGACCGACCCGGCGCTCGCCGGCATCAGCCCGGAGAGGCATTTGAGCAGGGTGGTCTTACCGCATCCCGAAGGGCCGACCACGCTCGTGAACGTGCCGGTGGGGAACTCGGCGGTGATGTCGGCGAGAGCGGTGACGCTCCCATAGTTCTTTTTCAGGCCTTCGACCCTCAGCATGGCTCTTCCTATTCGGACTTTTGCCTGGCGGCGTGATGCCAGGCGAGGACGCGCCGCTCGAGCGCTTCAAAAAGCAGGTTCAGGCCATAGCCGAGGCATCCGAGCACGAGGATGCCCGCCCACATGGCCGAGATGTCGAAGGAACGCCGGGCGGTCCAGATGGCAAAGCCGATGCCGTTGGTCGCCGCGACGAATTCGCTGATCACCATCATGATGATGGCGAGCGACATGGCGGTACGCGCGCCCGCAAAGATCGCCGGCAGCGCGCCGGGCAGCACCATGTGCAGCAGCTGGTTGCGCCGGGTGATGCCGAAGACGTCCGCGGTTTCGCGCAGCGTGGGATCGATGCTGGAGACCCCCGCAATGGTGTTGAGCAGGATCGGGAAGAGACAGACCATCGCAATCAGCGTGACCTTTGCGGAATCATCGACCCCGAGCACGATCATGGTCAGCGGCAGAAGCGTCGATGGCGGCAGGGCGCGGAAAAAGTCGACGATGGGCAGGACGGCGAGCCGCGTGCGCCGCGACAGCCCCAGAAGCACACCTGCCGAAACCCCGATGACGAGCGCGATGGCGTAGCCCGTGCCCATGCGGCGCAGGCTGGGCACGATATCGCTGAAAAAGCGCGGACCGAACCAGTCCGCGACGAAACGGGTGAGGATCACATCGAGCGGTGGGAAATAGAGATCGTTGCGCGGCGCAGCCCAGAGCGCATAGGCCGCGATCAGCAGCAGCGGAACGCCGATCTCGAGGCTGAGCAGGACGAGGCGGGATGGCTTGCGGTTCATTGGGCAGCTCCGCGGAAGGCGGTGTGCCAGTGCAGCACGCGCCGCTCGATGCGGCTGAAGAGCGTGTTCTGCGCGAGCCCAAGGACGCCGGTCCAGAAGATGATGGCGTAGACCGCCTCGACATTGGCGCCCTGCCGGGCGAGCACGATCCGCCGGCCGAGCCCTTCCATGCCGACCACGATTTCCATGGTGACGACAACGACGAGCGCGAGCGCCGAAGAGATGCGCAGGCCGGTCGCGATATAGGGCAGCGCCGCAGGCAGGACGATCTTGCGCAGGCGCGCGGAGGCCGAAAAGCCGAAGGACCGGGCCGTCTCGACGGCAAGCGGCTCGACGTCGCGCACCCCGTAGAGGGTCTGGATAAGAATCGGCCAGAAGGCAGAGAAGGCGGAGAGGAAGATCTTGCTCTGGTCGTTCGCACCCATGAGGAGGATGAGCGCGGGAATGAGCGCGACCGAGGGGATCGGCCGCAGGAATTCGACCAGCGTGCGCAGGGCGGCGTGCACATAGACCGAGGCCCCCATCAGGATGCCGATGGGAATGGCGAGCACCGCGGCGATGGCGAGGCTCGCAGCCCACGTCCAGAGCGTCGTCCATGTGTCGAGCCAGAAGCTCATCTGTCCGAACTGCTGGACGAGGCCGAGCGCCATGACCGAGGGGGGCGGCACGAAACGCTGCGGCACGATGTCGAGCCGCGTGATGATTTCGAAGACGAGCAGGAAGAGCGCGATGCCGAGATAGGGCAGCGCCGCATCGGGGACCAGCGGCCCCCGCGATGTCGCGCCCGGCCCCGCAATCTCCCCGGGCCGGACGACGGGCGCGCCGGCGCCCAGGCTGCTCTCACGCATGCAGAGGTTCCGTTCTGTCTTGAAGTGATGCGCGCGACCCGCCGGGCCGCGCGCCAAGTCTATCGATCGGCCGGCTTATTCGCCGGGCTCGTGCACCAGCGCCTCGAGATCGGGCATGGAGGGCATGAAACCGTAGCGGATGGCGAGGTCGGCCCCGAGCTGGAAATCTTCCGGCGTCAGGCTTGGGCGCCATTCGGGCAGGTAGAAGCTGTCGGCAATGGCCTGGCTGACATTGGAATTGAACTTGGGGAAGGCCGCCCGCACTTCGTCGGGATTGTCGATGGCGTATTGCTGGCCGCGATAGATGGCGCGCACAAAGCCGTCGACCAGCTCGGGGTTTTCCTCGAGGAAGTTGCGGTTGGTGAAATAGGCCGAGAACATGATGCCGTTCGGATCGACCTCGTAGACCGGATAGGAAATGACGCGCAGGTCATTGGCGAGAGCGGCGGCGACGAAGGGTTCGACGACCCAGCCGGCATCCACCTGGCCCTGGGCCACGAGGCTGACCACGTCCGGGAACGGCACTTCGATGATCTCCACCGCTTCGGCAGGATTCTCGATGCCGTTGTTCTCGAGCGCGGCGAGGATCGAGAGATGCACGAAGTTCTGCAGCGTGTTGCTCGAGACGCGGCGGCCTTCGAGATCGGCGAGCGACTGGATGTCGGAATCGGCGCGCACGACGATGGCATTGTTGCCCGTCTCGTTCTGCGTTTCGCCCACGAAGCCGTTGGCCACGGCCACCACGGGCAGGCCGCGGGAGGCAGCGATCAGAAGGCTCGTCTGGTTGGAATAGCCGAAATCGAAATCACCGGCGACGACCGAGGTGACGATGTCGACGCCGCCCACTTCGGGCTTGAACTCGACCTTGAGGCCCTCCTCGGCAAACCAGCCGAACTCTTGGGCGAAATAGGCGGGGATCAGGGTGGAGATCGGCTGCATGCCGACGACCACATGGCGCAATTCGGCGTCCTGCGCCTGCGCGACGCCGGTCGCGGCCAGGGCCATTGCCATGGCCGAAGTGGCCACGCTCAGTTTCAAGGCTTGGTGCAGAGTTCTCACGACTTCCTCCTCATGACGACCGCGCTATCCTCCACGCGTCCTGAGGATACACAAACACATTTTTTGTATGACAGCAATCCGTCAAATGTATTCACACCCCAAGGGCGAGGCCGTGCCCGCGGAAGAGCGGTGGGGCGCCGCGCCGGTCAGGAGGCGACGGCGCCGAGTTCGGCCTGGCGCAGCTGCGCGAAAAAGTCGGAAAAACGTTCCCCCTGTACCAGCACATGGGTGCGCAGCGCATCGGCAGCGGCATCGGGATCGCCATTGACGATGGCCTCGACGATGATCCGGTGCTCGGCGAGCGAGTTGCGCACGCGGTTGCGCGCACGCAGCTGCAGTCGGCGGTAGGGCTTGAGCCGTGTAGCGAGCGAAAGCGCCTCCTCTTCGAGGAATTCGCTCGCGCTCATCGCATAGATCATGTGGTGAAAGGCTTCGTTGGCATAGTAATAGGCGTCTGGGTCGCCATCCTGCTCGGCCTGCTCGCAGGCCCGGTTGGCCTCGACAAGCCCAGCGGCGCCCTCACTGGTCACGCGCCGCGCGGCCATGCGCCCGCAAAGCGCCTCGAGCTCGGCCATGACCTCGAACATCTCGATCAGCCGACGCGGGCTCAGCTGGCGGACGAAGGCCCCGCGATTGGTCTGGATCTCGACGAGCCCGGTTGCCGAAAGCTGCATCAGCGCTTCGCGGACGGGCGTGCGCGAGACCCCGAAGCGCTCGCGCAGGCTCGCCTCGTCCAGCCGTTCACCGGGCTTGTAGCCTCCGGTGACGATTTCCTGCTCGATCTGATCACGGAGTTGCGCCGTCAGGCTGAGCTTGGGCATGATCCCTCGTATGCATAGATTGCCAATCTTATACGCCAGATTGACAGAATTGTCGAACAAAGTGTAGTCGTCCTACACAATCCCCGTCCATCTCTCCGGCAGGACGCAGCATGTCACATTTCACGCCCGACTTCGTCATTCAATATGCGGGCCTGCGGGTGCGGTTTGGGGCCGGGATGCGCAATCGCATCGCCGAGGAGGTCGAACGGCTCGGGCACGCGCGCGCGCTCGTGCTCTCGACGCCCGAACAGGCGGATGCGGCCCGGCACGTCGCCGAGACCCTCGGGCCCCGCTCGGCCGGCGTCTTTGCTGGCGCGGTGATGCACACGCCCGTCGCTGTCACCCAGACCGCCCTCGCCCATGCGGAGACGGTCGGCGCGGACTGTCTCGTTGCGATCGGCGGCGGCTCGACCATCGGGCTTGGCAAGGCGATCGCCTTGCGCAGCGGGCTCGACCAGATCGTCGTGCCGACCACTTATGCGGGTTCGGAAGCGACCCCGATCCTCGGCCAGACCGAGAACGGGATCAAGACGACGCTGATCGATCCGGCCACGCAGCCCGAAATTGTCCTCTATGACCCCGAACTGGTGGCTACGCTGCCCGTGCCGCTCACGGTCTCGAGCGCGCTTAACGCCATGGCCCATGCCGCCGAAGGGCTCTACGCGCAGAACCGCAATCCGCTTTCGAGCCTGATGGCCGAAGAAGGCCTGCGCGCCTTCGCCGATGCGCTCGAGCGTGTCGTCGCCAATCCGGGCGATCTCGATGCGCGGAGCGAGACGCTCTATGGCGCCTGGCTCTGCGGCACCGTGCTGGGCCAGGTCGGCATGGCCCTCCACCACAAGCTCTGCCACACGCTGGGGGGATCGTTCGACCTGCCACACGCTCAGACCCATGCGGTGATCCTGCCCCACGCGATCGGGTTCAATGCCGGTGCGGCCGCCGACGAACTTGCCGTGGTGGGCGCGATCTTCGGGGACGACCATCCGGGGCGGGCCCTCTACAGGTTTGCCGAGCGGATCGGCGCGCCGCTCTCGCTGCGGGCGCTCGGCCTTGCGGAAGCCGATCTCGACCGCGCCGCCGAAATCGCCACCGCAAAACCCTATTGGAACCCGCGGCCGGTAACGCGGGCCGACATCCGGGCGCTCCTGCAGGCGGCCTGGGAGGGCCGCGCGCCCGCCTGAGACAATGGAGGACAAAGCCCCGTGAACGATCGTACCGACACCGCCTATTTCACCGAAGCCCGCTCCGTCGAGGCGGTCAATGCCCGGATGGCGCCTGGCGCCGATCCGCGGCTTACCCAGATCATGTCCGCGCTCGTCGGGCATCTGCACAGCCTGGTCAAGGAGGTCGGGCTGACCCAGGAGGAATGGGCGCTCGCGATCGACTTTTTGACCCGCACCGGCCAGATCTCGGACGGCAACCGGCAGGAATACATACTTTTGAGCGACGTGCTCGGGGTCTCGATGCTCGTCGATGCCATCGGGAGCCGGCGACCCGAAGGAGCCACGGAAAATACCGTGCTCGGCCCCTTCTACGTGCCGGGCGCCCCCGCCTACCCCATGGGCGCCAACATCTCGCTCGACGGCAAGGGGGAGAGTTGCCTCTTTTCGGGCCGCGTCATCGACCTCGAGGGCCGGCCCATCAAGGGCGCGCGCATCGATGTGTGGTCGGACAATGCCGAGGGGTTTTACGACGTCCAGCAGCCCGATCTGCAGCCGCGCTGGAACAATCGTGGGGTCTTCGAAACCGGCGAGGACGGGCGTTATGCGTTTCGCGGCATCCGCCCGGTGTCCTATCCGATCCCCGATGACGGACCGGTGGGGCAGCTGCTGGGCGCACTCGGGCGCCACCCCAATCGCCCTGCGCACCTGCACTTCATCGTCAGCGCGCCGGGCCATGAAACCATCGTCACCCACACCTTCGTCGATGGCGACCCCTGGCTCGCCTCGGACGCGGTCTTCGGGGTCAAGTCCTCGCTCATCGCGCAGATGACGCCGGGCGAACCCGGCGACACCCTATGGGCCTCGCGCTTCGACTTCGTCATGTGCCCGCTCGGCTGAAGCTGAGCCTTTCTTGCCGGGCCACCCCACAGCTGCGCCGGCCTCATATTCGCCAGAGAAAATCTGTTTTCATATGTGAAAGAGGTTTGACGGCCTCGGCGCGGGCTTGCTAGCTCTTGGCAACAGGCGGGCGCGGAGGCGCTCGCGCGAGGATGGAAACAGGACATGGACGATATGCGTCACCCCCGGAGGCGCCCGTGAGCATCTTGCCGGACGCTGCGACGCTGCCGCTTGCTGGCGTGCTGGTCGTGGATCTCTGCCAGTTCCTTTCGGGTCCCTATGCTTCGCTGAGGCTGCAGGATCTGGGCGCGCGGGTCATCAAGATCGAGCGGCCCGACGGGGGCGATTTGTCGCGCCGGCTCTACCTCTCGGACACCGAGATCGGCGGGGATTCGACGCTTTTCCACGCCATCAACCGCTCCAAGGAGAGCCTCGCGCTCGATCTCAAGAACCCCGAGGACATCGCGGCGCTGAAGACGCTCGTCGGCAAGGCCGACGTGGTGCTGCAGAATTTCCGCCCCGGTGTCATCGGCCGGCTCGGGCTCGGCTACGAGACGCTGCGGGCGGTCAACCCCGCGCTCGTCTATGGCTCGATCACCGGCTATGGCGAGGCGGGCCCATGGGTTGGGCGCCCGGGGCAGGATCTGCTCGCCCAGGCCCGGTCGGGCCTCATGTGGCTCACCGGTGATGCCGAGCAGGGCCCGGTGCCGATGGGCCTGGCGGTCGCCGACATGCTCGCCGGCGCGGCGATGGCGCAGGGCATCCTCGCTGCTCTCGTCAAGCGCTGGCGCACCGGGGCTGGCAGCCATGTCGAGACGAGCCTTCTCGAGGCCTTGGTCGACTTCCAGTTCGAGGTCTTGACCACGCACCTCAATGATGGCGGGCGTCTGCCGCAGCGCGCCGCCTATCGGAACGCCCATGCCTACCTGTCGGCGCCCTACGGGGTCTATCCGACCGCCGACGGACATCTGGCGATCGCCATGACCCCGATCGGGCGGCTCGGCGAACTGCTCGGGCTCGAGGCGCTGCTGCCCTTCTCGAACGACCCCAAGAGCTGGTTCACCGAGCGCGACCGCATCAAGCGCATCATTGCGGACGCCATCGTGACCGAGCCGACCGCGCACTGGCTCTCCATCCTCGAGCCCGCGGACATCTGGTGCGCGAAGGTTCTGAGCTGGCCCGAACTGCTCGAATCCGAAGGGTTCCGGGCGCTCGACATGCTGCAGACGGTGACGCGCGGCGACGGCCTTTCCATCACCACCACCCGCTCGCCCATCCGGGTCGACGGCCAGCGCGCCCGCACCCGGAGGGCGGCGCCGCTGATCGGGGAGCAGAGCGCCGCCATCAGGAAGGAATTCGGACTATGACCATCACCCTCAAGGGCATGACCTGGCGCCATCCGCGCGGCTTCGACCCCATGGTCGCGACCGCCGCGATCTGGCAGGACAGGACCGGAGTCGCGATCGCCTGGGAGCAGCGCTCGCTGCAGGATTTCGAATCCTTCCCCGTTGAGACGCTGGCGCGCGAATACGATCTCATCGTCATTGATCACCCCCATGTGGGTCAGATCACGGCTGAAAACTGTCTCGTGCCGCTCGACGTGCCGGGCCGCGAGGCCGAACGGGCGGCGCTCTTGGCCGGCAGCGTCGGTGGCTCCTACGAGAGCTATGGCTATGACGGGCGCCAATGGGCCTTCCCGATCGATGCGGCGGCCCAGGTCCAGGCCTATCGCCCCGACATCATCGCGCCGGTGACGCGCTGGAGCGAGGTGGTCGAGCATGCCCGCGCCGGGCGCGTGGTGCTGCCGCTTCTCGCCCCGCACTCGCTCATGTGCTTTTTCACTCTTGCGGCCAATATGGGCCATCCCTGCGCCTCGGGCAGGGGGACGTTCGTGCATCGCGAGACCGGGCTCGAAATCATCGCCATGCTCGAGGAAATGGCCGCCCTCTCCCACCCGATGAGCGAGACCGCCGACCCCATCGGCGCCTCCGAAGCGATGGCCGAGACCGATAGCGGGCTCGCGCTGATGCCGCTCGGCTATGGCTATGCAAGCTATGCGCTGTCGGGCTTCCGTCCGCACCGGCTCGGCTTTGCCGATATTCCGGCAGCGGGCCAGCTGGGGCCGGTTGGCTCGGCGCTCGGGGGGACGGGCATCGCCGTATCCGCTTTCGGCGCCCATCGGGATGCCGCGATCGACTATGCCTATTGGGTGGCAAGCGGCTCGGTGCAGGCAGGCCCCTATGCCGGAGCCGGCGGACAGCCCGGCCATGCCGAAGGCTGGGAGGACGACGCGGTCAACGCCGCGAGCGGAGATTTCTACCGGGCGAGCCGCCGGACGCTCGACGGCGCCTATATGCGCCCGCGCCACAATGGCTATATGGAATTTCAGGACAGAGCGGCGCGCCGGTTGACCGAGGGGCTCTACGCCCGCCATGCTGGTAGCGCGATCCTCGATGATCTCGAACGGCTTTACCAAGAAAGCTTCTGATGGAACGGCCGCGGCATTTCGAGGACTACCGGATCGGGGAGACGCGCCGGAGTTCGGGCCGCACCATCACCGAAGCCGACTTCGTGATCCATGCGGGCCATACCGGGGATTTCTTCCCCCATCACATGGATGCCGAGGCGATGAAGGCCTCGCCCTTCGGGCAGCGCATCGCCCATGGCACCATGACCTTTGCGATCGGCATCGGGCTGACGGCGGGGGAGATCAACCCCCTCGCCTTCACCTATGGCTATGAGCGGCTGCGCTTCCCCAAGCCGCTTTTCATCGGGGACACGATCCACACGGTATTGACCATCGCCGCGCTCGAGGACGACCCAAAGCGCCCCGATCACGGGCGCATCGTCGAGACGGTCCGCGTCATCAAGCAGAACGACGAGGTCGTTCTGGCCTGCGACCACATCTACCTCGCCCGGCGTCGCAGCCTCTGATCTGAGGCGGAGCCCCGGATTATCTTGAAAGGTGCGGGGGAACCTCGAGGCCACTCATGGCTTCTACTGCCTCGTCACCATCAGGGACATGGCAGATGCCGCAGACCAGAGAGCCGCAACTCAACGCCCGCGAAGAGGCGCTTACCCGGTTCATCAAGGCGCCGGACTTCCCCTGCGTGGGCGCCAAATCGGCGCTCGGCCGGGGTCGGCTCAACCTCTATTCAGCCCGTAGCCTCACGAGCGCCTGGGACGATCTGGCGGTGCAGGACCGGCTGATGCGCCTCGCCTGGGACTATCACGAGGACCCGGCGCTCTTTACGAGCTTCGCCGTGGTCTTTGAAGGCCCGGACGACCTTTCGGAGGCCGCGTTCGAGCGCCATATGTGGGAGCGGCTGCAATCGCTCACCGACAAGGATGCCTGGCGCGGCCAGAAGGCCGACAGCCGGGTCAGCACCGATCCCGACGATCCGCATTTTTCGCTGAGCTTCGGAGGCGAGGCTTTCTTTGTCGTCGGCCTCCATCCTCGGGCCAGCCGCCCGGCGCGGCGGTTCGCCTATCCGGCACTGGTCTTTAATCTTCACGACCAGTTCGAAATCCTCCGGGCCGAGAACCGCTACGAAAAGCTGCGGGAATCGATCCTCGAGCGCGACCTGGCGCTTGCAGGCAGTCTCAACCCGATGCTTGCCCGGCACGGCAGCATTTCCGAAGCGCGGCAGTATAGCGGCCGGGCCGTCGACGAGAGCTGGCGCTGCCCCTATCACCGCCCGGAGCCCGACGCCGATACCGCACGGCTCCTCACCGAACTCGACGAGGCGAAGTGACCTTGAAAGGCCAGACTCAGACCATCCCCCCGCGCTCAGGCACGGCGTTCACGCTGAGCGCCGGCGAGACGCTGACGGTCATCGACCCGGAGGGCGGCCAGGTCGCGGATCTCCTCGCCATCTCCGCAGCGGATACGCGCGAGATGATCTCGTCGGGGCGCACGCTCGACTATGCCGAAACGCTCTATCTCTCGACGGGTAACCTTCTTTATTCGAACCGCTCCAACGTCATGCTGGAGATCGTCGAGGACAAAGTGGGGCGGCACGACTTTCTCCTCACCCCCTGCAGCGAGGCGACCTTCCGGCTCTGCTACGACAACGAGCCGCCCCATCCGGGATGTCACGGAAACCTCCACGCCGCGCTTAGCCCCTACGGGATCGCCGAAGACGCCATTCCCGTCGCCTTCAACTGCTTCATGAACGTGCCGGTCGACGGCGAAACCGGGCGCTTAAAGGTCCTGCCGCCCCTCAGCCGGGCGGGGGACTTCATCCGCTTCCATGCGCGGATGGACCTCATCATCGGGCTGACCGCCTGCTCGGCCCCGGCCAGCAATGGCGGTAGCTTCAAGCCCATCCAGTACCGGATCGGGCAGGACGAATTCGCACGATAGCCTTCTGTTAACCATGACGGGGTCTCGCACCCCCGCGGCCTTTTCATCCCTGCATCCGAATGCTTGCCTTGGCGGGTAGTCGAATCATACGGGCTGGAAGGAGAACCGCGTGAAATACGTCCTCAGGATCCTCGGGGTCGTCGCGATCCTCTTTTCGCTCTACGTGATCGTGGGTGAGCAACTCGTTGGCTCGAGCGGCGACGCCTATGTCAACGCCCCCCTCGCGACGATCCGGGCGCCGATCAACGGCACGCTGCAACTGAGCACGGCGCCGCTCGGCGGGCGGGTCCGCGCCGGGGATGCGATGGGCAGCGTTTCGGCGCGCGCGGTCGCCGATGCCACGCTTTCCGGGCTCGAAGAGGGGCGGCTGCTGGCCG
>NZ_RZNJ01000007.1 GCF_003994485.1 Arsenicitalea aurantiaca
ACGTAGGCGCGACGCTGCGCCGGGCTCATCGCCGCAAGCTCGATGACCGGGACCCTCGTCATCTCGAGCTTGCGTGCGGCCAGCAGCCGGCCATGACCGGCGATGACACCGTTGTCGCCATCGACGAGGATGGGGTTGGTCCAGCCGAACTCCCGGATGGACGCCGCAATCTGCGCGACCTGGCGATCGGTGTGGGTGCGGGCGTTTCGGGCATAGGGGATGAGGCCGGCGACGTCGCGATAGCTGATGGCCAGGTCCCCGAGCACTGCGGAGTTGGTCGCATGATCGGGCCCTCCAGGATGCTCGCCAGCGAGTGCCATGGCTTTGGATTGTTTGAGCTCTGCTGCCTGCGCCACTGCCGGTGACCCCCATGCCAATTTCGCGGGTGTGAAAGATGGACGGCCCCACCGGTCAGGGATCGGATCGTCAGAGACTTTTCCGCCTCCCCCCCCCCCGCCTTCAGGCCATGGCCAATTCTACGCCGGCAGCTATGGCTCTGGGAATCCTGACATTTCTTCGAACGGAGCCGCAGCTCTACGCAGGATCACTCCGCCCTGAAGACCGACCCGGCGTGGAAGCACTCTCTGGCCAATCTTTGACCCGTGCGATTCGCAGCGGCTGCGATGGCTATGGCTCGTTCCAGGCTATCCATCATGGTTTTGCTACTGATCGATGCTGCGTGATAGCAGAAGAGTTCCATCTAGCCGTCTGCGGACGGAAGGGTGCGTGGGCACTCCGCTGGTAGACTGGCCAGGCGAGTTACCTAGAACGGTTGCCTCCCGGGAGACCGTCGATGGCGGGGATCGGCTGGCAGGCCTCTTCATTCTACGGATAGCCTGTTCCTTGCGCGGATCGGCCGCGCCGCGGTCAACCGCCTCCCTCGAACGCATGCGCCCGCCCTCCAAAGGGCGCAACGCGTATAGGGGGTACGGGGGAGACGCAGCACAGGGAGTAGGAAGGGGTAGGCAGGGAGTAGGCAGGGAGTAAGACAGGGTGTTGGCACCCACTTGGCAGGGAGTGAGGTAGGTCAGGAAGGCTTACGCGTCTTCACGCACGGACGATGATGTCCTTCTGCTTCGACGGCGATCCGTGCGACTTGCCGACCCTGATCCTGCCTGACGCGAACAGCCTGTTCATCGCAGCCTCCAGGCCGCGTTTGGTGATCCCCTCGGCATCGCCGTGCCTCGAAAAATAGGAGGGTCCGTATGTGGGAGCATTGGGCAGAGGGCTGACCTGCCGGCCCTCTGCCTCAAACCGTGCCAGCAAGTTCAGGAAGACCTGATCCGCCCGATGCTCGGCAGACATCCGGGCCATGGAGCTGTCGAACGACTGCGCTTTCGGTTCGAGCACACCTTCCACCCATCTGAGCGGTATCTCTCCTCCCGTCCGACCGTAGTTTGCCTTGACGGTCCGCAGAACACGGGCATCTGGATCGGGCTCGAAGGCCTTGCTGCCCTCGCTCGCTGTCACCCGCTCCAGATAAAGTCGGCTGCGGACGCTGTTGTTCCAGGCGGTGTTGCCGCTCGACCCGGTGCCACTGACCATGCCGCTTTGGGAAGGATGGGCCAGCAACACGACCGTGGTCTGGTGCTTGATCGCCCAGCCGCGGAGCAGGCCTATGAACTGCCGGGCCTGCGCCCGCTGGTTTTGCTCACCCCCAAAGAGATCGGCCAAGGTGTCGAGCACGACGAGTGCGGGCCGCGTTTTGGCGAGTTCCTCATCTACGGCATCAAACAGACCTGTTGTCAGCAGCATGTTGCTTGCTGGCTTGGGAGCGGCGAGCACGGCATCCTCTCCAGCAAGCGGAACGATGCGCAGCTGCTCGAGATCGGAAAACCGAACGCCTGCCCGCTCCGAGACATTGGCCAGGCGGCGATGCAGTTCGTCCAGGTCGTCCTCCGCACTCAGGTAAAGGCAGCCACCCTGTGCCACTTGCAGGCCGATCCAGGGCGTTCCGCTGGTTGCGGCCACGGCCAGCTGGGTGAGCAGCAGGGACTTGCCTGTGCCGCCATCGCCGTTGACGATGGTGACGTTCCGTGCCGGGATCAGGTTTGGGGCAAACCACTCTCTCGCCAGCACCTCCTTGCCTTCGAAGGTGCTCGCGGAGACGACGCCAAGGTATCGCCTTCCTGACTGCCTCCCCGCGGCCAGAAGCCCCCGGTCGTAGCCGCTGTCGGACCCATATCGATAGTCGCTCATGCAGCCCTCGCTGCATCTCCGACGGCCACGACGATCCTGCGTTCGTCGACGACACTGCGGGCGATCTGAACCAGCTCCCGAGCATGGGCCTGATCCCTGGCAGCTATGGAGCCTTCGATATCGAGGAACAATCTGGCGGCCAGACGAGAGTTGAGGATGACCGCTCCAGAGCACCCGGACTTGAGCCAGTCCAGAGGCGTCCTGTGCATCACCAGCGACTTGCCCATGAAGTAGGTGGCCGGGTTCATCGCCTCCCAAAGCCCAAGCAGCGGCGCACGCCCGAACATGGTGAGCACATGGCTCGGCCGGTTCAGCGGCCAGGCGACCAGATCCAGGGTTGCCTCGCCGTCGGCGTCGAGCGCCTCGCAGACGAAGACATCAAGCCGGTCACCCGGAGCCTCCCAGTCGAACCGACCGTTGCCACAGTCCACAACCGACAGGGTGGCAGTTGCGCCGGCGAACGCCGCTAGTGCGCCAGGATCGAGCCGATGCTGATGGACATAGGCAAGATAAGTTGGGTTCGCCCACGCGAGTTCATAGAGCTCGTGACGGGCCGCGAGCAACGCGTGACCGATCGCAGTCATAGGCAATCTGCCTCTCCGACCGCCTTCAGCTGAACCTGCGCGCGTCTTGCGGCGGCGCGAGCCGTTTGGGGGCAGCAGCCCGAAGGGGACGAGGGCTCAAGCACGGCGTTCTGCCTCCGAGCGAATGGTGGTGGCATGAAGGCCTTCCGCCTCGAACTGCTCCACGTCGACGAGCCGGTAGACGACGCGTCTGCCAATCTTGGTATAGCTCGGCCCTTGGCTCAGCCAGCGCCAACGTTCGAGCGTCCGGTGCGAGAGCTTCCAGCGGCGTGCCAGCTGGATCTGGTCGATGAAGAGGTCGTGTCCGTTCATTTGCGTTCTCCTGGTCTTGATGACCTGCGCGACAGAGCAAATCACAGCGCAAGACTTCGCGCGGCGGGCAGCGGTGTGGGACAGTAAGGCCCGCCTGTGATGGGCCTGCGTGGGACGGGCGTGGGACAGAACGGGACGGCTTGGCACGAGGGGCCGAGCACGGCCCGAGAGTCGCTTTCAGGCTGCAGTCTCTCGAAATACGCGGATCAGGCGTCGGAACGCCCTGCTGGAGCTCAGCTCGGAGCGGCATTGGATGTTCAGGCGGTAATTGCCGCCCGTAAAGCCTGCACTCATTCTGATCACGATCGGGGTGACGGTGGTGTCGGCCGCGCCGGACAGGCCGAGCGTACCCGAGACCTTCTCGAAGGGAGAAGGTCTGCACAACCGCGCCACTATGCCACCCCTAAAGGGGGGGTGGCGCAGGTAGCGCAGTAGCGCAGGTGTGTCTCGGTGCGTCACTTGCGCGACCTGTTCTGCGTGACCTTGGCAACGTCGCGCAGGTTCATCATCGCGGCGCTGAAGCGTGCCAGGATTGGACGCGAGCGAAGCCTGCTCCAGGCGGATGGGAACGGCCTCATATGGCAATATGGGACCTGAAGCGTTTACGAAGGAGACCCCGGTACCAGGTAACAGCGGTGACAATGGTAACTTGGGTCTGTGGAGCTGCCTGGTTCAGCTGCGATCATGGCCACGGAGGCCCGCCCATGATGTTACCGCGCGCTCGCCTTCAGACGGTAACTTGGGCAGCTTCCGGTAACGCCCACTGGCCACTGCGCGGTGAGGAACCAGAATGGTGTCGGCGCAGGCGAAAAGGCGCGAGAGCCGTTCGACACCCACGCGGACCATCTCCCACACGTCTCGTCCGGCTACGGCTCGCCCAGTCAAGCGAACACTTGCCGCATGATGGAGATAGTTCGCTACGCTACCTGCCCGACCAGAGCGGTCATGCAACTCCAACTCATCGGAGAATGGCATGACGACCCCCGACCCAATCCCTGCGCGCCTCGCCGCGCTCAAGACTGCTGCCACGGCTGACCTGAAGCAGCAGTGGCGCAACCTGTTCGACAGCGAGCCGCCACCGTTCAACCGGCGCTACCTCGAAAGCCGCCTCGCCTATCGCATCCAGGAACTGACTTTTAGCGGGCTCAGGCCGGAGACGATCCGGCGGCTGGAACGGCTGGGCGAGGAACTGGACGGCGGCGACAGGACGAAGCGCGGCCTCCGCGCCGATCGCGACCGCCCGATCACCGGCACACGGTTGCTGCGCGAGTGGCAGGGCGTCGAGCATATCGTCACCGTCACCGCCGACGGCTTCGAATGGCAGGGGCGGCCCTACAAATCACTGTCCGCCATCGCGCGGGCCATCACCGGAACGCGCTGGAACGGCTGGGTCTTTTTCGGCCTGAAGAACCACAGGGGGCGGACATGACGAAGCCGCCCGAAAAATCGAAGGTCGTGCGCAAGCTGCGGTGTGCCGTCTACGCCCGGAAATCTTCCGAGGAGGGGCTGGAGCAGGAGTTCAACTCGCTCCACGCGCAGCGGGAGGCCTGCGAGGCCTATATCGCCAGCCAGCGGTCCGAAGGCTGGGTGCTGGTCCGGGACCATTATGACGACGGCGGCATCTCGGGCGGCACGCTGGAACGCCCCGGGCTGAAGCGGCTGCTGGGGGATATCGAGGACGGGCTCGTTGACGTGGTGGTGGTCTACAAGATCGACCGCCTCAGCCGCTCCCTCGCCGACTTCGCAAAGCTGGTCGAGGTGTTCGACCGGAACGGCGTGACTTTCGTCTCGGTGACGCAGTCCTTCAACACCACGACGTCGATGGGCCGGCTGACGCTGAACATCCTGCTCTCGTTCGCCCAGTTCGAGCGCGAGGTGACGGCCGAGCGGATCCGCGACAAGGTCGCCGCCAGCCGCAGGAAAGGCATGTGGATGGGCGGCGTGCCGCCCTACGGCTATCGCGTCGAGAACCGGAAGCTCCTGGTCGACGAAGAAACCGCCGAGCACGTTCGCTGGATCTTCACCCGCTTCCTCGAGATCGGGTCCTGCACGGAACTGGCGCGGGAGGTTGGCGCGCGCGGCATCTCCACCCCGCGCGGCAACAGGATCGACAAGAAGTACCTCTACCGAATGCTCGGCAACCGCGCCTATATCGGTGAGGCGGTGCACAAGGGCGACAGCTATCCAGGCGAACACGACGCGATCATCGACCGCGAGGTTTGGGACAAGGTCCACGCCATCCTCCAGGAGAGCCCGCGCAAGCGCGCCGCCCGCACACGTGCCGACACCCCAGCGCTGCTGAAGGGGCTGCTCTTCGGTCCCGATGGCGCGGCGTTCTCACCGACCCACACCCGCAAGCGCGGCAGGCTCTACCGCTACTATGTCAGCCAGACCGTGCTGAAGCATGGTGCCGGGTCTTGCCCGGTCGGCCGCGTGCCTGCAGGCGAGATCGAGGCGGCCGTCATTGATCAGCTCCGCGCCGTCTTCCGCCAGCCGGAGATCGTGGCGGGGACGTGGAAGGCTGCGCGTATCCAGGACGAGGAGATCACAGAGGCCGACGCACGGGCAGCGCTTCAGCAGCTCGACCCGCTATGGGACGAACTCTTCCCCGCCGAGCAGGCGCGGATCGTTCAGCTGCTGGTCGAACGCGTCGACATCGGCATCGATGGCCTGAGCGTCCGACTGCGCATGAATGGTCTCGACGGCCTCGCGCGGGAGATGCAGGCAGACGCGCTGGAGAAAGCCGCATGAGCCGGGCGCAGCACGATCCCGACACGGTTACCGTCCACGTCCCCTTCCGCATCGTGGAGCGCGGCGGGCGCAAGCAGATGCAGCTGCCTGAGGGCGCGGCTCGACCACGCAAGGCCGACAGCACGCTGGTCAAGGCTCTGGCCCGCGCGTTCCGGTGGAAACGGATGCTGGAGTCGGGGGAGTTCGCCACCATCGCCGAACTGGCCGAACGGGAGGGCATCGCGTCCTCTTACATGACCCGGGTCCTGCGCTTGACCCTGCTCGCGCCGGACATCGTCGAAGCGGTTCTGCATGGAAGGCAAGCGCCCGATCTGACGCTGGGGCGGCTGCTGGAGCCGTTTCCCGAGATCTGGTGGATGCAGCCCGGTTACGCGGCGGCCGTCGGAGCTTGAGCTCATGACGGCGACAGCTAAACACCCCCGAGCCATCGGCACCCGGAAGCAGGCAGTGACCTTGCTAAAGCGGCTTCGCGCCCAATTCCGGCCGTGCAAGTTGGTGGGCGCAACTTACGGAAAGCGCCCGGTGCACTTGAGTGGCCAAGAGGTCCGGGAGGGGCGAACTGACCGTCTGCGCCTGTGATCACACCGACATGCCGACCATGAGCTGTGAGGCCCCCGGGACGGACGGTCGACTGGCGCAAGAGCCGTCCGTCGCAAGGCAGATCGAGAACAACCCATGGCCATTGATTTGGGCAGAGTGCCTTTTGTTTGTTCAAATCGCCGCTGACTCGTCGTAAGCACGGCACAGCAGATGCACATTCTATCCAAGGTTGGCGGTATGATCGACGACAAGCTACAGACGGTCCTTGACCAGGTCCTCCAGCGAAATCCGGGGGAGCCGGAGTTCCATCAGGCCGTGCGCGAGGTGCTGGAGAGCCTGGGGCGCGTTGTCGCAAAGCGTCCCGATTATCTTGACCAGGCTTTGATCGAGCGCATTTGTGAGCCTGAGCGGCAGATCATTTTTAGAGTCCCCTGGGTCGACGACAAGGGGCAGGTTCAAATCAACCGCGGTTTCCGTGTGCAATTCAACTCGGCGCTCGGCCCGTACAAGGGTGGAATCCGCTTCCACCCGTCGGTCAACATCGGCATCATCAAATTCCTCGGCTTCGAACAGACGTTCAAGAACGCCTTGACTGGTATGCCAATAGGCGGCGGCAAGGGGGGATCGGATTTTGATCCGCGCGGGCGCTCCGACGGCGAGGTCATGCGTTTCTGCCAGTCCTTCATGACCGAGCTACATCGTCACATCGGCGAGTACACGGACGTGCCAGCAGGTGACATTGGCGTGGGCGGCCGGGAGATTGGTTACATGTTCGGCCAATACAAGCGTCTGACCAACCGCTACGAGGCGGGCGTCCTCACCGGCAAGGCCCTCTTCAACGGCGGGTCGCGGGCGCGCAAGGAAGCGACCGGCTACGGCAACACCTACTTCGTCCAAGCCATGTTGGGGACCAGGAACGAGAGCTTTGACGGCAAGAAGGTAGTCGTTTCTGGCTCCGGTAATGTCGCGATCTACAGCGTCGAAAAGGCCCAGGCATTCGGTGGCAAGGTCATCGCCGTATCGGATAGCTCCGGCTATATTGTCGACGAGGCCGGCATCGAGCTTGACCTCCTCAAGCAGGTCAAGGAAGTGCGGCGCGCTCGCATCGACGAATATCTGCAACTCAAGGGCGAGAGCCGCGGTGCCTACTTCATCAAGGCCGGCGAAGGCTCGATCTGGGACGTCCCCTGCGACGTTGCCATGCCCTCCGCAACGCAGAACGAGTTGACCGGCCACGACGCCAGGACGCTCGTTGCCAACAAGGTCATTGCGGTAGGCGAAGGCGCCAACATGCCCTCCACGCCCGATGCCGTACGCACGTTCCAGGCGGCTGGCGTGATGTTCGCCCCCGGCAAGGCAGCTAATGCCGGCGGTGTGGCCACCTCGGCACTGGAAATGCAGCAGAACGCGTCGCGAGACAGCTGGTCCTTCGAGCAGACCGAGTCTCGCCTTGCCGAGATCATGCGGACCATCCACGACACCTGTGCCAGGACAGCAGAAGAGTACGGCGCACCTGGGGACTATGTGCTCGGAGCGAACATTGCAGGCTTTGTCAGAGTTGCCGAGTCGATGCGCGAACTGGGCGTGATCTAACTCAGGAGGTGAACGCGACCAGTACGATAACATGTCGCAGATCATCTTCGTCGAGCGCAGACTTGGATGAGGCCCTTTTTTACTATTGGTCACTCGACACGGTCGATCGAGGAACTCGTGAGCCTTCTGTAAAAGTCCAAGATTGAGCTGCTTGTCGACATTCTCACTGTGCCCCCGAACCCGTACTTGATCCGTCTCCGGGTCCTCTATCCATAAGCTGGACATACCCACACGCCAGGATTAACGAAGAGCCTCTTCTATCCTTTTTCGAAGCATGGGAAGGCTTTCCGACTCGAACCAGGCATTCTTCCGCATCCAGCCCACTCCCCTCCAGCTTGGATGGGGAAGCGGAATGACGGGTGAGGATTGAGGATGTTGACGCACAAGCTCCGTGAGCGAGCGGCCACCCTTTAGGTAGAGCTTTTGCGCATGCAGCCCGACCAGAAGAGTAAGCCATACGTTGGTGAGAAGCGGCAGTATCCGTGCATGCCACAAGGGCGCACATGCTGGCACAGGAGGCTTGTCACCGCCCCCGGGAATCGCGCCAGGATAACATAGGCCAGCCGGAACTATGGCAACCTTGCTTTCGTCGTAGAACTCGGCCTCGGCAAGTCCGGTCCATTCCCGCAGCCTATTCCCGCTTTGGTCATTCCAGGGACAGCCGCTCTCGTGCGCCTTTGTGCCCGGGGCCTGTCCGATAATTAGTATTCTCGCTGAGGCGCTTGCTTGGATGATAGGTTTCGGCCCCAGTGGCAAGTCGGCGACGCAGCGCGTGCAGGCTCGAACTGCCTCTAGGACTGAACTGAGTTCATGGTCAGGCATGGGCGGATCCTCGGCGCTAAACTCCTGCCCACTAGAAGGGACAGAACACGAGCAGCAGGTTTAGGAACATCACGATAGGTCACTAAACGTCTTCAATAGGGTCGTTTCCTGCCGGACTTCGATCATGGCGCGATTGAAGTCCCGGAACGCCGGGTGGACCTCTGATCAGGCTTAGATGCATTGATGATGGGGCTAAGAGTGCCGCGACGATGTTTGATTAGGTCTACCAGTCAAGTCGCAGCGAATGTAGCGCCTCAATCTTGTTTCCATCAGGATCGCGGACGAAGGCAGCATAGTAGTGTGCGTCGTATTCCGGCCTTACGCCTGGCGCCCCGTCGCCCATGCCACCGTTTGCCAATGCTGCCTGGTAACACGCGTCGACGGCAGCTCGCTTTTCGACTTCGAAGGCGATGTGCGTACCGTTTCCTGTCGTCGCCTGCTCTCCATCGGCAGGCGTATTGAGGCTGAACACCGTGATGCCTGCTCCTACCCTACAGCCTCTTCAACATCGGGGGTCCGGCGCAGACCAAGCTGGTTCATCACTGGATCGTAGAGGGCCCGAGCTCTGTTCAGATCGGAGGTGCCAAGTGAAACGTGGTGCAGCATTCTCTCACAAAACCCCACTCGGAAAACGGTTCCGAAATCCCGAATGATGACTGCTACGGGGAGGCGGCAAACTACGGGCTAGTGACCGAGAAGGCGTCGAGAGCGCCCATCAGACATTCGTCCCAGTTTTGGCCCTACACCTCCATTTCAGTCGCGCAGTTGGTGGATGGGTGGCCCGATGGCTGCTCTGAATCGAAATGGCAAGGCCCCGCCTCGAGCAGTCGACCAAGACGGAATAGTTATTCATCGGCAAAAATGCCGATATCAGAGAGTCCATCAAGCCACGTCGCTCCATCCCGCCGGATAACGCGGCGCGGGTGAATGCCGGTTTCTTCCGCGATGGCCCCGGCAAGGATCGTCGAGTGGGTAACTATCCACACCTGGCTGCGTTCTGCCGTGCGCGCAATGGCCCGGGCAAGTGCTGGCAGAAGTTCGGGATGCAGGCTCGCCTCCGGTTCATTCAAGGCGATAAACGGCGGTGGACGATAGGCCAGCAGGGCGCCGAGGAGGGCAAGAAACTGCAAGGTGCCATCCGAAAGCTCCGATGGACCGAACGACCGATGTGGCACATCAGGGAAGGTTAGGGAAAAAGATGCATTCCTCCCAGGAGGCGGAATGTCAAGACGGGCACCGGGAAAGGCGTGTTCAATGGCGGCGTCGAGGTCTTCGGTATCGCCGCGTATATGCTTCAGGGTCGCCAGAACGGCTCCGAGATTGCCGCCGTCTGCGTCGAGCATGGGCGCCGTGACGGCAAGCGAAGGCTGGCGCAAGGGCGAGCTCTGATCGGTACGGAAACCATGGTAAAAGCGCCAAGTCGCGAGCAGATTTCGGACCGCGTCAAGTTCGGGGAGAGTGCCGCGGAGGGCTGAAAGTGCCGTCTCGCTCGCCAGAAGGGGCAGTTCGATTTGGCGCCTCCTGCCGGTGTCGTCGCGATACCAGGCGGCGGGCCCCTTGCGCTCTAATAGTGAGACACTACGCCGTCCGGGCAGGATCAGGCTTTCGGCCTTTATCTGCGGTTCCTCGGCAAACACAGCCTGATACTTGCTGTCGCCAAAGCCGATCTCGACAGCATAACGCGGCTGGTAAGCTTCCTCCTCATCCGTTGGCAGGACGGTATCAAGTCCGACCTCGAGGCGTAGCCGGGGTTGATCGGTTACTCGGCGCTTGCCCGCCCACATCACCGATGCGAGGCCACCCTCCTGCGCGATGGACATTGAGAGGTCGCCGGTCGCGGCGGCATGGACCAGTTCAAGCGCCCGATAGAGGTTGGTCTTGCCCACGCCGTTGCCGCCGACCAGCACGGTCAGACGCTTGAGGGGAAACCGGATGGAGCGGACAGAGCGGTAGCCGGCAATATCGAGGTCGATGAGAGACATGATATTAATCTGGCATGCCTTCGGATGACGACGGAAGCGTCAAGAAACTTATTCTCGGGCAGACCAAGGCCATTCGTCGACAGGTCACTAGAGCTGTCATTCCAGTAGTTCAAGCTGGTCGCGGAACGCTCCGAATGCAGCCGTCCGCAAAGCGCCGTCATTCCAGTCATCCAGGAGCCTTCGGCGGTTTCCTAAAAGCTGCCATCCTCAAAGACGTGCTGCACGGCAGAAACGGGGTGGTTTTCAGACAGGCAGCTTGTGGCGACTAACCAGAGCAAGCAGCCGTTCGGGCTGGCTATTGTTATGCAGATGGCTGGGGTAACCAAGCGGCGTGACCGGAGCCGAGAGCCCAGCTGCTTCGGCATAATCTTATCAGGGCTTGTCGTCAGCTCAGTTAGCGTAGATGTTCGGTATCAGACTTTGGGAACGGTTGCAGATCGAGCTGTCGCTATGGGGGAAGTAGAAAGCGTATCGAAGCTCAGCGATTTTCTGCTGGAACTTTACCATGACGCCTCGGAATGCACGTCCGACGAATTTCGCCTCCGCGTGCTCAGAAACCTGCAGCGTTTTATTCCCTTCGATTTCGGCGTGTGGGGTGGAGGCAGGGCCGATGGCCGGCTGGTCACCGATCTGACGGTTCTCAATCAAAGTGAAGCGCTTCTGGGCGATTGGGGAACCGTTGCCGAGTACGATGCTTTCTGCGACCTGACGCTCAACCGTCTTGGAGCGACCGCCCGCTTCGATGACGTTCCAGAATATCGCGCAAGCTTGGCCTATAACGAGCATTGGCGTCAGTTCAATGCCTCGAACATGATGGCCACCATCCTTGGCGAAAGAACCGACGGTTATGTCAGCTTCGTGGGGCTTTGCGCGGACGACAGACCAAGGACCTTCTCCGACCGCGAGCGCAGATTCAAGCAGATGCTTATGCCACACCTGTCCCAGGCTCTGCGTATGAACCGCGAACTGTGGATCCGCCGCGCAGCCATGGAGGATGAGGCGATTGCGCTCGTTGACCAACAAGGCTGGGTGCTATGCACGCAGGGGCCATTTGACGATTTTGCTAGGCAGGAGTGGCGCGGCAATGTTGCACACCTCCCTGCTGTCGTGATGGGCGTGCTCAAGCGCGGCAACCGATGGCGCGGGGAATTGCTCGATGCGCGCATGTCCCGGTTTGGCAGCAGTTACGTTGTTCACCTGTCGGTCCATTCGACCCTTTCGGGTTTGTCTCCACGCGAACGCGAAGTTGCTGGCTTGTTCGCATCCGGCATGACCAACAAGCAAGTGGCGCGTGCTCTGGGCACGTCACCATCCACCGTGCGCAATCAGGTCGTACGAATCTACGAAAAACTCGGCATTTCCAGCAAAGCAGAACTCGCGGGATTTGTTGGCGGGATGTAACCGCCGTTCTGTGCCGTCAATAGAGCATATGCTCTATTTTCAAGCGTGGTCTCACACGAGATACCTTCGGACGCTCGCCAGACCAGAGCGGGGCGTAACCGGAGGATGCATGTGGGATTTTAGTGTTGGCAGGGCGATGGGTCTGATGATGCAGACCCTGCCCTTTGTCGTGCTCAGGATGGCGGTCTATTTCGGGATCACGCTGGCCTATATACTTGTGACCGGCATGGGCGCAGGAATCGGTTTTGGCGTCGGTGCCCTGGGCGACGCCGGCTTTCAGGCAGGCTCGACCTTCTGGGGTGGCCTGATCGGCTTTGGGCTTGTCGGGGCCGTTATGTACTGGGCGCGCGAATATATCCTCTACATCGTAAAAGCCGGTCATATCGCGGTGCTTGTCGAACTGATCGACGGCAAGTCGATGCCCGAAGGTCGCTCACAGGTTGAGCATGGCAGGGTCGTTGTTACGGAGCGGTTCGCCCAGGCCAGTGTGCTGTTCGCCGTCGACCAGCTTATCAAGGGCGTGTTGCGGGCCGTCACGGGGCTGGTCCGGGGTATTCTGACCATTTTGCCGATACCGGGCGCCCGGCAGTTGACCGGCATCCTGCATGCGTTCCTGCAAGTAGCCGTCGGGCTCGTCGACGAGGTAATCCTTGCCCACGCCATCAGGACGGGCTCAACCAACCCGTGGGGCTCGGCCAAGGACGCGCTGGTGCTCTATGGGCAGAACTACAGGGTAATGCTCAAGAACGCCGCGTGGCTCGCCATCATCGTCTATCTCCTTAGCTTTGTGGTGTTCCTCGTGATGCTCGCGCCCGCGGCGCTGGTCGTCCACCTGATGCCGGGCGCGTGGGCGGCGGGCGGGTTCGTGTTCGCGCTTCTGTTCGCCTGGGCCGTCAAGGCCGCAGTTTTGGAGCCCTTCGCTATCACCTGCCTGATGCAGGTCTATTTCAAGACCATCGAAGGCCAGCAGCCCGATCCCGAATGGGATGCGCGACTTGAGCAGATGTCCAAGAAATTCCGAGACCTCAAGGCACGTGCCTTTGGCGGTCGGGCTCAACCCGATGCCAGTGCTGAGCCTGCCTGATAGCAACAAAGGAAGTTGAACATGGGACGTTTCGGTGTCTTGTCGCTGGCGCTCGCCGCAGCCTTCATGCCGTCCATCTCGGCGGCCGAGGATGTGGTGGTCGTCTATGACGGTTCGGGTTCGATGTGGGGGCAGATCGGCGGCGTCTCCAAGGTCGGGATTGCGCGCCAGGTCATGGGCGACCTGATCGCCACATGGCCCGAAGGCGCGAATGTGGGGCTCATTGCCTACGGGCGCCGGCGCGGAAGCGACTGCTCGGATATCGAAACCCTGATTGCACCGTCGCCGCTGGACAGGCCGGCCTTCATTTCGGCGGTCAACGAGGTGACACCGCGCGGGCGCACGCCGCTCACCGAAGCCGTTCGTCAGGCTGCCGAGCTGCTTTCCTATCGTGACACGCAGGCCACCGTGATCCTGATTTCGGATGGCCTGGAAACCTGCCAGGCGGATCCTTGCGCACCGTCGGCGGAACTGGCGCAGCAAGGCGTCAATTTCACCGCCCATGTTGTTGGCTTTGATCTGACCGAAGAAGAACACGCCGGCCTTGCCTGTATTGCGGAAAGCACAGGCGGGGTGTTCGTGCCCGCACAATACGCCGATGAGTTGCGCGATGCGCTGGCTCATGTGCAAACCGTCGTGGACCTTCAGCCACTCTCGTCACCTGAACCCGTGACAGAGGCGGAGCCCGAACCGGAACCCCAGATCGATGCCGACATCGACCTTGAAGCACCCGCCACGGTGCTCACCCGTTCAAGCTTCACCGTCTCCTGGTCGTCCACGATCGACGGGCAGGACTACGTGACCATCGTTCCCGATGGTGCCGATGAAGGCACCTACACCAATTACCGGCGTGTGCGCCAGGACACGGACAACAGTCTGATCGCTCCAGCCGAGTCGGGACTTTACGAGGTCCGCTATGTGCTGAACGAGGGCTCCCGCACGCTGGCTTCAGCACCGGTGGAAGTCGTCGAGGCCGAGATTGCCATCTCTGCTCCGGAAGCGGTCACGACAGGGGCGAGCTTTTCTGTTTCCTGGTCGGCCTCTGTCCATCCGCAGGACTATGTGACCATCGTTCCAGTCGGCGCTGATGAGGGCACCTATACCAACTATCGGCGTGTGCGTGATGATACGGAGAACAGCTTGGTCGCACCAGCGGAGCCGGGACTTTACGAAGTACGCTATGTACTGAACGAAGGATCGAGAACGCTGGCTTCAACGCCGGTGGAGGTTGTCGAGGCTGAGACATCCATTTCTGCCCCGGAAACGGTCATCACGGGGGCAAGCTTCTCGGTTTCCTGGTCGGCCTCTGTCCATCCGCAGGACTATGTTACCATCGTTCCCGCCGGAGCCGATGACGGAACCTATACCGGTTACCGGCGCGTGCGCGACGACACGGAAAGTAGTCTGGTCGCTCCAGCCGATCCGGGACTTTACGAAGTGCGCTATGTGCTGAACGAAGGTTCCCGGACGCTGGCGTCAACCTCGATCGAGGTCCTTGAGGCTGAGGTGATCCTGAACGGCCCGGATTTTGCGCGTGCACAAACACCGCTGCGCATTAGTTGGTCTGTGGCCATTCACCCGCAGGACTATATCACCATCGTTCCAGCTGGCGCCGACGAGGGAAACTATCAGGATTATATCCGTGTCAGGGATAACCTTGAGGGCGACCTAAATGCGCCTGCCGAGCCCGGCCTCTACGAAATCAGATATGTTCTGCAGGAGGGCGCGCGCACGGTTGCCAGCCTTATGCTCGAAGTCGTCGGGGCCGACGCGCCGCTCGACGATGGCGCGGGCCTGGTCGTGCCCTCACAGGCCAGCCCCGGCGAGACCATTAATGTTTCCTGGTCCGGGAGCGCCGACAGCGCCGATCAGCGAATTTCGCTCGCCCGGGCCGATCAGGCCGATTTCAGCTGGATCGAAGCCCATCGCATCGGCGAGCAAACCACGCTCGAATTGACCATGCCGGACGAGCCGGGCCCTTATGAGGTCCGGTATCTCGACATCGGCGGACAGACCGTTCTCGGCCGCGCGATCGTGGAGGTGGAATAACGATGTTTGGGGCCAGACAATCTCGCCGATTCGCTATGGCGGCCATCGCCCTGGCGCTTCCTTTTCTCACGTCCGTTGCCCACGCCGAGATCGATGGATCCGGACCCGATGCGTGGCGGGTAATGGGTATCGCGCCCAACGATGTGCTCAACGTCCGCATGGGGCCGGGCACCAACTATCCGGTGATCGAGACCTTTGCGCACGACGAACGCAATCTTCAGCAGATCACCTGCGTTCCGTTCTACACAATGGCGCACTTCTCGGTGATGAGCGAAGCAGAACTCGATGCCCTGCCGCCGCGCTGGTGCCTGATGCGCACCGCCGACCTGACGAAGTCCGGCTGGGTGGCTCTACGTTACCTGATCGCCGACTTCGATGAGGAAATCCTGTTCGGGGATGGCGGAGCGTATGACGAGCCTGAGGAGGTGGTGGATGTCGAAAAGATCCTTCCCGCGCCTACGGCCGGCTCTGACGCGTGGTCAAGTGACGAACTGATCGAACATGCACGTGGGCTCGTCGAGGCGCTCTATGAGTACGACGATCCTGCCATCGGACAGAGCCACCTCGATCCGGCAGCGCCCGATGTATTTTTCTCCACCGATTTCAAGGACGCGCTGCGCTCCCGCCCGCCGGGGGCGGACCTGCTCATCGGCGCGCAGGACTTCCAGGGCGTCATTTCAACACCGGTGCCCGATCCCGATCAGCCCATGTTCCGGGGCATGATTACGATTAATGTCGAGGTCGAGAATTTTGGCCAGACGCATACGGCCGTCTTCCGACTACGCGGCGACACCACCCGGCCCGATGCGCCGCTGCGCATCTTCCGTATCGAACACGACGATTGGTCGTACCCCTGAGCGCACAAATAGGACTTACTCAATGCATCTGAACCAAGCGCCTCTCATGGCAGGAATCTGCGTCGCCCTGTGCTTCGCCCAACCTGCACTGGCTCAAATCGCAAGAACACCGATCGGCGCAGTCGAAGCCACCATCGACGGGGAACACTATTCGGGCGAAACGCTCGATGTGCCATCCGAGGGAACATCGACCGCCGAGGTCCGGTCCTTTGGCCCGGTGACCTCGATCTCCATTCAGGCTCACGACCCAGAAGCCGAGAGCATCATGCGCAACGTTCTGTCTGTCGAGGTCTCGCTGATGGGCAGTGACGCCTCGGCCACCATCATGGACGCCTCCGTTTCCTGGTGGCCGGACGGAATGAGCGGGCCCTTCTATCTGAGTGAGGAAAGCGGGACAGCGCCCGAGGTCATCCTCGATGCCATTTTTCTGGAAGACGGGGCTGCCGCTGCTCAAGGCAGCTTCTCGGCTCTCGTTTGCCGCAGGGATAGCATGTTTGCGGAGCCTGACACGAGCGACTGCCGGCAGGTTAAGGGCATATTCGATACCGCACTGCGCAAGGCCGATTGAGGCGGGGAATTCTGGGCGCCCCGTGTCGGCGCTCTGGAAGTGGGGGAAGTATGATAGGCTGTTGAACGGCGATGCCGTGGTTGAAAAATTGCGCGCTCATCTGTGCGCTTGCCTTGCCGACCCTCGCATTCGTCCCGCAGGCTGGGGCGCAGACAAGCGATCCAAATGCGCCCTATGAGGACGCATACGACGTTATGGCCCGAGACCGGCTTGTGGGCGCATGGCGCGAAGCGGGTTCATGCATGGGGGCGCAAAGCCGCCGTTGAGGTCAGTCTCAGCTTTACGGCAGCTATTCGGTCCTCGGCGCCAAGACCAGACTGTCGGGAATCGGCCCCCTTGCGGCCGCTCTTCGGTTTTGGCATGGGCTGCCGGGTATAAGGCTCGCCGCAAAGCAGGATTTCGACGCAAGGGCCATGGAAGGCCGGAAGGAACCCGAAGCCAACCAGTTGCCGCCAGTCGAAAATGCATAGGACGATCAGCAGCTTGCGGGCTGAACACCAGATGGTGGCAGTCATCAGCTCTGGAGAATATCGGCCCTAAGAGACGGTTCCCGCCCCCATCGGCACGAGGGCCGGTGCTGAGCCCATCCTGCATAACCCTCGCAAACAACGAGAAAATCCGGCCGCAGCCGGATCGGGAGAACGCTTTCGCGAGGGCAAGTGGCGGAGAGGAAGGGATTCGAACCCTCGAGACAGCTTTTGACCATCTGCACCCTTAGCAGGGGTGTGCCTTCGACCACTCGGCCACCTCTCCGAGGCCGCTGATACATGGCCGGGTAGCGGGGGGGCAAGGGGGTTTGGTGGATTTGAGGATGTTTTTTGCGTTCAGCAGCGGACGCTGAGGCCAGGCCATCTTGCAAACGCGCGGAAAAGCAGGGAAAATCAGGACAGTCCTCCCCCCGACCGACTGGCCCCGACGTGAGAACGATCCCTGCCCTATCCCTCGCCTTCGGCGCGCTCGTTGTGCTTGCCCTGCCCGCGCAGGGGCAGGATCCGGTCTCGCTTTCGGAAGTGCGGGTGGGCGGAGCGATCTCGGGGATCGAGCTCCTGCCCTGGTTCGCGCCCGATCTCGAGACCTTCACCACCGACAATCTGGACAGCCTGACGGTCGATTTTCTCTTTCATTCAGAAGACCTTGCGTCAATCGACTGGTTGGGTGCGCCGCGGCTGGAACTGGGCGGCGTGCTCAATGTGCAGGGGCGCGAGAGCGTGCTGCATGCCGGGCTCAACTGGCAGGTGCCGGTCTTCGAGACGCCGCTTTTTGCCGAATTGGGGCTCGGCGTCGGGATCCATGACGGGGCGCTGGATGGTGCCGAGCGGCCGCTGCGCAATCTGGGATGCCCGTTCGGCTTCCATTATTCGTACGCACTCGGTGCAAACTTAGAGAACAATTTTACCATTCTTGCAAAATTTCAACACATCTCGCACGCCAATCTGTGCGGCGACCGGAACGACGGCATCAACAATTTCGGACTGTCGGCCGGCTATCGGTTCTGAGGCTATGAGCCCGACATAAATCGGGCGCGAATCGAGCTCATCGTGAGCTGCTTCGACGGACGGGTCGGAGTGGCCGTTGCGGAGACAGTCATGAGTGAGAGTTTGGACGCGCGGAGCGCTGCCGGATGGCGGACAGCGGCGGCGGCGGTTGCCGTGATGGCGCCATTGGCGCTCGGCGAGGCCAAGGCGCAACAATCGGTGCTCGAGGGGGTCTGGATGACCGTCTCGCAGTCGGAGCTGACGATCGCCCCCTGCCCCGAGGGCTATTGCGGGCACATCTCCCGGATCGTCGTGCCCGAACACATCATTGCGCAGTATGGCAGCGACGTGGTGGCGATGGAGAGCAGCTTCACCGATGCGCTCAACAAGGATCCGGCCCTGCGCAACAGGCCGATCATGGGCCTTCGGATCCTGACGCTGCGGCCAGGCCGGCAGGCGCATATCTTCGACGGGGAGATCTACAACCCCGAGGACGGCAACACCTATTCGGGCTATGTGGAAGTGCTCGGGCCCGACGTGCTCAAGCTCAACGGATGCATTCTCTACAACATCATCTGTCGGGGGGAGGAGTGGGTGCGCATCGTGGAGCAATAGGCCCCACGATGCAGATGCGATCTTCGTTCTACAAGATCAGCGGCTGCGCTGGTTGAAGAGCACCGCCTGCGCATCCTTGTCGGTGGAGAGATCCACTTTTGCATCGAGATCGACCTGGATGGCGAGAGCCTTTTCCACGGCCGGGCGCGCCTTGATCCGTGCGTTCCATGCGGCGACATTGGGGAACTCGGCGATGTCCATTCCCTGGCGTTCCCAGCCATTGGACCAGTCGAAGATGGCGATGTCGGCGATGGAATAGTCACCTGCCACGTAATCGCGCCCGTCGAGGCGCTTGTTGAGGACGCCGTAGAGCCGGTGCGTCTCGTCACGATAGCGCTTGATGGCGTATTCGATCTTCTCGGGCGCATAGAGCGCGAAATGGTGGTTCTGCCCCAGCATCGGGCCGAAGCTCGCCATTTGCCAGAAGAGCCATTCGTCGACCGCGACCTGCTCGCGGGGATCGGCGGGATAGAAGCGGCCGAACTTCTGCGCCAGATATTTGAGGATGGCCGCGGATTCGAAGATGGAAATCGGCACGCCGCCTGGCCCCTCGGGATCGACGATGGCCGGGATCTTGTTGTTGGGCGAAATGGCGAGGAAATCAGGCTTGAACTGGTCGCCGCGCCCGATATGGACGAGGTGGAGCCTATAGGGCAGCCCCAGTTCCTCGAGCATGATGGTGACCTTGCGGCCATTGGGCGTGGGGAAATAGTAGAGGTCGATCGGCTGAGTCTGTTCGGCCATGGGGAATCCAATGCTGAATGGAGGAGCCGCTGGACGCGACCCCTCCACTATATCGTCATCTTACGATGAAGCGCAAGGCAACGGGCCTAGCCCGGCCGGTCAGGCGCGCATCACCCGCATGTGCGGCTGGCCGTTGCTGGTGCGCGCCGGCGATACGCCATGGACATCGACCGTCGCGGTGACCCGCTGGCGGAAGGCCGAGAACAGGCTCGAGGTGACGACGTCGACGGGCGTGTCGAAATGCACGGTTACGGTGTAGTGCTGCATGTCCGCGAGCAATTGCACGCCCATCACGAGGCCGGTGAAGCGCTGTCCGAGATAGGTGCCCTTCACGCGCTGGCCCACCTGCACCGGCGTCGGCACGCGATCGGGCAAGGCCGCATGGGCGGTGTTCCAGTCACGATAGCCGTGACGATGGGCGATTTCCTCGAGCGCGGCGCCCTGCCCTATCGGCGTGCCGGCGCGTGAGCGCTGGTCACGCAGGGCGCGAGCCTCGGCCTTGAGCGTGGTGCGGGACGGGGTATCGATCGAATAGGTCATGAGAAGATCCTCTCTTGCAACAAGAGGCGGTTCGTTCATGGGGCTCGCCTTGCCATGAGCCGCCTCTAGCGAAGGAGCGATCATGTCTGCGGTCACGCGCTGGGGCGTGGCTGGGCTTCACCATCGGACGAAGTCCGGCGAGCGGCGGGTGCCAGCAACCGGAGAGGTAGATGTGGCTGGTGCGACAAAAAGTCAAGGCCCGGGGTCTCGCGGCTGGACTTGGGCCGACCGAGGCGTAGTGTGCGCCGCCTCACCACAGCGAGCATCGACGCCTTGACCGAAATCCTTCTTCTTGCCGCCGGCCTCGTCGCCGGGGCGATCAACACGCTTGCGGGCGGGGGATCGTTCATCCTCTTTCCCGCGCTCCTTGCGGCCGGCGTACCGCCAGTCCTCGCCAATGCCTCCAACACCTATGCCTCACTGCCCGGCTATGCGAGCGGAGCCATCGGGTTCTGGCCGCAGATCCGGGCGGAGCGCCGGCGGCTGACGCTCTATACGCTGATCGCGCTGGTGTTCGGCTTTCTGGGAGCCGAGCTGCTGCTGCGCGTATCGGATGCCGAATTCGCACTGATCGTGCCCTGGCTCATCGGCTTTGCGGTGACGCTCTTCGCATTCGGCGGGCGGATCAATGCCTGGATGGCGCGACGGGCCGCGGGCAGCCTCTCCATGCAGCGCGCCGGCACGATCGTGCTTGCCGGCCTTCTGGCACTGGTCTGTCTTTATGGCGGGTTCTTCAATGCCGGGCTCGGCATACTGCTCCTGGCGTTTCTTGCGCTGGCAGGCCTGCGCGACATCCACGCCATGAACGGGCTCAAGCTCTGGATGTCGGCCATCGTCGCGCTGGTCGCGGTCGCGCGCTTTGCGTCAGAGGGCGCGATTGCCTGGTATGAGGGCTCGATCGCCCTGATCGGCATCACCATAGGCGGCTATGGGGCGGCGCGGCTTGCCCATCTCGTTCCGACCGGCGTGCTGCGCGGACTGATCATCGTCTATGGGGTCGGGCTCACCGCCTATTTCTTCTGGACCACCTATGACTGAACCGAGGGCCTGATCCAGACCGACGCATCGTGGAAGGCGGCCCCGCCGAAGGGGGGCGCGGGATCCGCACCGATCAAGGTGTTGATCCCCCTGCCCCCGCGATGGGCCTTGTTGGGGTGGATGCTCTCGGCGATCAGCACGCCCTGCTGCAGGCCATCGAAAAATCGCGCCGTCAGCTCCACGGTGCCCCGATGATTGCCAAGGGTAACCGGAGCCCCATCGACGATGCCGCAGGCAGCTGCGTCGTCGGGCCGGATGAACACGGTCGGCGTGCCGTGGCGCTTCTGCGACCCGGGGGTCTCGGTGAAGGTGGAGTTGAGAAAGGCCCGCGCCGGGCTCGTGGCGAGCCGGAACGGCGTTTCGGGTGTCGCCTGCTCGTTGATCGGCCAATAGTCGACAAGAGCGGGCATCTCGGCAGGATCGCAGACCCATTTGAGGTCCCTGCGAATGCGCGTGGCTTCCCAGTCCGGCCGGAAACGGAAACGCTTGTCGGGCCAGGCGAAGCCGTCGGCGAAGCGGGTTTCGGGATCGGGCCGCGCCCGGTCGAGATAGCCCTCGGCTTCCCAGCTTTCGAGCGCAGGATAGCCCGAGCGTCGGAACGTCTCGGCCGCCATCTCCCTGTCGGTCATGGCAAGGCTCGGATGGCTCACCCCCAAACGGCGGGCGAGTTCGTTGACCACATCGAAATTGGAGCGCGCCGCGCCGGGGGCCGGCAACAGCGCGGGACCGAAAAGCACCCGGTTGTGCCCACTGCGCGTGTAATAGTCATTGTGTTCGAGGAACATGGTGGCCGGCAGGACGATATCGGCCATCTCGGCGGTTTCGGTCATGAACTGCTCATGGACCACGGTGAAGAGATCGGGCCGCGAGAACCCCTCACGGGTCCGCGTCTGATCGGGCGCCACCGACACCGGATTGGTATTCTGGATGAAGAGCGCCTTGACGGGCGGGCCGTTGCGCAGCGCCGCCGGGTCCCCCGTCAGTACGGCGCCGATCTCGGACATGTCGAGGGAGCGCACCCCAGGGGTCGCCAGTTCAGGCCCGGTGATGATCGATTTGTCCAGCGCCCAGCTGCCGGAATTGGAGTGGAACGCACCACCCCCGCGGTGACGCCAAGCGCCGGTGACGGCAGGGATGCAGAGCGCCGCATGCATGTTGGTCGAGCCGTTGCGCTGCCGGGTGAAGCCGTAGCCGAGCCTGAAGAAGCTGCGGGGGTTTTCGCCGACGAGCCGCGCGAACGCCTCGATCTCGCCGACCGGGAGGCCGGTGATGGCGCTCGCCCAGTCCGGCGTCTTTTCCATGAGATGGGCTTCGATCTCGGCGTCGAAATCGGTATGGCTCGCAAGGAAAGCCCGATCGGCAAGCCCGTCGCGCAGGAGCACATGCATGACCCCGAGCGCCAGCGCGCCATCGGTGCCCGGACGCAGCATGAGCCCGAGGTCCGCCTGCTCCATGGTGGCGGTGCGATAGATATCGACGACGACGATGCGCGCGCCGCGTTCCTTGCGGGCGCGGATGGCGTGGGTCATCACGTTGACCTGGGTGTGGACCGGGTTGGTGCCCCAGATCACCACGACGTCGCTCTCGGCCATCTGTTCGGGATTGGGCCCGGTGAGCAGCCCGGTGCCGGCAATGTAGCCCGGCCAGGAGGTGCCGGTGCAGATCGTGTCGTACTGGAGCGAATAGCCCTTGGCGTGGCGCAGCCGCGAGAGCCCGTCGCGATGCACATGGCCCATGGTGCCGGCATAATAATAGGGCCAGATGGCCTCAGGCCCGTGCTCGGCGGCGATCGCCTCGAAGCGGGCGACGATCTCGTCGAAGGCCTCGTCCCAGCCTATCTCCGCCCACTGGCCTTCTCCCTTTTCACCAACGCGGCGAAGGGGTTGCAGAAGCCTCCTGGGATGATGAATCCGCTCGGCATAGCGCGCGACCTTCTCGCAGATGACGCCGGCGGTATAGGGATCGTCCTTTGCCCCGCGCACGCGCCCGATGGTGCGGCCATCGATGATCTCGACGTCGAGCGCACAGGTGGACGGACAATCATGGGGGCATACGGAGCGGGCGATGCGCAGATCGGCGGGTTTGTTCATCATCGGGCCGGAAGGGTTGGCGGAGCGGCAGGATATGCCGCCCCACCCTGCGATGCCAGCCCCCGATGGCGCCGCGTCACTCGCGGCGCAGGCGCGCGAGCTCGAACTGGAAGAGGCGGAGGGCGATGAAGATCGCGAAGCTGAAGCACACGATCCCGGTCGCCTGGCTGAGCGGCAGATGGGACAGTGCGGGAACGTGCTTGGCCGCGAGCAGGCAGACCACGAGGGTCAGGGTGGCGGCAACTTCGGAAATCTTGAAGATCATCTGGGTCTCCGGCTGGCCGTCGCAATTGCGGCGGCAAATGGGTATCATTGCGAGGAGTGGGAGACGCAAGCCACTCAACGCATTGAATCCTGAGGCAGTCCGGGGCCACATTCTAGTCACAAAAACGCGAGCGCGAGGAGCGGCGTGGAACCGTTGCCGATTTGCCGCATTCGCGCGCGCGAGGCTTGGCGGTCAGGCGCGGCCTGAACCGCCTTCAGTGATCGGGCCGCCGACAATGCCGGCGGTCGCGGCTTCCTCGGCCTCGAACTCGGCTTCGGGCTCCTGGCGGAGCGTGGTGGCGAGCGGAACCTCTACGATCAGGAAGCCGAGCAGGCAGGCGATCACCGACGCGCCGGCGGCGATGAGGAAGACCGGCTGCAGCGAGGCGACGAAGCCGGCGAGCACGGTATCGCGGACGCCTTCGGGCATGGCGGCGATGGAAACGGCATCGAAGCCGGACGTGCCGCCGCCAGGCAGGACCGCGCGGAGGCGGTTCGCGAGCCCGGCCGAGAACACCGCGCCGAAGGCCGAGACCCCGATGGAGCCGCCGATCTGGCGGAACATCTGGACGCTGGCGGTGGCGACGCCCAATTGCGGGCCGGGGACGGCATTCTGCACGGCGGTGACGCCGATGCTCATAACCGGGCCGAGCCCGATGCCGACCACGAACATGTAGAGCGCCACCATGGGCATGGCGGTTTCGGTGCCCAGCGTCGAGAGCAGCAGCATGCCGATGGCGAGGATGCCGGTGGAGAGGATCGGCAGGAGGCGGTAGCGGCCGGTGCGACTCATCACGACGCCGGCAAGCGTGGAGGTGGAGATGAGGCCGGCCATCATCGGCAGCAGGTAGAGGCCGGATTCGGTGGGGCTGACGCCCTGCACGACCTGCAGATAGAGCGGCAGGAAGGTGATGGCCCCGAACATCGCAACGCCGACGATGAACCCGACGGTGTTGGTGATGAGGAAGGTGTTGTTGAAAAAGAGGCCGAGCGGGAGGATCGGCTCGGCGGCGCGGCGCTCGACGGCGATGAAGCCGAAGAGTGAGGCGATGGCGATGGCGATGAGGGCGAGCATCGGGGCGGAACCCCATGGCAGCGTATTGCCGCCGAGGCTGGTGTAGAGTACCGCCGAACTGAGCATTGCAGTCAGGAGTGCCGCGCCTGCATAATCGACCTTGCGTTCGGTGCGATTGCCCTTGGGTTTCAGGGCGAAGGCAATGACGCCGAGCGCAAGCACGCCCAGGGGCAGGTTGACAAAGAAGATCCAGTGCCAGGACAGATTTTCGACGAGAAAGCCGCCCAGCAGCGGCCCGATGATGGTGGCAAGGCCGAAGACGCCGCCGAACAGGCCCTGGATCTTGCCGCGCTCGCGGGCGGGAAGGACGTCGGCAACGACGGTCAGCGCCATGACCATGAGACCACCGCCGCCGAGGCCCTGGATGACGCGGGCGAGGATCAGGACCGTCATGTTGCCCGCAATGCCCGCAAGGACGGAGCCCAGAAGGAAGATGACGATGGCGCTCTGGATGACGATCTTGCGGCCATAAAGATCGCCGAGCTTGCCGTAGATCGGCGCAACGACCGTGGCCGAGAGCAGATAGGCCGTGATGACCCAGGTCAGATGGTCGAGCCCGCCGAGTTCGGCAACGATGACCGGAAGCGCGGTCGAGACGATGGTCTGGCCGATCGCCGCGAGGAGCAGCACCGCTGCGATGGCGAAGATGATGAGGCCGACCGGCTGGTCGACGGTCTCGGTTTCCTGCACGCTGGGGGCGGACATCAGCTACTCCTGGTTGCGTGCGGGACCGACCCATTGCCGCGAAGCGCACAAAGCCGACACGGCCGGCCCGGCGGGGTCCGGCTGTTGTCAGCCCCACAGATATCTGTTATCAGCACTTTCATGTCAATAGCACGCAATTCGCGACGCAGCGTTCAGTTCCAGGAGATGGCCGTCCATGCCGCATAGCGCCGAGACCATCGCCCTGCTCGAAGCAGCCGGGCTGACGCCCGAAGCGATTGCCGCCACCGCCCGGATCGACGGGATGCTCCAGGTGTGGCGCCGTCGTATGGTGCGGCGTGACCTCGTGCACCAGGCGCTGAAGGATCTCGGGCTGGAGATCGATCTGGCCCAGCTGGACGTGCTGGGCGCGATCGACGCGCCGGAGGGCATGTTCGATCCGGCGCCGACGGGCGAAGTGATGGTCGCGACGGTTGCGGATCGGCTGATGATCGACCCGTCCCGCGCAAGCCGTATCGTCTCGGAGATGGTGGCGGCGGGTTATGCGCTACGAGCGGTGTCGCAGGCCGATGCGCGCCGGACCATCATCGCGCTGACGCCGCGCGGCAAGGCGGTGGTCGAAGCCGTGCGCGCCTACAAGAACCTGCTGATGGGCGACTTCCTCGGCCAGTGGCCGGCCGAAGAGCTCGAACGGTTCCTAGCCCTGCTCGACCAGTTCAACTCCTGGCCCCAGCACACTGCCGCTGGACGCGAGCGCTTCGGCGCCGAGATCGCGGCGCTGGCCAAGACGGTCGCGCGCGCCAAGGCCGACGACGCCGCCTGAACGGGGTTCAGGCCTCGACGAGACCGATCCCCAAGGCGATTTCGCTCTCCTGCCAGAGCCGCTGCGCCGCAGCCTCGTCATAGGCGGCGGGATGGGCGCGGGCCGGACGATTGCGGACCACATAGGCGCCGTTGAGCACGCCGGTCCCGCTGTCGATGGCCAGATGGGCCACCCGCTCGCCCTGCCCTGCCCGCCTTCTGGCAAGACTGTGCGCGATTGCCCCGGGACCCTTGTGGCGCCAACGGCGGGCGAGGCCTTCGAGCCGGGGCGCCGCAAGGCTCGGCACGATGGCATTGGCCGTAATGCCGCTGCCGTCGAGGCGGCGCGAGAGCTCGAACACCATCTGCACATTGGCGAACTGGGCGGCAGCGAAGGCCCTGTCGGGATCGAAAGGAGTGGCCGGGGCCAGGGGCGCATGCCGTGGAGAGGTCGCAACGAGAATGCGCGCCCGCCCCGGCGGCCGGTCACCGGTCTTGCCTTCGGGAGAAAACCCGGCTTCTGCAGCCAGAGGGGGCAGCAGAAGATAGGTCAGAAGGAATGGCGCCAGGTGATTGACCGCCCGGGTCATCTCGATGCTGGCGGCGGTATGGCCCTCGGTCTCGTAGCGCGCGACCGCGGCATGCACGAAGCCGGCAAGCCGGGCATGACGCGCGAGAATGCGCTCTGCGGCCTCGCGAAGCTCCAGAGGATCGGCGAGGTCGGCGAGTTCGAGAGCGATATCGGGATTGCCCGAGCCATGAACGAGTTCGGCCTGCGCGTCCCGGCCCGCCTGCCCTTCGGGCGCAATCAGGATGAGCGGAATGCCGCGCGCCGCGAGCGCGAAGGCGGTTGCCTTGCCCAAGGGGGCATCGGCTCCGGTGACGACGATTGGCGGCTGGGCCATGCGGGAGAGTTGCTCTTGCTTCTGGGTGCCCCGAGCCATCACCCTCACGACAAAAAAGGGCCGCCCGAAGGCGGCCCTCTCAACGTCCGGTCACGTTAATTTCAGCCGACCAGCTCGTCGTCCGAGAAGAAGTACTTGATCTCCTGGGCCGCGGTTTCGGGCGCATCCGAACCGTGCACCGAGTTCTCGCCGACCGAGAGAGCGAACTCCTTGCGGATCGTGCCGGGCTCGGCATTGGCCGGGTTGGTCGCGCCCATGATCTCGCGATTCTTGAGGATCGCGTTCTCGCCCTCGAGCACCTGCACGACAACCGGCGAAGCAATCATCTGCTCGACCAGTTCGCCGAAGAAGGGGCGTTCCTTGTGGACCGCGTAGAAGCCTTCGGCCTGCTCGCGGGTCATGTGGATCTTCTTGATTGCGATCGGGCGCAGACCGTTCTCTTCGAACTTGGCGATGATCTTGCCGATCAGATTGCGGCGCACCGCGTCGGGCTTGATGATGGAGAAGGTACGCTCGAGAGCCATGTGATGGTCCTTGTTGTGGGTCCGAAAGGGTGGCGCCTTGTAGCCTCAGGTCGTGACGGAGGCAAGACGAGCCCGCGGCCCGACACGGAGAAAGGGGCGCCTGGCGCCCCTTTCACTCGTTATGGCGATCAGGGCGTCGGCCGCGCGCTATCGCGACGATCGTCATCGTCATCGTCGTGGTCATCGTCGTCATCATCGATGTCGGTGGTGCCGGTGGCGTAGACCTCGCCATTCGTGCCGCGCAGGGTCACTTCGAGCCGCGAAACGGTTTCGTCGGCCATGATGGTCTGTTCGACCTCGATCTCGACGATCTGCATGGTGCAGACCTCGGCGGTGCTGACCGCCGAGAATGTCACGGCGAGCGTGCCGTCGACGTTTTCGCCGATCTCGGCGGGCTGCACCTCTTCGCAGGCGCTGCCGTCATACTCGAACTCGACGCGCACCTCCTCGGGCCCGATCCGGTCGGCATCGAGGTCGCGCAGCGTCGGCGCATCCTGACCGAAAGCGGCGCCGGCAAGGGCGAGCACCGCGACGGATGCAAGGCTGAGTTTGGCAATGGGCATTGGACTTCTCCTTTCAGGCACGATATCTGGCGTTCCGCACCCCGAGAACAGGAACGCGCGAGCCCGCCCGGGGCTGCGTCACGATTTGCCATGCTCAGCATCAATAACCTCACCTACCGCATCCAGGGCCGCCCGCTTTTCGAGGAGGCGTCGGTCACCCTGCCGACTGGGTCCAAGACCGGCTTCGTCGGCAAGAACGGCTCGGGCAAGACCACCCTCTTCCACCTGATCCAGGGGCATATCGCGCCAGACGCCGGGAGCGTCGAGGTGCAGAAGAAGGCCCGTATCGGCGGCGTGGCGCAGGAAGCACCGGCGACCCAGGACAGCGTGCTCGACATGGTGCTCTCGGCCGACAAGGAGCGCACGGCGCTTCTCGAGGAAGCGGAGATGGCGACGGACGGCAACCGCATCGCCGAGATCCACATGCGCCTCGCCGACATCGATGCCCATACAGCCGAAGCGCGGGCTTCGACCATCCTGAAGGGCCTCGGGTTCGAGCAGGACCGGCAGATGGCGCCCTGCTCCACCCTTTCGGGCGGCTGGCGCATGCGCGTCGCGCTCGCGGGCGTGCTCTTTTCCCAGCCCGACCTGCTGCTGCTCGACGAACCCACCAACTATCTCGACATCGAAGGCACGCTCTGGCTCGAGAAATACCTCGCCACCTATCCCTACACCGTCTTCATGATCAGCCACGATCGCGACCTGCTGAACAAGGCGGTGGATTCGATCATCCATCTCGAACACGGCAAGCTGACCTACTACAAGGGCGCCTATGACGTGTTCGAGGCGACCCGTCGCATGCAGATGGAGCTCGCCAACAAGAGCCGCGAGAAGACGCTCGACCAGATCGCGCACATGCAGAAGTTCGTCGACCGCTTCAAGGCCAAGGCGAGCAAGGCCAAGCAGGCCCAGTCGCGCATGAAGCGGATCGAGAAGCTGCGCCCGCCCGAGGCGATGTATGACGAGTATTCGTCGCCGTTCCGGTTCGAGCAGCCCAAAGACGAGCAGGCCATGCCCATGATCACGCTCGAGAACGTGGCTGCAGGCTATGGCGACACTAAGATCCTCTCCCGCATCACCAACCGCATCGATCCGGACGACCGCATCGCGCTCATCGGGGTCAACGGCAATGGCAAGTCGACCTTCGCCAAGCTCCTTGCGGGAGATCTGAAGCCGATGGCAGGCGAGTTGCGGCGGGGCAAGAAGCTCGAAGTCGCCTATTTCGCCCAGCACCAGATGGACAAGCTGCGCCCCGAGCAGACCCCGCTCGAGCACATGGTCGACCTGATGCCGCGGGACATGGAATCCAAGCGCCGCAGCCGGCTCGCGCAGATGGGGCTGTCGCGCTCGCGCATGGACACGCTGGTCAAGAACCTTTCGGGCGGCGAGCGCGCGCGGCTGCTGCTCGGGCTCATCACCTTCGGGGGACCGGGCATGCTGATCCTCGACGAGCCGACCAACCACCTCGACATCGACAGCCGCGATGCGCTGGTGCACGCGCTCAACGACTATAATGGCGCGGTGCTGATCATCAGCCACGACCGGCATCTGGTGGAAACCACCTGCGACACGATCTGGATCGCGACCGACGGCACGATCAAGGAATTCGACGACGATCTCGACGGCTATCAGCGCATGCTGACCTCATCGAACGGCGCGCGTGGCGGGGGCGGCACTAGCGGGCTCTCCAAGGAAGACCGCAAGCGCGAGAAGCAGGAGGCGGCGCAGCGCCGGCAGGAACTGGCGCCCCTGCGCAAGTCGATCAAGCAGATCGAAGACGATCTGGCGCGGCTGAAGCGCAAGCGCCAGGCGATCGAGCGCGAACTGGGCGATCCAGCGACCTATGCGGGCGACCAGCAGCGCACCATCGCGCTCGGCGTCGACAAGGCGAAGGTCGAGGCGGAAATCGCGGCAGGCGAAGAGAAATGGCTCGAGATGAGCACCGAATACGAAGAGGCGATGAGCGCCTAGGCGCCCATCAGGCCTTCTTGGCCCAGCGCCCCGCCTCGTCCTGCTGCCAATAGGTGAGTGCATTGCCCGCCCCCAGCGCACGCCAGGCGAGGCGCGCCTCGGCCACCGCATCGGGATCGTGCCCGGAGAACAGGTAGACGATCCGCTCATACCCCTCGCCCGAACGCGGCACCGCCCGATCGGCAAAGAAGCGCACCTGCGCGCCATTGGGATTGTCAGGGCCGGTGGTGATGAGGATGGGCTGGCGCGGATCGGTGGGGTCCCCGGCCCGGCCGTGGGGCAGGAAGCTGTCGTCCCGCCAGGTCCAGAGATGAGTGTCGAGCACCTCGGCACGCTCCTCCGAGCCCACCTCGACGACCGCCCGCCAGCCGCGCTCGAGCGTCTTTTCGAGCAGCACCGGCAGCACGCGTTCGAGGGGCTGGTTTTCGAGGTGATAGAAGAGGATCTCGGCCATGGCTCCTTATTCCACGCCCGGACGACGCGGGAAAGCCTGCGCCTCTTGCCGCAGGCGCGCGCGCGGGCTGGCGCGAACGGTGCGGCCCGTGCCATAGGGGCGCCCACCAAATAAAACGATTATGAAGGATGCGCCAATGACCGACCGCGCAGGCAATAAACTGATCCTCGATACCGATGGCGGGGTGGACGACGCCCAGGCGCTGCTGATGCTGCTGGCCAACGGCAAGGCGCCCGACGCGATCACGACCGTGTTCGGCAATGTCGGGCTCGAGGCTGCGACGCGCAACATTCTGGACGTGCTGGCGGTGGCGGGCGTTTCGATCCCGGTTCATGCCGGTGCGGACCGGCCTTTGACGCAGCCGGTGGTGGACGCCAAGTACATTCATGGCGAGGACGGGCTTGGCGGTGCGCCGCGGCCGGACCGCGCGGCTCCAGTCGCCGGCAATGACGGCGTCATGTTCCTGCGCGAGAGTTTTCGCGCTGCGGCGGCACGGGGCGAGCGGATCGACATCCTGATGATCGGGCCCCTCACCAATCTGGCGCTCGCGCTGAGGCTGGAGCCGGGGATCGTTGCGGGGATCGGGCAGCTCACCATCATGGGCGGCACTGTGAACGGACGCGGCAACACGACGCCGGCGGCCGAGTTCAACATCTATGCCGATCCGGAAGCGGCGAGCGTGGTGTTCGGGGCAGAGATCGAGACGGTCGTGGTGCCGTGGGAGCCGTGCACGACCCATTTCACGCCGGCGAGCGAAATGCTGGCGCTGTTCGCGGGGCTCGGCGACAGCGCGGAGCGGCGGTTCTCCGAAGCGCTGGCACACCACGCGATGAAGATGACCAAGGGCTGGAGCGGGCAGGACGTGTTCCGCTTCGTCGATCCGCTCGCTGCGGCCGTCGTCATCGATCCCTCGATCGTCACCGGCACGCTCGAGGCGAGCATGGACGTGGCGCTGGCGCCCGGCCTGACGCGCGGGATGACGGTGGTCGATCCCTCGGGGCGCCTCGGCACCCCGAAGGTCACGATCGTCGAGACCGCCGATCTGGGGCGGCTCGAGGCGTTCTATCGCGCCTCGATCACCTGGAGCGCGGCTCAGGCCTCGTAATTGTCACGCACGAGCCGGTCGAGCAGCGCAACGCCGAAGCCCGGGGCCCAGCTCACATTGATCTCGTTGGAATTGGTCGCCATGCCGGCGCCGGCGATATCGAGATGGGCCCAGGGCACGTCGTTGACGAAGTGCTTGAGGAACTGCGCGGCGGTGATCGAACCGGCGTGACGGCCGCCGGTGTTCTTGATGTCGGCGAAGCGGCTCTCGATCATCTTCTCGTAGGCGGGGCCCATGGGCATGCGCCAGACCTTTTCCCCCGAAGCGAGGCCCGCCTTGGCGAGCCGTTCGGAGAGGTCGTTGTCGTTTGAGAAGAGCCCGGCATGATCCTGGCCGAGGGCGACGAGAATCGCTCCGGTGAGGGTCGCGAGGTTGATCATGGCCTTGGGCTTGAAGCGATCCTGCGCGTACCAGAGGGCGTCGGCGAGCACGAGCCGGCCCTCGGCGTCGGTGTTGACGACCTCGATGGTGCGGCCCGACATGGCGGTCAGGATGTCGCCGGGGCGCATGGCGTTGCCGTCGGGCATGTTTTCGACCAGCCCGATGATGCCAACTGCGTTGACCCTCGCCTTGCGTGCGGCGAGCGCGTGCATGAGGCCGGTAACGGCGGCGGCGCCAGCCATGTCGCCCTTCATGTCTTCCATGGACCCGGCGGGCTTGATCGAGATGCCGCCGCTGTCAAAGACCACGCCCTTGCCCACGAAGGCGATCGGGGCTTCCTTCTTCTTGCCGCCCTGCCACTGCATGACGACGAGCCGCGCCGGACGGTGCGAGCCGCGCGCGACCGCGAGCAACGCGCCCATGCCGAGCTTTTCGAGGTCGGAGGGCTTGAGGATCTCGATTTCGACGCCGAGGTCGGCAAGGCGCCCGGCACGTTCGGCGAACTCCACCGGGCCCAGCACGTTGGGCGGCTCGTTGACGAGTTCGCGCGCGAGCAGCGTGCCCTCGACCACCGCGCCGCGTTCGGCGATGGCCGCGTCGGCTGCGGCGGGATCGGAGACATGCAGGGTGATGGTCAGGGAGTCGGGGCCGCCATTGTCGTCTTTGGGCTTGGTCTTGTAGCGGTCGAACCGGTAGTGGCGGAGCCGCAGGCCGGCGGCGAGTTCGGCGACGAGCTGCGGGGTCGCATCGATTCCGTCGAGCACCACCGCTGCCGCTTCAGCCTTCAGCGCCAGCAGCTTTCCCATCAGCGATCCACCGCGGTCGGCCCATGCGGTAGCCGACGCGGGGGCGTCGCCATTGGTCATGCCCGAACCGAGAACGAGCAACCGGCTCGCTTCGAGGCCGGCGGGCTTGACGATATCGAGCGCCTGTCCCTGCTTGCCCTTGAACCCTGCAGCTTCGCTGACCTCGGCCCAGTCGAGCCCGGTTGCGGCCCAGACCGCCGTGCCGCCATCGGCCGGCGCCGCCCCTTCGGCAGCGTAGATGACGAGGGTGCCCGTGGGACGGGCAGGCATGGGCGCTGTCTTGATGACGAGTTCTCTGGGCATGGAGGCGTGCCTTCTTGATTGGGAGATGGGGCCGGAGCGGCCGCAGGGAGGTCCTTGCAGAGATAATGGCTGCGGCCCGCGCGTCAATCCCGCAACGGCCCGCTACGGGGGAGGCGAGAAATGGCCACGCGCCGGCGCGGAGGCTTGCATGGACAGGCGAGCCGTTGCACGGTGCCGGCCGCCCTCACCCCCTCGGAGACCCGATGAACCGGCTCGGCGCCTATCTGCTTGGGCTCTTCACGCGCGAAGCCGCCATGCTGTTCGCGGTCGCGGCGGTGCTCGTCTTCCTCATCCAGTGCCTGCGGATCTTCGACCTCGTCTCAGTGCGCGGACAGGGGCTCTGGACCCTGATGGGACAGGCCGTGCTGACCATGCCCGCGCTGGCGGTGATCTTCCTTTATCTCTGCACCGCCATCGGTCTGGCGCGCGCGCTTCGCGGGCTGCAGGCGAGCCATGAGCTCGCCGTCATCCATTCCAATCGCCGCGTGCCTGCGCTCATGGGCGCGATCGGGCTCTTCACGCTTGCCGCGACGCTTCTCGTGCTCGTGCTCTCGAGCATCGTGCAGCCCCTCGCGCAGCGCCAGTACAATGCGTGGTCGGCGGCGATCACGGCTGACCTCGTCGGCCGATCGCTGGCGCCCGACCGGTTCACCGAGATCGTGCCGGGTGTGATCCTCTCGATCGGCGGGCGCGAGGCGGACGGCACGATTACGGACTTCTTTGCCGACGACATGCGCGATCCGCAGATGCGCCGCACCTATATCGCCAGAAGTGCGCTGCTCGCGACCGACGAGGACGGCTTCGTGCTGCAGCTGCGCGATGGATCGGTCGAGTACATGACGGCCGAAGGGGAATTTTCGCGGGTCGCGTTCGGGGGCTATGACGTCGCCCTCGAACAGCTGACCGAGCCGGTGGAGCGGGATCGCAGCTATTCGGAGCGTACGAGCCTCGACATCATCGCGTCGGTCGCCCGCGGAGAACCGTTCGAGCCGCGCGCGCAGTTCGAGATCGCGACGCGCCTCGGCGAAGGCCTTCGGGTCATCACCTACTGCCTTTTTGCCACTGCGCTCGCAGCCTTTCCTCATGGCAGACGGCGGGGCGGCCGCATACCGATCGAGCTCGTGGTGCTCTCAGCCGCCTTTCTGGAGCGCAGCGTCAACGAGGCGCTGCCCGTGGCGGGCGCCCTGCGCGAGGTCGCGGGCGCCCTCCTCTTCTTCACGATCGCGCTCGTGCTCGTGCTCGTTCGGTTGCGCGCCTACCTGCCCGGCCGCGTGCCGGTCCGTCGGGAGAGCGGCGCATGAGCCGCATCGACCGCATCATGCTGGGCCGGATCATGGGCCGGATCGGGGTGACCGTTCTGGTCTTCTTCGGGCTCATCATCCTCATCGAATCGCTCGATTTCTGGCGCTTCACCTACCTCTCGGAACTCGGGGGCCCGCTGCTGGGCACGCTCGGCATCCTTGCCGGCTCGAGCCGCTGGGCGATCAAGACGCTGAGCGTAACGGTGCTGCTGGGCGCCATCATCGGCATTCTGGATCTCAAGGCGCGGCGTGAGCTGACGGTCATCTCGGCGAGCGGCATCTCGATCTGGCGGGTGCTGCGCGCGCCGCTGATCGCGCTCGTTCTCATCGGGCTTGTGGTCGGGGTGTTCGCCGAATCGGCGTCGGCACGCCTCAACCGCGACCTCAGCCCGCCCCGCTCCCAGGCGCAGGGCGCGCTGACCGCCGACGGCGCCCTCTGGCTCGTGCAGAGTGCGGCGGGAAGCGACTATGTGATGGTCGGGCGCAATGTTGAGCCGGGTGGCACAGCCCTCGGCGACGTCACGATCTTCATGACGGGGGCCGCCGACGCCGTGCGCATCACGGCGAGCCGGGCAGTGCTGGGTGCAGGCGCGTGGATGCTCGAGGATGCGATCCGGTTTACGCCCGAGGCGCTGCCACAGCGGCTGGGGGATGCCAGCATCGCAACCGCGAGCACGCCCGCAGACCTGCAGGTCAAAGTCGCCTCCACGGCCGACCTCACCTTCTTCGAGCTCGCCGCGGCGCTCGCCTCCGATCTCACTGACCCGGTGCTGCGCGATGCGGTGCTCACGCGCTTTCTTCGACTTGCGAGCATGCCGCTGATGCTCGCGGGCTCGCTCTTCATTGCCTTTGCATTTACCGCCGGTTATCGAAGGACCAATACATATGGGGGGACGGTGTTCTCGGGCATCGTTCTGGGCTTCGTGGTGTTCGTGATCACCGAAATGGCGGATCTCGCCGGATCGGCTGGCGTACTCGATCCCACGCTGGCAGCACTTGGGCCGGCCTTGACGGCAATCGTCGTGGGCGTCACGGTGCTGCTCTACAGGGAAGACGGGCAAGCGTGATGTTGCGCCGTGACTTGAGTATCGTGTCGTCACTGCGCCTGGCCGGCCTTGGCTTGGGGCTCGCCATGGGCATGGCAAGCGCCGCTTTTGCCCAGGGCCTCGTGCCCCCGGGCTTCTTCGATCGGGTACCGCCCGGCACCGGCGGGCAGGCCGCGATCGAGGCCGATATCCTCAGCTATGACGGCCGTACGCAGACCATCAGCGCCGAAGGCGGCGTGGTGATGGTCTATGAAGGCTATACCGCCCGCGGCGACCGCGTCGTCTACAATCAGGGTTCGGGCGAGGTGCGGCTCGTCGGCAATGTGGTCGTGCTCGATCCGGACGGCAATCGCTACGAGGCGGACAGCGTCGAGGTGACGGGCGGCATGCGGCAGGCCTTCCTGCGGTCGCTGACGATCACGACCGCCGACGGCGCAAGGATCACCGCCGAAGACGTGCGCTATGCCGACGCCCTCGAGACGATCCTGACTGAGGCGACCTACTCCCCCTGCGGGCTCTGCATCGACAGCAAGGGGCGCCGCATCGGCTGGTCGGTGAAGGCTGCGCGCATCGTCTATGACCGCGAGAACGCGACGATCGCCCTCGACGAGCCGCAGCTCTCGCTGCTCGGGGTTCCGGTTGCGTGGCTGCCCTTTCTCGTGCTGCCCGATCCCAGCCAGCCGCGGCTGACTGGCTTCCGCACCCCGCAGATCGCTTTTGACGAGCAGACCGGCGCATCGCTCGAAGTGCCCTATGCGGTCGCACTGGGGGCCGATACCGATCTCGTCTTCTCTCCCAGGCTGATGTCCCGACAGGGCCTGCTGCTCGGAGCCGAAGTGGTGCATCGCTTCGCCTTCGGCGAGGTGGATGCCAAGGCCCATGGGGTCTATCAGCTCGACCCCGACGCTTTCGCGGGCGAATTGGGGGATCGCGAATGGCGCGGGGCGATCCAGACGTCTGGCCGGTTCACCCCCGCCGAGACCTGGACCGCGGGCTGGACCCACACTGCGTTTTCGGATGCAGGCTTCCTGCCCGATTACAGGCTCTCGGAAGACGACTATGTGGTAAACGAGATCTACGCGACGCATCTGAGCCGCGACCATTATCTCGACGCTCGGGTGCAGGATTTCCTCTTGCTGGGCGAAGATGTCAGCGGAGCCGACCAGGCCGGACAGGGCCGCGCCCTCCCCGTGATCCGCGGCGCGAGCGTGACCGACCTGCCCGATGGCTGGGGGCAGCTGCGGCTCAATGGCAGGCTGCTCGCTGTCGATCGCAGCGCCGATCACATCGTGACTGCCAATGGCGTCGACTATGTGCTCGGCCATGAGGGGCGCAAGGTGCATGTGGCGCTCGAAGGCGCGTGGCAGAACCAGTATGTCGTTCCGGGCGGCGTGCTCGCGACGCCCTATCTGGGGCTGCGCGCGGACGCGGCAAGCTATGACGGCGCGGGCGGGGATTTCAGCGGCAGCGAGGTTTCGCTCCTCGAGGCGACGCCGATCGCGGCGATCGACGTGCGCTGGCCGCTCGTTGCGCGCAACGGCCTCGACAGCCATTTGCTCGAGCCCATCGCGCAGCTCGCCTATCGCGGGAGCGCGACGAGCCCCGTCGGCATCACCAATGACGATGCCCAGAGCTTCGTCTTCGATGACACGAACCTCTTTTCCTACAATCGCTTTTCCGGCTTCGACAGGCAGGAGACCGGGCTCAGGGCGACGCTGGGCGGGCGCTATCTCGCCAATTTCGCCGATGGGACCTGGCTCGAGCTGATCGGCGGGCAATCCTTCCATCTGGCGGGCGAGAACGCGTTCGCCGAAGCGGATCCGGCGCTTACCGGGGTCGGCAGCGGGCTTGCGGGGGATGCGTCCTATATCGTGCTCGGGGCACGCGGCGCGCCTGTTGCAGGCACGATGCTCGGGGCGAAGGTGCAGCTCGATCCGGCCGATGCGCGGATCGCGCGGGCGGGGCTCGGGGCGGCCTATGAGCGCGACGGCTATGCGGCCGGGGTCGATTATCTCTACCGCCCCGCCGATTCGGCGCTCGGGCAGGACGAGGACCAGCACGAGATAGCCGGACGCGTCGGCGCGCCGCTGCCGATCGACTATTGGCGCGCGACGGCCGGGCTCGCCTGGGACCTCAGCGCGCAGACCTGGCTGGAAGCCAATGCGGGGCTCGTCTATGATGACGGCTATCTCGAATTCGGGGCGGAGGGGACGATCACGGGTCCGACCCATCGCACGCCGGACGATTTGCGGTATACGGTCAACTTCCGGCTCAAGAGCCCATCGGGCGACGTTCTGGGCTTCTGACGCGGGCGGGCTGCTCCGGCACACGGATTTTGGCCGCATTTCTGGACAACAGAGTCGCCTTCAAACGGGCACTCAAACGATTGGGATGACGATCATGGTTCGCATGCTGGCCGCTCTGGCTCTGAGCCTCACGATGATGATGGGGATGGCCGTTCCGGCGAGCGCCGCGAGCGTGGTTGCTTCGGTCAACGAGCAGCCGATCACAGACCTTCAGCTGAACGCGCGGCTTCGGCTCTACGAGCTCGAGGGGCGCAGCGGGCGCAATGCGGCGCGCGACGAGCTGATCAACGAGGCGCTGCAGATGCAGGAAGCCCGCCGGCTGGGCATCGAAGTCACCGATGCCGAGGTGAGCCAGGCCATCCTCAACGTCGCGCGGAACCTGCGCGTCAGCCCCGAAAACCTGCGCGAGATCCTGAGCTCGCGCGGCGTCAACATCTCGACCCTGCAGGACCGCATGCGCGCTGCCATCGCCTGGAGCAAGGTGACGCAGGCGGCCGTTGTGCCGCGCGTGCAGATTTCGGATGTCGAGCTCGAGCAGCGCGCCGTGGGCCAGGTCAGCGAGGCCAACAGCTTCGACTATATCCTCAAGGAAGTGCTCTTCATCATGCCGGGCGGCCAGGGCAATGCCAGCGCCCGCACGGCCGAGGCCAATCGCTACCGCTCGAGCTTTGCGGGCTGCGACACCGCAGTGCAGCGCTCGCTGAACTTCACCGACGCGGCGGTGCGCGACATCGGCCGGCGGCATGCAACGCAGCTGCCCGAGGCGATTGCGAGCGAACTGGCCGGCATCAATGTCGGCGGCATCACCCGTCCTCGTGTGGTCGAGAACGGCGTGTCCATGCTTGCCGTCTGCCAGAAGGCGCAGGCGCGTGACACGACCTTCATCAAGAACCAGCTTCGCCAGGAAGTGGGCAACGAGCAGCTGCGCGCCGAAGCCGACAAGTACCTCGCCGAGGTCCGTTCGCGCTCCAATATCGTCATCCGCTGATCGGACGCTTTCATGATCGATGACCATGCGGCGCCCCTGGCCGTCAGCATGGGCGAGCCGGCGGGGATCGGGCCGGACCTGATCCTCAGACTGTTCAGCGAACGCAAGGGCGGCGAGGTGCCGCCCTTCATCGTTTACGGCAACGCCCAGTTTCTGCGCGAGCGCGCAAGCCGCCTCGGGCTCTCCATCGAAATCGTCGGTGCGCGGCCTGGCGCGGCGGGCGTGATCTTTCCCCATGCCCTGCCGGTCTGCGATGTCGAAGGCGATGTTCCGGACACCCCCGGGGAGCCGCAGGCGGGCTCGGCAAGCGTCGTGATCGAGGCGATCGCGGCGGCTGTTGCCGATACGCGGGCGGGCGCGTGCCGTGCCGTCGTCACCGCGCCGATCCACAAGGCGGCCCTCTATGGTGCCGGCTTCAGCCATCCGGGCCATACCGAATACCTCGCAGCCCTCTGCGCCACGGATGGCGTCACGCCGCTGCCCCTGATGATGCTCGCCCATGAGGATCTGCGCGTCGTTCCGGCAACCATCCACGTGCCGCTTCACGAGGTGCCCAAGCTGATCACGACGGAACTCCTCATCGAAACCGGCCGCATCCTCTCGCGCGACCTCGCGCACCGCTTCGACATTGCGGTGCCCCGGATCGCCTTTGCGGGGCTCAACCCGCATGCGGGCGAAGCAGGCACGATCGGGCTCGAGGATCGCGACATCATCGCGCCTGCCGTAGCGGCACTCGAGGAGGAAGGGATCGCCGTCCAGGGCCCCTTCCCCGCCGATACGCTCTTTTATCCGCCGCACTGGCGGCAGCACGACGCCATCGTCGCGATGTATCACGACCAGGCGCTGATCCCGATCAAGACCGTGGCGTTCGACAGCGCCGTCAACGTGACGCTGGGGCTGCCGATCGTCCGCACCTCGCCCGACCATGGCACAGCGTTCGACCTTGCCGGCACGGGACGTGGCTCTGCCGCCAGCTTCCGCGCCGCGCTCAAACTGGCCGACAGGATGGCGGAGGCGGGCCGATGAGCCGCATCGACGATCTGCCGCCCCTACGCGAGGTGATCGCCACGCACGGGCTGATGGCCAAGAAGGCGCTGGGGCAGAATTTCCTCTTCGATCTCAACCTTACCGCGCGCATTGCCCGTGTCGCGGGCCCGCTCGAGGGCGTGACGGTGATCGAGGTCGGCCCCGGACCGGGCGGGCTGACGCGCGCGCTGCTGGCCGAGGGCGCCGGCAAGGTGATCGCGATCGAGCGCGATGCGCGGGCCCTGCCCGTGCTGGCGGAAATTTCGGCGGCCTATCCCGGCCGGCTGGAAGTGATCGAGGGCGATGCGCTTGAGATCGACTACGCCGCCCTCGCCTCCGGACCGACGCGGATCGTCGCCAACCTGCCCTACAACATCGCGACCCCGCTTCTGACAGGCTGGCTCGCCGCCAATCCCTGGCCGCCCTATTTCGAGAGCCTGACGCTGATGTTCCAGCGCGAGGTCGCCGAACGGATCGTCGCGAAACCGGGCGACAAGCCATTCGGGCGGCTGGGCGTACTTGCCGGCTGGCGGACCGAGGCGAGGATCGCGTTCAATGTCGACCGCAACGCCTTCACCCCGCCCCCGAAAGTGACCTCGTCGATCGTGCATCTGAAGCCCCGTCCTGTCGATCCGGCGCTTGGCGTTCGGGATGTCGAGACGGTGACGAAGGCCGCCTTCGGGCAGCGGCGGAAGATGGTGCGGCAGAGCCTCAAATCGCTCGGGGTGCCCGTCGAAGGCCTGCTCGAGGCCGCCGGGCTCAAGGGCGACGAGCGCGCCGAAGACCTGCCGATCTCCGCATTTCTTGCGATGGCGCAGGCGCTCGGACCCCTGCGGCGGGGCTGACCGGACTTCTCAAAGAGAATCGATCTGGTTCTGCAAGTCCTTGACGAAATTATCCAATTGCGTCAGGCGCCGACGTTCCAGCCGGGCAGAGGCGAGGATGGAGCGCACCTTCTGGGTGGAGTTCTCCAGATCCTCATTGACGATTATGTAGTCGTATTCGTTGTAGTGGGCCATTTCGAGCTTGGCGTTGCGCAGGCGCTTTTCGATCGTCCCCACACTGTCCTGCGCCCTGCGCTCGAGCCGGGCGCGCAGCTCCTTGATCGAGGGCGGCAGGATGAAGACCGTCACCATGTCCGCGCGGCACCGCTGGTAAAGCTGCAGCGTGCCCTGATAGTCGATGTCGAACAGGATATCATTGCCGGCCGCGAGCTGCTCTTCGACATGCGCCCGAGGCGTGCCGTAGAAATTGCCGTGCACTTCGGCGGATTCCAGCAATTCCCCGTCCTGGCGCATGCGCTCATAGGTCGGGACGTCGATGAAATGGTAGTGCTTGCCGTCAACCTCGTCGGTGCGGCGGGCGCGGGTGGTGACCGATACCGAAAGCCTGATGTTCGGATCCTGACCGAAAAGCGTGCGCGAGATGGACGATTTGCCCGCCCCGGATGGCGATGCGATGACCAGCATGACGCCGCGGCGTGCGAACTCCATCTGTGCCCCTATTCGATGTTCTGGATCTGCTCTCGTAGTTGATCGATCGCCGCCTTCAGGTCAAGCCCGATGGCCGTCAGTTCCACCGCGCTCGCCTTGCTGCAGAGGGTATTGGCCTCGCGGTTGAACTCCTGCGAGAGGAAGTCGAGCTTGCGCCCGATCGCGCCGCCACCGGCGAGAAGCTGGCGGGCCGCAGCGACATGGGCCGAGAGCCGATCGAGCTCCTCCCTGATGTCGGCTTTCGTCGCGAGGAGAAGCGCCTCCTGCGCTAGCCGCTCCTCCCCGATCTCTCCTACCGTGCCGAGAAGGTCCGCGATCTGGGTTCGAAGCCGCTCGAGCACCACCTCCCGCGCGCCGGCGGGGTGGGCTTCCGCCGCTGCGGTCAGAGCTTCGATGGTGTCGAGATGCGCTGCGATCACCGGCAGCAGGCGCGCGCCCTCTTCCCGGCGGCTGGTGACGAGGCCGGCAATAGCTTCACCCGCGACGGCCAGCACCGCCCTATCGATTTCGGCCTCAACCGCATCGTCGAGACGCGCTTCGCTCAGTTCTAATACGCCCGGCAGCGCCAGGATCGCCTCAGGCGTGGACTTTGCGAGATCGAGCCGGCGATTGAGGGCGGTGATCGCCGCGATCACCGTTTCGAGCGCCCGCGGGTTGACGATGACATCGCCACCGGCTGTCCGCCGCTCGACCGACAGGGAGAGATTAATCGCGCCGCGCGTGAACGCCGTGCCAAGCAGGCGGCGGAGTTCGGGCTCGAGCCGCTCGAGGCCCGCCGGCAGGCGAAGCCTTATGTCCAGCCCGCGGGCGTTGACCGAACGGATTTCGCAGGCAATCGCCACGCCTGCCCGCTCCGCGCCCGCGCGACCATAGCCGGTCATGCTGGCGGGAGGCGTGGCAGCGGAGCCCATAGTCACGGAGCGGCGTCTTCGAGGACTTCGGCCGGCACGTCCTCGCCCGCTTCGGCGGCCTCGGCTGCCTCCACCGCATCGCGGGCGGCGTTGGATTCCTGCTCGGCGGCGCTGGCGCGCTCGGCTTCGATCCGACGCCAGTTGGCGACGTTCTGGCGATGCTCGGCATAGGTCCGCGCAAAGGCGTGCCCGCCCGTGCCATCGGCGACGAAGTAGAGATATTCGGTCTCGTCGGGATTGGCCGCTGCACGGAGCGATTCGATGCCGGGATTGGCGATCGGGGTCGGGGGCAGCCGATCGATCTGATAGGTGTTGTAAGGCGTGCGCTCGTCGATCTCGGAGCGCCTCAGGCCGCGCCCGAGCGTCCCCTGCCCCTGGGTGATCCCGTAGATGATGGTCGGATCGGACTGCAGGCGCATGCCGCGGCGAAGCCGGTTGACGAAGACGGACGCCACCTGGCGACGCTCGTCGGCAACGCCGGTTTCCTTCTCGATGATCGAGGCGAGGATGACCAGTTCCTCGGGCGTTTCGATCGGCAGGTCCGGATCGCGGCTCTCCCAGATGTCCGCCAGCGCTGCGGCATGGGCTTCCTGCATCTTCTCGAGGACGGAGGCGCGGGTGTTGTTGCGGTCGTAATTGTAGGTCTGGGGCAGGATGGTGCCCTCAGCGGGCAGGCTCGCGATCTCGCCGACGAGATTGCTGTCGGCGTTGAGCCGCTCGACGACCTGCCAGGAGGTGAACCCCTCGGGGATCGTCACCGCATACTGGATCGGGCTGCCCTCGGTCAGCTCGCGCAGGATATCGGACATACTCGCACCGGCCGGGATGCGGAATTCGCCAGCCTTGAGGTCGCCCTGACGGCGCAGCGCGAGGCTGCCGAGCTGGAAGATGTAGCGGTTGGAGATGATGCCCTGGTCCTGAAGACGCTGGGCGACCATGTTGAGCCCCGAGCCACGCTCCACCGTGAAGCTCGTATCCTCTGCGACCGAGCTGGCCGAATAGAATTGCTGTGCCCCGAACAGCACCGCGCCGCCGGCAAGCAGCATGCCGATGACGATCAGCGTCAGGAGCGCATTCAGGATTTCGAGGAAGCCGTTGCGCCTGCGCCGTGGCTTTTTTTCGCGCTTCTGCTGGCGGTCGTTCATCGTGGGGCAAACCTCTTCATGGTGCGCGACACTCGGCGGCGGACCGTGCAGATTTCAAGGCAGGATGGCCCGAATATGGCGGTGTTCAGTTCACCCTGCGGAAGATCAGCGACGCGTTGGTGCCGCCAAAGCCGAAGGAGTTGGAGAGCGCCACGTCGATCGTGCGCTTGCGCGCGGTATTGGGGACGAGGTCGATCTCGGTCTCGACCGATGGATTGTCGAGATTGATGGTCGGCGGCGCTACCCCATCGCGCATCGCAAGGAGCGAGAAGATCGCTTCGGCCGAGCCGGCGGCGCCGAGCAGGTGGCCGATGGCCGATTTGGTCGAGCTCATCGAGGCCTTGCCGGCGGCATCGCCCAAAAGGCGCGTAACGGCGCCGAGCTCGATCTCGTCCCCGAGCGGGGTCGAGGTGCCATGAGCGTTGATGTAGTCGATGTCGCCGGCCGAAATGCCGGCGCGCTTGAGCGCGGCCTGCATGCAGCGATATCCGCCATCGCCGTCGGGCGAAGGCGCGGTGATGTGGTAGGCATCGCCCGAAAGGCCGTAGCCGATGAGCTCGCCATAAATCTTGGCGCCACGGGCCTTGGCCCGCTCGTAGTCTTCGAGCACGACGATACCGGCACCCTCGCCCATCACGAAGCCGTCGCGGTCCTTGTCATAGGGGCGCGAGGCCTTTTCGGGGGCATCGTTGAAGCCGGTGGACAGCGCACGGCAGGCTGCGAAGCCGGCCATGGAGATCCGGTTGACCGGGCTCTCGGCGCCGCCCGCGACCATCACGTCGGCATCGCCGAGCGCGATCAGCCGGGCCGCGTCGCCAATGGCGTGCGCCCCGGTGGAGCAGGCAGTGACGACGGAATGGTTGGGACCCCTGAGGCCGAACCGGATCGAGACATGGCCAGAGGCCAGGTTGATCAGGCGACCGGGAATGAAGAAGGGGCTGATCCGGCGCGGCCCCTTTTCGTGCAGCGTCACGGAGGCATCGTAGATCCCCCCGACGCCGCCGATGCCCGAGCCGATCAGCACGCCGGTGCGTTCCTGCTCTTCGGGCGTGCGGGGCTCGACGCCGGCATCCGCTATGGCCTGCGTGGCCGCAGCCATCGCAAAGACGATGAACGGGTCGACCTTGCGCTGCTCCTTGGCCTCCATCCATTCGTCCGGATCGTACTTCCCCTCCGCATAGGCGCCGAGGGGAATACGACAGGCGATCTGGCAGGCGATGTCGTCCACCTGGAAATCATCGATGCGTTTCGCACCGCTCTTTCCGGCGAGGATATTGCTCCAGCTGGAGTCGATGCCGCAGCCCAACGGGCTGACCAACCCCATGCCGGTGACGACGACGCGGCGCAGTTCCATGCGATCGAACCCGGTAGCTCGTGTTAGCCGACGGCCTTGGTGAGGAAGGCGACCGCATCACCGAAGGTCTGGATACTTTCGGCGGCGTCATCGGGGATCTCGACCGAGAATTCTTCCTCGAACGCCATCACGAGCTCGACCTGATCGAGCGAGTCGGCGCCCAGGTCATCGATGAAGCTGGCCTTCTCGGTGACTTTCTCCGCATCCACGTTGAGGTGTTCCACAACGATCTTGCGGACGCGATCAGCGATATCGCTCATATTTACTTTCCTTTTAGCGGGCTATTGGTTCGTTGTTGTCTGCCCCGCGCTGCACGTGTGCACGACACGGGGACTATTCAAAACTGACTGTAGGCGGGCGCTTCGTTGCCCGCAAGTGAGCCGCTCGCCGTCGATCAGCGGCGGCAGTACCACACTTCCTATGGTTTGGCCATAATCGGCAAACTCGCCTTTTTCAAGCACATAGACGCTTCAGACCATCACCATTCCACCGTTCACGTCGAGGGTGTGGCCGGTGATGTACCCGGCAGCGTCGCTCGCCAGGAAGACGGCACAACCCGCCACTTCGGCGGCCGTTCCGAGCCGGGCGGCGGGAATCGTCGAAAAGATGGCCTCACGCTGCTTGTCGTTGAGCTCGTCGGTCATGGCGGAGGCGATGAAGCCGGGCGCGATGGCGTTGACGGTGATGTTGCGCGACGCGACTTCCTGCGCCAGCGCCTTGCCCATGCCGATGAGCCCTGCCTTGGAGGCGGCGTAGTTGGCCTGGCCGCCATTGCCGACGACGCCGACGACCGAGGAGATGTTAATGATGCGGCCGAATCGCTGCTTCATCATGCCGCGCAGGGCCGAACGGGAAATGCGGAAAGCGGCGGTGAGGTTGACCGCGATCACGTCGTCCCATTCCTCGTTCTTCATGCGCATGAAGAGATTGTCGCGCGTCATGCCGGCATTGTTGACGAGAATGTCGAGCCCGCCGAGCGCGGCTTCGGCCGAGGGCACGAGCTTGTCGACCGCTTCAAGGTCCGAGAGGTTGCAGGGCAGGATCGGGCTGTCGCCCCCGATCTCGGAGGCGACAGCCTCTAGCGCCGGCACGCGCGTGCCGCTGAGCGCCACACGTGCGCCCGCAGCGGTCAGCGCCTTGGCGATCTCGCTGCCGATGCCGCCGCTGGCGCCGGTGACGAGAGCGCGTTTGCCGGTAAGATCAAACATTTGGGGTGTCCTTGTTCGGAAACGGATTCAGCTTCGCGCCGAAAGATAGGCCTCGATGTCGGCCGGCGTATTGAGGGCGGTGGCCGTGGCCCCGGGGGCAATGCGCTTGGCGAGCCCGGTCAACACCTTGCCGGTCCCGAGTTCGTAGAGGGCGTCCACCCCGCCCTCTCCTGCAAGCCAGGAGACGCTTTCCGTCCAGCGGACCATGCCCGTCACCTGCTCGACGAGGAGTGTGCGGATTTCGGCCGGATCGGTCACGGGGCGCGCCCGGACATTGGCGACGAGCGGCACGACCGGCGCGGCCATCTCGACTTCGGCGAGCGCGGCCGCCATGGCATCGGCAGCCGGCTGCATCAAGGAACAATGGAAAGGGGCACTGACCGGCAGCGGCAGCGCACGCTTTGCGCCACCGGCCTTGGCAGCCGCCATCGCCGCCTCGACGGCGGCAGCCGTGCCCGAGATCACGACCTGCCCCGGCGCGTTGTCATTGGCCACGTCACAAACGCCGCCCGCTTCGGCAGCGATCGCCCTCACCGCCTCGAGATCGAGCCCGAGGATCGCGGCCATCGCGCCCTCGCCCACCGGCACGGCTCTCTGCATGGCCTCGCCGCGAATGCGCAGGAGCCGCGCCGCATCAGCAAGAGAGAACGTGCCGGCAGCGCAGAGCGCCGAATATTCCCCGAGCGAATGGCCGGCGACGAAATCAGCCGCGTCCCGGAGGCTCACCCCGCGCGCTTCGAGCACGCGCACAACGGCGACGCTGACGGCCATCAGGGCCGGCTGGGCATTCTCGGTGAGGCGCAGCGTCTCGTCGGGCCCCTCGAACATGATCTGCGAGAGGGACTGGCCGAGCGCGGCATCCACCTCGTCGAACACGGCGCGGGCCTCGGGGAAAGCCTCTGCGAGTTCGCGGCCCATGCCGACAGCCTGGCTGCCCTGGCCGGGAAAGGTGAATGCGCTTTTGCCCATGAAGCCCTCTTGAAAATGGTTTCGGTGCGGATGCCGCTCCGTGCTGCCCCCGTTGCGGCTGGCGTTTGCCCCGTGACGGCACAATATGTCAAGCATGTGACCCCGGCGCCAGCCGAAGGGGCCGGCGCCCGTGCCTACGAAAGGGTTTCGGCTTGCTTTCGGGGCGGTTTCAGCCTATTTGCACGCCTGCATTCGTCGGCCGGGGGCTGAACGGAGGGTCCGCCATTGGCGGATAGGGCAATCGCCCGGCCTCCCGTGTTCCCGCTCTTTAGAAGAACGCTTTGTCGCCTTTCCGGGCTTCAAAGGGGCTCCGCGCCGAAGAGTGTGCAGTGAAACAAGAGATTCAGAAAGGCGGCTCATGGCCCTCTATGAACACATCTTCCTCGCGCGGCAGGACGTTTCCGCCCAGCAGGTGGAAGAGCTGACCAACACGCTGACCGAACTGCTTTCGAGCAATGGCGGCAAGGTCACCAAGACCGAGTACTGGGGGCTGAAGTCCCTCTCCTACCGCATCCGCAAGAACCGCAAGGCCCATTACTCGCTGCTCAACATCGACGCGCCGCACGCCGCGGTCGCCGAGATGGAGCGCCAGATGCGCATCAATGAAGACATTCTGCGCTTCATGACCGTGCGCGTCGACAAGCACGAGGACGGCCCCTCGGCCATGATGCAGAAGCGCGACGACCGCGAGCGCGGTGATCGCGGTGGCGACCGCTTCGGCGGCGAACGCCGTCCGCGCCGGTTCTGAGCGTCAAAAGGAGATCTAGACCATGTCAATTCGTGACCTGACCACCACCCAGACGCGTCGCCCCTTCCAGCGCCGTCGCAAGACCTGCCCGTTCTCGGGCCCGAACGCACCCAAGATCGACTACATGGATGTGCGTCTGCTGCAGCGCTACGTGTCCGAGCGCGGCAAGATCGTGCCGAGCCGCATCACGGCCGTTTCGGCCAAGAAGCAGCGCGAGCTGGCCCGCGCCATCAAGCGCGCCCGCTTCATCGGCATCATGCCCTACGCGGTGAAGTAATCTTCCAGCGTGCCCGCAAGGGCCGCAGGCTGGGGTCGCGAATGGGTCGCGGCCTCTAACCGCCCACGAGGCGGGACAGCATCAGGAGTTATGCAATGAAAGTCATTCTGCTCGAGCGCGTTGGCCGCATGGGCCATATCGGCGACGAAGTGAACGTGAAGGACGGGTTCGCCCGCAACTTCCTCCTGCCCCAGGGCAAGGCCCTGCGCGCGACCGAAGCGAACCGCAAGCGGTTCGAGGCCGAGCGCCAGACCATCGAGAAGCGCAATGACGAGCGCCGCGAGAAGGCCGCCGGCATCGCATCGGGCCTCAACGGCCGCACCGTCACCATGATCCGTCAGGCCGGCGAGACCGGCCAGCTCTACGGTTCGGTGTCCTCGCGCGACGTCGTGGAAGCGCTTGCCGCCGACGGTTTCACCGTCCAGCGGTCTCAGGTCGATCTGATGAACCCCATCAAGACCGTCGGCCTGCACTCGGTTGCGCTCAACCTCCACGCCGAAGTCGAAGTCACCGTCACCGTCAACGTCGCCCGCTCCGAGGACGAGGCCGAGCGCCAGTCGCGTGGCGAGGACCTCACGGTCCAGAGCTATGACGATGACGAGGATGACTATGCATTCGGCGGCGAGGCCGAAGGCGCCGAGGAAGACGCCGAAGGCGTGACCTCCGAGGAAGCCGGCGAAGTCGCCGAAGAGACCGAGCGTCAGGAAGACGCATAAGCGTCATCCCCGCACCCGCATCGGAAGGCCGGGCCCGTCTGGACCCGGCCTTTTTCTTCATCATGCCGCCACACGCTGTTTAAACGGTGACATCGAGGTACGCCGGGATTCGCAAGCAGGAAACGTAAACTTGCCCGTTATCCCCCCTGATCACATCAGGTTGTCCAACGGATGACGAATTTGCGTCGGTGTGTCCCTCGAACAATTGTCGAAGCCCCGCGGCCGGTGCGATCTAACAAGACGACCTAGGGCACGGCCTCGCGTGGCATCGCCAAGGAGGATGAGATGGCCGACAACGTTGCCCGCCTGCGCCCCGAGGAAGAAAAATCCTTCCGGCTCGCCCCGCACAACATCGAAGCCGAGCAGGCGCTGCTGGGCGCGATCCTCGTCAACAACGAGGCCTTCTACCGGGTGTCGGACTTCCTCGATGCCAGCCATTTCTACGAGCCCATCCACCGCGAGATCTACGAGGTCATCGCCAAGGTGATCCGCGCCGGCCGCACGGCGACCCCGATCACGCTCAAGACCCATCTGCCCGAAAACCTCGTGGCAGACGTCACCATGTCGCAATATCTCGCCCGGCTCGCGGCGGAGGCGACAACCGTCATCAACGCGGCGGATTACGGGCGGGCGGTGCACGACCTCGCCATCCGGCGCAATCTCATTCTCGTGGGCGAGGATATGGTGCAGACCGCCTATGAGGCGGATGTCGAGACCACTCCCGCAGTCCAGATCGAGAACGTCGAGAAGGCGTTGTTCGAGCTCGCCGAGAAGGGCCGCTATGACGGGGGGTTCCTGCCCTTCAACGAAGCGCTGAAACACGCCATTACCATGGCCGGCGAGGCCTATAGCCGAGACGGCACGCTCTCGGGCACGGCGACCGGGCTCGTCGATCTCGACCGGCTGATGGGCGGGCTGCAGCGCTCGGACCTCATCATCCTCGCGGCGCGCCCGGCCATGGGCAAGACCTCGCTCGCAACCAACATCGCCTTCCACGTCGCCAAATCCTGGCGCTCGGAAGTGACGCCCGATGGGCACACCAAGACCATCGATGGCGGCCAGGTCGGGTTTTTCAGCCTAGAAATGAGTTCCGAACAGCTCGCCACCCGTATCCTTGCCGAACAGGCCGAGATTTCCTCCTCGGACATCCGGCGCGGCAACATCCATGAAAGCCAGTTCAACAAGCTGGTCGACACCTCCAACCTCATGGCCTCGGTGCCGCTCTATATCGACGATACGGGCGGTCTCAGCGTCGCGCAGCTCGCCGCGCGTGCGCGCCGGCTCAAGCGCCAGCGGGGGCTCGACCTCCTGATCGTCGACTATCTGCAGCTGCTGTCGGGCTCGTCCAAGAAGGCGAGCGAGAGCCGGGTGCAGGAGCTGACCGAGATCACGACGACGCTCAAGGCCCTCGCCAAGGAACTCGAAGTGCCCATCATCGCGCTCAGCCAGCTCAGCCGGCAGGTGGAAGCGCGCGAGGACAAGCACCCCCAGCTTGCGGATCTTCGCGAATCCGGCTCCATCGAACAGGACGCGGACGTTGTGCTCTTCGTCTATCGCGAGGAATACTACCTCAAGAACAAGGAACCCAAGGAGGGCACGCCCGAACATCTGGCGTGGCAGGGGGAGATGGAACAGGTGCATGGACGGGCCGAAGTGATCATCGGCAAGCAGCGCCACGGCCCTACGGGCACGGTGCAGCTACAGTTCGAGGCGCAATTCACCCGGTTCGGCAATCTGGCGCGCTCGGATTACCTGCCCGATCGGATGGAGTGATGGCGCCCGCGTCCCCGACCGGCCTCGGCGGCCGGCTCAGCATCGATCTGGGCGCGCTGCAGCGCAATTGGCGTGCGCTCGACAAGGTGAGCACCGGCGCCCTCACCGGCGCGGTGGTGAAGGCGGACGCCTATGGCACCGGGCTCGTTGCGGCCTGCCGGGCGCTCTATGCGGCGGGCGCGCGCTTCTTTTTTGCCGCGACGCCCGACGAAGCGGTCACTGTGCGTGCCACCCTGCCCGATGCGCATGTCTTCGTGCTCGACGGGCTTTTTCCGGGCGCGGCGAGGCTTTATGTGGGCGAGCGGCTCATGCCCGTCATCAACTCGCTGCCCATGCTGGAGGAATGGCTCGAAGCCTGCCTCTCGCGCAACGAGGCCCTGCCGGCCGCCTTTCATTTCGACACGGGGATGAACCGGCTCGGCTTCCGGCTCAATGAAGCGAGCATCGTCAAGCGGCTGATCGAGCAGATCGGCTATCAGCCCCAGATGATCATGAGCCATCTGGCCTGCGCGGACCAGCCGAGCCATGAGAAGAACCGGACCCAGCTCGCGCTCTTTTCGGCGCTCTTGCAGCAGTTCCCCAACATCCCGGCCTCGCTCGCCAATTCGGCGGGGCTGATGACGGGCCGGGAAAAGCACTTCCAGATGGTGCGGCCAGGCATCGCGCTCTATGGCGGACGCGCCGTGGCGGGCCGGCGCAATCCTATGTCGCAGGTGGTGACGCTCGAGATGCCGATCCTCCAGATGCGCGAGGCACGCACGGGCGAGACGGTCGGCTATGGCGCGAGCCAGACCCTCACCCGCGACAGCCGCCTCGCAGTCGTCGGCATCGGCTATGCGGACGGGTTCCTGCGCAGCCTTTCGGCCAGCAATGCCCGGCTCGGGGGACGGGTCGCCATCGGAGGGCGGATCGTGCCCGTGGTCGGACGCGTCTCGATGGACATGGTCGTCGTCGATGTCACCGACCTCGCCGACCAGCCCCCGCGCCCCGGCCAGATGGTCGAGATTCTGGGGCGGACGCTCGGCGTCGACGATCAGGCCGACGCCGCCGGCACCATCGGCTACGAGATGCTGACCAATCTGCGGCTCGCCCGCGCGACGCGCAGCTATTTCGGCGCCGAGGGGCTTGGCGGCTGAAGTCCGTTCCTCTTTCGTTCTTGATCAGCTGCCGCCCCTGCGCTAGGAGCTAGCTGCCGACCGCCCGAACCGAGCAGGAGAGAGTCTTGGCCAAATCACGCAGCAGTTTCGTCTGCCAGGCCTGCGGCGCGGTCAGCACGCGCTGGCAGGGGCGCTGCGATTCGTGCGGGGAATGGAACACGCTCGTCGAGGAACTGGTCGAATCGGGGGTGGGCGCGGGCCCCAGATCGGCCATCGCCGGCGGGCGCCCCGTGGACCTCGTCCCGCTCAAGGGCGAGATCGAGAGCGCGGCGCGGATCGAGACCGGCCTCCGCGAGCTCGATCGGGTGACGGGCGGCGGGTTCGTCAAGGGCTCGGCCGTTCTGGTCGGGGGCGATCCGGGCATCGGGAAATCGACCCTGCTCCTGCAGGCGGCGGCGGCTCTGGCGGCGCAGGGCAAACGCGTCATCTACGTTTCGGGCGAAGAGGCCATTGCCCAGATCAGGCTGCGCGCGCAGCGGCTGGGGCTCGGCGAGGAGCAGGTGCTGCTCGCGAGCGAAACCAATGTCGAGATCATCCTCGCAACGCTCCAGCAGGGCTCGGCGCCCGATCTCGTCATCATCGATTCCATCCAGACCCTCTGGACCGACCGCGTGGAGAGCGCCCCTGGCACCGTGACGCAGGTGCGCACGAGCGCCCAGGCGCTGACGCGCTTTGCCAAGAAGAGCGGTGCGGCTGTGGTGCTCGTCGGGCACGTGACCAAGGACGGACAGATCGCGGGGCCCCGGGTGGTCGAACACATGGTCGATGCGGTGCTCTATTTCGAGGGCGATGCCAGCCACACCTTCCGCATTCTGCGCGGCGTGAAGAACCGCTATGGGGCGACCGACGAGATCGGCGTCTTCGAGATGACCATGCTCGGGCTGCGGGAGGTCGCCAATCCTTCGGCCATCTTCCTCGACCAGCGCGACGAGGGGGCTGCAGGATCGGCCGTCTTTGCCGGGATGGAGGGGACGCGGCCCCTGCTCGTCGAAATCCAGGCACTGGTCGCGCCCTCCCCGCTCGGCACGCCGCGGCGTGCGGTCGTGGGGTGGGATTCGGCCCGCCTCTCGATGATCCTTGCCGTCCTCGAGACGCGCTGCGGGGTGAGGATCGGCGCCAACGACATCTATCTCAACGTCGCGGGCGGGCTGAAGATCAACGAGCCGGCCGCCGATCTCGCCGTCGCCGCCGCACTCATCTCCTCGCTGACCGATGCGCCGCTGCCTGCCGATGCGGTCTATTTCGGCGAGGTCTCGCTCGCGGGGGGCATTCGCCCGGTCGTCCATGCCGGGCTGCGCCTGCGCGAGGGCCAGAAGCTGGGATTTTCCGCGGTCGTCACCGGCCGGCTCGGGGCCGGCGACAAGCCCGACGGGCTTCGGGTCTCCGAAGTCTCGACGCTCGCCGAGCTCGTCGGCGACATCGCGGCCCGGGGGCGGAAACGGGCCGAAGAGTGAGCATCGCCCGCCCTCGCCATGCTTTTGGTGAACATCGCCCATGCCCCGGGCCTGCGCCCTTGGCATCGCGGGCAGAAGCGGCTAAACGGAGCCAAAGCAAAGCCATGGGCGGACTTAATCCATGTTGACCGCATTCGACGTCGGCGTCGGCGTCCTCGTACTGATCTCGGCCATACTGGCGACCGCGCGTGGTTTGACGCGCGAAGTCCTGTCGCTGGCAACCTGGGCCGGTTCGGCTGCGGTCGCAATCTACATGTGGCAGTACCATCCCGAAATCGCGCGCGGCTTCATCGCCGAGCAGCTGATCGCGGATGCGGCGACGGTGGTCGTCAGCTTCCTCGTCTCGCTCATCGTGCTTCACCTGCTGACCATGCGGATCGCCGATTTCGTAGTCGACAGCCGCATCGGGCCGATCGATCGCACCTTCGGGTTCCTGTTCGGGCTGGCGCGCGGGCTCTTGATCGCGATCGTCCTCGTCATCTTCGGCCAGTGGCTCTTCCGTGATCGCCTGCCGGACTGGGCCGCCCAGGCCCGCTCGCTGCCGATCCTGTCGAGCATGGGCGACAGCCTCATCGACATGCTGCCCGAAGACCTCGAGCGGCAGGTGACCGACATCCTGCAGCGCGGGGGCGGCGATGCCGATCTGGGCGAAGAACCGATGCCCGATACCGCTCCGCAGAACGGGGTGCCGCCCGCACCCCAGCCGCAGGGCGAAGAGCTTCCTCCGCTCGACCAGACGCAGATCTGACGGCCTGACGGAGCCGTGATCGGATCGACGGCCGGCGGACGCGATTGCGCCCAAAGCTGGGTCTAAGCGCAGTGCCCTGCGCGGCCCGGCCACGCGGCGGCGAAACCGACGGCCCATGACCCGGGCTGAAGACTGGAGACACCATGTCCACGGCAGGCAAAATGGCGACTAGCTTCGATCTCGATCTCGACGGGGATACCCTGCATGAGGAATGCGGGGTGTTCGGCATTCTGGGGCATCCCGATGCATCGGCCCTCACAGCACTCGGGCTGCATGCGCTGCAGCATCGCGGGCAGGAAGCCGCGGGCATCGTCTCGTTCGACGGGCGGCAGTTCCATTCCGAACGCCAGCTCGGGCTCGTCGGCGATCATTTCACCAATCCGATGACGCTGGCGCGCGTGCCCGGCAACATGGCGATGGGCCATGTGCGCTACTCGACCACGGGCGAGACCATTCTGCGGAACGTGCAGCCGCTCTTTGCCGAACTCGAGGTCGGTGGCATCGCCATTGCCCACAATGGCAACCTCACCAACGGCCTGACGCTTCGGCGCCGGTTGATCGCGCAGGGCGCGATCTGCCAGTCGACATCCGACACCGAAGTGGTGCTGCACCTGATCGCAAGGTCCCAGCGCGCCTCGTCCTCGGACCGGTTCGTGGATGCACTCGGCGCGATCGAAGGCGCTTATGCCATGGTCGCGATGACCCGCACCAAGCTCATCGGCGCGCGCGACCCCAACGGCATTCGCCCGCTGGTGCTGGGAGAGCTGGACGGTAAGCCGATCTTCGCCTCGGAGACCTGCGCGCTCGACATCATCGGCGCCAAGTTCATCCGCGATGTGGAGAACGGCGAGGTCGTGGTCTGCGAGATCCAGGCCGATGGCACGATCACCGTGGAATCCTACAAGCCCTTCCCGCCGCGCCCCGAGCGCATGTGCCTGTTCGAATACGTCTATTTCGCCCGTCCCGATTCCATGGTCGCCGGCCGCAGCGTTTACGCCGCCCGCAAGGCCATGGGCTACAATCTCGCGCGCGAGGCCCCGGTCGAGGCCGATGTCGTGGTGCCCGTGCCCGATGGAGGGACGCCGGCCGCCATCGGCTATGCGCAGGCGAGCGGCATCCCGTTCGAGCTCGGCATCATCCGCAATCACTATGTGGGCCGCACCTTCATCGAGCCCACCCAGTCGATCCGCGCCTTCGGCGTCAAGCTCAAGCATTCGGCCAATCGCGCCGAGATCGAGGGCAAGCGGGTGGTGCTGGTGGACGATTCGATCGTGCGCGGCACGACGTCGGTCAAGATCGTGCAGATGATCCGCGATGCGGGCGCCCGGGAAGTGCATATCCGCGTCGCAAGCCCGATGATCTTTCATTCCGACTATTACGGCATCGACACGCCGGACCCGGAAAACCTTCTCGCGAACCAGCATCCGGACCTGGCCTCGATGTGCCGGTTCATCGGGGCGGATTCCTTGCAATTTCTGTCGATCGACGGGCTCTACGAAGCCGTCGGTGGCGAGAAGCGCAATCCCAAGGCGCCCCAGTTCACCGACCATTATTTCACGGGCGATTATCCGACCTCGCTCACCGATCTCAACGGCCGCGCCAAGAACGAGCCAAAGAAGATCTCCCTGCTCAAGGAAGCCGGCTAATAGATGACTGAAGAAAAGACACTTTCGGGCAAGGTGGTGCTCGTCACCGGCGCGTCGCGCGGCATCGGCTATGCGGCCGCACGCGAAGCGGCCCGGCGCGGGGCACATGTGATCGTCGTCGCGCGCACGGTGGGCGGGCTCGAGGAGCTGGATGACGAAATCCAGGCGCTCGGGTCCACCACCACGCTCGTGCCGCTCGACCTGGCGGATGGCGACGCCATCGACCGGCTGGGCGCGGCGATCTTCGAACGCTGGGGCATGCTGGACGGGCTCGTGGGCAATGCAGGCCAGCTCGGCACGCTGAGCCCCCTCGCCCATGTGACGCCCAAGGAATTCGACAAGGTCTTTTCGCTCAACGTCACGGCAAACTATCGGCTGGTGCGCTCGACGGACCTGCTGCTGCGCCAGTCGAGCGCTGGCCGCGCCGTCTTCGTCTCCTCCTCATCGGCGCATACGGCCAAGCCCTATTGGGGCCCCTATGCGGCTAGCAAGGCGGCGCTGGAAGCGCTGGTGAAGAGCTATTCGGGCGAGATCGAGCAGACTTCCGTGCGCGCCAACGTCTTCTATCCGGGCCCGGTGCGGACGGCGATGCGGGCCCGCGCCATGCCCGGAGAAGATCCCGACACCCTGCCGCTGCCGGCCGACATCGCCGGCCAGCTGATCGACATGATCGAACCCGGCTTCACCCGCAACGCGTCCCGGTTCGACGTTCGCGAAGGCGTCTGGTCCGAGCTCTGAGCGAAGGGCCCGGGCTCAGTCCGGCGCCCGGCTCACCAGGAGCTTGTCGACGCGCCGGCCGTCCAGGTCGACGACCTCGAACCGCCAGCCATTGCGATCGAACGCCTCCCCGACCTCGGGCAGGCGGCCGAGTTCGGAGATCACGTAGCCGGCGAGCGTTTCGAAATCGCCGCTGCGCGCGATCCGCACGCCGAGCGCATCGCCCATTTCGTCGACGGGCATCCAGCCGGCGATGAGCCAAGACCCGTCCTCGCGCGTAACAAAGGCAGGCTCCGCCTCACCCTCGTTCTGGAACGAGCCGGTGATGGCCTCGAGCACGTCGCCCGAGCTGATCACCCCCTCGAAGTGCCCATACTCGTCGAAGACGAGCGCCAGATGCACCGTGGAGGCCCTGATCGCCTTCAGCACATCGAGCGCATGGGTGCGGTCCATCACCACCGGCGCCTCGCGCACCAGCTTGCGGATGTCGAGTGGCCGGCCTTCGGCATAGACGTTGATGAGATCCTTGCGCAGCAGGACCCCGATGATGGCGTCGGCATCGCCGTCCTGCACCGGCAGGCGTGTGCGCTTGGAGGCGCGGAGCTGCTTTTCGATCACTGCGGGGGGATCGGCGAGATCGATGATCTCCACCTCGCGCCGCGGTGTCATCAGCCCGCGTGCCGAGCGATCGGCAAAGCGCATCACGCCCGCGATCATCTCGCGCTCGGCGCTTTCGATGACGCCGGCGCTCGTCGCCTCGGCGAGAATGGTGCGGATTTCCTCCTCGGTCACCCGCTCCTCTGCGGCGCCCGACTGGCCGAGAAGCCTCAGCACCAGCTTGCCCGAGACGTCGAGCAGCCATACGAGCGGCGCCGCAACGGTTGCGATCAGCGCCATCAGCGGGGCAACGCGCGAGGCGACGGCTTCGGGGTTACGGAGCGCGATCTGCTTGGGGACCAGTTCGCCGACGATCAGCGAGAGATAGGTGATGGCAACGACGACGATACCGACGCCGAGCGGATCGGCAAGGCCGGGCGCAAGGCCGAGTTCGCGCAGTGTCTCGGCGAGACGGGCGCCCAGCGTCGCGCCGGAAAAGGCGCCAGACAGGATGCCGACAAGCGTGATGCCGATCTGGACGCTCGACAGGAAACGGCCGGGGTCCTTGGCGAGCCGCAACGCGGTCGCGGCCCCCCGGCTTTCGGCCGCCATCGCCTGAAGGCGGGCGGGCCGGGACGAGACGACGGCCAGTTCGGACATGGCCAGCACGCCGTTGACCATGGTCAGGACGGCGACGATCAATATTTCGATGAACACTCTGAAGCGATCCTGCGACCCCGCACTCTTTATCGGGGCGCTTGAGCCGCTGAATCATAGGGCACAAGCCCGGCGCTTGGAATAGCGCAGGCTAGTCGTCCTTCACATAGGGGTTCTTGCCGCCCCGGACCCAGAAGCGGATTGGCGTGCCGGGCATGTCGAAGGCCTCGCGCATACCGTTGACGAGGTAGCGCACATAGGATTGCGGCAGGGCGTCGGGTCGCGAGGCGAAGACGATGAAGCTGGGCGGGCGCATCTTGGCCTGCGTCATGTAGCGCAGCTTGAGCCGGCGTCCCGAGACGGCCGGAGGTGGGTGCCCCTCGATCATTCCGGCGAGCCAGCGATTGAGCCGCGCTGTAGAGATATGGGTGTTCCAGACCTTCTCGATGGCGAAGATGGCCTTCATCAGCTTGTCGATGTTCCGACCCTGTAGCCCCGAAATCGTCACGAGGGGCACGCCGCGCAATTGAGGCAGCAGCCGTTCGCAGGCCTCGCGCATCGCAGAGAGCGCCGCATTCTTGTCCTCGATCAGATCCCATTTGTTGAGCGCGATCACCAGCGCCCGCCCCTCGCGCTCGACGAGATCGGCGAGGGCCAGATCCTGCTTCTCGAACGGGATGGTGGCGTCGAGCATCAGCACGACCACTTCGGCATACTGGATGGCGCGCAGCGCATCGCCGACGGCAAGCTTTTCGAGCTTCTCCTGCACGCGCGAGCGGCGGCGGATGCCGGCGGTGTCGACGAGGTTGACCGTGCGTCCTTCCCATTCCCAAGGCACCATGATGCTGTCGCGGGTGATGCCCGCCTCGGGCCCGGTCAGCACGCGCTCTTCGCCCACCAACCGGTTGACGAGGGTCGACTTGCCGGCATTGGGCCGGCCGATGATGGCGACGTTGAGGTAGCGGTTGGGGTTCCAGCGGAGCGCCGGCCCCTCCTCGGTCGAGCCGTCGTCCTCGGGCAGGTCGACATCCACCTGCGGCAGATACTGCTCGAGGCTCTCGCGCGCCTGCTCCTGCGCCTCGGCGGCCCGGTCGATGGCCTGGGAGACGATGGAGTGGAGGTCCGAAAGCCCGAGCCCATGCTCAGCCGAAAGCGCGATGGGCTCGCCGAAGCCGAGCTTGAAGGCCTCGATCAGGCCGGGCTCGGCCTCGCGTCCCTCGGCCTTGTTGCCGACGAGGTGGACATCCTTGCCCGCCTTGCGCAGCACCTGCGCGAAGCGCTGGTCGAGCGGGGTCACCCCGGCGCGCGCATCGAACATGAAGAGGATGACGTCGGCCTCAGCGATTGCGAGCTCGGTCTGTCGGCGCATGCGCGATTCGAGGCTGTCGTCGGTGACGTCCTCATAGCCGGCCGTATCGAGCACACGGAACTTCAGGTCCGCAATCCGGCCTTCGGCTTCCCGCCGGTCCCGGGTGACGCCGGGCGTGTCGTCGACGAGCGCGATCTTGCGCCCGACGAGGCGATTAAAAAGGGTCGACTTGCCGACATTCGGCCGGCCGACAATGGCGACGGTGACGCTCATTGCCGCGTCCTTCCTGCAAAATGGTCAGGCGGTGCGCCCGTCAGTTCCCGGCCGGGGTCGTATCCGGGATGAGTTCGTCGGCGGGCACGGCATCGTCTGCCGGCGCCTCGGCCGCAGGCGCTTCGGACGCCGGCTCGGCCTCTACGGCCGGAGGTGCGGCTTCGGCGGGCGCGTCCTCGGCAGCCGGCGCTTCCTCGACAAGGGCCGGCTCGGCCGCAGGATCGGGCTCGGCTTCGGCGGCGCTCTCGAGCGGAGGCTCCACCCCGTCGCCCTCCGAAAGGACCTGCAGCAGGAAAAGCTGCACGCGGTTGCGCGTCTGCGGGTTCACCTGGGGATCGTTCGTGATCGCCTCGAAGCTCGCCGCGGCGCCGGCGAGATCGCCCGCGCGGTACTGGACGAGCCCGAGGGCTTCGCGGGCCGCGTTGCGCATCGGGTTTTCAGGGGAGATCAGCCCACCGACGCGCGTCTGCACGGCCGACACGTCACCGCCATCAACGAGCAGATTGGCCGCAAAGACGAGGGCCAGTTCGCGAAGGCGCTGATTGTTGATGCTGCCGGCGAGCGCATCATAGGCGGCGATGGCCTCTGCCGTCTGTCCGCTCTCGGCGAGAATGGCCGCCTGGCGGAAGCGCGCGAGGATCGGGTAGCCACCGACATTGGTGTCGATGACGCCGTTGAGCGCCGCCTGAGCCGCAGCCGCATCGTCGCCATCGGCGATGTCGAGCGCGGCGTAGAACTCGTCCGAAGCACGCGCCGCATTGGAGTTCTGCCACCACGACCAGCCCTCGCTCGCGGCCACAATGAGCACGACACCCACGGCTGCGCCGATCACATAGGGCCCGAAGCTGCGCCAAAGGGCGCGCATGCGATCGCCGCGGAGCTCTTCATTGACTTCGCGGAGAATGGTATCGTTGGACATTGAAAGCCTTGGACTGCGGGGCCGAATTTGGCCGCACAATAGTCACCGCGCCCCCCGAATGCAAACGCTTCGCGGCCCCGACGCGCCAAGGTTTTGGCCGGTCAGCCCAGCTCCGCGCGAAGCTGCGCGGCGAGGTCGAGGGCGGCCAGGCAAACCTCCTCGATGCGGCTCGACGCCGCCCAGTCTCCGGTCGCCGCAAGACCCATTTGGGCATCGTGCCACGGCCCGGGCCGCCCGGTGCGCCTGACGATGGCCGAGCGCCAGCGATGGGACCGGATCATGTCGGGGGTCCCGAGCCCGCCCGGGATGGCGGCGCGCATGGCCTCGAAGAGGATGGGCGCCAAAAGCCCCGGCGGCGTATCGAGATGGTGGCGGGAAAAACCGCTGCGCGTGTGGGCAACGAGCGTCGTCGAACCGGCCGGCCGCCCCGGCTTGCTGCTGTCGACTGAAATCCAACGGATCGGCCCATCCATCACCTTGGCGGCGATCCAGTCGATGGGGAGCGCCCGGTCATAGCCGAGCATCAGGGCGTGAGAGGCCTTCATCTGGCCCGCATAGAAACCGAGCCCCGGCGCCAGTTTGGCGAAGAGGGCGGCGGTCTGATGCGGGGTGGTCGTCGAAACGACGATATCGAAGGACCCGAGGTCCCGGCCGTCGGCGTCGCGCAGCATATGAGCCCCGCCGCCCGGTTCGAGCGGCAGCACATCGGTGCCGGCCCTGATATCGAGGCCGTCGGCAAGATGACGGGCAAGGGCGTTCATGGCTGGAGCGCCGACGAAATGGCGCTCGCTCCAGAGCCGCGGTCCGGTCACCCGGCCGGCCTCGAGATTGACCACCGGCCCCTTCCATTCCGCAACGACGCCCGCCTCCTGCATCGGGGCGATCCAGCGCGCGAAGGCCTCGGTGCGTATGGTGAAGCACTGCGCGCCATGATCGAACTGAAAATGTCCTTCGCGGCGCGAGGCGGTCCTCCCGCCGACGCCCCTGCCCTTTTCGAAGGCCGTGATCTCTGCGGCCCCATAAAGAGCACGCGCCAAGGTCAGCCCGCCGATGCCGGCGCCGATGATCGCGACCCGCTTCACGCGAGGATCCCCAGAAGCAAGGTGACCCCGATGACGAGGGCGCTGATGGCGATCCGGAGTGTCCAGAACCAGTCGGGCCAGAGCCCGGCACGAAAGAGATGGCGATCAACCAGCAGGAGGCTGCCGAAGACGGCCGCCAGCGAGAGAAAGCCGGCGGTCGGCGGCAGCAACGCTGAAAGCCACGCCAGAAGCGCCAGAAAATTGGACAGGATCAGCAGGCGCGGCGCCATGCGCTCGGGCGCGAACATCGCCGCCCCCCAGTGGATCCCGCAGATGAAGGCCGCGATGACCGCGCCATAGACCTGAATGGCCTGCAGCCACTGCCCCCCGAGAAGCGCGACGTCCACGAGGCCAGCGAGGAACGGCAGCGCGCCTGCCGCCGTGAGGATCAGGGCAATCGTCTGCCGGCTGGCCATGGGCATGGTGGGTGACGGTGCATCGGTCATGCCCCGCTTACGCAGAACCAGCCCGATCCGATCACCAAAACGCGATCAGGACCGAGCGATCATTCCCACTCGATCGTGCCGGGGGGTTTGGAGGTGACGTCGTAGACGACACGGTTGATGCCGCGGACCTCGTTGATGATCCGGGTGGCGGTGCGGCCGAGGAAACCCATGTCGAAGGGGTAGAAATCGGCGGTCATGCCGTCGACCGAGGTCACGGCGCGGAGCGCGCAGACGAACTCATAGGTGCGGCCATCGCCCATCACGCCCACGGTCTGCACCGGCAGCAGCACGGCGAAGGCCTGCCAGATCTTGTCGTACTGGCCCGATTTGCGGATTTCGTCGAGATAGATGGCATCGGCCCGGCGCAGGATGTCCAGCTTTTCGGGCGTGATGCCGCCCGGGCAGCGGATGGCAAGGCCCGGCCCCGGGAAGGGATGGCGCCCGACGAAGCTTTCGGGAAGCCCGAGTTCGCGACCGAGCGCCCGCACCTCGTCCTTGAAGAGCTCGCGGAGCGGCTCGACCAGCTCCATGTTCATGCGCTCGGGCAGGCCGCCCACATTGTGGTGGCTCTTGATCGTGACCGAGGGGCCGCCGGTGAACGACACGCTTTCGATGACGTCGGGATAAAGGGTGCCCTGGGCGAGGAACTGCGCGCCACCGATCTTCTTTGCCTCGGCCTCGAAGGTCTCGATGAAGAGCCGCCCGATGGTCTTGCGCTTGGTCTCGGGGTCGGCTTCGCCGGCAAGCTGGGAAAGGAAGAGCTCGGACGCGTCCACATGGACGAGTGGGATGTTGTAATGGTCGCGGAACATGGAGACCACTTCGTCCGCCTCGTTGAGCCGCATTAGCCCGTGATCGACGAAAATGCAGGTCAGCTGGTCCCCGATCGCCTCGTGAATCAGCACGGCCGCCACGGAGGAGTCCACACCCCCCGAAAGCCCGCAGATGACGCGGCCGGAACCCACCTGCGTGCGGATTTTTTCGACCGCTTTCTCGCGATAGGCCGCCATGGTCCAGCTCGGCGCGATGCCGCAGATATGGTGGACGAAATTGGCGTAGAGCTTGGCACCATCGGGGGTGTGCACCACTTCGGGGTGGAACTGCACCGCCCAGATGCGCCGCTCTTCATTGGCGATCATCGCAAAGGGCGCGCCGGCCGACGTGCCCACGATCTCGAAACCCTCGGGCAGCGCGGTCACGCGGTCGCCATGGCTCATCCAGACCTGATGCTGGGTGCCGAGGTCCCAGACGCCCTCGTAAAGCGCCGAGGGCTTCTGCACCGTCACGTCCGCCCGCCCGAACTCGCGATGGTGGCCCGCTTCGACCTTGCCGCCGAGCGCCATGCAGAGCGCCTGCTGGCCATAGCAGATGCCGAGGATCGGCACGCCCGCCTCGAGAAGAGCCGGATGGATCGTCGGCGCGTTTTCGTCCAGCGTCGAAGCCGGGCCGCCCGAAAGCACGATGCCGCGCGGATTGAGCGCGGCCACCGCATCGCCGGCAGTGTTGAACGGATGGATCTCGCAATAGACCCCGGTTTCGCGGATGCGGCGGGCGATGAGCTGGGTCACCTGCGAGCCGAAATCGACGATCAGGATGGCGTCTGGCGAAGGGGCGTCTTGGGGCTGGGTCGTGTGCATGGCGAGGCTTTACGGCGAATCGATGCGGCAGGCAATCGCGACGGCGGCATGGCCGGCATGCCGACTTGTATCTATTTTAGTTTTGACTTAAACAGGTGTGCGGAGACAGGAGGACATCATGGATGTTGGAGCCATCATTGGCGCGGTGACGCGGACCGTCGCTACACGCACGCGCGACGGAAAATCGATGCGGGTGGTCATCGCCGAGCGCGACTACGAAACGGACATCGAGGATCTCTGGAACGCGGTGACCGATCCTGACCGGATCGCCCGATGGTTCATGCCGATCGAGGGGTCGGTCGGGCTCGGCGAGCGCTACCAGCTCAAGGGCAATGCCGGGGGCGAGGTCCTCGCCTGCGACCCGCCGAAGGAATTCAGCGTGACCTGGGAATTCGGTGGGGAAGTGAGCTGGCTCACCGTCTCTCTGAGCCCGGCCGGCGAAGTCACCCGCCTGCGGCTCGAGCATTCGGCGCATGTGCCCGAAGAGTTCTGGTCGCAATATGGCGCCGGTGCCACGGGCGTCGGCTGGGACATGGCGCTGATGGGCCTCGGCATGCACATTAAGACCGGGACCGCGACGGTCTGGTCGCCCGAGGAGATCAACGCCTGGTCCGCTTCTGCGGATGGCCGAAGCTTCATCGTCCGGTCGGCTGAGGGTTGGGTGGCAGCAGCGATCGCCGATGGTGACGACGCCGATGCCGCGCGCGCGGCCGGCGAGCGCACCAAGGCCTTCTACACGGGCGATACCCCGCCGGCGGGGTGAGCCCAGCCATGCACGCTTTCGATGTGCTGGGCGATCCGGTCCGGCGCCGCATCCTCGAACTCATTGCTCGCGAGGAAGCGGGCGCCGGTGAGTTGGCGGCCACCATCATGGCCGAGTTCGGCATCTCGCACGGTGCCGTTTCCCAGCATTTGCGGGTACTGCGCGAGGCAGGCTTTGCCGAGGCGCGCGCTATCGGCAATCGGCGGCTCTACGCCATCCGCCCTGAGCCCATGCAGGAGGTGGACGCCTGGCTCGAGCAGTTCCGCGGTTTCTGGACCCACCGGCTCGAGGCGCTGGCGACCGAAGTGGCGCGTGGCAAGAAGGCCCGCTCGAAATGACAGCACCGGGCCAAGCCGGGCGCGCAAGATGCTTTTCGCAAGAGCGGGTTAGTTGAGGATCCAGAGAGACAGATTCAGGATGCTCGCAAACCCCACCCACGCCGCATAAGGGACGAAGAGCAGTGCCGAGAGGCGATCGCGGCGACTGACCACCACGATGTAGGCGATTATCGTCGCCAACATGACGAGGATGATGCCGAAAGCGAGAACAAGGTTTTCGGCGCCGAAGAACACCGGCGACCAGATCCAGTTCAGCACCATCTGCGCGACCCAGAGCTTCATCGCGAGGCCGCCCCGGTCGTCGAGAAACGTCCGCCAGCCTGCGATCGCGATGAGTACGTAAAGCGTCGACCAGACCGGGCCGAAGACCCAGTTGGGCGGATTGAAGAAGGGCTTGTCGAGGCCCTCGTACCAGGCGCCGGGGGCGGTCTGGGTCCCGATGAACGATCCGACGCCGAGGACGACGAGGATGAAGAGGGCGAGAAGGCCGAGGGCCTTGGGGGCTTTGTAATCGTTTAGGGTCAGGGTGCTCATAGGCGTTCAACGCGCGAACGGGCCGCGCGGTTCACAGCTCAGGATTTCCGCTCGAGCAGCGCGATATAGAAGCCGTCCGTATCGGTGGTGAGCGGCGAAAGCGCGATGCCACCGCCCGGGGTGAACACGGCTCTATCGGCCTCCCCGAACGCTTCCGCCCAGGCCGCTCGCGCGTCGCGCAATCTGAATTCCTCATTGGATTCGAGAAAGGCCGCGACCTGCTCGTCATTTTCTGCCGCGAGGATCGAGCAGGTGATGTAGGCGAGCACGCCGCCGGGCTTCACGAAGCGCCGGCCCTCGGCGAGGATCGCGGCCTGTTCGGCAACACGCTGGGCGAGCTGGTCTTCGGCCAGCTTCCACTTGGCGTCCGGACGCCGCCGCCACGTGCCGGTGCCGGTGCAGGGCGCATCGATCACCACCCGGTCCATGCGGCCTGCGAGATCCTCGAGGGCACCCGGCTCGGGCGAACGCGTCTGGGCATTACGCACGCCGTTGCGTTTCAGTCGATCATAGATCGGCGCCAGCCGCGCGCGGTCGCTGTCATAGGCGAAGATCTGGCCCTTGTTCTGCATCATAGCGGCCATGGCGAGGGTCTTGCCCCCTGCCCCGGCGCAGAGATCGAGCACCTGTTCGCCCGGCTCCGCCCCGACGAGGCGCGCGACGATCTGGCTGCCCTCGTCCTGGATCTCGAACCAGCCCTTCTGGTAGCCCTCGTCCGCGGTGACATTGGGCGTGCGCGCATCCCTCGGTCCGGCTGCAAGCCTCAGCCCGTCCGGCGCGATGCCGGTGGGCGCCGGGGAAAAGCGCTTCAGCGATTTCTCGACGCGCTCACGGTCGGCCTTCAGCCTATTGACGCGCAGGTCGAGCGGCGGGCGGGCCGTCATGGCGTGGCCATGCGCCACCCAGTCGCCACCAAAATTGGCGGCGATACCCGGCGCGGTCCATCCGGGGACGTCGGCACGCACCGCGTCGCTCGCGTCGGCGAGGGTCGCCTCCGCCTCGAGCCGGGCGGCCTCCGCCTCGGTGATCGGGGCCGGCGCGAACCGGTCCTCGGCAAAAGCAGCGTTGAGGTCCGAAACGCGCTCGCCCCAGTCGCGAACCGCGACCGAGAGCACAAGTGCGCGCGGGGTGTCTTCCCCCATTGCATGGGCGTGCGAAGCGCGGCGCCGCAATCCATCGTAGACGAGGTTGCCGATGGCCGCGCGATCGCCCGCGCCGGCAAAGCGGTTGTTGAGGCCCCAGCCCTTCAGCGCTTCGGAAGCGGGGCGCTTGCGCGCCTCGATATCCTCGAGCACCGCAATGGCGGCGGCAAGTCGTCCGGGAAGGCGCATCAGGCGGGCCCCGCTATGGCGATGAGGATGAGCCGGACGATCAGGACCACCCAGAGGCAGAAGAGGATCGCCATGCCGGCGATGAAGGCCCAGAAGCGCTGGAACACCTGGTTGGTCGTGGTGTGGATGAAAGCATGCACGATACGTGAGCCGACAAAGGCCCACGCCAGCACGGCCTCGAGCGCACCGGCGCCGAGATGCAGCGCGATCATCACCGCGACGTAGAACAGCACCGGCAGCTGGAACTGGTTGTCGAAGGCGTTGGACAGCTTCTGCGCGTTCTCGGGCCAGGCACCCTTGTCGAGCGCGATCTTTGCCACCGAGACCTTGCCGCGCGCGATCAGCGGCAGGCGGACGCTGCCCATCACCCAGAGGATGACGAAGGCCAGCAGACCCTGCGCCAGCGCGGCGCCGATCAGCCAGAGCGTTGCAGCACTCATCGGGTCGTGCCCTCAGCCATCACTTGCCACCGCGATAATTGGGGCTCTCGCGGGTTATGGAGACGTCATGCACATGGCTTTCGGACAGCGCCGCGCCCGAAATCTTCACGAAGACGGCGTTGTCGCGGAAGCTCTTGAGGTCCGGTGCGCCGGTGTAGCCCATGGCCGCACGCAGGCCGCCCGCGAGCTGGTGGAGCACATGGCCCGCAGCGCCCTTGTAGGGCACCTGCCCCTCGATGCCCTCGGGCACGAGCTTGAGCTGGTCGTTCACTTCCTGCTGGAAATAGCGGTCCGCGGATCCCCGCGCCATCGCGCCCACAGAACCCATGCCGCGATAGGATTTGTACGAGCGCCCTTGGTAGAGATAGACCTCACCGGGGCTCTCATCGGTCCCTGCGAGCAGCGAACCGACCATGGCGCAGGATGCCCCACCGGCCAAGGCCTTGGCGAGATCGCCTGAGAATTTGATTCCGCCGTCTGCAATGACCGGAACGCCCGAGCGATCGGCCTCCTCGGCGCACGCCATGACGGCGGCGAGCTGCGGCACACCGACGCCGGCGACGATGCGCGTCGTGCAGATCGAGCCCGGCCCGATGCCGACCTTAATCGAATCGGCGCCCGCATCGATGAGCGCGCGCGTCGCCTCGGCCGTAGCGACGTTGCCCGCGACGATACGCGTGGCGTTGCTCTCGCGCTTGATCCGCTCCACCGCCTCAGCAACGCGCACCGAATGGCCGTGGGCGGTGTCGATGACCAGGAGGTCGACGCCCGCATCGATCAGCGCGAGCGAACGCTCGTAGCCGGCATCGCCCACAGTGGATGCCGCGGCCACCCGCAGCCGGCCATGCGCGTCCTTGATGGCATGGGGGTTGAGCTGGGCCTTTTCGATGTCCTTGACAGTAATGAGGCCGACGCACTGCCCGGCATCGTCGATGACCAGCAGCTTCTCGATGCGGTTGGCGTGCAGCAGGCGCTTGGCCTCGTCCTTGCTCACCCCGTCCCGCACCGTCACGAGCCGCTCATGGGTCATGAGCTCGGAGATCTTCTGGCGATCGTTGGAGGCGAAGCGCACGTCGCGGTTGGTGAGGATGCCGACGAGCTGGCCGATCATGCGCCCGCCGCTGCCGCCATTGGCTACCACGGGAATGCCCGAGATGCGGTTGGCCTTCATCAGCGCCAGGGCGTCGGCGAGCGTGGCGTCCGGGCCGATGGTGATCGGGTTGACCACCATGCCGCTTTCGAACGACTTCACCTGCCGCACCTGTTCGGCCTGCTGCTCGGGGGTCAGATTGCGATGGATGACCCCCATGCCGCCGGCCTGGGCCATGGCGATGGCCATGCCGGATTCGGTCACCGTATCCATGGCCGAGGAGAGGATAGGCAGGTTGAGCTCGATGTCGCGCGTCACGCGGGTGGTGATGTCCACATCGGTGGGCAGCACCTCCGAACGTGCCGGCTGCAGCAGCACGTCATCAAAGGTGAGTGCCGCTTCGCCCGTGATCGAAGAAATGATTTTAGCCAAGGCCAGACCCTTCCCTGCCTCTGTACCGTACGGAAATGTTGGAGGCCCGAGGCGCGGGGAGATCAGTCGGGCCCGCGGGTTGGCGAGGGTCAATAGCACCTGTGCCGGCAATTGCAAAGGCCAGCCGCGCGCAGCGCACATGCATGAAGCGCACGCCTCGCCCTTGGTGCCTCCCGGGCGCGAAAATGGCCTTGGCGCTTGCGCCTGAAGTCCGATCGGCCGATGCTGGCGTCCACACCCTCCTCGAGCGGCACCGCCTTTCCCGCGCCCGCGTCCCCGGATCCCGCAGTTCAGTGAACCGTCTTACTCCCCTGATCCTTGCCGTTGCCCTCTTCATGGAGCAGATGGATTCGACGGTTATCGCAACGTCCCTGCCCGCCATCGCCGCCGACATCGGCACCGAGCCGATCGCGCTGAAGCTTGCCTTCACCGCCTATTTCGTCGCGCTTGCGATCTTCATCCCGGTGAGCGGCTGGATGGCGGACCGCTGGGGCGCCCGCAACGTCTTCCGCGGCGCGATCGGGGTGTTCGTCATCGGCTCGCTCTGCTGCGCCTTCGCCGATTCGCTCCAGACCTTCGTCATGAGCCGGTTCCTGCAAGGCATCGGCGCCTCGATGATGACGCCCATTGCCCGGCTGCTGCTGATCCGCGCGACGCCGCGCAACCAGCTGGTCGGCGCCATGGCCTGGCTGACCCTGCCCGGCCTCATCGGCCCGCTTGCCGGGCCACCGCTCGGCGGGTTCCTCACCACCTATTTCTCCTGGCACTGGATCTTCATCATCAACGTGCCGATCGGGCTCATCGGCATCGTGCTGGTCACACGCTTCCTGCCAAAAACCGAAGCGCGTCTCCCGCGCCCCATCGACTTCAAGGGGTTCCTGCTTGCCGCCATCGCCTTTTCGGGGCTGATCTTCGGGCTTTCGGTCGTCAGCCTGCCGGCCCTGCCGATCATGGCGGGTCTCGGCGCGCTCTGCGCCGGCGTCGTCGCGACCATCCTCTACCTGCGCCATGCGCGCCGCACCGAATTTCCCCTTCTCGATCCACGCGTCTTCCGAAACAGGCTCTTTGCGAGCACCGTGCTCGGCGGGTCGCTCTTTCGCATCGGGATCGGGGCGATCCCGTTCCTCCTGCCCCTGATGCTGCAGCTCGGGTTCGGGCTCAACGCCTTCGAGAGCGGCATGATCACCTTCGTGGGCGCGATCGGGGCGCTCACGTCGAAATTCGTGGCCGAACGCATCTATGCCCGGTTTGGCTTCCGCCGCGTGCTGATCGTCGCCGGGCTCGGCTCGGCGCTCCTCATCATGGCCAAGGCCACCTTCTACCCCGAAACGCCGATCGCCCTCATCATGGGCGTGCTGCTCGTCGGGGGGCTGCTGCGCTCGATCTTCTTTACCGGCATCAACGCGCTCGGCTACGCCGATATCGAGGATACCGAAGCGAGCCAGGCGACCGCCATCAGCGCGGTCAGCCAGCAGATCTCGATCGCGCTCGGCGTCGCGGTTGCCGGCAGCGTGCTCGAGCTGACCACGCACATGCATGCGGGCGGGCTCGGCCTCGTCGACTTCCACGTCGCCTTCCTCGTGGTCGGCGGCCTCTCGGCGCTCGCGGCCCTCGTCTACATGCGCCTGCCGGCCGACGCGGGCAGCGCCGTCTCCGGTCACGTCGTCAGGAAGCGCAAGAAGACCGGCTGAAGGTTCAGCAACAGAATCCACGCACGCCGCGAAGGCATTGATCGGAAAGCCTATTCCCCTTAGGTGCCGCGGAAGCCGCGCGCCACCAGATAGGTTTCCGCCGAGCCCTGCCGGGATGCGGGAGGCTTGGCGTGCTGGGTCGTTGCAAAATTCTTCTTCAGCATGGCGAGCAGCTCGTGCTCGGTGCCGCCCTGGAACACCTTGGCGATGAACGTGCCGCCCGGCGCCAGCACCTGGATGGCGAAATCGGCCGCCAGCTCCACGAGGTGGATGATGCGCAGATGGTCCGTCGCGCGATGGCCGGTCGTCGGCGCGGCCATGTCCGAGAGCACGAGGTCTGCCTTGTGCCCGCCCATCGCCTCGATCAGCATGTCGGGCGCATCGTCCTCGGTGAAATCCTTCTTGAGCAGGATGACGCCGGGGATCGGGTCCATGTCGAGGTAGTCGATGCCGACCACCAGCGGATTTTCCGCCGTCGTCCCGACGATGCCGGCCGCGACCTGCGACCAGCCGCCGGGCGCGGCGCCGAGATCCACCACGCGCATGCCCTTGCGCAGGAGCCCGAAGCGCTCGTCGAGCTCGGTCAGCTTGTAGGCGGCGCGAGAGCGCATGCCTTCGTTGCGGGCACGCGCGACATAAGGGTCGTTGAGCTGGCGCTGCAGCCAGAGGGTCGAGCCGATCTTGCGGCCCTTGGAGGTCTTCACGCGGACCTTGAGGTCCTTTTCGGACTGCCGTCCGCCGCCGGGCGCCTTAGCCATTGTGCCGGTTCCTCCTGTTGAGCGCGATCGGCCGATCCGCATCGATCAGCGAGATGAGTATGCCTTCGCGCAAGCCACGATCGGCCACGCGCACCCGCTCAGTCGGCCATTCGCGGCGGATCGCCTCGAAGATCGCGCAGCCGGGCAGCACGAGGTCGGCCCGGTCGCGGCCGATGCAGGGATGGGCCATGCGCCGCTCGAACGGCATGCCGAGCAGCGCGCGCATGGTGTCGGACACCTGTTGATCGCTCATCCAGAGCCCGTCGACCTTCTGGCGCTCATAGCGCTCGAGCCCCAGGTGAAGCCCGGCAAGCGTCGTCACGGTGCCTGAAGTGCCAACCAGATGCATGGGGTGCTCGGCGATCATCTGGCGCAGCTTCTGGCGCCCGCGGAACTGGCGCAGGTGCTCGGCGACATGGGCGACCATGGCCTCGAAGGTCTCGGGCGTCACGTCCACGCCCCCGAAGCGCTCGGCAATCGAGACGACCCCGACCGGCAGGGATTGCCAGGAACGGATCGAGGCGGACATCCGCCCCTGCCGGCGCGGGCGCCCGCCGCGAAAGTCGAGCCAGGCGAGTTCGGACGAACCGCCGCCGATGTCGAAGATCAAAGCGCCCGCGCTCTCGCGCTCGATGAGATCGGCGCAGCCAGTCACGGCGAGCTCGGCCTCGGTGCGCCGGTCGACGATTTCGAGCGAGATGCCGAGTTCAGCCTCGACCCGCGCGACGAATTCCGCGCCGTTCTCCGCTGCGCGGCAGGCTTCGGTGGCAATCAGCCGCATGCGCGCCGGCTGGTGCTCGCGCAGCTTGTTGCGGCAATGCCGAAGGGCCTCGATGGTGCGGTGCATCGCCGCGTCCGAAAGCCGCCCGGTGACCGAGAGCCCCTCCCCCAGACGGACGATCCGGGTGAACCCGTCGAGCACGCGAAAACCCTGATCGTGCGGGCGCGCGATCAGCAGGCGGCAATTGTTGGTGCCAAGGTCGAGCGCCGCATAGACAGGCCCCCGCGCGCGGCGCGGGCCGGGACCATGGGCGGGGCTGGTCCGCCGTTCCGCACGCCCTTTTTCGGACGCCTCCCCGCCGCCTGCGCCAGCCCGGACATGGCCCTTGCCATCCCCACGCGGCGCGAGCGTGCCCGCGGGCAGGTTCGCGGCTGCGGACCGATCGGAATCGGTCACGTCGAGCTCCGTTCTGCGCGGTCGCGAAAGGTCCTGCCGATCGCGCCCGGGCGCAGTCATGTTCAGTGTCAGGAGCGAACCTAGTGCATGGCGCCCATCAGCGCAATCGCGCAAGCCCCACGTCCGCGTGAGCCGACCAACCGCCGCCCGATGCCAATCTGCCCGCTTCAAAAAGCTGAGCAACGGCCAATAGCCCCGCAGCCCCGGCGTAATGGATCGAGAGGGCGAAAGCCGAGGCCGACCCGGCTTGGCGCAAGGACCGACGCGTCCCGCCCGGTCGAGGGCGCCACGCACGCCCCCATGCGATTTTGCCCCGCAAGGGAGTTGATCCCCCCGCCAATTGTGCTAAAAGCCCCCCCGAAGCGCCGGCCCCGCCCGCTTCCCAGCCTCGCGCTTGGGGAATAGTTCAACGGTAGAACAGCGGACTCTGACTCCGTCAATCTTGGTTCGAATCCAGGTTCCCCAGCCAATCCTCCATACTCATCCTATCCCGCGCGATACCGTCGCCATGCGCTGCACGAAAAGCGCCGATTCGCGCGCGTGCTGAGTTGCGCGGCGTCCTGTCGCTCGCCTGCTTCGCAGCTGAACTATTCCGAGCTACCCCTCGCGCCCCGCCCCCTCACCCCTCCACCCTGCCGTCGCGCACGAGGATGCGGCGGCGGCAGTGGGCGGCGATGTTTTCGTCGTGGGTGGAGATCAGAAAGGTCGTTTCCTCCTCGGAATTGATCTCGCCGATCAGGGCCATCACCTGCTCGGCGGAGTCCCGGTCGAGATTGCCGGTCGGCTCGTCGGCAAGGACGAGTTCGGGCCGGTTCATCAGCGCGCGGGCGATGGCCACACGCTGCTTCTGGCCTCCGGAGAGCTTTGGCGCGAGAAAGTGCATCCGGTCCGCAAGCCCGACCCGCTCGAGCAGTTCGGCCGCCCGCGTCCGTGCCGACGCCGTCTCCCGGCCAGCCATGACGGCCGTGGGGAACATGACGTTCTCGAGCGCGGTGAAATCGGGCAGCAGGTGATGGAACTGGAAAACGAAGCCGATGTGGCGATTGCGGAACTCGGTCAGTTCGGCATCGCGCGCCGCTGCGAGGTCGACGCCGAGCATGGTGTGCAGGCCCGAGCTGGGTTTCAGCAGCGTTCCGAGGATGGTGAGAAGCGTGCTCTTGCCCGAGCCGGAGGGGCCGAGCAGGGCCGAGAGTTCGCCCGTCTCCAGCGTCAGGTCGAGCCCGCGCAGCACGCGGGTTTCCGCCTCCCCCTCCCCGAAGGTCTTGATCAGGTCGCGAACTTCGACCAGCACGCTCACTGCCCGATCACCGAGACCGGATCAACCCGCGCCGCGGCCCGCGCGGGGAGGATGGAGGCGAGAATCGCGCCGAGCGTCGTCAGCACGATGGCGAGATCGTACGCGCCTTGGCGCACGTCGACGGGCAGCCCGCCGGGGGGCGCCAGTTCGGGGACCGGAAAGGGCGAGAGCGCGAGAAAGCCGAGCCCTGCGCCGATGAGCCCGCCCAGGAGCCCGATCAGCGTGCCTTGGGTCACGAAGACCCCGATCACGAAGAGCCGGCTCGCGCCCATGGCCCGCATGATGCCGATCTCGGGGCGCCTGCGATAGGTCGAGAGGAGCAGTGCGCTCGCCACCCCGATGACGATGGTGATGAGCGCAAAGGCCTTGATGAGATTGCCCGAACTCGCCTGCGCGCGGAGCCCGTCGAGCAATTGCGCATTGCCTTCGGTCCAGGGGGTGGCTTTGAGCCCGGTCTCGGCTGAGATCCTGCGGGCCTCGCGGTCGGCGGCGTTGAGGTCGACGAGCTTGATCTCGATCCTCGACACCCCCTGGGGAAGATCGAACAGCGTTCGCGCCGTCGCAAGGGTCACGAAGGCCGCCCGGCTGTCGAGGGCATCGAGCCCGATCTCGAAAATCCCCGCGACAACGAGGGTCCGCTCGACGTCGCGGTCCGATTGCAACCGCACCACCTGCCCCACACCGATGCCGAGATCGTCGGCGAGGCCGGAGCCGATGACGACGCCCGAATTTCCGAGCTCCGTCGTCCCGGAAATGAGCGCCCCGTCGATATCGGCAATGGCCGAGACCTTGCCCGGCTCCACCCCGGTGATCCCCACCGGCGCTCGGGCCTGACCGCGCACGACGAAGCCGTTGCCCACGATCTGCTGGGAGGTGGCGGCGACGCCGGGCAGCGCCTCGATCAGCGGCAGAAACGCATCTGCCGTGCGTAGCAGGGTGCGCTGGTTGGTCGCCCGCTGCTCGACCAGCAGCACATCGCCCTGCTCGCCCATCAGCGATACGGCGTCCCGGCTCGGCGCCTCGACGGTCACATGGGCGATGTCGCCGACCGTGCGCTGCAAGAGGAACACGGCGAGCCCGCCGATCAGCGCGCTCATGAAGATGAAGACGAAGACCCCGACCGCGACGCCGGCGATCAGCAGGCTGGTCTGGGCCTTGCTCGCACCCAGATAGCGCATGGCGATCTTGAGCCCGTAGCGCATGCTCAGTCCACCTCCACGGCCTGCTCGGGCTCGACCCCGTCAGGCTCGAGGATCACCCGGTCGCCGACGGCGAGGCCGTCGGTCACCATCACGCGCTCGGCAGGCCAGTCGAGGAACTCGACCGCGCGGAGGACCGCCAACCCGTCCTCGACCAGCAGCACATGACTGCCGGTACCTTCGGTCAGGATGGCGCCCCGCGGCACCGAAAGCGCGGATTCGGTTTCGGAGACGATGATGTTGGCATTGACGGTGAGCCCCACCGGCAGATCGACAGGGGCGTCGAAGGCGATCTTGATCGTGCGGCCGCCTGTCGCCGGATCCACGGTAGGGGCCGCAAAGATCACCGTGCCGTTCTGCGGCACTGAAGACCCTGCCGGACGCAACAGTGCACGAAGGCCGTTCTGCATGCGGGCAGAGTAGATTTCGTCCACGTCCGTCTCGACCACGAGATGGCCAAGATCGGCGACGGTAAAAAGCGCGCTCTGCGGATCGACGAGCTGGCCACGGTCGACGGCCCGGTCGAGCACGACGCCGGCGAGCGGCGCGGTCAGCGTATAAAGCGCGAGCTGGCTTTCGGCCTGGTCGAGCGCCGCACGCAGCCGCGCAACTTCATTGCCGGCATTGACGAGCGCGAGTTCGGCCTCTTCGCGTGCGACGCGGGTGACGTTCTCGCCCAGCGCCCGGGCGCGCTCGGCAGCCGCTTCGGCCTGTTGCTGGCGCACCAGCCCCGCATCGAGCGCGGCGCGGGCCTGATCGACCTGCGCGCGGGGCTGGCTCGTGTCGAGCCGGACCAGCAGATCGCCCGCCGCAACGCTCTCGCCCTCATCCACCGCCACCTCGATTGCCTGCGCGGTGACCGAGGAGCGGATGCGCACGGCCTCTCGCGCGGCCACCCGGCCGTTGACCGCCAGCACCTGCGCAACGGGTCCGAGCGCCACTGCCTCGACGATGACCCGCGCCGGCGGGGTCGACCATGGCTGGGCGATGGCAAGATAGGCCCCCGCCGCCAGAAGCACGAGCGTGAGCACGACCATCCCCCAGCGCCGCCGGCGGCGGGGCTTTGGCTTCATTTTCAGTTCCGATGCCGGCGATGCCATGGCCGCCTCTGGTCAGTCGCTTCAACGCCCACGCCGCCGCTGCGACGTTCGGACCGCGGTGCTCCATTATGCACATCGCGCCCGATCCGTCCTGCACGGCACGGCCCGGGTCAGGCAAATATCCATTGATCCGAATGCGATAGGCCTGCGTTGAGGGAGATCAAGCCGCGGAGCGCGCGATGAGGCTCTTTCTCAACATGGCAGGATTTCTTCTCCTGCAACTGGCGATCACGCTGCCGGCGCCCCTTTTCGGCATCAGCTTCGAAGACAACGACATCCCCTCCTCGCCACCGGGCTGGTTCGTCATTTCGGTCTGGTTCGTCCTCTTTCCACTGATGGGCTACGCCCGCTGGGTGGTGACGCGGCCGCCCGCAGACCGCGCGCTCGGCGCCTGGATCCTCGGGCTCGCGACGCTCTGCGCGCTCTACATCTACTACACGGTAGGGCTCTCCTCGGCCCTGGGCATCAGCCTTCTCTGGTGCACGCTCGTCGGCAATGGCGTCGTCATCGTCCTTGCCATCGTGCTCGCCCTGCGCACCGCGCGCCGGTCGCGTTGGGCGGGCGTCGCTCTCGGTCTCGTGGCGCTCTGGGTCTCCTTTGCGTCGATCGGCGTGGTGCGCGACCTCATCGCCGGGTAGGCCGGTCCGCCCCAAGCGCTTGCGCAACCCCTCCCAATCGCCGATTGCCTCCCGCGCGGCTTTCATGGCACGTGGCGGCAAGATCTAAGGGTTTGAAAGGGGTCGGGGATGAGTAGGATCAACCTTGGGGACTGGCTGGCTAAGGACAGCGAGGCGCGCCTTGCCTCGGTCATTCTCGATGTCGCGTCGGCCTGCGTCGAGATTTCGCGGCTCGTGCGCGGGGGCGCACTTTCCGGCGCTCTCGGTGAAGCGGGGGCGGTGAACGTCCAGGGCGAGACGCAGAAAAAGCTCGACGTCCTCTCCAACGAGATCTGCAAGGCCCGGCTCGGCGCCAATGCCGCGATTGCCGCCATCGCGTCTGAGGAAGAAGATCACGCGGTCGGCTTTGAACGCCCCGATGCGCCCTTCCTCGTCGCGTTCGATCCGCTGGACGGATCGAGCAATATCGACGTCAACGTCACCATCGGCACCATCTTCTCCGTCCTGCCCCATAGGGGCGGCGAGGCGGGAGACGATGCCTTCCTCCAGCCGGGCCGCAATCAGCTCGCCTCGGGCTACGTCTCCTATGGCCCGCAGACCTGCCTCATGCTGGCCCTGGGCGGCAAAACCCTGCAGTTTACCCTCGATCCGGCCACCGAAACCTTCATCCTCACCCATGAGCGGATCGTCATGCCCGGCGGCACGCCGATGATCGGCGCCAACCTTTCCAATCTCGCGCGCTGGGCCACGCCGATATCGGAGGCCGCGCGCGCCTGCCTCGACGGGGGCACGCACAACCAGCGCTGGGTGGGCTCGATGGTGGCCGACATCCATCGCATGCTGCACCAGGGCGGGGTGTTTCTCTATCCGGGGCAGGTCGACAAGCCCAATGGCAAGCTGCGCCTCCTTTACGAATGCAACCCCATCGCGCTGCTCGTCGCAAATGCCGGGGGCGCATCGTTCTTCGGGGCGAGGCGCGTGCTTGAGATCGAGCCGGAGACGCTGCACCAGCGGATCGGTTTTGCCTCGGGCGACCCCGAGCTCCTGACCCTGCTGCGCGTCACGGCCTAAGCGGAAACGCTCGCGAACCCGTTACGGCCGCAAAAGGTTCCGTGACGCTATGATGAATTTCGCACAAAGCGCGAAAGACAAGCGCTGCCGGGCGGTCTATCGTCCGGCTTGCGCGCGACCGTGCCCGCGAACGGCAAGGAACGGACTATCATGGCACCAGTCAGCCTCAGGGGCCTCGGCAAATCCTATGACGGCCAGGAGGCGGTGCGCGGGATCGATCTCGAGATCGCCGAGCACGAGTTCGTCGTGCTCGTCGGCCCCTCCGGCTGCGGAAAGTCGACCACGCTCCGGATGATCGCCGGGCTCGAGACGATCAGTTCGGGCGAACTGCGCATCGGCGACCGGGTGGTCAATGCCCTGCCCCCCGGCGAGCGGGACGTCGCCATGGTGTTCCAGAACTACGCGCTCTATCCCCACATGACGGTCGGGCAGAACATCGCGTTCGGGCTGCGCCGGCGCAATCTCTCCCGCCAGCAGGTGCGCGAGGCCGTCGCGGACGCCGCGCGCCTTCTCGAGATCGAGCCTCTGCTGAAGCGCCGTCCCGGTGCGCTCTCGGGCGGCCAGCGCCAACGGGTGGCGATGGGCCGCGCCATCGTCCGTCGCCCCAAGGTCTTCCTCTTCGACGAGCCGCTCTCCAATCTCGACGCCCGCCTGCGCACCCAGATGCGCACCGAGATCAAGCGCCTCCATCAGGAGGTGCCGACGACCACCATCTACGTCACGCACGACCAGGTCGAGGCCATGACCATGGCCGACCGCGTCGTGGTGATGAAGGATGGCGCGATCGAGCAGGTCGGGCCGCCCCTCGAGGTCTATCGCAATCCACGGACGCGTTTCGTCGCCGAGTTCATTGGATCGCCGGCGATGAACTTCTTTGATGGCCGCCTCGTCGCCGAGGGCGACGGCCTCGCTTTCCGCATGGATGCCGGGCCTGCGCTCACCATCCCGCCCGAGCGCCGAGCGGCCTATGGTCCGATCGTAGGCGAGAAGCTGACGCTCGGGCTGCGCCCCGAGGCGCTCGCGATCGTCCCGCGAGGCGAGACGCCTCATCTGGCGGCCACCACACGGCTCGTCGAGCCCCTCGGCGTCGAAACCCTCGTCTATTTCGATGCGCCGGGGGCCTCGGGCTGCGCCCGGCTTTCACCCGACCGCGCCCCGCGCGCGGGCGAACCCATCGCGCTCGGGCTCGACCCGGCCATGATGCACCTGATCCGACCCGATACGGGAGCCGTAGTGCCATGGAACTGAGCGCTCGGCGTCCAGCCGCGTTTTTCCCAATCCGCCCCGCGCCTTGCGGGATCCGCCCTTCCCCGACATGCTGAACGGAGACGACACAATGGCGCGCCCATCCAAGACGAGCCTCATTGCAAACTGCCTCGGGGCCACGGCCCTTTCCCTCATCGCGCTGCCCGCATTCGCCCAGGAGAGCCTCGTGACGCGCGATCGCGTCGGGCCCGCGGACGCCGAGAACGTCCTCACCTTCCGGCTCACCGCCTACGATCTCTACAGCGCCGATCCGGCCACCGCCGAAGGCTTTGCCGAGCTCTTTACCGATTTCATCCAGCAGCATCCGGGCTGGCGGATCGACACTCAGCTGCAGACCGGCAACCTCAACGAGGAACAGGCCCGTATCCTCGAACAGTCCCAGGCCGGCCGCGGGCCCGATTGCGCGATGATCGATTCTGCCCAGCTCGCGACGTTCAAGCAGGCCGGCGTCCTCGCGCCGATGAACGACTTCTTCACCGAGGCCGAGATCGCCGATCTCTTTCCCTTCGTGCGCGATGGCGTGAGCGACGAGGAAGGCAATCTGCTCGCGCTCTGGTGGTTCACCGATCTGCGCGTGCTCTACCGCAATACCGAATACGTCCCCGAAGCGCCGCAGACCTGGGAGGAAACTGAGGCTGCAGCGCTCGCCACCGTCGAGCAGGGCCTCGAGGGCATCCTCTTCAATGGCGGGCGCACCGAGGGCACCGCGTTCGACTGGATGGCCTTCTTCTGGGCGCAGGGCGGCGAACTCGTCGACGAGAACGGCCGGCCGATCTTCCATGAGGGCGAGAACCGCGAGAAATTCCTGCGCGCGCTCGAATTCGTCGACGGACTCGTTGAATCCGGCGCCGCCCCGCAGCGGGTGACGACCATCACCACCTATGACGACATCACCGCCTCGGCTGCGGCCGGAACGACCGCCCTCTTCATCGGCGGCAACTGGCAGTACGCCCAGCTCCAGTCGACCCTGCCTCCCGAAGAGGCCGCCAAATGGGAAGTCTCCGAGCTCCCCGGCCCCACGGCCGAAGAACGGGCGACCGGCACGGGCGGCTGGGCCATTGCCGCACTCACCGACGATCCGGCAAAGGTCGAGATCTGCGCAGGGATCGCCAAGCTCTATGCCGGCCCCGGCAACGCCTTCCAGCGCCTCCTGCCGACCTCGGCGGCGCTTTACGATGAGTATGACGAGTTCGCCGGCGCAGAATTCGGCGTCTTCGCAGCGGCGCTCGAGAACGGCCAGGCCCGTCCCGGCGTGCCCTTCTACCCGGAGATCTCGACCCAGATCCAGGTGCTGCTCGGGGAAGTCCTCTCCCAGTCCAAGGAGCCCGAGCAGGCCCTCGACGATGCTGCAGCGGCCCTGATCGCGGCCTATGATCGGCTCTAGCCCTTCCAGCGGCGTCCGGGATGATATGTCCCGGGCGCCGTATTCGACATCCGAGGCCGAGCGTTGAACAAGCTGAGCGGCGCGGCCCTGCGCCAGAGCCCCACCCGCCGGGCATCCCCGCTTTCGGGCCCCCTGCCCTGGCTGCTGCCGGTCCTACTGATGATCGGCGTCTTCTATCTCTACCCGATCCTCGACGCGCTCCGCCTCGCCTTCACCAACGCCTCGCTGATCGGGCGCGAGGAGACCTACACCACGCGCTCGATCCTTGCGATGCTCGCAAATCCGGCGCTCGGCACGGTGCTGCGCAACACTGCGGTCTTTACCGGCGCAAGCGTCATCGGTCAGGTGCTGCTGGGGCTCGCCATCGCCCTCCTCGTCGTAAGAGGTGAGCGCAATCGGCTGCCGGGCATGCTGGCGCTCCGCACCATCGTCCTCACCGCCTGGGTGATCCCCGGGGTCGCCAACGGCATTATCTGGTCGATGCTCTTCAACGAGGCACCCTATGGCGCGATCAACAGCGCGCTGAGGCTCCTCGACATCCCGCCCGTCGCATGGCTCTCCAACCCCGCCAATGCGATGATCTCGACCATCATCGCCAATGTCTGGCAGGGCACGGCCTTCTCGATGATCGTGCTCTATGCCGCGATCAAGTCGATCGATCCGGTGCTCTACGAGGCGGCTGCGGTCGATGGCGCGCGGCCCTGGGAACGCTTGTGGTTCATCACGCTGCCGCAATTGCGCGCGGCGCTCATCGTCAACGCCATCCTCGTCACCATCCAGACGCTCAACACCTTCGACGCGATCATTTCGCTCACCGGTGGCGGTCCAGGGCGTGCCACCGAAGTGCTGTCGCTCTTTACCTACAACACCGTCTTTTACAGCTACGACCTTGCCGGCGGCAGCGCGCTGTCGATGCTGATGCTGCTGATTTCGCTCGGCCTTGCCTGCGTCTATGCGCTCTTCCTGCCCCGGCCGGAGGCTATCCGATGATAGAAGGCCGCGCCAATCGCCTGGGCAATATCGCGACCTATCTCGTCGCCATCCCGATTGCCGGATTCTTTCTCGTGCCGATCGTCTGGCTCGTTTCGCTCGCCATCCGCACCCCGCAGGAGATCTTTTTCGGGGCGTCCCGTTTCATTCCTGAAAATCCGACGCTGGCCAATTTCTGGCAGGTGCTGACGGGCTCGGGCTTTCTCACCTATCTGGGCAACGGGCTGAAGCTCTCCGTGCTCGGCGCGTTCGGGGCGCTCATCGTCGCGGCGCCCGCCGCCTATGCGTTCTCGCGATTCAGCTTCCGCGGCCGCGGCGCGGCAATGATGGGCATCCTCGCCGTCCAGATGGTGTCGGGCCTCGTCATCCTCATCCCCCTCTACCGCTACATGGCGTGGCTCGGCTTGCTCGAGACCCATCTGGGGGTGACCGCGATCTATATCGCCATCGGCATCCCGCTCACCGTCTGGCTCGTCAAGAACGCGTTCGATGCGGTGCCGATCGTGCTCGACGAGGCCGCGGCGATCGATGGCTACAACCGGTTCGAGACCTTCTGGCGCGTCACCCTGCCCCTGGCCGCGCCCGGCCTCGCCTCGGCCTTCATCCTCAACGTGATCTTCAACTGGTCGCAGTTCCTCGTGCCCTTCATCATGCTGACCGATGACGACCAGTGGCCGATCTCAGTGGCGATCTACAATTATGCCGGCAGCACCACCGCAACGACGACGCATCTGCTCGCCGCCGCCTGCCTGATCGCCGTGGTCCCGGCGATCCTCGCCTTCATGCTGCTGCAAAGGCTGATCGTGTCGGCGCTGACCGCGGGAGCGGTAAAGGGCTAGCCCGTCGCGACCGGCACGCGCCGTCGGCGCAGGATCACGAAGACGCCAGGCAGGCTCGCCGCCAACACCACGAGCCCGAAGGCGAGGCTTGCGGCAAGTCCTGCTGCCGCACTGGCGCCCGCGAGGGGAAAGAGCGCTGCCGCCGCCCCTTCGCGGAAGCCCCAGCCGGCGACTGTCGCGGGGATCAGCATGGCGGTGAGGATCAGCGGCACCAGCGTCACCACCGCCTCGGCCGACAGCGTCGTTGCCGTGGCCTCCGCGGCAAAGGCGAAGCCGAGCAGGTTGCAAGCGACGATGGCGAGGCTGATCCCGATCTGCTTCCAGCGCAGTTCGGGCGCGATCAGCGCAAGCTTCACTGCCTCGCCGAACCGCGCCAGCACGCCGGTGCGCCCGCCGCGCAGAAGAAAATAGAGCCCGACCGGGGCAAGCACCGCAAAACCCATGAGCCCGATCAGCCCGGGCTCCACCGGCCAGACGATGCCGCCGGGCATGACGAGCGAGACGACGAGCCCGATGGTGAGCACGCTCCAGAGGGCGATCTGGCCGGCCATTCTTTCGATCACCACGCCCTGCGTCGCCCGGCCGAGCCCCGCAGCATGCCGCGCCCTCACCGCGCGGGCCGCATCGCCCACCACACCGCCGGGCACGGTCTGGTTCACCAATTGCGCGAGATAGTATTCGGCCACCGAGTCGCGACGCGAAAGGGGCACGCCGAGGCTTTGGGACACCATCCGCCACCTCAGGGCCGAAAGCACGATCTGCAGATTGAGCGCGAGGAAGGCAAGCGCGATCCACCCCCAGGAGACCGCGCCGAGCCGCGCGAGCGCATCGTCGGCGTCCGCAAGGGTCCAGACGAGCGCGATGACGATGACGGGCACCAGCACACGGACGAATACCGGAATGCGCCGGCCGCGCAGGCGTGAGAACAGCGCTTTCATCATGGCTGCCCGGCAGCCTCCGCGCCGCTCGTATAGGCGCCCACGAACCTGTTGCGGAAGGTCTCCATGGGCTCGGCGGGCAGTGCCGGGTCTGGTATCAGCCCCTCGGTCCACCCCCAGGGCGCGACCGGATCGACGAGTGCGCTCGGGCCGATGATGTGGATCGGGACGTCGAAGCTCTCGATCTGGCTCACGAACATGGCGGGCGGGTGGTCCCCCAGCACGATGAAGACCGTCCCGTCGCGGCGACCGGTGCGGCCGATATAGTCGATCAGGATCTCGAGCGAATAGTCGACCGAGAGCCGGTACTGCTCGCGCACCCGGTCCTGGTCGCGCCAGACCACCGAGGGCGGGTCGCCGGCCAGCGCCATCTCGTTGAAGATCGTGCCGTCGCCGACCGCGTCCCAGTCCACCCGATCGGGCACCGGCACCCAGGGCGCATGCGAGGAGATGAGCGCGATCTGGGCAAAGAGGCGCCGCTCGTCATCGGGCGGCAGCAGCCGATCGAAGGCGCTCAGCGTATACTGGTCGGGCATCGTCACCCAGTTGAAGGGTTCGCCGCGATAGCCGAGTTCGGCCGCAGGATAGACCTCGCGGAAGCCGAGCAGGCTTGCCTCGGGCCAGGGCAGCACGATCGCCGGCATGATCGCGGCGGTGGTATAGCCTTCATCGGCGGCAAGATCGAACAGGGTCTTGCGCGAGCTGGCGAGCATTGCGGTGTAGAGCGCCTGGTTGCCCGTCGTCAGTCCGGAGGCCAGGGTGCCGTGGGCGAGCCAGCTCTGCCCGCCCGAGATCGGCGAGGTCAGCCAGCCCGACCGCATGGCGAGCCCCGCCTGCGCCAGCCGGGCCTGCCCGGCTTCGAGCGTCGCCATGTGGGTTGGCGCGTAAAGGGGGTTGTCGAAGCTCGTCCGGCCGTAGCTCTCGACGAAGACGATCACCACGTCGCGCCCCTCGAGCCGGTCGAAGAGCCCCGTCATGCCGGCGAAGGGGTCGTTCTCGGCGGCCTCCCGAAAGGCGGCGAGCTGCCGGTAGAGATTGCCATAGGCCGTCGCCCGCTCGAGCGCGACGCGACCGGTGAATGCGGTGCCGGGCGGATCGAACGGCATGCGCCAGAAGCCGCGCACGGTGCCGATCTCGGCGACGATGATCCCCAGCATGAGGACTGCGCCGAGCCCGGCCGCCGCGCCCGCGGGCAGCGGCAGGCGGATGGCCGCCCATCGCCCCGTCGCCCACCAGAGCGCCCAGGCGAGCAGGAAAGGCGCCGCCAGCGCCCCGATCACGACGAAGGCGGTGGGCACCTGCCCGATGCTGCCCGCGAGCAGCCGCACACCCGCTTCGATCAGGTTGATGTCGACGAGGGGATTGAAGGCCCGGTTGAACGCGACGAAAAGCGCGTAGTCGGCGACCTTCAGGACCGCGACGACGACGAGGAAGAGGACGAGCACCGCACGCACCGCCTGCGTCCAGCCTCGCCCCGGGGGCAGCGCGAGCAGCAGCAGCAGGATGAAGGGCAGTTCGAGCGGGAACAGCAGCAGTGCCTGCCACGTCATCGCGGCAGGATGGTTGGGCTGGATGAGGACGAGATGAAGGATCAGGGTCGCCAGGACGAGCCCGGCGATCCGGCCGAAACTGATCCTCATGCGCGGTTCCGCTTGCGCCAGACGATATCGACGCCGAACGACCAGATGAGGAGCACCGTCGCGATCGCAGCGAGCCCATATGAGACCGGCGGGGTGACGATCGGCGCCATCATGGCAATGAGCACGCCGATCTGGATGACGCAGACCAGCTTGCGCGAGAACCGCTCGGGCAATGGCCCGTCGAGCCAGGGCCAGACATAGGTGGCGGCGACGAACATGTAGCGCGCGAACCCGAGCAGGATCACCCAGGGCCCGGCCTTGTCGAGATGAAAGGCGATGATGGCGAGCGCCAGCGCGAAGACCGCGTCGACCTCCATGTCGAACCGCGCCCCGAAGCTCGAAACCAGCTTTTCCTTGCGGGCGAAATACCCGTCCACGCCATCGAGCGCGAGGGTGAAGACGGCGATCGCGAGGATCAGCCAGGCATGGCGCGGGTCCGAAAGCCCCGCCGGCCAGAGCACGGGAATTGCAAAGCTGCCGATGAGCGCGGCCCTGAAGAGAGTGATGAGATTGCAGACGCCAAGCCGCGCATGCGGATAGCCCTTCTCGAGCGCGCGCGCCGCAACGATCACCATCGCGAGATAGAACCCTGCCGCCGCCCACGGCCCGAACCCGTTGCCGCTCGCCAGATAAAGGCTCGCGGGCACGAGCCCGAACAGCAGGAACACCGTCCCCGCTCCGAGAAAGCGCAGGGTCACGGGGCGGATCGTCCACGCGGATCGGATGGCGCCATCGTCCGGCGCATGGGGAATTTCGACTGTTTCCATGGCCGGACGAGACAAGTGTTTCACCAGAGTGTCAAGCGGATGTCACAAAGGCTTCACACACGTTAAGCTGATTGGATCGGCCCAGTGGAGAAACGGTGACATGTCGCGCACGGATCAAGCAGGACGGTACCATGCCGTCGCCATCTTCCTGCACTGGCTGATGGCGCTCTTCATCCTCACCACCATCCCGGTCGGCATCATCATGGCGCAGGAGGGGCTGCCCCGCGATCTGCAGGACCGGCTCTTCCTCTATCACAAGAACATCGGGGTCGTGCTTCTCTTGCTGGTGGCCGTGCGGATTGCCTTCCGGGCGTTCAATCCGCCACCGCCTTTCCCCGCATCCATGCCGCGCGCGCAAAGGCTCATCGCCGCCTTCACCCATTACGGGCTCTATCTGCTCGTGATCGTCATGGGCGTCTCGGGCTACATCTACGTCATTGCCGGGGGCTTCCCGATCGAGGGGCTGAACGCCATCGGCTTTCCCCGTCTCGTCGGGGAGAACGAAGCGCTCTCGGATCGCGCCCACGCCATCCACAGCGCGGTGCGCTTCCCGCTCGTCCTGCTGGTGCTTCTTCATGTCGGGGCAGCGCTCTACCATCTCGCCATCAAGCGCGATGGCGTCTTCCAGCGCATGCTGCCGGGCCGGCGGTGACTGGGGTCAGTTGAGCGTCGGGGTCTCGTCATAGACGGGCTGCGAGCAGAGCATCCTGCTCCCCTCGTCGAACACCTCGACCAGCGCGCGGGCCCGCGACGGCGGCCGCGCGAAAAATCCGTGCCGCGCGAGATCCGCTGCGACCGCGGCCGCCTCGACCTTCGCGGCCGCCTCGTCCGCAAGTTCGTCGCCCTCGAAGTCCTCGAAGAAGTCGTCCCCGTTCCGGACACAGAAGAAATATCTGGGCATGATCACGCGCCTCCTGCGCGTGTCGCGATTACGCAACCGCGCCTCCGGCGGATCACCGTCCGCAATGTAAGCGTCTTACCATTGCGATGACGCCGGAACTGCCCCGGACCATCAACCGTTGAGGAATGCCCGCGCCCCCGAGGCACCGGCACATCCCCATCGATTTGAGTGAGACGGCAGATGAGAGCGTTTGCGGACAAAGTGCTTGAAGGGGTCATGGACACCGATCTCGACCGGCTGAGGATGATCGATCTGGGCAAGGCCTCCGCCCTCTCGCGCGATGCGGTGGAACCGCTCGTGCAGAAGGGCTGGGTGGATGCAATGGCCGACACCTATCTCATCACCATTCCGGGCCGCACGGTGATCGAACGCTATACCGCAGCCCGCGCCTGAGAGGGTTGCCCGAACCTGCTGCAGCCGGCGCCGATCGCTTCGATCGGGCCGGCTTTTTCGTGTTCCGGCGACACCCTTCATCATCTCTCTGGGACCGTCCTGAAATGGTGATGCGCGGTCTGCCGCCCGCGCGAAACAGCTTTCCACGTTCGGCCAAGCACTTGAATGACATATCTCATCGGGGCGGCTGGAATCTCGGCGCAAATGTCTATCCTTGCGCTCGACATTGCCCATCAGCGCCTCAGGGCGTCTCCGGAGAAGACCATGAACAAACTCGCCCTTGCTGCACTCGCGGCCTTCACCCTCGGCGCGGCGCCCGTTGCCGCCCAGCCGACCGATATCCTCAACGTCTCCTACGACATCGGTCGCGAGCTCTACGAGCAGGTCAACGCCGCCTTCATTCCCCATTATGCAGAGCAGACCGGCACGACGCTCACCGTCAACCAGTCGCATGCCGGCTCCTCGGCCCAGGCGCGCAGCATTCTCGAGGGTCTTCAGGCCGATCTCGTCACCTTCAACCAGGTGACCGACATCAACCTCCTCGCGCGTGAGGGCTTCGTTTCGGAAGACTGGCAGTCCGAGTTCCCAAACAACGCCTCGCCCTATTACTCGCTACCCGCCTTCCTCGTGCGCGAAGGCAATCCCAAGGGCATCGAGGACTGGGACGATCTGGTGCGTGAAGACGTGCGGGTGATCTTCCCCAATCCCAAGACCTCGGGCAATGCGCGCTACACCTATCTCGCCGCCCGCGCCTATGCCGAGGAGGCCTTTGGCGGCGACGAGGCGCAGGTCGAGGATTTCCTCATCAAGCTCTTCAACAACGTTCCCGTCTTCGAAACCGGCGGCCGCGGCGCGACGACGGCCTTCGTCGAGCGCGAGCTGGGCGACGTGCTCATCACCTTCGAAGCCGAAGTTCAGGGCATTCGCCAGCTGAGCCCGCAGGGCAATTACGAGGCCGTGGTGCCGAGCGTCAGCCTCCTCGCCGAATTCCCGGTCGCGGTCGTCGATCGCGTCGCCGAGGCGCGTGGATCCGCCGAGATCGCCCAGGCCTATCTCGAATTCCTCTACTCGACCGAGGGCCAGGAAATCCTCGCCGCCAATTACAATCGCGTCCATGACGAGGCAGTGATCGCCGCCAATGCCGATCGCTTCCCCGAAGTGCGGCTCGTCACCGTCGAGGACGTGTTCGGCGGCTGGGACCAGGCGAGCGCCGAGCATTTTGCCGATGGCGGCCTGCTCGACAGGGTGTTCCTGAACCAGTAAGCAGCGTAACGAACCTGCACCTGAAGCGGCGTGGTCCATCCACGCCGCTTGCCTTTGGAAGGGCCGATGGCGGCAACCGCTTCAAAAAGACGTTCGCGGCATCTGCTGCCCGGCTTCGGGCTGACGCTCGGCGTCACCATGCTCTATCTCGGCATAATCGTGGTGCTGCCGCTCGTGGCGATGCTGATCAAGACCACGAGTCTCGGATGGGACGAGCTCTGGCGCATCCTCACCTCCAATCGCTCCATGGCCGCCTACCGCATCACCTTCGGGTCGGCATTCTTCGCCATGCTCTTCAATGGCGTCTTCGGTCTGCTTCTGGCCTGGGTGCTCGTGCGTTACGAGTTTCCCGGCAAGCGTTTCCTCGATGCGCTTGTCGACCTGCCCTTTGCCCTGCCCACCGCAGTCGCGGGCCTTACCCTCGTCACCCTCTTTTCCAACAATGGCTGGTACGGGCAGATCCTCAATCCGCTCGGGCTCACGGTCAATTACACGCAGGTGGGCATCGTCATCGCGATGGCCTTCACCTCCGTTCCCTTCGTCGTGCGCACCGTGCAGCCGGTGCTCGAGGAGGTGCAGGTCGATCTCGAGGAAGCCGCGCGCACCCTGGGCGCCACGCGATGGCAGGTCTTTGCGCGCGTCATCTGGCCCACCATCATGCCGGCGTTCGTCGCCGGCTGCGTGCTCTCCTTCGCGCGCAGCCTGGGGGAATTCGGCGCCGTCGTCTTCATCGCGGGCAATCTGCCGGGCATGACGGAGATCGTGTCGCTGCTCATCTACATCCGGCTCGACGAGTATAACTACTCCGCCGCAGCGGCCCTTGCGAGCGTGCTGCTCGTCGCGGCGTTCCTCACGCTGCTGCTCACCAATTTGCTCCAGGCCTGGCAGCTGCGTTACATGGAGCGCAGCAAATGAGCCACCCGACCCGCACCGCCCGGCATGAGCGCAGCGGCCCGGAACGGGTGCTGATTGCGCTTGCCTTCGTCCTTTCGGCACTCGTCCTCGTCGTGCCCGTCGCGCTCATCTTCGCCTTCGCCCTGCGCGAGGGTTTCGGCACCTATTTTGCCAATATTCTCGAGCCCAATACGCGCCACGCCATCTGGCTCACGGTGCTCACGGCCCTGATCGTCGTACCCATCAACATGGTGTTCGGCATCTGCGCGGCATGGGCGGTGACCCGCTTCCGGTTTCCCGGCCGCAACCTCCTAATCACCATCATCGAGATCCCGTTCTCGGTCAGCCCGATCGTTGCGGGCGTCATCTACCTCTTCCTCTATGGCGGCCAGGGGCTCCTGGGCCCGACCCTTCAGGGGGCCGGCATCCAGCTCATGTTCACGGTCACCGCGATCTTCCTCGTCAGCCTTTTCGTCACGGCGCCGTTCGTCGCGCGCGAGCTCATCCCGCTGATGTCCCAGCAGGGCAGCGAGGACGAGGAAGCAGCCCTCTCGCTCGGGGCCAATGGCTGGCAGATGTTCTGGCACGTCACGCTGCCAAACATTCGCTGGGCCCTGCTCTATGGGGCGGTGCTCTGCAACGCCCGGGTCATGGGCGAATTCGGCGCGGTGTCGGTCGTTTCGGGTTCCATCCGCGGCCAGACCAACACGCTGCCGCTACAGATTTCCCAGCTCTTCAACGATTTCAACGTCACCGGCGCCTTCGCCGCCTCCTCCACGCTCGCCTTCATCGCGCTCGTGACGCTGATCCTCAAGGCCCTGCTCGAAGGCCGCGGCTGGCGCTGAGCCTGCCACTTTCGTCGGATCGGCACTTTGTCCGCATTGCCCTGCGGATGGATCGCGCCTATGAGAAATCCATGACAGGCGCATCCTTTTTGCGCCTCACCCGCCAGACCTTCGGATTTCCCTTCTGAGCACGCCCCGACATACGGCCCTGATCGGCACGCCTCGCCGTCCTGCCCCCGGAGCGCAGGGATGAGCGAAGAGGCCATTGCCCCGGTCAATCAGTCCGCCTTCCGCCACGGGCCGTTCCGCTGGTATTTCGGGGCGGGCCTCGTCTCGTTCATGGGCATGTGGTTCGAAAAGGTCGCGCTCGGCTGGTTCGCCTGGGAGCTGACCGAATCCACCTTCTGGACGGGGTTCGTCGCCGTGGCCGCAACCGCGCCTGTCGGGCTTCTCGGTCCGGTCATCGGCGTTTATGCCGAGCGCTGGGACATGCGCCGCGTCTCGGTCATCCTCAACGTCGCGATGGCGATCGTCTCGGCGATCTTCTTTTACCTCGCCATCACGCCGGGGGTCTCGATCCTCCCCGTGGCTGCGCTCGCCCTCGTGCTCGGGGTGATCGGCGCCTTCTATCATCCGGTCCGTCTCGTCCTCGTCACGCAAGTCGTGCCGCGCCAATTCCTGCCGAGCGCCGTCGGGCTGATGGCGGTCGCCTTCAACCTCTCCCGCGTCATCGGCCCCGCGCTCGCCGGACTTCTCATTGCGGCGGCCGGCCTCCCGCCTGCCTTCATCGTCAATGCCGTCAGCTATCTGCCCATCGTCGCGGTGATCGCCGTCCTTCCCCTCATCACCCGCCCGCAGATCGAGCGCGTCCAATCCTCGCTCGGCGCGCAATTGCGCGACGGGCTCTCCTACGCGCTCAACGACCGGCTGATCCGCTGGTGCCTCGCCATCGTCGTCTGGTCGGCGACCATCGGCCGTGGCGCCCTCGAGATCATGCCCGCCGTCGTCGGCGGCATTCTCTCAGGCACGAGCAGCGATCTGGCCATCATCGCTTCGGCAGGCGGGCTCGGCGCCCTCGCGGCCGCCATGGGCGTGGGCATCCTCACCCCCACCACCGCCCAGATTGCGCGGCTCGCCCAATTCCTCCTGCCGGTCACCACACTCCTCATCGTGCTCGTCGGGCTCTCGGCCAACCCGGTGCAGATGGCGATCGTCTTCTGCCTCCTCGGGCTCACCACCACCGTCGTCGGCATTGGCTGCCAGATGATCGTGCAGCTCGAAGTGGCCGAGGCCTACCGCGCCCGCGTCCTCACCTGGTGGAGCACCGCCAATTTCGGCGGCGTCACCTTTGGCGGGCTCGTGCTCGGCTCGATCGGCGATGTCGTGCCGCTCTCTTGGGTGATGGTCGCCATCGGCATTCTGGGGCTCGGGCTCGCCCTGCCGCTGGTCGCGCGTCGGCCGCGCTGAGTTGCCCTACGCCCCCTTGCGGCGCGGTGCGACCCGGCGTACCCCTCTAACCCAATCACAAAAGGAGGGAACGCCCCATGAAGCTCGAAACGCTTGCCCTGCATCATGGCTACACGCCCGAAGGCACCACCAAGGCTGCCGCGGTGCCGATCTACCAGACCACCTCATACGTCTTCGACGACACCCAGCATGGCGCGGACCTCTTCGATCTCAAGGTCCCGGGCAACATCTACACCCGCATCATGAACCCCACGACCGACGTGCTCGAACAGCGCGTCGCGGCGATGGAGGGGGGCATTGCCGGCCTCGCCGTCGCTTCGGGCATGGCGGCCATCACCTATGCCATCCAGGCGATCGCCGGAGTGGGCGACAACATCGTCAGCGTCAGCCAGCTTTATGGCGGCACCTACAACCTCTTCATGCACACCTTCCCCCGCCAGGGCATCGAAGTGCGCATGGCCGCCGGCGATGATTACGAGGCCTTCGACCGGCTGATCGACGAGAACACCAAGGCAGTCTTCTGCGAATCGATCGGCAACCCGGCAGGCAACGTCGTCGACATCGATAAGCTCGCCGAGATCGCCCATCGCCACGGCGTGCCGCTGATCGTTGACAACACGGTCGCCACCCCCTGGCTCTGCCGCCCGTTCGAACTCGGCGCAGACATCGTCGTTCATGCGCTCACCAAATATATCGGCGGGCACGGCAATTCGATCGGCGGCATCATCGTCGATTCGGGCAAGTTCGACTGGGTGGCCAACAAGGCCCGCTTCAAAGTGCTGAACGAGCCCGATCCCTCCTATCACGGCGTGGTCTACACCGAGGCGCTCGGGGCCGCCGCGTTCATCGGGCGCTGCCGCGTCGTGCCTCTGCGCAATACCGGTGCTGCGCTCTCCCCGCACAGCGCGTTCCTCTTCCTCATGGGCCTCGAGACGCTCGGGCTGCGCATGGAGCGCCACTGCGAGAATGCGCTCGCCGTCGCCCAGCATCTGAAATCTCACCCCAAGGTCAGCTGGGTGAACTACGCGGCCCTCCCCGACAGCCCCTATAACGCCGTGTGCCAGCGCGTCTCGGGCGGCAAGGCCTCAGGCATCGTCAGCTTCGGCATCAAGGGCGGGCGCGACGCCGGCGCGCGCTTCATCGACGGGCTCGAGATGATCTTCCGGCTGGTCAATATCGGGGATGCCAAGTCCCTCGCCTGCCACCCCGCGAGCACCACGCACCGCCAGCTCAATCCCGAGGAACTCGCCCGCGCCGGCGTGCCCGAGGATCTGGTGCGCATCTCGGTCGGCATCGAGCACATCGACGATATCCTCGCCGATATCGACCAGGCCCTCGCCAAGGCCTGATTTGGCCTCTCAGCGCAGCGCGCCCAGAAAGCGCGCTGCGTCGCTCTCGATCTCGGCCTTGCGCTCGGCGCTCATGCGCTCGTAGTTCTTCAGCACCACGCCCATGCGGTGATTGCGGGCAAACCGCTCGCGATGCCGAGCGATGAAATCCCAATAGAGATAGTTGAACGGGCACGCATCGGGCCCCGCCTTGGCCTTCACGTCATAGCGGCAGCCCCGGCAATAGTCCGACATCCGGTCGATATAGGCCCCCGACGCCGCATAGGGCTTTGAGGCCAGATACCCGCCATCGGCATGGAGGATCATGCCGACCACATTGGGCATCTCCACCCATTCATAGGCGTCGTGATAGACGACGAGATACCATTCCTGCACCTGGCGCGGATCGAGCCCCGCGAGCAGCGCGAAATTGCCGATCACCATCAGCCGCTGGATATGGTGGGCATAGGCGTGGTCGCGCGTCTCCCCGATCGCCTGGGCAAGGCAGTTCATCTCGGTCTCGGCGCTCCAGAAGAACCAGGGCAGCTCCCGCCGGGCCTCGAGCGCATTCAGCTCGCCATAGCCGGGCATTTTGAGCCAGTAGACGCCGCGGACATATTCGCGCCAGCCGATGATCTGGCGGATGAAGCCCTCGACCGCATTGAGCGGCGCAGCGCCCGCGCGGAAAGCCGCCTCCGCGCGCCGACAGCAGTCAAGCGGGTCGAGCAGGCCCGCATTGATCAGCGCCGAGAGGTTTGAGTGAAAGAGCAGCGGCGCCCCCTGCCGCATCGCATCCTGATAATCCCCGTAAAGCGGCAGGGCATTCTCGATGAACCAGTCGAGCGCCCGCTCCGCATCCTCGGCCGTCACCGGATAGGCGAAGTCGGCAAGGCTGCCGAAATGCTCCCCGAACCGCGCCTCCACGAGCCTGAGCACATCCTCGCTCACCGCATCGGGCGCGAAGGCCGGCCGCGCGGGCAAATCCATGCGCGCCGGCAGGGGCTTGCGGTTCTCGGCGTCGAAATTCCAGGCGCCGCCAACGGGCTTGTCGCCCTCCATCAGAAGGCCGGTCCGCCGCCGCATCTCCCGGTAGAAATACTCCATGGTGAGCCCGCTCTTCTGCCGCTCCGCCCAGCGCGCGAAGATGTCGGGCGGGCAGATGAAGCGGCTGTCCTCGCGGATCAGCACCGGGACGGGCATGGTCTCTGCCCAGTCCCGCATCATCGCGAGCACGCGATATTCGCCGGGCTCGGTGACGATCACCTGTTCGGGCTGGTGCCGGGCGATGGCGTCCGACAGCGCCGTCGTGAAATCCCTGGCTCCGTCTTCCTCGTCGAGCCGCCGGTAGTCGACCGTGACCCCCTCCGCCCTCAAAGCTTCCGCGAAATGCCGCATGGCCGAGAACAGGAAAGCGATCTTGCGCTTGTGATGGCGCACATAAAGGGCCTCCTCCATCACCTCGGCGATCAGCACCACGTCGGCGTCCTTGTCGAGCCCGTCGAGGCTCGAAATGCTGCGGGAAAGCTGGTCGCCGAGGATGAAACGAAGCGTGCGGGTCATGGCGCGATTAGCCGTCCTCGGCAGTGCGCCCGCAACCCCTTTTTCAACACCGTGAACACCTCCCCCTATCACCCCCTTGACAAGGGCAGGCGCCGATGATCGTAATATGCCCAGCTGCTAATACGTATTAACAAGCCGATCAACGGCGGGATGAGGGAGGTGAGCAGTGTCCAAACGTCTGACGCAACGCGACATCGCCCGCATTGCCGGGGTCAGCCAGGCGACCGTTTCGCTCGTCCTGAACGGCGCGCCGAGCGCGCGTGGCCGCATTCCCGAGGAGACCCGCGAGCGCGTCAACAAGGCCATCCGCGACACCGGCTATGTCGCCGACCCCGTTGCCCGCCGAATGGTTCGGGGCCGCAACAATATCCTCGGGGTCTTCACCTACGAACCCGCCTTTCCGAGCGCGCAGGCCGACTTCTTCACGCCCTTCCTCCTCGGCATCGAGGAGGAGGCCCAGCGGCTCGGCTATGACCTGCTGCTGCTCACGGCCGGTTCGGGCGGCCCCCACAAGAAGATCTTCCACGAGAGCAATCGCCTCCGGCTGGCGGACGGGTGCCTGGTGCTCGGTCGCGAATTCGATCGCGACGAGCTCGCCCGGCTGGTCGCCGGCGATTTCCCGTTCGTCGCCATCGGTCGTCGTGACGATGCCGGAGGGCCCGTTCCCTATGTCGGGGCCGACTACGTCGCGGCCACCGCCGCGCTCGTCGCCCTCGCCCGGGCACGCGGTCACGAGAGGCTCGGCTATGTCGGCCCGGGCTCCGGGCCAGAGGCCACCGCCGATCGCTGGCGCGGATTTTCCGGCGCACTCGATGGCGCGACCCTCGCCGCCCATGTGCCGGCCGATGCGCAGGATCCGGTCGAAACGCTCGACACCATCAACACCTCCGGGGCGACGGCCGTGTTCTTCACCGAGCTCGCCGATGCGGTGCTCGTCGAGCGCGCCGCCGAAGCGCGCGGGCTCTCTATCCCGCGCGATTTTTCCATCGTCGTGCTCGGCAGTCATCTGCGCCCTAGCCATACCGGCACGGTCTTCACCTCCTACGCGATCCCGCGCGAGGAGATGGGCCGGCGCGCCACTTCGATGCTGGCGGGCCTGCTCGAAGGCACGCCGGGCGAGCGGCAAGTGCTGCTCCAATGCGAACCCGTCGAGGGCCAGACCCTCGGCCACAACGAGAACAAGGACCGATCGTGAGAGAACTGGCAGCCGATATTCTGATCGTGGGCGGTGGACTGGGGGGCGTCGCGGCGGCCCTCGGGGCGTTGCGCAACGGGCACAGCGTCATCATGAGCGAGGAGTATGACTGGATCGGCGGGCAGCTGACCAGCCAGGCCGTGCCGCCCGACGAGCATTCCTGGGTCGAGCAGTTCGGCGTCACCCGCTCCTACCAGGCGCTGCGCCGGGGCGTCCGCCAGTATTATCGCGACCATTACCCGCTAACCGAGCGCTCGCGGAACTGGGGCGATCTCAATCCCGGCGCGGGCTGGGTCAGCCGGCTCTGCCACGAGCCGCGCGTTTCACTCGCGGTCATGCAGGCGATGCTGATGCCCTTTATCGGGGCGAAAAAGCTCACCCTCCTCCAGCCCTACAAGCCCGTGTCGGCCGAAACCGATGGCGACACCGTCCGCTCGGTCACGCTGCGCCATCGCGACAGCGGCGACAAGATCGTGGCGTCGGCGCCCTATGTGATCGATGCGACCGAACTCGGCGATCTGTTGCCGATGACCGGCACCGAATACGTCACCGGCTTCGAGAGCCAGGCTGAGACGGGCGAGCCGAGCGCGCCGTCCGAAGCCCAGCCCCACAACCAGCAGGCCGTCTCGATCTGCTTTGCGGTCGACCACGTCGATGGCAATCACGTCATCGACAAGCCTCGCAATTATGATTTCTGGAAGGCCTACCAGCCCGAATTCTGGGGCGGTCCGCTGATCGGGTTCAAGGCCCCCCACCCCCGCACGCTCGAAATCACCGAGCGCAGCTTCACGCCCAATCCGGACGACGATCCGCTGCTCGTCGATGCCGACCAGCGGCGCAATCCCGGCGACGGCAATCTCTGGACCTTCCGGCGCATCGCCGCGCGGCGCAATTTCGTCGAGGGTGCCTATGCGTCCGACATATGCCTCGTCAACTGGCCGATGATCGACTATTTCGAAGCCCCGATCATCGACATCCCCGAGGACGAGTACCAGCGGCACCTCTCGGCGGCCGCCGACCTCTCCTGCTCGGTCTTCTACTGGCTCCAGACCGAGGCGCCGCGCGTCGATGGCGGACAGGGTTTCCCGGGCCTCAGGCTGCGCGGTGACATCACCGGCACCGAGCACGGGCTCGCCATGGCCCCCTATATCCGCGAGAGCCGCCGCATCCGTGCCGTCACGACGGTCGTCGAGCAGGATCTGTCGCTCGAAGTGCGGGGCGAGGCGGGCGCCGTCAACTATCGCGACAGCGTCGGGGTCGGCATGTACCGGATCGACCTGCACCCCTCGACGGGCGGGGACAATTACATCGATGTGGGCTCCTGCCCCTTCGAGATCCCGCTCGGCGCGCTCCTGCCACGCCGGATGAAGAACCTCATCCCGGCCGGCAAGACCATCGGCACCACCCACATCACCAATGGCTGCTACCGGCTCCATCCGGTCGAATGGAACATCGGGGAAGTGGCCGGCCTGCTCGCCGCCCATTGCCTCGAGCACGGCACCACGCCCCATGCCGTGCAGGCCGACGACCGGCAGCTCGAGCAGTTCCAGACCAAGCTCTACACCGAAGGCGTCGAGACCCGTTGGCCCGACGTCCGCGGCTACTGACGATCAAAAAAAGGAGGACCACCATGAACCATCTTACCCGCCTCAAATCGGCGACGGCGCTTGCTGCGCTCATCGTCCCGCTGGCGTTCGCCGGCAATGCCTGGGCGCAGGACACAGTCAATCTGCGCATGACCATCTGGAGCGCCAACGAAGCGCATCTGGCGATGTTCAACGAGATCGCCGCCGCCTACCAGGCCGAGAACCCGAACGTCACCGTGACGTTCGATTCCCTGCCCTTCGACACCTACACGACGACGCTGACGACCCAGATCGCCGGCGGCAACCCGCCCGACCTCGCCTGGATCCTCGAGACGACGGCCGCGGACTTCGTCAATTCGGGCGCCCTCGCCCCGCTCCGCGAGAGCTTCGCGGCGGCAGAAGGCTATGAGCTCGACGACGTCACCGAACAGGCGACCGCCCTCTGGTCGTCCGATGGCGAACTCTACGCCTACCCGTTCTCGACCTCGCCTTTCGCGATCTTCGCCAATAACGACCTCATCACCGAGGCGGGGCAGCAGACCCCGGCGGAGCTCATCGCGGCGGGCGAATGGAACTGGGACAACGCCATCGCGATCGCTGCCGCAGTTGCCGATGCCGGCCATGACGGGCTCATCGTGCGCGATTTCAACTACCAGATCTGGCAGAACCTCGCCTCGATCTGGCGCGGCTGGGGCGCCTCGCCCTGGAGCGAGGACGGCGACACCTGCACCTTTGCCGACCAGCCCATGGTCGACGCGATGAGCTTCATCCACAACGCCATCTTCGAGACCGGTGCGATGCCTGGGCCGGGCGAGAGCGTCGATTTCTTCGCAGGCGACGCGGCGATGACCATCACGCAGATCTCGCGTGCCTCCCTGCTGCCGCAGGGCGATGACGCCTTCGACTGGGATCTCGTGCCCCTGCCCGCCGGACCTGCCGGCGAATATGCGGTGATCGGCCAGGCCGGCATCGGCGTCTTCGCCAATGGCGCCAATCCGGAAGTCGCCACCGACTTCCTCGCCTTCATGACCAATCCGGAAAACAGCCGCAAGCTCGCGCAGTTCTTCCCGCCGGCCAGGGCGAGCCTCCTCACCGCCGAGACGCTGGGGCTGACCAATCCGCTGCTCAGCCCCGAGCAGCTGGAGAGCGTCGTCATCGCCGGCATCACCAACGGCGTCGTGCTGCCCGGCCATGAAGGGTTCGCCCAGATCCAGCAGACCGTCCGCGCCGAACTCGACGCGCTCTGGACGCCCGATGCGGACGTCGAAGCGGTGCTCGCTTCGGTCTGCGACCGGATCGGCTCTCTCCTCTGAGGCCATCACCCAAGGCGCCGGGGCCCTGCCCCGGTGCCGACCCCCCACGCGATGGAGAATACCCCGGTGACTTCCTCCGCCACATCGATGGCAGTGCGCGAAAAGCGCAAGCGCCCGTTCTGGACGATGGAGCGGCGCGACGCGGCGGCGGGCTATCTGTTCATCGCCCCGCAGCTTGCCGGGATCACGCTCTTCGTCCTCATCCCGCTCGGGCTCGTCTTCTGGTATTCGCTGCACGAGTGGAACGTGCTGGCCTCGACCTTCCGCTTCATCGGCACCGAGAATTACGAGCGCCTGCTCACCGACCGCGATCTGCCCCGCGTGCTCGGCGCCACGGCGATCTTCTCGGCCGGCCTCGTCGTCCTCAACATGAGCCTCGCGCTCCTGCTCGCCGTGCTCCTCAACCAGAAGCTCGCCGGCATCACCATTTTCCGCACGCTCTTCTTCTCGCCGGTCGTCGTCTCGCTCGTCGCCTGGACGATCGTCTGGAGCTTCCTCCTCCAGAACAATGGCGGCATCAACGGCATGCTGGCCGCGATCGGCGTCGAGGGCCCCAACTGGCTGCGCAACCCGACCACCGCGATGATCTCGGTCATCGTTGTGCAGGTGTTCAAGAATGTCGGGCTCAACATGATCCTCTTCCTCGCCGCGCTCCAGGGCGTGCCGCGAGAGCTCTACGAAGCCGCCCGCGTCGATGGCGCGAGCCCCTTCAAGCAGTTCCGCCGCATCACCCTGCCGCTGATCAGCCCGACCGTGCTCCTCACCTCGATCATCACCATCGTGGGATCGCTGCAGGTCTTCGCCCAGATCGCCGTCCTCACCCAGGGCGGACCGGGCATCTCGACCACCGTGCTCGTCTATTACCTCTACCAGCAGGCGTTCCAGTTCCACCTCTTCGGCTACGGCTCGACGCTCTCGATCCTGCTCTTCGTGATCGTCGCCGTGTTGACCTTCGCCCAGTGGCAGATGCGCAGGAAGATCGTGTTCTATGAAAACTGAGCTCGCCCCGCGCACCAAGGTGCTTGTCTACGGGCTGATGTGCGTGCTGCTCATCCCGTTCGTCTTCCCGACCTGGTGGATGGTCACCTCGTCGGTCAAGCCGATCAGCCAGATCTTCGCCTTCCCGCCCGACATCATACCGCGCAGCTTCGATTTCACCACCTACGGGCGGGTGTTCGAGCTGCAGCCCTTCGCCCAGCAATACTGGAACTCGGCCTATATCGCCGCGCTCGTCACCATCGGCACCATGCTGTTCTCCTCCATGGCCGGCTACGCCTTCGCGCGCATCCGGTTTCCGGGCGCGAACCTCCTCTTCATGGTGGTCCTTCTCGGGCTCCTCATCCCGTCCGAAGTCACCATCGTGCCGCTCTTCCAGATGTTCCTCTCCTGGGGGATGATCAACACGCACTGGCCGCTGGTGCTGGTGCCGATCTTCGGGGCGCCGTCGGTGTTCGCCACGTTCGTCATGCGCCAGTTCTTCATCGCGCTGCCGGTGGAGCTCGAGGAAGCGGCGCGCGTCGATGGGCTGGGGCGGTTCAAGATCTTCTGGACCATCGCCCTCCCCCTCGCCCGCCCGGCGCTGGCCGCGGTCGCGATCTTCACGTTCCTCCATAGCTGGAACCTCTATCTCGAGCCGATCGTCTTCCTCTCCTCGCCCGACAGGTTCACCCTGCCCCAGGCGCTCACCCAGTTCACCGACGCCTATGGCGGCGCGCTCTGGAACGTGCAGCTGGCGGCCGCCTCGATGACGGCGCTGCCCGTCCTCATCGTCTTCATCATCGCCCAGAAGCAGTTCGTCGAAGGGCTCGCCCATACCGGCCTCAAGGGCTGAGAGGAATTCACCCATGGCCTCCGTCACACTCACCGATGTCCGCAAATCCTATGGCGCGACCGCCGTCATCCACGGCGTCGACGTCGATATCGCCGATGGCGAGTTCGTCGTCCTCGTCGGCCCCTCGGGGTGCGGCAAGTCCACGCTCCTGCGCATGGTCGCGGGGCTCGAAACCATCACCGATGGCGAGATCGCGATCGGGGACCGGGTCGTCAACGACCTCGAGCCCAAGGACCGCGACATCGCGATGGTCTTCCAGAACTATGCGCTCTACCCGCACATGACCGTCGCGACGAACATGGGGTTCTCGCTCGAACATCGCGGGACCTCCAAAGCCCAGATCGCCGAGCGTGTAAAATGGGCCGCCGACATTCTCGGGCTCGAGGCGCTGCTCGATCGCTATCCCCGCCAGCTCTCGGGCGGTCAGCGCCAGCGCGTCGCCATGGGTCGCGCGATCGTGCGCAACCCGCAGGTTTTCCTCTTCGACGAACCGCTCTCCAATCTCGATGCGAAACTGCGCGTCGTCATGCGCGGCGAGATCAAGGGGCTGCACCAGCGGCTCAGGACCACGACGATCTACGTCACGCACGACCAGGTCGAAGCCATGACGATGGCCGACAAGATCGTCGTGCTCAATGCCGGGCGCGTCGAGCAGGTCGGCGCCCCGCTCGATCTCTATGACCGGCCGGCCAACCAGTTCGTCGCCGGCTTCATCGGCTCGCCGGCGATGAATTTCATCGGCGGGCGGATCACGCCTGGCGGTTTCGTGGCGGCCGGCGTCACCCTGCCCCTGCCCGCCGGGCTTCCTGCCGGGGAACGCAGCGCGGTCTACGGCGCGCGACCCGAAGCTTTCGCGCTCGCGCCCGACGGCCTCCCCGCGACTGTCACCCTCGTCGAGCCGATGGGCCCAGAGACCCAGGTCACCCTCATGCTCGGCGAACACCAGATCATCGCGGTCTTCCGCGAGCGGGTGAAGGCCCGGCCCGGCGACACGCTCCACATCCGGCCCGATCTCGAGGCCATCCACCTCTTCGACGCCGAGACCGGCGCGCGTCTCAACTGAGCGAGTTTGCCATGCCCGATTACCCCGATACGCCCCTTTATCGCGCCATCACCGGCGGCAGGTTTCCCGTCATCGTCTCGCTCGCGCGCCACGACATGGCGCTCGCCCGCGCGGCAAAGGACGCCGGCGTCGATGCGCTCAAGATCCATCTCAACGCCTACCACCGTGCCGGCAAGGTCAGTTTCGGCTCCTTTACCGAGGAGCGGCCGTTCCTCGAAGAGCTCGCGACGCTCGGCCTGCCCCTCCTCGTCATGGCCGGGCAGGAAACCCTGCCGAGCCCGGAAGAACTCGAGGCGCTCGCGGATCTCGGCTTTGAAGGTTTCAACGTCTATTTCGCGCACATGCAGCCCCACATGCTGCAAAGCCGCCTGCGCCCCATGCCGGCCCTCGCCGATTCCAGCACCGACGCGGACCTCGAAACCATCGCCGCCATTCCGGGCGCCATGGTCGAAGCCTCGATCACGCGCTTTGCCGATTATGGCAAGCCTCTGACCGACGAAGACGTCGCCGCCTATCGGAGCGTCGTCGAGAGGGCCGGCATTCCCGTCATCGCGCCCAGCCAGAAGAAATTCGTGCCCGCCGACATGGCGCGGCTCAAGGGCGCAGGCGTTGCCGCAGCACTTCTGGGGGTGATCGTCACCGGCGACACGCCCTCGAGCCTCGCCAGCGCCGTCCCCCCCATAGTCGCGGCGGCCCGGGCTGCCTGATCAGGCCCCGAGCGCCAGCTTGATCGCGAGCCCCACGAGCGTGATCGTCGCCACCCCGGCGATCCAGAGCCCGACGAACCACAAAAGCTGCGAACCCCTGCTGCCGGTGGCCATCAGTGATACCCCTCCTCGGGGTCGATCTTGCCGCGGAACACCCAATAGGCGTAACCGGTGTAGGCGAGGATGACGGGGATCAGCACCACCGCGCCCACCAGCAGGAACGCCATCGAGGATTCCGGCGCCGCGGCCTCAGCAATGGTGAGCGATCCGGGCACGATATAGGGGTAAAAGCTCACCCCGAGCCCCACGAAGCTCAGGATGAAGAGGCCGAGCGCCGCAAGGAAGGGCTGGAGGTGCTTGTCCCGCGTCAGACCGTGCCAGAGCCCGAAAGCGCACACGGCCAGCATTGCCGGCACCAGCGCCGAGAAGAACGCCTGGGGGAAGGCGAACCAGCGCTCGAAATAGAGCGTGTTGATGAAGGGCGTCCAGAGGCTGACCACGCCGATCAGCCCGAGCGTCCCCACCCCGGTCGCCATGGCGATGCGCCGGGCATGGGCCTGCAGTTCGCCTGTTGTTTTGAGGTTGAGCCAGCACGCGCCGAGCAGCGCATAGCCGACGACGACGGCGAGACCCGTCAGCAGGCTGAACGGGGTCAGCCAGTCCCACCAGTCCCCGGCATAGGCACGGTTCTCGATCCGAATGCCCTGCACGAGCGCCCCGAGCGCGATGCCCTGCATGAAGGCGGCAATCATCGAGCCGATGGTGAAGCCCCAGTCCCAGACTGTCCGCCAGCGATTGGTACGCCAGCGGAATTCGAACGCCACCCCGCGGAAAACGAGCCCGAGCAGCATCAGGATGATGGGCATGTAGAGCGCGGGAAGCACCGTGGCGTAGACCAGCGGGAAGACCGCCATCAGCCCCCCGCCCCCCAGCACCAGCCAGGTCTCGTTGCCGTCCCAGACCGGGGCGACCGAATTGGTCATCACGTCCCGGTCATGGGCCTCCGGAAAGAAGGGAAAGAGGATCCCGACGCCCAGATCGAACCCGTCGAGCACCACATAGGCCAGCACCGCAAAAGCGATGAGGCCGGCCCAGATGAACGCGAGATCAAGCTCCATGGCCGCTCTCCAGAGGCGTGTCCTGATGGGGTCCCGGGGTGATGCCGGCAGTACGGGTCGGGCCCTTGTCCAGTTCGTGGTCGTCCGCATCGGGCGGCCGGCGCATCAGGCGGAAGAGGTAGAACGTGCCGGCCCCGAAGACGATGAAGTAGACGATGATGAAGGCGATGAGCGAGGTGCCGACCGCCGGCGCATCGACCGGCGAAAGGCTTTCCGAGGTCCGCATGTAGCCATAGACGGTGAAGGGTTGCCGCCCGATTTCGGTCGTGAACCAGCCTGCGAGCACGGCGAGGAACCCCGACGGGCCCATCAGCAGCACGGCCCGGTGCAGCAGGCGATCCTCGAAGAGCTTGCCCCGCCAGCGCCGCCAGAGCGACCAGAGCCCCACCCCGAGCATGGCGAACCCGATCGCCACCATGATGCGGAAGGTCCAGAAGATGATGGCGGCGGGCGGGCGCTCGTCCTCGGGGAAGGCATCGAGCCCGAGCACTTCGCCATCGAGCGAATGGGTAAGGATCAGAGAGCCCAGCCGGGGAATCTCGATCGTGTTGCGGATCTCCTGGTTCTCGTCGTCGGGAATGCCGAACAGGATGAGCGGCGCGCCGCCCTCATGGGTCTTATAATGCCCCTCCATCGCCGCGACCTTGGCGGGCTGGTATTCGAGCGTGTTGAGCCCGTGCAGATCTCCGGCGACGATCTGCAGCGGGGTGACGATCACCGCCATCCACATCGCCATCGAGAACATGATCCGCGCCTGGCGGTTGGTCCTGTCGCGCAGCAGGTGGTAGGCGCCCGTCGCCCCGACCATGAAGGCGGTGGTGAGATAGGCCGCCAGCACCATATGCGTCAGCCGGTAGGGGAAAGACGGGTTGAAGATGATCGCCCACCAGTCCTCGGGCACGAACTGGCCGTTCTCGGCGATCGAGAAGCCCTGCGGGGTGTGCATCCAGGAATTGGCCGAGAGGATCCAGGTCGCCGAGATCAGCGTACCGATCGCGACCATCAGCGTCGCGACGAAATGGAGCCGCGGCCCCACGCGGTTGAGCCCGAACAGCATGATGCCGAGGAAGCCCGCCTCGAGGAAGAATGCCGTCAGCACCTCATAGCCCATCAGCGGTCCGATCACCGGCCCAGCCCGGTCGGAGAAAACCGCCCAGTTGGTGCCGAACTGGTAGCTCATCACGATGCCCGAAACGACGCCCATGCCGAAGGTCACGGCAAAGGGCACCTTCCAGAAATTGAAAAGCCTCAGGTAGATCGGGTCCTTCTTCCAGAGCCAGAGCCCTTCGAGCATGGCCAGATAGCTCGCCAGCCCGATCGAGAACGCCGGGAAAATGATGTGGAAGGAGACTGTGAAGGCGAACTGGAAACGCGCCAGAAGCTCGGCGCTGAACCCCATGAACATGGCGGCACCCCGCGTTTGGCGGGTCGGCTGACGCCGGGGACCGACGTTCCGGCCCGCTGTGCACATAGAATGGGCAGACCAGGCGCTCTCCTGCAAGGGCGCAGACTGTCCTGCGCCCGCATGCCGCAAGCGCATGCCGGTTGCGAACAAAACGCGAAACATGTTCTGCTCGGATCAAACCCCCGCAGAGATTCGCCTTGCTCGCCACGCCCGACTATCTCGACGCCCTCAATGCCGGCCAGCGCGACGCGGTCGAGCATGGCGTCGGCAGCCCGTGCGGGCCGCTGCTGGTCATCGCCGGTGCCGGGTCGGGCAAGACCAATACGCTGGCGCACCGGGTCGCCCATCTCGTCGTCAACGGCGCGGCGCCGCAGCGCATCCTGCTTCTCACCTTCTCGCGCCGCGCGGCGCAGGAACTCACCCGTCGGGTCGAGCGCATCTGCGGCCGCGTCCTGGGCACGGGCGAAGCGGCAATGGCCGGGGCGCTCGACTGGTCGGGCACCTTCCACGGCGTCGGCGCCCGGCTCCTGCGCGAGCATGCTCCGCTCATCGGGCTCGATCCGGCCTTCACCATTCACGACCGGGAGGATTCGGCGGACCTCATGAACCTCGTCCGCCACGAGCTCGGCTTTTCGGCCGCGAAGTCCCGCTTCCCCACCAAGGGCACCTGCCTTTCGATCTACTCGCGGGTCGTCAACGCCGAGACCGATTTGGCCGAAGTGCTGAAAGTCAATTTCCCATGGTGCGCCATGTGGGAGGCCGAGCTGCGCACCCTCTTTGCCGAATACGTTGCGGCCAAGCAGCGCCAGAACGTCCTCGATTATGACGACCTGCTCCTCTACTGGGCCGCGATGATGTCGGCCCCGCAGATCGCGGCCGGGCTCGCCGAGCGGTTCGATCACGTCCTCGTCGATGAGTACCAGGATACCAACCGGCTGCAGGCATCGATCCTCCTCGCCCTCAAGCCTCTGGGCAGCGGATTGACGGTGGTCGGGGACGATGCGCAGTCGATCTATTCGTTCCGCGCTGCAACTGTGCGCAACATTCTGCAATTTCCGCAAAATTTTACGCCTCAGGCGCGCATCGTCACGCTCGATCGGAACTATCGATCGACCCAGCCGATCCTCGCTGCGGCCAATGCCGTGATCGGAGAAGCCCGGGAACGCTTCACCAAAAACCTCTGGAGCGAGCGCGAAAACGGACCGCGTCCCGCATTGGTCACGGTCCGCGACGAGGCCGATCAGGCGCGCTATGTCGTTGAACGTGTTCTGGAATCCCGCGAGGCCGGGACCGTGCTCAAGTCACAGGCCGTGCTCTTTCGCACCTCGAGCCATTCGGGCCCGCTCGAGATCGAGCTCACGCGCCGCAACATTCCCTTCGTCAAGTTCGGCGGCCTCAAATTCCTCGACGCCGCCCACATCAAGGACCTGCTGGCGCTCCTGCGCTGGGTCGAAAACCCCCGCGATCGAGTCGCCGGGTTCCGAATTCTCCAATTGCTGCCGGGGGTTGGCCCGGCCTCTGCCGGTCGGATGCTCGACGCGATGGCAGGCGCAGCGGACCCGCTCCTCGAGCTCGTCGAGGCCCCGCCCCCGCCCCGGGCCGGCGAAGGCTGGCCCGCTCTCACCGCGCTGGTCGGCACGCTGCGGGGCCGCCCGGGCTGGCCGCTCGAGCTCGATCACGCGCGCGCCTGGTACATCCCGCTGATGGACGGCCTCTATGAAGACGCCGCCATGCGGGAGGCCGATCTCCTCCAATTGTGCCAGATCGCCTCGGGCTATCCCTCGCGGGAGAAGTTCCTCACCGATCTCACCCTCGATCCGCCGGATGCGACGAGCGACCAGTCCGGCGTTCCGCTGCTCGACGAAGACTATCTCATCTTGTCGACCATCCATTCGGCCAAGGGCCAGGAATGGAAATCGGTCCATGTTCTCAACGTGGTAGATGGGTGCATGCCGTCAGATCTCGGAACGGGGACCAGCGAGGAGATCGAGGAGGAACGCCGCCTCCTCTACGTCGCGATGACGCGCGCCAAGGACGAGCTCCACCTTATCACCCCGCAGCGCTTCTTCGTGCATCAGCAAAGCGCCTATGGCGACCGGCACGTCTACGCCCAGCGCAGCCGCTTCATCTCGCGCTCCATGCTCGCGCTTTTCGAGGACATGCTCTGGCCACCGGTAAAGCCCGCCGCCATTGAAGGGCTGGCACCGGGCCCCGTGCGGATCGATCTAGGCGCGCAGATGCGGGGCATGTGGGCGAAATAGCGCTTGCGCTGGCCCCCTCGTCCCTTCCTTCTCCCCTACGTGGGAGAAGGTGGATCGCGCAAAGCGCGAGACGGATGAGGGGCCGCGAGCTCGCGGTTTGGCGATGGGCTGGCAGGCCCCCCACCTAACCTCCCCCTTGTAGGGGGAGGAACGGATCGGGGTACGGTGGGGCCGGCGACAAGCACCGGCCGGCTCCTCCCCCTTTCAGGGGGAGGTTGGGTGGGGGTCGGTGAATGCGCCGACAGCTCGGCTTCCCTCATGCGCCCCGACGTCAATGTCCACGCGCGATTTCCTCGCGCAGGCGGGCAGCGGCCGGTCCTTCATGGTGGAGCCGCGCCCAGACCGGCAGATGGTCGGAAGCCTGCCGCGCGAGCGGGGACGTGTGGACACCCGCTTCGGGCACGGCGAGGTCGATCGAGGTGATGATCCGATCGAAGGTCAGGAATGGCCGCGTCGCATGGAAGCTCGGGCCCGGCGCCACGACGTGATGATCCCGCGAGAAATGCGCCAGACACCCGCCCTCGGTGGTCCACTCGTTGAGGTCGCCCATCATCACGGTCGGCAGGGTCTCCTCGAGCGCCTCGAGCTGGTCGAGCACCGCCTGCGCCTGGCGCTTGCGCCATAGCCCGATCAGGCCCAGATGCATGCCGATGACGCGCAGCCGAAAGCCGGAGATCGAGAGGTCGGCGAGCACCGCGCCGCGGGGCTCGAATGCGGGCAGCACGAGCCGCCGGCTGTCGATCACCTCGATTCCCTTGCGCACGAGGATGACGTTGCCATGCCAGCCGAGGCTCTGGTCGCGCAGGCTGAACCGCACGGGGGTGTAGTCGGTTTCCGCCTCGATGAGGTCGGTTTCGAGCGAAGTCGCCCGGCTGCCGAAGCGGCGATCCACCTCCTGCAACGCAACGATATCAGCGCCCACTTCGGAGATCACCGACAGGATGCGTTCGGGTCGCCGCTTCCAGTCGGTGCCGACACTCTTGCGGATGTTATAGGAGGCTACGGAGATCATGCACTGCCCGTCGGTGTGGAGCGCAAACGCGCCGGAGTTCGGGCCGTTCCCTTAGCCGCTTCGCTCAGGTGATGGAATAGCCGCCATCCACGACCAGAACCGTGCCGGTGACGAAGGCCGCGACGGGCGAACAGAGATAGAGCGCCGCGCCCGCAAGGTCCTCCGGCGTGCCCCAGCGCCCGAGCGCGGTGCGCCCCAGGATCACCCGAGAGCGGTCCTCGTCCTCCCGAAGCGCCGCGGTGAGCGGGGTCGCAATCCATCCCGGGGCAATGGCATTCACCCGGATGCCCTCGGCGGCGTAGGCGATCGCGAGCGATTTGGTCAGCTGGGAAATCCCGCCCTTGCTCGCCGAATAGCCCGGCACCAGCCCGCCACCGAAGATCGAGAGCATCGAGGCCAGGTTGACGATGGCACCGTTTTGGGACTTGCCCAGAAGCGGGCGCGCCGCCGCGCAGATGCGCATCGTGCCATTGAGGTTGATGTCCACGACCTGGTCGAAGACGTCCGGCTCGAGCTCGGCGCCCCGCCGGATGATCCCGGCGCAATTGACCACATGGTCGAGCGTGTCGAACGTGCCCAGCAGCGCCTTGACCGCCTCCCCGTCCCGAACATCGAGCGTCTCGAGGCGCTGCCCGCGCAGCGGCGAATCCGGCGCGATCGCGTCGATTTCCGCGGCGTTCACCCCGGTTGCGACCACGTTTGCGCCGGCAAGCGCAAAAGCCGTCGCGATCCCCAGCCCGATGCCGGAGGTACCCCCGGTCACGAGGACCGTCCGGCCGCGGTACCAGTCCGCGGCCCAGCGATAATCGGTGCTCATCGGCTAGCGCACGAACTGGTCGACATAGTCGGCGCCGAGCCCGACCTTGTCGTAATGGGCGCGGCACATGTCGATCTTGGTGAATACGTCCTCATAGCCGATCTGGCGGTTATCGGCGTCGAGATAGACCATGGACCCGGTGATGTTGAAGAAGGTGATCATCTCCGCGCAGTCCTCCGGCACCATCAGGGTGTGGATCTCTCCGGGAGGCTCGAAGACATAGGAGCCGGTGTCGGCCACCCAGTCATGCTCGAGATAATACCATTTTCCTGCAATGACATAGCCATGGACCGGGTTGGGGTGCAGGTGCCGCGAAAGGACGCCCGACCGACGGACGCGCAACAGATTGCACCACTGCCCGACCATGGTGTTGAGCATGAGCGGGCGAAACCAGACATTGTCCGCCTGCGGCACCCAGACGCGCTCATCCTCGGGCATGGCCTTGACGGCAATTTCGGCGGGCGCAAGCGGATGGGCGGAACCGTTGAGGGTCTTGTACATAGAGTTTCCTTCCTCCGGACTGGCCGGACTATCCCCGATTCCGCTCTGGCCGTCACCCCGCGTCAGGGGCGACCCATTGCCTCTTCCTGCGCCTTGCGCCAGGCGAGGTATTCTTCCTGCACTTCCTCGGTGAGAGGATAATATTTGCGCAGATCCCCGCCCTCGGAGAGGCGGATCCGCGCGAATTCTTCCCACTCGACGTGCTCGCTCGCCCGTTCGAGCAGGGCCGGTGCCATGGCGACGGGCACGACCACCACGCCGTCATCATCGGCGATGATGATGTCGCCGGGCATGACCAGCGCATCGCCGCAGGCGATCGGGCAGTTGACGCCAAAGGGGATGATGTTGGTCTGGGCATGGAAATTGGGCGTCACCCCCTTCACCCAGATCGGCAGGTCGAGCTCGCGCGCCTTGGCGCTGTCACGAATGCAGCCGTCGATGACGACGCCCGCGCCACCCTTGCCCTTGAAGTAGGTCAGCATCATCTCCCCGAAAATGCCGCTGTCCATGTCGCCGCGCGCATCCACGACCACCATGTCGCCCGGCTCGGTGTGGTAGAGCACGTGCCGGTGGAGCTGGAGCTCGGGCTCCTCATACTCGTTGGCCCCGAAGATGTCTTCGCGCTTGGGCATGAACTGGAGCGTCAGCGCGGGACCGGCGACGCATTTGCCGGTGGTGAAGGCGCGCGGCCCGCGGATCTGGGCGTTGCGAATGCCCATGAGGCTGAGTTCGCCCGTGGCGGTGGCGGTGCCGACCTGGGCCAGGGCCTCGACAAGCGCCCGGTCCGGCCGGGTGATGCCTGGCGTGTGGGTCATCGATAGTCTCCGAAATAGGGTTGTGGCCGGGCCCGTGCCCGGCCGGGACGTTCAGGCGACGAGCCGCTTGCCGGTGGCTGCATCGAAGAGGTGGACCGCGTTGAGATCGAGGCTCACCCTGAGATCGGCACCCGGAGCGGTGGACAGACGCTCGCGGAAGACTCCGACGATGTCCTGCCCTGCCAGCTGAGCGGAGACCTGGGTCTCTGAGCCGGTGGGCTCGATGGTCACGACCTTGGCGGCGATGCCCTCGGGATCGAGCCGGAAATGCTCGGGCCTGATGCCGAGCGTCACCCGCGCGCCTTCGGCAGCGGGCGGCAGCGGATTGAGCGGGATCCGCGTGCCGTCGTCGGCGACGAAGGCCCCCTGGTCGATCCGGCCGGGCAGGAAGTTCATTGCCGGCGAGCCGATGAAGCCTGCGACGAACATGTTCTCGGGCCGGTCGTAGAGTTCGAGCGGCGTTCCGATCTGCTCGACGATGCCGTCATGCATCACGACGATCTTGTCGGCCATGGTCATGGCCTCGATCTGGTCATGGGTGACGTAGACGGTTGTGGTCTTCAGCCGCTGGTGCAACGCCTTGATTTCCGAGCGCATCTGCACGCGCAGCTTGGCATCGAGGTTGGAGAGCGGCTCGTCGAAGAGGAACACCTGCGGATCGCGCACGATGGCGCGACCCATGGCGACGCGCTGGCGCTGCCCGCCCGAAAGATTGCGCGGATAGCGCTGGAGATAGGGCTCGAGCCCGAGGATCTGCGCGGCGGCGGTGACCCGCTTGCGCGTCTCTTCCTTGGAGACCTTCCCGAGCTTGAGCGAAAAGCCCATGTTCTGCTCGACCGTCATGTGCGGGTAGAGCGCATAGCTCTGGAACACCATGGCGATATCGCGTTCCTTGGGGTGGAGATTGTTGACCACCCTGCCCCCGATATCGATCTCCCCGCCGCTGATCGCCTCGAGCCCGGCGATCATCCGCAGCAGCGTCGACTTCCCGCAGCCCGAGGGCCCGACGAGAATGACGAACTCCCCATCGGCGATATCGATGGAGACGCCGTGGATGACGGCGACGCTGCCATAGTTCTTGCGCACATCCCTGATGGTGACGGCACCCATTGGCTTGCTCCTAGTCGTCCCACTTGGGAGATTTTTCGGGATTGATCATGCGTTCGCCGCGGTCGAGCGCCCGGATCGCGTCCGTCTCGTCGGCGCTGAGCGTTACGTTGCGCGCGGCGAAATTGTCGTGAAGCCGCTCGGTATTGCCCGAGGCGGGAATGACGATGTGGCCCTCCCCCATGAGGAAGGCGAGTGAGATGGCCGCCGCCGTCACCCCATGGGTCGCAGCGATTTCACCCAGCACCGGGTCGGCGCTGACCTTGCCCTTGGCGAGCGGCATGTACGCAGTGAGCGTCAGCCCCTTGCTGCGAGCATGATCGCGCAGCCGCGGCGCCTGCAGATAGGGATGGATCTCGACCTGGTTCGTCTCGATCTCGCCCTTGCCGACGATGGGGTCGGCCCGCTCGAGATCAGCAATGGGATAGTTCGAAACGCCGATCCGCTTGGCCCAGCCGCGCGCCTTGGCTTCGGCGAGCCCGGTCATGTAGACCTCGAACGGCACCTGATCACGGGCCGACGGCCAGTGGATGAGCAGCAGGTCGACATGATCGAGCTGCAGGGTTTCGAGGCTCTTCTCGACGCTCGGGAGAAACTGGGTTGCCTCGAGGTTCGTGTCGGCAACCTTGGTCGTGACGAAAAGCTCGGACCGGCTGAGGCCGGAGCGCTTGACCGCCTCCCCGACATTCTCCTCGGTGCCATAGCTCTGGGCGGTGTCGAGATGGCGATAGCCGATCTCGATCGCCTTCAACAGCGCATCGAGACCTTCGGGACCGGTACGGCCATAGGTGCCGAGCCCGAGGCGGGGAATGGTGGTGGTCTGGGCCATCAAGTCAACCTTTCGTGGCGCCGGCGGTGAGGCCACCGACGAAGAGTTTCTGCATGGAAAAGAAGAGGATCGCGATCGGCACGGTCATCACGACCGACGCGGCCATGACCGCGCCCCAGTCGGTGTTGAACTCGGTCGAGAACTCGGCGAGCCCGATGGGCAGGGTTTTGACCGAAGAGTCCGTCGCAAAGCAGAGCGCGAAGATGAACTCGTTCCAGGTGGTGACGAAAGCATAGACCAGCACCGCGACGATGCCGGGCAGGGAAAGCGGCAGCGTGATGCGGAAGAGGACGCCGAGCCGGCTCGCCCCGTCGATGATCGCGGCCTCTTCCAGTTCGACCGGAATGGCCTTGAAATAGCTCGTCAGCATCCAGACCGAGAGCGGCAGGGTGATGATCATGTAGACGAGGATCAGCCCCCAGAAGGTGTTGACCAGCCCGAGCACGCGCAGGGTGATGAAGAGCGGCACGATGATCGCGGCAGTGGGCAGCAGCTGGCCGATCAGGACGAAGCTCTGCAGCCAGGATTTGCCGCGGAAGTTGAAGCGCGCAAAGCCGTAGGACGCAAAGATCGCCAGGATCAGGGCCAGCCCGGTCGACCCCACCGAGATGATCACCGAATTGAGGAAATAGCGCGGGATATTGCTCTCGAAGAGCACCGTCCGGTAATTCTCCCAGGTCGGGCTCGCCGGCCACCAGATGGGCGGAACGGTGTAGAGTTCCCCCAGCGTCTTGACCGATGAAAGCGCCATCCAGGCGAAGGGGAAGAGGCACACGAGCACCAGCACGATCGCGCCGACGATGATGAAGGGCATGCCGAGCCCGGTGCGGGTGGGCGTGTCGGTCGTGGTCAGGGAGCTCATTTTGCCTCCGCGGGCGAGGACGCCAGGTACCGGATGTAGATGAAGACGACCACGATGGTGACCGCAAAGAAGATGACGCTGAGCGCCGCCGCCTGATTGAACTGGAAGCTTTCGAAGGCGAGCCGGAAGATCTGGATCGGCGTGATCAGCGTCAGATTGGCCGGGCCGCCGCGGGTGATGGCGTAGATGATGGTGATGGAGTTCAGCCCCCAGATCACGAGCAGCAGGGTCACCGCAACGATCACCGGCCGGACCTGCGGCAGCATGATGTGCCAGACCTCGTGCCAGAAATTCGCGCCATCGACACGCGCGGCCTCGTAGAGGTCATTGGGGATCGATTGAAGGCCCGCGAGCACCATGATGGCGACGAAGGGGAAGAGCTTCCACACATTGATCGCGATCATGACCGGGAGCACGGTATCGCGATTGGAGAGCCAGCCGATCGGCGCCTCGATGAGGCCGGGCGCCGTCATCATGTAGTTGATGATGCCGAATTCGGTGTGGAACATCCACGCCCAGGTGGTGGCGGCGACGATGCCGGGAATGACCCAGGGGATGAGCGTGACCGAGCGCACGATGCCGCGGCCCGGGAAATTCTGGTTGAGCAGCACCGCCGTGGCGACGCCGAGGATCACCTGGAACACGATTGATCCGCCGACCCACCAGAGCGTGTTCCAGAACGCCTGCGGGGTGGCGCGCGCGCCGAGCACGGCGGCGAAATTATTGGTGCCGACGAAGGCGCCCTGCTGGTCGGTAACGCTCAGCAGGCCGGTATAGAAAACCGGATAGGCGATCAGCATGGCCAGGACGACCAGCGCGGGCAGGACGAACAACAGGCCTGTCGATTGGCGGACCATGGATGGCCTCCGGGGCGGGCGAATGGGAAAGACCCGGGGCCGAAGCCCCGGGCAAGTTCGGGAGGAGACTAGCTGTCGAGCAGTGCCTGGATCTCGTCGGCTGCATCGTCCATTGCCGCCTGCACGTCTTCGCCGAGCAGGATGCGCTGGATGCCGTCGAAATAGGCCTGCGTGATCTGCACCCAGTTGGGATGGATCGGCACCGGCCGGCCATAGGGCAGCATTTCCTTGAAGACCTGCAGGATCGGATCGTCGAACCGAGGCAGGTCCATGGCCGAGGTGCGGGCCGGGAAGGTGTCCGTGAACATGCCCATGTTCTCGGGCTGCTGGAGGAATTCGAGGAACACCTTGGCTTCGTCGGGGTTGCGCGCATCACGCGGAACCACGAAGCTCCAGCCGCCCAGGATCGCGGCCGTCTCGGCCCCTTCGGGGTGCGGGATGGTCATAACGCCGATGTCGATATTGGCATTCTCGGCGGCAATCGAGGGCACGTCGAACTGGCCCGACTGGTACATCGAGACGGTCTCGGCGATGAACAGGCGCCGGTTGGCGGTGCCGTCGTTCTCGAGGGTCGAGGCCGGCGAGAGGCCGTTGGTGAAGAAGTCGGTATAGAACTTCACCGCCTCGACGGCCTCGGGCTCGTTCACGGTCGCGCGCGTCAGGTCGTCCGAGACGATCGAGCCGCCATTCATCCAGATGAAGGGCAGCGAGCGGAAGATGGTGTTGCCCACTTCCCCGCCACCGGTGATGGCAAAGCCCGAACGGCCATTGCCGGTCAGCGCGGTCGCGGTTTCCACCAACTCGTCCCAGGTCTCGGGGACTGCGTCGGGATCAAGGCCGGCATCTTCGAAATGCCCGCGATTGTAGATGATGGCATGGGTCTCGATGCGATAGGGCACGCCCCAGACCTGATCGTTCCAGCTCACATAGTCGAGCGCTGCGGGCACGTAGTCATCGCGCCCCTCCTCGACCACGTCGTCGAGCGGGATGACGAGATTGTTCTGTGCGTAGCCGTTCACCCAGCCATGCTGCACGTCGATGATGTCGGGCGCTGCGCCGGACTGCAGCGCGGTCAGGATGCGCTGCGGCAGCCCGTCGGTTACCGTGATTTCGAGCCGCACGGTGATGTCTGGGTTGGCTTCCTGGAACTGGGCGACCAGTTCGCGGGCCCGGGCTTCGTTGAAGTTCGGGGTCCACCACACCACTTCGCCTGCCGAGGCGAAGGTGGTGCCGAACGATAGGCTGGCGGCGAGCGCCGCGAGCACGGAAGTCGTCCTCAAGATCTTCATTTCAGTCCTCCCTTGGTGCGATCGAAATCGCGATTGCGCCGGCGCGGCCTCGACCATCGCCGGAAACTCACTGCATGCCGGCCCTCTGCGGCGCCTGGCGATCGCGCGCCGCCGACCAGGACGGGCCAAGACTGTCCGCGTTCAGGATCAGCGCGCGCATGTAACCGATCGTGTAGGCATTGCCCGCATGCCAGGGTGATGGCGAGGCGAGGTCCGGCACGTGATCGGGCACGAGCACGCCCTCGAACTTCTCGTCGCGCAGGATGCGCACGATCTCGGCCATGTCGACGTCGCCGTCATCGACGAACGTCTCGATGTAGTCGGGCACCTTGCCCCGCACGTTGCGGAAATGGACGTAGGCGAGCGCCCCCTGTCGGGCGAAATGGCGCGTCGCCTCGTAGACGTCGCCGGACTGCATCTCCTGGATCGAACCGACGCAGAATTCGAGCGCATTGGCCGGGCTCGGCGCGAGCGAGAGGAGACGATCATATTTGTCGGGGCTGTTGACCAGCCGGGCCGCGCCCCGCAGGCGCTCGACCGGGGGATCGTCGGGATGGGCGGCAAGACGCACGCCCGCCTCCTCGGCCACCGGCACGAGTTCGGCGAGAAAGCGCTCCAGCCGGTCCCAGATTTCTTCGTCCGACACGCTGACCGCCGGCGCGCCCGGCCGCTCGGGCCGATAGCGCATGTTCCATACCATGCCGTCCGGGATCGGCCGGTCGTGCTCGATCTCGTCCATGCGGAACTGCACGGTGACCGCCCCTGCCCGTCCGCGGGGCACGCGCTGCCAGCCCCAGACGCCCGCGATCGAGAAATTGTAGCCGATGACGGGGATCCCGGCCCGCCCCGCATCGCGGACCAAAGTCTTCAGGCCCTCCATCTGGGCGTCCCGATCGGGACCGTCGAGCAGGATGTCGGACCAGAATTTGGGCGAGAGGTTCTCGAGTGCCGCGACGCGGATGCCGTGGCGGGCGAGCATGTCGACCGCACCCTTCATGCGCTCATAGCTCCAAAGAGCTTCGTCGGACACGTCGCCCAGGATCGGCCCGACCTCGCCGCGCTCGGTATAGGCGGAGGGGTCGGCGGCGTTCGAATAATTGACGAGGTGGATGACGACGTCGGTAACGCCGAGCTGCGCTGCAAAGCGCGCGGCGTCCTCGTTCAGCCTGTCACCAGCAAGGGTGAGACCAACCCTCATCCATTCCTCCCGAGATGATCATGGCTCTCTGGCCTGTTCATATTTGAACTTGATCAATTCATTTTATGACAATGGGACAAGACGGCCATCCTGTCAATCGGTCGTCGCCAAGGGAGGGCGGCAGCCATGCCGCCGCCCCGTTCCCGGCGGCCTATTCGCCGAAGGTCACCTTGCCGGTCGCCACGCCGCTCGTATTCATGCTGCCGTCGAAGATCGGCACGTTGTAGGGCGAGTACGGATATTTCGCGCAGGCCTCCTCGATCAGCTCGACGCCGAGGCCGGGCGCGGTCGGCGCCAGCAGGGCGCCATCTTCGAACTGCAGCGTCTCGCGCACCAGTTCCTTGCGCCAGGGCACGTCCACCGACACGGTCTCGAAGACCGAGAAATTGGGGATGGCGACCGCCGTGTGAAGCGTCATCGCGTTCATCACCGGCCCGACCGGATTGTGCGGGGCGACCGGGATCATGTGCAGGTGGGCCATGTGCGCGATGCGCTTGGTCTCGCCCAGCCCGCCGGCATGCGAGACGTCGGGCTGGAGGATGTCGACCGCCTTCTTCTGCAGCGCCTCGAGGAACCGGCCGGGTTCGAACCAGCGCTCGCCCGAGGCGATGGGCACGGGGCTCTGCGCGCGCACATCGGCCAGCGCATCGATCGATTCGGGCGGCGTCGGCTCTTCGATCCAGCGCAAATCATAGGGCTCCAGCGCCTTGCACATGGCGATGGCTGTTGGCACGTTGAGCCGCCCGTGCACGTCGAGCATGAGATCGATGTCCGGCCCCACCGCATCGCGCACCGCGGCCACGATGTCGATGGTCTGCCGACGCTGGGCGCGATCCATCTCGAGGTCCGCGACGTCGAACGGGTCCCATTTCAGCGCCTTGTAGCCGAGCGCCACCGCCTTGCGCGCATTCTCGGCATATTGTTCGGGCGTGGTCGCGCCGAAGAACCAGTGATTGGCGTAGCACGCGATGCGGTCGCGATATTTGCCGCCCAGAAGCTCGAACACGGGAACGCCGAGCGCCTTGCCCTTAATGTCGAGGAGCGCCGCCTCGATCGCGCCGAGCGCCGTGCGGAACACGGCGCCCGTGCGCCAGTAGGAATCGCGGTGCAACTGCTCGATGATGGCATCGACCGCGAAGGGGTCGCGACCGATCAGCACCCGCTCGAGTTCCTCGAGCGCCGCGGTCACTGCCAGCGTCTTCCATTCGAGCGTCGCCTCGCCCACGCCCTCGATGCCGTCATCGGTGTAGAGCTTGACGAAGACGAAATTCGTGCGGCTCACATTGGCCACGAATATCTTTTGTGCGGTGATCTTCATTTCCGCCCCTCCCGAAGGCGTGCGATGGCCTGCGCCTGCATGCTGTCCGGCGCCATTTGCATAAGCTCGATGCGATGGCCTTCCGGATCCTCGATCCAGGCCTGAAGATTGCCGTCAGCCCCCTCCGCGCGCGGGCGGATCAGCGGCACGCCGGCCGCGCCGAGCTCGGCGATCGCCTGGTCGATGTCCGGCACCGACAGGCAGAGATGGTTGAACCCGACTGCGTCCCGGCCCGCCGCCCGGTCGCCCTCCCCGTCCGGGAAGATTTCGAGATATTGCTCGTCGGTCACCCGCAGATAGCAGAGCCAGAGCCGACCATCTCGGTCGAGCCGCAGCATCTCCTCAAAGCCCAGTTTCCCGACGTAGAAGTCGTGGGCGCGCTCGAAATCCTTCACCCTTATGGCAATGTGGGCGATGGATGAAACGGTCAGCATGGGAAGCGATCCTCACAGGGCCCCGGCGCCGGACGCAGGACGAGGCTCGCGGAACGCAAGCCCCGCGCCAAGCGGCCGAGGCCGCGCCCTCCTCCCATGTGGACAGCGCCTGCGAGCTATCCAAATATGAACTTTTGTTGTTCAGATAAGCATGGTAGTAGCGGCAGGAACGCGAAGTCAATGGAGGAGCGCATGCTCGACACCGTGGCCGAAGACGCCGCAAGCAAGCACCGCATCCCGGTCATCGACCGGATGATGGAGGTGCTGACCCAGCTCGAGCGGCGGGCCAATGGCGTCACGATCAGCGAGCTGGTCGCTCAGCTCGACATGCCCCGCACCACCATCTACCGCATCCTCAACACTTTGCAGCTGCATGATATGGTGCGGCGCGATGATGGCGGGGCCTATCATCTCGGACGGCGCCTCCTGCGCCTCGCCTCGCATGTGGCGGCGGGCGCGAGCCCGTTCGATCTCGCCAGCATCGCCCAGCCCTTTCTCGAGCAGATCGCCGCGCAGCTTGGCGAGGGCACTAAGCTCTCGGTCATCGATCACGAGGGCATACTTGTCCTTGCTGCCGCCCAGGGCCGGCGCGAATACGCGCTCACCGTCGCCCCCGGCCAGCGCATGCCCATCCATGCCGGCGCCGCGAGCAAGCTCCTCATCGCTCATCTGCCCGAGGAAGAGCAGGCGAACTGGCTCGAGCGCCCGCTAATGGCCTTCACCAGCAAGTCGATCACCGACCCAAAGCGGCTGGCCAACGAGCTTACGCGCATCAAGCGCCTCGGTTGGGCGCAGGACAAGGGCGAAAACGCCCCTTCCATTCACGCCTTCGCGGCGCCCGTCTTCGACAAATCCGGCACGATGATCGCCGCGCTCTCGGTCCCCTTTCTTGCCGGGGCCGAACCCAGCCGCATGGAGGAGATCCGGCTCGCCGTGATCGAGGCGGCGCGCGCGCTCAGCGATGCCATACCGGGCTGAACCCGGCCAGCATCAACATCTGCCCGAACCGGGGCAGCAGGGAGGACCTAGCAAGGTGAAGATCGTCGATCTCAAATGTGCCGTGATCGGCAAGAGCCCCATCGTTCGCATCGTGACCGATGAGGGCATTTCCGGGTTCGGTCAGGCCGAAACCTGGAAGCCCTACCTCAAGCCACACATCCTGTCCTTCCGCGAGGCGCTGTTGGGGGAAGACCCCACCGACGTCGAGCGCGTGATGCTGAAGATCCGCCAGCGCGGCGGCTTCAAGCCCTGGGGCGCCGCGGTGTCGACGATCGAGATGGCGCTCTGGGATCTCGCCGGTAAAGCCGCCGGACTCCCCGTCCACAAGCTCCTCGGCGGCAAGGTGCGGGATCGGGTGCGGGTCTACAATGGCGCGCTGCGGTTTCCGTTTGCCGGCCATTCGCCAGAGGATTACGCGGAAGACGTGCGCCGGATGATGGCGCTGCCCGAGGGCTTCACCATCTTCAAGCAGCCCATCGGGTTTCATTCGCCGATGAAGCGCGAAGTGCCCGACTTCTATTATGGCGAACCCAACAAGAGCCCGCTCCACGGCGCGCTCGATCGCGGCAAGGTGACCGAGCGCGGGCTGATGCACATGGTCGAATGCGTCGCCGCGATGAAGGAGGTGATGGGGGACAGCGTCGGGCTTGCGCTCGATTGCGGCCCCGGCTGGATGCTGCCCGACGCGATCAAGCTCGCCAAGCTTCTCGAGCCCTACAATCTGATGTGGCTCGAGGACCTGCTGTCGGGCGACTACACCCCCTGGGTCAATGCCGGGGTCTACCGCGAACTGACCCGGTCGTCGACGACGCCGATCCATACCGGCGAGCAGATTTATCTCCGGCAGAACTTCAAGGAACTGATCGAAAGCCAGGCCGTCCATGTCATCGGCCCCGATCCGGCCGATGTCGGGGGTATCGCAGAGCTCAAATGGATCGCCGAATATGCAGATCTGCACGGCATCCTGATGGCGCCGCACGGTACGGCCAACGGGCTTCTCGGCCTCGCCGCGCTGATCCAGGTCTCGGCGACCTTGCCCCACAATTTCATCGCCTTCGAATACACCAATGGCGACCCGGCCTGGTGGTACGAGATCGTCGAGGGCCTGCCGAGCCCGATCGTCAAGGACGGCATGATCGAGGTGCTGACGCGGCCGGGCATGGGCGTCGACATCATCCCCGAGGCCGCCAAACGCTATCTGGGGGAAGAGGATCACGGCTTTTTTGACTGAGCCGTTCGGTTCGGCCCCGTAGCGGTCTTGCGGCCCGCCGCCCCCGGCCTCATATCAGAGGTCGGCAAGGGAGCGGAGCACAGTGAAGCCACCGGGCAAGACCATCGGACGACAGACCACGCCGGACGTGCGGCCGTCCCCCTCATCGAGCGGGGATATCCAGGCCTTCGTCAACCGCGTCAAGGCGATGACGCCCGCCGGCGGCACAGCCGGGCGCGGGCGGCTGCTGTTTGCGCTCGATGCGACTATGAGCCGGCAGCCGACATGGGACCTTGCCTGCTCGTTGCAGGGCGAGATGTTCAAGACCCTTGCCGAGACGCAGGCGCTGAGCGTCCAGCTCCTCTATTTCCGCGGGCTCGGGGAATGTCGCGCCTCCAAATGGGTTGCTGACCCCAATGCCCTCGCCAGGCTGATGTCGGGCATCGACTGTCGCGGCGGGCACACGCAGATCGGCAAGGTCTTCTCCCACGCCCGCGCCGAACATGGCCGCCAGCGCATCAATGCGATCGTCTATGTGGGCGACGCCATGGAGGAGGATGTGGATGCGCTGAGCCACAAGGCCGGCGAACTCGGGCTGCTCGGCTGTCCGATCTTCATCTTCCAGGAAGGGCATGTGCCGGGCGTCGAGCCCGCCTTCCGCGAATTCGCGCGGCTCTCCAAGGGCGCCTATGCGCGTTTCGATGCGAGCGCACCCGATCAGCTCGCCTCGCTGCTGCGCGCCGTCGCCGCCTATGCTGCCGGCGGGCGCAATTCGCTGCAGCTTCAGAACAATTCGACGGCGCGGGCGCTACTCGCCCAGCTTCGCTGATGGGATATTTGCTGGCCGCGAGCGTCGGGCTCTTTGCGCTCTATTTCATCGTGCGCTGGATCGGCAAGACCGATATCCGCACCCTCGCCTCGAGCCTGCGGTGGATCGGCGGCGGGGTCGCGCTCTTTCTGGGGGTCATCCTCTCGATCGGCGGACGCGCCGGGATCGGCAGCATGCTGGCCTTCGGGGGCGTCGCGCTCCTGAGGCAGGCCTGGCAGCAGCGGCACAACAGCAAGCCGCTCGGCGTCGGATCGGACACCGTCTCGACCGTGCGCAGCCGCTATATCCGCATGCAGCTCGACCACGACACGGGCGAGGTGTGGGGAGAAATCGTCGCCGGATCGATGAAAGGCACGGACCTCGACGCGCTCGACGAGGACGGCACGCGCCATTTCATCGAAGAGATCACTGGGGACGCCGACAGTGTCTCGCTCCTCGAAACCTATCTCGATGCGAACCGCGCCGGTTGGCGGGAGTATCTGGGCAGGGGCGATGGCGAGGCGGGCCAAACGGGGACGAGCGGTGCATCGGGCCTCATGGACCGCGCCCAGGCGCTGGAAATTCTCGGGCTTTCCGAAGGCGCCACCGCGCAGCAGATCCGCGAGGCCCATCGCAGTCTCATGAAAAAAGTTCATCCCGATGCGGGCGGATCGACCTTTCTTGCGGCACGGATCAACGAAGCCAAGGATTTTCTGCTCGCCGACCGATCATAAAAAAAACGGCGCCCGAAGGCGCCGTCGTCAGTTCTGGCGGATCGATCAGATCCAGTAGGGCGGAACGCCGTAATAGTCGTAAATTCCGCGCCCACGCTCTGCATCGAGCGCGTAATCGTCGTTGCGATCATATTTGGGCGCGCCTTCGACCTGTTCCTTGGTCACGTCCACCCGGTAGCCGCCGAGGCTCTCGTCGTAGTTGAGCTTTGACCAGGGCAGCGGATAGTGATCGTGTCCGATCCCGAGGAAGCCGCCGAAGCTCAGAACGGCGTAGGAAACCTTGCCGCTCCGCTTTTCGATCAGCACCCGCTCGATCGAGCCGATATGTTCGCCGTCGATCCCGTAGACCTTGGTGCCTTCGACCTTGTCGGAAGCGATCAGATCATGGGTTTCCTTGGCGTCGACATCCTGCATAGCCATGGTTGTTCTCCATTTTTGTGGCCTTCTGTTAGCCAAACGGGCAGGCAACGGGAGGGTTCCGAAATGCGTTCAGCCTGCGGGCGACCGGCCCGTCAAGCAGAGGATTTTCAATGACGTTTTCCATCGTTGCCCGATGCCCTGAAACCGGCGAGTTCGGGGTGGCGGCCGCCACGGCCATGCCCGCGGTCGGCTCGCTGCTCCAGCACGCCGATAGCGGGATCGGCGCCATCGCCTCACAGGCGCGCGTCAACCCCTATCTCGGCATCGATGGGCTCGCCCTGCTGCGCGAGGGCCTCAGCGCGAGCGAGGTGCTCGAGAGGCTCGAGAAGACCGACCCGCGGTTTGACCTCCGCCAGGTCGCGATCGTGGACGCCCAGGGACGTACCGCAGCGTGGACCGGCGATGGCTGCCCCAAATGGGCCGGCGACTATCAAGGCGAGGGGTTCAGCGTCCAGGGCAACCGCGTAGACGGCCTCGACGTGCTCGAAGCGGCGGCGGACGCCTTCATGCGTCTCTCCAACCGCCCGCTGATCGAACGGCTCATCCAGGCGCTTGTCGCCGGCGACGCCTTCGGTGGGGACCGGGAAGGCGAGGATTCCGCATCGGCCTATGTGGTGGGCAAGGAAACCTATCCGCTCTGGGACATCCGCGTCGACTATGACGAGGACCCAATCGCCGAACTCCAGCGCCATTACGAGATCTTCCGGCGCGACCTCTATCCCCACATCGTCAAGATGCCCACCCGCGAGAACCCCGCGGGCGAGCATGGCGAAGATCCGGTCTAGGCCCGGTCAGGCGACGCCGAACCGCGCGATGGCGTCGGGGCGCAGCGTAGTCCCTGCCCCCGGCTCCTGCGGCACGAGAAAATACCCGTCCTCGGCGGTCGCGGGCTCGGTGAAGCATTCGCGCAGCCAAGGGATGTATTCGAGCATGGTGCAGGAGGGGTGCCCGATCGCGGTATGGATGTGGGTCTGCATCATGTCGCCCACATGCGAGACCACCGGCAACCCACGCGACCACGCCATTTCCGCAACCTGGATCCACGGCGTCACCCCGCCGAGCCGCGCGACGTCGGGCTGGGCGTAATGCAGCGCATGCGCATCGAAGAACGTCGCAAAATTGTGCGGCAGATAGAGCTGCTCCCCGAGCGCGATCGGAATGGAGATCGCTTCTGCGAGGCGCGCATGGCTCGCCACGTCGTCGTACCACAGCGGCTCTTCGAACCAGAAAATGTCGAGGTCGGCCGCGAGATTGCCGAGCCGGATGGCGCTCGGCAGATCCATCTTGCCATTGGCATCGATGGCGAGGGTGATGTCGGGCCCGATCGCCTTGCGGACCGCCTCGAGGCGCGTGATGTCGGTGCGCAGATTGGGACTGCCCACCTTGATCTTGACGCCGGTGAAGCCCTTCTCCTCGACCGAGGCGCGGCAATCGCTGACCAGCGTCTCGAGCGAGAAGTTGAGCCAGCCGCCATCGGTATTGTAGGCCCGGATCTTCCGCGCCGTGCCGCCCATGTGCTGCCAGAGCGGCTGATTGGCCGCCTTGGCCTTGATGTCCCAGAGCGCGACGTCGATGGCGCCGATGGCGAGCTGGGCGATGCCCCCTCGCCCCACCCATTGCATGGGCGGAAACCGGTCCATCTCCTTGAAGAGCGCCGTCACCTCGAGCGGATCGCGACCGATCAGGATCGGCGCGTAGCAGGTGTCGATGCATTCGGTGATCAGCCGGTCCGAGGGCAGATGCGCGTGGGTGCCCGAATAGCCATAGCCCGTGATGCCGGCATCGGTCTCCACGATCACCCCCGGCGCGCCCCAATGGGTCAGCGAATGGGTGCTGTCTGAAATCCCCTCACGCGTTACCGGAACGTGCAGGATGAACGTCTTGATGGCAGTGATCTTCAATTTGGTCGATCCGATCAGCGATAGAGAAGGGTCGGCAGCCAGAGGCTGAGCTCGGGCACGAAGACCAGCAGCAGCAGCACGGCCAGGAGCGGCACGAGGAAGGGTAGCGTGGCGCGCACGCAATCCTCGAATCTCACCCCCGAGACCCTCGAGAGCACGTAGAGCACCATGCCCACCGGCGGCGTCAGAAGCCCAATCATCAGGTTGAGCACGACGATGATCCCCAGATGCACCGGATCCACCCCGATGGTCGTCGCCACCGGCAGCAGCACCGGAACGAGGATGGTGATGGCGGCGATCGTCTCCATGAAGCAGCCGACGACCAGCACCAGCAGCATCATCATCAGGAGGATGAGGTAGGGGTTGTCGGTAAACGACAGCACGAAGCTCGCGACGTGCTGGGCCGACTGGTTGGCGGTGAGGATCCAGGCGAAGATCGCGGCGGTGCCGACGATCAGCAGGATCGCAGCAGTCGTCTCGATCGTATCCATGGTGACGCGCAGCAGGTGGCGCCAGGAGAGCGTGCGATAGACGACGGCGCCGAGGAACAGCGCATACGCCACCGCCGCAACCGCCGCTTCGGTGGGCGTAAACACGCCCGTCGCGATGCCGCCGATGATGATGGCGGGGGTCAACAGCGGCAAGAACGCATCCTTGCCGGCGACGCCGAGAGTCCGCACCGAAAACGCCCCGTCGCGCGGATAATTGCGGCGCTTGGCGTACCAGGCGACCATGATCATCAAGGCCACGGCCATCAGGAGGCCCGGAATGAGCCCGGCCGCGAAAAGCTGGCCGATCGAGACCGAAGCGATGACGCCATAGAGCACGAGCGGCAGCGAGGGCGGGATGATCGGCCCGATGGTCGAGGAGGCCGCGGTGATGCCGACGGCGAAATCGGTATCATAGCCGGCGTCGCGCATCGCCTTGATTTCGATATTGCCCAAGCCACCGGCATCGGCGACCGCCGCACCGGACATGCCCGCGAAAATCACGCTGGCGCCGACATTGACGTGCCCGAGCCCACCCGGCAGCCAGCCCACCATCGCCCGCGCGAAGGTGAAGATGCGCTGGGTGATGCCGCCGGTGTTCATCAGGTGCCCGGCCATGATGAAGAAGGGCACGGCGAGCAGGGTGAAGCTGTTGATGCCGTTGACCATGTTGTGCAGCATGGTGACGGGCGGCAAGCCCTCGATCAGCAGGTAGACGAGCGAGGACGCCCCTAGGGCGACCGCAACTGGCGCGCCGCCGATCAGCAGAAGGGCGAGCACGATGAACATGAGGGCAAGGCCCATGGCGTCAACTCCTCAGGGTCTTGACGAGGCGGTGTAGCGTGACCAGCGCCGTGATCACGAGGCAGGCGATGATCAGGTAATAAAGGTAGCTGCGCGGCCAGTTCAGCGAGATCATGCGCTGGTTGGCCATGCGCTGGGCAAGCGTGATGCCCGTATAGGCCGCAAAGCTGAAAAAGCTGATCGTGACGAGATCCATCAGCGCAAAGAGGTATTTCGAGACCGTCTTGGGCAGGTAGAGATGGAAGAAGTCGAGGAAGATGTGGCTGTTCTTGCGCGCGCAGATGATGGCCCCGCCGAACGCAACGAGGATCAGCAGATAGCGCGCGATCTCCTCGGTCCAGGAGATGGAGCTGTTGAGCACGTAGCGCGAAAAGAACTGCAGGAAGACGACCATTATCAGCCCCCAGAAGAGCGCGAAAACGGGCGCGTCCCACCAGGATATGTCGTCGATACGGTCATTGGCCTGGTCGATCTCGGCCAACAGGGCCTGATCGAGCTCAGGCGCCTTGTCCTGTTCGCTCATCTGCTCACCAAATCTGCGATGTCATGGGAAAGGCGGCCCCGAAGGGCCGCCTTGAAGAACCGGTGCTTACTGCCCGATTTCCTGGAGCCGCTCGTAGATGCCGGCTTCCCAGGGCATGTCCGCCGAAACGAGGTAAGGCTGGACGACGTCGATGAAGGGCTGGCGGTCCACTTCGTGGACGGTGACCCCTGCGCCCTCGAAGAAGGCGACGAGTTCGTCTTCCTGCGACAGCACTTCCTGGGTCGCCCATTCCGCCGCATCGCGCAGTGCGGTGAAGACGACCTCCTGGTCCTCCTCGGACATGCCCGAAAGCGTGATCCCCGAAACGATCGTGGTCAGCGTTGCGGTAGTGTGCGAGGTCAGGCTGATGTCGGACTGCACTTCGTGGAACTGTGCGGACCGGATGGTCGGCAGCGGGTTCTCCTGCGCATCGACCACGCCCTGCTGCAGGCCGAGATAGACTTCGGCGAGCGCCATCGGGGTCGGGTTCGCGCCGGTCGCGGTCGGGAACAGGGTGTAGGCCGGTGCGTTCGGCACGCGGATCTTGAGGCCCTGCATGTCCGAGGGGTGCAGGATCGGCTTGTTGGCCGTCACCTGGCGCGTGCCGTAATAGGTGCTGGCGACGAGCACGTTGCCGGTCGCATCGGTATAGGCCTGCGACATTTCATCGAGCAGGTCGCTCTCCCAGAACGCCTGCCAGTGGTCGAAATCACGGAAGACGAAGGGATAGTCGGCAATGCCGATATTGGCCGAGCTCTGCGCCATGAAAGCAGGGCCGGTATAGATCACGTCGACCGAACCGAGCACGAGGCCTTCGTTGAGAGCCTCTTCATTGCCCAGCGAGGACGAGGGGAACACCTGCATGGTGTAGCGGCCTTCAGTGCCCTCGGCGATGGCCTCGGCCGCGCGCTCGGCGGCTTCGTGGTAGACCGTCGAATCCTCGTACACGTGGGCAAAGCGCAGGGCCTGCTGTGCAAAGGCCGGGCTCGCCAGCATGAAGGCTGCAACGGCGCAGCCGCCGGCAAGGGTGGAAGTGCGCATGAACGTCTTGAACATCGTGTTTTCCTCCGGACGCGTTCGGGCGGGCGCGTATGCGCCTTTGTGCCTCAATGTGACGGACGTTAATGGAAACGGATATTGTGTGCAATGTACATTTCGGTCGAACAAGCGCAGGATCACAGGCCTGTGTCTGAGACCCGAGGGAGGAAGGGGCGATGAAAGCAGAGCCGACCCGGCTCAACGAGGTCGTCTATCGCGTGCTTGCCGGCAATATTGCCGCGGGGCGCGTGCCGCCGGGCGTCCCCATCCGCGAATCCGACGTTGCGCGGCTCCTCTCGGTCAGCCGGGTGCCGGCGCGCGCGGCACTGCTGCGCCTCGTCGATGAGGGTCTGATGCGCCCCGCATCCGGCCGCGGCTTCGTCGTCGACGTACCGCTCCCCTCCCCCGAGGTCCGCCGCATCCGCTTCGAGGACCTCGACCTCGTCGTTCCGCTCGACGACAAGGAGGAGCTTGAGCATCGCAACTGGCGGCAGCGGCTGTTCGACGAAATCGAGATCGAAGTCGCCGCAGCGCTGGCCTTCGGCCGCTTCGGCATCAGCGAGAGCCGGCTTGCCGCCCATCTGGGCGTCAGCCGCACCGTGGCGCACGAATTCCTGAGCCGGCTCGACCGATCGGGCGTGGTGCGGCAAATGGCGAACGGGCGCTGGCAGGCCGGGCCGCTGACCGATGCGGACATCCGCAACCACTATGCGATGCGACAGGCGCTGGAGCCTGTCGCCCTCGTCGACGCGATGCCCCATTTGCAGCGTTCCGCGCTCGAGGCAGTGCGCGAGCGGCTCGAGACAGCGAGGCGAGATCCGCATGCGGTCGATACCGCGCAGATGCTGGCTCTCGAGACCGACCTGCATGTCGGGCTCGTCCTCAAGACGCCCAACGGGTTCATGGCCGACGCCATCCGGCGAAGCCAGCTCGCCGTGCTCTCCACCCATGTCAGCTTCGTTACGACGCGCGACCTCGAGCCGGTGCGCGATACGGTCGCCGAGCACATCGTGGTGCTCGACGCCATGCTGGCGGGCCATGCCGCGACGGCCGGAGAGGCCCTCCGCGCCCATCTCGAACACGCCCGCGAAACGACACTCGAGCGGCTCTCGCGGCTCGACCTCAGCGATTACGACACGCTGCCCGACTTCCTCGTCCCGCTCGACGAACCCGAGCCCTGAACCCCCTCAGCTCCCCCGTCCGCCGTCGAGCACCTGACGGATCTTGGCGGCGAGCTCCGCCCTGCGATAGGGCTTGTTCAGCAGCTGCACGCCGCGGTCGAGCCGGCCGTGATGGACGATGGCGTTCTCGGTATAGCCCGAGGTGAAAAGCACCGGCAGCTCCGGGCGCAGGGCGCGGGCCGCGTCGGCGAGCTGGCGGCCGTTGAGCCCGCCCGGCATGACGACATCGGTAAAAAGCAGGTCGAACTCGGCGGACTGCTTCAGGGCCTCGAGCGCCTGCGGACCGTCATTGACGCAGTGGACGCGATAGCCGAGCGCCCTCAGCTGTCCCTGCACGTAATCGCGAACCAGCTCGTCGTCCTCGACGACCAGGATCATCTCGGCCCCGCCCGTGGTCGCGATTGCGCGCGGCTTTTCGGCCTCGTCGACATCCCCCGCGGCAGCGCGCGGCAGATAGATCCGGACTGCCGTCCCCTGACCGGGCTCGGAGTAGATCTTCACATGGCCATTGGACTGCTTGATGAAGCCATAGACCATTGATAGGCCGAGGCCGGACCCCTTGCCCACATCCTTGGTGGTGAAAAAAGGCTCGAAAGCCTGCGAGAGCGTGAACGGATCCATGCCCGACCCAGTGTCGGACACGGTGATCATCACATACTGACCCGGCGAGACATCCTCATGCGCATCGGCATAAGTGCTGTCGAGGTGAGCATTCGCCGTCTCTATCGTCAGCCGCCCGCCCCCCGGCATCGCATCCCGGGCATTGAGCGCGAGGTTCAGCATTGCGCCCTCGAGCTGCCCGGCATCGACAAAAGTTTCCCAGAGGCCGGCGCCCCGGACGAATTCGATCTCGATGTCCTCACTCAGCGTGCGGCGCAGCAGCGGGTCCATCGAAGAGAGGAGGCCGTTGACGTTGACTACGCGCGGCTCGAGAGCCTGCCGTCGCGCGAAGGCCAGCAGGCGCCCCGTAAGCTCGGCCCCACGTTCGGCGGCCGTCCGCGTCATCTCGGCCAGCAACCGCTGCTCCTGGTCAGCGGAAAGGCTGTCGACCAGCATTTCGGCATTGCCGAGGATCACCGTCAGCAGATTGTTGAAATCATGGGCGACCCCGCCCGTCAGCTGGCCCACCGCCTCGAGCCGTTGGGCCTGGTGGAGCCGGTTCTCGAGTTCGCGGGCCTCGGTGACGTCGCTCATGCCACCCACAACGCGAACCGCATTGCCATTGTCGTCGCGCATGGCGAACGCCCGGTCGACGATGTGGACGTAACTCCCGTCGGCGCGCCGCAGCTGGTATTGCCCGGTCCACTCGGATTTGGTGCCGGCGATGAAGTCGGCGAACTCCCGCTCGATACGCGGCCGGTCCTGGGGATGAAGCCAGTCGAGCCATGAGGTGAGCTCGGGGCGCTCACCACTAGCCGGATAGCCGAAGCGCTCCCAGAGGCTTTCGCTCCACCAGAGCCGGTCATTGGCGACGTCATAGTCCCAGACCGTATCGGTGGTCGCGCGCGCGAGGATCTGGAAGCGCTCGTCCTGCTCGCGCGCCCGCTGCTCGATGCGCTCACGGTTGAGTTCATGGCGGAAGAGCATCACCACCGCCGCGCCAACGAGACCGAAGGCGATGACGATGATGATGATGGTCGAGCGCGTGCTCGTCTGGCTCTCGGCCTCGCGCTGCGCGAGAAGCGCCTCTTCCTCTGCGAGCATCTCGGCGATGGCGAGGCGGATGGCGTCGTGCGCCGCCTTGCCCGCACCAGTCGCGACGAGAGCTTGCGCCGCCTCGAAACCTGCAGCCCGCCGCGCCTCCACGATCGCCGCGCTTTCGCGAAAGCGCGCGTCGATCAACGGCAGCAGGTTTGCGGCACGCTCGCGTTGTCGGGGATTGTCGGCCACAAGCGCGGTGAGCCGATCATGGATCGCGCGCGCTTCTGCCTCTGCGGTCAGGAACGGTTCGAGATAGCTCGCGTCACCCGTGATGACGTAGCCGCGGTTGCCGGTCTCGGAATCCGTGACGCGCGAGAGGAGGGAGACGAGGTCGTCCATCACCTCATGGGTATGGCGCACGAGTTCGGCCCGGTCGGCCATCTGCGTGATGCTGGTATAGGAGATCGCAGCGAGCCCGATCAGCGCGATAATGGAGATGGCTGCGGTGATCCGGCTCCGAAACCGAATGCGGCTTCCGATCCCACCCCTGTCTTCTACGCGCATCCTGCTCCCGCGACCGTTACGTGGCCCCCACGACGCAGGCTCGCACGCTCCGGCCCCCGGAGCAACGGGGCGGTACGGACATACTGAATTGTCCGCGAACGGACGCACACGATCCCGGTCCTAGCATGGAGCAACCCGAGGGCGCGCTCAGGTGTTCTGGCGGTGGCGCCGAGATGGGCGCCTCGATCAGTCCGGAGCCCTACGTGAGCGGTGAATCGCCTTCCAACCCCGATATCGAAATCCCCCTCGACGGTGAGGAGGAGACTATAAGGCGCACCGCCTATTTTTTGTGGGAGCAGGATGGACGGCCGAGCGGCCGTGCCGAGGACTACTGGCTCAAGGCCCGCGAACAGCACCTGCGCCAGCGCGCCTATGACGTGTGGCTCAGCGAAGGCAGCCCCCAGGGGCGTTCGGACGAGCACTGGCGCCGCGCCGAGCGGGGCGGCCAATAAGAAGGGGCCCAGAAGGGCCCCTTTCCGGTTCAGACCGCGAAGCGCAGGATCGCCGCCAGCGATCCGCCCCCCGGCACGTCCTCGCGTCGCACGCCCAGCACCCGGGCGCCCGAGGTCAGCGCGCGACCGGCGATCTCGTCGATCACGCCATAGGTCGTCGCATCCTCTGCATCAGCGAAGGTGACGGCGCCGCTCTCCTCGTCCACGCTGCCGGGCATCACCTCGTCGATGTCCACGATCAGCGCTTCGACCGCGCCATAAGTCGCCGCGCGCGCGGCATCCGAGACGTCGGTCGCGGTGCGACCATCGCTGCTGCGCTGCTCGAAGAGCGCCTTCAGCGCATCGAGGTCATCGGCATAGAGCTTGTCGAGCACCGGGCGGGCGAGTGTCGCGAGCTCGGCCTCGGTCGTGCGGTCGGTGCTGTTGGTGATCCCGGTTTCGGCGAGGTGCGGATAGGAATTGACGCCCCGATAGATCCCCGCCAGCGGCTCGGATGCCGCCAGCAGCAGCGGCAGGTCGCGGCCCGCCAGCACCGGGCGAAGGGCCGCGTCGACGGCGCGAGCATATTGGGCAAGGCGCACCTTCTGGCCCTCGGAGCCGTGGATGCGGCGGCTGTGCGAGCGGTCGTTCAGCGTCGATTTGCCCACTGCGCTCGCGGCGTCCTTGGGCAGGTTCGGCACCCGCACTTCCTGGGCCGGCAGATCGGCGAACACCTCGACGAGACGCACGGCGTTCTCGGAAATGTGCAGCACCATTGCAGCATGCGGGAAGGTGATCGCCCGCAGCAGCGGCTTGAGGTGAAAGCGGTCGGCCACCTGCGCCATCGGGCTCAACCGGTTCGCGAGGCGATAGGTGCGGATGCGGTCGGGCGTCACCAGAACGGCCAGCGAATGCGCCTGCAGCCGCCAGAACTCCTCATCCTCGGCGAGGTCATCGAGCTGCTCGGCGATGGCGCCAATGATGCGCTTGTCGCGACCGGCCGCCTCGAGCTGCTGGATCGCCTCGCGTCCGAGATTGCCGAGCGCGATCCGGCTCGCATCGATGTCCTGGGTCAGCGGGGTGGTCTCGAGATAGATCGAGACGCAGGCGTCCGAACGTACGGCGTTCAGCGCCTTGAAATCATTGAGCGTCGGGATGTCCACATAGAGCAATGGCCTGTCCTTTCATGTTGGTTCGGCCCGCGCGACGCGCAGGCCTGTCGAACTCCTAATGCGCGAGAGGCCGAAATGTGGCGAACAAACCCGTGCGACAGGTCGTCTCTGAGGCAACCGGCATGGATGGAGGACGTTTTCCTTCCATCACCCACGACTGGCAAGGAGCCCGAAATGGCTGAGAAACGTGACGTCATCGACGTCGGCCGCGAGACCGAAAAATCCGAAGGCGCGGCGGCCGCGCTCAAGGACGGCAAGGCGGTGGGTCCCAAGGATGCGCCGCAGGTGCGCCCTGCCGGAACCGAAAAGATGCGCGACGAGCCCAGGGAATGGGACGAAGTCGACGAGGCGGTGGACGAATCCTTCCCCGCCAGCGACCCCCCTGCCTACTGAGCATAAAATCGCAGAAAGACGCCGGATCCTCAGGATCCGGCGTTGTTCGTCTGCGCTACGCGATGAGCATCATCGAGCAGGCGGCCATCACGACCTTGTTGGCTTTGACCGGCGTTTCCTGCGCATCGGGATGGTTGGTATCGAGGATCACCCGCCAGTGCTTGCCCTTGTGCCGCGGCAGCTTGAAGGGCACTTCGCCGTCATGGGGGTTGAAGAGCACGATGGCCTCGTCCCAGATCTCGCCCTGCCCCTTGAGGTCTTCGCGCGTGAAGTGCACGCCGATGGTGGTTGCCCCGCCATCTTCCCAGTGCTCGGGCATCTGCTCGCCGCCGCCCGGGTTGAGCCAGGTTACGCCCATGCCGTCGCGCCAGCTCTTGCGGTGCAGAAGCGGTTGGGTGGCGCGGATGAACGTCAGTCGCCGCACGAAATCGGTCAGCGCCCGATCCTTGTCGTCGATCCCTTCCCAGTCGAACCAGCTGATCTCGCTGTCCTGGCAATACCCGTTATTGTTGCCATGCTGGGTGCGGCCGAACTCGTCGCCGGCCAGGAGCATCGGCGTGCCATGCGAAAAGAACAGCGTCGCGAGCATGTTGCGCTTCTGGCGCTCGCGCACGGCGATGATGTTCTCGTCGTCCGTAGGGCCCTCGACACCGTAATTGTATGAGCGGTTGTCGCTATGGCCGTCGCGATTGTCCTCGCCATTCGCCTCGTTGTGCTTTTCGTTGTACGAGACGACGTCATTGAGCGTGAACCCGTCATGGGCGGTGAGGAAATTCGTCCCCGCCCACGGCCGGCGGCCGCGATGGTCGTAGACGTCGCCCGATCCGGTGAAGCGCGTCGCAAACTCGGGCGCGGTGTGGTCCGAGCCCTTCCAGTAATCGCGCACGGTATCGCGATATTTGTCGTTCCACTCGGCCCAGCCCGGGGGGAAGCCGCCGACCTGATAGCCGCCCGGTCCGATGTCCCAGGGCTCGCCGATGAGCTTCACCCGGCTCAGCACCGGATCCTGGCCCACCGCATCGAAAAAGCCGCCGCGCTGGTCGAAGCCATGCGGCTCGCGCCCCAGAATGGTCCCGAGATCGAAGCGGAAGCCGTCGACATGCATGTCATCGGCCCAGTAGCGCAGGGAGTCCGTCACCATCTGCAGCACGCGGGGGTGAGACGTGTTGACCGTGTTTCCGGTCCCCGTATCGTTGATGTAGTAGCGCGCCTCGTCCGGCATCGTGCGGTAATAAGAGAAGTTGTCGATGCCCTTGAACGAGAGCGTCGGGCCCATCTCATTGCCCTCGGCAGTGTGGTTGTAGACCACGTCGAGGATGACCTCGAGGCCCGCATCGTGGAAAGCACGCACCATGTCGCGGAAACCGGCGATACCGCGCGGCCCGAAATAGCGCGAAGCCGGGGCGAAGAACCCCATGGTGTTGTAGCCCCAATAGTTCGACAGCCCCTTGTGGATGAGGAAGTCGTCATCGGGGAAGGCGTGGATGGGGAGAAGTTCGACCGAGGTGACCCCGAGGCTCTTGATGTAGTCGATCGCGGCCTTCTGCCCGAGGCCCTCGAAGGTCCCGCGCAGATCCTCGGGGATCGCGGGATGAAGCTTGGTGAAACCCTTCACATGGGTCTCGTAAAAGACCGACCGCGCCCATTCGATGCCGGGCTTGCGATCATGCCCCCAGTCATAGTCCCCCGGGTCCACGACGCGGCATTTGGGCATGCCGGCTGCGTTGTCGCGCGTATCGAAGGAAAGATCCTTTTCCTCGCTCTCGGTATCATAGGCGAAATGGGCGGGCGACCACTCGACCTCGCCGACTAGGTCTCGCGCATAAGGGTCGAGCAGGAGCTTGTTGGGGTTGAAACGATGCCCGTTCATCGGGTCGTAAGGCCCGTGCACCCGATAGCCGTAGAGCTGGCCGGGCCCCACGCCCGGCAGATAGCCGTGCCAGATTTCGTTGGTGTATTCGGGGAGCGTGATGCGCTCGATCTCGGCGCCCGAGGCGGCATCGAAGAGACAGAGCTCGACGCGCTCGGCGTGAGCGCTGAAAATCGCGAAATTGGTGCCCTCCCCGTCCCAGTTCGCCCCGAGGCGCGTTGCGTCGCCCGGGCGGATGTCGCGGGTGGTGGCATTCTGGTCGAGCATGGGAGACCTCACACTGGGATTAGCGCAGACGAACGGCCGGCAGGCCGCTTTGGTTGCCAGCGCCCGTCACGCGAACGGCGCAGGCCCGCCCTCACGGATTTGCATAGCCGAGGACGCGCACCGTGAGCGTGCCCTTCCCCGGATTCTGGGGGAAGAGCAGCCCGGCGTCCACCTCGCCGCGCGCGGGGACATAGTCGAGCGTCACCGTGCTGACGACGCTTTCGCCTCCGCCTTCGAAGCGTCCCTCGATCTCCACCGCCGCAGCGGTCCTTCGTCCTTCGTTGCGAACGGTGACGGGCACGAGGAACTGCTCGCCCGCAGGCCGAGGCGCTTGCGTCTCCACGACGAACACCGGCACGCCGTCGCGAGCGGTCAGCGCCTCATAGCCGAGATAGCCCAGCAAAGCGCAAACCAGCGCCGCCGACACCAGCCCCAGGAGCCACTCGCCCCGATGCGGCCCGCGTGCGGGATGCTGCCGCTCCGGGGACGGACTACCCGCGTCACCCTCTCCCTCAGGCCGGCTCACAGGATCAGCCGCGCGGCTGCCGCGCCGAGTGCCGCGGGAAAGCCGAGCACGATCATCGCCATGAGGAGCGTCGAAACCCCCTGCCCGTCCATGCGACCGAAGGTCCAGAGCGCAAAGGCGCTGATCAGCAGCGCGATGACATAACCGACCATGGTGAACCTCATGAAAGCGCTCCACCAGGGCGTATGCGGCGAAAGCTCGCTGCCGCCCTTGAAGGCGGCCGCGAAGACGAAGCCATGCATAACGATGATCGAACCGAGGACCAGCGCGATCCCTTGCACGGGGCTCATCTTGTAGGAAATCAGGATCATCTCCTCGGTGGGCGCGACGTTGAGGCTCAAAAAGAGAGCGCCGGCGGCCATCAGCATGAGCTCGCCGCCATACCGGTCCTCTCGCTCGCGCCGTCGATGCCGTCCTCCGAGCTGCGTGCGCGCGAGGAGCGCCCCGATACTGGCGGGCACAGACTGCAGCGCGACCTTGCCGGCGATCTCGCCCACCGACATGCCCGGCGCCAGAAGACCGAAGATCGAAAGAACCGTGGCGCTGCTGATGATGCCCACCCCATAGGCGATCGCTGCGTCGCGCAGATCGTCGCGCCAGTCAAACGTCGCCTCGAAGCCCGAGTAGTGGGAGAGGAAGACGAGGATCGGAATGTTGAGGAGAACGAGGAGGATCAAGCGGGCCCGATCCATGTAGAACCCCAGTTCCCACATCTCCATGGTCATGAAGACCGGCAGCGAAAAGACCAGCGCACCGCCGAACGCCCGGGCGATGCTCGTGGCGGGATGCTCGGGCGCGGCAGCCTTCGTGGATCTTTCGGCGCCGCGGTTCACAACCATCTCCAGACGCATTTGAGGCGCGGGGCAGATGCCCGCGCCTCAGGTTAGATCAGGGCCATGCGGCCGCCAAGCCGCAAGGGATCAGTACCGCCCGGCAGAAACCGAGCCGCCCGACGCGCTCGTCTCCGACCCTTCGGTGCCAGCGATCCGGGTGCGTGCCTCATCGTAGAGGTCGCTGGCCTTCTCGGCGGCCTTTTCATGAAGCGCCGCAGCCTCTTCCTTGCCGCGATCATAGAGCGCGCTCGCCTGATGGGCAGCCTCACCCTTGACGTCGTCGGCGGCCTTGCCGAACACCTTGTCTTCCTGCTCGGTGTGCGGCAGTGCGGCACCGAGCGCAGCACCGGCTGCGAAGGCCAGTGCGCCACCGATGAGCGGCTGATCCTCGAACATCTTGAGGATCGACCGGCTCAGCCGATCGGCCTGGGCCTGCATGTCGCTGCCCAGCTGCTGGGCGTTGGCAGAGACCTTGTCGGCCTCGGCACGCATGCGCTCGCCGGCGGCATGAAGCTTGTCGGTCGCACTTTCCCAGGTGTGGGAAGCCCAGCCGGTCGCGTCATCCAGACGCGCACCCGCCTCGTCGCGGAAATGGCTGATCTGGTTGCCGGTCTCGTCGCGGAACCCGCGATAGAGCTTCCCGGTCTCGTCGGCGAAGTGGCCGGCGCGATTGCCCGCCTCATCCGTCAGGGCCTTGAACTTTCGACCGCTCTCGTCGGAGAATTCGCTGTAGCGCTGACCCCAGGTGTCCACCCCATGCCCGACGCGGCTCAGCGACGAGCCCTTGATGTCGGCATAAGGATAGTCCCGACCACTGTCGTAGACGGTGGAGGTGCGCTCCGCGACACGCCCGTTATTGGTCAGGTGGCGGTCCCACTCACGATCGCCGGAGGGCCGGGTTTCGCGTGATCCGGGGTTAGCGATGAGCCATGCGAGGCTGACGCCCATCAGCGCGACGGGCAGCGGGTTGGCCTTAAGGCTGTTGCCGAGATTGGCCGCAAACTCTCCACCGCCCGATTTGGTATAGTTCATCAGCTCGTCGACGAGCTGGCCCGGCGACAGCCGCTGGCCGATCTGGTCGATCGTGTCCTCGACGCGATGGCGCTGCGCCTCGACTTCGCGTTCGAGTTGCGCCGAACTCTTGTGTTCATCATGGGCCATCAGAGTCTCTCCTTGACGATGTCGGCGTCCTGCGCCAGCGCATTGGTGGTGCGCTCGAGATTGAGATTGCTTGCCTTGAGTGCGGAAAGCCCGCGCGACACCAGCACCCAGGCAACGATGGCAACCAAAATGCCGATGATCGCTGCCGCGATGCCGTTCGCGCCTGTCTGGCCCATGCCGTTTGCGACGAAGACGGCCGCAAGCGCGCTGACGATTGCAGCGAGCAGCACGCCGAGCGCACCAAGCGCGAGTACGGCGCCCGCCAGCAGGAGCTCTACGCCGCCGATGACCTGCCCGACCTTTTCAGAGGCCTCGGCCTTGGCGAGCTGGATTTCCTTGCGGAACAGCCCCGAAATGTCAGCGGCAAGCCCGCTGATCAGATCGGCAAGGCCGCGTGGTTCGTTGACCTGTGCCATCAGCTGATCCTCCCCGAGCCAGTATTGGTGCCGGGCGTGCCATAGCCGCCGGCGCCGGATGAGTAGGTGCCGGTCGTATTCGGCTGCGTCGACGGGCTCGTGCTCGTCGTACCGCCGGTCCGCTGGCTCGAGCGCCGATGGGCCGAGGCCGTCAGGAAGCGGCTCGCGGCAAACCCTGCCAGCGCCGCGACGCCCAGGAACGCCGCCGGCTCGCGTCGACCGAAATCCTCGGCCATGCCGACGACATCGTCGACTTCGTTGTCCTTGAGCGTGCCGGAGACCTTCTCGAGCGAGTGCGAGAGCGTGCGGGCATAGCCTGCGACCGTCGCGTTCTGCGCGTCTTCGCCGGTCTCGAGTTCATCGGCGACCTTGGAGAGCGCCATTGCCACGCTGCCCACCTGCTCGGCCGCAAAATCCTTCTGCTTGCCGGCAAAGGTGTGGGCCTGGTCCTTGGCCTTCTCGATCTGCCGCTCGGCCTCGTGGCGGAGTTCGTCGACCCGCTCTTCGGCCTCGTGACGGAGGGCGTTGAAATCCTCCTTCGCGGTCTTGGTAACCGCATCGATGTCCTTGCGGACCTGCAGTTCGGCTTCGGGCGGGAGCCCGGTAGTGCGGACTGGGCTGCCGCCGCCCGTGGGGTTGTCTGTGCTCATCACTAAGTTCCTCTGGATTGCCTCTTGCGTCAGGCCATGCCGACCAGCGACAGGATCGCCAGGACCACGACGATCACGCCGATCACGTAGAAAACGCTGTTCATTTGAAGTCTCCGTCTCCGAACGGCACCGGTTGGCGCCGCGTTGCGGTTCGAGAAGCTAATGCACAGTAATATCGAGAGTTCCTGCGGAGCGATCAGATTGATCGGTGTTAAGCTGAATTAATCTTCGGAACGTCTATGGCCCAAAAACATTGTCGCCCGCCTCGACTGAGGCGGGCGGATACATGACGGGACGCTGACGATTACTTCTCGCCGGGATAGGGCGCGGCTTTCAGCTGGCGGGAAAGATGGGCGGCATAGCGCACCATCATCTCGGTCGCCGAAGCAGTTGTCTCCGGCGTCTCATCGAGATCCTTGTATTCGACCTTGCCCATCGCCTCGCCCACCCAATAGGTGCAGGCATTGGGGGCAAGCGAAAAGCCGACATCGTTCAGCGCTTGGAAGAGCTCCGCGCACACATGGTGCGCACCATCCTCATTGCCGACCACCGCAACCCCGGCGACGATGCCCGTCGAAACCATCCGCCCCGCATCGTCCGTCTCGCCCAGAAACGCATCCATGCGCTCGAGCACGCGTTTGACGATGCTCGTCGGCTGCCCCATCCAGATCGGCGTGCCCAGAATGAGGATGTCGGCCGCAAGCACCTTCTTGCGGATCATCGGCCAGTCATCGCCTTCGCCTTCGTCCGATGTGACGCCGGGCAATATGTTGAAATCGGCAATCCGCAGCCGCTCGATGCTGGCGCCCTCCCCGCGGAGCTTTTCCTCAACCTGCCCCAGCAGCACGTCCGTGGAGGACGCCTCGCCGCTCGAGCGTTTGAGGGAGCAATTGAGGGTCAGGGCCGAGAGCGCCATGAGGTGACCTTTCCGGTTCTTGTTCTCCCGCCAACAACAGCGCCATCCCCCAAAGGGTTCCTGCGCGGGCTGGCTCGGGGATATGTTGATAAGACAATTCAGGTTTGACAGCTCCGCCCACCGGCGATACTGAACATGACAATCGTGATCATCTTTCGCGATCGTCCTCTACAGACACCGGAACCCGACCCGTGAAAATCCTAGCCCCGACGCTGCTCGCTGCCATACTGGCCGGAGCGAGCCTGATGCCCCATGCCGCAATTGCGCAGGAGCAGACCATTACCCACGCCCAGGGCGAGACCGTCCTTCAAGGCGTTCCCGAGACGGTCTTCGTTCTCGACTGGGCGGCGCTCGACAACCTCGCCGCGCTCGGCGTCCCCGTCGCCGGGCTTCCGGGCTCCAATGCGCCCGCATATCTTTCAGACGCGATCACCGGGGACGAGCTTGCCATCGGTTCGCTCTTCGAGCCCGATATCGAAGGCATTGCGGCTGCTGAACCCGATCTCGTCATCGTCGCTGCCCGCTCGGCAGCCACCTATCCGGTGCTCTCCGAAATCGCCCCGGTCATCGACATGAGCGTCGACAATGCGAGCTTCGCCGAAGGCGTGAAGCACAATATCGAAACGCTCGGCCAGATCTTTGAGCGCCACGACCGCGCAGCCGAGCTGATCGCTGCGCTCGACGCCAAGATCGATGAGGCGCGTGCCGCAGCCGCGGGCAAGGGCACCGGGCTCGTCATCGTCACCAATGCCGGCAATATCGGCGTTTACGGCCCGGGCTCGCGCGTCGCCTGGGTCTATAACGAGCTCGCCATCCCCTCGGTTTTCGACACCGTCGACGATGGCGATCATGGCGGCGACGCCATCTCGTTCGAATATCTCCTCGAGACCAACCCGGACTGGCTCTTCGTGGTCGATCGGGATGCCGGCGTCGGCAATGAAGGCGCGGCGCGCCAGCTCCTCGACAACGAGCTCGTGCACCAGACCACCTTCTGGCAGAACGATCAGATCATCTATCTGGACCCGCAGGCCGCTTACATCTCCATGCATGGCTACAGCGGTCTGATGCTGCTGCTCGATCAGGTCATCGCAGGATACGGCGCCGCATCCTGATCGGCGGTCCTGTCCGCGTCCGTCCCCGCGGCCCGCGCCGCCGGGACGGGCACCGGCCGCCATGGGCGGCGCCTCTCATACGGGCGAAAAAGTGCGACTTCTGATCACCGGCCTTGCGATCACCGCAATCCTCGCGGTGATTAGCCTTTTCATCGGGGTAAGCGACGTCACCCCCGCGGCGATCTTTGCGCCCGACCCTGCCGATCGCGCAACCCAGGTGCTGCTGATCAGCCGCATCCCGCGCACCCTCGCCCTCATTCTCGCCGGCTCCTCCCTCGCCATCACCGGGCTCGTCATGCAGATGATCGTGCGCAACCGCTTCGTCGAGCCCTCGACGGCGGGCACGATGGAATCGGCGGCCCTCGGCTTCCTCGTCGTCACCCTCTTTGCGCCCGGCTGGCCGATCATGGCCAAGATGCTCGTGGCCGCGAGCTTTGCGCTCGCCGGTACCGCGCTCTTCCTGCGCATCCTGCGTTACGTGCCCTTGCGCGACGTGCTCCTCGTGCCGCTGGTCGGCATCATGCTGGGCGGCGTGATCTCGGCCATCACCACCTTCTTTGCCTATCGCTACAATCTCATGGCCTCGCTGCTGGCTTGGGAGATGGGCGATTTCTCAGGGGTCCTGCGCGGGCGCTATGAATTGCTGTGGATCGGCCTCGCGGGCACCGTCACCGCCTATATCGCGGCCGACCGGTTCACGGTCGCCGGCATGGGGCGCGATTTCACCACCAATCTGGGGCTCAACTACAAGGCGGTGATGACGCTCGGGCTCGTCATCGTCTCGATCGTCAGCGCCATCGTCCTGGTTTCGGTGGGCTCGATCCCGTTCCTGGGGCTCATCATCCCCAATGTCGTCAGCCTGATGATCGGCGACAACATGCGCCACACGGTCCCCTGGGTCGCGATCTTCGGAGCAGCCTTCGTGCTCGCCTGCGACATTGTTGGCCGCGTCATCCGCTACCCCTATGAAATCCCGATCAGCGTCGTCGTCGGCGTCATCGGCAGCGGGCTTTTCCTCTATTTGCTCCTGCGGAGGCGCTACAATGCCAGCTAGCCTTCGCTGGAGCCGGCCGACGCTGGTGCTCACGGCCCTCGCCGGGCTCGCCCTCCTTTCGATCGTCCTCTTCATGACGCTCGACGTGCGCGGCAATTGGGGGTTCGTCTTCCAGTTTCGCGGACGAAAGCTCCTTGCCCTGCTGCTCGTCGCCTATTCCATCGCCGTCGCGACGGTGCTCTTCCAGACCGTCACCAACAATCGCATCCTCACCCCGTCCATCATGGGGTTCGACCAGCTCTACATTCTGGTGCAGACGGCGGTCGTCTACTTCATCGGCATCCAGTCCCTGCTCGTCATGGACACCTATGTCGGCTTCATCATCCAGGTCGGGCTGATGGTCGGGTTCTCCTGGGTGCTTTTCCAATGGCTCTTTCTCAGCGGCGAGCGAAGCCTGCACCTGCTGGTGCTGGTCGGCATCGTCTTCGGCATCTTCTTTCGCAGCCTCTCCAGCTTCATGCAGCGCATGATGGACCCCAACGCCTTCCAGGTCCTCCAGGATACGCTCTTTGCGAGCTTCACCCGGGTCGACACGACGCTGCTGGGCGCATCCATGCTGATCGCGGCCCTGCTCACCCTCATCCTGTGGCGCATCCGCAGCACGTTCGACGTCCTGACCCTGGGCAAGTCCACCGCCATCAATCTGGGCGTCAACTACAAGGCGACCGTCGTCACCATCCTCGTCGTCGTCTCCATGCTGGTCGCCGTCTCGACCGCGCTCGTGGGCCCGCGCACCTTTTTCGGGCTTCTCGTCGCGAGCCTCGCCCATCTCTTCATCGGCAACAGCCGCCACCGCTACATCCTTCCGGCGGCAACGCTTCTGGGCGTCATCTGCCTCGTGGGCGGTCAGACGCTCTTCGAGCGCGTTTTCGCCTTCGATACCGCCCTCTCGATCATCATCGAGTTCTTGGGCGGGCTCGTCTTCATCATTCTCATCGTCAGGGGAGCGGCGCGATGATCATCACCACCGGCCTCAAGAAATATTATGGCGACACCGCTGTCGTCGACGACGTGACCCTCGCCCTGCCGGCAGGCGGCATCACCTCAATCATCGGTCCCAATGGCGCGGGCAAGTCGACGCTCCTCTCCATGATCAGCCGCCTCATGGGCATGGATGCGGGCACCGTCACCATTGACGGGCTCGATATCGAAAAGACACGCAGCGACGTCCTCGCCCGACGCCTCTCGATCCTCCGGCAGGACAATCACATGACCGCGCGGCTCACCGTCCGCGACCTCGTGTCCTTCGGCCGCTACCCCTATTCGCGCGGCCGACTCAACGAAGAGGACCGCGCCCATATCGAGCGCTCGCTCGACTATCTCAACCTCACCGAGCTTGGCGGCCGCTTCCTCGACGAACTGTCCGGCGGACAGCGCCAACGCGCCTTCGTCGCCATGGTCCTCTGCCAGGATACCGATTACGTGCTGCTCGACGAGCCGCTCAACAATCTCGACATGAAGCACGCCATGGGCATGATGAAGCTCCTCAGGCGCGCCGCCGACGAGCTCGGCAAGACCGTGGTTCTGGTCCTTCACGACATCAATTTCGCGTCCTGGTATTCGGACCACATCATCGCCATGCGCGACGGCGCCGTCTGCCACCAAGGCACTACCGAGGATCTCATCCGCCCCGAAATCCTCCGCGACATCTACGATATGGACATCAACGTCCACGAGATCGGCGGACACCGGGTCAGCATATTCTACAGCTAGGGAGCGGGCCGATGCCCCATGAATTCAAACGCCTCAGGCACGATACGAAGATCCGCACGCTCGAAGTGGTCGGCCTCACTCACGTCACGCCGAAAATGCTGCGGGTGACGCTCGGGGGCAGTGAACTCGCCGGGTTCACGAGCCCCGGCTATGGCGATCACGTCAAAATCTTCTTCTCGCCCGATCCGGACGCGCCCGTGCTGCCCGTTCTGGGCCCTGACGGGCTCGCCTTTCCCGCCGATCGCCCGCGCCCCGAAATGCGCGACTACACCCCGCGCCGGTTCGATCCCGAGGCCCTGACGCTCGATATAGATTTCGTACTCCACGGCGATGGCCCTGCCTCTGGCTGGGCGGCGCAGGCGCAGATCGGCCAGACACTCGTCATCGGGGGCCCGCGCGGCTCGCTGATCGTGCCTGATGATTTCGACTGGTACCTGCTGGCCGGCGACGAGACCGCGCTCCCGGCCATGTCGCGGCGGCTCGAGGAACTGCCCGCCGGCAAGCCGGTCCTCGCGCTCCTCGAGGTCGCGGGGCCCGAGGAGGAACAGCCGATCGTGACCCGTGCCGACGCCACCATTCACTGGCTGCACCGCAATGGCGTGGCGGCCGGCATGAGCGACCTCCTCCTCCGGCGCCTCGAAGCGACGCCCCTGCCCCAGGGCGAAGGCTATGCCTTCCTCGCCGGTGAGGCTGGCATGTCCCGCGCCCTTCGAGCCCATCTCGTCGATCGGTGCGGGTTCGAGGACGCGCACATCAAGGCCGCCGGCTACTGGGTGCTGGGCGAGGCCGACGCCCACGAACCCCATTGATGCGAACCCGCCCGCCGGCAATTGCCAGCGCGGCCCCTTGGCCCTACAACCCGACCCGTTCACACGGGCGGAGGGAAAGCGATGGCGGGCTTTGACGGCGGGTTGCCGACGCATCTGATCGAGACGGCGGTCGCGGGCGCGCTCACCGAGGATCTCGGCCTTGCCGGCGATCTCACGAGCCGCGCCAGCCTCCCCGCCGATGCGGTCGCCACTGCAACGATCGGGGCGCGCGAGCCGGGCGTCATCGCCGGCCTGCCGCTCGCCGCGTCCGCCTTCCGCCAGATCGGCGGCGATCTCGTTTTCGAAGCGCTCCTCGCCGATGGCGATCGGGTCGATGCCGGCGGCCTCGTCGCGCGCGTTTCGGGCAATGCGCGGCTCGTCATGTCCGCCGAACGCGTCGCGCTCAATTTCCTCAATCATCTGAGCGGCATCGCCACCCTCACACGGGCCTATGCGGACGCCGTCGCCGGCACGCGCACCCGCATCTGCGACACGCGCAAGACGACGCCGGGCCTCCGCGCCTTCCAGAAATATGCCGTCCGCTGCGGCGGGGGCGCCAATCACCGCTTCGCGCTCTACGATGCGATCCTGATCAAGGACAATCACATCGCCGTCGCCGGCGGCGTGCGCGCCGCCTATCAGCGCGCACGCGAAACCGCCGGCCATCTGGTCGCGATCGAAATCGAGGTGCAGACCCTCGACGAACTCGCCGAGGCGCTCGAGGCCGGCGCGCGGATCGTCCTGCTCGACAACATGGACAACGAAACCCTCGCCTCCGCCGTCGCCCTCAATGCCGGCCGCGCCGTACTCGAGGCATCGGGCGGGGTGAAACTCGACCGCGTCCGCGCCATCGCCCAAACCGGGGTCAATTTCATCTCCACAAGCCAGATCACCATGGCCGCCCCGCCGCTCGATCTCGGGCTGGACGTCGAGATCCGATGAGCCAGTCCATCGCCGACATCATGACGCGCGCCGCCATCGCCGCGTCCGCCGAAATCATGGACGTCTACGCACGGCCCATTCACGCCGAGCACAAATCCGACGGCTCGCCCGTCACCGAGGCTGATGCGCGCGCCGAAGCCGCCATTCTCGGCATCCTCGCAGAAACCGGCCTGCCGGTCCTTGCCGAGGAAAGCGTTTCGGCCGGTCGCGTCCCGTCGCTCGGCGAGCGGTTCTTCGTCGTCGACCCGCTCGACGGCACCAAGGAATTCCTGAAGCGCAATGGCGAGTTCACCGTCAACATCGCGCTCGTCGAACACGGCCGCCCCACACACGGCGTGGTGCTCGCGCCCGTCACGGGAGCCCTCTACATCGGCGGGCCCGACGGCGCATCCCGCAGCGATCTTGTCGATGGCCGGCCCAGCGCCGCCACTCCGCTCCGGGTCTCCGACGATGGCCCCCTGCGTATCGTTGCCAGCCGCTCCCACGGACACGCGGCCCTCCACCAGCTCTGCGACGCACTCGCAGTCGAGGCCGACGTGTCGGTCGGCTCCTCGCTCAAATTCTGCCTTCTCGCCGAAGGGCAGGCCCGGCTCTACCCGCGCTTCACCCCCACCAGCAAATGGGACACCGCGGCGGGACAGGCCGTGCTGGAGGCGGCCGGCGGCGTCGTCCTCACGCTCGATGGCGAGCCGCTCCGCTATTCCGACCTAAGCGCCCCCTTCCTCAATCCCTTTTTCGTCGCCGCGACCAGCGTCCCCCTCGCCCGTCGCGCCGCCTCGGTCATGGCGAGCCTGCTCACCCCGCCCGTCTGACTCTGCACCCTGCCTTGAATGTGTCACGAGGCGGGTATATATGCCCGCCATATTCTCGTTCGGCATATGCACGTCAGGCACACCTCATGAATGTCCGCACCGTCTGCCTCTCCATCCTCCACGAGGGTGACGCGACCGGCTACGAGATCCGCAGGTCGACCGTCGAGGGCGATTGCTCCTATTTCGTCGAGGCGAGTTTCGGGTCGATCTATCCAGCGCTCGCCAAGCTCGAAGCCGATGGCCTCGTCACCAGCAGGATCGAACCTCAGGACGGCAAGCCTTCACGCAAGGTCTATTCGATCACGCCCGCCGGGCGCGCCGCATTTCAGGAAGCGCTGCTCGAGCCTCTCGGGGCCGACGTCTTCCGCAGCACCTTCCTCCTCTTCTCGCGGTTCGCCCACCTCGTGCCCGCGAGTCTCGTCCAGGCCCGTATCGATGAGCGTCTCGAGCAGATGGCCGAGGAGATCGCACAGCTCGAGGACATTCTCGCGCGGCGCGGCAGCAATGCGTCCGACGCATGGGTGATCCGCTATGGGCTCACTTGCGTTCAGGCAGCATACGCGCACCTTCAATCCCACAAGCACGAACTGGTCGCACTCGCGCTCGGCGACGACCAGCCGCGGCAAGCCGCCGAATAGGATCAGTTGATGAGAGCTTTCTTCTCCTATGGCGTCGCCCTCGTCATCCTCCTGCTCGTCGCCGGCTGGCTCGCCAGCGGCACGCTCATCAATGGCGGCCAGGGACCCGGCCAGGGCGAGACCGCCATCGTCGATATCATCGAGGGCGATGAAGGCCCGCTGCGCCGCATGCTCGAATCCGTCGGGTTGATCGCGACCCACGAGGAAGAGGCTGCCGAAGCCGCCGCCGAAGCGCTTTCGGTGGCCGAGCAGCAGCAGGCCGCAACCGTCCAGGCCGTGCGCGCCGTGCGCTATGAGGCCCGCGAACTCCCGCTCGAGGTTCCCCTGCGCGGCCGCACCCGCGCGACCGCCAAGATCGCCGCCCGCGCCGAAACCAACGGCCTCGTGCAGGCGGTGATGGTTCGGAAAGGTCAGGAGGTCGCTGCCGGCGATCTGCTCTGCAGGCTCGATCAGGGAACACGGCAGGCTGCTGTCGCCCAGGCCGAGGCGGCCCTTGCCCAGGCCGAGGCAGCGCTCGCCCAGGCGGAAGCCGATCTCGAAACCAATCAGCAATTGCGCGAGCGCGGGCTCAGCCCCGCCAACACCGCGCGCAGCTTCGAAGTTGCGGCACGCTCCGCACAGGCCCAGCTGCGCGCCTCGCAGCTGACGCTCGACAATGCGCGCGTCGAGCTTGAGCGGACCGAGATCTATGCCGAAGTGGCGGGCGTCATTCAGGATCCGCTCGCCAATGTCGGGGACAATCTCAGCGCCGGTGGCGAGTGCGCGACCATCGTCCAGCTCGATCCGATGCTGTTCGTCGCAAGCGTCGCCGAGGCGCGTATCGGCGAAGTCGGCGTCGGCATGCCGGTCCGCGTCCGGACCGTCACGGGTCAGACCGCCGAGGGCGAAGTCCGCTTCGTCGCGGCCACCGCCGATGCCGCGACCCGCGCCTTCAGCGTCGAGGTCGAGATGGACAATGCCGACCGCCGGCTCTTTGATGGCGTTACCGCCGAGGCCGTCGTCCAGATCGGCACTGCCGAGGCGCACCTTCTCCCGCAATCGGCCCTGACGCTGGCGACGGATGGCGCCATTGGCGTCCAGACCGTCGAGGGGGAAACCGCGCGCTTCCTGCCCGTGCAGATCCTGCGCGACACCACCGAGGGGGTCTGGGTCGCCGGCCTCCCCGAAACCGTATCGGTCATCACCGTTGGGCAGGAATTCGTCGCGGATGGGCAGCAGATTGCCGCCAGCTACGTGACTGCCGCTGCCGCCGACGAGGTCTAGCGTCATGATGAATGCACTCGAAGCGCTGCTGAGGCTGCCCAAGCTGGTCCTCACCATCATGGCGCTCATGGTGGTGGCCGGGATCTCGGCCTATCTGACCCTCCCCAAGGAGAGCCAGCCGGCCATCGACGTGCCCTATCTCTACGTGTCGGTCAACCAGACCGGCATCTCGCCGGCCGATGCCGATCGTCTTCTCGTCTCGCCCCTCGAGACCGAGCTCCAGGACCTGCCCGGGCTCGTTTCGATGCGCAGCACCTCGACCACCGGCCATGCTTCGGTGATGCTCGAGTTCGACATCAACTTCAACAAGGACCAGGCGCTTTCGGACGCCAAGGACCGTGTCGACCGGGCCGCCCCGCAGCTGCCCGCCGATGCCGACGACCCCACCGTCAGCGAAATCAACATCTCCGAATTCGGCAGCGTCACCGTCGCCCTCTATGGCGCCCTGCCCGATCGGGCCCTCTATCGCTATGCCGACCAGCTGCGCGACGCCATCCAGGCGCTGCCCACCGTGCTCGACGTCGACGTCTCCGGCGACCGCGAGGAAGTCCTCGAGGTCATCGTCGACCTCCTGAAGCTCGAATCCTACAATCTGACCACCAACGAACTCTTCGACGCGCTCGCGCGCAACAACCTCGTTGTGCCCGCCGGTCGGCTCGACACCGGCCAGGGGCGCTTCGCCATCGAGGTGCCCGGCCTGATCGAGAGCGCCGACGACGTCTTCAACCTGCCCATCAAGACCGATGGCGAGACCGTCGTCACCTTCTCGGACGTCGCCACCATCCAGCGGACCTTCAAGGACGCCGAGGTCTATACCCGCGTCAATGGCGAGCCGGCTGTGGTGCTTGCCGTCAACAAGCGGCTGGGCGCCAACATCATCGACCTTTCCAATGCCGTGCGCGCCACCACCGAGACGCTCTCGGCCGATTGGCCGCAGGCGCTGCAGACGAGCTACATCCTCGACCAGGCCGTCTTCGCGCAGGACATGTTCACCTCGCTGCAGAATTCGGTGCTGACCGCGATCGCGCTGGTGCTCATCGTCACCGTGGCCCTGCTCGGCCTTCGGCCCGCGCTCCTTATCGGCTCGGCCATCCCGATCACCTTCATGATCGGCTTCCTCTTCCTGCAGCTGATGGGCATGACCATCAACATGATGATCATGTTCGGCCTCGTGCTCACCGTAGGCATGCTGGTCGATGGCGCCATCGTCGTCACCGAATATGCCGAGCGCAAGATTGCCGAGGGCCTCGACCGGCGGGATGCATTCATTGCCGCCGCGCGCGCCATGTTCTGGCCGATCCTCGCCTCGACCGCCACGACCCTTGCCGCCTTCATGCCGCTGCTGCTCTGGCCCGGCATCATCGGCAAGTTCATGAGCTATCTGCCGATCATGGTCATCGTGACCCTGAGCGCATCCTTCATCGTCGCCATGGTCTTCCTGCCGGTCATCGGTGCTTTCACCGCCCGCCGCAAGGTCAGTGCCGAGGAGCGCGCCGCCGCGACGATGATCTCGGGTGGTCAGGATTTCGACCCCAGGCGCCTCCGCGGCCTCATGGGCGTCTATGTCCGCATCCTCTCCGGCCTCGTCCGCCACCCGCTCATCACCCTCATTGCCGGCTTCGGGCTCATCGGCGTCATCTTCTTTGCCTATGCCAACAATCCGACCGGCATCATCGCCTTCCCCGAGATCGAGCCCGAATATGCGACCGTCGCCGTCACCGGGCGCGGCAATTATTCCCCCGTGCAGATCCGCGACCTTCTGATCGAAGTCGAGGAGCAGGTGCTGCAGGTCGAGGGCATCCGCGACACCGTGCTCAATTTCGGTTCGACCGGCGCCGTCGCCTCGGTGCCGCCCGACACGATCGGCAATCTCCAGCTCGAACTTCTCCCCTATCGCGACCGGCGCAAGGCCGAAGACATCTTCGCCGAGATACGCGAGCGCACCGCCGGCATCGCCGGAGTGACCGTCCAGATGGTTGGGGCCGAGGCCGGCCCTCCGGCCGGCAAGGCGATCAACATGCGCGTCGTCTCGCGCGACTATGCCGAGCTCACCCCCACGGTCACGCGCCTGCGCGACTATATCGAGAACGAGCTCGGCGACACCATCGACATCGAGGACACGCGGCCCCTGCCCGGCATCGACTGGCAGATCGGCATCGATCGCGAGATGGCGGGCCGCTTCGGGCTCGGCGTGCGCGAGCTCAGCCCCTATGTGCAGCTCGTCACCAGCGGGGTGCAGATCGGCACCTACCGGCCTACCGACGCCACCGACGAACTCGAGATCCGCGTCCGCCTGCCGCGCGAGCAGCGGACCTTCGATGCGCTCGATTCCCTCAACATCATCACCCAGAACGGGCTCGTGCCCGTGTCCAACTTCATCACCCGCACGCCCGTGCCGAAGGTCGCCGACATCCGGCGCTGGGACGGGGAATATTTCATGAGCGTCGCCGCCAACGTCACCGGCGACGCCACCATGGGCAGCGTCAAGGTCGAGGAGCTGCGCGCCTGGCTCGAAACCCAGGACTGGCCCAATGGCGTCCGCTTCGACTTCGCTGGCGCCGACGAGCAGACCAACGAGACGAATGCCTTCATGGCGCAGGCCGGAACAGGGGCGATCTTCCTCATGTTCCTCATCCTCCTCGCCATGTTCAACAGCTTCTACCAGGTGTTCATCACGCTCTCGACCGTCGTGATGTCGATCGCTGGCGTGCTCCTGGGCATGATGATCACCGGGCAGCCCTTCTCGGCCATCATGACCGGCATCGGCATCGTCTCGCTTGCGGGCATCGTCGTGAACAACGCCATCGTCCTCCTCGACACCTACAACCAGATGCATCGCAAGGAAGGGATCGAGCCGGTGACGGCCATTCTGATGACCGCTGCGCAGCGCATCCGGCCCGTCATCATGACGACGACCACCACGGTCTTCGGCCTCATTCCGATGGCGATCGGTGTCGGTATCGATTTCTTCTCCCGCACCGTCGAGATCGGCGGTCCCTCCGGCGCCTGGTGGACCTATCTGGCAACCGCACTCGTGTCCGGCCTCATCTTCTCGACGCTGCTGACGCTCGTGCTCGTCCCGGTCATGGTCGCCGCGCCGCACATCTGGTGGCGCCAGATCCGCGCGATCGCCGCCTTCCTCGCCGGACTTGCGGGCACGATCGCCCGCGCGCTTGGCGGCCTTGGCCGCGCTCCGCAGCCCGCAACCGCCAGCATCGCGCTGCCCGATATGCCCGACAGCGCGAGCCGCTACATCAATGCCGATCGCACGGGCCTCGTCGAGACCGAGCGCAATGGCGTCATCGTCGTCTCCCGGCAGGCGGCCGAGTAACTCGGGGCGGGGTGCCACCCCGCCCTTCCGCCTCCGCCATCACGGGAACGTCCCCGCCCCCTCCGGCATTTGCCCTATGACATCCGCCCTTCGGGCGGCCCAGAAGGCACAAGGAGAACAGCATGGCTCAGGCGCGCAACAGCGAAGATCGGGTTCTGGACAAGGATGAACGCGAGCTCGTCGAGGCGACCCGCCATCCCCATCTCGGCACGCTCGGCCCGTCGGAGCTTGCCGATCTCACCCGCAGGCTCCGCGAACGCCGCGACCGTGCGCGCGAGCTCGCCGACAAACAGCGGCGCAATGCTCGCGGCAAGGGCGAGCGTGCGACCGGCGGTGATGCGCATTCCGATGGCGGCAACAGGCAGAAGGCGGCGGCCCTCTCTGCCGCCCTCGCTCGCCTCAACAAGGCCCGCGCCCGCTTCGACGAGGGCGCCGACGAGACAACCGAAGCCTAGGGGCTCGAGGGGAGCAGATCAAACGATGCTCTGCTCCTCGCCCTCGCCCCGATGATGTGGGACGCCAGACCCGAGGGGCGCCGCAGCTGTAACGGGATCCGGAGATGGCGTGCGCTGACGCGCAATGACCGTGCGGAGCCATCCGAAGGCGGAAAAAGGTGAGGATCAGTCTTCACGACATCCGGGCATAGCGAGACGTCTAGCTCGGTGCCCGCTGCTCGCAGGCCAGGCTGCACGCGTCCTTCCGCCCCGCCAGCTCGCTTCCGTCCTAAGAGCTGCAATGCCCTGCGCCACCGATGGCGCCGTAGACCCCAGCCTCACGTCCCCGAACGCAAAACGCCGCCCTTGTTGGGGCGGCGTTTTGTGTTTTGGTTTGGTATTGAGATGATCGATGTTTTTTGCAGACCTGGCGGCGACCTACTCTCCCAAGCCTTGAGACTTAGTACCATCGGCGCTGAAGTGTTTAACGGTCGAGTTCGGGATGGGATCGGGTTCTGGGCACTTCGCAGTAACCACCAGATCGGCAAAAAACATCGATTTGGACGTGAACTCTGGTTGTGATTTCCGGACGCGGCCCATGCTGTGCGCGTCNCGTTTTGTGTTTTGGTTTGGTATTGAGATGATCGATGTTTTTTGCAGACCTGGCGGCGACCTACTCTCCCAAGCCTTGAGACTTAGTACCATCGGCGCTGAAGTGTTTAACGGTCGAGTTCGGGATGGGATCGGGTTCTGGGCACTTCGCAGTAACCACCAGATCGGCAAAAAACATCGATTTGGACGTGAACTCTGGTTGTGATTTCCGGACGCGGCCCATGCTGTGCGCGTCGGAGGAATGTTTTGGTCTGCCGATCGTCTCATGCCGCGCCAGTGTGCGGGCATTGATTAATGAGAACGATCAAGCCGATCGAGCTATTAGTACCGGTCAGCTTCACGCATTGCTGCGCTTCCACATCCGGCCTATCAACGTGGTGGTCTTCCACGGCTCTCAAGGGAATACTCGTTTTGAGGGAGGCTTCGCGCTTAGATGCTTTCAGCGCTTAT
>NZ_RZNJ01000008.1 GCF_003994485.1 Arsenicitalea aurantiaca
GGCTACGCGACCGTTGGGGCGTGCTGGATTCCTGGCTCTACTGGCTGACGGCGTTCGCCTTCCGGCTTTCCTGCATCGTCTATCCCCTGCTCTACTGGTATTTCGGGGTCATCGTGGTCGATGCCGACATCAACGGCATCCTCGCCCATTTCATCCCCTATTACCTCGCCTCGATGCTCTACATGAACTTCGTGTCGCGCGGCATGTTCGTGCCGCTCATCAACGACATCAGCCAGCTCGTCGGCGCCTGGGAGATCTCGCGGGCTGCCGTCATCGGCTGGCTGAGGCCGCACGGGCATGCCTTCAAGGTCACGATGAAGGGGGGCGAGCGCAACCGCGTCACCGTCCACTGGTCGATCCTGCGGCGGTTCCTCGTCCTCTTCGTGCTGACGCTGTTCGGGCTCGTGATTGGGCTTTTGTCCGACTATGCGTTCGACGNTCCTCGCCGGAACGATCCTCGTCTGCATCGACCTGCCGCGCACCGCCTCGATCCTGCGCTCCAACCCTGAGCAAATCCGCGTTCTGCTGCCCTCGGGCGAGCGCCAGGCCTGGCTCGTCGACGTCCATCAGGAAGCGCTGCGCCTGCGCGGGCTCGACCTGGCCCCCGGCACGGTCTTCACGGCGATCGTGCCCGAAATCGGCGCGGTCGAGGCCGAAGTGACCCAGGTCGTGGGCGCAACGCTCGATGCGCGGCTCGATCTCGGCTTTGAAGCCCGCGAGCGCCTGATCGGCAAGCTTCACACCAAGGCGGGCGCTCCAGGCACGGGTGTCGTGGCGGCCGCGAGCCTCGGCGCCGGCCTCATCCGGCGCGTCATCGCAGGCACCATCAGGTGAGCTAGCGGGAGGCCCCCTCGCCGGGGCCCGATTGCAGGCGCACCACCGCTTCGCTCAGCGTGTTGACCTCGCGGAAGCGCGTGTGCTCGCGCACGTAGCCGACAGGTTCGCCCTTGGCGAGCTTGAGGAGCATGTCGGCGAGCGTGCCGAGGGGGCGCAGCAGCGAGATGAGGACGAGCGCAAAGGCGAGGATGGCCATCAGATAGGCGAGCACGGCGCCGAGCGCCATGGTCGACATGAACTGCCGCTGCGCCCCGAAGACGAAATCGGGATCGATCCGCGCGACGAGCCGCCAGCCGAAATCGGGCAGCGTCTCGTAGCCGAACTGCGGCACGATGCGGCTGAAATAACTCTGCCCGTCCGGCCATGTCTCGCTGTAGGTGCCGTCGACCCCGAGGGTGGCGGCGCGGAACACGGAGAGCTGTCCGGTCGCATCGCTGATCGAATCGGTCGCGAGGATGATGGTGCCGGCGCTGTTGACGATGAAGGCGTCGAGCTCGAGCTCCGCCGCCGCCTCGGTTACCAGCGAGCGCACCCAGCGCCAGTCGACATGCGCCCCGAGCACGCCCGTCACCTGTCCGCCCGGCCCGAGGATCGGGGCCGAAAAATCGACGAAGCGCAGGGGCTCTCCACCATCGTTGCCGAGCAATTGCGCAAGCAGCACCGCCTCGTGCACATCGCCTGCGAACGGACCCTGGAGCCCCGCCTGAAACCAGGGGCGCTGTGCCACATTCTGCCCCACGAGCAGCCCGTCGCGCGCCGAGACCACCGTGCCATCGGCGCGCGCAACCCCGATCCAGGAGACCTTGCCCTCGTCATCGGCAAGCGCGTCGAACCGGACCTGCAGGGCCTCGGGATCCTCATTGATCGCGATCTGGCCCGCCGTCAGTTCGACATCCCGCCACTCCTCATAGAGCGCGCGCGAGAGGAAGGTGCCGAGCGCCTGCGCGCGCACCTCGACCGCCCGCACCGCAGTCGCCGTGCCATAGTCCTGAAGCCCGCGCTGGAAGAACACGCCCAGCACCAGCATCGCCGTTCCCAGCACCAGGGCCACGATCAGCACGATCAGCGATTTCAACGACATGGCACACCCGCTCCTTGCTCGCGCACGGCGCGCCGATGACGGGCCGTCCAGTCTCCTGCACTGGCGCGATAGTCTTAAAAACGTCTCGCTGGATCAAGGGCCGAGAAGGCGTCTTCGCCGCGCGCAAGAGCCTTTCGCCCCATCTTCGGCAGATCCACGACGCTCCGCCACGACGTCCGCATCTGCCGGTCAGACTGTCACAGCGTTGCACACAAGGGCCGAGACTGTGTACGGTTTAAAACAGAACGCAGTCGAAAACGGAAACAGAGCACGCGTCGAAACGGAAGGCCCATCGATGACACAGTCTCGCCTGCGGCCAGTTCTTGGTGCCAATACTCAATATTCTGCGCGAATGATCGTCGCCTATCGCTATGGCGCCCTGGCGATTGCCGGGGTCGGCGTTGCATGGGCTCTGGTCTTTGGCGCGATGGGCTGGTGGTGGGTGGTTGCACTCGACATCGGCATCATCGCCTCCGGGCTGGCAATTTATCTGCTCATCCGGAAGGGCCATTTCACGTTCGGCCTCCTCGCTGCCCAGGCTGCGTTGATGGTGATCGCCATCGTCATGGGGCTCCTGCTCGATGTCCCGACCGAGGACGCGCCGCGGGTCAGCCACCTCTATTTGCTCGTCGTTGCCGCGCTCGGCTATCTCAACTACCAGCGCAACAGGTCCCGGATGCAGCTCGTGCTGATCGGGCTCTGTCTTTTCGCCTTCGTCGTCTTTGCGAGCGCCCCCCTCGCCTCGCCTTATGACGTGACGATGCCACCACTCGTGCGCAGCATCGGCACCTGGGCGAATGCCGCGCTCGCCACCGCCATGCTCGCGGCCTGTACGCACGCCATGCATGCCGATTTCGTGAGGCGCAACAGCTTCAGCCGCGATCTGGCGGCTGCGCTCTGGAATGACGAATTCCAGCTCGCCTACCAGCCCCAGGTTGACCTTAAAAAGGCAACGATCGGCGCGGAAGCGCTCCTGCGCTGGACGAGCGCGCATCGGGGAGCGGTCTCGCCCGCGGAGTTCATTGCTGAGGCCGAAAAGCTCGGCCTCATGGTTGGGATCGGTGGCTGGGTGCTCGAGCAGGGCTGCAGCGTTCTTGCCCAATGGGCAAGCGTCCCGCATCTGCGCCACCTCACGCTTTCGGTCAATGTCAGCCCCAGCCAGCTGATGCATGACGAGTTCGAAACGCTTGTCGGGGACACGCTCGCCCGCACCAGGGCGGATCCCCGGCGGCTGACGCTGGAGCTGACCGAGAGCATCCTCGTCACCGACATGGACCTCGTCGTCGCAAAGCTCGATCGCCTCCACGCCATGGGCATCACCTTCGCCCTCGACGATTTCGGCACAGGCTATTCCTCGCTCTCCTATCTGCGGCGCCTGCCGATCCAGCAGATCAAGATCGACCGCGGCTTCGTGCAGGACGCGGCCAGCACTGCGCGCAGCGCCGGGCTCGTGCGGAACGTCATCCGGATCGGCGCGGACCTCGAGCTCGACGTTCTGGCCGAAGGGGTGGAAACCGAAGAGCAGCACGCGTTGCTCGCGGCCGCCGGCTGCAGCCAGTTCCAGGGCTTTCTCTATGGCAGGCCGATGCCCCGGGCCACGTTCGAAGAGCGCGTCGCAGCAGAGGCACTGGCGGAAGACGCGGGCTCGGCGGCCTGACCGCCTGCCATCGCTAGCCGGCCTTGACGATATGGAAGCCTTCGACTTCCGCGACGACCGGAAGCCCCTTCCAGCGCTCGATATCGTGCAGGATCACGAGGCGCTCCATCTCTCCGGCAAGCTCCTTGTTGATCTTGTCGATGGTCTTGAGCTGCTCCCAGACATTGCCGGTGGCGTTGTTGAGCGGAACGTAGACGCCATCATTGCCACGCCCGGTCAGCTGCAGGCGCGAATAGACGCAGTCCCCGGAGATGACGAGCCTGCCGCGCGCGGTTTCGATGGTGACGAATTGCTGGCCCACCGTGTGGCCGCTCCCCAGCCGCACATGCAGACCGGGCAAGACGTTGTCGCAATCCCCGTCGATCAGCATCACCCGGTGCTCGATCGAGGCATCGAGCGCGGAGCGCAGATTGTCCGGATCGATGATGGCGGTCAGATAACCGAATTGTTTGGGGAGCGCGATCGCTTCGTACCAGCTCAGCAATTCGCTCTTTTGCACATGGATGCGGGCCTCTGGGAACTCCCCGACCGAGCCCATGTGGTCGAAATGGCAATGGGTGAGCACGATGTCGGTGACGGCCTCGGGGGCAACCCCGAGCTCGGCGAGGAGCCGCAGCGGGGACACCCAGTCCGGGATGCCGAACTTGTTGGAAAAGCCGTGCTCGTGCTGCATGAAGCCGGTGTCGATCAGGACGTTGCGATCGCCCTGGCGCGCGAGGATGAAGGAGAAGGGCAGGTCGACGCGGCCGTCCTCGTACATGCCCGAGATCAGATCGACCCAGGGCTGGTCCTTGGACCGCGCATACTCCATCACAAAGACGTCCCAGATATCGGCCATGGTTTCCTCCTCAGCTTTCTGCCAGCGACCGGCCGAGGCTCGAGAGCCCCACGGCGACGATCAGGATGGCGCCCTGAAACACATATTGCGAGAAGGTCGGGGCGCCGAAGATGTTGAGGCCGTTGAACCCGAAGGCGATGATCAGCGCGCCGACGAACGTGCCGAGCACGTGGAACTCGCCGTCGCGGAGCGTGGCGGACCCCAGGAACACCGCGGCGAATGCGGTGAGGAGGTAAGAGTCCGCGGCGCTCGCCGTGCCGCTGCCGAGCCGGGAGGCGAGGAGGATGCCGGTCAGGGCCGCGCACATGCCCGAAACGACGAAGCCGAGGATCTTGATGCGGTCGACATCGATGCCGGCAAGCCGCGCCGCGACGGCATTGCCGCCCACCGCCTGGATTTCCTGGCCGAGCCCCGTGCGCTCGACGAGGACCCAGAGCGCACCGAGCACCAGAACCATCACCACGATATTGTTGGGAATGCCGAAGAGCCACCGCCCCAGCGACAGCTGGAGGAAGGCCTCGGGCACGCCGGCGACGATCGGCACGCCGGAGGAATAGGCGAAGGCGAGCCCGGTCAGGATCGTGCCGACACCGAGCGTCGCGATCACCGAATTGACCTTGATCTTGGTGACGATGACGCCGTTGACGAGGCCGATCAGCGCCCCAAGTCCGATGACGATCACGACGGCGAGCGGGATCGGCAGCTGGTCCTGCACGATCAGCCCCGTCACGAGGATGCCGTGAAGGCTCGCGGCAAACCCGATCGAGAGATCGAGCTCACCCACGATGACCGCAAGCGTCAACCCGCCCGCGATGATCATCGCGAGCGAAGCCTGGTTGAGCACATTGGTGAAATTGCCGAGGGTCGGGAAGGCCCGAGGCGAGAGGATGGAGAAGGCGAGGAGCATCGCCAGCAGGCCGAGGATCGTCGCATAGCGCGCGAAAATCCCGAGTCCGGTCTTCATGCCCGGGGTCAGCCTGCGGCCCGACAGGGAACTCTCGCTCATGCCGGCACTCCTTGTCTTTGCACTTCATAGCTCGCCTGGACGATGGCGTTGCGCGACAGCGCCTCGCCGGACAGCTCCTCGACGATGCGGCCCTCGGCCATCACCAGCACCCGGTCACAGAGGTCCGGAAGTTCGTCGGGTTCGGACGAGATCACCAGCACCGCCATGCCCGAGCCGGCGAGCTCGCGGATGAGCTTGTGGATTTCCCCGCGGGCGCCGATGTCGACGCCGCGGGTCGGTTCGTCGAGGATCAGCACTTGCGGTTCGCGCCGCAGCCAGCGCCCGATGACCACCTTCTGCTGGTTGCCGCCGCTGAGCCGGCCGACCGGCTGGTCCACGCCCTGCGTCTTGATCGCGAGGGCCTTGATGGTTTCGGCGCCCATATGGACCTGCCGGCTGCGGCTGAGGAGAGGCAGCGCCCGCCCGATGACGAGGCGATCGAGATTGGCGAGCCCGAGATTAAAGAGGACGCTCTTGGAGAGCACCAGCCCTTCGGCGCGGCGCTCCTCGGGCACGAGGCCGAGGCCGGCCTTGACCGCCGCGGCCGGCGAGCGGGGCGCAAAGGGCTTGCCGGCAAGGGTCATGCTGCCGGCATCGGGCCGATCGGCGCCATAGATCAGGCGGGCAAGCTCGGTGCGTCCGGCCCCCACAAGACCGCCAATGCCGAGCACCTCGCCGCGATGGAGCGCCAAGCTCACGCCCTTGACCCGCGGCATCCTCGTCAGATCGGCGAGTTCGAGCACGGTTTCGGACCCGGTTTCGGACCGTGTCGGCCGAACGGCAGGGGCGAGACCCTTGCCGACGATCGCCTCGACCAGCGTCTGGCGCGTGAGGCCCGCACGGCTGAAGAGGTCGACCGAACGGCCGTCGCGGAACACCGACACCCGGTCGCAGAGATCGAGGATCTCGTCGAGCCGGTGCGACACGTAGAGCACCGTGACGCCCGAGCGCGACATGTCGCGAATGATGGCAAAGAGCTTCTCGCTCTCACTGGCGGACAGGGATGCGGTGGGCTCATCCATGACGATCAGCCGCGACTTGCGCACCAGCGCGCGGCAGATGTTGATCAGCCAGTTCTCGGCCGTGGAGAGACCTTTGACGCTGGCGTTGAGCGGCGCGGTGATGCCGACGCGGGCGGCGATGGGCGCGACATCGCGCGCGATGGCGGCCCAGTCGGTGAGCCCGAAGCGCGAGGGCTTCGGCACGCCCAGCATGATGTTCTGCAACACCGTCATGCCGGGCACGAAGGCCAGTTCCTGGTGGATGAAGCTCATGCCGTGCGCCGCGGCGGCTTGTGCGTTGGCAATCTGAGTGGGTTTGCCGTCGATCTCGATGCTGCCGGCATCGGGGCGGACGAGCCCGGCGAGGATGCGGATGAGGGTCGACTTGCCCGCGCCATTGGCACCGACCAGCCCGTGCACCTCGCCCGGGCGCAGATCGATCGAGACATCCTTGAGCGCCTGGGCGCCGCCGAACGCCTTTGCGATATGGCTCGCCACGATGAACGGGGACGCTTCGGGCGCCCCCGTCACTGGCGATGTGCGCGTCGTCGTGGTCACGAAGCCCCCTGGACCTACTGGATGGCTTCGGGATGCTCGGCGATGAAGGCCTCGACCGTATCCTGGGTGACCAGCACGGCGGGGACTTCGGCGGCGGTGGGCGTCCAGTCGTCACCGGCGGCGATGATCTCCTCGAGCATCTTCACCATCTGGTAGCCTTCGGTGTAGCTGTCCTGCCAGGCGGTCGCGGTCATGTGGCCGTTGCGGATGTTCTCGAGTGCCTGGGCATTGCCGTTGACGCCATAGACGGCGACGTCGGTGCGGCCCTGGGCGCGCAGCGAGCCGATGGCGCCGATCGCCGGATCGTCCCAGCAGCCCCAGATCGCAAGGTTCTCGCTGCCTTCGGGACGCGAGGCGAGCCAGGCATTGGCGTATTGCGCGCCGTCCTCGAAATAGCCCGGAATGCGGACTTCGTTCTTGGTGACGGTGATGTCGGGATATTGGGCGAGGATCTCGTCCATCTGCGTTTCGCGGTTGCGGCAGACTTCGCCCGTGCGATAGGTCAGCGCGAGAACCGAGCCCGTGCCGCCCATCCGCTCGACCATGGTCTCGATGACGGGCACGGCCATCGGCCCGCCCGAACCATTGGTGGCGGCGACGGTCGAACCCAGCCCGCCGCCCCATGTGACGACCGGAATTCCGGCCGAGCCGGCCGCGTCCAGCCCTGCTCCGATCGAGGAGAAGGGGAAGACCATGTCGATGATGGCGGTAGCGCCCAGCTGGGCGAAGTTCTGGATAGCCGCATTGGCCTGGTCGGCATTGCCCGCTGCATCGACGACGTTGACCTGCCAGCCGAGTTCCTCGGCAGCCTTGGCCGCGCCCTGGATGTAGCGGACGTTGTTGGCCTCGGTCGCGCTGATCGAGACGATGCCCAAGAGGGGCTGATCCTGTGCCGGAGCCGCCGCGCTCGAAGCGGCCAGGGCGAGTGCAACCATTCCCAGCGTCAGTGTTCTCATTTCCAACTCCCTTTGCTGGTCGGGCCCTGCCTCTTGGCTGGGGCATCTGGCCAAACCGTTTCGCCAGCGTTCTCCAACTTCGCTCGTCTTGCAACAGAAATCGTACTGGACAGCGGGCAATTTCTTGTCTCAGACTTAGCGAAACGATTAGCTATGGTGGGTCAGTGGCCACGATCAGGGATGTCGCGAAGGCGGCGCGCGTATCGACGGCAACCGTGTCGGCGGTGGTCAACGACACCGCGTTCGTCAGCCCCGAGCTGCGTGCCCGCGTGCAGGCGGCGATACGCGAACTGCGCTACTCCCCCTCGCTCGTCGCCCGCAATCTGCGCCGCGGGCGCAGCCAGCTCATTGCGCTGGCGGTCGCCGACCTCGCCAATCCCTTCTATGCGCGCCTCGTGGCCTCGGCCGAGGCTGCGGTGGCGGGCTGGGGGTATTCACTCGTCCTCTTCAACAGCGACGAGAAGCCCGAACTGGAGCGTCGCATCCTCTCGCGGATCCGGACGCTCGGTTGCGACGGGGCCGTCGTCGTGCCGGTGGGGGCGGCCAACCAGTACCGGCAGCGCGAATTCGCGGATCTGCCGACCGTGCTGCTGGGGCGCGCGCTCGAGGGCGACCCCGCCGATACGGTGACGGTGGACAATCTTTCCGCCGGCCGGCAGGCGGGCAATTTCCTCCTTGATCTCGGGCACACCCGCATCGGCTCCATCACCGGCCCCATGCAGGTTTCGACCGGCAAGGGGCGGCTCGAGGGCCTGCTTGAGGCGATGGCGGCGCGCGGCCTCGCCCCGCAGCCGGGGCATGTGCGTTCGGGCGAGTTTCGCGAGGACGCCGCCTATTCGGTAGCCCGCGACATGATGGGTCAGCCCGATCGGCCGACCGCCCTCTACATCGCCAACGGCATGATGGCGATCGGGGCAATGCGCGCCCTCTCCGACATGGGCCTGCGCTGTCCCGAGGACGTCTCGATCGCCTCCACCGACACCATTTCGGGCGCCGGCGGGATGAGGCCGCGCCTGACGCGCACCGAGCACCCGGTCGCCGACATGACCGATACCGCCCTGCGCATGCTGGTGGAGAGGATCGACAACAAGGTCAGCGACGCCCCCCGCCATCTCGTCTTCCAGCCCGCCCTCGTCGTCGGCGAAAGCTGCGCCCCCATCAGCCGGTGAAACGGGACCGCCGCCACGCCATCATGGCGAGCGGGGAGAGCCAGACCAGGATGGTGATCACTCCAGCGGTGCCAGCGATCGGACGGCTGAAGAAGACCAGCAGATTGCCCTGCGCGATGATCATCGAGGTGAGGAACGTCTCCTCGAGCAGACGACCGAGAACGAGGCCGAGCAAAGCCGGCGCGACCGGAAAGCCGTTCTCCTCCATGAACCAGCCGATCACACCGAAGATCAGCATGACGACGACGCCGGTCAGCGTGTTGTCCATCGCAAATGCACCGACGATACAGAACAGCATGATGATGGGCATGAGGATCTCGCGCCGCACATCGAGGATGTAGCGCGAAAGCTTGATCGCGCCATACCCCAGCGGCAGCATCAGGAGATTGGCGAGGATGAAGGAGAGGAATATCCCGTAAACGAGGGTCGGCTGCGCCGTGAAGATGGTGGGCCCCGGGGTCAGCCCCTTCATGAACAGAACGCCGATGACGATCGCAGTCATCGAATCTCCGGGAATGCCCAGGACGGTCGCCGGAATGTAGCTCGATGAGACGCTGGCATTGTTGGCGGCACCCGCGGAAGCGATGCCTTCGAGCGAGCCCTCGTCGAACTTTTTGGGTTCGCGCGTGAACTTGCGGGCCAGCGCATAGGATATCCACGCCGCGATGTCCGCCCCCGCACCCGGAAGAATGCCGGTCCCGGTACCAACGATGACGCCCGTGCCAATGCTGCGCTTGTATGGCCAGAGCGCGGGGATCAATCCCTTGAAGACATTGCCGATCCGCGCCGTCGTCCGCTGAGCGGCCGGTTCGGTGCTGATGGCGTAGCGCAGGATTTCAGCGACAGCGAACATGCCGATCAGGGCTGGCACGAGGGCGACGCCGCCGATCAGCTCGGTGCGCCCGAAGGTGAAGCGAGGCTGTCCGGTCACCGGAAAGATGCCGACGGTCGCAATGAAAAGGCCCAAGAGCAAGGAGATCACGCCCTTGAGCGGGCTGCCCGGGGAGATGAAGGCTGCGGAGGTCAGGCCCAGGCAGACGAACCAGAAATATTCGAACGCAGAGATGTTGAGCGCCACCCGGGCGATGGCCGGCGCGCCGAATATAAGGACCAGTGCGCCGATCAGCCCGCCCAGTGCTGAGGTGACAAGGCAGGTGCCCAGGACGAGCTCGGCCTTGCCCTGCTTGGTCAGGCGGTGGGCCGCATCGGTATAGGCGGCTGAGGCCGGCGTGCCAGGGATGCGCAGGAGCGTGCCGGGGATGTCGCCTGCGAAGATGGCCATCGCGCTGGCCGAGACGATCGCAGCAATCGCTGCGAGCGGGGCCATGAAAAAGGTTACCGGCACGAGCAGGGCGACAGCCATGGTGGCCGTGAGACCGGGAACGGAGCCGACGAAGAGCCCGAACATGGAGGCCAGGAGGACTGCCAGAAGCACGTCCGGCGCCATCAGGCTCAACAGTGCGGGCCCGATTACCTCCATGAAAGAATCCCCGCGAACGGGCTGAGGACACCGAGTGGCAGCGGGACGAGCAAGAGATCCTGGAAGATGTATTTGACCACGATGACGGCCACGATGGTGACCGCCAACGACATCACCGGCTGACGGGTGAACTGCCAGAGGGTCGCGAAGGTGACCATTGCGCCAGTGATCAGGAAGCCCAGGAAGCCGGAGGCAAGAATATAGACGATCAGGGCGGCGATCACCGTAGCGGCGTTGGCGAGGTGGACGGGCGACCGTGCCCAGGCCCCCATGACGAGCAGGGGACCGGTATCGCGACTACGCCAGCCGGTCCAGGCGAGCATCAATCCCGCCAGAAGCAGACCCGTCCCGATGAAGCCGGGAAAGAAGCCGCCACCATAGCCGCTGCCGAAGATGGGCCGGGGCTGCAGAGTTGCGGCGACCATGACGAGGACGCCGAACAGCGCAATAACCGGACCGAGGATGAGGTCTGACACTTTCACGGGACTTCTCCCCAGCCGGTTATCTGGACGTTGCGCCTTACTCGATGACACCGGCGGCGCGTAGAACCGTCTCGGTGTCCGCCTCGTGGATCAGCATCCAGTCGAGCAGTTCGGCGCTGTTGCGGTATTGCAGGCCGAAGCCGCGGGCGTTCATCGCCGTCTGAAAGTCATCGCCCTGGTAGATCTGCTCGATCGCCTCGGCGAGCTTGGTGGTTACCTCCTCGGGCAGCCCGGCCGGGCCCGCCACCGCACGGAACACGCCGCCCGGCGCTGCGCCTTCGATCTGTTCGCCGGCCGTCGGAATATCGGGGAATGTGTCGAGCCGTTCTTCGGAAAGGACCGCCAGCGTGCGGATCTCTCCCGCATCGAGCATGGATGCGGCCTCGGGAACGGAAGCGGTCAGCACGTCGACGCCGCCTGCAACCAGTTCCTGAAGGCCGGCGGCCGCACCCTGGCTCGGGACCCAGCGCAGGGCGGTGATGTCGATGCCCTGATCGATCAGCACCTTGGAGAAGGCCGAGCTCCAGCTGCTGGGGCAGGTCGCCGCGCAGCCGATGGTCAGCGATTGGGGGTTCTCCTGCAGTGCCGCGATCACCTCGTCGAGGGTCTGGATTTCGCTATCGGCCTTCACGTGGATGGCGGCGCTGTCGAAATTGTACTGGGCGATGGGGGTGTAGGATGCGCTCGTCAGATTGCCCATGCCCAGATGCCGATAGGGCGCATAGTTGAACAGGATGCCGATGGTGTAGCCATCGGGCGCGGCATTGGCGAGTTCGGTAATTCCGGCAATGCCGCCACCCTCGGCGCGGTTCACGACGTTGAAGGGCTGGCCGAAAATTTCCTCGAGATCTGCGGCGAGCAGGCGGGCGGTGGCATCGGTGCCCCCACCGGCACCTGCCGCGACGATCATGGTCACCGGGCGCTCGGGCCAGTTCTGGGCCAGAGCGGCCGAACTCGATGCTGCAACGGTCAGGACAGCCGTGCCGGCGAGCTTGAGCAGAGTATTCATGTGCGAAGTCCTCCTTGAACGTAGGCCGGGTCTAGAGGCGGGGCGGAGTGTGCCACCAATGGTCGAACGGGTTCGAATGGATGATCCCCTCGATCGTCTCGTTCGAGACTTTCGGCAGGGGCGTTCCTTCCACGAAGCGGTTGATGTTGCGCAGGTCGGCCAGAGATTCATCGACCTGGGCGAATGGGAAATCGGTGCCCCAGAAGATCTTGTTGCGATCGGCGATGAGATATTCCTGGGCCGAGATCATGGCCTGATAGAACTGCCAGGGTCGGTAGCAGATGGCCGAGACCTCGGCATAGACATTGGGGCGCTTGCGGGCGACGACGATGCACTCGTCGATCCAGGGATGGCCCATATGGGCCATGATCATCTTGAGATCAGGATAGCGCTGGGCGACGGCGTCGACATGGATCGGACGGCCCGCATCGAGCGGCGTGTCCCGCGCGAAAGTGGTGCCCATATGCATGGTCAGCGGCAGGTCGTTCTTCTGGCAGTAGGCGTAGACCGGATCCATGCGCGGGTCGTCCAGCGACACGCCATTGTAGATCGGACCGAATTTCACGCCCTGGAGCTTGAGCGTGCCCACGGCGTGCTCGAGCAGCTCCATATAGTCGGGGCGCCTGGGGTCGACGCAGGCGAAGCCGACGAACTTGTCGGGATACTTGGCGACGGCGGCGGCCGTCACCTCGTCATTGCCATCAATGCCGACTGAATCCTTGTACCGGGGCGAAAACAGGATGGCTTTGTCGACGCCCTGCAGCGCCTCGTAGATCGTGTCGGCATCCGCCAGCATCGGCACGCCGCCAGGGCGCGCGGTACCGGTGAGGTCGACTGCAGGCGGCGTGAACTGGTCACGCTCGAAGATATTGACATGACAGTCCACGATCATTGCTGCGGCTCCGGCTGTTGGATTGGGGATCGGGGCAGCGCGCCGGGGCCGGACGCAAGGTCCGCGGCAGTTGCTTGGCAGCAGATCATCGAGGAGGCCTCCCTGATCGTGTCGCGGCGCGCGCCGCAAGGCGGCGTTGCCCATCGATTGATTTAACGATACATCTTTTAGGTGGCTTGTCAAACGGTCGCAGGCAGGGGCGCGATGGCAGGAAAATCAGGTGTGTGCGCGCGTGGACCGGCCCGGCTGGAACGTGACGGGCAGCACGAGTTCGGATGCCGCGAAGGCTCCAACCTGGAGCCGATCGATGAGCAGTTCTCCGGCCCTCTCCCCAAGCAGATGTGCGGGGGAGATGACGGTGGTCAGCACCGGCTCCACGTAGCGCCAGAACGCAAAGCCGTTGAAGCCGCTGATCTGGATATCGTCGGGAACGGAAAAACCACGCGCCTGACAGGCTTTCATCGCGGCGATGGCCAGCTGGTCATTGCCCCCGACGATCGCGTCGGGAGCGCCACGCTCCTCGAGAGCGGCCAGGGTCGCCGCATAGGCGACGTCATAGCTCTCGTCGCTGCACTGGACGACCGTCGGCGGCGGAAGCCCTGCAGCCTGCAACTCTGCGGTCACGCCCGCCAGGCGCGCCTTCATCCCCGGCCATTCGGCCTGCGGGATCAGCATCCAGAACCCGCGCGCCCCGGTCTCGAGCAGATGTCGGGCTACCTGTTGGCCACCCGCGAAATCATCTTGCCGCAGCACCACGCAATCGGGCTCTTGCGAGGCCGCTTGTTCCTGGAGAAGGACAGTGGGCAGGCGCATACGCCCGATCTGGCGGATGCAGGCCTGCCGCTGAGGCTCGGAGCCGGAGAGGATCGCGACCATACCGTCCGCCTCGATCTGCTGAAAAAGGCCCGATGTCCGAAAATCGGAGGGGCGGATGCCACGGACGATGAGGCTGTAGGCATTTTGCGTGAGGTAGTTGGTGAGCCCGGTCACCTGAGCGGTAATGAACGGATCGCTGAGGAAATCGCGGTCCTCGACCACGATCAGCATGCCGATCGTCCACTGCCGGGAAAGCCGGAGCCGGCGGGCCGCCATGGACGGGCGGTAGCCCAGGCGCTCGACCACGGCGCGGATGCGTGCCGCGGTTTCCTCAGAAACCCGTCCGCGCCCGTTGAGCACGTTGGACACGGTCATCGCCGAGACGTCCGCTTCACGCGCAACGTCCTTGATGGTTACGGCCCTGTCATGTCGCCGAGGCTGGGTCATGGCAACAGCCTATCGGGGGCCCAAGCGGCGATTGCAAACCTTTTTCTCGTCCTGCCACCAACGCACCGGAGCATGCCATGTCCCCCGCAACGATTGCCGCGATCAACTGCCACCTGCTGACCCAGGACACCAGCCGTTCCGCGATCGGCTGGGCGGGAGGGCAGATCAGCCACTGGAATACCGCTCTGGTCGAGGTGCGCACCAGGGAGGGCGTCTCCGGCTGGGGGGAGGCCTACTATCCTGGCCTCAGCGCGCCCCTGGCAACACGGGCGATCGTCGAGAATTACGCGCCTTTGCTCCTGGGCGAGGACGCGACGGATGCCGCACGGCTCTTTCACAAGATGAGATCGAAATCGCTGGCCTGGGGCAAGGCGGGGCTACCCCTGATGGTGGCTGGCTCGATCGAGGTGGCGCTCTGGGACATCAAGGCGCAGATGCTCGGCGTGCCGCTGCACCATCTGTTCGGAGGAACGGCGCAGGACGCGATAACCGTATATGCGAGCGGCGGGAACGATGCGCCTCGCGCGCAGCTCATCGCTGAAATGGAGGCCTATCGCGAGCAGGGGTTCCGGGCAGTCAAGATCCGCATCGGCCGCTCGAGGTCCGAAGACGTCGCGAAGGTCCGGCTCTGCCGCGAAGTGCTCGGGCCCGACATCCAGCTGATGGTCGATGCGGTGATGGGCCATAACCCGCGTCCCTGGTCGGCTAGAGAGGCGCTCGATCGGGCGAATGCGATCGCCGAGTTCGACATCACCTGGCTGGAAGATCCGGTCGGCAATCGGGACTATGAAGGATGCGCCTTCGTGCGCGCCCATTCGCCCATCCCGATTGCGGCGGGCGAGACGGCGGTGGGCCTGCACGAGTTTCTCCCCTATTTCGAGAAGCAGGCGCTCGATTGGGTACAGCCTGATCCCACCCATTCGGGCGGGATCGGCGAATGTCGTGACATCGCGGCGCTCGCCCGGGCGCATGGCGTGCGCGTTGTCTATCATTCCTGGGGCATGGCTCCATGCCTTGCCGCCAATTATGCGCTCGCCTTCGCTGACCCCGATGTGCGCTATCTCGAATATCCCACCCATGGCCTGCCGCTGGTGCGCGAGTTGGCGGCCGACCCGCATGAGCTCGTCAACGGGCAGTTCCTCGCTCCGACCACACCAGGGCTAGGCGTGCGGCTGACTCCGGAAATTCTCGCCGCACACGGATTTGTCGAGGGCAATGTGTTCTGGCCTTAAAAGACGCCCCCGCCCCCGCGAGCGGCCGGCCGCCGCACCGGGGCGCGGCGGCATACACTTCAATGCGTGTCGGACAGCCTAAGATCCGGCTCAGCGCCTTATGGCCGCGTCCTCGGAGGCCATGTACTCGAGCTTGGCGTCCATATCCCGGGCAACGCCGATGACCATGAGCTCGAGTGGCTCAGTGCCGGTACTGGCGAACGCCCGCGTCTCGCCGAGACCCGCGGGCACGACATAGCCCTCTTCGATGCTGACGGTTTCGCTCGGCATCGATCTCCTTGAAGACCACCCAGATATCGCCAAGACCGAGGCCGGTGACTTCGCTCACGGCGGTGCTGACGCGTTTGGCGACATCGTCGCGCTTCTCGGGGCTCTGGCCCGCGACCCAGTCGATATGAACATATGGCATGCTTGTCTCCCCGTTCGTTGCAGGGGCAGACTAGGGCAGCGCGATATGGCCCTAAAGCGGGATGGGGCGGTCAGGCAGTGCGGGTTTCCACACTGGTGGAGTTGCCTTTAGAGGGCAGCCTCTATCTGCCCGGCCCGCTTCACCAGATCGGCATTGATCATGCCGCGCAGGATGGCCACGCAGATGGCTCTGGTGCGCGGGTTGAAGACCGCGATCGCGCCTGCCTCGGCCCCGCTGTACTCGGTGAGAACGCCAAGCTTGGTGTAGAGTTTTTGGAGACGGCTCTGGACGCCACGCGTCGACAGGCCATGCCGTTCAGCGATCTTCTGGTCCGTGAATCCGAGCGAAATGTCGACCAGCATGTCGTATTCGGCATCATTCAGCGCTTCGCGCCAGCCCTGCGCCCGGGCCTGAATGCCGCGAATTTCCCGGTCGATGATGCATTGGCCATCGAGGAACACGCCATCGATCGCAACGCGCAGCCGTTCGGGCGCCGACGATTTGAGAAGGTAGCCATAGCTCGCTTCACGCGGAACGATGCGCGCAAGGCTGCGCACGTAAGCCTCGTCTCCGAAGTTGGACCAGAACAGGACACGGGTCTGAGGCCGGTGGGCCCAGATCTGGCGCGCGCACTCGACGCCCGACAGGCGCGGCAACTGAAGATCGAGAACGATGTAATCGCAGGCCCCTTCGAGCGCCAATGCGACCGAAGTCTCCCCATCGCTCGCCTCCAGCACCTCAATCGGGCCGAGACTGCTTTCGGCGATGGCATCGCGAATGAACGACCGGTAGACCGGATCGTCTTCGGCAATAAGAACCGTCATTTCGCTTATCCATTTCCCATCTTCAGACGAAGTTATGACACTATTGGGAAGAAACCGACAAGCACGGCCCGCGCGGAGCGGCTGACCTGCCGTTATCGCTCTCGCTGCATTTCGGCGACAAGCCGTGCAAAGCCGGCTGCGGCAGAGCCGGTCACGACCGGAGCGGCAATGCCGAATGCCTGCAAGGCCTGCCGATAGGAAGCGGCCAGTGGGGTTTCGCCCAGAACGGCCACGGATGCCACTTCGGGCTGTCCGGCCAGCGCCTCGATGATCTCCGAGCCGATCATCACTCCGCTCATATAGCCGGTGATCTCATCTGGCTTCAGCCGATCGAAGAGAACGAGCGACCGGGCCGAAAAGAGGCGCTGGAGCACGCCTCCTTGCATGGCGCGCTTGTCCGCGGCGATCGCTACCCCGCGCGCGAAAGCCTCCTCGCCGTGAGATGCACCTGCGGGGATCAGCTTTGAGAGAAGCGAGTCCTTGAGCAGCAGATCGAGGATTTCGCCCGACATATAGGTGGTCACGTCGACGATATGCTCGCCATCGGTCCGCACCCATTTGCTGTGCGCACCGGGCAGCACCACCCATTCGGGCAGATCGCCCTTGATGCCGAAAATCGCCATCTCCTCGCCGCGCATCACGTCCGGCAGAGGGTCGCGCCGCGCGGCACCCGCGAGGAAATAAAGGGGCGGCAGGCCCTCCATCTCCTTTCGCACAGCCTCTGCCAGAAGGTCAGACGCCCCGGCGGGCACGATCGCGAAGGGCGATTCCACCCAGCCCGTGCGGCTGGTCACCATGCCTGAGAGAAGCACCGCCCGCGCGGATGGCAGCCAGTGCCCGATCTCTGCTCGCAAAGCCGCTTCGAAGGCCCCGTTCAGGACGCTGTTCACGCCCGTCCGGCTCTGGTGCTCCGCCGAGATCGATCCATCGGCTTCGAGCAACCAGGCGTGGAACGCGCCCGATGTCCATTGTACCGCGATGAACATGAGGCCCCTCAATATGCCGGCTTTATCGGAAACCAGTCCTTGCGGGACGTATCGAGATAGGCCCCCGCGATGCCGTCGACCCGATGGCGCTCAAGGGCCTCGACATCCACCTCCACCCCGAGCCCGGGACCCTCGGGTATCGCGAAGCGCCCATGCTGCAGGACGGGGGGGTTGGGGCTGATGTCCCCCCCGAGATAGGCCCGCTCGGTATCGATGGCGAGGGACAGGTTCGGGATGGATGCCGCCAGCTGGATGTAGGCCGACTGGGAGAGAGCGAGTTCCGCCCCCGAATGCAGCGTCACCGGTATGCCGACGGCCTCGCAGATCGCCGCAGCCTTAATGGTCTGCCAGAGCCCCCCTGCTTCGTGCGGGTCGAGCAGCACCACATCGGCCGCGCCGGCCCGGATGATGTTGCCCACATCGGCGAGCGTATAGGCGCTTTCATCAAGAGCGATCGGCACCGAAGACCGGGCGACGAGCGCCGCGTGCCCTGCGAGGTCATCGAGTTCGAGCGGCTGCTCGACATAGGCCGGATCAAAGGCGGCAAGCTTTTCCAGTTGGCGCTTCGCGGTTCCGGGGGTCCACGCACCGTTCACGTCAAGGCGGAGGGCGCGGTCCCCGATAGTGTTGCGGGCGGCCTCTGCCAGCGCGATGTCGGTGCGTTCGTCAAATCCGATCTTGACCTTGAACGTCTCGTAGCCCTTGTCGAGAAAGCCTTTGATGCGCTCGGTGAGGCCGGCAGGCTCGTTGGTGAAGAGGTAGGCGGCAGCCTCCACATCCTTGCGCCACTTGCCACCCCAGAGCGCATGGAGGGGCTGGCCCGCTTTTTTGCCCAGGGCATCCCACATGGCCATTTCGAGCGCGGCGATGGCCATCACTGCGGCGCGCTTGTGATGGTAGAAGCCCGCGCCGAGCACATGTCGGTGCAGCCTTTCGACGTCGGAGACCGGATACTCGATGGCGAGCGGGGCGACGATGTCGGCGAAGACCGCAGGAACATTGGCGATGAGCGAGATCGTCTCGCCCCAGCCGGAAATGCCCGCATCGGTCTCGATCCGGCAGACGAGCCGCGTCGTCCCGATCCTGCGACCCGAACCCCAGAGGATGTCTTCGGTAAACGGCATGCGGACCAGCCAATGGTCCACCCTGGTAATGCGCATTGCTCCCCCTGGCGTATGTCGCGCCTCGCGGCGACTTGACATGGAACTTAGTTCCAACTTATGAGATTGGCAACACGGCGCAGGACGCCGGTACGGGAGGGGATGATGGGCAAGGCCCAGCTGTCGGTGACGACGCAGGATCGGGAGGCCGATGGGGAAAGCCATTCCACCCCCGGCGTCCAGGCGCTGACGCGCGGCATCCAGATTCTTGAATGCGTCGCCGCAGCGCCCAGCGGCCTGCGCTTCACCGAACTGCTCGACCGGACCGGCATGCCCAAGGGCACGCTCCATCGCCTCCTGCAGGCGCTCGTGGAAGAGCGGCTTCTTGGCCTTGATACCCGCAACCAGACCTACCGCCTCGCCGCGCGCCTCTTTCAGTGGGCGCACAAGGTCTGGGACGATTTCGACCTGCGTGGTGCGGCCGAGCCGGAGCTCGAGCGCCTGCGCGACCTCACGGGCGAGGCCATTCGCCTCGGCGTGATGGATGGCGGAAGCGTGCTTTACATCGACCAGCGCGAAGTGCCTCAGCCACTGCGCCTCAACAATGGCGTGGGCAGCCGCGCTGCGCCCCATGCCAGCGGCCTCGGGAAGGCCATGCTCGCGCATCTGTCGCTCGAAAAGCGGCGCGCCCTGCTCGCCGATATGGCGCTCGAAAAGCTGACGCCCCACACGATAACCGATAGCGAGGAGCTGATCCGGCAGCTCGATCTGACCAAGGCACGCGGTTATGCGGTGTCGGTGGATGAGCAGAACATCGGCATATCCTCGGTTGCCGCGCCGGTGCTGAACCATCGCGGAGAACCGATCGGTGCCGTGGGGATCATCGGCCCGTCATTCCGCCTGCCCGTCGACCGGCTGCACGCGCTCGGGCGGGAAGTCATCGAGGCGGCGCGCCGCACGTCCGGCAATTTTGGAGAGTTCGCCATGTCGCTGGGCATCCAGCCCCGTCCGCTCGGCATCGACCGAGCCGATGTGCGCTGCGTCATTCCTGCGAGCACCTTTCTGGGTGAAGGTCCGCATTGGTCGGAGCGCGACGGAAAGCTCTATTTCGTCGATATCCTGGCGCCGGCCGTCCATACGGGCGACACCGTCAAGGGGACGTATTCGAGCCTCGCCGTGCCGGAACTCGTCGGCTTCATCATCCCCCGCGCGCGCGGCGGGTTCGTCACGGCCATGCATGGGGAAATTCGCGGCCTCGACCTCCCCAGCGGGTCCATCACGACGATCGCCCGCCCCGAGGCCGACCGCCCGGGCAACCGCTTCAACGACGGCAAGTGCGATCGCAAGGGGCGGCTCTGGGCCGGCACGCTCGCCATCGACACGGCCCCCGACCAGGGTCGACTGTGGCGGCTCGATCCGGATGGCCGCACCTATGAGATGGAGCGGGGCCTTCACGTCTCCAACGGGCTCGGCTGGAGTCCCGACGACAAGACCTTCTATTTCACCGACACCGCCAAGCAGACCATCTACGCCTATGATTTCGACCTGGAGGCCGGCACGATCGCCAATCGCCGCGTGTTCGCCACGGTTCCTGCCTCCGAGGGCAAGCCCGACGGACTGACCGTGGATGCCGAGGGGTTCGTCTGGAGCGCGCATTGGGATGGCTGGTGTGTCACGCGGTACGACCCCGACGGCAAGGTCGAGCGCGTCATCAACCTGCCCGTGCCGCGCCCCACTTCGTGCGTCTTCGGCGGACCGGACATGCAGACCCTGTTCGTCACCACCGCGCGTATCCGCCTTTCGGCGGCACAACTCGCCGACGCTCCGCTTTCGGGCAGCGTCTTTGCCATCGATACCGGCATCAAGGGTCTGCCGGACCCCATGTTCGCCGGCTGACGGAAAGCAATCTCATGGCCAAGCTGGAACTGAGCGGCATTAGGAAAAGCTTCGGGGCGACCGAAGTGCTCAAGGGCATCGACCTCACTGTCGAGCATGGGGAATTTGTCGCATTTGTCGGGCCCTCGGGGTGCGGCAAGTCCACCCTCCTGCGCCTCATCTGCGGCCTCGACGAGATCACGGCCGGACAGATGGCGATCGACGGCGAACTGGTCAACGACGTACCGCCCGCAAAGCGGGGCATCGCCATGGTGTTCCAGTCCTATGCGCTCTACCCGCATATGAGTGTGGGGGACAATATGGGCTATGCCCTGCGTCTTGCCGGCACCCCGCGGGAGGAGATCCGGGCCCGGGTCGAAAAGGCCGCCAAGGTGCTGCGCATCGACAGCTATCTCGATCGCAAGCCCCGCCAGCTTTCCGGTGGGCAGCGGCAGCGCGTCGCCATAGGCCGCGCCATCGTGCGCGAGCCGCGCATCTTTCTGTTCGACGAGCCGCTCAGCAATCTGGATGCGTCGCTCAGGGTCGAAATGCGCATCGAGATTGCGCGCATGAAGGATCGGCTGGGCACCACCATGGTGTACGTCACCCACGACCAGATCGAAGCGATGACCCTCGCCGACAAGATCGTCGTCCTCAATGCCGGCCGCGTCGAGCAGGTGGGCAGCCCGCTGGCGCTCTACAACACGCCGCAGAACCGCTTCGTTGCCGGCTTCATCGGCTCGCCGCGGATGAATTTCATGCGCCTCGGCGCACCTGGGCAGGGCGGTCGATACGCCGTTGCAGGCGGCTCGGTGCTGGTGCCTCAGGGCCTCGCCGCCACACCGGCGGAGATCGGGGTACGGCCCGAACATCTCGAGCTCGTGCCGCTCGATCGCCCGCACGCCCTCGAGGGCGTCGTGACGATGACCGAGCACCTCGGTAGCGACACCTATGCCTATGTGACGCTGGAGGGCAGCGAGGACATGCTCGTGGTTCGGCTGTCCGGCGAGAATGCGGTGCGCCGCAATGCCCGGACGGGCGTCGCTTTTGATCCTGAGATGGCCCACGTTTTCGGCGCCGATGGCAGGACGCTCGCCTCGGCGCGCCCGGTGGCGCTGGAGGCCGCATGAGCGAGCATCCCGAACTGGTCGCGCGGGTCGAGGTGGACACCGCGCGCTACCCGAGCCTTGCGGGGCGTTCCGTACTGGTCACCGGCGGCGGATCGGGGATCGGTGCATCCCTCGTCGAGCATTTCTGCGCACAGGACTGCCGCGTCGGCTTCATTGATCTGGACGCAACGGTCGCTGCCGGCTGCGCGGATGTCATTGCGGCCAAAACCGGCAATCGCCCCGCTTATGCGGTTGCGGACCTGCGCGACATCCCGGCGCTGCAAGGGGCGATCGCGGAGCTTGCAGCGAGACTTGGCCCCTTCACCGTCCTCGTCAACAATGCCGGCAATGACGACCGCCGGCCAATCGAGGCGGTGACGCCCGAATACTGGGACGAGCGCCAGGCCACCAATCTGCGCCACCAGTTCTTCGCCGCGCAGGCGGTGCTCGAGGGCATGGAAGCCACGGGCGGCGGCTCCATCATTAATATGGGATCCATTTCCTGGATGCGCGGCGCTGCCGGGCTCATCTTCTACACGACGGCGAAGTCCGCGATCATGGGCATGACCAAGTCGCTCGCGCGCGAGCTGGGCGAGCGGAATATCCGGGTCAACTCCATCGCGCCCGGCTGGGTGCTGACCGAGCGGCAGGTCGTTCGCGCCAAGGCCATTTACCAGGGCAAGTTCGCCGAATACCTCGAGGCCCAGTGCCTCAAGGAACACCTTCTGCCCCCCGACATCGCCCGCATGGCGCTGTTCCTGGCGGCAGAGGATTCCCGCCTCATCACGGCACAGACCTTCATCGTCGATGGAGGCGTCGTCTAGTTCTGGCGGCCGGCGGAACGCGGTCGCACGTCCGATGGACGTTTGAAACACAGTTCCAAGCATCTTTGGGAGGAAACAGGATGAGATTACTGTCCAGGATCATGAGCACCGTCGCCATTGTCGGCGTGATGGGGCTCGGGACCGCACAGGCTCAGGATTTGAGCTTCATGAGCTTCACCTACGCCGAGGAGGCGAACACCGCGACCGTTCAGGCCCTGCTCGACGGCTTCAACGAAGCCGAAAGCCTCTCGGTCGAGCCGCTGGGCTTCGCCTGGGGCGACATGCAGCGGAACATCTTCCTGCGGGCCCGCTCCAACACGCTGCCCGACGTGGCCCAGTTGTCCGAGCGCTGGCTGCCCACCTTCGCCAATCTCGACAGTCTCGTCGACCTCAACACGGTCTACGGCCAGGAGACGCTCGAGGCGACCTTTGCGCCCGACGCCCTTGCCATGGGCAATATCGATGGGCGCCAGCTTGCCCTGCCGCTGATCTCGGGCTCGATCGGCCTCGTCGCCAACAAGGCGGTGCTCGAAGAAGCGGGCGTTGAAGCGCCCACCACGCTCGCCGAGTTCAAGGAGGCGCTGATTGCGGTCCGCGACGCCGTACCGAACTCGGTGCCCTACAGCATGGCCACCAAGAACAATGGCTCCATCCTCATCGACTTCATGATCTGGAACTGGGTCCATGGCGGATCGATCATCGATGCCGAAGGCAATGCAGTGGTCGATAGCGCGGAAAGCCGTGCTGCCCTGCAATTCATGGTCGATCTGATGAACGAGCGACTTGCCGCGCCCGAGATTGATCGCCCCGACAGCCGCCGCCTGCTCGCGCAGGGCGCCTCGGCCTTCTATTTCGATGCCCCGCAAACCCGGACCTTCCTGCGCGACTTCTCGGGCCAGGGCGAGGCCTTCGACGTCAACGTGCTGCCCCTGAGGACGCCGGTTCTCAACGAAGGCGACGCGTCCACATCGGTGCAGTGGGGTCATCTGCTCGTCCAGTTTGCCCCCGGCGGAACCGCGTCGGCCGAAGATCCGGCGGACAAGTTCCTTTCCTACCTGACTTCCGATGCCGTGCAGACCGATTTCCCGCTCAAGATGAGCGCATTGCCGGTCACCAATTCGGCGCGTGCCGCCGTCGCTGACGATGCCTATCTCACCGCTTGGGCCGAGGCCACCGGCGCCTCCCGCACGAACGAAGTGGGCATCTGGTCCAACGCCGCCGACATGACCACCATCATCGGCGAGGAAGTGCAGGGCGCGCTGCTGGGGCAGAAATCGGTCGATGACGCGATTGCCGCCATGCAGGCCCGGCTCACCGAATCCATGGCCAACGCCACGCCCGCCGGCTGATCCGGTTCGACGCGCCAGCCGGTCGCCAAGGGCGGCCGGCTCCATCGAGAGGTCCGACATGGCAGCCATCGACACCAAGCTTTCCCACTATCCGGTATCGCCCCGGGCCAGCCGCCGCGGCCTCAAGGCGGGTCAGTCCCGCATCGGCCTCCTGATGCTCCTGCCGGCGGCGATCGCGTTCGCCGCCATCATTCTCTACCCGTTCCTGCAGGCTCTTGGTCTGTCGCTCTACCAATACACGGTCGAGATGATGTCACCCCAATGGACCGGCCTATCCAATTTCGGGCGCCTGCTTGGCGACCGGGCCGTCTGGGGCTCGTTTGCGACCACCGCCATCTACGTCACGCTCACGACCCTCGGCACTCTGGTGCTGGGCCTGGGGTGGGCACTGCTGATGAACCAGCCTTTCCGTGGGCGCGGTGTGCTGCGCTCGCTGTCGCTGCTGCCCTGGGTCCTGCCCTCCACGGTCTCCGCCTTCATCTGGGGCTGGATCTTCAATTCGCGCTATGGGGTGCTCAACGCGCTCCTTCTGCAAATGGGCCTCATCGAGTATCCGCAGGCCTGGCTCTCGACCCCGCAGGGCGCGATGCTCGCAGTGGTGATGACCAAGATCTGGCTTTCCATTCCCCTGTTCATGGCCTTCTTCCTCGCCGGTCTGCAAAATCTCGATCGCGAGCAGATCGACGCCGCCCGCGTCGACGGCGCGGGAAACTGGGCGATCCTGCGTGATCACATCCTGCCCCATCTGCGCCCTGTGCTGATCATCGTGGTGGTGCTCGGGGTGATCGGCAATCTGCAGCAGTTCGACACCATCTACGCCCTCACCGGGGGTGGCCCGGTGCGCGCCACGGCCGTGCTCTCGGTCGAGGTCTATCGGCGCGCCTTCGAGCAATGGGATATCGGCATCGCCTCGGCGATCGGGGTGCTATGGGTCGCCACCCTCCTGCCGCCGGCCTTCCTCTACCTGCGCATGCTGATCAAGGGGAACAATTGATGTTCGACCTCTCCTCGACCACCGCCAAGGTCGTCTTCGGGCTGGCGCTGCTCTTTATCGGCTTCTTCCTGTTCTTCCCGCTCTACTGGCTCGTCATCTCTTCGCTCAAAGGCAATGCCGAGCTCTATCAGATCATTCCGACGCCGGCCCCCGTCATGCCGACGCTCGAGCATTTCGCCAACGCGATCACCCGCGGCAAGCTGCCGATGTATCTGACCAATTCGCTGATCACCTCGGGCGCCAGCGCCCTGCTGGTGACGGTCCTGGCGCTCTATGCGGGCTACAGCTTCGCCAAGTACCGGTATTTCGGGCGGCAGCCGGTCATGCTCTTCATGCTGAGCGCGCAGATGTTCCCCTTCGGGCTCCTGCTGATCTCCATCTATCCGATGATGAGCAGCCTCAACCTGCTCGACACCCAGCTCGGGCTCATCCTCAGCTACATCGTCTTTGCGCTGCCGGTCTCGACCTACATGCTCTACAGCTATTTTGCGCAGGTGCCCGACGAGCTGATTGATGCGGCGCGCGCCGATGGCGCAAGCGATCTGCGCATCTTCCACACCATCGTCATCCCCATCTCGATCCCACCGATCGTCACGGTCTTCCTCTACTCCTTCATGTGGAGCTGGAACGACCTGCTGTATTCGATGACCCTGATCGTATCGGACAGCAAGCGCACCATCGGGCCGGGCCTGCTGCTGACCTATCTCAACGAAGTCAATTCCGACTGGGGCGGCGCCATGGCCGCCTCACTGATGGCATCCGCGCCGATCGTCATCGCCTTCATGTTCCTCCAACGCTTCTTCATCCAGGGCGTCACCGCCGGAGCCGTAAAATAATGTCCAGAACCCTTTCCGGTGCCTTTCCCGTGCTGCCGACGCCGTTCCGCGACGATGGCCAGATCGACGCCGCCGACTTCCTCTCGGTCATCGATTTCGTCCTCGAAAGCGGGGTGGATGGAGTGGTCTATCCGGGCGTCGCAAGCGAGGTCGATACGCTCACCCCCGAGGAGCGCCGGAGCCAGGTCGTGGTGCTGGCCGAACGCATCGGTGGCCGGATCCCCATCATCATCGGCGCCAGCGATCCCGATCCGCAGATCGCGGCTCGCCATGTCGCGCAGGGAGCGGCTGTCGGCGCGGCTGCCGCCATGGTCATTGCTCCGCTCGGGCTCGGCAACGACATTCCAGCGCAGATCGCCTATTTCCGAGCCGTGGCAACGGGCGCAGAAATCCCGATCATGCTGCAGAACCAGCCTCGGCCCATCGGCGCCGGCCTCACGCCCGAAGAGACGGCGGCCGTGGCCAATGCGGTGCCCGAGATCCGCTACATCAAGGAAGAGACAGCGCCATGCGGCCAGCACCTGACGCGCATCAAGGCGGCGGCCGGTGAAACGGTAGAAGCCATCTTCGGTGGGGCGGGCGGACGCTATATTACCGACGAGCTTGCCCGCGGCGCCGCCGGCACCATGCCGGCCGCCGAACTTGCCGACATTCACGCCCAGATGATGCACGCCTGGCGGGCAGGAGACGTCGCGACGACGCGCAGGCTCTATTATGCCTCGCTGCCGCTCCTCAACTTCCAGGCCGTCTTCCGCATGCACATGACAAAGGAAGTGCTGCGCCGCCGCGGGGTCATCGCCAATACCTTCGTACGTGGCAAGGGTCCGAAATTCGACGATGGCGATCGGGCCGAACTCGCCCTGCTGCTTGCCGATGCCGACCTTCCCTATTCGAACCACAGGCCCAGCTGATGGCTAACACTGTGGACGCCATCGCGAAGGTCGAGACCTTCATCATCTCGATCCCGCGCGAAACGCCCTATCTCGGGCCCCTCAAGGCCGGCGAGACGATCAATGCCCGCGGCTATTTAGTGCGCAAGGGCAACCGGACGATCTATCCCTCGACCGACATGACGCTGCTTGTCCGGATTACAGGCGAAAGCGGCAAGGTCGGCTGGGGCGAGTGCTATGGCATCGTCGCCCCGGAGGCGACCAAGGCCATCATCGATGATGTGCTCGGTCCCGTGCTCATCGGCCGGGACCCGGCCGATGCAGTGGTCATCCACGAAGACCTCTATGATCTGATGCGCGTCCGCGGCTTCTTCGGCGGCTTTTACCTCGATGCCCTAGGCGGGATCGACATCGCCCTCTACGACCTCACCGGCAAGGTGCTCGGCGTCCCGGTCTCGACGCTGCTTGGCGGACGACGCCACGATACCCTTCCAGCCTATGTGTCGGGTCTTCCGCGCGCCACCATCCAGGAGCGCTGCGATCTGGCCCTCGAATGGATCGGCAAAGGCTACAAGGGCATCAAGTTCGCCGCAGCAATGTCCGACGAGGGCATCGTCGCCGAAATGGCCGCCTTGCGCGAAGCGGTCGGCCCAGCGATCGACATCATGGTTGATCTGCACTGGAAGTTCGAAGCCGCCGAAGCCATCCGCCTCATTCGCCGGCTCGAGGCCCATAACCTCTACTTCGCCGAGGCCCCGGTGCAGCCGGAAAATCTCGAAGGGCAGGCCCGCGTCGCGAGCGGCATCGGCGTGCCCCTGGCGCTCGGCGAGGAGCTCAGAACCGTTTTCGAGTTCCGCCCGCGCTTCGAAGCGCGCGCCATGAGCATCGTCCAACCCGAAATCGGGCATACCGGAATTACCGAGTTCGTCCAGATCGGCCGCATGGCGCAGGCGTTCCACATGAACGTCATTCCCCACGCCTCGATCAGCATCGGCATCTTCATGGCAGCGAGCCTGCAGGCCGCCTCCAGCCTGCAAAACGTGCCCTATCACGAATATCAGCATTCCGTCTTCGACCGGAACCTCGCCTACACGACGGGCGACATGGCCTGCAGTGGGGGTGCCTATACCGTCCCGACCGGAGCCGGCCTCGGCGTCGAGCCTTCCGAAGACATTTTCCGATACGTCATTCGTCGCCAGGATTGACCGGAAAAAAAAGGCGGCCCCCGCAGGGGCCGCCCGAGAGCTTAAGCCTCGTCGTCGACGATCAGGGTCAGATTGCCTTCGCCTGAGGCGGTGATGGCCACGACGTCCTCGAGCGTGAAGTCGCCTTCGGCACTCAGGGCGGCTTCGACTTCGGCGCGCAGTTCGCTGTTGGCGGTGATGGCAGCCCGGAGATCCGCGAGGGTCGAGGTCTGCGCGTTCACGGCCTGATCGAGCGCATTGGCGTTCTCTGCCGCATTGCCCTTGAGTTCAGAGAGGGTGATCACCTCCACCTCGATATCGGCGGCCAGCCCTTCGATGTCGGCCGCCGTCATGCTCGAGGTGCGCAGGCTCGAGATCACTGAGCCGTAATTGGTGCTTGCCGAAGCACCGAGCGCAGCGTTCCCGCTGGCGCCGGCGCCGCCGGCATTGGCGTTCGCCCCGGCATTTGCATTGGTGTTTGCGCCTGCATCGACGCCGACGCCACCGGCATCGACGCTGACGCCGCCCGATGCACCGACTGCGCCGCCCGCATCCGCCTGGGCCAGCGCCGCAGTGGAGGTGCCGACGAGAAAGGCTGCCGTGGTCACGATCTTGGCGAGAGTTTTCATTGTTCTTACTCCTTGTTGTCCGCCCGCCCCTTTCAACCCGTTCCCCGGGAGGACGTTGCGCAATTCAACAGGAGTGAATCTTTGTCATCGTATTGACAGCTAAGACCTATTTGGCCTCCACGCTGCGGAGGGCCGCGCCTCCGTCTTTTACCCCGAAAGAAAAAGCCCGGCTCGCGCCGGGCTCTTTGCTCAGTGGTGATGCTCGGGCATCTCCTTGAGCTGATCCTTGGTCCAGCTCGTCACGGCATGGACGTCGCCATCCTCGTCGCGCATGAACTGCAGGTCGCTCAGAGGCACCGCCACTGGCTTGGCGCCAATGCCCAGGAACCCGCCCACATCGACGATGACGGAGCTTCCGCCATGGACGTGGTCGACCTTGCCGACCTTGTGGTCGTCCGCGCCATAGATCGTCGCGCCCTCGAGGATGTCGGGGGTAAGCTCGCTCGGGGTGAGCCGCACGTGGTTGCTATGGTCCATTGGATGTCTCCTTTCGGTTGATAGAGGCAGAACCCCCCGGGGCCGGCATGCGTTCCGAAAAGCCTCGGGGCGCTTTGCCACATAGCTCACTCCAGCGCGTCGCTGAGGTCGCGGGCCCAGAGAAAACCGATGATGGCGCCCTTCACCGGACGCAGCAGAAGGAGCGGCACCAGAACCGAAAGCGGCACCATCACCATCAGATAGGCTGCCGGGCTCGATCGGCCGCTGAGTTCCATCTCGAGCATGACGAAGATCAGCACATGCGCCACGATCATGATCATGATGAAGGGCAGGAAGAGCCCGACCGCGTAGCGCGCGAGGGGTTCACCGCACACCGGACAGGCCGCGACCTGTTCGATGAAGCGGGGAAAGAGCCTGCCCTCCCCGCAGCGCGGGCACCTGCACCGCAAACCATTCCAGATCGCACGACCCGTACCGGGCTTCGGAAAACGCTCGAGCGACACTTTGCGCCTCCTCATGTTCGGCGTTCGTGACCGTCAGGCGACCAACCGCGTCAACGCGCGCAGGGTTCCGAAAATGACCTGGGCCGCATGCCCCCTCATGGCCTTGCCAACACCCCAGGGTCGTCAGGAGCGCGCCTCGACCAGTTTCCGGCTGGTGATCTTCATCAGCTCGAGCGCCGTCGTCACGATCGAGGGCGTCGGCGCATTGCGTGAGGTGATGGCGGCAAAGGTGTGCGGCAGGCTGATCTCGAAGCTGCGCACGGCGATGTTGGGGCGAACCTCGCGGCTGGCGATCAGCGCGTTGGCGAGGGTAATGCCGATGCCCGCTTCGACAAAGGACCGCGCCACATCCACCGCATGCGTCTCGAGCACGACATTGGGAACGATGCCGGCCTTCTCCATCGCTTCGTCGAGCTGGACGCGGAACGGGCGATGCCGACCGAGCAGGACGAGCGGCACGCCGCGCAGATCGCGTACGCGCACCATGTCGAGCCGCGCCAGCGGGTGGTCCTGGGGGATCAGGGCCACTGTCGGGGCCGTCACCAGTTCCTCGAGCGCAATGGCGGGGTGATCGACCGGGGTCTTGATGAGGCCGATATCGGCGCGACGCATGGCAACGGCGTTGACCGCCTCGTGATAGGTGAAGAGATCGACCGAAAACTTGAGCCGGGGATATCGCTCCTGCATGGCTCTGAGAACGGGCGGCAGGAGGCTGGTCGCCAGGCCGTGGGGCGTCGCGATCTTCAGGGGACGCTGGCCCCAGCGGTCGGCGCTGGCGACGGCCTCGACGCCTTCGAGCGCCCTGCTGACCTCTTCGATCAACTGTCTCGCGCTGTCGGTGGGATAGAGCCGCCCCTGTCGCCGTTCGAAGAGGACCTCCGCCCGCGCGGTTTCAAGCTCTGAAATCAGCCGGCTGACCGAGGGTTGGGACACGCTCAGCACCTTGGCGGCGTGGAGCGTCGAGCCCACCGTCATCACCGCGCGGAAGGCCCGCAGATGGCGCAGTTCAATCCCCGTTTCGGGCATCGCCTCAGCCCCGATCTATTTGTCCGGCAAATACACTCATTTGGGTAGATCATAAGATTGCACTGCGCAAGTGCATGGCCGAGGCTGGTTGGGCAAGGCACGAGCCCCCGAGGGCCCAAACGGAGAGAGGGTGCCGAATGGTCTTTATCATCAGGCGTCTGTTGCAGGCTGTGCTCGTCGCTCTTGTGATGTCGGTGCTGGTTTTCGCCGGTGTCTTCGCCATCGGCAATCCTGCAGATATATTGATCGACCCCGAAGCAACGCAGGCCGAGCGCCTGCGGCTGATCCAGCAGCTCGGCCTCGATCGCCCCCTTTACGAGCAATACTTCATCTTCCTCGGCAATCTGCTGCAGGGCGACTTCGGAACGAGCTTCGTTTTCAACCGCCCGGCGCTGCACATCATTTTCGAGCGCATGCCCGCAACGCTGGAACTGGCCTTCGCGGCCATCTTCATTGCCGTGGTGATCGGCATTCCGCTCGGGCTCTGGGCCGGCCTGCGCCCCAACGCCGTTTCCTCCAAGGCCATCATGGCAGGCTCGATCCTCGGCTTCTCGCTGCCCAATTTCTGGCAGGGGATCATGCTGATCCTCCTGTTCTCGGTGACGCTCGGGTGGCTGCCGGTCACGGGTCGCGGGCCTGTCGGGGAGTTTCTCGGCATGCGCTCCTCGCTCTTTACCCTCGAGGGGCTCCGGCATATCGCGCTGCCGGCCTTCAACCTCGCCGTGGGGCTCCTTGCGCTCGTCATCAGGCTGACGCGTGCCGGAACGCTCGAGGTGATGCCGCAGGATTTCATCCGGTTTGCGCGCGCCAAGGGGCTGCGCGAGCGTCGCATCATCTTCATTCACCTATTGCGCAACATCCTCATTCCGGTGGTGACGGTGGTGGGCATGAGCTTTGGCGGCCTCATCGCCTTCGCGGTGGTGACCGAGACCATCTTCGCCTGGCCGGGCATGGGCAAGCTCATCATCGATTCCATCAATGTCCTCGATCGGCCCATCATCGTTGCCTATCTCATGGTGATCGTTGTGGTGTTCATCACCCTCAACCTCATCGTCGACATTCTCTATTCGATCATCGATCCGCGCATCCGGCTTGAGGAGGCGGGACAATGACGATCGCAAGCGTGACGCCGACGCCAAATCCCGCGCCACCGGCCATCGAAGGCGAAGCGCCATGGCGGCGTGTCGTGCGCGAGTTCGCCAAGAGCTGGACGGCGATGTTCGGGCTCCTGCTGCTCGTGCTTGTCGTGCTGATCGCGATTTTCGCGCCGCTGCTTTCCCCGCAGAACCCCTATGACCTGGCTTCCCTCTCGATCATGGACAACCGGCTGCCGCCCGGCGAAACCGGATGGGGCGGCATGACCTATGTGCTGGGCACGGATGGTCAGGGCCGCGACATGCTTTCGGCCATCATGTACGGGCTGCGCATCTCGCTCGGGGTCGGGGTGGTGAGTTGTACGATCGCACTCTTCATCGGCCTCGCGGCGGGGCTGGCGGCGGCCTATTTCGGCGGGCGGGTCGATACGATCATCATGCGGATCGTCGACCTGCACCTCTCCTTCCCCGCCATTCTGATCGCGCTCATCCTGCTTGCGGTGCTTGGGCGCGGCATCGACAAGATCATCATCGCGCTGATCGTCGTGCAGTGGGCGACCTTCGCCCGCACCGTACGCGGGGCTGCGCTGGCCGAGCGGCGCAAGGAATATATCGAGGCTGCCCAATGCCTCGGCCTGCCGCAATGGAAGATCGTCTTCGGGCATCTGCTGCCCAATTGCATGCCGCCGATGATGGTGATCTTCACCGTGGAGATCGCCTCGGCCATCGCGCTCGAGGCCACGCTCTCCTTCCTCGGGGTCGGCCTGCCGATCACCCAGCCCTCGCTCGGGCTGCTGATCTCGAACGGGTTCCAGTTCATCCTTTCAGGCCAGTACTGGATCTCGGTCTATCCCGGCATCGCGCTGCTCGTGCTCATCGTCGCCATCAATCTCGTTGGCGATCAGCTTCGTGACATCCTCAACCCACGGAACGCCCAATGAGCGCGCTGCTGGAAATTGCGGACCTCCAGACCCATTTCCTCGCCGAGCGCGGGGCGGTCAAGGCGGTGGACGGGGTCTCCTTCAAGGTCAATCGCGGCGAGGTGCTGGCGGTTGTCGGGGAATCGGGCTCGGGCAAGTCGGTGACCGGGCTCTCCGTGATGGGGCTGATCGGCAAGCCGGGCAAGATCGTCGGCGGCAGCATGCGGTTTCAGGGGCAGGATCTGAGCGCGCTCAGCCCCGAAGCGATGCGCCAGCTGCGCGGCAACCGGATCGCCATGATCTTTCAGGACCCGATGATGACGCTCAATCCGGTCCTCAGGGTCGATACCCAGATGATCGAGACCCTGCGCGCCCATCGCAAGATTTCGAGGAAAGACGCCTGGACGATCTGCCGCGATGCGCTGGCGCGGGTGGGCATTCCCGCGCCCGACGAGCGCATGCGGTCCTATCCGCACCAGTTCTCGGGCGGCATGCGCCAGCGCGTGGCCATCGCCATCGCGCTCCTGAACGATCCCGACCTCCTGATCGCCGACGAGCCGACGACCGCGCTCGATGTGACCATCCAGGCGCAGATCCTCGCGCTCGTGCAGGGGCTGGTGGCGGAACGCGGCATGGGGGTGATGTGGGTCACCCATGATCTCTCGGTCGTTGCGGGTTTCGCCGATCGCGTCGTCGTCATGTATGCGGGCGAGGTCGTCGAAGAGGGGCCGGTCGACCGGGTCATCTCCCGGCCTGCCCATCCCTATACGTTGGGGCTGATCGGTTCGGTGCCTTCGCGCAACAAGCGCGGCGCGCCGCTGATGCAGATCCCCGGATCGACGCCCTCCCCGGTCAATCGCGGCACCGCCTGCCGGTTCAAGCCGCGCTGCCGGTTCGCCAGGGCAAAATGCGAGGACCATCCGCCGCTCATCGAAAGCGCGACCGGCGCTTCGCGCTGCTGGTTTCACGAGGAAGTCGCCCTAGAGAGCAGGGAGCCTGCATGATGGCCGAGCCGCTCCTCAAACTTCAGAACGTGTCCAAGCGCTTTTCCAAGCGCATCGATCTCGCCGGCAAGATCGCGCGCCGTCTGGGCGCCCGGATTTCCGAGCAGACGGTGCATGCCGTCGATGATGTCTCGATCGATATTCACGAAGGGGAAGTCGTCGGGCTCGTCGGGGAATCGGGATGCGGGAAGTCGACGCTCGGTCGCGTCGCCGCCGGCATCCACGCCCCGAGCGAGGGCACCATCCACTGGCGGGGCAATAAACTTGAAGGCGGGGGAAGCGCGAAGGACCGGATGCGGGTGCAGATGGTCTTTCAGGACCCCCTCTCCTCGCTCAACCCCCGCCACCGCATCGACCGGGTGATCGGCGAGGCCCCGCGCCATCATGGGCTGGTCAAGGGCAGGGCGGTCGACGCCTATGTCGCCGAACTGCTCGAGAAGGTCGGGCTCGATCCTTCCTATCGCACACGGTTTCCCCATCAGTTTTCAGGCGGGCAGCGCCAGCGCATTGCCATTGCCCGCGCGCTCGCGGTCAGGCCCGAGCTCATCGTCTGCGATGAGTCCGTATCAGCGCTCGATGTGTCGGTGCAGGCGCAGGTGCTGAACCTCTTCATGGACCTGCGGCGTGAACTCGGCCTCGCCTATCTCTTCATCAGCCATGATCTTGGCGTGGTCGAACATATCTCGGACCGCGTGGTCATCATGTATCTGGGGCGCGTCGTCGAAAGCGCCCCGACGCCGGAGCTCTACGCAAAACCGCTCCATCCCTACGCCCACGCGCTGCTCAACGAAGTGCCGCGCCTCGTAACCGGCAAGCGCGTCTTCGAGCCGGTCAAGGGCGAGATCCCCTCGCCTCTCGATCCGCCGTCCGGCTGCCATTTCCACCCTCGCTGCCCCATCGCCGACAGCCATTGCGCAAAGGTCAAGCCCGACCTGCGCGAGGTGGCTCCGGGTCGCAGCGTGGCCTGCCACAAGGTCTGACCGACCGCTGAATTTCAAAGGGAGAACCAAGCAATGAAGACGACGCTCAGAACATTGGCCCTCGGAACGGCTTTTGCCGCCCTGATGGCCGGCTCACCGGCGCTGGCGCAGAGCCTCACTGTGGCGCTGCAGGCCGAGCCGAGCTCGATCGACCCCCAGTTCGCGACCACCGGGCAGAACCAGCAGATCGCGCTCAACATGTTCGATACGCTGGTCCGCTTTTCGGACACCGGAGGCTTCGCGCCCTCGCTCGCCACCGAATGGAGCGTGGCGGAGGACGAGCTGACCTGGACGTTCAGCCTGCGCGATGACGTGACCTTCCACGATGGCTCGCCCTTCACGGCCGATGACGTGATCTTCTCAGTCGAGCGCGTTGCGGCGATCGAGAACAGCCCCGCACCCTTCGCCCAGCGCGTGGCCAACATCGCGAGCATCACCGCTCTGGACGACTACACGATCGAGGTGGTGACGACCGACCCCGCCCCGACCCTGCTCAACGATCTGGGCACGATCTATATCGTCTCCGATGAGATCGGCGATGGCGTCGGCTCGGACCAGTTCGGCTTCGGCGACGCTGCGATCGGCACCGGCGCCTACCGGTTCGTTTCCTATACGCCGGGCGACCGGCTCGTCATCGCCCGCAATGACGCCTATTGGGGCGATGTCCCCGATTTCGAAGAGATCGCCATCCGCTTCATCTCCTCGGACGCGTCGCGCGTGGCCTCGCTCCAGGCGGGCGAAGTCGACATGATCGATGCGGTGCCGCCCAATGACCTCGACCGCCTGCGCGCCCTCGATGGTGTCGAGGTCATCTCGGCTGCATCGGCCCGCATGGTCTATATGGGCTTCGACCAGGGCGGGGAAACCACCCCCATGGTCACGGGCACGGACGCCAATCCCTTCCTCGACAGGCGCGTGCGCGAAGCTCTGGCGCTCGCCATCGACCGGCAGGCCATCGTTTCGCGCATCCAGTTCGATTCCGGTGAGCCGGCCGGCCAGTTCGGGCCCGAAGGCATTTTCGGGCACAATCCCGATCTGGCGCCGACCGAATACAATCCCGAACGCGCCCGCGAGCTGCTCGCCGAAGCCGGGTATCCCGAGGGGTTCGGGTTGACCGTCCACGGCCCCAATGACCGCTACATCAATGACGGCATCGTCACCCAGACCGTCGGGCAGATGTGGGCGCAGATCGGCCTCGATGTCGGGGTCGAGACCCTGCCGTTCAACGTCTATTCGCCGCGGGCGACCGCACGGGAATTCTCGGCCTTCCTCTTCTCGTTCGGCATCACCACCGGCGAGACGAGCCTCGGGCTGCGCAATGTGCTCGCAACGTTCGACGAGGCGCGCGGCTGGGGTTCGAACAACCGCTTCCGCTACTCCAACGCCGAATTCGACGAGACGCTGGGGGCCGCTTTCGCCGAGTTCGACGAGGCCGAGCGTGAACGCCTGCTGCAGGAGGCGGCGCGCATCGCGATGGAGGATTTCGCCATCACCCCGCTCTACTGGGAAGGCAATAACTGGGCGGTGCGCGCAGGCCTCGTCTTCACCCCGAGCCCCGATGGGCGCTCGCTGATGACCAATCTCTCGAGCGCGGACTAGGCGTCATGGTATCGGCACTGCCCGCACCGTCCATCGTGGATACCGTCCTGCGCGACGTGATGGTGCCCATGCGCGACGGTGTGCGGCTGGCGACCGATATCTTCCTGCCGGAGGGGGACGGACCATGGCCCGTCCTCATGGAGCGCACCCCCTACGACAAGACCCAGCCGCGCGCCAATGAGTTCACCCTCGACCACCCCGGTGTGTTCGGGCGCGAGGAGCTCGCCGGCTTCTTCGTCGGGGCGGGGTTTGCGGTCGTCTTTCAGGACTGCCGGGGGCGCTACGCCTCCGAAGGCCGCTTCACCAAATATCGCGGCGAGGCCGAGGACGGCTTCGACACGCTTCAATGGATCCATGCCCAGGGCTGGTGTGACGGGCGCATCGGCACGTTCGGGCTCAGCTATTCGGCCCATACCCAGCTTTCCGCTGCCGCGCTCAACCCGCCGGGACTGAAGGCCATGCTGCTCGATTGCGGCGGCTTTTCAAACGCCTATCAGGGCGGCATCCGCTTCGGCGGTGCGCTCGAACTCAAACAGGCCACTTGGGCCTTCCGCCATGCGCTGCGCAGCCGCGAAGTCGCGGCGGACCCCGAAAAGCGCGCCGCGCTCGAAGCGATCGACCTCAAGGCGTGGTTCAGGACGATGCCGTGGTCACGCGGCAACTCGCCCCTCAGCGCCGTGCCGGGTTATGAGGACTATCTCTTCGAGCAGTGGGAAAAGACCCTGTTCGACGACTACTGGAAAATCCCCTCGCTCTATGCGGCCGGCTATTACGAGCGGATGGCCAAAATGCCGTCGGTGCACATTTCGGGCTGGTACGACCCTTATGCGGTGACCGCCGTCGAGAATTTTTCGGGCCTCAGGGCGCTCGGGCACCCCACCTCGCTCATCCTCGGCCCATGGACCCATGGCGCGCGCTCGAAGACCTATGCTGGCGACGTCGATTTCGGCGCCGCCGCGACGTTCGAGGCCGGCATGGGGCAGGATTTCGTCACCTGGCGCATTGCCTATTTCCGCAACGTGCTCGACGGCGAGCCCGCGCCGGGCATGCCGGTGCGCGTCTTCGTCATGGGCGGCGGATCGGGCAGGACGCTCGATAGTGGCCGCAGGGACCATGGCGGAGCGTGGATCAGCGCCCGAAGCTGGCCGCCCGAGCAGGCCGAACCGATCTGCCTCTATCTCGATCGTGGCGGCAGCCTCTCCCGCAGCCTGCCGACGGGCGAAGGCCGTCACGACTATCTAGCCGACCCGGCCCGGCCGGTGCCGACCATTGGCGGGCCGATCACTTCGGGTGCGCCGCTCATGGAAGGCGGCGCCTATGACCAGCGTGCCGATGCGCGCTTTTTCGGCGGGGACGACAGCGCGCCCGCCACCGCCGAGCGCGACGATGTGCTGGTCTTCGAAACCGAGCCCTTGAGCGAGGATCTGGTCCTCATCGGCGATGTGTCGGTCGCGCTTTTTGCCCGGTCGGACGCCGAAAATACCGACTTCACGGTCAAGCTGGTCGATGTCTATCCCGACGGGTTTGCGATGAACCTGTCAGACGGCATCCTGCGGGCCTGCTATCGGGATGGCTTCGAGAAGGCCGTTCCCCTCTCGCCGGGCGAGCCCGAGCGCTTCGAGATCAGGCTCTACCCGACCGCCAATCGCTTTGCCAAAGGCCACCGCGTGCGGATCGAAGTCGCGTCGTCCAATTTCCCGCGCTTCGACATCTGCCCCAATGTCTCTCCCGGCAACGACCTCGACCCCGACCGCAGGATCGCGCGAAACACCATTCTCACCGGGCCGGAGACCCCTTCTGCCCTCCACTGCTCCACCCTCCCCGTCGCGCACCTGGGGTGAGGGGCTTGGTCCTCGGCTGTGGCCGAGGTAAGCCTCTGGGTATCCTCCAGATTTTCATAACGTCCGCTGCAGCAGAAGGCCGACGCATGAAGATCTATAGGGTCAACAAAGAACAGATCGCCGCGATATGACTTCAGCAGGCGCCCGGACTGGGGACGGCAGCCCAAGCACGACATTTCACAGCTCGCATTTCATCCGAACGACCGTCCATGAGGCCGGTGGCAGGGTTATACGGCCTTTGTCGTCCGCCCCAAACGCCGGCAAGGGCGCTGGAAACACCGGCTGTTGATCACGGGTGTTGATCGCTTCGAGATCGTCGTGACGTAGCACGGTGGCGGTGTCGGGCGTGAGGGATGAGAAGCCGGTGCCATCGATGGCGACGGACATGGCTTCGTCGAGGCTGCGGTTAAGGAGGAAAAGCGTTACGATCTTCTCCTCGGCCGAATATACCACGGCCGCCTTTAGGAAGGGGACGGCCGGCATTTCATGCGCAAAGTCGTTTTCCCCTCGAGGGGCATGATAAACGGTCGCGTAGGTCGGCGAGTTTACGCTCGAGCGCAGAACATCGCCGCGGCCGAGGTTGGCAAAGTCCGCGAACGGCCAGAATATTGTCTGCCGCCAGGCAGGTCCTCCTGTTTCAGTGAGGATAGGAGCGATGGCGTTGACGAGCTGCGCGAGGCACGCGGATTTGACCCTGTCGGCGTGGTTCAGCAGCGAGATGCAGGCGCCGGCGAAGGCCAGCGCATCCTTCATCGTGTATCGTTCCTCGAGGATCGACGGCGCGACGGGCCAGCCGGGTAGCGTGCGGTCGCTGCCGCTGCGGGTCCGGTACCAAACGTTCCATTCGTCAAAGCTGAGGTCGATGCGCTTGTCTGATCCGAGTTCAGTCGCAACCTCGTCGGCGATACCGATGACCTCTTCGATGAAGTCATCCATCGCGTCAGACGAGGCGAGGAAAGCCGGCGTGTCCCTGGCCTGATCGTTGAGATAGGTGTGCAGCGAGATGAAATCGATCTGATGGAATGTGTGCCGCAGCACTTCGCGTTCCCATGCCCCGAAAGTCGGCATGTTGCGCCCCGACGACCCCACCGCTGCGAGCTCGATACTCGGGTCGATTGTCCGCATCATCTTGGCGGCCTCGACGGCGATCCGCCCATACTCGGTCGCCGTCTTTGTTCCCATCTGCCACGGACCGTCCATCTCGTTACCGAGGCACCAGAACTTTATGTCGTGCGGTTTTTCCCAGCCGTGCTCACGGCGCAAGTCCGAATATTTTGTTCCGGCGGGGAAGTTGCAGTATTCTAGAAGCTTTCGCGCGTCATCAGGCCCCCGGGTGCCGAGGTTCACCGCCAGCATCGGCTCCAGATCACCCTTGCGACACCAGTCGATGAACTCATTGGTACCAAACGTATTCGGCTCGATCGACAGCCAGGCCAATTCCAGCCGCTTTGGGCGATCTTCGACAGGTCCGACACCATCTTCCCAATCATAGCCTGAGACAAAGTTGCCACCCGGATAGCGGATAATGGTCGCGCCGAGTTCGCGCACGAGTTCGAGGACGTCACCACGGAACCCATCATCTGTTGCCGTCGGATGGCCCGGTTCGTAAATCCCGCCATAGACGCAGCGACCCAGATGTTCGACGAAGGCTCCGAACAATCGACGGTCCGTGGCACCGATGACGTCCGAGCGGTCGAATGTCAGTGTCGCCTCAAGCATTTTGGTGTCCTTCTGGGTGAGCAGTTTGCGGTAGAGTCTGATGACGTGCTCGTCTGGTGGAAGTCAGTGGCGCCTGGGCCCGGAACGCACGGATGGGGATCGGCGGGGTCGCAGAGTACTGGCGCGATGCCCCTGGTTTCGATGCCCCCCAGCTTTCGCCGATGCCAAAGCTGCAATGCAGCCTCTCAGGCGAAGGGTAGGGCTATCGTCAAGGATGGCCGTCTCGTCATTCGATCAGAGACACCATCTGCTCCTCGATCCAGTCTACGATTTCCCGGACATAGCGCTGCGGCTCGACGAGGTCTGCGAGTTGCAGGGTGCCGTCGCGATCTGCGAGCGCAGGGTGGGACAGGATGGCGGTCTTGAAAGATTGTCCGTGGTCCAGGGACTGGGAGACCGCGTCGTAAAGCACATGATGGGCATGCCCACGGCCAATGGCAGGGGCGAGCGCCATCATGATGCCTTCGGACATGATCATGCCATTGGTGAGTGAGAAGTTCTCCAGCATCTTCTCCTCGTCCACGGCGAGACCGGAAAGGACGAGGGCGAGTTTCTCGGCCAGGCTCGCTCCCATCACGGCGACTTCGGGGACCGTCACATCGGCCACATTGCTCGTGGCCGCGTCGGCGTCATTCAGTCGGACCAGCGAATCGAGCAGTATCGGAATGCGTGCCTTCAGGAGGCGGCAAACTCCAATGATGTTGTTGGATCGCGCAGGGTTGCGCTTCTGGGCCATGGTGGAGCTTCCCACGAGCCCATACTCGAACTTCTCGTGGACTTCGGCGATTTCGGTCCGCTGAAGGAACGCGATCTCTACCGCCATCTTCTCTATAAGGCCCGCAAGCACCCCCAGGGCGCTCATATAGTTCGCCATGCCGTCGAAGTTTGAGCGCGCGGGCACACGGACCGGCCGAAGGCCAAGAATTTCCGAAGCGCGCTGCTGAACCTCGCGGCCACGTCCACCCATCGCTCCGAACGTGCCGGCCGCACCTCCAAAGTGCCCCACGAGTGCATCAGCAGAGGCGTCGACAAGTCGCTCCCGCTGCCGTCGCAACTCGAGTGCCCAACCGGCAAGCCGGTAACCGAAGGTCACTGGCACCGCATGCTGACCATGGGTTCGGCCAGCCTGGATGGTCGATGCGTAGCGTCTGGCATCGCTCGCGAGCACCGACACGCAGTGGTCGAGATCGGCGACGAGTTTTTCGTGCGTACGCTTCAGCTTTAATGCAGCGCCGGTATCGAAGATGTTCTGTGTGGTGATACCCCAATGCAGGTAGCCTGCGACGTCGTCTGGGCACATCGCCTCGAACTGACGCAGAAAGGGTACCAGTGGATGCAGGATGGCCGACACGTCGGCCGCCATCTTGTCCATGTCGAACTTGTCCACGCTGACCGCAGCGGCCATTCGCTCATGGGTATCGGCGGGGATCATGCCCAACTCGCCCTGAGCTCTGGCCAACGCGATCTCGGCCTCGATCCAGGCCTTGATCGTAGCTCTGTCGTCCCACATGGCGATGGCGTCGGCGCTAAACCATCCACGAGTGATGGCCGAAGAGTACATGTCGAACACGGTACGGGCTTTCTGCTAGGGTCAGGAGCGAGGCACGGCATGGGCGGCGGCGAAAGTCAGGCCGACCCGCTGGCCGGCAGCGATGCCGGCGACATGCCGGGCGGGAACCTCGGCGCGCAGGCTGCCCAGCCCATCGCTTTCCAGGTCGACGAGAACCGTCGTGCCCTGAAAAATCATATCCAGGACGGTCGCGCCCGACCCGTCCGAACTCCCCTCGCCCGTGATGATGTGGATGTTTTCCGGACGCACACACATCCAGATGTCGGCTCCATCGGCGAGGCCCGGGACCACGGTATTGAGGCGGACGTGCACGTCACTGCCGGTCCGAGCGGCGGCCTCACCGTTTACAACCTCAAGCCGTGCCGGCACGAGGTTGTTGGCACCCACAAAGCGCGCGGCAAATTCGGTGGCCGGTTCGTCGTAGAGCATTTGCGGCGAGCCGATCTGCTCGATCCGTCCACTGTTCATCAGCACGATGCGATCACTCATGACCAGGGCTTCGATCTGGTCATGGGTCACGAATACGGTGGTCTGGTGCGACTGACGCTGGATATTGCGTAGATCCAGCCGCACTTCTTCTCGCAGCTTGGCGTCCAGGTTCGACAGCGGCTCATCGAGCAGGACCAGGTCGGGCGAGAAAGCCAATGCACGCGCTACGGCCACGCGCTGTTGCTGGCCACCGCTCAGCTGCTCCGGCTTTCGGTTTCCCATGCCCTGCAGGCGCACCAGCGCCAGCATCTCCTCGACGCGCTCGGCCTGTCTTGCGGCAGGCCACCTACGCATTCTCAGACCGAAAGCGATGTTCTCGCGGACAGTCATGTGCGGAAAGAGGGCATAATTCTGGAAGACGAGACCGATGTTGCGACGGCTGGGCGGCAGGGTGTCGATGCGCCTCTCGCCAAAGTAGATTTCTCCCGATTCCTGGGTCAGCAGCCCTGCCACGATCTTCAGGGTCGTCGTCTTGCCGCACCCGCTCGGGCCGAGGAAGGTCAGGAACTCGCCCGCCTCGATATCAAGCGACAGGTTTTCAAGGGCGACGAAGCCGCCGAAGCGCTTATGCAGATTGGCCAACCGGACGGGTCGCGCTTGCTCGGGGGACATGGCTTAACCCTTCCTCGATACAGTGCTTCCAGCCAGGTATTTCGGCCCCAGGGTCAGGGCGACGATGACGTAGAAGGCAATGGAAATGTAGATCATGATGGAGGCCATCGCGACGGAGTGCGGCATGATCCCGCGATCGATGATGTCGGAGAAAAGCCGTACTGCGATGGGCGAGGCGTTCGGCCCCGAGATGAAGAACAGCAACTCGAACGTGACCATGTTGCTGATGAATATGAAGAGGGCGGCCGTTGCGAGCCCGGGGGCCATCAGCGGCATCAGGATCAGAACGAGCGCCTGGAGCTTGTTGGCCCCCATGGTCTCGGCCGCCAGCTCATATTCTTCGGGCAGCCCTTCGAGCAGCGCCTCGGTGAAACGCAGGCCCATGGCAAGACTGAGTGAAAGCATCGCCAGCAGCATGCCGAGCCATGTCCTTGCCAGCCCGATCTGCAGGTAGAGCGTCAGCAACGCGATACCCAGGATAATGTGCGGCACGACATCGGGCAGCAGAACCACATTGCTGAGGAACCGCCGTTCAGCGAGCTTTCCGCGTACCATGGCCCAGGCCGCCGGAACCGACACCAGAAGGGCGGTCACCGTTGCAACGACCGAAATCTGAACGGTGAACCACAGGGAATTCCAGTAGCGGTCAGGGATTGCCTCGTAGGCTGACACGTTCAGGTTGCTCACGTCCGTCGTGATGCTGATGGTGCCCTGGAACGACGAAAGCAGGATCAAAGACAGCGGGAACAGCAGCCATGTCACAATCGCGACGACATAGACTGTCCATCCCAGATTGGCGAAGACGCGCAGAAGGCCACGGGGCATCAGGACCTCCGACCGTAGCGGACGAGCACCAACTGCGCGGCCACGGTTACGGAGATGGCGATAACCGTCACGATTATGGCCTGGGCGTAGGCGAGGTGGTGCTGCTGCAGCGTCAGCAGGTTGCTGGCGATGATTATGGAGATCATGTAGGGGACGCGCCCGTTGAGGATCACCGGCACGGAATAGGCCGTGATGATGGTGGTGAAGATGAGCGCACTGGCAGCGATGATCCCCGGCACGGCGAGCGGCAGAGTGATCTCCCGGAAGGCACGAAGCGGCGAAGCCCCCATGCTGACGGCGGCCTGCTCGAGCTGTCGGTCTACCGACATCAACACCCCGGATAGCACGGCCGTCGCAACCACGATCCCCGAATAGCCGAAGGCGATGGCCTGGCCTGGCCAGTCGAACAGGAAGAAAATGGGCCCATCGACTATGCCAAGGGCATTGAGCGCCTGGATCAGGACACCGGTGACCGGCGCCATGAGCAGGATCATGGCGTAGCCCACGACCACGAAGGGCAGCATGCGCGGCACGCTGATGACCGGCATGATGACGTTGCGCAGCAGCGTCTTGCGCGCCAGCAGATATGCCAGGGGCATTGCAAGGATGATGGAGGTGACGGTGACGCCCAGCGCGATCGACAGGGTCGTCCCCAGCGTGCGCAGGAAGAACGGATCCGTCAACGTCGCGATGTAGTAGCGGAGCGAGAAGCCACCGTCGCGCTGATCCTGAAGCGAAAGCCACAAGAGCAGCCCCATCGGCACCAGGGTGATGCACACCGTCGTAAGAATGGCGGGCAGGGCGCACAGCCGATAGAGCATCTCACGACGACGGCGCCGCTTTCGGGTCAGGTCGCTGATTGCGGTCGCGGCCCCGACGGCCATCGTCTTCCCGCTATCGGTCGTCATCTGGTGAATATCCCCAATATGGCAACTGGGCGGGGACCGGGCCCCGCCCTCTCGCTTGACCGTTATTGCCCCTGAATGACTACGCGGTTGTAGAATCCGAGGAAGGCTTGGTTGTATTCCGGGCTCTGCGCGAGATCTCGGAAGGTGTCGACCCAGATGATGTCGGCATTGGACCTGAAGGAATCCCATTCCTCGCTCGGATCCTCGCCCTCCTGGCGGAAGCGGCTGACCCAGCCCAGTTCGTCACCTGCTTTGCCGGCCTCGGCGGAGTGGAAGTACTTCACCCATTCGATCGCGGCGATCGGGTTCTGGGTCGAGCTGGCAACCACTGGACCGGTCGCAACGGCAGCAGGGACGCCTTCCACAGGATAGACGGTATGCACCTGCACGCCGGCCATGCGTTCCATGACGCCGCTGTGCCACCACCAGTTCGAGATCAGGGCCTCACCGCGGGCCAGCAGCGGACGGATGCTGCCGCTGCCCTGCGTGAGGGTCAAAGCGTTGTCGGCCCAGTCGCGCACTTTCTCGAAAGCAGGCCGGGCAGCCTCTTCATCGAACTCACCGTCGACGAACCAAGTATTCCAGTCCGAACCCACGACCGCCGCCGCTGCGGCTACGACATTGTAACCTGAACCCACCGCAACGGCCGACTCGAAAGTCGTGCGCCGGGCGAATTCCGGATTGCCCAGATCATCCCATGAGGTCACTGAACCTTCGGGCAGGCTGTCCTGCACGACAAGCACGGATGCGGCCAGTTCCATGGGAAGGCTAAAGCCGCCGGTATTCATGGCAGCCAGGCCGTCCGCATCGAACCGTGCCCACTCTTCAGGCGTGTACTGCTCCTGCAGGTTCAGCCAGCGGCCATCGGGCGCGCTCTGGCGCACATTCTCCGTATAAAGCTGATAGACGTCGCCGCTGGGATTGGGCCATTCGGTGTTGAAGGTCACCCACGAGGTTGCAGCCGATCCGGATACCAGTTGCACGTCGATATCGACGCCGTACTTCTCCTTCATCATGCTGACATAGCCGTCGACAATGGCATTGGACATCTCGTCGGGCGAGCCGGTGCCAGAGTAGACGTTGAGCTGGTTGCCCACCTCCTGGGCCATAGCCGAGCCCGCAAGCATGAGCGCAGCGAACAACGGCAGGATACGTCTGATAGGCTTCATTTCACTCTCCTCCTAGTGTGCTTCAGCAAACGACGCTATGCGCGACCCGGTACCGTTCGACTGCCTGGTCCTGAATCTCCACCCCTAGACCCGGCGTGCTGAATGGCGTGATTGAACCGTCCGCGTTGAGGTCCAGCCGCTGGTCGAACATGACGTCCTTCAGCCGGTTGAGGCTGTTGTCGTAATATTCGACAATCAGGCCGTTGGGCACGGCAGCCACCAGCTGTGTATGGATTTCCTGATCGCCATGCGGGGCGACCGGAATGTGCTTGGCCTGGGCATAGTGGGCGCATTTCGCCCATTCGGTGATGCCGCCCAGGATTTGCGCATCGGCGTTGATGACGTCGGCAGCGCTGGCATCGATCAGATCGCGAAAACCCCAGAGGGTGTATTCGTTCTCCCCGCTGGCCACCGGCGTCCGCGTCCGCCCGGCCAGGTCGGCCGCGCCCTTCAGATCATCAGGGCTGAGGGGTTCCTCGTACCAGTAGATATCGCGCTCATCGAGCGCTGCAGCCATCTTCTCTGCGGTGATCCGGTCATAGGCATTGTTGACGTCGACCAGAAGCCCGACATCGGGCCCGATGGCGGTGCGCACGGCGTCGATACGCGCCAGATCCTCTGCGACCGACACAGCGCCGATCTTCATCTTGAGCGCTCGCGCGCCCCCTTCGACATGACCTGAAACTTCACGCTGCAGGTCTTCCAGCGACTTGCCTTCGCCATAATAGCCACCGGCCTTATACGCGGGAACGGAGTCATGAAACCCGCCGAGCAGCCGGTGCACCGACATGCCCGCCTCTTTGCCGAGCCCGTCCCACACTGCGATGTCCAGCGCGCTGAGCGCCCGCTGCTCCAGCCCGCGGCGGCCGAACAGTTTGGGCTGGTACATCCGGGCCCAGAGCCGTTCTGCATTGAGCTCCTGGCCGATCAGCATGGCCGCAATTGCTTCAGCTGCCGTGAACACGATCTTTTCGCCGTGCGTCCAGCCGATGGCGCTGATCCCGTTACTCAGTTCGAGCCTGCATGCCACGATCTGTGTGGCCGTGTAGGTGTAGAGGCCGTTCGTGATCGGCGCTTCGAGCGGCGCGGAGTAAGCTGAAACGGCGACGGACTTGATTGTTGGCATGTTGCATCAGATGACCTCCAGTTATAGCTGGGTCACCTCTCCTCCCTTGATGTCGCGCAGGCGGATAGACCCGCCTCTTGTTTTGCACAGACGTTAGGGTGGACACAGATGCGCATCCAATACTAAGTTGGCCATAAGGTATAAGCTGAGGTTATACGGGCATGGAGCCGATCAAGGCCAGTTTCCGACACCTGGCTGGGCCGGTCATCGGTCATCAACGCCTATCGGTGCGGCACTTGGAAGTCTTCTGGGCGGTCATGCGCACCGGCAGCCAGAGCGGGGCCGCCGAGTTGCTGGGTATATCTCAGCCGGCCGTCAGCAAGATGCTGAGCTATGTCGAGCAGCGCACGGAAATTACCCTGTTCTTCCGGTCCAGAGGCAAACTTATCCCTTCGGATGAGGCGCACATTTTTTTTCATTCGATCGAGGAGATTTTTGACCGGGTCTACAAGACCGAAACGCTTCTCGACGATCTCCGTTATCGTGCGGCGGGCGAGATTTCGGTCGCGTTTGCCCCAGGCATCGGCGGCGAACTGATCGGAGCTTTCCTTGCTGCCTTCAGAGAAGCCCATCCGCTCTCCCATGTTCGCGTAAAGCTGCTTAACCCCCCGGTCATCCTGGAGCGGACCACGCGCCGCGAGATCGACATAGGCGTCTATCATGGTCCCATGGGTGACGTGTCCGTCACCTCCGTGGTTCTGTCGGAAGATGTGGTGGTCTGCATTCTCCCCCGGGGACATCGGCTTTGCGACGCGGATGTCGTCACGCCAGCCGACCTGCGTTCAGAGAATATCCTGTCAGGCTCATCCATCGGCCCGGAAACCTGGATGCACGCGCTTCATGGGGCGCTGAACGAACACGGTCTGCGCTGCAAACCCCTCATCGAGAGCATTCATCCCCATCTGCTCTACGAGTTCGTGAGCAAGGGGCTGGGCATTGCCCTTACGCCTCCTGTGCCTGTCCTCGCTGAACGACTTGGCGTGGTCGAAAGGCCTTTCGAGCCGACGATCAAAGCACCGCTCTTTGCCGTCATGCCGGTCGGACGTCCCCCGGCGCAGACCGCGACCTCGCTTATCCGCAGCATGCAAAAAGTACTCGAGAGACTGAGCCGCTGAAACCCATGTCCGCTGCGGGTGCCTTGAGCACCGCTAGTCGTGTGGCAAGTTGTTCAGACACGGTCATGCAGCCCGTCCGAAAGCTGGGTGACGTCGTCGATTGACGCGGGTCAACCGCCATAAGGTCCAGGCGCACTAGCATGGCAGGGCGTTCGTGGAGAAAACCCATGGCCCTGACACGCGTCTTACTGGCATGCGGCATCGTCGGCGCGGTCTTCTTCCTCGCGATGGATGTCGTCGCCTCGTTCTGGCTTTACCCCGGCTACGACTATACCGCGCAGCAGGTCAGTGAGCTGTCCGCCATCGGCGCACCGTCTCGCGACTTCTGGATGACGATGGGCATTCCTTACGCCGCGCTGTCTTTCGCCTTCGCTCTGGGCGTGTGGCGGGCCGGCGCGGGGCGGAGGCGCATCACGGCCACCGCAGTGCTGCTCGCCCTCTTTGCCTTCAATTCCCTCGTCTGGGGCTGGGTCGCACCCATGCACATGCGCGGCGCGGCCTTTTCCGGTACGGATGCCATGCACATTGTCCTGACCGTCGTGGCCGTCGCGCTGATGGCCCTGTTCATGATTGTTGGTGGCAGCGCGTTCGGGCGCGGCTTTCGCCTGTTCTCGATGCTCACGCTGGCGGCAATGCTTGTCGCAGGCGGCGTGGTCGGCACGCAAATCCCCGCCATCGCCCAGGGCCTGCCAACGCCGTGGATGGGCCTTGTCGAACGCATCAGCGTCTACGCGCCCTCGCTCTGGATCACGGTGCTCGCCTTCATGCTGCTGCGTGAGACCGCGCCGGATTGGCCGGCAAAGTCCAGGACAGTGAACGCATAGCCCCTGGTCCCGCGGCCGATCAGATTGCGGACGCTTCGAGTACTTGGGAATGCCGATGAGGGAGGCCGACTATTTTCTGGGTTGTGGCAGGTGTCGGCCTTCTGGCCCTCGGCTACGGTTTGACGGCCCGGATGACCAGCCTGACCCGGGCCTTCGAGACCCGAAGAACCGAAGCGATCGCCGTTCCCCGCAAGGCGGCTGGCCTCTTGACTGAAGCCGACATCGCCCATCTGCCCCCGCCCGTCCGGCGTTACGTTGCGCTGACCGGCTCGATCGGACGGAAAATGGTCACCGAAGTCACGCTCGGGTTCGATGCAACGATGTATTCTGCCCCCGGCGCGGCCGGCATGACCGGGCCGGTGACGCAATATGAGCGTTTCGATCTGCCCCAACGGCTATTCCTGATGAGAACGAGGATGAACGGTCTGCCCGTCGCGGTGCTGCATGACTTCGCCGCCGATCACGCGACAATGCGCGTGCGCCTCGCCGGGCTGGTCAACATCGTCGATGTCGCCGGGCCGGAACTCACCAGAACCGAAACGGTCACGATCCTGAACGACCTCTGCGTCTTTGCGCCCTCCCGCCTTGTCGACCCCCGTCTGACCTGGATCCCGATCGATGACACACGGGCCCGTGTGGCTTTCGCCCTTGGGCCCAATACCGTCTCGGCGGAACTGATATTCAATGAGGCGGGCGAGCTCGTGGATTTCGTCTCTGATGACCGCGGCATGCTCGAAGAGAATGGCGCCCTGCGCCTGTTGCGCTGGACCACGCCGCTCTCGGTCTATCGCAATTTCGGCGGATGGCGTCTGGCCAGCGAAGGCGAGGCCATATGGCATTTGCCCGAGGGGCCGTTCAGGTATGGCCGCATGCGGCTCACGCACTACGAGGCGCGGTGATCAGGGTCGCAGAGCGCTGGTTTTCGATCGGCCGGCTCCCCGCAGAGTGCGCTCGGCAAGGAGCCTGATAGAGCTCAGAGATTGACCAGCAGTCCGAGCAGGTTGTCACGGGCGACGGCCTGCTGCTGGCTTTCGTCAAGGCCCGCTGCGGTAAGCGAGGCGCGCAGCCGCTCCCGGATGGGCGCCTCGGAAACGATCGGCCAGTCGCTCCCGGCGATGATCTGCGAGGGACCGAGCGTGTCCACGAAGGCCCGTATCAGCACCGGATCGAACCCCATCGTCTCGACATGGACCTGCCGCCGCAGGATCGCGAGCCGGTCGAGATCGTCGGCCTGCTCGGCGCCGAAGGCAGCAGTCAGCAGGATCGACGCGACCGCGAGCCCGGTGAGGACGATGCGCAGATCGGGCAGGTCCCTCAGGATGCCAGCCTCGAGCAGCGCGATGAGGGTCGCGCTGTTGATCGTGCCGCGCGCAAAGAGCGTTCCAAGCCGTCCATAGGGCTCCATCCGGTCCGTCAGGGGTTGCAGGTTGATCGGATGCACGAAAACCGGCACCCCGAGCGCCGCTGCCGTCTCGAGCACGGGACGCGCCTCAGGCGCATCGAGCAACAGGTCGCCCCGGGCGCTTGGCACGAAGAGGCCGTGCAATCCCAGATTGCGGATCGCATGCTCGAGCTCGCGCGCCCCGTGGTCACCCCCGAACGCATCCACGCTCGCGAGCGCATGGATCTGGCCGGGATGGCGCCCACAGAGCGCCGACAGGTGCTCGTTGATCTGTCGATAACGGTCCGGCGGGACCTCGCCGTTCTCGTCGGCGAGAAACTCGGCCGGGGTGGAGACCACCCGTCCGACGAGGTCGCCGCTCCTGACATGGGCCAGCAGCGCCTCTTCGTCCTGAACAAGACGGTTGAGGCGCGCCCAGCGCCGGCGGTTCTCGCTGTTGCCGCGCCGGTCGGTCGTGAGCACGAGATCGGGATGGGCGTAATGGGTATGGAAGTCGATGATTTCGAGGGTCATGTAATCTGGCCTCAGGCTGCCAGGTCGGCGGCACCAAACAGGGTTTCGAGAATTTCGGCCTTGTGGGCCTGGAATGGCGCCCCGGTGCGATGTCTCGGCTTGGGCAGATCGATGGCGATGTCGCGCACGATGCGCGCGGGCGGCCCATCGAGCACGATGATACGATCGGAGAGCACGAGCGCTTCCTCGATGTCGTGGGTGATCAGCAGCACATTGGGTACCTCGTCCCCGACGATATCGAGCAGGTGATCCTGCATCTTCACCCGTGTCAGCGGGTCGAGCGCGGCAAACGGCTCATCGAGCAGCAGCAGGCGCGGCTTTGCGACGAGGGCCCGGGCGATGCCGACCCGCTGGGCCATGCCGCCGGAAAGCTGCTTGGGCAGTGCGTCCGCGAAGTCAAAGAGGTTGACGCGCCTGAGCGCCGCATCGACCGCTTCCTGGCGCTGGGCGCGCGGCAGGTGCCAGAGCCCGAGCCCGACATTGTCCCGCACGCTGGCCCAGGGCAGCAGTCGCGGCTCCTGAAAGACCACCGCGATATCGCTGCGCGCCCCGGTGACCGGATCGCCATCGAGTTCCATGGTGCCCCAGGTGATCGCCTCGAGCCCGGCGATCAGCCGCAGCAAGGTGCTCTTGCCACAGCCGCTCGGCCCCACGACACCGAGCACGTGCTCGGTCCCGAACGAGAAGCTCAACGGGCCCAGGGCCCGGAAGGCGTCGAAGGATTTGACGAGGCTCTTGGCTGAAAACAACTCACTCTCCCGTATGCAGGGTGTCCTGCCAGGCAAGGACATGGCGGGCTATGGTGGAGATGGCGATGTCGGTGATCTTGCCGCACAGGGCAAAGATGATCATGCAGGCCATGACGAGCGCCGGGCGCCCCGTCATCTGCCCGTCGAGCAGGAGGAAGCCGATACCGCTGCTGGCGCCCATCAGTTCAGCGGCGACGAGCACGATCCAGGCTATGCCCATGGATTGGCGAAGCCCGACGAAATAGGAGGGTAGGCTCGCCGGCAGGAGGATCCGCGTCATCATGCGCAGCCCGGACAAGCGGTTGACCCGTCCCACCTCGATCAACTTGCGATCGACCCCCGCGACCCCGGCCATCGTATTGAGATAGACCGGAAAGAAGGTGACCAGGGCGATCAGCGCATATTTGGAAGACTCTCCGATCCCGAACCAGAGGATGAACATGGGCGACCAGGCAAGCCCCGGAATGGTCCGGAGCGCATGGATGGTGGGATCAACGACCCGCCGCCAGCCGAGCAGATAGCCCGTAAGCACCCCGAGCACCGTCGCCGCCGACACCCCGAGCGCAAACCCGATGCCCGCTCGCGCGATCGAGGTCGAGAGATGGCGCTGCAGCTCGCCCGTCGAAACGAGCCGCACGAGCCAGTTCAGCACCTCGAGCGGCTGGGGCAGCAGATAGGCCGGCACGCGTCCCGATACGGCCGTCAGGTGCCAGGCTGCGATGATCGAAGCCGGCAGGATCAGTGCTATGCCGAGACGCCTGAGACGCTCCAGCAGCGCCCCGTTGAACTGTCCCGACCGCTTGTCGATTGCGATGGCCTGGTCGCTCATGCGCTGGCCCGCAATCTGGCCGGCGCCGCGTCGAGCCGTTCGCTGACCCGCCGGAGCGGGCCGTGATCGATGAAGGCGCCGAAATCGACGGGCGCGTCGATGAAGCCGTGCGTCAGCAAATGGTCGTGCTGGCTCTGCAGCTTGGCGACGCGTCCCTCGGAGAGGTCGAGATCGAGCCGCTCGTGGATCGTGCCGGTAAAGGCGGCATCGACGAGATCCTCGGCGAGCCCGGTTTCCCCGGCAATGATGCGCTTGGCCTCGAGCGCGTTGCCGGCGGCCCATTGCGAGGCGATGATGGTCTCTTCGAGCCATGCATCCACGATATCGGGTCGCTCGTCGAGCAGTTCCCCGGTGACCGTGAGCGGCAGCGGAGCGTCATTATTGACCCAGGCGTCGGTGTCATGGCTCGCAAAGATCGCGCGCGCACCGGTGAATGCCTGCACGATCGTGCCGATGCTGCCCTGGCTATAGATCGCATCGACCTCCCCCCGGATGAGCGCCAGTGCTTCCTCGCGCTGGTGCCCGAGCATGAACGAGCCGTCCCAGAGGCTGTCATCGGCGCCGCCGCTGCTTCGGGACCCCGACACATAGCTGCGATCGATCAGGATTTGCGTCTCGAGCGTTTCGGCGAGATCGATACCCGCCGAGCCCAGCACGTCGACAAACCCCCGCAGGACGGTCGTGCGCCAGAAATCGGTCGGATCATTGCGTCGCACCGGGATCGAGATGCGTTTGCCACGCAGATCGGCCAGAGTGGTGATATCGCTGTCGGGCCGGACGAGGATGACGCGAAGGCTTGGATTGTCGGAAAGCCCGATCACCCGGACATCCTTGCCGCGTGCCCGCGAGAAGATCGGCGGGGTGTTGCCGCCCTGCCGGAAGAAGGCGGAGAGGGTCTGATCGAAGTGGGACTGCCGCACGGCCGGATCCTTCGATTCCAGCAGCGAATGGGCACTGGCGCCAAGCCCGGCGAGCGCGGCCTGGATGCGGCCGGTGCGGATGGCGATGCTGAATGCGGTGGGAACCGGGCAGCGGGTGTACCAGACGGCCTTGGTCATGAGCGTGTCCTCGATGAATGAACGGGGGGCCGCCGGCGGGGCGCCGACGGCGCACTTTCAGCGCGCAAGCACCGCATCGATGAATTCGGGCGCGAAGAGGCTTTGGGCCGTCGCCTCGAGATCGGCATCCTCGGGGATCGAGCCCGACTGGCGCAGGACGTCGCCGGCCGCGACGACATTGGCGAAGTCGGCGTCGGTGATCTGGTACTGGTCGAGGATATTGCGGGCGAAGGCGCGTTCGGCCACATCGGGCTCGAGCCCGCCCGCCTCGGCATAGAGCGCTTTGGCTTCGTCGGGGTTTTCGGCGATGTATTCTGTCGCCCAGACAATGCCCTGCAACACCAGCTCCACATATTGCGGGTAGCGGGCGACGAAATCGGCATGAGCATTGAGGACGCCCCCGGTGATCAGGTTCTGATCGCGATGGAAGACGACTGCGCCGCGTAGCTCGGCGATCGAGAAATCCGGATCCAGCGCAGCCCATGCATCGACCTGGCCGGATTCCAGCGCCTGCCGACCCTCCGGATGCTGCAGCGGCACCACTTCTACTTCGCTCTCGGCAATGCCGGCCTCGGCAAGCGCGCGCTGCAGGAACAGGTAAGGCTCGGTTGCGCGGGTTGCGGCGACCTTGCGTCCGGGAAGATCCTCGACCGAGCTGATGCCGGAATCGGGGAGGGTCAGCAGGGCGGTGGATTCCCCGCGCGAGAGCCATGCGACGATCTTGTTCGGCGCGCCGTTGGCATGGCCGAGGAATGCCGCCGAGCCTGCCGACGAACCAAAATCGATACTGCCGCTGCGCAGGAATTCGAGCGTCTGGTTGCTGCCGCGGGTCAGAATCCACTCGACCGCGATGCCATCGTCCGCAAGCTGCTCCTCGAGCCAGCCGGTTTCCTTCAGCACCAGCGTGCTGGGGGTGGCATAGCCATATCCGATCGCGATGCGCTCGGGATGCTCCTGTGCGGAGACGGGCATGGCGACCAGCGGCAGAAATGCCAGGCCAAGGGCAATGAGGGTACGTCTTCTGATCGTCATGAAATTCGTCCTTGCGATGATCCCCGCTCCGGCGAGGCAGCTCGAACGATACGAAAGAGCATTAAGTCTATAAAGATTATATAGTTTAAGCTTGGAGCGATCGGGAGAGTTTTTTCCTCAGCGTTCGCGGCTGCGAGAAAAGCCCGCGTTCCCGCTGTGCCGCCCTTTGCGCAGGCCGTTGCCCGGCCTCGCCGTCACGCCCGATCGGAGCGGAGCGTAATCCCGTCGATGCCGGCAGCGACCTCCCGCATCCGGTCAATAATGGCCCTCGTGGGCGAGGCCAGAGGCCGGCCGAGGGCCGTAACGATGCTCCATCGAAACGGGATCGAGAACGAGAGCGGGATCATCCGCACGCCCTGAAGCGGCAGCCCCAAAGCAGTCAGCCGCCTCGCAGCAAGACTTGAGACATCGCGAACTCGCGCATGAACCGCTGCGGGGCCGTGACCGGACTGACGGGTTTGGGCAAATAATGCAGAAAGCCGCCGATCAGCAAGAAACCGAAAGAGGTGACAGTATGCAGCCGCCCCGAGCGCTTCAGCGAGAGGCCGGCTTGTGGCGTGAGAAAAGTGGACGCACCCCCCAAAGGAGCAGAGCCAGCGTCACGAGCAGAACGACAAGGCTGATCGGCCGCTCGATAAACGTTGCGGGGTCCCCTCGTCCAAGAAGCATTGCACGGCGAAAATGCTCTTCCATCATCGGACCCAGAACAAATCCGAGCAGCATCGGTGCCGCGGGGAATCCTAAAGTTCGGAGCGTGTAACCCAGGCCACCGAACAGGGCGACGAGCACAACGTCGAACCAGCTATTGTTCACGCTGTACGTACCGATGCACACAAACATCAGCACCGCCGGGAACAACCACTGATAGGGCACTTGCAAAAGGCGCACCCAAAGTCCGATCAGGGGTATGTTGAGCACCAAAAGCAAGATGTTGCCAATCCAGAAGCTCATGACTAATCCCCAGAACAACGACGGTTGCTCGGTCATCAATTGTGGTCCGGGGGCAATGCCATGGATCATCAAGGCACCCAGCATCAGCGCCATCGTGGCGCTGCCTGGGATACCCAGGGCGAGCGTTGGAATGAATGAGGTCTGGTCAGCAGCATTGTTGGCACTTTCGGGGGCCATGATGCCCTCGATGGCCCCCTTGCCGAACCTTTCAGGGGTTTTGGAGCTTCGCTTCTCAACGGCATAGGCCATGAAAGCTGCGATTGAAGGGCCCGTCCCCGGAAGCGTGCCAAAAAACGATCCCACCGCAGATCCACGTATCATCGGCAGCCAAGATCTCCTCATCTCGCTGCGGGATGGCTTCATCGCAGCGAATGACAGTGATTTCGGGTCAAGTTTGGCGACATCTACCTTGCCGACGCTCGCAATGACCTCCGCCACCCCGAACAAACCCATGGCCAGTGCGATGAGGGCGATTCCGTCTGCGAGTTCGACGACGCCGAATGTGAACCGCCGCATGCCCGTATAGATGTCGGAGCCGACAATCCCGAACAGAACGCCCAAACAGACCATGATGAGGCCCTTGAGCATTGAGCCATTGGAGATGTTGGATGCGGCGACGAGGCCCAGCAGCATCAAGGCGAAATATTCGGCTGAGGAAAACTGCAGAGCGGCGCTGCTGATGACCCCCGAAAAGGTCATCAGCAGGATGATACCGACCGAACCACCGAAAAACGATGCGATGGTGGTCATAAAGAGCGCAACTCCGGCGCGGCCTTGCTGGCTCATCGGGTAGCCATCAAGCGCCGTGATGGCGTTGGCCGGGGCCCCGGGCACATTCAATAGAATTGCTGCGGTACTGCCACCATAGGTGGTTCCATACCAAATGCCGGCGAGCATGATGAGGGCAGCCGTTGCATCGAGCTGAAAGGTAAGCGGGAACAGCATCGAAATCGCTGCAAGAACACCGATTCCGGGGATCACCCCAAGAAGGGTGCCCAAAAAGACACCGACAAAACACCACCACAGATTTGACAGCGAAAGGGCTGTCTCAAGACCCAGTATTATATTGTCGAAGTAGGTCATGCACCTGGCCAAATCAGGAGAGGTAGGTTCAGACCCAACGCCAGCCTGAACAGCACGTATGCCAAAGCGCAAAGCGCTACTGCCAGCACTAGTGTGGATCTCAAAGTCGCCGCTTTATCGGCAAAGGCAGACAGGGACACTACGGCGATCACAGCCGGAACCAAGCCGGCCGAACGGATGAGCAACGCGAAGGCGGCGACACTGACGATGACCAGGACCGCAGTTCGTGACTCGAACCGAAAGGGAATCGCAACATGCCCGCGCCGAAAGAGTGCCGAGAGTGCCAACGCCCCTCCCAGACAACTGATCAGGCCGCCCAGGCCGACAGGGAACATACCGGGCCCCATGCGGCGAAGGGTCCCCATAGGGTAATGGTTGAAGGCATAGATGGCGACGATCAGGCCGAAAAGCGCGACCAGCATGCCCGATATGAGGTCAGGATCAATTTTGTGCACTGAGGGCGCTTTCCTGAAGGCGTGAGGGGATCGCCGTTCGGCAATCCCCCCTGCAGCATCAATCGATCTGGATGTCGATTGCATCCACGACTTCGGCCCACGTCTGTACTTCAGACGGCAGGAAAGCCGCAAACTCTTCAGGATCGCCGCTCAGCACAGTGCTGCCTTGAGCCTCGAGAAGGCTGCGCAGCTCCGGGTCGGACATCGCCGCCGCAATAGCAGCGTTCAGCGATGCGAGGACATCCTCGGGCATGCCAGCCGGACCTACAAGGGCCTTCCAATCGGATGATTCATAGCCCTCAAAACCGAATGATGCGACAGTCGGAACGTCGGGCAGCAAGGGGTCCGGCTGCGCCGATGTCACTGCCAATGCCCGCAAACTGCCCGAAGTGACATGTGGCAAGACGCTGGGCACACTGCCAATATAGATATCAACGACACCAGCCATGACATCGGAGATGGCCTGGGCTATGCCGGTATAGGGTACATGCTCGAGTTCAAGGTCACCCTGCACCGCCAAACGCTCGATCGACATGTGTGCGACTGTACCCGTCCCAGGCGTGCCGAACAGGACCGAGCCCGGATTTTCTCGAACTTCGTCGATGAAGTCCTGAAAGGTTTCAAATGGGGAACCATTGTGGGTGACGATCCCCATCGGCTGCGTCGTGACCAGCCCGAGGAGCGTGAAGTCCGTTAGCGGATCGTAATTGACTTCAGGATTAAGGGCGGGATTGACAGCAAGATTGGACGTTTGCGCCATGCCAATCGTAAGGCCGTCCGGATTGCTTCTTGCCAGCTGATCCAGCCCGATGGTTCCCCCGGCGCCCGGCTGGTTCAGAACGACGACGTTCCAGCCAGTCTGCTCCATCAACTTATCAACGACAATACGCGCCGGGATGTCAGTGCCGCCGCCCGGAGGGTAGGGCACGATGAAATTGATATTGCTGCCCGGGTAGTTCTGCGCGACAGCCGGAAACGCCACCACCAGGCCTATTGCGAGTGCAACTAAGCCGGATCCGTTACGATAACGCATGAGTAAGTCTCCTCCTTGAGGTTAAAAGACAGTCAGTTCTGTCCATGGAAGTCGCATCCCAATCGATGCAACGAGGCGTCGACCCAGGTTCGATCATTGGTCTGAGCCTTGATCGCCTCCATTTGCTGGGCCTCACTGCGCTGCTTTGCGCGAGCTTTCACAAGTATGTCTTCTGCATCATTCGCCGGGATCGCGACGACACCATCGCTGTCGCCCAGAATGAGATCGCCAGGCTTCACCACCATCCCACAAATAGCGATCGGCACATTGATCTCGCCAGGACCATCCTTGTATGGGCCCCTGTGAGTTACTCCGGCTGCATAGACAGGTAGATTTGTCTCGTAGATGGCGTCGGCATCCCGGATCGCTCCATTGAGCACGAAGCCGGCGATCTTTCTGTTGAGTGCGTGCGCAAGCATGAGTTCGCCAAAGAGCGCATTGGTGAGATCGCCTCCGGCATCCATCACAATGACGTCGCCGGGGGCGGCCATGTCGAGCGCCTTGTGAAGCATGAGATTGTCGCCTGGCCGGGATTTGACCGTTAGTGCCGGTCCAATGAGAACGCCGGAACGATGCATCTTCCGAATCTGTGGGCCGGCCGCACTCATCCGGCTCATGCTGTCGCTGACGTTGGCAACCGGGATGTCCCTGAACTGAGCAACAAGCTCTGGAGCGATTGAACCTTGGCGCGGGAATAACCGAAAGCCGATCGGCATGAAGTGATCCTTGAATTGCAGTTTGGTTAGGAGGTCGCGGCAGAACGCATCTCATCACGCACTGACAGGCTGTCTGCATTGACGATGCGGCCGGGTTCAATTGCCTTGCCTAGAAGGAAATCAACCACGCCCTGGGCCGCCTGCTGACCCACACGAATGTTTGCCGCGCGGGTCACACCTCCGATGTGAGGGGTCAAGACCAGATTTCTCTGGCTCCAGAAGGCATGATCTCCCGGCGGCGGCTCCTGCGCGAAAGTGTCGAGCCCCGCTCCGGCGAGGCGCCCCGCATCAAGAGCATCAACAAGGGCGCTCTCATCGATCAATCCCCCTCTGGCGGTATTGATCAGTATCGCGTCCCTTTTCATCAACCCGATGCTGTCCGCGTTGATCAGGTGCCGCGTTTCCGCCGTGAGAGGGCAATGCAGACTTATGGCGTCACTTGCCGAAAGCAGTTCTTCAAGGCTCCCAACCCGCTCGACGCCCGAGGCGACGAATTCGTGTGCCGGACAGAACGGGTCGAATGCCAGAACGCGGATGTCAAACGACTGGGCATACTTGGCGAAACGCCGCGCGATCGCTCCAAACGCAACCATGCCAAGTGTCGAGCCCGCCAGTTCGCGACCACTGAAGCCTGGCTTCTCCCACCGTCCCTCACGCACCCCGGCATCCAGCGCGGGAAGCCGCTTTGCGACGGCGAGAAGCAACGCCATCGCGTGCTCGGCAACCGACACCGCATTGGCTCCGCTGGCGACCAATACGGGGATCCCTTTCTCCCCGGCGAGCTGGATGTCGATATTGTCGACGCCGACCCCGTGCTTGGAGATTACCTTGAGGTGTGGCGCAGCATTCAGTACCGCGCCGTCAATTTTGCCCATCCGCGAAATGATCGCCACCGGGTCGGCGCGACGAACGGCTGCGACCAACTCTTCTCCCGAGCTGTAGGCATCAACGAATACGGGTGAGAGGCCGGCCGCCTCCAAGGTCGAGACCGCATCAGCCGCCAGGCTTGGGCCGGTTATTATTACTCTAGAGTTCATTTCACTCCCTTGGCGTACAGGCCGCAGTGCCGCCCGGTAGCAGCGCATTGGGGTCTCTGCATTGGTGCCTCCTCGTTCAACATGGCAGTGCTCTCGCCAGACGGGCTGCTGTTGACCAACACACGACCGTTGTACTTGGTACAACGCTATTTCATTTTTAATATGGCCTGCTAAAGGAAGGGCTGTCAACCTTGAGGTTGGCAAAGCGTTTCGTCGCGCTGCAAAGTGGTGAGAGACGTTTCTAGTGAGGCGGGCAAAAAGGACTGGTGTCGCTGGGACCGAATGCGTCGGTCGCTCTGCCGTAGGCCGATCGGCAGGCTGAGTGACCTCGCAGCCACTTTCTTGCCTCCCTGAGGTGGATTTCTACCGCTACATCTCCCCAGGCTTTCGCCGCTTTCGGGGAGAGGTGATGTCGCACCCGATAACCCGGAAACGCTTTCCAACCGGGGATTTTGCGCATGGAGGGCTAGCCCTCGCGCGCTTCGGTATTGCACAGTGCTGTACCAGCTGAGGCGAAATTGTAGGTCACCTAAAAGGGAAGCCATGCCCGGAAATTCTGCTGGCGTCGCCGCTGTCGAGCGAGCGGTCTCCTTGCTGGAGGCCTTCACCGAACACGATCGCTCTCTGACATTGGGAGAGCTATCCCGGCGCGTCGCACTCGACAAAGCAACCGTGCTGCGCATAGCGCGTTCGCTGGCTAAATCACATATGCTGGTCCGCAACGAGGACGCCAGTTGGCGGCTTGGACATAAACTGGTGCAGCTCGGCGCGCTCTATCAGTCCACCTTTAACCTTACGCCGATCGTCGAACCGCTGTTAGCCAAACTCAGCGACGACACAGGCGAAAGCGCAGCGGTTTATGCCCGAGAGGGAGATATGCGCATCTGCCTGCACCGGCACGATTCCAAACAGGCTATCCGTCACTCCGCTCGGGTGGGTAACGCGTTTGCGCTCGATAAAGGTGCGCCCGGCCACGTCATTCTTGCTTTCTCGGGTCAGTCGGGGGAGCTCTATGACCTCATACGGCAGCGCGGCTATCACGCAACGTTCGGCGAACGCGATCCCGAAGTTTCGAGCCTCTCCGTACCACTCTTTCGGGACGGCGCGGAGCTGTTTGGCTCCATCGCAATAACTGGACCGACAAACCGATTTACCGAAGAGTCGATCGAGCGGAACATGCCGAAAGTAAAAGCTGCTGCCGCGCAAATTAGCCAGGCCATGGGCGGCAGATCGATCTGAGGCACGCGCCGCTCCGCCTTGCCTGTTGAGTATCCCTCTCGGAGTTCTGCGCCTATTCCGAGGCCGGTGTTCGGCCGCGGCGACATTTTCCAATGCCGCTGGAAGCTCAGTCAACGCTGCGCCTCAACTTCCCTGCTATTGTACTTCATGAAAGCGCATTGTACCAAGGATGGCGCGTGTCTTCCTCCGCGGGGTCGAGCGGGTTGGTACGGGGCTGGACCGGCAGCACTCCGCTACTGCATTCCTGCGACCACGGTACCTCGCGCTGTCTTTTATCCGGACAATCAAACGGGGCCGGACCGCATACCCAATGAGAGCAGCGTTGCGGATGAACATCTGGTGTCTCACCTTGGGGGTAGCCCGGCATCGCACCCCCGGTGCGTTGTGGCCGATCTGCTCGCGGCTGTCCGAAGAGATGTTGATCCTGGTCTTGGCACCGTGGCCCGAGCCAGCGGGAATACCATCTTGCATGCCGGACGGAGTGCGCTCTCGCGTCGTCACGTGCAACTTGATGAAGTTGGCGCCACCTCTCCACATCAAGCCGCCGGCGCTGTCGACCGGCGCATCAGGGATATTCCGTTGCATTTCCAAGGCACTGGAGCGGCGTCGGGCTCGAAGGTTAGGGAGTTCAGACACCAGAAAGCGGTATTGGCGGACGAAGTCGGCTTTGGCGCTCCCGTTGGTACTGCGCCATGAAATTACCCCGGGCCGCCGAGCCACTTCGCCAGCCATCCTTCGTTGCCTACCTTTCCGGCCACGCCTTATCGACAGTTGGGACCTGGGCGCAGCGCGTGGTGATCTACTGGATCGCCTGGGATACCTCGAAGAGTACCGCAGTGCTCGGTCTGCTCGCCGCCGCCGACCTATTCCCCGCCGTTTCGCCGCTCCCTTGGCTGGCACGATGGCGGACCGAATGGATCGCCGCGTCTTGGCACTTCGCCTCCAATTATTCTCGGTCATCCCCGCTGTTTTAGCTCTGCTTGCAGTGCTTTTCGGCGCAACGAGCGTGCCCGTGCTTGTCGGCCTGTCACTGTTGACCGGAATTCTGAATGGGTTCGACCATCCGGTCCGAATAGTATTGGTGGGCGGCCTCGTAGAGCGCAACATGCTCACAAGTTCCGTGACACTCAACTCCATCGTTTTCAACCTGGGGCGCATGGCGGGTCCCGCGCTGGGAGGCGTAGCGATTGCCAGCGGACAGATCGAGGCGGTACTCTTATTCAATGCAGTGAGCTACCTGGCTTTCGCACTGTTGCTGGCGCGCCTGCGTTACAAGGCACATTCAACGTATCTGGGTCAGGGAAGTGACCCTCTGGGATGGCTGCATGTCTTGCCGCACCTCACGGTCACGCATCGGGTCGTGCTCGTCTATTTCGCCGCGGTGGCGCTGTGCATCCGGCCAGTGTTTGAGTTGCTGCCAGCTTTTGCCGACGGCTTGGCGTTGAGACCGGACTTGGCGGCTGAATTGTTTGCTTGGCTCACATCGGCCCAAGCGCTTGGGGCGGTTCTCGGCGGCGTGGCCATTGGCATACTGTCAGGACATGCTGCTCCTCTACGCTCAATACTGAGTTCGGGCCTCGCCATCATGGGCAGCATGGCGCTGTTCCTGCTCTCAAGCCGGCCATGGCTTTCGATAGTTGCACTGACATTGGTCTCGAGTGGGATTGTCGCCAATGGCGTAGCGTGCCAGGTCGTATTACAGACCCAAGTGTCAGACCGCGTTCGAGGCAAGGTCTTGTCAGTATACACGATGATGTTCCGTGGCCTTCCGGCCCTGGGCGCGCTGGTCGTCGGCGTCCTGGCCCAGTCCATTCCGCAGGCAAACTTGTTCTGGACCGGTATAGCGCTGATCGCGTTGGCGACATGCATCGCTTGGGCTCTCCTCAGACGGAGCATCGGTGGCGACAAGTCGGCCTAGCGATCAGCAACTACGGGGGCTGTGGCACGCCCGGGGCTCAAACTCGAACAATTCCTCGACAAGTCGCACGAGCGTCGGCGTATCTTTACCTCTTGACCGATGTGACGATCGGCATCGTCACAGGCTGCTCCTATTGCGACGAAGCGCTCGGCGTCACGAACCTCACCTAACGATATGGCAGCTTACAGGCCGTGGCAGATCGAAGTCGAAGTGCAGAAGGTCGACGCACATCCAATCCTACAGCACGCGAAAATCGGACGCGCGCAGTTGCGCAAGTTCCTAAAGCCGGAGCCCCCTACGGACACCCTCGCCGGTGAACCAAGAATGAGGGGGATTCAAGCAAGGAACAAACACTCAGGTCGCTGTGACGGGATGCTGTGACAGAATCCGCTCTTTGATTCGGATTCTACGCTAGCAATTTCAATGACTTAGGAATGGCGGAGGAAGTGTACCAAATACCGAACTCTCTCCACGCGGACTCCATGCAGCAGACCCGCAACAAACTGATGTGGCGCACCAATGCAGGGATCACGACGCGTTTCATGATCCGCGACGCCGATACTCAATTCTAAGCCAAGTTGGATGATATCTGAAATCCGATTGTGCCCGGGTCATCCAGATCTCGCACAAGGTACCGAACCCCAATTCCCTCTCCAGAACCTTCATCGGCACGGCGCGCGGGATGAAGAGGAGACGGACCAGATTTGACCCAGGCGATCAGAGACCAAACCGAGACATCGCCCAAAGGTCCGATCAGGTGAGGGGTCACATGTGACCAACCGTTGACATGCGGCCCCGTCTAGGGTCTTTCATGGACATTGCTGGTCAATGATGGCCATGCTCGCGAGGGGCGAGGAACATGAAGCTTCTCACAGTTCAGGACGTCGCGGACGCGATGAAGGTCTCCGAGAAAACGGTCCGACGACTGATCAAGCGCGGTGATCTTGCCGCCTACAAAGTGGGCGAGCGCGGTCAACTCCGCGTCAAAGAGTGCGACCTTGAGGGGTACTTGGAGGCGCAGCGAGTGGAGGTCGGATCGACGGGAGAAGCGAATGCGGAAGGGACGGAATCAGGCGAATGAACACCACTAGACAACAGGACTTCTCGATTGTCGCCGTCGACAAGTTCATCCAGGCGACCCGCGACTCGGGGTACAAGGGAACGTCGAATGCTGTCGCAGAACTTGTCGACAACTCGCTGCAGGCGGGCGCGACCTCAATCACGGTGTCCCTCACGGTGGACGAAGAAGAGGACGGGCGCTCGATCGTCCTAACCGTTATCGACAACGGATCTGGCATGGACGCCCAGACCTTGCGGACTGCGCTTCGGTTCGGCGGTAGCACTCGCTTCAACGATCGTGACGGCCTTGGGCGTTACGGCATGGGTCTGCCGAACAGTTCGTTGAGCCAGGCTAAGCGGGTCACCGTGCATAGTTGGAACTCGAAGCGCGGTCAGGTACTCACTTCCTATCTCGATCTCGAGATGATTGCGGCCGGGAAACTGACCGAGGTGCCGCAGCCACGTTGGGTCAAACGACCAGAGTTCGTAAATGGATATGAGTCTGGCACCGCCGTAACTTGGTCGCGCTGCGACCGGCTCGATCACAAGCGCATTTCTACGATCACACGGAAACTCTTGGGGGCTCTGGGGCGGCAGTTCCGACACTTCTTGTGGAACGGCGTGTCCATCAAGGTGAACGGCGACGCTGTACAGCCCATCGACCCGCTCTTCCTCCACCCTGCCGCGCTGTACAGTGGCGCAACTCAGTTCGCAGAGGACATGGTCTACGAGGTTGCAGCGAACCCCGACGACCCCAGCATCACCGGTATCGTGAAGGTACGCTTTTCGGAACTGCCTGTCGACGATTGGTCGAAGTTGAGTAACGAGGAGAAGAGAACCCGCGGGATCGCTAAGGGTGCGGGCGTATCAATCGTACGTGCGGGTCGCGAGGTGGATTACGGTTGGTTCTTCCTTGGAGGAAAGCGCCGCGAGAACTACGACGACTGGTGGCGCTGCGAGATCAAGTTCGACCCAATCCTAGACGAGGCGTTTGGCATCACCCACACGAAGCAGCAAATCCGGCCACGCCTCCACCTCATCGAGGCACTGAGCGCAGATTTGGAGGTGATGGCTCGCGCACTCAATAGCCGCGCGAGAAAGGCACACCTAAATGCGAAGGTCGCGGAGCGCTTCACGAGGTCTGAATACCGCGCAAGCGAGAAGGACGAGATGCTGGTGCCGCTGCCGCCGAAGCCGCGGCTTCGCGACAAGAGGGTCCTCGACGCGTTGGGAAAGAAGCTGACGTCAACCGAGAACGCACGCGACAATTGTGGTGGCTCGACCGAGTACCGAATCGTCCCTACTGCACTAAACGAGACGGCCTTCTTCAACTACGCGCGCGACAAAGGCCGGCTGATCCTCGTGCTAAACCCGGAGCACCCATTCTATAAGCTTGTTTACAAGCCGCTGCTTGAATCGGACAATCCAAGCGACGACATCGTGCGATCGCAGATCGACTTACTGCTGCTCGCGGCGGCGCGTGCCGAGGCGCTGCTCGAGAGCAAAGAGACTCTCAAAGTCGCCGAGCAGTTGCGGGCCGGTTGGAGTGACACACTAGCTACTTTCCTGAACGGTTAGAGGATGAGCCGCCAAGCACAAAACAATTGGGTCGTGCTCTCACCACCACTCCCAGAGCGCAGCCACGCGAAGAAGGCCTTCCGCGCCCATGCGGCGAGTTTGTCAAAACTGCTGAGTGAGGAAGGCGACGGCGAGAACTTCGATGAGGCTCTCAAGCGCTTACTACGCGTCTACACCGAAGACGAGCACGATGCCGCCTTGCGCGCTGCGCTGTGCGTCTTGACTGACCTGGCTCGGCAGCGCTGGTCCATCCGCGTCAACGAGGAGCGCGGCGTCGAGGTGAAGCGCCCCGCAGAAAATCAACTCGACCCTTTGCGCGAAAAGGCGCGCATCCGAGCCCAGGAACTGATCAAACGCGATGAGCAACTGCGAGAACCCGCAGCGAGGCGATTCATTAAGGGGATGGAGCAGAAGTCCTTCCACAATGGGAATTTAGTGTCGATCTACTCGGTCATTCGGGACGGGCGAGAACTCGCGGAGGCGCTCCGCGCCGCGCGCGCACTAAAAGGCGAAGATCGCGTTCGCGCGTTGAGGAAGGTGATCAATCCCTACCTCCAGTTCGTCGACGGGGCCGAGTACTGCGAGCATACCGGGCTCCGTCTGCAAGACATCTGGCGATACTTCCGCCACACATGGACGAACCAGTACACGGCCACACCCGGGCGCTCAATGGCCTTCTTAATCCGAGACCGCGCGCGTGAGTACCACCCAGTCATAGGGATCGGGTCTCTCGGGAGCCCAATTGTGCAAATTCGCGAACGCGATGCCTGGATAGGCTGGCAACCAGAGGCGTTCTTGGAGTTCGCTAGCGAGTCGCCGTCCGCAGAACTCGGGATTTGGCTCCACAAAACAGTGGAAACCGCGATTGGCGAGATCTACCTCGACGACTTTTTTGAGGAGGAACTGCTGTCTCCGCTCGACCTCCGCACTCCGACGCCGGAGGTCCTACGGTATCTGTCCGCTTTCGGGGAGAACCAGCGGGAACTCCACCATCGACTTGCCAGTTCGAAGGATCTGAAGCGCTCAACAAAGCGCGACGATACAGGCAGCACTGATGCGCACTGGAAGGCGCGTGCACGGACACACCTCTACCGCAGCAAACGAGCGCTCTCACTGGTGGACATGCTCCGATCGCGCATGGTTCTTCAGCAGCACCTGTCCTCGCCGCCAACTGCCGAAGAAGTGCGCGCGCTGCTAGACACGAGCGATGGGCGCAGGATAGTGAAGAACATCCTGCGGAAAGCCAAAGCTGACCGCGTCGGTATCGCAATGGCGGACATCACGGTTTGCGGCTCGGTAGCCCCTTATAATCTGATCCTCGGGGGGAAACTCGTCTCGATGCTCGCAGCCAGCCCGGAGGTCGTGACTGCCTACCGCAATAAATATCTGGAGCAAGAGAGCGAAATCGCTTCCTCGATGGCGGGACGGCCGATTATCCGGCGATCAGAACTCGTGTTCCTAGGGACGACTTCGCTCTACGGGATCGGATCCAGCCAATACAACAGGTTGCGGATGCCGGCCGAGCGCATCGGTGGCAAGAAAGGCGAGCAACTCGCGTTTCTTGAACTTGGCAAGTCAGACGCCTACGGGACTTCGCAATTTAGTTCGGACACGGTCAGAGCCCTCGTCTCTTTGGTCCAGCAGTCTAGTAACGGCCAGCGTGTCAACAGCATCTTCGGCGAGGGCGTGAGCCCAAAACTCCGGAAGATCCGAGACGGGCTCGACGCGCTCAAACTTCCGACCGACGTGCTCCTCCAGCACGGACGGCAGCGCATCGTGTATGGCGTTCCGGTCGTAAGGAACCTTCGCGAGTTCCTCCTTGGGATGGATGATGAACCTGAGTACTGCTTTGACATGAACGAACCAGAACGCAGCACTGAGGAGATCGGCCGCTGGTGGACAGAGCGTTGGTTGAGAAATCGCATCGAGTCCGACGACGTCTTGGCGCGGGTAGAGCAACATACTCTAGTCCGACCTATCCGCCACGGGGCGCGGGTCGTACTCCCTAATATCGACGACGGTCAGGCGACCCTTTTTGAAGATTTCACATACTAGCGCTGAGCAACTATGGCCCACGAGGTCCCACGACCAAGCTTTAAGCATTACAGTGCCTTGCGTGCTGCGCCGCTATCGCGTTCCAGAAACGTATTGTCGGCTGTTCGACCGCCTATGAAAGCGAGTTCGCCGCTGGAGAGGACGAGATGCTCTTAAAGATTGCGAACGAGGGCAACTGGCGCGCGAGCGAGCGCGTCTCCAGCCACGCTGCATCTGCGTCGTGCGACGAATGCCCGAAATTGCTCCGTGCTCACTGCGCTGTTCGGAAAAACCTATCGCGCGGCGGGCCCAATGCTTGAGACGCACAACAGACTCGACGAGAGGTACCGCACGCTCCGGGATTCAAGAACGGGGCCGGTCTTCTTTTTCGAGCACGGGTTAAGTGAAGACGAGGTCACTGACGTCTTCGCGAACGTTAGCCATGTCTTAAGCACGCACCCGATTGAAAGCGGATGGTGGCGCACCAACTGCCTCCCACTGCTCGTCGCGGCCACAGAGGTCGGGTACCGCTATAGAGGGTCAGGGACTGACTTTTGGCCGGTATTTGAGGCCAAACTCGGCCTGCGTATCAGTGCGCCTGATCGACATCACATTCGCGATCTCTTCGCCAGCGCTGCAAAGACCTACCGAGGTGCGCAGCCGCCAGTTACCCCGTGGGCCGACGCCTTCCGCTTCATCGCCTGGCCAATCACTCACGCGCTTGTGCCTCTTGAGTTCCATCGTCCGCTCGCGCTCACGCTTGCGAACCTGCGCGTGAACGTCGCCGAACTCGATGACGATGGTCTGCACCGCGCAATCCGAATAGTTGCTTCCAACTCTTCGGCGCGGTTCGCGACTTTGCTCGAGGACGCAACTCTGGTGGTAGCCGTGACGAGAAGGTTGTTGGGTGACGACAGTGCCGAACTCTGTCCCCAGACGATGGAGCGTATCGCAACTGACCTCGCCTCCGACCAAATCGCTCGGCGCGCAGTTGCGGTCGCTCGCCGGAGACAACGGACTGTCGCGCAGCGAAAGACACCTGCCGCATCATCGGGGCTGCAACTTCCATCGATCGCAGGTTCGCTCACAATCCGACGCCAAGACAGTTCAATGACGCTCCAGGCCGCCTTTCCACAAGTGGAAGCGGACCTGCAAGGGAAACTCCGTCGAGCGCTGCGCCGTCGCCGATACGCCGCACGTCTGTGGGGCGTATCAGGGCCGGTTCCCAGTGAACAGTTGCTCTCCGGGCTCCCCTTCACGCTCAAGTTAACGTCGGTCCCGTCAGAGGTTGCGGAACTCTTTCCAGACCTCGGCCAGGTAGAAATCGACCAGGAACTTCGCGACGTACTTGCCACCTTCGAACTGAACATCGCGTGCCCCTTGCTATTCGCCGTTGATTCCGATGAAGAAATTGGACGTCGAGTTCACGGTCCGAGTATCTCTGGCCACCGCAAGTATTGGCTCCTCTCCCCGTCAGGCGAAGGCCCTCCGGGTTTCGCAGCCCTGAGGGACGTTGGGCCGTACGACTGCTATCTGCTAGACCCCGCGGAAGAGATCGCGCGGAAAGTTCTGCGCGAACTTGGATTTCATGTGCACTTCGGCATCTCAGTTGAATTTGCAGGCAGACCTCCGCTTGAACGCGATGCGCCGGTTCCGGTCTTCGTGGTCGGCGACCAACGGACTGTGGTGCCTCGACGTGTTCCGCCAGAGGGCTTGAGTGTCCAGTTGGACGACGAACAGGTCCATCTTTCGAGCGACGACGTCGTGACCGTTTTAGTTGAGCGAGGTGACCATACGCTGCGGGTGTCGAACGGTAGTGAGGACCGCGATTACACGTTCCGCGGGACGCTAGCGCCTCGATCTGTGCCGCCCACGATCTGCTCAATAGAACCGCGTTTCGGTGACCTGACAGTCCAGGCGTTCTTGCGCGGCGCGCTCGAATTCGCCGTCGAGAGTTTTGCCCCGCTCGACGGCCTGGAACTTACAGTTGAGATCGATGCCAGCGGTCGAAGGCTCTTTGCCACCGCCCCGCTCGGCCCTCTCCCCTGCTCGGTTTCCTCGGAGCAGGAGCCCTTCGCGACGCTACTTGATGACGAGACTCGTGGGCTACTGGCGCGGTCTCCCTCGCTCAAACTGCGGCTCAGCGTGGGGAACCTATGCTCACACTATATGATGTTGGAGCAGCGCGTGCGGCCCTGTTGGTGGCAGCGAACTGACGACGGTACGATTGCCCTAACAAGCGAAGTCGGGATGCTCCCCTTCGGCTGGGTGCTGGCGACCACTCCAGCGACTCCGCCAGCGCCGGAACTCGACGACGCGCACGAAGTGGCGCGACTGCTCGCACCGATCGGGCTTGACGTCTCGGAGCACGGCGGGGTCGCCGAGTTCACCACGCTCTGCATCGCTCCCTCGCATGCGCGACTAGGGTTACCCGCTATCAAGAAGCCGATCCTCACCAGACGCCGTTACGCTGGAAATGGCGCGCTCGGCCTCGAGGACATGGTCGAGAGTTACCTAAGATGGTCCCTCGCCGAAAGTACTACGTTCATCGCCGAGATATGGCGCCGGCAGATCGCCGCGGTACTGGACGGATGGCTCACAGAAATCTGCTGCGGCGAGGAGTGGGTGCGTCGCGAGGCGGCGCTGGGCGATGTGGACCCGTGGGAAGAATTGGCCCGAGACTGCGATGAGACAGGCTTCGGACGTGACTCGTATGTCGAACTCTCGCGCGAGGACGAGGTTGAGGTGACACGCATCGCCGTCCGAGAGATTCGGTCTGAGTTCCCAGACCTCTGGGCGCGCGTCGGCCCGCTTTGCGCCCTGAGCCAGGAAGACTATGAGGCGCTCGATCTGGCCTGCGCCCGCGCGTATACAGAACTTGCCGATAAGTACCGAAATAAAGGTAAGGAGGACTTCGCCACAGGGATTGCAGAGGGCGACCCCGGCGCAGCGCCAGACGACTGGGACTCCGTCCTTAGACGCGTAAAGTCTACGGCAGAACTTCAGCCGCTCGCCGAAATGCTTCTCCCATCCGACACCGCTCATGGGCTCATGACGCTCGAACCGTCCATGATGACGCTAGACGAACTTACCGAGGAACTCACCGCGTGGGCCCGAAGCGCGAGGAGAGCGCTTTCCGGGAGCGTGCCGCCAAGCGACACCCTCAAGGTAATCCTCGCGCTGTGGGCCGAGCCCGAGGCCGCCGCAAGCCTGGACTGGCGCCGCGCACTTGACGTGCTGCTCGCTGAGCGGTCCGTTGCTCGCGCTGCACGATACTTGGCCCTGCGAAGTCGACGGGCGGCCCGAGGAAGTAGCAGCAGATGAGAAACATTTACGTCGACCTGTGTCTACAAATTCAAGCCGTCCGGCGCGATTTCGAACGCATCCGGACGCCGCTTGCTCCCGCAGTCGGCATAGCTGCATCGCTCTACACACATCAGGTCGCGAACGTGCATAGGGTGCTGACGGACGTAAGGGTTAGGCATCTGCTTGCCGATGAGGTTGGGCTCGGCAAGACCGTCCAAGCTCTGATGGTGCTGAACGCGCTTCGGAGCCAGAGGGCTGACCTGCAAGTACTGATCATGGTGCCCGATCAACTTGTCGCTCAGTGGCGCGACGAGATCATGACGCGAGCTCATACCGCACCGTTCGGGGAACACGACGCGGCCGAGGGCAGGCAGTATATCCGCTTGGCTTGGGAGGAGCAGTTCGGGATGCGTGACGCCGCGGGCAACCCGAAGTTCGCGCTCTCTGACATCGACCCCGACCGCTTCGATGTCCTCGTAGTTGATGAACTCCATCGCTTGCGCGCAGATGTCCAGGACCGGATTGTTCGCGTCGCTGCCCGCTTCGAGCACGTACTGGCGCTCACGGCGACGCCCGCCTTCCAGCACGTCAAGCGACATGCGCAGCTATTCGCGTTGCTAGAGCCGGAGCGGGCCTCGCTCGCGCGAGCAAGAATCTCCACCGGAGACCGCGGAGTTGCCGAAGGTCTGGCGGCTGGCGACGACGTCTCTAAGTGGCCCGAATGGGCTGCGGCCGCCGTGGTCAATGAGTTTATCGAGGCTGATCGCACCGCGGCGTCCGCCTCAGTGCATTCCAGCCTTTGCACTGCGGCGCTAGCTCATTGCGCGTACCGTAGGGTCATTCGAACGAGACGGGTGGATTACAGCGGCGTGCTCCCTCGCCGCTGTCACCGGCCGCTTGTCGTCGAGCCTCTCGGCGCGGAAGTTGAGCGGCAGTCCTTGATGTGGCAGTACTTCGAACACCTCGGCGATCTGAGCCGGGAATTCGATTCAGTACGTCTCGCGAAACGTGTTGTCCTCAGCCCACCGTCGCTCGAGCAGCGCGTAGACTTCCTCCGGCGAAGAGGGCACGAGCGCGCTGGCCTGCTTGAGCGCGTCAAACCGCTCGTTCACCGCAGCCAAGGTGACTCCCGCGCCGATGCCCTCATCGATCTTCTGGCGGAAATCTGGACCGAGGACCCAACTGAACGCGTACTCGTAGCAGCGCAGGACAACCTGACAGTCGATTATCTCTTTGATCTCGTCCAGGCGCGACTCTCGGTCGTTGGTCCACTCTCCCAGCGAGTCCCGCTGGTTGCAGCTCGGGTTCGCCAAGGGATGATGACGGGGGCGGTCGAGGATCTCGGTGGATTTGGCAACGAGACAAACGAGAACCTTGAGGCCTTTCAACGCGGCGACGCGCAGGTATTGTTCGCGCCAGAGGCCGTGCAAGTCGGCCTGAATCTCCAATGCGCACGCGTTCTGGTTCTCTACAGTGTCCCGTGGCGCCCCGAGGAAGTTGAGCAGTGGATCGGCAGGCTCGACAGGATCGGCAACGTCGCCGCCTTCTCGAACGAGGGCGGTGCAAAGACGATCGACGTGTACACCATTGCTCAGCGTGGCCTCGTCGATGAGAAGGTCGTCACTGTTCTCCAGCGCTTCCATGTCTTTGAGAGAAGTGTGAACCTCGACGGAGACCACCTCGACGAGCTAGCGAGCCTCATTGAAGACGCCGCGTTACGCCCAAAACGGATCGACTGGCGAGAACTAGCGGACACTACGGAGGAGATGGCGGCCGAAGACGAGGTACAGGAACTCGCCTCTGCTCTGCGCAAGCACCTCCCTTGGACAGTCGACTCAGCCACCGCTGAGCGCCAGTGGCTGGATTCAATACCTCCCGCTCCTCCTGTCCTCAAAGCTCTTCCCGAGCACTCGGCGTTAGGCCCCCGAGCGTGGGATCGGGCGCTCGAGGGGATGCTAAGTTTGCTTGACTATGCTGCCGACTACCACATCCGCTGGAACACAGACCCGGAGACAGGTGGCCGTTTTCGGACGCTGTGGTATCAGTTCGGTGAGAAGGGGATGTACGGCCGGCGAGAGGTCCGGTCGAAGGTGGTTTTCTCGTTCGGCGCGGATCCATCGCACGAGCGCAGCCCACGACACGCGTACGCATTCATAACTCGTCGCGGTGACATCGGGACTCCCCCTCGGCGGAGCGTCACCATGGTGCTGGACGGTGACCATGTCCGACGGACTCTTCGGTTCCTCAACTTTGGCGATGCGCTCCACGATGAACTAATTGACGGCTGGTTACCGCAACGTAATGGCCTATTGAAGCTGGGCGTCACGTTCTTCGACGATCACACCGTTTGGCAGTATGGGGCGCCCGGTCTGTACCTTCTTAGGCTGTCCGTCATTGATCCGGCGGATGCACTCATGGCACGAGGCTTGGAGGAGAGGACGCTCGGAGCCGTGGTCCAAGCCGCAACTCTCAGTGAAATTGATCGACTTCCCGATCTGTTGCGTCCTTTTAGGAAAGTTATGCGTTGCGCGATGGAAGCTGACGTTCGTTGGCTCCGCGCACAGTTCACCGCGTGCATGACCCTCGATTTACGAAGACAGGAGCACGGAAATTGGGTCCAGGTCGAAGCCGAGGAGGCTGCGGCGCTCTTCAACCCTATGGCACATGAGCGCAATGGCGTCCCGAGGGCAAACGACCTGCGCAAAGACGGGGCGGACATCGCCTCCGCTGAGGCGGAACTGTCTAGTCAGCGGCAGGCTGACGCGACGGCCGCACGCTCAGCGTGGAGCCATCGCTTTTCTAACTTTGAGGAGTCGCTCACGGCTCGCTTGGTGGTCGTCGAAGAGGAAGGCCACGATGCGGTCGCAATTGCCACTGAGGAACTGCGTCGGGCTGAGGCGGCTCTTGAGTTGGCACGGGAGCGAGGCAATCGAGCACAGATCACGCGTGCGGAGAATGCTCGTAATGCCGCTGGGGACACTCTGGGCATGACCCGCGCGTTTTGGGACGAGCGCACTCGCTGGCTTCGGGAGTGCAAGGAGGAGGTTCGCACGGTCCTCCCTCGAGAAAAGCTGACAGCAATAATTCAAACTCGAAAAGTCTCCTAGCCATGGGAGCGTTGGCCTAGGTTAGCAGTCGCCACAGGTCGGGGCCCTTCGGACTCACATCCCATGCCCATGCGCCGCTAGGACTTCCAAGGATATCCATGGCCGCGCGCAACTGAACCGGCGCCGGGAACGTTAACTGGATCCTGAGCCCGTCTGCACGTACGACCTCCTCGGCGCCGACACGCCTCCCACGCGCGAGCACAGCCCATCGCCACTCATCCTCGTCGTAGAGGTCAAGCGCCCGCTGACCGTCTCCAGCCACGGCGACGATGCATGGGTGCCAGTGAGTGTCTCCGTAGCCGCGGCGATAGGCACACCACAGCCCCTCTCCCGGATCTGTCGTCCACCTACCCTCAGGCTGCGCCGAGTTGTGACGGCCGAAGAAATCTCCTGGACGCCCCCCTAGAAAACGCACCTCAGCGTCAGCACTCACCGTCAGTCCTTCCTCGGTCAGTGCCTCCTCAAGTAAGTCCCAGAAACGGCCGAGCGTGACCGCGTCGCTCCTCGCAGGCTGCCGCATTCGCCTACTTGCGTGACGAAGGTAGCCTGGAGGCACCAACCACTCCGAGAGCGATACCTCCTGCACCCCAGCAAGTTCCAAAATAGCGACTTCGTCGTCAGTGCCGACACGAAGTCTGCGAACTATGTCGTGGTTGTCGCTGTCCACCAGCGAGAGTCCATCGGGGGGCTCCGACACTCCCAGAAAAGCGGAGACACCCTCACCCACTGAGATCCACCTCGGTGTAGTCGGCGCCAAATAGAGTTCGTGCCCAACGTAAACCTCTTCGCATTCGCCTATATCGACAAGCCGCCGTAAGACGCGTGGGATATCGCTAACATCTTCAACGCCGCTGGCCCGGAACTCGGCGCGTGCGTGCTTGACAACATCTCGCTTGGGACTCAGCCCCCAGCGGCTCAGCGGCGCGCGCACAATATTTGCGATTGCACGTTCGCTCGGCCTCCCCTCGGCATCGAGGTAGCCAAACTGGGTGCTGAGTTGGGCACGAGACTGCGTTCGAAGTCTCATGCCTACGCCTCGGAAACTGATTGGGCCGCTGTTATAACCTCGCGACACTGCTCCCCATGCACGACCGCGATCAGCAGCACCTTGGCGCGTGTGCACGCGACGTAGAGGTCCTCCCTTCGGAACAGTCGGCCGAAACCGTCGAGATCATACAGCACGACCACCTCGGCCTCGAGTCCCTTGAATGAGCGGGCCGTGGTTACGAGTATACCCCCACCGTCGCGCCACTCCTCCGCTGACATAACTAGAGGTACGCCATCAATGTCCGTCAGGTCTGACAGACTACCGTTCTCCTTGGCTGCAGGTCCTATCACCGCGATCTGTCTAGGCGCCACGTCCTCCCGCTGCAACAACGACCGTAGTTCCTGAATTACCAACCCCTTTTGCTGCCTAGAGGAATTGGCGCGGAGCACTCGCAGAGCACTCCCCTGGGGTGCACGCGGGAATATGTGACACTCTAGATTGAGAACCGAGGCGCTCGCCAAGGCGATCCGCCTTGTATTTCGGCAGTTGATCGTCAACTTGAAGCGCGCTGCAAATTCGACATCAGGCCACTGCACTTCACCGCGAAGCGACTGATTGGGATCTATGAAGGCATAAAGGGGGCCATCTGCCTCCGACAGAAGCGACTGTGTCAGCGTGTACCACCAGCCCAACGAGAAGTCTTGCGCCTCGTCCACGACAATGGCGTCGAAGTGGATCTCGCGACCCTCCATGGCGAGATCGACAATGGCCTGCTCCATGAGGTCAGGGACTTCGTCGTTCCAGAATGCCTCCGTTCGAGCGCCACCAGCCGCAGGGCGGAAATCTAAGCCCGCCTCAGTTGCAAGTTCCGCGGCGAGACCATGGAAATGCTTGACCGTCAGCAAATCGCGGAAGTCGGCCGTACTCGGATCTTCCTGCACCTGTCGCCGAATCCAGGCCGCGAGTTCCTTGTTGAAGCAGACGAACAGGGTCTTCATACCCTCGCGCGCGAAAGCTAGCGCCCGATGTATCGCGAGGAACGTCTTACCAGACCCAGCCACTCCCTCAACCAGCACCCGGTCTTGGACGTAGAGACCGGTGAACACTTGGGCCTGTGTCTCGGTAAGTTCGAGCAACTGGTTGGCCACCAGTTCAATATCCGGGCCTACGGGCCTGAAGACCCTGAACTTGGGCATCAGGCAGTCGTTCACGAGCATCGTGTATCGATCGCGAGGAAGCAATCGCGGTTCATCGGTCCAAGCCGCGAATGCAGTCTCGATTGCCTGTGCCATGAAGGGGAGATTGCGCCGAGAGATCACGATGGCCTTGTCGGCGTGAGGTGGCGGCAAACCCTCGTAGTCTAGGTGTGGGAAGACAACCGCATAACCATGTACGAGGTCCTGCTTTCGGATCCGTTCTCCCGATCGCTCTCGTACGATTTCCAAAAGCGCGTGCATGTTGCGCTGCGCCTGCCTAAACGGGTCTTGGAACTCGTCCGGCCCGGTCTTTGTGTCGCGGAACCACCGGTAGCCATCGTAGCGGATCGTATCCCCTCCCTTGACCTCGAGGATGAGAAGACCGCGGGAAGGGTGGAGCACGACAAAATCCGCTTCGCCTTCGGCAAGAGCCTTGCTGCGCCACGGGCGAAGCCACGGATAGGAATGTAGAACGATATAATCGTCGCCCAACTGGTCGCGTAGCGCGACATATACAGGTTCCTCTGAGGCGTGCTGGAGTTGGGAAGGATCAACGTCGGGCAGCATCCGCGCCATTACGCCTCTCCCAACTTGTGGAGGACACCGTTTACGAACACGCCAAACGCTCTCCCTAGGACGCTCACGTCCTGGGCCCGCGGCGTCTCCGAGCGGGGCGCGACATGGGATAGATACAGGACACTCACCTTGTCCTTCCGGAGGCGCGGCAAGCCAAAGGTCCAGCGGTCGTTTGTGGCGTTGAATGCCCCAGCCTTGCTGACAAGCAAGCGAGGCGTGTGGTCTTTGTTGCCGACTACGAAGTCATCCTGATGCGTCGGTGTGAAGACCACCCAAGCCCCCGCGGCGAACTCACTATTTCCCATTCGTTCCAGCGTGGGGCGTGCTAGCTGTACGATGAACGATCCCGATGGGGCACCGCCAACCGCCACCCTAGCGAGCGGCTCTGGCTGCTCGTCGATAGCGAGAGAGGCCGGGTCGTAGACGGGGCAGCCGTCGTCTTCTGAGGGGAGAAACGCAGGTAGCGTGAATCCAGAGCTGCCGCCTGTTTTTGCCCCAGTGGCCTCCCGAACCGCTGCTGGGAGTGCTCTGTCCACGAGCAACTTATCCACTACGACGTGAGGCGCTCCGCTCGCGATGAGTGCTCTGCCGGTCGCTGAGCCGGCCGCGCCGGGCGTCATCGGATGCCCGAGCACCACGATCCGACCCGAGAGGTCCAACAGCCTTAGTCCCCCCTCTAGCCGCTCCACTGTATGTCCCGACTCAGTCAGGTCCACCTCTAGCGCTTGAAGGAGGCGTCCTTCGTCATCGGTCCCGAGTGTAGGCGCTTCACCATGAATGACGTGGCGAATGAATGCCGCGCCCAAGTTGCGGTCGAGATACTTGTGGTCCCACTTGTTCTTGTAGCTGCGCAGGCACTCGTAGCAGGAATGCGTGCAGTCACAGGACTCCAAGCGCGTGAGGGCCTCCTCGAAGAGCCTTTTCGGATCTGCGGCCGCAGAGCGCACAAACCCGGCGCCGCCCGGTGTGAGGTCATAAAGGTATACCTCGACTTCGTTCCCCGTCCGGCCTCCGCTTGTCATCGCCACGCGGAACTCAGCGCCGATATCAGACTCTTCTATGTCCATGATCTTTGCCGCTGCGGAGGCAAGTGCCTCCGCAGCGGTGGTGAGCACAATCTTGGCCACGACCGACCCCGGCGGTAGGGCGACAGCGCCGGCCAATCGAAAGCGGAATAGAGCGATGTCCGTCTCAAACTCATTGCCTAGGACCACCACCGTGGGGGTACCGTTGCAACTCGCGCCATGCGGATGATGGTCTGGGTTTGGACGAGGGTGACCGCCCCGCTGGAAGCGGCCAGCAGCCCACCCGTTCGGCTCTGCTCGACCGCACTTCGGGCAATAGAGGAAGCCCGGCTTCATCTGATCATGGGAGCCCGTGTTCGTTAGAACGAGCCGCTGCTTGGCAGTCCAGATTTCGTAGCCTGCGCCGTTGGCTGCAATGTCCGACCTTTCGGCTGGTCCGCTGTCGGTGAAGGGCGCGCTCAGTTTCGCGCGGGTCGGCCTTGTGGGAGTGGGGCTGTCATCTAGGGGGAGTTCAGCGTCGAGGTCGACCGGATGCGCGAAGCCCGGCGGACGAAGCCAGCGCGTACCGACCCCTAGGGAACCACCAGAACCACAGGCTGGGCAGTCTAGAACTTGGCCAACATAGTGTTCGTCGCTCCGCTGCTCGACGCGAGCGTAACCGCAGCGGTCGCACTCGAAGTAGACTTTCATGCCGAACCACGCCTGCCAGCAGTCCCGGCGGTTGAATGGCGTCCAGATGGCGAACGAGTAGTGGCGCTCACCGTTCACCCAAACCTCTCGACCTGGCGCATAGCCCGATAGCGCTTGGTTGAGACCGAGTTGCGGAGAGTACTTGAGGACTGCCTTGCGCTCGGTACTCGCGGCCGGATCAAAGACGTGAAAGGTCACCACATCAGTAGGGAACGCGTATCGTGGGAGCACCCCACGATCAAAGAGACGATCCAGCAACTTCTCCGGATCGAGCCCTCCGTCGGGCGCGTCCTCGGTCCGATCAACGTCCGCCGAGGTGTGCGCTGCTTCAGGTGCGCCGGTATCGACCGCATCGAAGTCTACGTCGTCACCCCAGCCCATCATTAGCGTGCCACGGGCAGCTTGTGCCTCCTCCCCGCCACCTTCCGCGACGAGTTCCTCGACGGCGGGTGAGAACTGATCCTCCACCTCCGATGCCTCCAACGGGCCGGCGCCCACCTCGCGGAGTGCGGACAGCAGCGCCAAAGGCACGTCGTCCACGAACCCTGGTGCCGCAGCAACAACGGACGCAGGGACGATCTCCTCTAACGCACCGCGGACTCGGGCCGCCTCTCGATTGAGCCATGCCTTGAGGCCGGCGTAGGAGAACTCCATCGCATCTCCGGTCCGGAAGTCCTGCAGCATTCCGAGGCTCTCGAAGACGTTGGAACTGACGCTTTCGTCGTCGGGATCGGCGATCGCGGCCATCTGGAACATGCTCATCACGAGCGCGAAGCAGTGCCGGCGAATGATCTCAAGGTTGTCCAGGTTCAGCGTCGGGTCAGGCACTGGGCCGCTAACCATCGCTGCGGGGTGCGAGTAGAACTCCTGGTCATGGCTGTCCGCGCCGCAGTAGGTAATTACGGTCGAGAGAGCAGAGCCCCGGCGACCGGCCCGGCCGGCGCGTTGCTGGTAATTTGCCCGCCCAGGCGGCACGTTGCGCAAGGCTACAGCCGTGAGGCTGCCAATGTCGATGCCGACTTCCATCGTCGTCGTGCATGACAGAACGTCGATAGGGCCGTCGCGCCGCCCCTCCGGACCCTCAACGTCGAGATCTTGGAACCTCAGTTCATGCCATTCCGCTCGCGCCACTGCGCCGCTGTTGCTGCTGTCGTTGAGCGCAGCGGAGTGCTCGGCGGCGACGTATGGGTGGGGCGCGTAATCGGGCTCGGCCGCGAGCCTCTCCACATGTCGGCGGAAGTGCCCCTTTCGCGACCGGAACACGGTGTCGGTCGCAGGATCTAGCGCGCTAGTCGTGCCGGTGCAGACCCTGTGGCCCGGACGAACGCGGCAGCGATCGGCGGCGAGCGGGTTGAACGGCTGGGCTGTGGTGCACGTATCGCAGCGGCGCCACTCGATTTCCTCTGTAACCACTCGGAGCTTGGCGGCCCTCAGTATAAATCCATTGGCGGTCTCGTTGGTCCCGAAGACCTTCGAGAGGAACTTCCCCCATTCCGACGGCGCTCCTGTTCGTCCTTTGAGGTTTGCGTTGAACCACTTCGTACCGACGAAATCCTTCACGAACGATGGAAACGTCGCCTTTGTGCGCCGTATCTTCGCCCCTGTGCTAGCGTCGAGCCACTCGCTCGGCGTGGTGGGCAGATACAATGCGTGACTAAGGACCGCGTCGTTCAGCCAAAGATCAAGCAGCGCCCAACGGCGCTCTTCCTCGCTAAGGTGAGCGGGCTCAGGCGGCGCCGGCAACTTCTGGAACGCTCGCAGGTCTGTTGGGTCGAGCGAGGCGCGGATTGTCGCCAAGCCAAGGGCGCTGAGCCCGGTATGTGGGTCCTTCAGCACCGGATAGAGCGCGAGCATCAGGGCCTTATTTGTACGGTGCGTGTTCAGTTCCGCTGACCTGCTGCGGATTTCCTGCTCCGTGGTTGGCGGGGCGCTAGTCAGCAATTCCCGGAATAGAGCAAGATCCTCCTCAAAGTGCGGCGCCTGAGCGGGGCGCAGGGTGACACCGTTCATGGCGCAGCCTGTCAGGAGGGCGGCGTAGGCATGGTCGAGTGTCACCGGACCTCCAAAACGCTGCTCTAGCTGGCTCAACCCGTCCAGGAGCAGCGGCCGCACCGCGTCGCGCATCGAATACTGTTGAAGTTTCCCGGCAAGCCGTGAGGCTGCTTGTCGCCCGTCGGAGAAGATGAGTGCTTTGCGCCCCTTGAGCGGAGTGTCGACCTCTTGGCGCGGGGGCTGCTCGAGGACCTGCGAGGAAACGATCTCCTGGAACGGCTCATCGCCTTTCGTCACATGGTCCATTATGTGGTCTGAACCGTCCGCTCCGCAGCGGAGGCAGTTTTGAAACTCTCCGGGGCTCGTGTCCTTTTGCCCAAGAGGCGGGAGCCATATCTCACGAGCTGCGTCGTTCCCTGATCCTACGCGGCCAGACACCGGATCCAGGTACTCGAACCGCGCTCCTGAGCCTGCGGGAGGTTCCTCCAGTGAGAGAAATACGGGCTGGACGACCCCGTCCACGCCGTCCACTTCACCGATATCCTCTGCCCACAGATAGTCGGGAGCGCCGGGATCGAACGAATAGGCCTTAAAGTATGCGCAGCCACACGACCGGCACGTGTAAACTTCGAACACCCGCGCTCCACACTCGCATGTCCGACGAGGCTGAGCGTAAAGCGCTCCAGTCGGCGGTAATGTGTCCCAACGCTCTCGCTGAGAGTCGGAGACATGGGAGCACTGCGGATCCGAGCATGCCCATAAGCCCGGGAGCCCTCGAAAGAATGCATGGGCGCGAGCAGCTAGGAGTGGTGCCTGCTTGCTGTCAGGCTTCGCCATGGAAGTGAGTTCAACCAAGGCGTTAGTGGCAACGCGGGCAAGATCAGCCTCAACTTCCGGAAAGAGCCGTGAGGCCAGTTCTCCGATCTCCTGAGCCGGTCCCACGCCTGCAGAGTCACGTTCGAGGTCTTCGTCGGCTACCGCGCCGCTTGTGAGGTTCACGAGGCGACCGGTCACCGGGAACTGCTTGAGCGCGCGGTGGAGAGCCCTCCCCAACGGATCTCCGTCAGGCGACGCGCTTGCCTCGTCCAGCAGGGACTCAGACGAGACTTGAACGTCTGCCAACTGAAGAACCGGCATGACCGCGTCAAGACGAGCCGCCAGGTCGCCTTCGTAGACCCGGCGGAGGTCCACTCCCGCAAGCGTCTCCGCAACTCGCCTGTCGCCGGGCCCGGAGGGATGAGACGCGCGCTTCGTCCCTCTAAGAACCTCAAATCCTTCTGGAGGCTTGCCCGCGAGGTCAGCGGCGAACTTCTTTGCCGCTGAAGGATCTGAAAACGACGCGCTCGTACAGATGACCTGCAACTGCTCCGGACGAAGTGCCAGTCGGTTACGCAGGCGGCGGATCAACATCGCCACCTCAGTCCCCTGTGCGCCTCTGTAAAGGTGGGCCTCGTCCAAAATGAGGATCAGCCGCTCTTCTGGATGATCCGCATAGTACTCGGCGGTCACCCTGAAGATGTCCCGTTCAATGGGACGAAGGAGCATGTACTCCAGCATCGAGTAATTGGTGACAAGGAGATCAGGAACCCCCTCCTGCGCCTCGTGCCGCAGGAATAGTTCTGGATCCTCTGGACGCTCGACAGTACGGACCCACTCGTCACCTCGCTTCCAAGCGCCCTTGCCCAGCCAGGCGCTCATGCCGTCCTCGCAATCCGGGCTGGTTGGCGGCTTCGCTGGCCATTTGCCGCGGCGCCGCAACTCGCCGATCAAGCGTTTCACGTCGGCATCAGAAGCTGCGCGATCTTCGAGTTTCGTGAAGAACTCGAGCGGCTCTTTTAAGCGCGTCCAGTGCTTTTTAGTGTCCTCCTTGCGGCTGCCTGGGTACAGGGTCCGCCCCGTATAGCGAGCGAACTTCATTGGGCGCCCACCTTTGTCAGTGAACCAGCGTGCGACGTTGTTGTCGCCGAAGAGCACACGCAAGCGGCCGAGTTGATCGTTGACCAGCGCGTTCATCGGGTAGAGGAGCAACGCCCGAACGGCGCGCGTCGAGAACGAGCTCCCGCACATAGCCTCCTCCGCCATTCGGCCCAATATCGGGAGGAGGAAGGTCTCAGTCTTGCCCGAACCAGTTCCGGTCGTCACGACGAGGTCACGGAACGGTGGTGTAAGCGCGAGTTCGAGAGCATGCGCCTGGTGGTCGTACGGCGGATCGAAAATAACCCCTCGCTCGCCGAGCCATCTCAGAAGGCCCGCCACATCCGACGGAAGCGAAAGTTCCTCATAACGTCGCGAAGCTGCGTACCTCGCGGTGCTCTCTAGGTAGGGTGTCTGCGCAATAGCCCCACTCCGAAAGAGCAATTCATCTCGTAGATCGACCAAGGCGGGGTTCGAAATATGGTAGGTGGAAGTAATGTAGGTGCGGAGCGCGTCCGAATAATGCTGGAGTTCTTCGTACACCTTTAATCCTCGCTGCCTCGCAAAACACTAGCGGCTTCATTGGCGCCGCCCTGACGGACCCACTGATCGACATCTGCCAGCTTAAGCTTCCAGTGCCGGCCAACGCGGTACGCAGGAAGACCCTTCGTTTCGATCCAACGGTAGATAGTGTCCCGTGAGATACCGAGATGCTCAGCGACATCTGTCACGGAGACCCAACGATCGCTCATTGCTTCCCATACGTCTGGATACGACTGAGGTGAGGCTATCACAATCGTTATACTGCGGATAGAGTCGGAATGAGTCGGCTTAGATAGCAACTGCGATCCGAGACGAACGGAGGCCGCGACACATACTAGGCTGACGCCCTGTCTGGGCAGTGCGACTGCGCTGCTGCTCCTCAGCCAACTTTCATCCCCCAAAACGAGGTGTGATCGGCGGCGAAGTAGCCGTCCGCGACCCGGAAATACCCCTGCAGCTCGACGGTATCGCCTGCCGTCAGCGGCACCATGGTCTGCAGCCAGATCGCGGTAGCGAGCGAGACGTGGGTGGCGGAGATTTCCCCGAGGGAGCCGCGGATTTCGGTCGTGCCGTTCAGCACGAGCCGTCCGCGCATGCGGGCCGTGGCGCTGGCGTTGATCTTGTAGAGCAGCGTCGCGCCGAAGAGGTAGGTGCCGTCCACCGGCGCCACGAAGTGGTTGTTCGCGGCGTCGAACGCCCCCTGGTCGTTGTAGTCGGTGTTGTTGAGGCCGATCTTCGTCCAGGTCCCGACGCCGACATAGTTGTCGTAGTTCGTGTAGGCCTTGAAGCGCGGCAGCCGGGGCTGATCGACGATGCCGGTCGCGTTGTCGACGCTCAGCCCGTCGAAGAAGGTGCTGCCGTCGGCCGAGACTGCGAGGCGGAAGCGGTCCGAGCCGAACAGCCCCACCAGCGCCTTGGTCACGAAGCCGGTCTGCAGTGTCAGGCCGAGATCGTCGCCCGCAGCCTCCTTGTTCATGGTGTAGAACAGATCGCCGGTGCCGCCCTCGGCGACGGTCTTCGCCGTCCAGAGCGCGGCGTTTAGCTTGGCCGAGAATGGGTTCGACGCATCCGCCGTTGTGCCGACGCCGAGCAGGGCGAGGTTCTGCAGCGCCGCGGGCGTGGTGCCGACCCAGCCAGACCCGTCGTAGACCATCAGCAGGCCCTCGTCCTCGACCCACGCCCGCCAGCCGGTGCGCGGTGGCAGGCGCAGCCAGGCGCCGTCGGTCCAGAGCGCGACGTTCAGGTCCCAGCCCGCCCAGTCACCCGTCGCGCCCGAGGCGACGATGTAGCGGTCGCCGTCGGTGGGGCTCGCCGGGGGTGCTGCCAGATCCCGGTCGAGCACCGAGAGATGGACGAGACCGTCGAGGATCCGCAGCGCCTCGTTGTGGGTGACGTGCTTCTGGGCCTGCGCCGCCAGGATGTAGGGCAGCAGGAGATGGGTCGTGGCGTCGGACATGGGATCCTCAGAAAGTCAGCGTGGCGGTCTTGGGCGCTCCTCGCCCGACGAGGGCGGAGAGCTGGTAGATGCGGATGTCGAGCGTGTCGCCGGGGCCGAGCGGCACGCCCCAGTCGGCGGTCTGCTGGGCGGCGGTGTAGACCGCGCTGGTGGTGGCCGTGCTCAGCACGCGCTTCACCGTTGCGCCGTCGAGGATCTCGACCTCGAGGGCGTCACAGGCGGCGAGTTGCGCATCGACGGAACGCTGATCAATCGCCTCCCTCCCAAGGACAGGGACATCGCGATGGTTTTTCAAAGCTATGCGCTCTACCCGCACATGAACGTCGGGGACAATCTCCGGTTTACGCTGAAGCTGGCACAGACGCCGAAGGCCGAGATCGAATCTGCGATCGCAAGAGCTGCTGAAATCCTGGGCTTATCAGATCTGATGGAACGGTATCCGCGGGAACTCTCAGGGGGGCAGCGCCAGCGCGTCGCCATGGGCCGCGCTCTTGTGCGCGAACCAAAGGTGTTCCTGTTTGACGAACCCCTTTCAAATCTCGACGCCAAGCTCAGGGTGCAGATGCGCGCGGAGATCAAGTCGCTCCACCAGCGGCTGGCAACCACGACCATCTATGTCACCCATGACCAGGTGGAGGCGATGACGATGGCTGACAAGATCGTCGTCATGCGGGATGGGCGGGTCGAGCAGATGGGCTCCCCGCTCGAACTTTACGATGAGCCCGACAACATCTTTGTCGCAGGCTTTATCGGCTCGCCCGCGATGAATTTTCTGGAGGGCCGGTGCGTTGACCGGCAATTCGTCACGACGGGCGGGACGAGCCTGCCCGCGCCCTTTTCCTCGGCCGAGGCGCGAACCTATGGTGTGCGGCCGGAACACATCATGCTGTCGGAGACGGGACTGCCGGCAAGGATCGTGATGCTCGAACCCACCGGCTCGGAAACTGTCGCGACGCTGGAACTTGGGTCGCATCTGGTGAACGCCCTCTTCCGGGAGCGAATGCCGCAAAAGGTCGGCGACGCCATCACCGTCTCAATCGCACCTGATCGCGTGGCACTTTTCAATGAGGATGGCAATAGAATCCGGAACCATGACATGCACGTCGCGATGGCGGGACTTTCCGACAGACTCGCAGTTCAGGAGACACACCTCTGACATCGGGCTATTGCCGCGCGACGCGCTAGGGGGCGAAGCTTTCCAACATTGGCCAGGGGTCCGGGGTTGGTCCTGATACGGTTCGGGCGTGGCTCGATGCATCAGACTTCGCGTCTTACCGCCGGAGGAAGGTCCTCAAGGAGGTAATCGGCGGCCAAGGGCAAGCGGCGCAGGTTTGCTCACACTGCCGAAACAGACAAGGTGATTGAGGATCATCTGTCAGCAGGCGAGACCTTCCTCTCGATTGCGCGTGAGCTTGAAACCACGCGGCGAGTTGTTCGGGCTCGCGTCAGGTTTGTACAGGCTAAGCGCCTATTGCATCAATCGGCAAGATGATCCTGGCCGTGTACTCTAATCACCGGACCGAGCAGTTGACGCCAGATCGCCCCTGCTCGCCAATCCTTTTCGACCAAGGCGCGCGTCAGGATGAATCGTCTGGTCGACCTACAAGAACAGCAGTGCAGCGGGTAACGTTCAGACTAGGGCCTCAGGCCGCTTGCGAATGCGACAAACACTCAAAGCTCAGCAAACGGATTGCCACGATGATCCTGCGGGAGGGGATCCCACGGCCGCCGGCCCAGCGTCGCCATGGCGGAGACGCGGCTGCGCGAGGATGGGGACAGCCCAAGCTCCGTCATGAACTTGTGCATGAGCTCGAGGTTCTTGTTGGCGATCGCGAGCCAGGGGTTGGGCTGGACGTAGCCGGCAGGCGTCCTCAGCAGCGCCGGGGTGGTCTTGAGGTTCTTTTCCGCCTCGGCCCAGCGGCCATAGGCCTGGCAATAGGCGGCAAGGGCGCTTCGGTCGAGTTCGCTCAGCACGCCCAGCCCGTGAAGCTGCCGGGCCAGCCGTTTCCACTCCGCTTTCGCCGTCGGGGAGAGATGGGCCGGACAGGTGGGGATCCCCGGCTGTGGCCTTGGCTCACGATGATTGAGCGGCCGGTGTCCTGGATTGCCCTCGATCAGCTTCAGCGCCGTGGGCTTGGGCTTGCGACCGCGCATGGCTCAGAAGGCCTGCAGGCGCTCGAACAGGCGGCGCAGCAGGTAGGAGCGCGCCAGCGAGCCCAGCATGAAGAGCGCGGCAATCGCGCTGTCCTCGGCAAGGGTGGTGTCGATGCCGAAGAGCGGATAGGCAAGCTGCTGGATCAGCAGCGCCAGGACGTACCCGANGGATTGCCCTCGATCAGCTTCAGCGCCGTGGGCTTGGGCTTGCGACCGCGCATGGCTCAGAAGGCCTGCAGGCGCTCGAACAGGCGGCGCAGCAGGTAGGAGCGCGCCAGCGAGCCCAGCATGAAGAGCGCGGCAATCGCGCTGTCCTCGGCAAGGGTGGTGTCGATGCCGAAGAGCGGATAGGCAAGCTGCTGGATCAGCAGCGCCAGGACGTACCCGACCAGGAGGTTGGCGACCGCCTCCAGCATCGAGCGGGCGCGGCTCTGAGCGACGCGCTTCGTCATGATGCCGCCCCCTGCCCGTCCGCGGCGGCAAGGCTCGCGAACGCCATGCCATCCTCCCGGGTGGCGGTGCCGCCGGTCTGCTCCTGCCAGCGCCGGATGATGACGTCGCAATAGGCCGGGTCCAGTTCCACCAATGCCGCCACACGCCCCGCTGCCTCGGCAGCCATCAGGGTCGTGCCCGAGCCGCCAAAGGGATCGAGGATCCTGTCCCGGGTCTTGGAGGAGTTGCGGATCGCCCGCTCCACCAAGGCGATCGGCTTCATCGTCGGGTGCAGGTCGTTGCGCACTGGCTTTGCCAGCGGCCACACATCCCCTTGGTCCCTCGCCCCGCACCAGTAATGGTCGGTGCNTGCCTCGGCAGCCATCAGGGTCGTGCCCGAGCCGCCAAAGGGATCGAGGATCCTGTCCCGGGTCTTGGAGGAGTTGCGGATCGCCCGCTCCACCAAGGCGATCGGCTTCATCGTCGGGTGCAGGTCGTTGCGCACTGGCTTTGCCAGCGGCCACACATCCCCTTGGTCCCTCGCCCCGCACCAGTAATGGTCGGTGCCCCTGGGCCAGCCATAGAGGATGGGCTCGTACTGGCGCTGATAGTCGGAGCGGCCAAGCGTGAAGCTGGTCTTGGACCAGATGACGAAGGTCGACCAGTGCCCCCCTGCCCCCTCGAAGGCGTGCTTGAGCGTGCCGATCTCGGAGGAGCTCNCACTGGCTTTGCCAGCGGCCACACATCCCCTTGGTCCCTCGCCCCGCACCAGTAATGGTCGGTGCCCCTGGGCCAGCCATAGAGGATGGGCTCGTACTGGCGCTGATAGTCGGAGCGGCCAAGCGTGAAGCTGGTCTTGGACCAGATGACGAAGGTCGACCAGTGCCCCCCTGCCCCCTCGAAGGCGTGCTTGAGCGTGCCGATCTCGGAGGAGCTCATGCAGATGTAGATGGCGCCCTTGGTCACCTCCAGCATTGCCCCGCAGGCGGCTCCGAGGAACCGGGCAAACGCCGATCCCAGGGCGTCATTGGCAATCGGCCGATGGCCATCGGGGGTGTAATCCACGTTGTAGGGCGGATCGGTGAAGACCATGTCCGCCAGCCCGCCTCCCAGCACCCGGACGAGGTCCTCCCGCCGCGTGGCATCGCCGCAGAGCAGCCGGTGTTCGCCGAGGCACCACAGATCCCCCGATCGCGTCACGGGACGGGCTGGCGGCACCGGAGCTTCATCCGGGAAGCCGTCGCCCTCGTCCTGATGGTTGAGCGCGAGCAGGCGGTCGANTCGGTGAAGACCATGTCCGCCAGCCCGCCTCCCAGCACCCGGACGAGGTCCTCCCGCCGCGTGGCATCGCCGCAGAGCAGCCGGTGTTCGCCGAGGCACCACAGATCCCCCGATCGCGTCACGGGACGGGCTGGCGGCACCGGAGCTTCATCCGGGAAGCCGTCGCCCTCGTCCTGATGGTTGAGCGCGAGCAGGCGGTCGATCTCGATGGCGTCGAACCCGGCCAGCTCGGGATCGATCCCCATGGCACCGAGATCGGCGACTTCGGCGGCCAGCATGGCATCGTCCCAACCGGCGTTGAGCGCGAGCTGGTTGTCGGCGAGGACGTAGGCGCGACGCTGCGCCGGGCTCATCGCCGCAAGCTCGATGACCGGGACCCTCGTCATCTCGAGCTTGCGTGCGGCCAGCAGCCGGCCATGACCGGCGATGACACCGTTGTCGCCATCGACGAGGATGGGGTTGGTCCAGCCGAACTCCCGGATCGAAGCCGCAATCTGTGCGACCTGACGATCGNATCGGGGGTGTAATCCACGTTGTAGGGCGGGTCGGTGAAGACCATGTCCGCCAGCCCGCCTCCCAGCACCCGGACGAGGTCCTCCCGCCGCGTGGCATCGCCGCAGAGCAGCCGGTGTTCGCCGAGGCACCACAGATCCCCCGATCGCGTCACGGGACGGGCTGGCGGCACTGGAGCTTCATCCGGGAAGGCGTCGCCCTCGTCCTGATGGTTGAGCGCGAGCAGGCGGTCGATCTCGATGGCATCGAACCCGGCCAGCTCGAGATCGATCCCCATGGCGCCGAGATCGGCGACTTCAGCAGCCAGCATGGCATCGTCCCAACTGGCGTTGAGCGCAAGCTGGTTGTCGGCGAGCACGTAGGCGCGACGCTGCGCCGGGCTCATCGCCGCAAGCTCGATGACCGGGACCCTCGTCATCTCGAGCTTGCGTGCGGCCAGCAGCCGGCCATGACCGGCGATGACACCGTTGTCGCCATCGACGAGGATGGGGTTGGTCCAGCCGAACTCCCGGATCGAAGCCGCAATCTGTGCGACCTGACGATCGGTGTGGGTGCGGGCGTTGCGGGCGTAGGGGATGAGGCTGGCGACGTCGCGATAGCTGATGGNGCTCATCGCCGCAAGCTCGATGACCGGGACCCTCGTCATCTCGAGCTTGCGTGCGGCCAGCAGCCGGCCATGACCGGCGATGACACCGTTGTCGCCATCGACGAGGATGGGGTTGGTCCAGCCGAACTCCCGGATCGAAGCCGCAATCTGTGCGACCTGACGATCGGTGTGGGTGCGGGCGTTGCGGGCGTAGGGGATGAGGCTGGCGACGTCGCGATAGCTGATGGCCAGGTCCCTGAGCACTGCGGAGTTGGTCGCATGATCGGGCCCTCCAGGATGCTCGCCAGCGACTGCCAGGGCTTTGGATTGTTTGAGTTCTGCTGCCTGCGCCACTGCCGGTGACCCCCATGCCAATTTCGCGGGTGTGAAAGTTGGACGGCCCCACCGGTCAGGGATCGGATCGGCGGAGACTTTTCCACCTCCCCCCCGCCTTCAGGCCATGGTCAATTCTACGCCGGCAGCTATGGCTATGGGAATCCTGACATTTCTTCGAAAGGAGCCGCAGCTCTACGCAGGATTACTCCGATCTGAAGACCGACCCGGCGTGGGAGCCCTTTCTGGCCAATCTTTGACCCGTGCGATTCGCAGCGGCTGATGCTCGCGCCGGAGGTTCATTCCAGTTCGGATTGGACTTTGGCGGGTTCCATGCGTTGTGCCCATCTACGGAGGACACGCCATGACCAAGCAGAAGAAGCCTGACGATCGAAGCAAGACCACAGCGGCCACCCGACAGACACCGATCCAGCCCTACGATGTGGCCGACGGCGTCATGACGGTGAGAGGTGCAGATGGCCGGCCACATGAAACGCCAGCCTCAGAGGCCGAGGAAGCCAATGAGGCGCTCAACAGGTCGACGGAGAAACCTGAACGTCCATCGGTCGGGCCGGCGGGTCTGCGCGGCAGTCCCGACTGACCATTCGCTCCTTGAGCCCCCCGCCAAAGCGCGCACTGCGCGAGCGTCGCGTCGTGCCGTTCTCTCCCCTTCCGGAAGGCGGGCCGCGCGGTGCGGCCACGCCATACCTTTAGGTATGGTCATGAGTTCCGCAAACCTCCGCTTTATTTTTCAAGGGGTTAGACACCCAACCTCCGCGACTTCCGCAAACAGTTCCGCACCAGCAAGATCAATGACTTAGTACATGGACTTCCGCAGACCTCCGCAGACTTCCGCACGGGTCAGAGCCAGTTCAACACACGCAACCCTTTACGCTTGCTCCGGCGTTCAAGTATGTCCAGGACGATGATCTCATTGTCGGTCCAAAGGGACAGGAGCCGGCTGATATCGGCCTGCTTCAGGCCGAAGCGCTCCGCCAGACATCGTGGTGCATATCGGCCTGTCGCCTTCGACTGCGGCGCGGTCGATAGCGGATTGTTGCTCTTCCAGCCTTCATCGATGACTTTCAGCATCTGGCGGCAGACCTCTCGCGACGGTAAGGCCTCGGCGTCGTCGGCAGTTTCGGCGGCAACCACCACGCAGCTTGTCACCTCTTCGCCATCCTGATCCTTGCCGAGCGAGACGGTCTCCAACGCGAAGCTGAACGTGTCGCCGCCCTGGTGATCGCGCTGCTTGGTCACTGCCGCGACCCGCGTCCCGGCCTCATCGAGCTGCACCTCGATCTCGGTATCGGTGGCGGCCCTCAGAGAGTTGTGGCCGCGGGCGCCGCGGGCAAGGTCCTTGCCGGTGTGATGGACGACAAGAACATGAGCGCCCGTCGCCTGCCGCAGTTTGTCGACGTTCGCAACGAACGCCGTCATGTCTACCGGACCGTTCTCGTCGCCACCGGCGATGACGCGCGAAAGGGTGTCTATGACCAGAAGCCTCAGAGGATTGCCGGTGCTGATCGCCCCGGCAAGTTCGATGAGCCGCGGCAGGTCCGCATCCGGATGGAGCAGGTCAAGGCCCGCCCGCCGCAGCGCCAGCGGTACTGCGGTCCGATCGAGCCGGCGACGCAGCGCCACCATGCGATTGGCAATGCCGTTGCCGCCCTCCGCCGCAAGGTAGAGCACGGTCCCGCCTGCCACCCGTCGCGTGCGCCAAGGCATGTTGGCCGCCACGTGGAAGGCGAGATCGAGAGCGAGGAAGGTCTTGCCCGAATTGGATGGGCCGTAGACCACGGACATGGCGCCCTGGTCCAGAAGACCCTTGATGACATAGGCAGACCCAAGGGCAGGCTCGATCTCGGAAAACCATTCGATCTCGTCGATCATCGGCGTTATCGGCCTTCGGCCTGCCGCCGACCCGTTCGGACCGGTCGAGGGCGTGAACGGCTCGTAATCCCATGGGTCGGTGCTCATGCCGCCCTCGCATTGTCTGCGGCAGCAACGACGATCTGTTCGTCGTCGACGACGCTATGAGCCATGCGCAGCAGCTCCCGGGCGTGAGCGCGATCGCGTGCTGCGATGGGACCGGGGATATCCATCAGCTGGCGCGCCGCAAGCCTCGGTGTAACGACCGCCGCGCCCGCACACCCGGCCTTGAGCCAGTCAAGCGGCGTGCGGTGCATGACGAGCGCCTTGCCCAAGGTGTAGGTCGCAGGATTGAGCGCGTGCCAAAGCCCTAGCAGCGGCGCCCGTCCGAACATGGTGAGCACATGGCCCGGCCCGTCGACCGGCCAGGCCACGATGTCGATGGTAGTTTCGCCATCGACGTCATAGGCCTCGCAGACGAAGGCATCGTACCGGCTGCCCGTAGCGTCCCAGTCGAACCTGCCATTGCCGCAGTCGACTACGGACATGACCGCCGTCCCCCCGACAAAGTCGGAGATCAGCCCCACGTCCAGGACATGGCGACGCACATAGGCGATGTAGGCCGGGGTCGGCCAGGCACGCTCATAGAATTGGTGGCGGGCGACAAGGAGACCGGGATCGAACCGCTCGCACTGGCCAACGGAGCGCTGGCTGGGATATCGCGGATCCCGTCCGCTCATGGCTGCTCTCGCGTCGGAGACGCCGAGCCTGGTGAGACGATGTGCAATCTGGCCGACTCATAGGCCTCGACATCCTCGAGCCTGTAGCAGACCCGCCCGCCGATCTTGACGTAGCTCGGACCATCCTTCTGCCAGCGCCACCGCTCGAGCGTGCGAGGGCTGACATTCCAGCGGCGTGCGAGTTGGCGTTGATCGAAGTGCTGAGTGGTCATTCCTGTTTCCTCACATTCGCAATTGAACGTGAGCAAGATCGTGCAGGACAGAGAAGCGGATCGACCAGCCAGAGAGGGCGCAAGAGCACGCAAGAGAACTCTGCCCGAACCCGGGGAGATCTCTGCGAACGAGCGGGGAGAACTCTTACCTCGCGCTATTGCGCGGCATCTTCGCTCTCGCCAGTATCGGCATTTGGCACGAGCCTGCACCTGCCGTTGCCGAATACGATATGCCGGCGAAGTTTCTCCCAGTTGGGGCTTCCGGTGAAAGCCTTCGCGATGGAATCCGCATTGGAGCCTGCCTCAAGCAGCACCGCCCTGGTCTCCAGATCGCGATCTTCCTTCCAGGCATCGACCAGCAGCTTGACGATGTGTTGCTGGATCTCGCCGCGCAAATGCATGCGGTCCTCGCCGATGACCAGAAGTTCCAGATCCTCGGACAGGGAAACCAAATCGGTGTCGTCGTCAGCATCGTTCGGAGCGGCCCGCTCTCTGTTGGTGAAGAACGAGCGGCCGAGCAGATGGGCCATCGGATGCTCGTGCAACTCGATCCCGATCAGTTCGATGTCTTCAAGCCGCGCCGTGGCGGACGCGTAATCGAGCTCCAGCAAGCCCCAGATGTCTGCCGATATCTCCTCGCGCCGACTCTGAGGTGTGAGCGGCCGGCGAAGAGCCGTCGCCACGAGCCTGTATTCGCGAATGGCGCAGTTGAGCTCATGCTCCAGTCGACCACGGTACACTTCCCGCTGCTCCTCAATGGCGATGTCCTCGCCCACGGGATGCTGATCGAGCCATTCCACGATCTCGGGATCGCCAAAGACCCTGAACGCCTCCGAGAGCGGATAGGAACGGCGCGGTAAAAACATCCCGAACATCCAATTGCTCCAACTGCCAGGGCAGGAACATAGAATGAACATGAACAGTGGTGGAGTCCTGACCTTCCTTGTGAACCGCATCGCTTCGCGGCCCTGCTTTTGTAGCCGCACCTCTTCGCCAAGCCCCTGATTTTGTTTGTGTGGCCCATCCGGTAGCGGCATGTTCGGGCTCATGAACCCGCTCCATCCACGCCATATGAGCACCAGCGAGCGCCTCGCTGCACTGACGAAGATCCTGGCGCTGGGTCTCGTCCGGCTACGGCTCGCGCAGTCAAGCGAACACTTGCCGCATGATGGAGATAGTTCGCTACGCTACCTGCCCGACCAGAGCGGTCATGCAACTCCAACTCATCGGAGAAGTGCATGACGATCCCCGACCCCATCCCCGCGCGCCTGGCCGCGCTCAAGACTGCTGCCACGGCTGACCTGAAGCAGCAGTGGCGCGACCTGTTCGACAGCGAGCCGCCACCGTTCAACCGGCGCTATCTCGAAAGCCGCCTCGCCTATCGCATCCAGGAACTGGCTTATGGCGGGCTCAGGCCCGAGACGATCCGAAAGCTCGAACGGCTTGGCGAGGACCTGGATGGCGGCGACAGGACGAAGCGCGGCATGCGTCTCGACCGTGACCGTCCCATCACCGGCACACGGTTGCTGCGGGAATGGCAGGGTGTCGAACAGATCGTCACGGTCACCGCTGACGGCTTCGAGTGGCAGGGGCGGCCCTACAGGTCGCTCTCGGCCATCGCCCGCGCCATCACCGGCACGCGGTGGAACGGCTGGACCTTCTTCGGGCTCAGGAACCACAGGGGGCGGACATGACGAAGCTCCCGGAGAAATCGAAACTCGTCCGCAAGCTGAGATGCGCGGTCTACACCCGGAAATCTTCCGAGGAAGGGTTGGAGCAGGAGTTCAACAGCCTCCACGCCCAGCGGGAGGCCTGCGAAGCGTACATCGCCAGCCAGCGTTCCGAGGGCTGGGTGCTGGTCCGGGACCAGTATGACGACGGCGGCATATCAGGCGGCACGCTGGAACGCCCGGGGCTGAAGCGGCTGCTGGGGGATATCGAGGACGGCCTGGTCGACGTTGTCGTCGTCTACAAGATCGACCGCCTCAGCCGCTCGCTCGCCGACTTCGCCAAGCTGGTCGAGGTGTTCGACCGGAACGGCGTGACCTTCGTCTCAGTCACGCAGTCCTTCAACACCACGACCTCCATGGGCCGGCTGACGCTGAACATCCTGCTCTCGTTCGCCCAGTTCGAGCGCGAGGTCACGGCCGAGCGCATCCGCGACAAGGTCGCCGCGAGCCGCAGGAAAGGCATGTGGATGGGCGGCGTGCCGCCCTTCGGCTATCGCGTCGAGAACCGGAAGCTCCTGGTCGACGAGCATGCAGCCAATCATGTCCGCTGGATCTTCACCCGCTTCCTCGAGATCGGGTCATGCACGGAACTGGCGCGGGAGGTCGGCACGCGCGGCATCCGCACACCGCGCGGCAACAGGATCGACAAGAAATACATCTACCGCATGCTCGGCAACCGCGTCTATATCGGCGAGGCGGTGCACAAGGGCGACAGCTATCCAGGCGAACACGACGCGATCATCGACCGCGAGACCTGGGACAAGGTTCACGCCATCCTGCAGGAGAGCCCGCGCAAGCGCGCCGCACGCACCCGCGCCGACACGCCCGCGCTGCTGAAGGGGCTGCTCTTCGGACCCGATGGCGCGGCGTTCTCCCCGACCCACACCCGCAAGGGCGGCAGGCTATACCGCTACTATGTCAGCCAGACAGTGCTGAAGCACGGCGCTGGGTCGTGCCCGGTGGGCCGCGTGCCTGCGGGCGAGATCGAGGCTGCCGTCATTGACCAGCTGCGCGCCGTGTTCCGCCAGCCGGAGATCGTGGCGGGGACGTGGAAGGCAGCACGTATCCAGGACGAGGAGATCACAGAGGCCGACGCACGGGCAGCGCTTCAGCAGCTCGACCCGCTGTGGGATGAACTCTTCCCCACCGAGCAGGCGCGTATCGTTCAGCTGCTGGTCGAACGTGTCGACATCGGCATCGATGGGCTGAGTGTCCGACTGCGCATGAATGGTCTCGACGGCCTCGCGCGCGAGATGCAGGCAGACGCGCTGGAGAAAGCTGCATGACCCCGGCGCAGCACGATGCCGACACGGTCACGGTCCACGTCCCCTTCCGCATCGTGAAGCGCGGTGGGCGCAAGCAGATGCAATTGCCGGATGGCGCAGCTCGACCACGCAAAGCCGACAACACGCTGATCAAGGCTCTGGCGCGCGCCTTCCGCTGGAAAAGGATGTTGGAGTGGGGCGAGTTCGCCACCATCGCCGAACTGGCCCAACGCGAGGGCATCGCGTCCTCTTACATGACCCGGGTCCTGCGCCTCACCCTGCTCGCGCCAGCAACCATCGAGGCGGTCCTCGACGGAGCGCAAGCGGCCGATCTGACGCTGTCGCGGCTGCTGGAGCCGTTTTCCGAGATCTGGTGGATGCAGCCCGGCTACGGGGCGGCCGTGGGAGCTCGACCTGATGACCACAGCAGCTGATCGCCCTGAGCCCTCGCCACCACGATCACGTCTGCGGGGAGCAGACAACGACCTCGCTACGGCGGCTTTGCGCCCTCATTTCAGCCCCTCAGGCCGCCTTTTCGATTTCCTGAAACCTGCCGGTCCCCTTAGCCACTGGCGGTGGCAGCAAGGGGGTGGAAAACGGACTGTCGGGTTTTGGCGTGGCGCCGCCGAAAGCGGCCTCGGCTTGTTTGCCCCGTGCTTGCAGGGTGCCACATAGGCTTCTTTGTCGACAAAGTTTTGGCGGCATATCCAGAACCCTCATATCGATATTTGACATATCAACGTCGACGATCTAGGCATCAATCATTGTGTGTTTAGAGGACTCCTATGATCACTGGGCCACAGATGCGCGCCGCGCGCGCCATGCTCGGTATCGACCAGAAGACACTGGCGGAACTAGCCGGGCTTTCCGTTCCGACAATACAGCGCATGGAAGCCAGCAATGGAAATGTGCGTGGTGTCGTAGATAGCCTGACCAAGGTGGTCGCGGCACTCGAACTTGCTGGCGTCGAACTCATCGGAGAAGGATCCGCCAGCACGGCAAGCGGACGAGGCGTGCGCCTGAAGGCGCCCCCACCCAGACACTGATCCCTCAACCCCGCGACGGCGACCGCCGACGACATGCCGACGATCCCGCCGCAACCCTCAAAGGTGCGGCCGAAGATGGAAGACCAGACCACCAGACAGAGCGACGCTCCGAGCTTCGCCGAGCTCTTCACCCCGAAACTCGTCACTGTCCTGCGCGAAGGCTACGGGCTGCCACAATTGCGCGCCGACGCCATCGCCGGAGTGACCGTCGCCATCGTGGCGCTGCCGCTGTCCATGGCCATCGCTATTGCATCGGGCGCAACTCCGGCGCAGGGCCTCTACACCGCCATCGTGGGCGGGTTCCTCGTCTCGCTCCTCGGCGGCTCGCGCTTCCAGGTCGGTGGCCCAGCCGGCGCCTTCATCGTTCTGGTGGCCAGCACCGTCGCGCTCCACGGAATGGATGGGCTGATCCTCGCGACGTTCCTGTCGGGACTGATGCTGGCCGCTGTCGGGTTCCTGCGGCTCGGCACCTTCATCAAGTTCATTCCCTTCCCGGTGACCGTCGGGTTCACGGCGGGCATTGCGGTGATCATCTTCGCCAGTCAGATCAGGGAGCTGTTCGGGCTGGCGCTGGAGCATGAGCCTGGCGAGCTTCTGGAGAAGCTTCCCGCCTTGTGGGCGGTCCGGGACAGCGTAACGCCTGCTGCGGTCCTCCTGTCCGTCGCGACAGTTGCGGTCATCCTCGGCTTGCGCCGCTGGCGTCCACACTGGCCGGGCATGCTCATCGCGGTCGGGCTGGCTGCGGCGGGGGCCGCCCTCCTGGGGCTGCCCGTAGAGACCATCGGCACGAAGTTCGGCGGCATCCCGTCGTCACTGCCGGCCCCGAGCCTGCCGGATCTGTCGATGGAGAAGATCATGGCGGTTCTTCCGGCTGCGATCTCCTTCACCCTTCTTGGCGCCATCGAGTCGCTTCTGTCGGCAGTCGTCGCCGACGGCATGACCGGCCGCAGGCACCGCTCGAACTGCGAGCTAGTCGCTCAGGGGGCGGCAAACATCGGCTCGGCGCTCTTTAGCGGCTTCTGCGTGACGGGAACCATCGCACGCACAGCGACCAACGTGCGTGCCGGCGCGCATGGGCCGGTCGCGGGGATGCTGCACGCGGTGTTCATTCTTCTCTTCATGCTCGTGGCGGCGCCACTCGCCGCCTACATCCCGCTTGCGGCACTGGCGGGATTGCTGGCCGTGGTGGCGTGGAACATGATCGAGAAGCCCGCCATCGCGATCCTGCTGCGCTCGGGCTGGGGTGAGGCGACAGTGCTTGGCGCCACCTTCTTCCTGACCATCTTCCGCGACCTGACCGAGGCCATCGTCGTCGGCTTCGCGCTCGGGTCGGTCCTGTTCATCCACCGCATGAGCCGGACGACCGAGGTTGCCACCAATACCGCCTTCGTCGGCCGCGATGAGGCGGACACCGTGCGCCCGCGCGAGGCCTATGACGAGGAACAGGCGGCGGACCCAGATGTCGTCATCTACCGCATCAGCGGGGCGCTGTTCTTCGGCGCGACGGCTTCGATCGGTTCGGTTCTCGACCGTATCCAGGACACCCACAAGGCGCTGATCGTTGACTTCTCCGAGGTGCCGTTCCTCGACTCGACCGGCGCCAACATGATCGAAGGTCTGGCGCACAAGGCGCATCGACGCGACGTCACGCTCTGGCTGACAGGTGCAAGCCGGGACATCCGGCGCGCGTTCATCACCCATGGTCTCAGGAAACCGCTGGTGCGCTATGCGGCGAACGTCGAGGATGCAATCACCAACATTGAAGCTGCGCAAGCTACTAAGGAAAGTGAAAGACAGGACAGTGCCGCCGTCCTTGCCTCTCAGTAGTTTGTAGGCGCTGAACAATGGCTGCTTTCGATCAGAGACAAAAGCTGCGGGAAGGGCAAAGGTGGGGTCGGTTGCCGCCAGATGGTGATCGGCGGCGATGCGCATCCGGGGTGGTAAGCAGAACGGCCGGTTCCGAGTAACATGATGGCCTGAACCAGACATTCGCGGTCTGTCGCTGCCAGTGATGTCAAAGGAGAGTTGTCGGACCCGTAACAGCCAGCATCTCGGCTACGCGTAGAGAGAAAACGGCCCATCTGCTAGAGCCAAAGTACCGCCGAGCTGACGAATGATCTGTTGTGCTCGGTCACTAGCGGAACTGTTTCCGTCCAGTTCCAGCGAGCTTTGACACGCAGGCTCTGCGGCCACGCTGAGGGCGGCCCGACTGACGAGGAGGCCAAAATCGTACGAGCGCATAAGTGCGCCCATCTCGCCGCCGCCAGCCAGGAACGCTGAGGACGCTATATGGTCATGCATGTGGATGTTGCAATCTGCTGCTGATCTGGGTCGCTAATGGCATTTCGCGAGCAAGTAGATCAGGGCAAGCCATTTCAACGCAAGTAGATTTCGACGACACTTGGTCGCCACATGCCGGAGACAATGGCGCTGCCGCCGTCGAATTCACCGCATGCGAGTTGACCGATTTGATCACCGCCATCCAGGCGGTGGAGGTCCAAGCACCTGCCTTTAGGGCAGACATCCTGTCCGTGTCGGTTGTCGAAGCTGCACCCAGGGTCTGAAACTGCCTTTGCTCTGCGTCAACGTCGACAGGAAGGAAGCAGAAGGAACGAGAATACCGCTTGCGGTTCATCGGAGCGCGGGGGCGCAACGGATGCAACTTGGCCGATGTGTTCGAGAAGTTCTGCAACAGTGATAGTCAGGCCTGTCTCAAGGCCGCCTTGTTCCTGCACCGCCCGCAAATGGGCGGCGGCTCTTCCATAGTGCCGAGCAGACGGCCGCGGCTTACCTTCCCGGAGCTTGACCCCAGCGGCTGCAAGCAGGATCAGCGCCTTGTAGAAAAGGCGCTGCGGCGTTGCTGACTCCGCCTGCTGCCACAGCAGCTCCCAGGCTTCGTGGGCCTCCCAGTAGTAGCCCTGATTGAACAGGTCTGCTCCCCACACGAACTCTTCAGATGCATCGGCGAGTTGACTGTCATTACCAGCTCCGAAGCTGTGTCCTGCCGGATCACGCACGGGATGAGGGAACTTGCCCGGCAGATAGGCGTAACGTGGCAGAGGCCGTTCAGGCAGCAAGCGGACGGGGCCAACTTTATCCATCGTCATCTCCGGTTTTCGACTGTCAGCAACCTGTGCGCATGCAACAGGCGCCGCCTCAACCCCTGCGTCTGGAGCGGCGATTGGCCGGCCTCATGAACCAAACATAGCGATGGCTCGTTGGACCACCAGACCCTCAACCGTTGCCGGAGCGCCAGCATGTCGAACAATGACCGGTCCCGCCACATCACTCAAGGCATAGCTCGCTCTCCCAACCGGGCCATGTTCTATGCACTTGGTTACGACGAGGCCGATTTCGACCAGCCACTGATCGGTATCGCCAATGGTCATTCCACAATAACCCCGTGCAACGCCGGGCTGCAGAAATTAGTGGATGCTGCGGTGGCGGCCATCCAGTCCGAGCATACAAACGCCCAGGTGTTCGGAGTGCCGACCATCTCGGACGGGATGGCGATGGGGACGGAGGGCATGAAGTACTCTCTGGTCTCGCGAGAGGTAATCGCTGACTGCGTTGAACTTTCCGTGCAGGGGCAGTGGATGGACGGCGTGCTCGTTGTCGGAGGGTGCGACAAGAACCTTCCCGGCGGTTTGATCGGTATGCTGCGTGCCAACGTGCCCTCGATTTATGTGTATGGCGGGACGATCAAACCAGGACGCTGGAAGGGCGAAGACCTTTCCATAGTTTCTGCCTTTGAGGCGGTCGGCGCTTACATGGCAGGGCGCATGAACAAGGAGGACTTCGAGGGCATCGAACGCAATGCATGCCCAACGACCGGGTCGTGCGGGGGAATGTACACCGCCAATACCATGGCCGGCTCGTTCGAGGCCTTGGGCATTTCGCTTCTGGGGTCATCCACAATGGCCAATCCGGACGAGGAAAAGGTGGGCTCCGCTGCTCTATCTGCACGGGTACTGGTGGAGGCGGTGCGAAATGGCCTGAAGCCGCGAGACATCGTGACACGCAAGGCGATCGAAAACGCCGTTGCCCTGGTCATGGCAACGGGCGGCTCCACCAATGCGGTGCTGCACTACCTTGCGATCGCCCGTGCGGCAGAGGTGGAGTGGGAGCTCGACGACTTCGAGCGGATGCGCCAGCAGGTTCCCGTCATTTGCGATCTCAAACCCTCTGGCCGCTTCATGGCCGTTGATCTGCACCGTGCCGGCGGCGTACCGCAGGTACTCAAAATACTGCTCGATGGCGGCAAGCTGCACGGGGAATGCATGACCATCACGGGCCGCACACTCGCGGAGGAATTGTCGACTGTTCCATCCACACCATCCGTTGACCACCAGGTCATCACCACCCTTGATTATGCGATTTACCCCGTAGGCCATCTGGCCATTCTCAAGGGCAACCTGGCGGAGGATGGGGCTGTGGCCAAGATCTCCGGCCTTTCGATGACATCGCTCCAAGGGCCGGCAAGGGTTTTCGAGGATGAACAATCCGCCCTGGACGCTATCCTTGACGACAGGATAGTTGCCGGCGACGTCGTCGTGCTCCGCTACCTGGGACCTCGCGGAGGGCCTGGCATGCCGGAAATGCTGTCGCCCACGTCTGCACTGGTCGGCAGGGGCCTCGGCGAAAGCGTGGGCCTGATCACCGATGGGCGGTTCTCCGGCGGCACATGGGGGCTGGTGGTTGGCCATGTCGCCCCCGAAGCTTTCCAGGGCGGTGCAATTGCCCTGGTGGAGGAAGGAGACCTGATCACCATCGACTCGGAGACCCGCTTGCTCCAGCTCGAGGTCGACGATGCTGAGCTGCAGCGACGACGCGCCCTATGGAAGCAGCCTGCGCCGAAGTATACCCAGGGCGTGTTAGGCAAGTATGCGCAGCTGACCGGACCGGCAAACCACGGAGCGGCTACGGGTTGAGCGCCGACCTCGTTGGTAATGCATTAAGATACTGGGGACAACCATGGCTCTGAGACATGCCGATTCCGCCGAAGTCGTAAAGCTTGTGCCTGGAGAAGCTGAAAAGCCGCATAAGACAGCAGCCATCGTCAAGCACCACGATTTCGAGGCGGTGCGGCTAGTGGTCAATGCCGGAACCGAGATCCCGCCTCACCAGGTGGAAGGTCCAATCACCCTGCAGTGCGTCTCAGGCAGTGCTGTTCTGGGATTGGAAGGCAAGGAACTGGAACTCAGGCCGGGGCAGTGGACCTATCTGGAAGGTGGCGTGCGGCATTGGGTCAGGGGGGTCGAAGATTCGGTTCTGCTGCTGACGATCATCTTTAAAGCCTGAGTGTTGTTGTCCTTGCCGGCTGCACCAGAAACCACCCAAGGGGATGCTGAATGAACGTCGACATACTGCTTCCTGCCGCCCGGGAGAAACTTCGCGCCATCTCTGATCGCGCGCCACTTATCGAAGCGGCTGGTTTACTCAAGTCCGGATTCGATCTCGTCGCCGTGTGTGGAAACGAACAGAACCTGGTGGGCGTGGTCAGCAAGACAGATGTGGTTGAGAGGATCAGCCAGTGCCAAGGCTCGAGCTGCACCTGCGCGGTGGCCACGGTGATGACGCTGCAGGTTCTGACCTGCACACGCTTCGACACGCTCTCAGGCCTGTGGGAGCAAATGAAGTCACGAAGGATCAAGAACGTGCCTGTGCTGGACGAAGCCCGAAGGCCCGTGGGGATCATTACGGCGCGGGACGTTCTCCAGACTCTGCTTACTGAGGCAGCAAGCGAGGAAAACATGCTGCGCGACTATGTGATGGGCTTTGGGTATCGCTGATCCAAGCTACAGGCTCCGGTGCCAGCCCGCCGCATCAGCACACCTATGCATGCTGGCAATCTCGTCTCGTTGAAGGGGCGTACCAGGGTACCGCTCGGCCGGACGCCTATAACTAGCGGGATCGCGCCGCACACACCTCCCACGAAGCGTTAGTGCATGGTGAGCATTGCTGACGACGTCCAGCCAGAACTCTGATTGGGCTCGGCGATTATCCTTCGAAGATCTTGCCTCGGATACTCATCCAGCTCTCGAGTTCATCTTTGATGCGCTTGATTTCAGAAACCTCTACGGACGACTGATCCGCATGGAGCTCCAGCCAACGGTGGCACCCAAACAGCATCGTTGACACTGTGGCCGATTGATTGACTGCGGCCAGCCCACCATCTTTTTTGACCTGCGTCCACCAATGGACAATAGCTGGGGCGTGGTTGGAGGTTGGCATGTCATACTCGGGATCATTGCGAGATTTGTCGCAGCTTACCGGGAGTCTGGTCGGCGGCTGATCACATTCGTCGTTCTTGCGAAAAATTTCTCCACGGGCTGCAAGTAACCTGTAAAGCCCTGCTGCTGGAAATCGACGGACTTTGTCCAGCGTCCGGCGCAGGATAAAGTCCACGTATTCCATCGTGGTTGTGGACATCATCCTGATGGACGGCCCATGCCACGCCATCGTAGAAAAGCTGATGGCAGACAAAATTCCCTTCATCGTGCATTCGGGCGACCATTTCAAGCCAGCACATAGGCACGCCATTCGAGCATGGACGATGGGTAAGCAAGCCGGCGGACCGTGATGAACTGGTTGCCGTCGCCCGGACAATGCTGGCAATGTCCTCATAGCAGTTGATGATCGGGTTCAGGTGGATTCAAGTCCGCAGCCAAGGAGCGCCCTCTCACGCCTGCGGCAATGTCCGAAATCCGAACCTTGTTGCCAGGAGCGGCCTGTCCGCTACCGGCCCCTTTGCGGCCGCTCTTCTGTTTGCATGGGCTGCCGAGTATAAGCCTCGCGCTAAAGCACGAGTTCGACCCGAGGGCAATGGAAGGTCGGATGGAACCCGAAGCCAACCGGTTTTCGCCAGTCGAAAATCAATAGGACGATCAGCCACTTGCGGGCTGAACACCAAATGACGGCAGTCATCAGGTCCGGAGAATATCGGCACTGAGAGACCGCTTCCGGGCCTCCTGGCGCCCGGACCAGTGCTCAGCCCCACCCGCATAACCCTCGAATATAATGAAAAAATCCGGCCGCAGCCGGATCGGGAGAACGCTTTCGCGAGAGCAAGTGGCGGAGAGAGAGGGATTCGAACCCTCGAGACGGTTCCCCGCCTACACACTTTCCAGGCGTGCGCCTTCGACCACTCGGCCATCTCTCCGCGGGGGCGCCAGGGGCGGCCGCTGCCTTTCGTGCGCCGGTGGAAAGCCGGTGCGGGCGCGCGCAATATACCCATCGTTGCGCCGGGGGCAAGCCATCACGATGCCGGGATACGCACTTGTTGCGCCCTGGCGCACGCCTATCTTGTGCGCGAGGAGTGCGCATGGCACAAAAGGGCCGATATTCCGCCCGCCCGGGGCGGTCCAAACCCCGTGCTGGAAGAGAAGTGCATGCGTCTCATCGTGCGTGTGTTGGGCACCTGGCTGCTCGGGGTCGCGGTGATCCTCCTGATCATCGATGGCACCAAGTCGCTGGCGGCCAATGCGCTCGTCATCACCTCGCTGGGCGAAACCTGGTCGGGCCTGCATGCCGAAAGCATCGCCTCGGTCCGCGCCTTTTTCGCCACGCGGCTGTTCGGGCCGCTGCTGGACGAGAGCCTGACGGCGCTGCTCGATTTTCCGGCCTTCGCGGTGATCGCGGTGCCGGGCATCGTGCTGGCGCTCATGGGCCGCTCCAAACGCAGCCGGCTCTTCATGCGGCACGACCGGATCTGAACCGATCCGGCCCCCGCCAAAGGGAGTTCGTTCCATGTTCTTCTCGCGCAAGCCCCTGACCCTGCCCTCGCCTGAGGAGGCGCTGCCCGGTCGGCAGACGCCAATGGCGATCGCGCCTTCGCATTTCGTTTCGGGCGAGGCCCTTGAAGGCCCCTATCCAGAAGGGTCCGATACCATCTATTTCGGGCTCGGGTGCTTCTGGGGCGCTGAGCGGCTCTTCTGGCGCCTGCCCGGCGTGCACGTCACCGCGGTCGGTTATCAGGGCGGTCACACACCCAATCCGAGCTATGAAGAGGTTTGTTCGGGCCGCACCGGCCATACCGAGGCGGTGAAAATCGTCTACGATCCGGCGCGCATCACCCTTGCGGCGCTCCTCAAGACCTTCTGGGAGGAGCACGACCCCACCCAGGGCATGCGCCAGGGCAATGACACGGGCACGCAGTACCGCTCGGCCATCTACACCACCACGCCCGAGCAGGCCGAAATCGTCGAGGCGAGCCGCAGGAGCTATGCCGAGGCGCTGCGGCGGGCCGGGCGCGGGGCCATCACCACCGAAATCCGGCCGGCCGGCCCCTTCTACTATGCCGAAACCTATCACCAGCAATATCTCGCCAAGAACCCGGCGGGCTATTGCGGGCTCGCTGGCACCGGCGTCTCCTGCCCGTTGCCCACGGGGGTCGCCGCTTCGTGAGCCTCTTTGCGCGGGCGGGGTTCGAGGCGTTCATCGCCACCCTGCCCGCGGCCCGCATCGTTCATCAATGGCGCGACGATTCGGTGGCCAAGCTCGGCCCCCGGGTCTTCGCGCTGCTCGATGCCGGAGGCGGGGAGATCTGGTTCAAGGCCTCCGAGATGAGCTTTGCGCTCCTTTCCGAACTCGATGGGGTGCGGCCCGCGCCCTATTTCGCGCGGGCCGGCTGGGTGGCCGTCGCCCCTGACGCTCCGATCGAGGAGGAGGCGCTCCGGGCCTATCTCGGGGAAGCCCATCGGCTCGTCGCATCCCGCCTCACGCGCAAGCTGCGGAGCGAACTCGGCCTCGCCCTCGCGCCCTAGGCGGTCCCCGCCTCTCGACCACCAAGGGCAGGCCGGCCCGGCGGTTCACGACAGCGCCAGCGTCACCCGGCCCGGCCGGTCGGCATGATGGCGCAGCGTCCCGTCGATGAAGACGCAGAACCCCCGGAGCCCGAGCCGCGCCCCCTCGCTATCCCATGAAAGCGCAATGTCGTGGCCGTGATAGCCGAGCCCCGAAATCGAGAAGAAGGGCAGGGCCTCCTCCATTAGCGGGTTGAGGACGAGATCGTCCCCGAGGCCCGGGCGCAGGCCTAACAGGCCGGTGATCACCAGATCGATGAAGCTCGAATGGAAATAATGGCTGCCGATCGGGCGGTCGACCACCCAGCGGTCCTCGAAGGGATGGTGGAACTCGCCCAGATAGGGCACCCCGTCGCGGTGCTGCAGGGCGACATAGCGCATGAAGAGGCGCCGATAGGCGGCCGCGTCCATGCCGCCGGTGTGGCGGTGGGTGGCGAGCATGCGCGCAAGCCCGTTCAGCACGCGCGCGATCTGCAGCGGAAACGCATTGCCATTGGCCCGACAGTCGAACTGCACCGAAAACCAGGGGTCGCCCCGTTCGGCGGTGGTGGGCCCAAAGGGCGCATCGAAGATTTCGGGGTCAAAGAGCGTCTGCCAGGCCGCGGCGGTCTCCTCGGTGTCGGGCGCCATGCCGCGATACCAGGGCATGAGCCCGGTGAGCTCGCGGCCCCGTCCGCGTCCGTCGGCCTCGGGCTGGTGGCCGACCCCACGCGTCAGGGCGTTGGTCTGCCACAGGAAACTGCCCGCGCGGATGCTCGGCGCGCCGTGCCGGTCGCCATCGGCATATTCGTCGCGCCGCCACCGGTGCATGTAAAAGCCGCGTTCTGCGTCCCAGAGCGCGGCATGGGCGCGGGCGCGCAGCGCGTCGGCCTCCGCCCGGTATGTCGTTGCGACATCGCGGCGCCCCGCGGCGTCCGCAATGCGCGCGATGGCGTCGAGATCGGCATACATGTCCGCGTTGATATCGGGGCGATAGCCCGCCCCGCCACGGATCTTGTAGCCCTGGATGCCGCGCAGGGGCTCGTTCAGCTGGGCCGAGGCGAGGTTGTATTCGCCCGAGCTGTCACACCCGGTGTTCCAGTAGAGCCCCCGTTCGGGATCAAAGCCATTGTCGTGCGGATAATCGGTCCGGCCGGCCCGCCACCCCTCATGGTTTGCGATCAGCGCTTCGAGCAGCGCCGTTGCGGGCGCCACGTCGCCCGTCACCTCGGCGATCCCCAGCGCGCTTGCGCCGAGCGCACTTGCATAATTGCGCGGCTGCGCCCCGGGGTCGGTCAGAAGAAAGCGGAGGTGCTCGCGGGCCGGGCGCGGGTCCGCGAGCCAGCGCGCCTCGTTGATATGGTGGTCGGAGGCGCACACGATCGTGTTGCGCGCCCCGGCCCAATAGAGCTGCTCGGGGCTGTCGAACTCGCTGATCAGGCTGATCCCGAGATCGGCGTGAAAGGTGATGTGCTTCCGCATCACCCAGGCGCGGTAGTAATAGAGCCGCTCGAGCACCGGATCGGCGCACGCAAAGAGCGGCACATTGGCCCGATACCAGGGGTCCGCGCCCGCCCCCTCGGGCACGAGGCCGAGGAGCCGGGCGAATTCGGGCTCCGGGGGGCGCGGGGCCGTCACCGGTTCGCCCCCGCCGCCCCTAGAGCATGCCGGCGGTGCGCGGCAGCCACAGCACGAGGTCGGGAATGTAGGTGATCGCAAAGAGCAGCACGATCAGAATGCCCACGAACACCCAGATCTCGCGGATCATCTCGCCGAGCGGGATGCCGTTCAGCGCCTTGATGATAAAGAGCAATATTCCATAGGGCGGGGTGATGAGCCCGATCATCATGTTGAAGACGACGACGACCCCGAAATGGTGCAGGTCGATCCCGAGCGCGAGCGCGGTGGGGATGAAGAGCGGGGTCACCACCAGCATGATGGTCGAGACGTCGAGGAAGCAGCCGAGCACCAGATAGAGGATGTTGATCAGCAGCAGGAACACCCACTGGTTCAGCTCCTGGGCCTGGAAAAAGGCGAAGATCGCCTGCGGCACGCGCTCGATGGTGATGACGTAGTTGAAGATGAACGCCCCGCAGAGGACGAGCGTCACCACCGCCGTGGTCTGCACGGTGGATTTGACGACCCCGAGGAAGTCTTTGAACCCGAGCGCGCGATAGGCGAAGATCGCGAGGATCAGCGCATAGAAGGCCGAAACCGCTGCCGCTTCGGTGGGGGTGAAGGCGCCCGAATAGATGCCCCCAAGGAGCAGCACCGGCATCATCAGCGGAGGCAGCGCCCGCAGGATGATCATGGGGAAGGCGCGCAGCGGGATGGCGTCTTCCACCGGGAAGCCGCGCATCTTGGCGATCACCATCACGAAGATCGAGAGCGAAACGCAGATGAGCAGCGCCGGCACGACGCCGCCCAGAAAGAGCGCGCCCACCGAAGTCGAGGAGATGAGCGCGTAAAAGACCAGCGGGATGGAGGGCGGGAAGATCGGCCCGACGACCGAGGAGGTCGCGGTGATCGCGCCCGAAAACCCGCGCGGGTAGCGCCCGTCCTTGGTCATCATGTCGGTGATGACCTTGCCGACGCCCGCGACGTCCGAGATCGCGCTGCCGCTCATGCCCGAAAAGATGAGCGAGGTGAAGATGTTGACCTGGGCGAGCCCGCCCGGCAGCCGCCCCACCACGGCAAGCGCGAATTTGAGCAGCCGCTCGGAGATCTGCCCGGCATTCATGATGTTGGCGGCAAAGATGAAGAGCGGCACGGCCAGTGCGACGAAATTGCCGAAGATGCCGTTGAGCACGTGCTCGGCCCCGAGCCCGATATCGCGGCCCGACATGGCAAGATAGAAGATCGAGGACACGATCATGGCGATGCCCATGGGCAGGCCGGCGACCGTGGTGGCGATCAGGATGACCACCATGATGGGCAGGGCGTAAGCGGCCAGCATGTGCCGGGCTCCTCGGGATCAGATGTGTTCGCGCCAGCCGGGCCGCAAGAGCCCCCAGAGCCGGTAGAGGGCCTGGATGGTGAAGGCGACGAGAAACAGGATGTAGCAGCCATAGACCCAGTGCATCTGCACCCGCAGGACGGGGCTGCGGCGGCGCTGCAGGAATTCGAGATAATCCCAGGTGTGCGGGATCAGCATGCCGAAGGCCGCGATCAGCGCCAGCATGCAGCAGATCGCGAAGATGCGGCGGGTATTGTCCGAGACGACGTCGTAGACCACGTCGAAGGTGACGTGGCCCTTGATCGGCACCATGAAGGCGGCCGACCAGAACACCGCCCAGATGAAGGCGATCATCACCGCCTCTTCGGTCCAGGCGATGGGGCTGTTGAGCACGTAGCGGAAGAAGACCTGGACGATGAAGCCGGTGAAAGCGGCAAGGAAGAGAAGGACGCCGACAGCATCGGCGCCCCTCTTGAGCATCACCAGCCAGTGCGGGATGTTGCCCTGCATGACTTGATCGCCCGGCCTTACTCGGCCATCGCGTTGATCTGCTCGATCCAGCCCTCGGGCCAGTCGGCGGCACGGTCGCTTTCGAGGTAGAAGGCCTGCACATGGGTGCGGAACGCATCGACGTCGGGGGTCGTGACCTGCAACCCCTCGCCCTCGAAGAAGGCGACGAGACGCTCTTCCTCGGCGAGGCGGCGCTCATTGTTCCAGTCGCAGGCCGCCTCGGCCGCCGTGGTGACCGAAGCCTGCTCCTCGGCGCTGAGCTGCTCCCAGGTCTGGTTGTTGATGGTCATGGGCAGCCCGTCGACGAGATGGCTCGTCAGCACGATCTGCTCGGTGACCTCGTAGAAGCGCGCGGCCTCGACCGATGGCAGGGGGTTGTCCTGGCCGTCGATGGTGCCGGTCTGGAGCCCGAGATAAACCTCGCCGAAGGGCAGCGGGGTGGGCGACGCGCCGAGCGCCTGGCCGAGGAAGAGCCAGGAATCCGCGCCCGGCATGCGCAGCTTGACGCCGGCGAGATCGGCCGGGGTCTGCACGTCGCGGGCATTGCGCAGGTTGAGCTGGCGGGTGCCGAGATAGCAGACGTCGAGGATCTGGATGTCCATCTCGTCGGCGACGGCCTGCTTGAACTCGGCCCCGATGTCGGACGCCATGAAGGCGCGATAATGCTCGGGGCTCTGGAAGAGATAGCCCGCGGTCAGAAGCCCGAACTGGGGCATGGCGTCGGCGATCAGCTGGAAGGCCACATAGGCCATTTCCGCATTGCCGCGCTGGAGCGCGTCGAGATCGGCGTTCTGCCCGAACAGCGACCCCGAATCGTAGAGCTGGATGTCGAAGCGGCCGGGCTCGAGCTCGTTGAGCGTGTCCGCGAAGACCTGCATCGCCTGGGTGTGCAGGTCGGTGGGCACGCTGGCGGTGGTGAACTTGAGCTCGATCTGCTCCTGGGCGAGGGCGCCGAAGCTGCCGAACGCCGCGAGTGCGGTGGTGGAGAGTGCGACGATCGCACAGTGCCGAAGAGTTTTCATGTTCCTCCCTCTCGAGGCAAATGCTGAACCCGTTGCCCGCCGCCCATGCGCCCGTGTTGGACGGGCCGGAGCGACGAGCTGGTGTCGAATGTGACCTTATGGACTTTGCACAAACAGCGGAGTGATGTAAACACTGATGTGAGTGATGATTGCACAACTGATTGGATCAGTTGACTAACCTGTTGACGCTGGAGGATAATTTGCCACACTCCGACCTGAGGGGCGTAATCGCCGCCGCCGCGACCCCCGTCACGGCCGACTTCTCCATCGATGTCGACCGGCTCGCCGCCCATTGCGCGCGCCTGCTCGCCGATGGCTGCGCGTTCGTGTCGAGCTTCGGCACAACGGGGGAAGGCGCGTCCTTTTCCACTGCCGAGAAGATCGCCGCGCTGCGCGCCCTCAAGGCCGCCGGCGCCTCGATGGCCCACCAGATCCCCTCGATCATGACCCCCTCGACCGATGAGGCCGGGGGCATGCTCGCCGAGATCGCCGCGCTCGGGTGCCGCGCCGCGCTCGTGCTCCCGCCCTTCTACTATCCGGTGACCGAGGAGGGGATCGTCGCCTTCTTCGCGCTCATGCTCGAGCGCGCGGGCAATCCCGATATCGAGCTGCTCCTCTACAACATCCCGCAGCTGAGCCGCACCGCCTTCACCCCGAGCCTCATCGACAAGCTGGTCGCCCGCTTCGGCAGCCGCATCGTGGGGCTCAAGGATTCCACCGGCGATGTCGAGAACGGCGTCATGCTCGCCCGGCGCTATCCGGGCCTCTCGATCTTCACCGGTGACGACCGCGTCGTGCCGGCGCTTCTCGCAGCCGGCGGGGCCGGCATGATCGGGGGTATGCCCAACGTCTTCGCCCGCGACCTGCGCGCGCTCTACGATGCGCCCGAGGGCCCGGCGGGCGCCGCGCTCCTTGCCAACCAGGCGGCCCGCATCGACACGGTCAACGCCAATGGCTCGCAGCTGGCGCTGAAGGCGGCGCTCGCGGAGGTCTATGCCGATCCTGAATGGGCCCGCGCCATGCCGCCGCTCGTCGCGCTTGGGGAGACCGAGGCCCGCGGCGTGTGGGACGCTTTCCTTGCCACCGGCTTTGTTTATGGTGACGCCGCCGCCTGATCGGACATGGCAAGGGAGGCGACGAGACAGATGGTGCAGGCACGCCGACAGACCCAGCCGGCCCGCGCGCAGGCGCTGACCGCGGTGAAGAAGGCGGCCTATGACCGCTTCCAGCAGGCTCTGCTGCAGGGCCGGCTGCGCCCCGGTCAGATCGTCTCCCAGCGCGACCTCGTCGCCATGATGGGCCTTTCGATCGGGGCGCTGCGCGAATTGCTGCCGCGCCTCCAGGCCGAGGGCCTGCTCAACGTCATGCCCCAGCGCGGCATCCAGATCACGGTGGTCGACCTGCCGCTGATCCGCGACGCCTTCCAGATGCGCATGGCGCTCGAGCGCGAGGCGGTGCTAACCGCGATCCGGCAGATGCCCGATGCCGTGCTCGAGGCGCAGCGCCAGATCCATCTCGACGTGCTCGAACGGCTGAAGTCGAACCCCTCGCCAGAGCTGCTCGACGAGGGCCAGGCCGTCGACTACGCCTTCCACGATCTGCTCGTCACCGCCACCGGCAACGAATTCCTGATCCAGGGCTACCAGGTCAACGCCATCCGCGTGCGGCTCATCAACCTCGATCGCATCCGGCTCAACGAAACCATCCTGCCCTCCGCTTTCGCCGACCATATCGGGGTCATCGACGCCATTCTCGCCCGCGACCGGGCGCGGGCGGTCGAGGCCATCGACGCCCATATCCGCAATGCCCGCGAGCGGGCCATCGCCCTCTAGGAAACGCCGCCTTGTCGCGCCTCACCGTCTCCGCCCTGCGCTGCGAGCACCTCGCGACGCCCCTCGGGCTCAATACGAAAAATCCGCGCCTCTCCTGGTCGCTCGCGGGCACCGATCGCGGCCTCGCCCAGAGCGCCTATCGCATCGTGGTCGGATCCGATGCCGAGGCGGTGGCGAAGGGCATCGGCGCCCTGTGGGATACGGGGCGCGTCGAAGGGCCGAGGCCCCATGCGGTCCATTATGCCGGCCGGCCGCTCGGCTCGGATGAACGGCTCTACTGGTCCGTCATGGTCTGGGACGAGACCGGCGCCCCCTCCCCCTTTGCCGCACCCGCCGCAATCGAAACCGGGCTCGACCCCGCCGACTGGCGCGCCGGCTGGATCGCGCGCTATTTCGTCCTGCCCGCGGGGCGCGAGGTCCCTGCCGACAATGCCTATGACAATCGCTGGCAGGCCCGTCCGGCCGATCATTTCCGCCGCGACTTCACCCTCGATCGCCCCATCCTGCGCGCGACGGCCTATCTGAGCGCCCTTGGGCTCTACCGGCTCCACGTCAATGGCGCGCGTATCGGGGACGAGGTGATGGCCCCGGGCTGGACCGATTATCACCAGCGCGTCCCCTATCAGGTGCTCGATCTCACCGACCGGCTCGTCATGGGCGAGAACTGCATCGGGGCGATCTGCGGGGAGGGGTGGTATTCGGGCCGCGTCGGGCACAACCAGCGCCGCGCCGGCAATCACTATGGCGGCCGGCCGGCCTTTCTCTGCCAGATCGAGATCCATTATGCCGATGGCGGGCGGGAAACGCTTGTCACCGACGAGCATTGGCAGACCGCACAGGGGCCCGTCTGCTACAGCGATTTCCTGATGGGCGAGCGCTATGACGCGCGGCTCGAGCGGCCCGGATGGGACCGCCCCGGACACGATGTCTCGCGCTGGCAGCCGGTCGAACGCTTCGTGCCCGATCCGCGCGCGCCCCATCTCGACGCCGCCCGGGTGCAGCCCGCACGCGAGATCGCCCGTTTCGCCGCGCGGTTCCTCCATGAGGTGCCGGACGGCGGGCGCATCTACGATCTGGGGCAGAACATTGCGGGCTATGTCGAGCTTGCGCTCACCGCTCCGCGCGGCGCCGAGTTCACCCTGCGCCACGCCGAAACGCTCGACGAGACCGGAGGCCTCTACACCGCCAATCTGCGCCACGCCGTCGCCACCGATCATTACGTGGCGAAGGGCGAAGGCCGCGAGACCTGGTCGCCGCACTTCACCTTTCACGGCTTCCGCTACATCGAGCTCTTCCTACCCGAAGGCGTTGCGCCCGAGGCGGTGAGCCTGACCGGCATCGCCATCCAGTCCGATACCCCGCTCTCGGGCCGTTTCGAGACCGGACATGCCATGGTCAACCAGCTCTGGAGCAACATTCTCTGGAGCCAGCGCGGCAATTTCCTCTCGGTCCCCACCGACTGCCCGCAACGCGACGAGCGCTATGGCTGGACCGCCGATGCACAGGTCTTCTGGAAGACCGCCGGCTACGGCATGGACGTCGCGGCCTTCCTCGAAAAATGGATGGAGGACATCGCCGACGCCCAGCTGCCGGATGGCGCCTATACCGATGTCGCGCCCTCCCGGCCGCTCAACCCGTACCGGCTCACCGGCCAGCCCGGCGCGCCGGGCTGGGGCGATGGCCCCATCATCATGGCCCACCAGCACTGGCTGCGCTATGGCGACCGCGATCTGATCGCCCGGCATTACCGGCGGTTCGTCGCGTGGATGGACCATGTCGAAAGGGCCAATCCGGACTTTCTCCGCCGTGGCGCCGTCTACAACAATTACGGCGATTGGCTCAGCGTCGGTCCGGCCTCCGACCGCACCATGGTCGCCACCGCCTACTGGATCCATATCGCGGACCTCATGGCCGCAATCGCCGGCGTGCTGCATCTTTCGGGCGACGTCGCCCGCTTCACGACCCTGGGCGCCCGCATCCGCGCTGCCTTCCTTGCCGCATTCGTCGATGACGATACGCGCATCACGGGCGACACGCAGACCGCCTATCTCCTCGCGCTCGATTTCGACTGCCTGCCGCCCGAGCATCGGCCCGCCGCAAGGGCGCATCTGCGCGCAAGGATCGAGGAAGCCGGAGGGCATCTCCAGACCGGGTTCCTCGGGGTCCGCCATCTCTGTCCCGTTCTTGCCGATGCCGGTGCGCCCGACCTCGCCATGGCGCTCCTTTTCAACGACAGCTACCCCAGCTGGGGCTTCTCGATCCGCCATGGCGCAACCACCATCTGGGAGCGCTGGGATGGCTGGACGCCCGAAAAGGGCTTCCAGAGCGCGGCGATGAATTCGTTCAACCATTATGCCTATGGCTCGGTCGGGGAATTCCTCTTTGCCCGGCTCGCTGGCATCGACTGGTCGGTAGAGGGCCCCGGTTTCGAGATCGTCCGCATGCGCCCGATCTTCGATCGGCGGCTCGGCTATGTCCGGGCCCATTACGACGCCCATGCCGGGCGGGTCGAAAGCAGCTGGACCTATGAAGGCGAGCGCATCCAATGGTCGATCGCGCTCCCGCCGGGCACGCGCGCGGATATCGCGCTCCCCCTACCCGCCGACCGCATCAGTCTCGACCATGCCCCGCTCGCGGCCTCGCTCGACCTTTCCGGGCTCGTCGAGGCGGCCGGGATCACGCGGTTTTCCTGCCCCTCGGGGCGCTATGTCTTCACCCTCACTCCCTAGCGTCAAAGACCCTCTCGATGCCCAAGCTCCACCTCATCGGCAATGCCCATCTCGACCCCGTATGGCTCTGGCGCTGGCAGGAGGGGTGCGCGGAAGCCATCGGCACCTGCTGGGCCGCGATCGACCGGCTCGAGGAGGGCGAAGGCTTCGTCTTCACCAAGGGCGAGGCGCTGATCTATCTCTGGATCGAGCGCTACGAGCCGGCGCTCTTCGAGCGCATCGCCCATTACGTGCGCGAGGGCCGCTGGAAGATCGTCAATGGCTGGTGGATCCAGCCCGATTGCAACGTGCCCTCGGGCGAAAGCGTCATCCGTCAGGCCCTTTACGGCAAGCGCTACTTCGCCGAGAAATTCGGCGTCGAGGTCCCGACCGGCTACAATGTCGACAGCTTCGGGCATCCCAACACCTTCCCCATGCTGCTCGCCCATACCGGGTCCACCACCTACACCTTCATGCGCCCCGGCCCGCACGAGATGGACCTGCCCGGCGAGCTCTTCACCTGGGCCTCTCCGGACGGTTCGGAAGTCACCGCCTTCCGCATCCAGGATGCCTACAACACCTCCAAGCGTTCGACCCCGCTGCCCGAAAAGATCGATGCCCATTACGCCCATCAGGCGCGGCACGGGCACGATTTCATGTGCTTTTACGGGGTCGGCAATCATGGCGGCGCCCCGACGATCGAGAACATCGAGGAGATCGAAAACCGCATCCGCGCGGGTGAGGCGCTCGAATTCTCCCATCCCGAAAAGTTCTTTGCCGAGGTCGACACAAGCGCCCTGCCGCGCGTCGAAAGCGCGCTCCAGTTCCACGCCATCGGGTGCTACGCCGTCGCCTCGAGCCTCAAGACGCTGAACCGCAAGGCGGAATCCATTCTCGAACAGGCCGAGAGCGCCGCCGCCATCGCCCATCTCGCCGCAGGCGTCCCCTATCCGCGCGAGGAATTCGAAGAGCTCTGGCGGATTCTCCTCTTCAACCAGTTCCACGACACGCTCGGCGGCACGAGCCTTGAGAGCGCGTGCGTCGATTCCGAGCGCGATCTCGCAGGCGTCATCGCCGATGCCGAGATCCTGCTCAACGCCGCCGTCCGGCGGCTCGACGGCACGATTTCGGCCCCGCGCGATCCGCTCGACGCGACCTTCGTCGTCATGAACTTCGCCGCCACGCCCATCGATACGCTGCTCGAGGCCGAGCCCTGGGTCGACAAGGACGTCACGACCCCGCGCAGCCTCTTGGACGAGACGGGTGCATCGCTGCCGTTCCAGTACATCGACCCGCACGGCAAGACGACGGGCCTGCAGCGCATCGCCTTCCGGATCGCGGTGCCCGCCTTCGGCTATCGCGTCCTGCGCTTTGCCGCGGACGCAGAGACCGGCCTCCTGCCGCCGCCGGTGGGCTTCGGCCGCCCTCATGACGGCGATCTCCTCTTCGAGACCCCAGCCTACCGGCTGCGGCTCGACCCCGAAACCGGCGCCATCGCCGAACTGATCGACCGCGCCAATGGCATGACCATCCTCACGGGCGGCCATGAGGCGATCATCGTCGATGATCCCACCGACACCTGGAGCCACGGCATCGACCGCTTCGGGATGACGGGCACAAGGATGACGCTCGAGGCCGTGACGCTCCTCGAGGACGGTCCGGTGCGGAAAAGCCTCGTCGTCACCGCGCGCCATGGCGCCTCGGTGCTCGAAACCCAGATCGTCCTCCCCGCCGATCCCGCCCTGCCGGTCGAATTGCGCGTGCGGCTCGACTGGCGCGAGAAGCGGCATTTGCTGCGGCTCGCCTACCCGGTTGCCGGCACGGCGTTCGATTACGAGATGCCCGCCGGCTTCGACACCCACCCCGATGACGGCCGCGAAATCGCCGGGCAGCGCTGGGTCCGCGCCAGCCGCGCCGAGGGCGCCGTCGCCATCGTCAACGACGCCAAATATTCCTATGCGGCCGAAGACGGAACACTCTTCATCACCGCCGTCCGCGCCCCCGTCTACGCCCATCACGACCCGATCCCGCTCGAGCCGGGCGCCCATTACACCCATATGGACCAAGGCCCGCAGCGCTTCACCGTCTGGCTCAAGGCCGGCCCCGCCCTCACCCGCACCGATGCCGCCCGGCTCGCCGACGCGCTCAACAAGCCGCTCGTCACCACCCCCCATGTCGCGCGCGGCGGCACCCTGCCGCATGCCGGACGCTGGCTCCCGGCCGACGCCGAAGGCGGCATCCTCACCACCCTCAAGGCCGCCGAGGACGGCGCCGGCCTCGTCCTCCGGGCCATCGACCTCGAAGGGGCGGGCGGCACGATCGCGGTTGCGGGCGCGAGCCTCCCCATCCCGGCCCGCGGCCTCCTCACCGCGCGGCTTGCAGAGGGCCTTTCCGCCTCGGACGGGCTCGAGCGCTGAGGTCCGGGGTTCCGGACATTGGCGGGGCGGCGCCGTTCGGAAATCCGAACCCCGCCCCCGCCCACCTTCTCAAATCCTGAGGAAAATCAACGGGTCACGGACTGGCACGCCGGTTGCAACGCCTAGCGCGAACAACCGGAGAGAGGCCCGTCCCCGTGTCCCTGATCGCCCTCATATTCATCTCGCTCATCGGCTCGCTGGTCGCCCACCGCGTCGCCCTCTACGCCGGCAAGGCGGGGCCCTGGCTCGTGGCGCTGCTGCCGGCCTTCCTGTTCTTCAGCTTCCTCGGGCATGCCGGCGCCATCGGCACGGGCGAGGTGATCTTCGAGCGGATCGACTGGGTGCCGTCCCTTGGCATCGGGCTCGGGGTCCGGCTCGACGGCTTCTCGCTCCTTTTCACGCTTCTCATCACCGGCATCGGCACGCTCGTCACGCTCTATGCGGGCGCCTATTTCGCCGAATATCCCGCCAAGAAGCGGGCGATGTTCCTCTTTTTCATCATCCTCTTCATGTCGGCCATGCTGGGCACCGTGCTCGCCGACGACCTCATCATGATGTTCGTCTTCTGGGAGATGACCAGCGTCACCTCCTTCATGCTGATCGGCTTCGAGGCGACCAAGCCCGAGGCGCGCAAGGCCGCGCTGCAGTCGCTCCTCGTCACGGCTGGCGGCGGGCTCTCGCTCTTTGCGGGCATCCTGCTCATCGGCATGACGCTCGGCACCTTCTCGCTCTCCGAAGTGGCGCTGCGCGCCGACGAGCTGGTCGCAAGCCCTTATCTGGCGGCCATCATCGTCCTCATCCTCGGGGGCGCCTTCACCAAGTCGGCGCAGTTCCCGTTCCATTTCTGGCTCCCCAATGCCATGGCCGCGCCGACCCCGGCTTCGGCGTATCTGCATTCGGCGACCATGGTGAAACTCGGCGTCTACCTGCTGGCGCGCTTTGATTCCATCTTCGCGAGCGTGCCGGCCTTCGGGCTGACCCTCGTCGCCTTCGGGTCCGCCACCATGCTGATCGCGGCCTTCCTCGCGCTCCGCGCGATCGGCTACAAGGGGGTCCTCGCCCAGTCCACCGTCGCTTCGCTCGGCATCCTCGTCATGCTGATCGGGCTTGACGGCTATGTCGCGTCCGTCGCGACGGTCGGGTTCATCCTCACCCACGCGCTCTACAAGGCAGCGCTCTTTTTCTGCGCCGGCACCGCCATCCACGCCACCGGCATCACCCGGCTGCGCGGGCTCGGCGGTCTTGCGCGCTTCCTGCCCTTCACCGCGGCCGCGGCAGCGCTCGCCAGCCTTTCCATGGCCGGCCTGCCACCCTTCATCGGCTTCATCTCCAAGGAGTATCTCTTCGAGGCACAGCTCGAGAGCTCGATGAACTGGATCCCGGTCCTCGTCGCCGTGCTCGTCAATGCGGTGATGGTGGCGGTTGCGGGCGCGGTCTCGCTCAAGCCCTTCTTCTTCAATCGCGAGCGGATCGAGAGCGTCAAGCATGGCGAGACGCTGGGGCTCCTCGTCGGGCCGCTGATCCTTGCGACGCTCGGCACGCTTTTCGGCATCGCGCCCTGGCTCGTCGCCCAGTCGCTGGTGCAGCCGGCCGCGAGCGCGCTCTATGGCAGCCCGATCGACGTGTCGTTCTCGCTCTGGCACGGGCTCACCCCCATGCTCGCGCTCAGCGCCCTCGTCGTCGCGCTCGGCACCGCCATCGTCGTCTACTGGGACCGGCTCCACATCGCGCTGCGGCGCATGCGCTGGCCGGACCGGCTGCTCGGCGACAAGGGCTATCACGCGGTCTTTGATGGCGTGATCGGGGCGGCCAATGGCTCGACCCGCTTCTTCCAGAACGGCGACCAGCGCCGCTATACGCTGATCGTCGCCATCGCGACCATCGCGCTCATCGGCTGGGCCTATTTCCGCAGCGGGGGCAATTTCGCCATCCTCGCCACCGGCGGCCCGATCCTGATCGCGCCCACCGCGCTCCTTATCCTTGCGGTCGCGGGTGCGGTGGCTGCGGCCCGCACGCAATCGCTGATCACCGCGGTCGTTGCGGTCGGCATCGTCGGATACGTCTCGGCGCTGCTCTTCCTCATGAACGGCGCGCCCGACTTGGCGCTCACCCAGTTCTCGGTCGAGACCCTCGTCGTCGTCGTCATCATGGCGGTGCTCGTGCGGCTGCCGACCTACGCCCCCTCGACCCGCACCGCGGGCGAGCGGCGGATCGATATCGGGGTTTCGGCGGCCTTTGCGCTCCTCGTCTTCGTCGGGCTCGCCACGATGACCGCTGAGCCGCTCGACATGCGCCTCACCGAGTTCTTCTCCCAGCGCAGCCTCACCGAGGCCTATGGGCACAACGTCGTCAACGTCGTCATCGTCGACTTCCGCGCGCTCGACACGCTCGGGGAGATCGCGGTGGTGGGCTTTGCCACCCTTGCGGTCTGGGGCCTCCTGCGCCGCCGCCGTCCCGCCAATGCCACTCTCGCCAGAAAGGGCTAGACCATGTCCTCGATCATCTTTTCGGCCATGGCGCGGCTCTTCTTCTGGGCCATGCTCGCGGTCTCCATCTTCATCCTCTATCGCGGCCATGACGAGCCGGGCGGCGGGTTCGTGGGCGGTCTCGTCGCCGCCTGCTCGGTCGCCATTCTCGCGCTTGCCGACGGCGTGCCGAGCGCCCGCGGCATGATCCGGGTGCATCCGGTGATCCTCGTGGGTATCGGGCTCGTCCTCGCCATCGTGTCGGGCCTGCCCGGGCTCGTGCTCGATGCGTCGTTCCTCACCCATCAATGGCTGGAATTCCCCAACGGCTTCAAGCTCGGCACCACGATGATCTTCGATCTGGGGGTCTATCTCGTCGTCTTCGGCGGCTTCCTGTCGCTCGTCTTCCGCCTCTACGAGGAAGTGTCATGAATCTCGTTTACGCAGCCGCGCTCGCGGCACTCATGGGGTGCGGCCTCTACATGCTGCTGAGCCGGCAGGTCGTCCGCATCATCCTCGGCATTGCGCTCATCTCGGCGGCGGTCAATTTCGTCATCTTCTTTGCCGGGCGGATCGGCGCCAGCGTGCCCCCGCTCATCATCGAGGGCGAGACCGCGCTCGGCCCCGATACCGCCAATCCCCTGCCCCAGGCGCTGGTCCTCACGGCCATCGTCATCGGCTTCTCGCTCGTCGCCTTTGCCGCGGCGCTGGCGCTCAAGACCTATCGCGAGACCGGCACGCTCGACACCCGTGAGCTCGGCGACGCCGAAGCCCTCGGCAGTCCCTACACCAAGGAGGCGTCCTCCAAATGATCGACTTCATCATCGAGCATGCGGTGGTCTGGCCGGTCGCGGTGCCCATCACCGCCGCCGCGCTCGCCGCCATGTTCTGGCTGCGCCAGGACATCCAGCGGCTCGTCAGTATGGTCGGGCTCGTGCTCATGCTCGGGGCGTCGCTGCTCCTGCTCGTCACGGTCATGCAGGATGGCGTGCAGGCGCGCCAGTTCGGCTCCTGGGCCGCGCCCTTCGGCATCAGCTTTGCGGCAGACCTCCTGTCGGCGGCCATGGTGATGATCACCGGCGTGCTCGCGGTCGCCGTCGGCGTCTTCGGGCTCGCCGACATCCGCAAGCGCGAGGAGCATTCGGGCTTTCATCCGCTGTTCCTGGGCATGCTGACCTCGGTCAATGGCGCGTTCCTCACCGGGGACATCTTCAATCTCTATGTCTGGTTCGAGATCATGCTGATCACGGCCATGGGGCTCCTGGTGCTCGGCAAGACGCGCGCCCAGCTCGATGGCACGCTGAAATATGCGGTCCTCAACCTCTTCTCGACGCTCCTCTTCCTGCTCGCCGTCGCCATCCTCTACGGGGCGACCGGCTCGCTCAACATGGCCGATCTCAGCCGCATCCTCGCAACCACCGAGCCTTCGGCGGCCCTGACGCTTTCGGCTGCGCTCTTTCTTGCGGGCTTCGGCATCAAGGCGGGCTATTTCCCGCTCTTTTTCTGGCTGCCGGCCTCCTACCACACCGCCTCGATCACCATTTCGGCGATCTTTGCGGGCCTTCTGACCAAGGTCGGCGTCTATGCCTGCTTCCGCGTCTTCACCCTCATGTTCGAGATCGAGGGCAGCGGGCTTCGCGAGGCGATGGTCGTGATCGCGGCGGGCACCATGCTCTTCGGCGTCTTCGGGGCCGCGGTGCAGTGGGACGTGCGGCGCATCCTCTCGTTCCACATCGTCAGCCAGATCGGCTACATGCTGCTCGGGCTTGCGATCGCAACGCCGCTCGCCATTGCAGGGGCGGTCTTCTACATCGTCCACCACATCATCGTTAAGGCGAACCTGTTCCTCGTCGCCGGCGCGATCTACCGGGCGACCGGCACCTACGACCTGCGCAAGTCGGGCGGGCTCATGCGGACCAATCCGCTGCTCGCGGCGCTCTTCCTGATCCCGGCGATCTCGCTTGCCGGCCTGCCCCCGCTCTCGGGCTTCTGGGCGAAATTCCTCGTCATCGACGCCTCCTTCCAGGGCGGGGAGAACTGGCTCGCGGCGGTCGCGCTCTTTGTGGGCGTGCTCACGCTCTATTCGATGAGCAAGATCTGGATCGAGGCCTTCTGGAAGGCGCCCCCGGGCGTCCGCCAGACGGCGCGCCCGGTGCCCGTGCTCATGCTCCTGCCCATCGCGGCGCTCGGGGCGATCACGGTCACCATCGGGCTCTCGCCCGAGCCCTTCATCCAGTACGCGCAGGCCGCCGCCGAGACCCTCGTCAATCCCGAGGCCTACATCGTCGCCGTGCTCGGCGAGAGCGCGGGCCCGGGCGTCGAAATCGCCTTCGATCCGGCGACCGCCAGCCCCATCATCATCGAGGAGAGCGTGCAATGAGTGACAGGATCCCCCTTCACCGGCGCATCTGGGCAGCCCTCGTGCTCGCCGTGATCTTCATCTACGAGCTCGTCATCTCCTCGATCACGGTCGCAAAAACGGTGCTCGCCCGCGAGCCGCAGCTTGCCCCCGCGATCATCGCGGTGCCGATCGCGCTCAAGACCGACCTCGGCATCGCCACGGTCGCCAACATGGTGTCGCTCACCCCCGGCACCACCTCGCTGCATGTCAGCGAGGACCGCAAGATCCTCTACGTCCACGCGCTCGACGCGCCCTCGCGCGACGCGGCCGTCGAGGCCATCAAGACCACGTTCGAGCGGCGCGTTAAGGAGGTCGAGGGATGATCGGCTTTTTGGACGATATCGTAACGACGGTCGCCATCGGGCTCGTCGCCTTCCTGATGATCCCGCTCGGCATGACGGTGCTGCGCATGATCGTGGGGCCGGGCTATGCGGACCGCTTCGTCGCGCTCGACATGCTGACCGGCCTCGCCGTCGCGCTCGGGGCGCTCACCGCCGTCGTCACCGGGCGGCGCGAATTCCTCGACGTCGCCTTCGGGCTCGCCGTGTTCGGCTTCGTCGCGACATGCGCGCTCGCCGCCTTCCTCGAGCGCAAGGGAGCAGGCAAATGAGCTTCGAGCTTCTGGTGGATCTCCTCGCTATCGCCTTCAAGGCCGCCGGCGCCGCCTTCCTCTTCATCGCCGCGCTCGGGGTGATGCGCCTGCCCGATCCCTTCCAGCGCATGCATGCGGCCACCAAGGCCGGCACGCTCGGGGCCGGGCTCGTGCTCATCGGCACCGTGATCACGCTCGAGGGCACCGACACGCTGGTCATCGGCGTCCTCGCCATCCTCTTCCTCTTGCTCACCGTGCCGATCGCCGGGCATCTGCTCGGGCGCGCCGCCTATGTCTCTGGCGCCCCGCTCGTCGGCATTGCCGAAAACGATGCGCTCAAGGGCATCCTCAAGCGCCAGGCGAGCCCGCTCGAGGAGCGGATCCTGGGCGTCGCGCCCACCGATCTCGAAGCCGATGCCCGGGTCCGCGATCCCGGCCCCGCCCCCGCGCCCGCCCTTGCCGCGACCGCCTCGACCGCCGCTCCGGCGCGCGCGCCGCGCCCGGCCGTGCTTCCCGCCCTCGCCGAGATTCGCTTTGCGGTGATCGGCCCCGATGCCGGCCCCGTCGCGGGTCGGGCCCTCGGCATCGCCGAACGGGCGGGCGTCCCCGTCCACGGCTATGGCGTCATCGACCGGCGCATCTGCGAGGCGGCCGAGAACCCCGCCGCCGCGCGCGTCCTCATGCGCGAAAACCTCGGCACCGCCATCGCCGACCTGCAGGCCCGCGCCAAGGCGAGCAAGGCCGATTTCGAGCTCCATTACGAGGAGGCCATCCCCGAGGAGATGATCCCCTCGCCCGACAATCAGGGCGCGCTGCTCGTCCTGCCGTGCAAGGGCTGGTGCGACCATGGTGCCGAAATCCGCACGCCCGAGGCCACCGGCCGGCCCGAGGGCCTGCTGCGGCTGCGCAACCATCATGCCGGGCCCGTGCTCTATGTGGGGGAAACCGCCCATTCGGGCGAGGACGCCGAAATCGCGCTCCTCAATGACGGGTCGGGCATCGGCTTTGCGACCCTGCGCTGGGCGATCGAGGCGGGCCTCTACCGCCGGCCGCGCGTGCATCTTGCGGGCAAATACGCCCGGCCCGAGCGCGAGAAACTCGTCGCCGCCCTCGAAGGACTCGACGCGGAGCTCGTCGATGAACCCGTGCGCAAGGGTTCGGGCACGCTGCTCTCGGCCCGCGCCGCCGGGTTCGACGCGGTCATCGTGCCGGCCCTCCCCCATCCGCTGCGCGCGGACTGGTATGGGCAGTCCTGGCACGAGCAGGTAGCGCCGGGCTGGCGGGGTGAGGTATTGGTGTGCCTCGAAGACCCCGGCGCGACCGGACCGTCGGCCTGAGGCCGGCCGGGCCCGCGCGCTGAGAACCCCGAAGGCGCGCGTGCTCGACAACCGGACCAGCAAGACCCGCCGGCGCCTGCCGCTGACGACGACCCTGCCGCTGACCATCGCGGCGGGCGTCTTCGTTCTGATGATCGCGGTCACCCAGTTCGGCCTCGTCGTCCTGCAGCAGCGCAATGCCGAGGCCCTCGAGGACAAGGCGATCGTCTTCGTCGACGCACTCGCAGGGTTCGTCGCTGGCCGTATCGCGGAGGGCCCCGAGGCGGTCGAGGACGTGCTCGAACATGCCCTCGCCTATCGCAGCGCGCTCCAGGAAGAGGCGATCGCGGTGCGCTGGTACAGCGCCGAGGAAACGCCCCCGGCTCTCCGCCAGACTGCCGGATCGGACGATCCGCGCCTCCGCCGGGCGCTCGATGCGGCCACCGCCACCCCCCCGAGCGGGCTCGGCTTCACCCTCGACGATGATGATGCGCGCGGGCTCCTCACCCGCATCTACCGCACCGGCGGGGACGTCTTTGCGATCTCGGCGCTCTTTGATGCGCGCCCGGTGATCGAGGACAACCAGACCGCCGCCACCGGCGCGACGCTGATCGATCTGGCCTCGGCGCTCCTTGCCGCGCTCGGCGCCTTCATCCTCACCCGCCGCGCGCTCCGCCCGCTCATCGGCTTTGCCGGCCGCCTCGCCTCCGAGGACGAGGCCATGCAGCGGGCCGAGACCGCCGGCAGCCGCGAGGTGCAGCAGCTCGAAGAGGCCCTCTCGATCCGCCGCGAAAGCGAGAAGGCCCGCTCGCGCATCCTCGAGCGCCTCGCCCAGGGCGAGCGCGACGCGGTCCTCGCCCGGCTCGCGGCGAGCCTCGCCCACGAGGTGCGCAACCCGCTCGCCGGCATCCTCAACGGTCTCTCGACGCTCCGACGCTTCGGGGACGACCCGGTCGTGCGCGGACAGACCCTCGACATCGTCGAAAAGGGGCTGCGCTCGATCGAGCGCGTCGCCGATCTCACGCTCTCGACCTATCGGCGCCGCTCCGGCCTCGCCATCCTCGGGGCCGACGACATCCTCGATCTGCGGCTCCTCATCGCGCCCGAAGCCCGGCGCAAGAAGCTCACCATCGACTGGCAGGTGCCCCCCGAAATCGCGGTGCGGGTCGATGCCGACGCCGTCCGGCAGATCCTTCTCAACCTCCTGCTCAATGCCTGCCATGCAAGCCCCGAGGGCGGGCGCGTCGGGGTCGAGGTGGCGCTGGAGCCCGGCGAAGTCCGCTTCAGCGTCTCGGACACCGGCCCCGGCCTGCCCGAGGACATCCGCGCCTTCCTCACCGAAGGCGGGCAGGCGCCCCAGTCGCGCGGGCTCGGGGTCTGGATGATCTCGGCGCTCGTCGACGACATCGGCGGCCGGCTCAATGTCGGCAGCCATCGCGGCGAAGGCACGACCGTCACTGTCATCCTCGCGCTCGGCGCCGATGCCGGGGCGGAGGGAACCGCGCTCATGCCCGGCGCCGCCGCGCCCGACCGAAGGGAGATCCCGTGAGCACCAGGCCCCTCATCGGCATCGTCGAGGATGATTCCATCCTCGGCAGCTCGCTCGAGCAGCGTTTCCTCCTCGAGGGCTATGCCGTCCTCTGGCTGCGCTCGGCCGCCGAAGCGGAAGCCGCGCTCGCCCGCACGCCGGTGGAGCTCGTCCTCTCCGACATTCGCCTCCCCGATGGGGATGGCGAAACGGTGATGGCAGCGGTCTTTGCCCGCTACGGGATCGTGCCCACCATCTTCATGACGGCGTTCGGGGGCATCGAGCAGGCGGTGCGGCTCGTGCGCATGGGCGCGCGCGACTATCTCGCCAAGCCCTTCGATCTCGACGCGCTCGTCGAGCGGGTTGCCGCCATCGTGCCGCGCACCACCCCCGAGGGCGAGGCCGGCGGCGCGCGGCCGGCCGCCACGTTCGGGCTTTCCCCGGGCACCGAAGCGGTAAGGCGCACGCTCGAACGGGTGGCCGATCTCGACCTGCCGGTTCTCCTATTGGGCGAAACCGGCACCGGCAAGGAGGTCGCCGCCCGCTTCCTTCACGCCGCCTCGGCGCGCGCGGCAAAACCCTTCATCGCGATCAATTGCGGGGCGCTCCAGGCCGAGCTTTTCGATTCGGCGCTTTTCGGGCACGAGAAGGGCGCCTTCACCAGCGCCGTCGCCCGGCATGTGGGGTTCGTCGAACAGGCGGGCGAGGGCACGCTCTTTCTCGACGAGATCGGAGAGGTCGAGCCGGCGCTGCAGGTCAAGCTCCTCCGTCTCATCCAGGAGCGCGAGTTCCAGCGGCTCGGCGGGCGGGAGACGCTCCATTGCGCGGCGCGCATCGTGCTCGCCACCAATCGCGATCTCGAGGCGGAGGTCGCCGCCGGGCGCTTCCGGGAGGATCTCTATTTCCGCATCAATGTGCTCGCCTGCCCCCTGCCCCCGCTCCGCGCGCGGCGCGAAGAGATCGCTCCGCTGCTCGCCCATTTCGTCGCCGCCGCGGCCCGCCGCTTCGGACAGGCGGCGCCCGAGCTCGGCCCCGATGCGCTCGAGGCCGCCAACGCCCATGACTGGCCGGGCAATGTGCGCGAACTGATCAACCGGGCCGAGCGTGCCGTGGCGCTTGCCGAAGGCCCGGTGCTCGGGGTGGGCGACCTCTTCCCCGACCGTGCGCTCGGGCGGCGTCCCGCAGCCCCGGCCGAGGATGCTTCGCTTGCGAGCGTGCGGGAGGGGGCCGAGCGCGCCCATATCGTCGAAACCCTGCGCCAGACAGGGGGCGCGGTGCAGGCCGCCGCCGAAAAGCTCGGCATTTCGCGCACGACGCTTTGGGAAAAGATGCGCCGCTACGGCATCGAACCCTGATCCCCGGCCCGCCTCGGGCCGCGGGGGGCTCAGGCCTCGCCGTCGGGCCGCAGCGCCTCGCGTTCGGCACGCCGCCTTGCAAGCCGCGCCTGCCGGGCGAGGCGGAAGCGCGTCACCAGCGGCTTGATCGAGAAGTAGAGCACGAGGAAGGTGACGATGGCGAGCGGCACCGCGCCCACCAGCATGGCGCGGAGCACCGGCAGGAACTGGTCGATATTGATCGACAGAATACCGTCCGAAAGCAGCCGCTCGCCCTGCCGCTCGGCGAAGCGCTCGCTCGGCAGCGCTTCGAAGAGCCCCAGGATCCGCGAGCCGATCTGGTAGCTCGCCGCAAAGATCAGCGGGAAGGTGAAGGGGTTGCCCACCACCGTGCCGATGGCGGCCGCCAGCATGTTGCCGCGCACGATCCAGGCGAGCAGAAACCCCAAAAAGAAGTGAAACCCCAGAAAGGGCGTCATCGAGACGGCCGCCCCCGAGGCGAAGCCCGCCGCCACCGCATGGGGGCTGGCCGAGAGCCTCAGGATCTTCTTTTGCAGATAACTCAGATAGCGACGCAGCCCGATCCGCGGCCAAACCAGATTGCGGACGCGCTCCTGCCAGCTGTGACGTGCGTGTCTCTTGATGTTGGAGGTGTCCATGGCCGCCTGTTGCTCGTCTGGGGGTGAGACTACAGGGGGTCGGGCCTGCTTCGCCAATGATTTTTTTGTGGCCGCCCGGAGGCGCTCCATGTCCCTCCCGCGCGCGGGACCGGCGGGCTTTGGACGACAAAAAAATCCCGGCTGGTGGACCAGCCGGGATCGTCGTTTTCAGCTCTGCCGTAAGGCTTAGAAGTTGGAGCGGAGCCCGCCCGTCACGCGGCCCGCCTCGTAGTCTTCCGAGACGATGTAGGTGCCGTTGGCGAAGGCGGTGAAGCCGTTGCCGATGCCTTCGATGTTGATGCCCGCGCCCACTTCGCCATAGATGCCGGTGAAGTCGTCGGTGCGGCCCGCAAGCGTCGTGCTCGAGAGATCGGCGTTCGCCGAACCCAGGAACTCGTTGCCCACGAATGCCGACACGAAGGGCGAGATGATGGCCGCTTCGGTCGCGATGGTCGCGCCGATCCGGCCGCCGGCCCGTGCCCTGAGGCTTTCGCCCTCGAGCCCGACGACGTCATCGCCGATCGAGAAATCGTCGAAGGTCGTGTTGGCGTAGGCGATGCTCGCCACCGGCTCGAAGAAGAGCCCGTCCGCGTCGAACCGGTGACCGGCCTCGAGCATGCCGCCGAGCGTCACGCCATTGGTCGATGCATCGAGGTCGCCGTCGGAAGCGAGCGCATAGTCGAGGGTGAGGAAATCGGCCTTGAAGAGCGCGCTCACATAGCTGCCCGTGCCGCTCAGCCAGTCTGCATAGGCCCCGACGCTCGGGCCCGACAGGGTTGCCGCATCGCCATTGTTGAAGGCGATGTCATTGGTGCCGTAGCCGCCGAGCGCGCCCAGCACGATCGTGCCCATGTCGGTGTGGAAGGCGCGGTCGATGCCGGCTTCGCCACCGATATAGGTCTCGGAATACCCTGCGTCGAACCCGATCGTGACGTCGAGCACGCCGACGTCGAAGCTGTCGCTGCGCTCGCCCTTGTACCCGATGATCCGGCCCCAGATGCCGCTGTCCTGGCTCTGATACCCCATCCGGCCGCTATTGGTGTCGGCGTAGGAGAGGGGTGCGCCGCCGCTGAAATAGGTGCGGAGGTCGCCGCTGCGCTGCTGCCAGCCCTCGGTCGTCGCGTGCCAGGTGTTGGTCGCGATGTGCGGGATGGCCGCGAGATTGTGCACGCTCTCGTTCACATAGCTCGCCAGCACCCAGAGGGTCTCGTAGTCCTCGGGGTTGAAGTTGTCCATGGCGAGCGGGCCGAAACCGCTCTCGTCATCCCCGTCAACGAATGCAGGCCACATGAAGTTGTTTTCGGTCTTGAAGAGATCGAAGGTGTAAAGCCCCTTGACGATCGGGCCATCGGCCAGCCGGAACTCGGCAGTGCTGGTCTCGAACTCACCGTTCCACAACTGCCCCAGCGCAATCACCGGAATGCCGTCTGCAACCAGCCCGGCAAAGCCGAAGCGGTTGACGTCATTGAGCTCCACCAGCGTCAGTCCGCTGGCCGTGCCGCCGATGAAGACCTGGTCGGCATCGGTGGTGTCGGCATTGCCCAGGAACGCATCGAGTTGGATCAGGCTCTTCTGATCGGGCTCGTCCGCATCCGCTCCGTTGAAATCGCCGCTCATGAAGACGCGGTCCTGCCTGAACGTATCGCCCGCGTCCTGATCCAGAAGGGTCAGCGTGCCAAAGGCATTGTTGAACGTCTCGAGGCCCAGATACTGGCTGTCCTCTTCGAGTTCGCCATTCACCGCATTCTTGATGCGGCCGCGGAAGGTCTCGAGGAACTCGTCATCGACGAGGCGCGTCCCGCCATTGTTGACCACATCGTTGGTGCCATCGAACTCGGAGTCCCCGGTGAATTCCCAGGTATCCTCGCTCAGATTGTTGAAGACGACGGTGCTGCCCGCTTCGGATTCGAGCCGCCCGATGATCGTGCCGAAGTTGTCGATCGTGAAATTGACGATACCCTCTGCATCCCCATGAACGTCGAGGTTCAGCGCCCGTCCGCCGAAATCGCGGGCGGCAATAGAGCCACCGACGACATCATCGGCAAAGTCCGACGCGTCCGCACGGTCCGATGAAGACAGATAGGTCGAAACCGCGTTGGTATCGGAATCGTTCATCGTTTCGATGGTGCCGCGGTTGACGATGGTGCCGCTTTCAAACGCCTCGACGTTGACTGCAGCATAATTGTTGCTCGACAGATTGCCGACGACGCGGCTGCCTTCCGCGATCGAAACTGACGCAATAACTGCATCTTCGATCTCGATTCCGCGATCGCCGGCCAGAATGTTGCCGGAGACGTTCACGACTACGGTGTCGATGCGTTCGCCGGAGATCTCGATGCCGCTGTCCGCCGCGATGATAAGGCCGTCGATCGTTGCGAGGACGTTCTCGCCGCCTTCGATGTCGATGCCGTTGTCGCGGGCCAATAGGACACCGGTCGAACGGAGCGTGAGCTCGACATCGCCCGAGTCGGCATTGACCTGGACGCCTTCATCGTCGGAATCGATCGACCCTGCGAGATCCAGCGTCACATTCGCGTGGCCGATGGCGTCGATTTCGATGCCATATCCCTCGTAGTCTTCGTCTCCGTCGTTGACGGTGCGAATCGAGCTTTCGGCGGAGGTGATCACCTTGATCGACGGGCGATTTACCTCGTCAAACGGATCGTCGTCCTCATCGATCTCGCCGTCATCGTCCCGGCGCGCGCCATTGGTCGTGGCATAGATGCCGGCATTGGATGCGACGATCGCGCCATTATGGGTGATGGTGATGTCGCCACCACGCGCCGTGCCGTATACAGGGTCGGTGATGTCGCTGTCGTCGAAGTAGTCATAGCCCTCGGCATCGGCGTAGATGCCGTGCTCCGGGATGATGCCGTCTTCGCCCTCGAGGCCGATCGTGCCGTTATTGGTGACACTGATATCGGCGCCATAGGTCCCGGCATAAATGCCGTTATTGGCGCTGGCGATTGTCCCGTCATTGGTGATCGAGATCATCCCGCCGGCGGAATTTTCTTCAACTTCGGCGTCTTCATCGCCGTCATAGCCGGAGAAGGCGTAGATGCCGTCGCCATCCCGTGCCACGATATCAGCGCTGTTGTCGATCGTGATCGCACCGGTATCGGTCTCGGCATAGATGCCGTAGTCGCCCGCATCGATTTCACCGCTGTTGTCGATCAGGATCGCACCGGTATCGGTCTGGGCGTAGATGCCGTCGTCTCCGGCATCGATCTCACCGCTATTGGTGATCTCGATCGCGCCGAATTGCGTGTAGGCCGCGATGCCGTCATAGCCCGCATCGAGGTCAGCGCTATTGGTGATCGTAACCGCGCCAAGCCCGGCAGCATCCGCGTGGATCGCGTCAATCCCCGAATCGATCCCACCGCTATTGCTGATCGTGATCGACCCGCCCTCGGAATAGGCATAGATGCCCTCGGCCCCCGCGTCGATCTCGGCAGTGTTGTCAATCGTGATCGTGCCGGAACCGCTGATGGTCACGATACCACCGGCATTGCTCTTAACGATCCCGTCATTATCGATGACAATGTTACCGGTCTCGGAGTCGGCGTAGATGCCGCGCAGGGCCGAGAACAGGTCCGAGCCGTTCTCGACGGTCACGTTGCCATTCAAGGTTTCGATATGGATCGCGTCGCCACCGCGATAGTCCCAACGTCCGTTCGGAACGCTCTGCTGCGTCTCTGAATCGAAGTCGAAACGCGGCGTGGAATAACCTTCGTAGCCTGGGCCCCAGCTGGGCGCGCCCTCTACGTCATTGGCTCCGGCCGTACCGATACGCGTACCGGCGTCAGAGCGGAACGTTACGTCGCCATTTCCGGTCCGGATCTCGACGGCATGAGGCGTGTTGCTCGACGGGCCGGCGATGTTCTCGATGACCACGGGGTCATCCATCTCTGCAGAGTCAGATTTGTCGACGTTGAACTTGATGTCGGTCGGCGTCTCACCGTCCTCGGCGATGATGCGGATACCATTGTTCACCACAATCCGTTCATCGTCCGGCCCGACATTGAACGTCATGTCGGCGTTCGGCGCGATGTCCACCCCATCGGTATCTTCACCGATGCAGAGGTAGTTGGCTCCGGAGGGCGCACACGCCGCCAGAACCTCCGAGGGCAGGACGAGGGCGGTGAAGGGCACGCCGAAGGCGGCGAGCGAGAGGGCGGTCAGCCCCGGAACGACGGCAATGCGAAGCCGGCGACCACCTGACGGCGCGCCGAACGGTAGAAATGAAAATGTCATCAAATACCCCTGCTGGACGAATCGCGCGGTCCCGAAACCATTGCGCGACGCTCGCCCGGAGAGTGGTCGAAACCCCTTTCCAATCAATGAGAAGATGAAGACGAACACCAAGATTTCGATACAGTGTGGCAGCCTCGCCACAGATGTGTCGAAAACGGGACAAGATCGCGCAATCCCGGAATGCGCACTTTACCACGCGTTAACTATCAAGCGCCGATTTCGTCCCTCATCCCAGATGCTTGGCCACCCCCCACCGCCCCTGACCCGGCGCACAAAAAAGAGACGGGGTCCCGGAACAGGGCCATGACCCCGTCCCGAAACCCCGTCTCAATTCGGCTCAGAAAGCCGCCTACTGCGCGGTCTGTTGCGCCCCTTCGGCCAGCCCTTCGCGCAGCCAGTCGAGCATCGCAATATGAGACGTGATCGCCTGTTCGGAGAGCTTGGCGACGATCACCTCCACCGTCGGGTCGGTGCGCGCCGAAAGCGTCTGCTGGATGCCGAGCAGTTCCCGATGAAGCTCGATCTGCGCCTCGACATAGGCCATGTCGAATTCGGGTCCCGCCGCCATCGCCTCGAGCGCGGCAAAGCGCTCGGCATGGGCTTCGCCCATTTCCTGGTTGACCTCGCCGGTCGCCGAGAGCACCTGCGCGACGCTCACCTGCTCGCGCAGTTCAAGCCCGGCGAACTCGGCCACCCGCGCGTTCTGCGCGCGCTCGACGGCAAGTTCGGATGCGCGCAGCGACAGCGTCCCGGCCGAAAGCGTCTCGGCAACGAACGCTTCGACATCGACGCTGCCGGGGGTTTCGTCTGCAACTTCGGGAATGGCCGGATCGACCTGCTGGGCGAGCGCCGGCATGCTCAGAAGCGAAACACCGAGCCCTGCGGCCATCAGCGTGCGTGCAAATCGGGTCATCTCAAATCCTTTCGTCTCGGCGGCTCGGGCCGCTCTTGTTGATCGTAATTGCCTGCTTGAACGTCATTGCCTGCGCTCAGGGCGCCGGCGACGTCTCGTTGGTCGGGGTCTCGGTCGTCGGGGCCATGTCGGTCGCGGTGCCGGGGGTCAGGCTCTCGCCGCCGATCTCGGTGCCGAGCGTGTCGTCCACAGCCGGCCCGGCCGGCGCTTCGCCCACCGATTCCTGGCCGGTATTGCCGCCATCGGGCACGCCCGGCTGCTGGTTCATCGTCGTGAAGATCGCCCCGACGATCAGAAGCACCAGCACCGCCATGCCGATGAGGATAAAAAGATTGCGCCGTGTCATCGAAAAGCCCTGTCGGTTGTCCCGTTTCGGAAAGACCAACAGGCCGGCGCCGCTGCGGTTCCGCCCTGGGGCCGCGATCACTCAGAGGTTAACCGGTCGTGATCGCCTCAGGCGCTCTCCCGTCCCCGTCCCGGGATCGCCTGGGCCATAAACACCGTCCCGTCGGTGGGAAAAGCGTCAGGGTCGATGCCCTCGGGCCAGATCGCGCGGGTCATCCCCACCCAGCAATGGGATTTGACGCTACGCAGCGAAAGGAGCGGCCGGTCCGGGCCCTCGGGGAGATCGGCAAAAGGCGTGAAGACGTCGATTGAAAGATCATCCACCGCACGGCGATAGTTGAGGTCGCCCTTGAGGATCACCGCGCCCCGATCCGGCCCCAGCGCCGCTGCCAGATGCCCGCCGGTGAACCCGAGCGGCCGCGTCCAGAGCGGGTCGGCCTCGAGCACCAGCCGCCCCTCTTCCCGCGCAGCCAGAAGCGTGGCGCAGAGCCCGTCCGCCGGCCCCTCGCCCATCGCCGCCACGGCAAAGACCGCCTCGGCATCGGCACACGTTACGTCCGAGACGAACCAGGGCATCGCCTTGAGGTTAAGCCGCACGCGTTCGGCCCCGGCCCGCAGGAGCACGCCCGCAAGCACGAGATCGGCAAGGAATTCCTCCCCGGCATTGTCGCAGATGATGTCGATCCGTTCCGCACCCTCGGGCAATGCGAGCGCCTCGGGGTCGAGCAGCATGCCGCCGGTCTGGATCACCAGTTGCGAGGCGTCGTGCGCATTGCCCAGCAGGCTTGCGCGCAGCGCTTCGGGCACGCTGCCGATCTTTTCAAACAGCGTCTCGCAGCGGGCGAGCCCCGCCCCGATGTCCATCGCCTTGTCGGCTGCAAAGGGGTCGATCCGCCGCGTCTCATAGCGATGGGCGCGCAAAATCCCCTCGAAGGCCAGATATTCGAGCTCGAGAAAGCCGATCTCGTCAGCATGCCGCCCGTCATGGGCGGCATGAAGCGCTGCCCAGGCCGGATCGGCGATGTTCTCGGCTGCCGCAAAGGGCTCGGCGCCCAAAAGAAACCGGCCGAGCCTCTCGATCTCCGCGATGATCCCGGGGTCGTCGACCCCATCGAGCGTGCGCGCGAGAATGCGCGGATAGCGCTTTTCGAGGCTCATCGCCCGAAACGCCGCCTTCCGCTTCTCGCCCGGCGTCATCAGCGCAGGCCCTTGACCACGCCCACCAGCGCTTCCACCCGGTCGCGCTCCACGGGGTTCCACCAGACGCCGTCGCGCTTGAGGCTCGAGCCGACGATGGCGCCATCGAGCAGCGGCATCAGTTCGCCGGCATTCTTTGCCGTCACCCCGCTGCCCCCGATCACCGAAAGGCTCGTGCCCTTGCGGATTTCGGCGATCTCGGCGGGCGGAATGGAATCGCCGGTATGATTGCCCGTCGCGATGGCGACATCGGCGCTGTAGAATTCGACGTCGCGCGCCTGTTCGGACACCGCCTTGTCGCCCACCACGGCATGCGAGCCGTGCTTGACGTGCACGTCGGCAAAGACGGCGATATCGGCGGCGTCGATCATCTTCCTGTAACGCAGGATGCGTGCGCTCTCGCCTTCCATGAAGCCTTCATTCGAGACATAGGCGTTGACCCACTGATTGGCGCGGACGAACCGGCCCCCGGTCGCCTTGGCCACGGCGAGCGCGCCCATGGGGTAGTTGGCGAGGAGATCGATGCCGAAGGGCAGATCGACATGCCTTGTGATCTCGGAAACGATCGCCGTCATCACCGCCACGGTCTCGGGCCCGATCTCGGCGGGCTTGAGGAAGGGGATGTCGCCATGGTTCTCGATCAGGAGCCCGTCCATGCCGCCTTCGGCATAGGCGATGGCGTCCGTCACCGCCTGGTCGATGATCGCCTTCACGCTCTCGCCGCGATGGGCGGGGGTGCCCGGAAAGGGCAGGCAGTGCACATTGCCGATCAGGGGCTTTTTGACGGCAAAGATGTCGGCCAGCCCGACGCGGCTGATGAGGCTCATGATGTCTCCGTTCAGATCTCTTGGATGGAATTGAGGATGGCCGAAAGCCGCTCCTCGCGTGCCGCCCTGTCCGGGCGGGCGGTGTTGAGTGCGCCATGGGCCTCGACGACATAGGAGGCCGAAACCGCGCCCATCGCGGCGGCGATCTCGGGGCGCTCGCCCATGACGAGGCCGGCCATCAGCCCGCCGCAGAAACTGTCGCCGGCGCCGGTCGTATCGATCGCCGTGACCTTGCAGATGGGCACGTGAAAGAGCTTTTGCCGGGCGCCATCGGCAACCAGCGTGCCTTTTTCGCCGAGCTTCACCGCAATCGCGATGCCGAGCCGGTCGGCCGTCGCGCGGGCCCATGCGCCGAGGTCGTCGGGGGCCCAGATCCGGCGCACCTCGATCTCGCTGGGGCAGAAGATGCGCGCGCCGTGAAGAAACGCGAAATCGGCATAATCGGTCGCATCGATGAAATCATCGGCGAGGATATCGACCGAGATCGCCGCGTTGGGATGCGAGGCATGGCCTTCGCGCACCGCCCGCTTCGAGCCGAAGGGCGTTTGCGGGGCGACATGCAGCCCCTTGATCTCCTGATAGGCCGGGGGCAGCAGCGGGCGCTCGGCATCGAGCCGCTCGACGGGGGTCGAGTGGCGCTTGGGCAATTGCTGCTTGATCACTTCGCTTTCGTTCAGCACCCAGAGGACGAGCCCGTGTCCAGCAATCGGAGAGATGCCGGCCGTATCAATGCCGAAGGCCCTGATCTGCGGGACGACGAGGTCCCAGCTCTCCTCGCCACAGACCGCGTGGATGCCCGTCTCGCGCTCCCAGAGCGCGGCGCCCACGGCCGAATAGAGCACGCCCCCGCCCACCGAGGCGCGCAGCATGGTGCCGTCTTCAAAGATGATGTCGTCGAGGGTCAGCCAGCCGACGGTCGCGATCTCGGTCATTCTAGCGGTCCAGCAGCATCCGGTTGAGGTCGTTGAACACCGGGCGGAGCGCGGCGGCATAGACCAGCGATTTGGCGAGATCGGTGATGTCGTGGATATTGGCCCGCGGCAGGCCCCGGTCGCAATGGCGGTTGAACCCGGCAAAACCGAGCAGCGCCACGTTCGGGGTATGGAGCATCACCGAAATGTCGTCGCTGCGCGAGGTGTAGGCATTGTTCGAAATCTGCACCTTCACCCCCTCGCCATTGGCCATGGCGGCGAATTCGCGGAGCAGCGCATAAAGGTGGGGCGGGGTGACAGAGCCACGCCCGAGGCTCGAGAATTCGCAGAGCACCGCGCCCGACCCCAGCCGCACCGTGTTCTCGGGGCCACCGCGGCTGTCGGCATCGGCCTCCCCGCCCCCCTGCTGCACGTCGACGACGATGGCGAGCTCGGGCTTTTCGAGCGCATGGGCGATGCGCGAGCCGCCCCGTCCGATGGTCTGGCTACCCGATCCGGCCGGGCCTTCCTCCTCGTCGGGGAAGGCGAGGAGCGCATCGATCCCGAGCCCAGCCAGTACCGGAGCCGCCGCCATCAGCGCCGCAACGCCTCCGGCATTGTCGACATGCCCGAAGCACGTGCCGTCCGGCTGCTCCTCATAGTCGATGTCGAAGACCACCCGGTCGCCGGCCCCGAGCCTTGTTGCGGGATCGGCCGGCACGAAAAACGCATTGCCCGCTTCCGAGACGATCTCGCCGCGCGCCGCCATCACATGGTCGGCCTTGGCAAAGTCGAACCGCCAGGCGCTGCCGGGCCGGCGCCCGTCCTCCATCAGATGGTAGCAATAAGGCACGAGCGGATAGCGCCCGCCCGCCTCGGGGTGGACGAGATAGCTGATCGTATCGAGATGAGCGAGATACCAGAGGGGCTTTGTCCTCCCCGTCCCGGTCAGGATCGCGGCACTGCCGGTTCCGGCCAGATCGAGTGTCAGCTCGAGACCTTCGATGTCGGGAGCGGTCCGTTTCAGCAGGTCGCGCAGCACCGGTCCGCGAAACGCGCTCGCGGCCGATGAGGGTGCGGGCCGCTCGGAAATCTCCTTAAGGAGTGTCCGCACGAGGTCGGTCGTGATGCTGCCCTCGACGGCATCGCGCATGCCGGTGAGCAAGTTTTGTAATTTCGGTAAAATTTCACTCAACTTTGTGCCTCATCGCGCGCGCATGGAACGGCCCATGATGAACACGGCCGTCACGATCAGCGCGCCCTTGAACAGCTGCTGCACGAAGGGGTCGACGCCATTGAGATTGAGGATATTGGCGAGGATGCCGATGATCAGCGTGCCGATAAACGTCCCGAATACCGAGCCTTTTCCGCCAAAGAGCGACGTTCCGCCAACGACGACGGCCGCGATCGCATCGAGCTCATAGCCCTGCCCCGCGATCGGAGTCCCGATGCTGAGCTGGGAGGAATAGACGAGCCCCGCAAGCCCGGCGAAAAAGCCGGAAATCGCATACACCGCAACCTTGTAGCGGTTCACCGGCACCCCCGAGAGCCGCGCCGCGTCCTCGTTCGAACCGAGCCCGTAGATCGATCGTCCAAAGGGGGTGAAGGTCAGCACCGCCGCGCACACAAAGAGCGAAACGATGAGAATTATCGAGGGGATAGGCACCCCGAGCAGCGATCCGTTGCCGATGAAGAAGAAGCCTTCGTCGAGGATCGGGACTGGCGTGCCGCCGGTATAGATGAACGAGAGCCCGCGCGCGAAGGACAGCGTCCCAAGAGTCATTATGAAGGGCGGGATACCGGCATACGCCACCCCCAACCCATTGACAGTGCCCACTAAAACGCCCGCACCCAGCCCCAGCGCGATCGCGAGCGGCACCGAGGTCTGGTCGACGAACCCCGCAAAGATCACCACCGAAAGCCCGAGGATCGAGCCAACCGAAAGGTCGATCCCGGCCGTCAGGATCACGAAGGTCATCCCGAGCGCCAGGATCCCGACGATCGAGACCTGCCGAAGCACGTTCATGAGATTAGGGACGGTCAGGAACCGGTCCGACAGAAAGGAGGCCACCACCACGAGCAGCACGAGCGCCAGGATCACGCCGGCGCGCTTGTGCAGTTCGCCGAGGACCCCCGCATTGAAGGAAAAAGATCTCATGGGTGTCTCCCGGAATTAGCCCAAAGCGGCCGCGCGCATGATCGAAGCCTCGTCGGCCTCGCTGTGTTGGAGTGTGGCGGCGATCCGCCCCTGGCGCATGACGAGGATGCGGTCCGAGAGCCGGAGGATCTCCTCCATCTCCGAGGAGATCAGCAGGATCGACATACCCTCATCCACCAACTGTCTGATAAAACTGTATATTTCCTGCTTGGCGCCGATGTCGACGCCGCGCGTCGGCTCATCGAGCACGAGCACTTTGGGACGTACCGACAGCGCCCGGGCGAGCAGCACCTTCTGCTGATTGCCGCCGCTGAGATTGCGGATCTCGACGCCCGGGCCGGCCATGCGGATATCGAGCTGGCGGGTATAGTCGGCGATGAACCGGTTCTCCGCGCGCCGGCTCAGAAGGCCGTTCCTGAGGAAGGCCTTGAGATTGGCGATGGTCGCGTTCTCGCGCACCGGGCGGTTGGGCAGGATGCCTTCGGCCTTCCGGTCCTCGGTTAGATAATAAAGCCCGGCCCGCGCCGCCGCTCGCGGGTTGGAAAACCGCGCGGCACGGCCCTCCAGCGTCACCTTGCCGCTCGAAACCGGAAGCGTCCCGACGAGCGCCCGCGCAATCTCGGAGCGCCCCGCGCCCACGAGCCCGGCAATTCCGAGGATCTCGCCCCGCGCCAGGGTGAAGGAGACATCGGCGAACCGTCCGGGAGACGCGAGCCCCTCGCATACGAGCACCGTCTCGCGATCTGAAAGATCCTGCGCCACGCGTTCAAAGGAGAATCCCCGGCCCACCATGTGCCGGACCAGCCATTCCTGGTCGACATCGGCCACATCGGCCGTACCGGTCACCTTGCCGTCGCGCAGGACCGTCACCCGGTCGGCGATCCGGAAAATTTCCTCCAGATGATGGGAAATGAAGACGATGCCGATCCCCTCGGCCTTCAGCGTCTCCATGACCTTGAAGAGAAGCTCGGCGCGGTCGCTGTCGAGCACGGCGGTCGGCTCGTCGAGGATGAGGACCCGCGCATCATGGGAGAGCGCCTTGGCGATCTCGACCATCTGCTGCTGGGCAATCGAAAGATCGCCAGCGCGGGTGGCCGGCGGAATATCGACGAGCAGGCGCTGCAGGAGCCGCGTGGCCTCTTCCCGCATGTGGCGCCGATCGATGACACCGAACCGGCGCGGAAAATGTCCAAGGAAGATGTTCTCCTCGACGCTCAGATGCGGCGCAAGAGAGAGTTCCTGGTGGATGACAATGACCCCGCGACCCATGGAGTCCTGCGGGCCCCGGAATGACGCGGGGGCGCCCTCGAGCCGCATTTCGCCGCCATCGGGCTGATAGATGCCCGAGAGGAGTTTGATGAAGGTCGACTTGCCGGCGCCATTTTCGCCCACGATCGCGTGGACCTCGCCGGGCAGCAGGTCGAAATCGACGCCATCCAGCACCACGTTCGCGGCGAAGCGCTTGGTCAGCCCCCGCGCGCTCAGCATCGGCGTTCCGGTCTGGTCCATCAAGAAGGTCCCGCAGTCACGATCTGGCCGCCCCATCGGGGAGAGGGAGGGGATGCGCCGGGACTGCCCGGCGCATCGAAGAGCTTAGCGGCAGGGGTTCGGCGTCGGCGCGAAATCGCCCCAGCCAAGACCGGCCCATTCGGCAGCGTTTTCCGGGGTCACGACCGGCGAGTCGGGCAGAACGAGCGTCTTGCCGGGCAGGTCGTAATCGGCGGCCTCGGGGATTTCCATGCCCATCAGCTGGTAGAGCGCGGCGCGCAGGCCGACATCGGCGATGAAGGGCGTGTAATTGCCATCGGCCTGGAAGGTGCCGTTGGCAACGGCCTCGAAGCCGGCATTGGAGCCATCGAAGGTGTAGTGCAGGATGCCGTCCTCGCAGCGCCCTGCGCGGGAGATGGCGAGCTGCGCGCCCCAGGAGGATTCCTCGGCATGGGAAAAGACCGCGTCGATCTCAGGATAGGCGGTGAGGAAATCCTCCATGATCGGCACGGCAGGCTCGCGGATCCACTGGCCATCGCCGACGGCGAGCACTTCGATCTCGGGATAATCGGCAAGGACGTTGCGCATGCCCCGATCGCGGTCGACTGCAGGCGAGGAGCCCTGCAGGCCGGTGATCACGACGATCTTTCCCGAGCCTTCGAGATCCTCGACCATGCGGCGGGCAACCTGCTCGCCCATGGTCACGTTGCTCTGGCCGATGAAGAGGGTCTTTTCGGTCGGAACGTCACGGTCGAGCACGATGAGCGGCAGGCCCTCGGCCATCACGGCGCGGGCTGCGGGCACGAGGGCGGCCGATTCAACCGGGCTCATCACGACCGCGTCGACACCGCGCGCGATAAGGTCGCGGATGTCGTTGTTCTGCTTGGCGACGTCGACATTGCCGTCCAGCACGATCAGTGACACGTTTTCGTGGCGGCAGGCCTCGGCCTGCAGCGATTCCAGCATCGAGACGCGCCAGGGATGGTTGAAGGCCGTCTGCGAGAAGCCGATCGTGATATCACGGACTTCGCCGTCGATCTCGACCGGGCCCGCATCGAGCGGCAGGCGGTCGGTGAACGGCAGGGTTTCGTAGAACGCGGTCAGTTCCTCACAGGTCTTGCCCGAGACGGGCAGGCGTTCCTGGCCAATGGCGAGCGTTGGCAGAATGACCAGTGCAGTGGCGGCGAGCAGCGTAGCCTTCAACATCGGGAAACTCCTTTGGGTCGGATGGCGGTCCTCCATCGGAATGGAAGACTGCGGCGGAGAATGTGAGCCGTCAAGCATGAATCGTTGCGATCGTCACAAAATCATCACAGAGATTGTTTCCTGACCCGCACCCCTTATTGTCCCAAGCAAAAGCCCGGGAATCAGGGATGAGGGGAGGACATTGAAAGTTGAAAGCAGGTAGCCACAAACATGTCGCGGAAATCGCAGCAACGGATCGAAGCAATCGTCGCGACGGTGACCAATAGCGGGCATCAGCCGATCAGGAGCATCGCCGAAACCCTTGGCGTTTCAGAAATGACGGTGAGGCGCGACGTGGTGGAAAGCCGCGGCAGGCTGGCCGTGCTCGGCGGACAGGTGGTCGCCAAGGCGGACGGGGCAACGAATTATGCGCTCGACAGCGAGGAAACCAGCCATGTCGGGGACAAGCGCATCGCCTCCCGGCACGCGGCAGGCATGATCGACCTTGAGGATACGATCTTTCTTGATTGCGGCTCCACCACGGCCCACCTGGCCGCACTCATCCCTCCTGATCTCGGGATCACCGTGGTTACCTACGCCCTCAACATCGCCGCGATCGTGAGCCGGATCCCCGGGGTTCGCCTCGTCATGATCGGCGGCATCTTTCACGGGGCGTCGGCGTCCTTCTCCGGCCCCGAAGGCCTGCGCGTGATCGAGGGCGTGCGGCTGAACAAAGCCTTCATCTCGGCCGGCGGAGTGCACCGGACGCTGGGCGTCAGCTGTTCGAACTTCTACGAGGTGCCCGCAAAGCTGACCGCCCTCAAGAACGCCGCCAATGCCTATGTGCTCGCCGACAGCAGCAAATACGGGCGGGTGAAGCCTGCACACTTCGCCGAACTCACCGATTTCAACGGCTTCGTCAATGAGCGGGGGGTGTTCCCGCGCAGCGAGATCGAGGCCTTTTGCTGAGGGCTTCCCTGATATTGTTATTTCCGTAACATTTTTTGTTGCGCGCAGGATTGTTTTGGCGGCATAGTCGCCGCTCGAACATGACAGCCGCCGCGGGCGGCCCTGCGAGAAGTTTTGCCGATGGACATGACCCCGCACAGGGCGATGCAAGTCACACACCCCCGCAATCCTGGTTTTGGGCTTGATCTTGATTGGGTTGGCGGGGTTTTGGTGAACCGTTCGGCGGTTGAGCGTCGGGCTTTGACGATTGGTTCGCGGCGGGGGGTGAAGAAGGATCATCAGCTGGCGTGGCTTTTGAAGGCGATCAGTCTGATCGACCTGACGACGCTCAATGCCGACGATACGCCGGGGCGGGTGGAGCGGCTCTGCGCCAAGGCGCGCCAGCCNATCTTGATTGGGTTGGCGGGGTTTTGGTGAACCGTTCGGCGGTTGAGCGTCGGGCTTTGACGATTGGTTCGCGGCGGGGGGTGAAGAAGGATCATCAGCTGGCGTGGCTTTTGAAGGCGATCAGTCTGATCGACCTGACGACGCTCAATGCCGACGATACGCCGGGGCGGGTGGAGCGGCTCTGCGCCAAGGCGCGCCAGCCGGTGCGGCGCGAGGTGCTGGCGGGGCTGGGGGTTGAGGATCTCGTGCTCCATCCGGGGGCGGTCTGCGTCTATCACAGCTTCGTGGGCACGGCGGTGCGGGCGCTCGAGGGGACGGGGATCCCGGTGGCGGCGGTCTCGACGGCCTTTCCGCACGGGCTCGCGCCGATGCCGAGCAAGCTGGCCGAGATCGAGGCTTCGGTGGCCGAGGGCGCCAGAGAGATCGACGTGGTCATCGAGCGCGGCATGGTGCTGCGCGGGGACNGAGGATCTCGTGCTCCATCCGGGGGCGGTCTGCGTCTATCACAGCTTCGTGGGCACGGCGGTGCGGGCGCTCGAGGGGACGGGGATCCCGGTGGCGGCGGTCTCGACGGCCTTTCCGCACGGGCTCGCGCCGATGCCGAGCAAGCTGGCCGAGATCGAGGCTTCGGTGGCCGAGGGCGCCAGAGAGATCGACGTGGTCATCGAGCGCGGCATGGTGCTGCGCGGGGACTGGCAGGGGCTCTACGATCAGGTGCGTGCCTTCCGCAAGGCGTGCGGGGAGGCCCACATCAAGACCATTCTGGGCACCGGGGAGCTGGCGACGCTGACCAATGTGGCGAAGGCTTCGCTGGTGTGCATGCTGGCGGGGGCCGATTTCATCAAGACCTCGACGGGCAAGGAGAAGGTCAACGCCAATCTGGCGACCTCGCTCGTGATGATCCGGATGATCCGCGCCTTTGCCGAAAGGACCGGCATTGCCATCGGCTACAAGCCGGCAGGGGGCATATCGGGGGCAAAGGACGCGCTCACCTACATGGCGCTGATGAAGGAGGAGCTGGGCCGGGCCTGGCTCGAGCCGCATCTGTTCCGGTTCGGCGCCTCGAGCCTCCTGACCGATATCGAGCGCCAGCTCGAGCACGGCCTCACCGGGCGCTATGCCGCCGATTACCGCCAGCCCATGGTCTGAGGGCGGGGAGAGAAGATGAA
>NZ_RZNJ01000009.1 GCF_003994485.1 Arsenicitalea aurantiaca
CGAGACGCGCTTTCCCGATCACGAGCCCCATGGGGTGTGCGGGCAGATCATCCCGTGGAACTTCCCGCTGCTGATGCTGGCCTGGAAAGTGGCCCCGGCGCTTGCGGCGGGCAATTGCGTGGTGCTCAAGCCCGCCGAGTTCACCTCGCTGAGCGCGCTGCTGTTTGCCGAGCTGACGGTGAAGGCGGGCCTGCCCAAGGGCGTCTTCAACCTCGTGACGGGCGCGGGGGAGACCGGCGAGGCGCTCGTCGGCCATCGGGGCGTCGACAAGATCGCCTTTACCGGTTCGACCGAAGTGGGCAAGGCCATCCGCGAGGCGACCGCGGGGACGGGCAAGGCGCTGACACTCGAGCTCGGGGGCAAGAGCCCCTATCTCGTCTTCGAGGATGCTGATCTCGACAGCGCCGTCGAGGGGCTCGTGGATGCGATCTGGTTCAACCAGGGGCAGGTGTGCTGCGCCGGCTCACGGCTTCTGGTGCAGGAGAGCATCGAGGCGGCTTTCCTCGACCGGCTGCGGGCGCGCATGGCGAGCCTGCGGGTGGGGGATCCGCTCGACAAGTCGATCGACATCGGGGCGCTGGTGGCGCCGGTGCAGGTGGCGCGGGTCCGGGATCTGCTCGCCCGGGGCGCGGCCGAAGGCGCGACGCTGCACGAGCCGGACTGCGCNCAACCAGGGGCAGGTGTGCTGCGCCGGCTCACGGCTTCTGGTGCAGGAGAGCATCGAGGCGGCTTTCCTCGACCGGCTGCGGGCGCGCATGGCGAGCCTGCGGGTGGGGGATCCGCTCGACAAGTCGATCGACATCGGGGCGCTGGTGGCGCCGGTGCAGGTGGCGCGGGTCCGGGATCTGCTCGCCCGGGGCGCGGCCGAAGGCGCGACGCTGCACGAGCCGGACTGCGCGCTCCCCGAGGGCGGCTGCTTCATGCGCCCGGTGCTGGTCACCGACGTGTCCCCGGCCAACAGCCTGGTGGCCGAGGAGGTGTTCGGGCCGGTGCTGGTGGCGATGAGCTTCCGCACCCCCGAAGAGGCGGTGGCGCTGGCCAACAACACCCGCTACGGGCTGGCCGCGACGGTGTGGACCGAGAACGTCAACCTTGCGCTCGACATCGCGCCCCGGCTCAAGGCCGGGGTGGTGTGGATCAACGGCACCAATTTCTTCGATGCCGGGGTGGGGTTCGGGGGCTATCGGGAGAGCGGCTATGGCCGCGAGGGCGGGCAGGAGGGCATGACCGCCTATCTGCGCCCGCGCTGGGAAGCGGCGCTGCGGGCCGGACCCGATACTGCNCGCGACGGTGTGGACCGAGAACGTCAACCTTGCGCTCGACATCGCGCCCCGGCTCAAGGCCGGGGTGGTGTGGATCAACGGCACCAATTTCTTCGATGCCGGGGTGGGGTTCGGGGGCTATCGGGAGAGCGGCTATGGCCGCGAGGGCGGGCAGGAGGGCATGACCGCCTATCTGCGCCCGCGCTGGGAAGCGGCGCTGCGGGCCGGACCCGATACTGCAGACGATGCCGGGGGCCCGGCGGCAGAGCCTGCCGATCCTCTGGCCCATAACGTGCCGGCTCCGGCCGCGTCCGGGCTCGACCGTACGGCCAAGCTCTATATCGGGGGCAGGCAGGTGCGGCCGGACGGGGGCTATTCCCGCCCGGTGCTCGGCCCGGACGGCGCCCTTGTGGGCGAGGTCGGGGAGGCCAATCGCAAGGATGTGCGCAATGCGGTGGAAAAGGCGCGTCCCGCCGCTGCCGCCTGGGGCGCGGCGAGCGGGCATGCGCGCGCGCAGATCCTCTACTTCCTTGCCGAGAACCTCGACTACCGGCGCGAGGAGTTCGCCCGGCGCCTCACCGCGCAGACCGGGGCGGATGCCGGGGCGGCGGAGGCCGAAGTGACCGCCGCGATCGACCGGCTCTTCGTGTTCGCCGGCTGGGCCGACAAGTATGAGGGGGTGGTGCACAACCCGCCCATGCGCGCCGTCGCGGCGGCCATGGTGGAGCCCCTGGGGGTGATCGGCATCGTCGCGCCGCGCCGCCAGCCGCTCCTCGGCGCAGTGGCGCTCCTCGCCCCGGCGCTCGCCATGGGCAATGCGGCGGTGCTCGTGCCCTCCGACACCGCACCACTCTCGATGACCGATTTCTACCAGCTGCTCGAGACCTCCGACGTGCCCGGCGGCGTGCTCAACATCCTCACCGGCGATCCGATTGCGCTGGGGCGCACGCTCGCCGAGCATGACGGGGTCGAAGCCCTCTGGTATTGCGGCCCCCAAGCCGGCGTCGCCCCCCTCGAACGCGCCTCGACCGGCAACCTCAAACAGACCTGGACCGCACCCCAGGCCGACCTCTCCGACCCCGCCCGCTTCGAAACCCAATACCTCCTCCAAAAGGCAACCCAGATCAAAAATATCTGGATCCCATACGGAGCATGATAATGGCCTTTCTCCCGCAGGAAATCATCGCAAGGAAGCGCGACGGCCACGTCCTCGCTGCCTCCGAGATCGCAGCCTTCATCGACGGCTTCGCCAAGGGCACGGTCTCAGACGCGCAGGCGGCGGCCTTTGCCATGGCGGTCTTCTTCAACGGCATGGAGATGGACGAGCGGGTGGCCCTCACCCTCGCCATGCGCGACAGCGGCAGCGTGCTCGACTGGTCGAGCCTCGACGGACCCGTCGCCGACAAGCACTCCACCGGCGGCGTTGGAGACAATGTCTCGCTCATGCTGGCCCCCATCCTCGCGGCGTGCGGGGTCTACGTCCCCATGATCTCTGGGCGGGGCCTTGGCCATACCGGCGGTACGCTCGACAAGTTCGATGCCATTCCGGGCTATCAGACGAGCCCGGACAATGCCCTCTTTTCGCGCGTCGTGCGCGAAGTGGGCTGCGCGATCATCGGCCAGACTGCCGATCTCGCCCCGGCGGACAAGGCCCTCTACGCGATCCGCGACGTGACCGGAACGGTCGAATCCATCCCGCTCATCACCGCCTCGATCCTCTCCAAGAAGCTTGCCGCGGGCCTCGGGGCGCTCGTGCTCGACGTCAAGTCCGGATCGGGTGCCTTCATGGCGACGCTCGAGCAATCCCGAGCCCTCGCCGAGAGCCTCGTGAGCGTGGCGAACGGGGCGGGCCTGCCGACGCGCGCGCTGCTCACCGACATGAATGAACCCCTCGCAAGCGCCGCCGGCAACGCCATCGAAATGCAGAATGCAGTCGATTTCCTGACCGGCGCACATCGCGACCTGCGGCTCGCGGAGGTGACGCTGGCCCTGGCCGCCATGACGCTCGAGATGACCGGAATTGCAGAAGACCCCTCCGCCGCCCGTACCATGGCCGAACGCGCCCTTGCGAGCGGACAGGCGATCGAGCGCTTTTCGGCAATGGTCGCGGCCCTCGGCGGGCCGGCCGATTTCGTCGAGAGATCAGGAACATACCTCGCAGCCTCGCCGATCGTCCGGGATATTGCGGCGGAGAGGCATGGTCATGTGGTCGCGATCGACACCCGGGGTGTTGGCATGGCGGTCGTCGCGCTTGGCGGGGGGCGGCGGCTACCGACCGACAGGATCGACCACGCGGTCGGGTTCGACAGGCTTGCAGGCCTTGGCCAGACGCTCGAGCCTGGCATGCCACTGGCGCGCATCCATGCCCGGGACGAGGCGAGCGCCGAGGAAGCGGAACGCCGGCTGCGGGCGGCCTATCGTCTAGGGGAGACGCCGCCCGACCCCCATCCCCTCATTGCCGGGATGATCGGCCCGAGCATCGTCGACGCCGAGGAAAAGCCCTGATGCCCCGCGCCATTCTCTGCATTCTCGACAGTGTCGGCATAGGCGGGGCGCCAGATGCCGCGGCCTATGGCGATGCGGGCGCCGATACGCTGGGCCATATCGCCGAAGCCTGCGCGGAGGGGCGCGGGGACCGTGAAGGGCTGAGGCGCGGGCCGCTCCAGCTGCCCAATCTCGATGCGCTGGGCTTGGGTGCGGCGGCAGGGCTTTCGAGCGGACACGTGCCCCCCGGGCTCTCGGATGCGGCGCGTGGCGGCCGGTTCGGGGTGGGGCGCGAGATTTCCAAGGGCAAGGACACCCCATCGGGCCATTGGGAGATCGCAGGAGTGCCGGTGCCGTTCGAGTGGGGCTATTTCCCCAGGACCGAGCCGAGCTTTCCGGACGCGCTCGTCACGGCCTTCGTCGAGCAGGCCGGCCTGCCGGGGATACTGGGGGACAAGCACGCGTCAGGCACTGAAATCATTGATGAATTGGGCGCAGAGCACATCAGGACGGGCAAGCCGATCTGCTACACCTCTGTCGATTCCGTCTTCCAGATCGCGGCCCATGAGGAGCATTTCGGGCTCGACCGGCTCTACGAGATCTGCGAGATCGCCTTTGAGCTTACGGCGCCTCTGAATATCGGCCGGGTGATCGCCAGACCCTTTGTCGGAGAGGCCTCGGGGAGCTTCAAAAGGACCGGAAACCGGCGGGATTTCGCGATTTCGCCGCCCGAGCCGACGCTGCTCGACCGCGCCGCGGAAGCGGGGCGGCAGGTCTATGCGATCGGCAAGATCTCGGACATTTTCGCGGGTTCCGGAGTGACCCACAAGATGAAGGCGACGGGGCTGATGAGCCTCTTCGACCGGACCCTCGAGGCGATGCAAATTTCACCAAAAGGTACACTAATTGTAACGAACTTTGTCGACTTCGACAGCGAGTTCGGCCATCGCCGCGACGTGCCCGGTTATGCGGCCGCACTTGAGGCGTTCGACCGCCGGGTTCCCGAACTGATCGCGGCGATGGCCGAGGACGACCTCGTCGTATTCACCGCCGATCATGGCAACGATCCGACCTGGACCGGAACCGATCATACCCGCGAGCAGGTGCCGATCCTGATGTTTTCCCCAGCCCTGAGCCGGGGCGAGATTGGCATCCGCACCGGCTTGTCGGATATTGGCGAGACCGTCGCGCACTGGCTCGGGCTCGCGGCAGGGCGGCATGGCCGCAGCGTCCTCTAAGACAGGCATTCGCTGCCCCGACGGCCGGGCGGCATAACGGGCAAAATGGGGCATCAATGCAGAACGTCACCGTCGTCGACCACCCGCTGATCCAGCACAAGCTGACCCTGATGCGCGACAGGGAAACCTCGATCGCCGGCTTCCGGCGGCTCTTGCGCGAGATCGCGCATCTGCTCTGCTACGAGGTCACGCGGGATCTCGAGCTCGAGATGATCCCGATCGAGACCCCGATGCAGCCGATGCAGTCCCCGACGCTGAAGGGCAAGAAGCTCGTCTTCGCCTCGATCCTGAGGGCCGGCAACGGGCTGCTCGAGGGCATGCTCGACCTCGTGCCGGCCGCGCGCGTCGCCCATATCGGGCTCTATCGGGACCACGACACGCTCCAGCCCATCGAATACTATTTCAAGGCGCCGTCGAACCTCGAGGACCGGCTGATCATCGTCGTTGATCCGATGCTGGCGACGGCCAATTCGGCGATCGCTGCTGTCGAGAAGCTCAAGGAACGCGGGGCGGACAAGCTGCGCTTCCTCTGCCTGCTCGCCGCGCCCGAGGGCGTCGAGAAGTTCAGCCGCGCCCATCCCGACGTGCCGATCTTCACCGCCGCGATCGATGAGCACCTCAACGAGAAGGGCTACATCATTCCCGGCCTTGGGGATGCGGGCGACCGCATGTACGGGACGAAGTAGCGGCCGCTGCGATGGCGCCCGCAAGCTTCGATACGATCGTGCTGGGCGCCGGCGCGGCGGGGATGATGTGCGCGATCCATGCTGCGGGGCGCGGCGGGCGCGTGCTCGTCATCGACCATGCCCGAGCGCCGGGTGAGAAGATCCGCATTTCGGGCGGCGGGCGGTGCAATTTCACCAATACCGGCACGAGTGCCAAGAGCTTCCTCTCCGGGAACCCGCATTTCGCCAAATCGGCGCTCGGGCGCTATGGCGCTGCCGATTTCGTGCGGATGGTGGAGCGGCACACCATTCCCTATCACGAAAAGACGCTCGGCCAGCTCTTCTGCGACCGCTCGGCCAAGGACATCATCGCCATGCTGCTCGACGAGATGGCGGCGGTCGGGGTCGAGCTGCGGCTCGGCACGCGGCTCGAAACGATCGCGCGCACCGAGGCGGGCTTTCAGATCGGGCTCGAAGGGGAGGGTGCGGGACCGGTCCGGGCTTCGCACTTCGTCGTTGCGAGCGGCGGCAAATCCATTCCGAAAATGGGGGCGAGCGGGATCGGCTATCAGCTCGCCGAGCGCTTCGGGCTCGCCGTGACCGAAACGCGTCCGGGGCTCGTGCCGCTCACCTTCGGGGACGACGTGATGGCGGGGTTCCGCGATCTCGCCGGGGTCGCGGTGGATGCGCGCGTCTCCTGCGGCAAGACCGGCTTCGAGGAGGCGCTGCTCTTCACCCATCGCGGGCTTTCGGGGCCGGCAATCCTCCAGATCTCCTCCTATTGGCGCGAGCGCCAGCCGATTTCGATCGCGCTTCTTCCCCAAGGGGACCTCGCCGACAGATTGCTGCGCGCCAAGCACGAGCAATCGCGCAAGGCAATCGGCACGGTCCTTGCCGAATTGCTGCCGCGCCGGCTCGCCAGCCATCTGGCGGAGGCCCATGGCTGGACCGGCCCGATCGGCGAGGCAACGGACAAGGGGCTGCGGGCCATTGCGGCCCGGCTCGGCCAGTGGAGGCTGCAGCCCACCGGCACCGAAGGCTACCGGACTGCGGAGGTGACGCTGGGCGGGGTCGGCACGGCAGGGCTCGATGCGCGGACCATGGAAGCCCGGAACGTGCCGGGCCTCTATTTCATCGGGGAGGTGGTCGATGTCACCGGCTGGCTCGGCGGCTACAATTTCCAATGGGCCTGGTCGTCCGGCTGGGCAGCCGGAACCGCCATTGCCGAACGGGGCGCCCCCTGATCAGCCTTCGAGCGGTAGGCCGTAGCTGATGAGCTCGGCCCTGAGGGCTGCGGGATCGGAGAAATGGATCGCGCTCATGCCTACGGCACGGGCGGAAACCACATTGGCTTCGTTGTCGTCGATGAAGACGCAGGATTCGGGGGCGAGGCCATAGCGCTCGCAAAAGAGCCGGAAGATGCGCGGATCGGGCTTCACCATCTTTTCGAGCCCCGAGACGACGACGCCGTCGAATTTTTCGAGGAAGGGCCAGTCCGGAAGCACCGAAACCCATTTCTCCCATGAGAAATTGGTGATGGCGAAAGTGGGGATTTCGGCGGCCACCAGCTCGTCGTGAATGGCGACGGTGCCGTCGATGAACCCGCCAATGGTCTCGCGCCAGCGCGTGTCATAGGCCGAAATCTCGCGCCAATAGCGCGGATGGCGGGTGATGAGCCGCGCAACACCTTCGGCATAGATGTCCCCGGCGTCGAATTCGAGGTTCCAGTCGAGCGTGCAGATCTGCTCGCCGAACCATTGCGCCTCCTCCTCGGTCTCGAAGAGCTTGCGGAAGAGATATTGGGGGTTCCAGTCGACGAAGACGCCGCCGAGATCGAAAACGGGAACGAGCGGTTCGGACATGACGCGGCTTCCGGGGCTGGGTGCGGGTGCCCGGCTATCGCATGCGGTCCGCGCCGCGGCAAGCCCGGCCCGTGCTCAGCGCGGCGCGATGCTTTCGACGAGCGTGCGCGAGGTGACCTGATCGGTGGTGAAGGGCACGGTGTCGCCCAGCATGATCATAGGCGCGCAGGAGGGGGCGCAGGAGAGGCTCACGCGGTTCGCACCCTCGAAGACGGTGACGATATCGGTCTGGGCCTGGATCACCTGAATTGTGGTGTCTGCGATGGGATCGCCCGCATCGTTGAGGACGATGAGATTGGTCTGGCCGTAACTCTTGCCGGTCAGCACCAGCGTCTGGGGGTCCTGGATGGTGACGTCGGCGACCCCCGGATTGCCGATGATCACGGTCGAGGCCGGCGCATCGACCCTGAGCACACGGGCCATGTTGACCTTGACCGAGATCGGCATGGACTGCGCCATCGCCGCCGGCGCCTCGAAAAGCGGCAGGCCGAGCGGGAGGAGGATGGCGAGGGCAAGGGCGTGGCGCTTGAGCGGCATGGACGTCCCGGGGGCTTGAATCTGCTCATCATCCTGACCGCGAATGGTGAACAATTGGCAAACGGGCCTGCAGGGGCGGGAGCGGCCTATACTTTGCGTCAACCAGATTGTCCGAATTGGTACGCTCGCCCAACAAGTTAAACTTGCAACGAACGGCTTAGAGATCCGGTAAGCATATGAAAGTGAAGCGTTTTTCGGCCTCGAGGGGCCAGTTCCTTTAACGCTTATTCAAGATGTGCGCCGTAGTTTGGCCCCAAGTTCGATGAGTGACGGATCGAACGATGTGTCACCAGAGTGATTGTGCAAGGAGCCTAGAATGACCAAGTTCACCAAGTTTCTGAAGGACGAGTCCGGCGCGACCGCCATCGAATATGGCCTGATCGCCGCCCTGATCGCCGTGGCGATCATTGCAGCGGTATCCATCCTTGGCGGTGGTCTCCGCGAGACCTTTGAGAGCATCAATACCGAGCTCGGCTTCGAAGCGGACACGCCTCCGGTAGGCGAGTAATCTATCAAACAGCGGAAGGGCCCTGAGCACTCAGGGCCCTTCCTTCGACCTACCAAGATGAAGTTGGCTATTGGTGCGCGTTCCCCGCGTGAACGCATTTTGAGCAAGGTGAACCAGGATGATCGACGGCAAGTCTAGATCCCTGGTGCAGGACCAGTCTGGCGCCACCGCAATCGAGTACGCGCTGATCGCTTCGCTGCTCTCGATCGTCATCCTCGGCGCAGTGTTCGTGCTCGGCAACGGGCTTGCCGGCACCTATGAAATGGTGCGTGACGAAGTCGTGGCGGTCACGCCCGCGCCCGGGCAGTGACCCCGATGGTGTCCGCTGCGCTTCTCCTTTTTTTTCCCCTGGTGATGGCGTTCGCCGCCTCGTCCGATCTTCTCACCATGCGGATCTCCAACCGGCTCGTGCTGCTGCTCGTCGTCGGTTTCTTCCCCGTGGCGCTCGTTGTCGGCATGCCGTTCGGCGAGATCGGGCTGCATGTGCTTGCCGGACTTGCCGTGCTGGCGCTCACCTTCGGGCTTTTCTCGATGGGCTGGATCGGGGGCGGGGACGCCAAGCTGGCCGCGGCTACCGCGCTCTGGCTCGGCTTTTCGGGCACGGCGGCCTATCTCCTCTATGCTGCGGTCTTCGGGGGAGTACTGACCCTCATCCTGTTGCGTCTGCGCACGCTACCGCTCACCCCCTTCATTGCCCGGCATGACTGGATCGCGCGTCTTCACGACAGGGCGACCGGCGTGCCCTATGGCATCGCGCTCGCGATCGCGGCGATGATGGTCTATTCCCAGACGGCGATCTTCGCCGGGCTTTCGGCCTGAGGCTCACCAAGCCTTAACCCTTTCTGCAAAGCTCCGATTAACCAAACCTTGACCGTTTGCGCCCCATTATCGGGACGTTGAGGCTCGGGCCATCGCGCCCATAGCCGGTCGGAGTTCGGTTGATGAAACCTGCGCGTATCCTGCTCTTGCTGATCGCCATCGCGGCGGGTGGACTTGCCGCCTGGCTCGCGACGCGCGGCGACCGGCCGGAACCGGAAACCACCATCGTCACCGAAGTGCGCGAGGAGCCGCGCACGCAGATCCTCGTGGCGAGCCGCGCCATCGGGGTGGGCGAGCGGCTGCGCCCCGAAATGCTCTCCTGGCAGGACTGGCCCGAAGGCGCGGTGCGGCCCGAATATGTGACGGTTTCGGCGAACCCCGAGGCGCGCGAGGAGCTGACCAATACCGTTGCGCGTTTCGAGATCTTCATCGGCGAGCCGATCCGCGAACAGAAGCTCGTGCGCTCGGATCAGGGCTATCTCTCCGCGGTGCTCGAGCAGGGCAAGCGCGGCGTTTCGATCGGGGTGACGCCGGCCTCGGGCTCGGGCGGCTTCATCGTTCCCAACGACCGGGTGGACGTGGTGCTGACGCGCTCGACCCCGGCGGGGGAGATTTCCGAGACCATTCTTCAGAACGTCAAGGTGCTGGCGCTGGGCGCCCGGCTGGGGGAAACCGGCACGACCGGTGCGCCGGCCGACCCCAACAATCCGCGCGCCGAGATGTTTGCCGGCGCGACCATCGCGACGCTCGAACTCGATCCGCGCCAGAGCGAGGCGGTGATCAACGCGGCGGCCATCGGCCAGCTCTCGCTGGTGCTGCGCTCGATCATCGATTTTCGCGAGGAGACGCAGGGCGCCGTCGCGCAGCGCCAGACCAGCCAGTCCATCCGCGTGATCCGCTACGGGCAGGATACGAACGTGCGCGCCAATGCCCGCGTGCTGCCGCCGCAGGAGCCGCTGGCCGTGCCGGCAGCCGATGCGCCCGCGCTCTCCGACCCCGCCAATGCCATTGCGGTGCCCGCCGCAGCACCAGCCCAATAGAGGCCACCCATGCCCGATACCAGAAGGCTTTCCGGTTCTCAAAAGCTGCGGCGCACATTTGCGGCGGTCGCGCTCGGAACGCTCGCCACGCTGGGCGGGACGGCGGCGGCCCATGCCCAATATAGCCCCACCCATCTGCGCGTCGGGCAGACCGCCTACGGGGCGACCCAGTACGTCTCGGTGGGCGTCGACAAATCGCTGATCGTCGACCTGCCCGCCGACGCGCGCGAGGTGATCGTCTCCCAGCCCGGTGTCGCGGGGGCCATCATGCGCTCGGCACGGCGCGCGATCATCCAGGGGTCGCAGCCGGGAGACACCAACATCTTCTTTCTCGACGGGGCCGGCCAGCCGATCTCGGTGATCGAGGTCTCGGTGACCGGCGCTTCGAGCACGCTCGCGGCGACGATCAGGCGCGTGGTGCCGGGTTCGGACGTCTCGGTGCAGTCCTTCGGGGATCGCGTAGTGATTTCGGGGACGGTCGAGACCTCCGGCGAGGCCGAGCGCGTGCTGGCGGTTGCGAGCCAGTTCGTCGGCAATCCCGAGAACGTCGCCAATCTCGTGACGGTGAAGGGCTCCGAGCAGGTCATGCTGCGCGTCACCATTGCCGAGGTGCGGCGCGAGGTGACCAAGGACCTCGGCATCAACCTTTCGGGTTCGCTGAGCGTCGGGCAGGTCGATTTCGCGTTCAACAGCCAGCAGACCCCGGTCGCCAACACCAATGGCTATGGCGGGGTCTTCAACAACGGCAACCTGCGGATCGATGCGCAGTTGCGCGCGCTCGAGCAGCGCGGGGCGCTGCGCTATCTTGCCGAACCGACACTGACCGCGTTATCGGGCCAGCGGGCCGAATTCCTCGCCGGCGGCGAGCTGCCCATCCTCGTCGTGCGCGACGGGGAGACGGTGACGGACTTCAAGCCCTATGGCGTCGAGCTCTATTTCACCCCCACCATCCGGCCCAACGGGATGATCTCGATCGACATCGAGACCTCGGTGTCGGAGATCGCGGTGGGCAATGCGCTGACCAAGCGCGGCGCCAAGACCTCTGTCGAGCTGCCCGCGGGCGCGACGCTCTCGATCGGCGGGATCATCCAGGACCGGCTCGTCCACGACATCAACGCGCTGCCCGGGCTTGCCAACATCCCGATCCTCGGCGCGCTCTTCCGCAGCCGCGAATACCAGCGCAACCAGACCGAGCTCGTCATCCTCGTCACCCCCTATCTCGCGCGCCCCACCCATGAAGCGGTGGTGCTGCCGACCGACCTGATGGTGCCGGCGGGCGATGCCGAGGCGGTGTTCCTGGGGCATATCGAGAAGACCTATGGCGTCGGCCCCCACGGCATGCGCGGCGGATATTCGGGCTCGGTCGGCTTCATGCTCGACTGAGCAGCGGCACCGGGTGACAAGGAGTAGCACGTGACGAGTTTCCTCAGCAGCACCGAGACGCGGCCCGCGGGCGAGCCGCCGCTCGACGTGGCTTCGGGCGCGCGGATGATCCCGCGCATTACCATCCAGGCCTTCTGCGAGCACTCCCAGACCGCGAGCATGGTCGAGAGCGGGCTGACCGACCGGCGCATGTCCAAGGTGGCGTTGACGACCCACAATGGCGGGATCGAAGGGGCGATCGAGACCTATCGCTCCAACCCCACGCCCAACCTCATCATCATCGAGACGACGCTGCCCCCCGGCGAGATCACGCGGGCGCTGGAGCGGCTCGCCGAGGTGTGCGATGCGGCGACCCGGCTCATCGTGCTTGGGCACGTCAACGATGTCGTACTCTATCGGGAGCTCATCCGCTCGGGCGTGTCGGAATATCTCGTGCTCCCCTCGACCCCACAGGTCCTCGTGGAAGCGATCTCGGACCTCTTTGCGGCCGAGGGTGCGGCGCCTGTCGGACGCACCATCGGCTTCGTTTCGGCCAAGGGCGGCGCGGGCGGCTCGACGGTTGCCCATAACGTCGCCTGGGCGATTTCCCAATACCTGCGCCAGGACGTCTTGATCCTCGACATGGATTTCGCCTTCGGCACGGCGGGGCTCGACTTCAACCAGGATCCTCCGCACGGGCTCGCCGACGCCATCAGCGCCAGCCAGAAGATGGATGGGGTGCTGCTCGACCGGCTGATGTCGCGGGCAGCGAGCCATGTGAACCTGCTGACCGCGCCCGCAACGCTCGAGCGGACCTATGATTTCGAGGAACGCGAATTCGAGGAGGTGGTGGAGCTCGCCCAGAAGACGACGCCGGTCGTCATTCTCGACATTCCCCATTACTGGGGCGCCTGGGTGCGCCACACGCTTGCGACGGTGGACGAGGTGGTGCTGGTTGCCGAGCCGGACCTCGCCAATCTGCGCAACGCCAAGAACATCGTCGATACACTCAAGAGCCTGCGCCCCGGCGAAGCGGCGCCCGAACTGGTGCTGAACCGCGTGGGCGTGCCCAAGCGCCCCGAAATCTCACCCGCCGAATTCTCGAGCTCGATCGCCTGCCGGCTGCTCGCGCAGCTTCCCTTCGATGCCGCGGTGTTCGGGGCAGCGGCCAATAACGGGCAGATGATCGCCGAGGTCGCGTCTAGCCACAAGATCAACGAGCAGTTCCACGCGATCGGCATGCATGTCACAGGCCGGAGCGCGCCTGAAACGGCGGCGCGCAGCCAGGGCGGACGGCTCTCGACGCTCTTCAGGCGCAAGCGGGCCTGAAGTCCACCCAAGAGGCAGAACCCATGTTCGGCAGGCGGCAATCATTCGGAGGCAATACACCAGGGGTCGCGGAAGCGCCGCGTCCCCAGCCCAGCCCCGTGCGCCCCGAACGGGTGGAACAGGTCACCAAGACCATTCCCGACGGATCGCGCGGCAACGAGGTGGTGGACGTGCGCAGTGCCGAGGCGATCGCGCGCGACAAGCAGTATTTCCAGACCAAGTCGGCGATCTTCAACGCGCTGATCGATTCCATCGATCTCAGCCAGCTCGCCACCATGGACCAGGATGCCGCGCGCGAGGAAATCCGCGACATCGTCGCAGAGATCATCGCGCTCAAATCGATCGTCATGTCGATCTCCGAGCAGGAAGACCTGCTCGAGGACATCTGCAACGACGTGCTGGGCTATGGCCCGCTCGAGCCGCTGCTGGCGCGGGACGACATCGCCGACATCATGGTGAACGGCAGCCAGAAATGCTACATCGAGGTCGGTGGCAAGGTGAAGCTGACCAATGTGCGCTTCCGCGACGATGCGCACCTGATGAATGTCTGCCAGCGCATCGTCTCCCAGGTCGGCCGCCGGGTCGATGAAAGCTCCCCGATCTGCGATGCGCGCCTGCCCGATGGCAGCCGCGTCAACGTGATCGCCCCACCGCTCTCGATCGATGGCGCCGCGCTCACCATCCGCAAGTTCAAGAAGGACAAGCTGACCCTTCCCCAGCTCGTCAAATATGGCTCGATCTCGCCCGAGGGCGCCGAGGTTCTGCGCATTCTCGGACGGGTGCGTGCCAACATCCTGATTTCGGGCGGCACGGGCTCGGGCAAGACGACGCTGCTCAACTGCCTCACCGGTTTCATCGAGAAGGACGAGCGGGTCATCACCTGCGAGGATTCGGCCGAACTTCAGCTCCAGCAGCCCCATGTGGTGCGGCTCGAGACGCGTCCGCCCAATCTCGAAGGCGAGGGCGAGATCACCATGCGCGACCTCGTGCGCAACTGCCTGCGCATGCGGCCCGAACGCATAATCGTGGGCGAGGTGCGCGGACCCGAGGCCTTCGACCTCTTGCAGGCGATGAACACCGGCCATGACGGCTCGATGGGAACGCTGCACGCCAACTCGCCGCGCGAGGCGCTGAGCCGCCTTGAATCCATGATCACCATGGGCGGCTATTCGCTGCCGAGCCGCACCATTCGAGAGATGATCGTCTCCTCGATCGACGTCATCGTGCAGGCGGCGCGCCTGCGCGACGGCTCGCGCCGGATCACCCATATCTCGGAGGTGCTCGGCATGGAGGGCGAGGTGATCGTCACCCAGGACGTCTTCGTCTATGACATCACCGGCGAGGATTCCCAGGGTAATCTCCTCGGCCAGCACCGCTCGACGGGCATCACCAAGCCCCAGTTCACCGAGCGGGCGCGCTATTTCAACGAGGAAGCCAATCTGGTCGAGGCGCTCGAGCGCTCCAATCTCGAGCAGCGCGACATGCTGATCCGGTAGCGCGCCATGACCCCCATCGTGCTCGCCATACTCGCCACCGTCTGCATCGCCGCCGCCGGCTTTGCGCTGCTGCCGCAGATGCTCGGCGCCTCGCGGGCCGAGCAGCGCCTCGATGCGCTGCGCGGGGAGACGCGGCCGGCGCCTCAGCGCCGGATCAACGACGCCGAGCGCCAGCGCGAAGGGCGCCGGAAATCCGTGCAGCAGGCTCTTAAGGCGCAGGCGGACCTCGAAAAGAAGCGCCGCCGCCGCGTGCCCCTGGCCGACCTGATCTTCCAGGCCGGGATGAAGATTTCGCGCTTCGACTTCATCCGCAACCAGGTGATCTTGGGGGTGATCCTCTTCCTCCTGACAGCGGTCCTGCAGGTGCCGGTGCTATTTGCGGCGGTCTTCGGCATTGCCGGCGGGTATCTCCTCCCGAGGTTGGTTCTGGCCCAGCGTCGGCGCCGCTATCAGGACAGGTTCCTCGACGAGTTGCCCAATGCAGTCGAGGCCATCGTGCGTGGCGTGAAGTCGGGCATGCCGCTCAATGATTCGATCCGGGTCGTCGCGCGAGACGTGAAGGAGCCGGTGCGTTCGGAGTTCCAGCGCGTGCTCGACCAGCAATCGGTCGGCAAGAGCATGGCGGAGGCGGTGGAGACCCTGCTCGATCGCGTGCCGCTGCCCGAGGTCAATTTCTTCGTCGTGGTCATCACGGTCCAGCAGCAGGCCGGCGGCAATCTTTCCGAAGCGCTGGGCAATCTGGCGCGCGTGCTGCGCAACCGCAAGAAGATGAAGGACAAGGTGAAGGCCATGTCGTCTGAGGCCAAGGCCTCCGCGATGATCATCGGCTCGCTGCCCTTTGCCGTGGGCATTCTCGTCTCGCTGACGACGCCGACCTATCTCGCGCCGCTCTTTACGACCCCGCTCGGGCTTTTCTGGGTCGGGGTCGGCACGCTGATGATGCTGACGGGCATCTTCGTCATGTACCGCATGATCCAGTTCGAGATGTAGGGGCGCGGCCATGGACATCATCGCGCTCTTTACCAGTCGGGACTTTCTGATCGCCGCGCTCGCCGCCGTCTCGGCCGCCGCCGTTGTGTTCAGCATCGGGGCGAGCTTCGTGCCGAGCGGACCGGATCTGCGCGACCGGATCCGTCGGGTGGCGCTGGAGCGCGAACGGCTCCATGCCGAGCAGATGGCGCGGCTGCGGGCGGGCGAGACCAAATCGATCCGGCGCGCGCCGTCGCGCAGCTACATGCGCAGCGTGGTCGAGAAGCTGTCGCTGCAAAAGGCACTGGCGGATGAGGGCACGATCGATGCGCTGGCGCGGGCGGGTTATCGCGGGCAGGGGCCGCTCACGACCTATCTCTTCCTGCGCTTCGTGACCCCGATCGTCCTTCTGATCGTCAGCTTCCTCTATTTCGCCTTCATCATCCTGCCGCACCTGCCGCTTTTCCAGAACGCGATCTTCGCGCTTCTCGTGGGCCTCCTCGGCGCCTACCTGCCGGTGCTGCTGCTCAAGAACCAGACGATCAAGCGCCAGCAATCGATCCGCCGCGCGTGGCCCGACTGTCTCGACCTCATGCTGCTCTGCGTCGAATCGGGCATGTCGATCGAGCACGCCTTCCGGCGCGTCTCCGCCGAGATCGGCCAGCAGAGCCCGGCGCTCGCCGAGGAATTGGTGCTGACGACGGCGGAACTGTCCTTTCTCGAGGATCGCGGGCGGGCCTATGACAATCTGGGGCGCCGCACGGGGCTCGACGGGGTGCGCTCGGTGATGACGGCGCTGATCCAGTCCGATCGCTACGGCACGTCGGTCGGCCAGGCGCTGCGCGTGATGGCCGAGGAGGGGCGCGAGCAGCGCCTGATGGAGGCCGAGAAGAAGGCCGCCGCCCTGCCGCCCAAGCTGACGGTGCCGCTCATCCTGTTCTTCCTGCCGGTGCTGTTCATCGTCATCATCTCGCCCGCGATCATCCGGGTGATGGAGACCAATTTCAGCGGCTGACGCGCGGATCTCAGGCCCCTTCGATGAGCGCCCAGCGGTTCTGCTGAGTGAGGAGCGCGCGGATATAGGCCATGTTGGCCTCGACCTTTTCGGGCGGGAGTTCGGCAGCGTAGATCCGCTCGGCATCGGCAAAGCGCCCCTGCAGACCGAGCACGAGCGCAAGGTTCTGGCGCACCCGGCTCGTGGCGCGGGGGAGGGCAACGGCGCGCCGCAGATGGGTTTCGGCCGCGTCCAGCTCGTTGGTGATGGCGTGCGAGAGCCCTAGATTGGCGTGGAGCGAGGGCTCGTTGGGGGCGACAGTCAGCCCCTGGGCGTAGAGCCGCCGCGCGTCCTCGTGGCGACCCATCTGGTCGAGCACCGCGCCCTTGACGAGGAGCGCGTTCCAGTCGGGGGCCTGCGGAACTATGGCGCGTTCGACGACGGTGAGGGCCTGTTCAAACCGGCCCGCCTCGCTCAGCGCCTTGGCGAAGGCGACGCGGATCTCGCGATCCTCGGGATGGGCGGCAAGCCCCGCTTCGAGAACGGCGATCGCCTGTTCGGCCTGCCCACCGGCGCGCAGGGCGGCGGCGTAATGGATGATCACCTGCCGGTCCCGGGGACGGGCGCGGTAGCGCGCGGCAAGTTCATCGAGGCTCGCCTGCGCGGCAGGACCGCTGAGCGCGGTGTAGTCCGGAAGCGGCGTGCTCGCGCGATTGGCGGCGCACCCGGCAAGCAGCAGGGCCGAGAGGGCGATCGCGGCCGAGAGCCGGAGCTGGGGAACAAAGCGTGTGGGCGCGAGCGGCATCGGGCATTCCATCGGTTCGGCCGGGACCGGCGAGAGGCGCCGATCCCGATCCTCCGAGCAATAAATCATTAACCCTAACGTGCGGTTAAGGTGCGGGTGCGGGCGGCGCCGGGGGGCGGCGGGTGGTTGCGAGGCCTCGGGGAGGGGCGTAAACCGGAGAGACCAAACCCGCCCCCGGAAAGTCATCATGTCCATTGCTACCGCCTCTATCCCCCTCATCTGCGTGCCCGATGGGCCCGACGCGCTGGCCGCTCTGCCCGAGCGCGCCCGGCGCTGGGCGGAGGCCAATGGCTTTGCCGGCCAGCGCGGGCGGTTGCTTCCGATCCCCGATGCCGAGGGCGGGCGCGAGGGCGTGCTGTTCGGAATGGGCGGGGAGGGCGACCGGCCCGGCCTCGTGCTGGGCCTGGCAGCGGCGGCGCTGGAGCCCGGGCGCTACCGGCTCGAGGGCGCCTTCGGCGCGCCGGATCTCGCCGCGCTCGGCTTCCGGCTCGGCGCCTATCGCTTCGAGCGCTACCGGCCCGCGCGCGGCGTCGTCCTGCTCGATACGCCCGAGGGTGCAGACGAGGCGGAAGTCGAGCGGCTCGTCGATGCGGCCGTTCTCGCCCGCGATCTCATCAACACGCCCGCCAACGATCTGGGGCCCGAGGCCTTCGAGCGCGAGATCCGCGCCTTTGCAGGGCGGCACGGCATGGATGTCCGCGCGATCGTTGGGGATGAGCTGCTCGCGCAAAATTTCCCGATGATCCATGCGGTGGGGCGGGCGGCGGCCGAGGCCCCGCGGCTGCTCGATCTCTCCTGGGGGCGCGAGGGCGATCCGCGCGTGACGCTCGTGGGCAAGGGCGTGACCTTCGACACCGGCGGGCTCGACATCAAGCCGGCCGCCTCGATGCTGCTGATGAAAAAGGACATGGGCGGCGCCGCCAACGTCCTGGGTCTCGCCCATGCGGTGATGGCGGCAGGGCTCCGGGTACGGCTGCGCGTGCTGATCCCGATCGTCGAGAACGCCATTTCGGCGAGCAGCTTCCGCCCCGGCGACGTGCTGCGGTCGCGGGCGGGGATCAGCGTGGAGATCGGCAATACCGACGCGGAGGGCAGGTTGATCCTCGCCGACGCGCTGGCGCTCGCGGACGAGGAGAGCCCCGAACTCCTCATCGACATGGCAACGCTGACGGGCGCGGCGCGCGTGGCACTCGGGCCCGAACTGCCTCCGCTCTATACCGATGACGACGGGCTAGCCGAAGCCATCATGGCGGCGGGCGCCGTCTCTGACGATCCGGTCTGGCGCCTGCCGCTCTGGGCGCCCTATGCGCAAATGCTGAGCTCGCGGATCGCCGATATCAACCATGTGAGCTCGGGCGGGTTCGCCGGCTCGATCACCGCGGCGCTTTTCCTCAAACGCTTCGTGCGCCAGGCCGGGAGCTGGGCGCATCTCGACATCTTCGCCTGGGCGCCCGAAGCGCGCGCGGGCCGGCCGCAGGGTGGCACCGACCAGGCGATCCGCGCGCTCTATTTCATGCTGAAGGCGCGCTTTCCCGCCTGAGCCCGAAGTCCGGGCCGGGGCTCAATAGCCCCGGTCGCGATCCACCACATGGGGCAGCGGCTTGCCGGCGCGATGCTCGGCAATGATGCGGCTGAAATAGGCGACACCGGTGCGCTCGTTGGAGATCGCCGCGATGTGGGGCGTGATGTAGCAGTTCTCGAGCCCCCAGAGCGGGCTCTCCTGCGGGAGCGGTTCGATCTCGAAGACATCGAGGCTGGCGGCAGCAAGCGTGCCGTCGCCGAGGGCTTTGACGAGGTCCGCTTCGCGCTGGTGGCCGCCGCGGGCCGCGTTGATCACCACCGGCCCGCCTTCGAGCACGCCGCGGCGGAGCTTGCCGAAGGTCTCGTAGTTGAGAATGCCTTCGGTCTCGCCCGTCAGCGGCAGCAGATTGACGAGGATGTCGGCGCCCGAGAGGAAGTCATCGAACGTCTCGGGCCCGGCAAAGCAGGTGACGCCGGGGATCGACTTCTGGCTCCGTGCCCAGCCGCGCAGCGTGTACCCCAGCGGGGCGAGGCGCCCGAGCGCGTGCTGGCCGATGACCCCGAGACCCATGACGCCGACGGTGAGCGTGCGGGCCGAAGCGGGGTAGAGCTGGTTCCACGCCCGCGCCTTCTGGTCGGCCATGAAGCGGGTATGCAGGCGCTGGTGCATGGCGACATGGGCGACGACATAGTCGCTCATGCACTCGCTGAGCTCCTCGTCGACGAACCGCACGACCGGCGCGTCGGGGAGGGTGGGATGACGCAGCAGCCCGTCGACCCCCGCGCCGAGCGAGAGCACCGCCTTGAGCCCACTCAGGCCTTCGAAGGCGTCGGGCGTGGGCTTCCAGACGAAGATGTACTCGACCTCCGCGGGATCAAAGGCGTCGCCCCGGCGCAGGATGGGATAATCTCCGAGCTCGACCGCAAAGGCCTCGGCCCATTGGGTCTCGTCGCGTTCGTTGAGGTGCAGCAGCAGCGCCAAGTCGATGTCCTCCAGTCTGGTATGATCAGATCTGATGCCCTTAAAGACGATGGCCCGATCCACCTCAAGTGGATCGGGCCATCAAAGAGCGATTATTGCGGTTCGACGATCAGGGCGTCGTCACGGTCCGGCGACGCAGCGTGTCGACCGGAGTGCCTGCGGGCTCTGCGGCCGGTGCAGCTTCGGCAGGGACCTCCTCCGCGGGCGCGGCCTCCTCGGCAGGAGCGGCCTCTGCTGCAGGAGCCGCGGCCGGTGCGGCCTCGGCGGGCGCATCGACCTGCGGGGTGGCCTCAGGCGTGCCCGGCGCGACGACGACACCACCAGCGGGCTGACCCTGCTCGGCGGGCGTGCCCTGCACCGAAGTCTCGGGCTGCGTGGTGGTCGGGGTCTCGACGACCGACGGATCGACGAGCTCGACCGGCTCGGCGCCTTCGGACGCCTCGGGGATCGCGGCCTCTTCCTCGGCGGTCGGAGCCTCTTCGAGGGCTTCCTCGACTTCCGGGAACGGCACGGGCGAGTTCGACAGGGTCTGCAGATACGCCATGATGTCGGCGCGTTCCTCGGCGGTCCGGATGCCTGCGAAGTTCATGCGGGTGCCGGGCGCGAAATCACGCGGGGAGATCAGGAAAGCGTTGAGGTTCTCATAAGTCCAGATCTCGCCGGCTTCGCGCAGCTGATCGAACGTGTCCGAATAGTCATAGCCGGCATGGCCGCCGATCGGGTGCTCGACGGTATCCCAGAGCACGGGGCCGGCCTTGTGCGGCTCGCCCTCGCCGAAATTGTGGCACGACTGGCACTTGCGGACCGCTGCTGCGCCTGCCTCGACGCTTGCATTGGCGAGCATCACGGCAAGGGGAATCTCGGGCTCGGCTTCACCATCGGCCTCGGCCACGGCCTCGACGGGCTCGGGCAGCATGTAGCCCTGCGCGCGATCCTCGATCGGATGATAGATGGCCTCGGCCAGAAAGCCTGCACCCATCACGAACAGCAATGTCCCCAGCACGGCGCCGATGATCTTGTTGAGCTCGAAGGAATCCATAAGCGGTCTTTCTGCCTTCCGGCACTGTGATGCGATCCGTCCCTGCCGGAATGCAATGCCCTGGGGCAAGGGTCCGGCGCGCGCGGAAGATAGTCGCTCCCCCCGCGGCACGCAACGGGTTTGGCGCCGGGTGCGACAATTCCCCCGCCCAATGTTCAGCCCGGCCATGGCCATGGCCGGGCGAATTGACTTGAGCGCCTGCGCTCGCCATTAGTGGCGCGCAGTTCAACCCAAGAGCAGTCCCATGGCCAGAAAAATCGCGTTCCAGGGCGAACCGGGCGCGTTCAGCCACGCCGCCACCCATGCCGTATTCCCCGATGACGAGGTGCTGCCCTGCACCACTTTCGAGGACACCATCGCCGCCGTGCAGCGGGGCGATGCCGATTTCGGCGTGGTGCCGGTCGAGAACTCTCTCTATGGGCGTATCACCGACATCTATCATCTGCTGCCCTCGAGCGGGCTCTATATCGTGGGCGAGCATTTTCTCCGTGTGGAGATGAATCTCCTCGGCGTGCCGGGCGCGCGGCTCGAGGAGGTGAAGACCGTCCAGAGCCTTTCGGTGGCGCTGGGCCAGTGCCGCAAGTTCATCCAGGAGCACGGGCTCAAGACCGTCAATGGCGTCGATACCGCGGGCTCGGCCCGCGAGATCGCCGAGCGCGGCGACCCGAGCGCGGCGGCGATCGCCTCGCGCTTTGCCGCCGAGGTCTACGGCCTCGACGTGCTTGCCGCCAATATCGAGGATGCTGCGCACAACACGACCCGCTTCCTCGTCATCGCACGGGACAAGCAGGAGGCCGCGGCGGGCAATGGACGGGTCAAGACGACGTTCGTCTTCCGTGTTCGCAACGTGCCCGCCGCGCTCTACAAGGCCATGGGTGGGTTCGCGACCAACGGGGTCAACATGACCAAGCTCGAGAGCTACATGCTCGACGGCTCGTTCACCGCCACCCAGTTCTATGCCGATGTCGAGGGGCATCCCACGGACCGCAACGTGGCGCTTGCCTTCGAGGAGCTGGGCTTTTTCACCGATTACTTCCGCATTCTGGGCGTTTATGCCGCCGGGGATATCGGCGAGGGGCACTGAGCGGCCGGTCTTGCCAAGCGGATCGTCCTCGCCCATATAGGGCGCGGGAGGTTGGCGCGGACGTGTTCCTCGCCAACCGGGTCAGGTCCGGAAGGAAGCAGCCCCAACGAGACCTTCACGGGTCGTTGCCAACCTCCTGCTTCATCCCCATCTGTGGAAGACCGAAATGAGGCACCCCATGGCGGTGGAGGCCTCGCGCTATCCTGCGCTATAAGGAGCGGCCATGGCGACCTCCGACACAGCCCATTCCCCCTATCTCGTGCTCGCGCGCAAATACCGCCCGCTGAGCTTTTCGGGGCTGATCGGGCAGGACGCGATGGTCCAGACCCTGTCGAACGCGTTCAAGTCGGGCCGCATCCATCATGCCTTCATCCTGACCGGCGTGCGCGGGGTGGGCAAGACGACGACCGCCCGCATTCTGGCCCGGGCCTTCAACTACGAGGATGAAGAGGGGCGGCGCCCGACCCTCGATCTTTCCGAGGAGGGCGTGCACTGCCGCGCCATCATCGAGGGGCGGCATGTCGACGTGGTGGAGATGGATGCCGCCTCCAATACCGGCATCGGCGACATCCGCGAGATCATCGATTCGGTCAAATACGGGCCGGTCTCGGCGCCCTACAAGGTCTACATCATCGACGAGGTGCACATGCTCTCGACGGCGGCCTTCAACGGGCTGCTGAAGACGCTCGAGGAGCCGCCGCCCTACGTCAAGTTCATCTTCGCGACGACCGAGATCAGAAAGGTGCCCGTCACCATTCTGAGCCGCTGCATGCGGTTCGACCTGCGGCGCGTCACGCCCGAGGTGATGACCGCCCATCTGATCGACCTGCTCGAGCGCGAGGCGATCCCTTATGAGCCCGAGGCGCTGGCGATGATCGTGCGCGCGGGCGAGGGTTCTGTGCGCGACAACCAGTCCCTGCTCGACCAGGCGATCTCCCATGGCGACGGGCGGGTGACCGCCGAGACGGTGAAGGCGATGCTGGGGCTCGCGGACCGGGCGATGACGATCGATCTGTTCGAGACGCTGATGCAAGGGGACATCGCGACGGCGCTCGGGCAGCTGGGCGGGCTTTACGATGCCGGCGCCGACCCCCAGACGATCCTTTCGGATCTCGCGACGCTGACCCATCTCGTAACGCGCATCAAGCTCGTGCCGTCGGCTGCCGAGGATGCGTCTCTCACCCCCGACGAACGCACGCGCGGGGCCGATCTTGCCGGCCGGCTTTCCATGCGCGCCCTGACGCGGGCCTGGCAGATCCTCTTCAAGGGCTATGAGGAAGTCTCGCGCGCGGGCAATGCCATGCAGGCTGCCGAAATGGTGCTGATCCGGCTGACGCACGCGCTCGACCTGCCGAGCCCCGACGAGATCATCGCGAAATTCGCCAACCAGCCCGCGCCTTCGGGCCAGTCCGGCCCCTCGATGCGACCGGGCGGTGGCGGCGGTGGTGCGCAGGCGCTGCGCATCGAGACGCGGACGGCCGAGCCGTTGCCGACCCCAGCCCCTTCTCCCGCGCCGCTTGCAGGCCCCCAGAGCTATCAGGAACTGATCGCACTTGCCGGGGCAAAGCGCGACCTCATCGTCAAGCACGCGCTCGAATCGGCGCTGCGCCCGATCAGCCTTACCGATGGACGGCTCGAAGTGGGGCTCGTCGAAGGCGCCGATCCGGGGATCGTCCAGACGCTTTCGGCGCGCCTCAAGCTCTGGACCGGCCGCAGCTGGCTCGTGACGGTTTCCAACAAGCCCGAGGCGGCCGCGCCGACCATTCGCGAGATGCGCGCCGCGCGCGAGGCCGCGAGCACCGCGGAGGCCCATGAGGATCCGCTGGTGCAGGCCATTCTTTCGACTTTTCCCGGCGCCAGGCTGGTCAATGTGAACGTGCGCGATGACGCGCTTCCGGCCCAGATGCCATCCGCTCCAGAACTCGAAGAGGACGACGAATGAAAGACATTATGGGCATGATGAAGAAAGCCCAGGAACTTCAGGCCCGTATGGGCGAGATGCAGGAAAACCTCGCGAACATGACGGTGGAGGGAAGCGCCGGCGGCGGGCTTGTGACCGTGACGCTTTCGGGCAAGAGTGATCTGCGCGGCCTTAAAATCGACCCATCTCTCTTCAAAGAAGACGATGTCGAAGTGCTCGAGGATTTGATCATCGCCGCCCATGCCGACGCCAAGGCTCGCGCCGAGGCGGAGATGAGCCAGAAGATGCAGGAGATGACTGCCGGTCTTCCCCTGCCTCCGGGCATGAAATTCCCGTTCTAGTCAATCCGGTTTGCCGGTATTGTCCTTCCAGCGTCCCTGCCGGCCTCCGGGTCGACAGGCGGTCCGGCGGGTGGGTCGCAGGGTCACTACTGTGAACGCTACCCCTTCTTCCTTCCCGTCCGCACCCGAGTCGCCCTCTCCGTTCAGGAGACGGGCGGCCTGGGGTGCGTTCCCTATCCTCTGACGCGGCCCGGAGCGGCGACATGGCCAATGGCGGCCCGGAAATCGAACAGCTGATTCAGCTCCTGGCGCGCCTACCCGGGCTCGGCCCGCGCTCGGCGCGGCGGGCCGTGCTGCACCTGATCAAGCGCAAGGACGCGCTGATGGTGCCGCTCTCGGCCGCGCTCGACCGGGCGGTAGCCGCGGTGCGGGTCTGCGAAACCTGCGGCAATGTCGACACCGTCTCGCCCTGCCATATCTGCACCGATCCGCGGCGCGAACAGTCCGGGCTCCTCATTGTGGTCGAGGACGTGGCCGATCTCTGGGCGCTGGAGCGGGCGGGCGTCGGCGCGGTCCGCTATCATGTGCTCGGTGGCGTGCTCTCGCCGCTCGACGGGATCGGGCCCGAGGATCTGACGATCGAACAGCTGCTTGGCCGGGCCGCGGGATTTTCCGAGATCGTCCTGGCGGTGAATGCCACGGTCGAAGGCCAGACGACGGCGCACTACATTACCGATCGCCTTGCGGGCTCGGGGGTGAGGATCACCCGTCTTGCCCATGGCGTGCCGGTGGGTGGAGAGCTCGATTACCTCGACGAGGGCACGCTGAGCCAGGCGCTGCGCGCCCGGACCGCAATGGATCCGGGCTGAGCACTCAGTCGCGGTCCTCTTGCTCGATGGCTTCGAGTTCGTCCGAATCCGGGGCAAGGGTCTCGCGGTGATCGGCCGGGTCGTGATCGAAGCTCGTCGGTTCGCCGGACGCCCAGCTTTCCTCGAGCCGCTCGATGGCATCATCGAGCTCGCGCAGTAGCGCGCCGGGATCATCCGTGCCGAGATCGGCGGTTTCGCGCGCGGCGACTTCCTCACGCATCTCGCGCAGGCGGGCCACGCGTTCCTCGGCGGGGCGCTCGTCGCTATAGAGGAATTCGTCGATCTCGGTCTGGCTCACCGGTTGCGCGATGCCGGGGGGAAAGGCGTCGTCGTCGAGCCCGGTGTTCTGCGGCAATACGGTACCCTGGTGGTTGAGGCGGCTCATCCCGCGTCCTCCCTTTTCTGTTCTCGTTTCACCCACAACGCGCCGAGGGTGCTCCCGGTTCGCGGCCAAGATGGGGCCGGCGCGGGAACGCAGGAGGAGCGCCTGTCGTTTGGGGCGGACGAAAGGGAGGCGAAAATGGCCGAGACGCTGCGCAAGGGCACGAAAGTGAAGTGGAGCTGGGGCAAGAGCACGGCGACCGGCAAGATCACCGAAAGGTTCACAAAGAAGGTCACCCGCACCCTGAAAGGTGCCGAAGTGACCCGTGATGCGAGCACCAAGGAGCCGGCCTACCTCATCGAGCAGGAGGATGGCACGAAGGTTTTAAAGAGCCGGAGCGAACTCAGCCGGGCCTGATCAGTCCGCCGCGATCCGGGGGTTCTCCTCGAATTCCATCGCATCGATTTTCTCGCCGCGCCGCGTGACCTTGCCCGTGGAGATCAGGATCTCCGAGAGGTCCCGGCTCGTCTGCTGGAAATGGGTCTGGAGCTTGCCGACGCGCTCGTCGAGGCGGCCGATATCGGCCAGCAGTTCGCGGACTTCCTTCTGGATCAGATGCGCCTGCTCACGCATGCGCACGTCGCGGAGGAGGGCCTGGATGACCTGGACAGAAAGCATGAGGAGGGACGGGGACACTATGACGACCCGGGCGCGCGCCGCGCGCTGCACGATCTCGGGGAAGCGCTCGTGAATGTCCGCGAAGATGGATTCGGAGGGCACGAAGAGGAAGGCCGTGTCCTGGGTCTCCCCTGCGATCAGATATTTTTCGGCGATCGCCCTGATATGGACCCCCATGTCGCGAGCGAAATCCGCATTTGCCAGCCGCAGCGCTTCGGGCGTCTCGGCGGCACCGAGGCGCTGCCAGCTTTCGAGCGGGAATTTCGCATCGATGACGAGGGCGGGCTGGCCGTTGGGCATGCTGACGACGCAGTCCGGGCGGCTGCCATTGGAGAGGGTGGGCTGAAAGCTGTAGCTCTGCAGGGCGAGGCCGTCGGCGATGATCGCCTCCATTCGCCCCTGGCCGAAGGCGCCGCGGGTCTGCTTGTTGGCAAGGATCGACTGCAGCGAGACGATCTCGCTCGAAAGCGCGGTGATGTTGGTCTGCGCCCGGTCGATGACGGCGAGCCGCTCATGGAGTTTCGAAAGGCTCTCCTCGGTTTTCGAGCGGGTGTCGAGCATGGCCTGCCCGAGCCGCTGCCCCTGGCTGTCGAGCCGCTCATTGACGAGACGGGCAAGGTGCGAGGTCCGCTCCCCGAAGATTTCCGACATGGTCTGCATGCGCCCGGTCATTTCGGACTGGATGCGCATAAGGTCGGCGAGCCGGCGTTCGGCTTCGGCGCTGCGGAGCGCCGCATCCTCGGCCTCGGCCCGGCGCTGCCGGTTGGCCGAAATTGTCGAGGCGACCAGCAGCAGGACGAGCCCGCAGAGCACGCCGGCGACGATCAGCAGCGGGTTCTCAAAGAGCAGCAGGGCATCGGTCGGGGGCATGGCGGGTCTCCTTGCTCCATCTCTACCCGATTCGGTTTATGCTTTGTTCCCCACCACGCCAGCCGGCCCGCCTGTTGACCCGGGGCGGGGAAATACCATATTCAGCCCCATCTTCCCAAAGGACGCATTGCAATGGCCACTCGCCCCATACTGACGCTGCCCGATCCGCGCCTGCGTGCGGTCGCCGACCCGATCGCCGAGATCGACGAGGGTGTGCGCAGCCTGGCCCAGGACATGCTCGACACCATGTATGCCGCTCCCGGCATCGGCCTTGCGGGGCCGCAGATCGGCGAGATGAAGCGCATCGTGGTCATGGATCTGGCCAAGGATGGCGAGGACCCGACGCCGATCGTGATGATCAATCCCGAGATCCTCGCCTTTTCCGACGATACTGTCGTGACCGAAGAGGGCTGCCTCTCGATCCCCGAGCTCTTCTACGACGTCGAGCGCCCTGCCGCCGTGACGGTGAGCTATCGCGATCTCGAGGGCAAGGACGTGACGCTCGAGGCCGATGATCGACTGGCGATCTGCATCCAGCACGAGATCGACCATCTCGATGGCGTTCTTTACATCGACTATCTGTCGCGCCTGAAGCGCGACCGCGTGCTCAAGAAGTTCCAGAAGGCGGCGCGCCGCACCGCCTGATCGCCTGGCCCGCCCGACCGGGGCGGGCTCGCTTTTTCCCATGAGGACCCCAATGCGCATCGTCTTCATGGGCACGCCCGAATTTTCCGTGCCCACCCTGACCGAGATCGTCAGTGCCGGCCACGAGGTCGTCGCGGTCTACACCCAGCCCCCGCGGCCGGCGGGGCGCGGCCAGGCCGAGCGGAAATCGCCCGTGCATCTGGCGGCCGAAGGCTTCGGCATTCCCGTCCTGAGCCCGAAGAGCCTGCGCGGTCCGGACGAACAGGCGGTCTTTGCGCTCCATGATGCCGATCTGGCCGTCGTCGTCGCCTATGGGCTCTTGCTCCCTAAGGCCGTCCTCGAGGCGCCGCGGCTCGGGTGCCTCAACCTCCATGGCTCGCTGCTGCCGCGCTGGCGTGGTGCGGCCCCGATCCAGCGCGCCATCATGGCGGGCGATGCGCGCACCGGCGTCATGGTCATGAAGATGGACGAAGGCCTCGACACCGGCCCTGTCGCCCTCGCCGAGGAAATGCCGATCGGCCCGGAGATGACTGCGGGCGAGCTTCACGACCAGATGATGCGTGTCGGCGCCGACCTCATGGGCCGGGCGCTGGCCGCGCTCGAGCGGGGCAGCCTCGATTTCTCGCCGCAGCCCGTAGAGGGCGTGACTTATGCTAGAAAGATCGACAAGGCCGAGGCCCGCATCGACTGGACGGGCGATGCGAACGCCATCCACAACCAGATCCGCGGGCTCTCGCCCTTTCCCGGCGCATGGTTCGAAGCAGAGGCCGGCGGCCAGCGTTTCCGCATCAAGCTCCTGCGCTCGCGCCCCGTTGTCGGAACGGGCGCGCCCGGAACCCTGCTCGGGGACGGGCTGACCATTGCCTGCAGCACCGGCGCGATCCGGGTGGTCACGCTCCAGCGCGAGGGCAAAGCGGCGATGGACGCCGAGACCTTCCTGCGCGGTACGAGCCTCGATCGGATCGTTCTGGCCTGAGCGGCATCAGGGGGCGTCGGTCCAGGCTTCGAAAAATGCCGGGAGCGGATCGGCCACCCGGTAGACGCCATATGCGCGCGGGCGGGGTTCGCCGGGCATGCGGGTGATCGTGCCGAGCGGCGTGACCGATCCGAACCGGTCGAGCGGCGCGCGATCTTCCCCCTCGCGTCCGAGCGCGACGACGTAAAGCGCGGGCCAGGAGAGCGCTTCGGGGGCGAGCGGCCCCTGAAAGCCGTAGCGCGCCCGTTCGTCGATCTGATGAACGTCGAGCGACCGACCGGCAAAGCGCGCGGCGGTGACGAGCGCGCCCGTCAGCGGATAGTCGCGGCTCGTTGCGACCCAATCGGCATCGGTCTGGGCAAGAATGTGCTGGACGCCGGCTTCGAGCAGGTCCCAGTCGCGCATTTCGGCCGTGCGGTCGCCCGAACCGATGGCAAAGGGCGTCCAGATCGCCTGGACGTAAAAGAGCATGGCAAAGGCGATGCCGAGCAGGGGCTGTAGCCAGAGCCCCGCCTTGCGCAGCCCGGCGCGCCAGCCGCGGGGACGGAGCGCAAGGGCGGCCCAGGCTGCGGCGAGCGAGAGCCCGGGCCAGGCCGGCACCAGCCAGTTTGCCTCGACCCGCCCGTGAAGCGCGTGCCAGAGGAAATAGGCGAGCATGGGGAGCGCCGTGAGGAGGACGAGCGCCAGCCCCTCCCGCGCCTCGTCGGCCCTGCGCCGGGCGAACCAGACCCCGGCAAGGATGGCGAGGATGAAGAGGGTGGGGCCGTTAAAGAGGGCCTGCCCGAGCAGCATCTCACCCAGATTGCCCGAACTGCCGTCCCCGCCGACCGTACGCCGTCCCTGGAAGACGAAGGAGGCCCACCCATTGGCCGCATTCCAGAAGAGGACGGGCGAAAAGACCAGGATCGCGATGGCGCCGCCCGCCCAGACCTGCCAGAGCCGGAGCCAGGCCCAGCGGGTGCGGCCCGAGGCAATGAGCAGCAGGATGCCGAGCCCCAAGAAGGCGTTGGTGTATTTGCCGAGGAGGCCGAGGCCGGCAAAGAGCCCGACCGCGAGCCACCAATTGGCATTGCGCCCGGCCATGAACTCGGCGAGCGCCCAGACCGCCAGCACCCAGAAAAGGAGCGAAGGCGTGTCCGGGGTGATGAGAAAGCCGAGCGTCCCTGCAAGGGTCAGATTGTACCAGATGACCCCGAGGGCGGCGACGCGCCGGTCGAAGAGGAGCATGCCGATGCGCCAGAGCGCGGCCGAGACGCCGAGCATGGAGAGTACCGCAAAGAGCCGGACCCCGAGCGCGGACTCGCCGGCAGTCGCCGTGCCGGCTGCAACGAACCAGGCGACGCCTGGGGCATGGTCGAGATAGCCGGGCGACAGCGCGGTCGACCAGAGCGCGTAGTAATTCTCGTCATGGACGAGACCGGTCGTGCCCGCGACGACGAGCCTGATCGCCGTCAGGACGAGAACGAAGAGGGCGACGAAACGCGGATCGGACCAGTGGGGGAGCGGCTTGGACATGGACGCGGACGCTAATTGGTTTCGCGGCGGGCCGAAAGCGGCAATGGACACTTGCCCACGCCATGGACAGCGCGGCGGATCAGGCTATAAGGCGCGACCATGCCCCGCTATCGCCTCACCCTCGAATATGACGGCACGCCCTTCAGGGGCTGGCAGCGCCAGGCTGACCTGCCTTCGGTGCAGCAGGCGCTCGAGGAGGCGATCGGACGGTTTTCGGGCGAAACGCCGGTGACGCAGGCGGCAGGCCGGACCGACACCGGCGTGCATGCGACGGGGCAGGTGGTCTCGTTCGACCTTTCGCGGGCCTGGGACCCCTTCCGCATCCGCGAGGCGCTCAATTTTCACCTGAAGCCGCTGCCAGTGGCGGTGGTGACGGCCGAGGCGGTGCCCGACACCTTCGAGGCGCGGTTCTCGGCGGTGCGGCGGCACTATCTCTATCGCATCCTCAATAGGCGGGCGCGGCCGGCGCTCGAGGCCAACCGCGTCTGGCACGTCGCGATCCCGCTCGAAGCCGGGCCGATGGACGAGGCGGCACAGATGATTCTCGGGCGGCACGATTTCACGACCTTCCGGGCGGCCGAATGCCAGGCCAATTCCCCGCTTAGGACCCTCGAGCATTTCTCGGTCCGGCGCGAGGGCGAGACGATTCTGATCGAGGCGAGCGCGCGCAGCTTCCTCCACCACCAGGTGCGCTCGATGGTGGGCTCGCTCAAGCTCGTGGGAGAGGGCAAGTGGCGGCCTGAGGATTTCCGCGCGGCGCTCGATGCGCGAGAACGCGCACGCTGCGGTCCGCTCGCGCCTTCAGCCGGGCTCTACCTCACCGGGGTCGACTACTAGACGGCGGGCATTTCAGGCAGCGGGAACATGCTGCCCACCACGATGAGCCCGACGCTTGCGCCGACGAGCTGGGCAACGAGGAACATCGCGATCTGCAGCGGGGAGAGCGTCACCACGAGCCGGGCGATGTTGATCTCGACCACGATGACGAGAATGCCGATGAAAACGAGCGCGACGTCCCCGGTCATTCCGGCAAAGGCGAGGATGGCCGAGAACACGGTGATGAAGAAGGTCGCCCAATTGTCCGCGACGATATAGGGGACGAGCCCATCGAGCCGTTTGAGCTGGCGCAGCACGATCGCCGCGAAAGCGAGCTGGAACGCATAGAGCAGCGTCACCATGACGAGCGAGCGGGCAACGGAAAAGCCTTCGCTCGCCATGCCGAGCATTGCGGGCAGATAGGCGTTGAAGGCAGTGATCACGAGCAGCGCGATGAAGCTGCCCACGAGGCCGCGCTGGCTGAAATCGAAATGCTCGGGCGCCCGTCGGTTGCCGATGGCGAGCGCAGCTACGCCGCGACCCGCCGCGACCAGCTCTTCCAATAGCGTCGTGTTGTTGGCCACAGCTCTCGTGTCCGTCAGTGTTCGGCGGATGCGGAGCATCCTTGGGGCGAAGGGCGGCAGGGCCGGCGGGGAGCCGGCGCAACGCCCGATTGCATGTAGAGCCTGTGGCCGCCGGCCACAAGCGGCGAACCGCCTCAAATGCGATCCATAGCGTCGCGGCGGGCCTTCAGGATGCGGTTGCGCCGAAGGCGGCGATGAAATCGGCATAGATCGCCTCGAGCGTGAGGACCTCGGCGATGGGCACGTTCTCGTCCACCTTGTGCATGGTGGTGCCGACAAGGCCGCATTCGACGACCGGGCAGATGGGTGCGATGAAGCGCGCGTCGGACGTGCCGCCGCCCGTCGAGAGCGCCGGGCGCGATCCGGTATGGGCGGCGATGACGTCCGAAAGCAGCGCCACCGCGCCGCTTTCGGGCGAGTGGAAGCAGCGCGAGACATTGCCGATCCGTTCGTGCCGGATGGTGCAGGACTGCGCATCGACCGAACCGATGCGCTCCTCGATCCAGCCGGTGAGCGTTTCGGCGGTCCAGAGATCATTGTGGCGAACGTTGAAGACGAGGGTGCCGCTCTCTGGGATGACATTGGTCACCCGATTGCCGGTATCGATCGAGACGATCTCGAGATTGGAGGGCTGGAAACGCTCGGTGCCGGTATCGAGCGGATCCTTTGTCAGTGCGGTGGCGATGGCGGCAAGGACGGGGAGCGGATTGCGGGCCCGCTCGGGATAGGCGACGTGCCCCTGGATGCCGGTCACCGTGACGCGGCCCGAGAGGGAACCGCGCCGGCCGATCTTGATGGCGTCCCCGAGCCGGGCGACCGAACTGGGTTCGCCCACGAGCGCAAAGTCAAAGGCGAGGCCCTTGTCCACGGCCCATTCGACGAGGCGCTTGGTGCCGTTGACGGCGTCCGCTTCCTCGTCATTTGTGATCATCAGCGAGATCGTGCCTCTGAGCCGGCCCTCGGCGTGCGCCCGGGCGACTGCGCCGACAAAGGCGGCAATGCCGCTCTTCATGTCGACCGCGCCGCGCCCGAAAAGCCGGCCTTCGGTCTCCACCGCTCCGAAGGGATCATGGGACCAGGCGGCGGGGTCGCCGGGCGGGACGACGTCGGTATGGCCTGCAAAAAGCAGGTGCGGCGCGCCGCTGCCGATGCTGGCAAAGAGATTGTCGACCGGGTAGGAGCCGCCGCCGGAAAAGGCGAGGCGTTCGACCGAAAAGCCGAGCCCGATGAGCGTGCTGGCGAGAAGGTCCATCACACCATCCGCTTCGGGGGTGACGGAGCGGCAGGCGAGCATGGAGCGGAGGAGGCCGATGGCCACCCCGTCAGTCGAAACGGTCATCGCGCATCCTGTTGGGTGGGCGCCAGTGGGTCGGGGCCGTAGCGGTTGGGGCCCGCAGTCCCCTTGAGGAAGCCCATGACGATGAAGAGGTAGAGCCCGAGCAGGCCGGTGACGATGTTGAGCGCGATCAGCGGCAGGGTGGGTGCGACGACGAGCCCGTCCTCGAAGGCGACGATCTCGTTGCCGATGCCGACCGACTGCAGGGCAAGCCCCAGCAGCGTGAGGGCATAGAGCACGATGGCGTCTGCCCCGCTGCTGTTGCGGTCGTGCCGGCGCTTGACCATGAGCGCAAGGGCCGGATAGCCGATGATCAGGTTGACCACGAGGCTCGCCCAGGCCCCGCGCTGCGCCGCTTCCAGCATCAGCGCGCTTGCTTCGGCGCCGTCATAATCGGGCTGCTCGAAGAGGATCATGGCCCGCTGCAGGAAGTCCCCGCTCATCAGCGGCGCGAGCAGGAGCGTCAGGACGATGGCAAGAAGCGCAAGGACCAGCACGCCGAGCCAGAAGCCCTTGCGCGCGATTCTGCCCTCGAAGGACCTGAAACTGTCGACGATCCCGCTCATCCTGAGGTCCCTTCCCCGCAACAAGATCGGGCGAGCATAGGCCAAGCGCTTGGCCGAGGCGAGGGGGCGGGGCCGACCCGCCCCCCGCTGCATCAGTCGCGCAGCAGGTCGTTGATCGAAGTCTTGGAGCGGGTCTGGGCGTCGACCTTCTTGACGATCACCGCGCAATAGAGGTTCGGGCCGGGCGTGCCATCGGGGAGAGGCTTGCCGGGCAGGCTGCCCGAGACGACGACCGAATAGGGCGGCACCTTGCCGATATGGACCTCGCCCGTCGCCCGATCGACGATCTTGGTCGAAGCGCCGATGAAGACGCCCATGGAGACGACCGCGCCTTCCCCGACGACCACGCCCTCGACGATCTCGGAGCGTGCGCCGATGAAGCAATTGTCCTCGATGATGACGGGGCCGGCCTGTAGCGGCTCGAGCACGCCGCCAATGCCGACACCACCCGACAGATGCACGTTCTTGCCGATCTGCGCACACGAGCCGACGGTGACCCAGGTGTCGACCATGGTCCCTTCATCGACATAGGCCCCCAGATTGACGAAGCTCGGCATCAGGATGACGCCCTTGCCGATATGGGCCGAATGCCGGACGATCGCGCCCGGCACGGCGCGGAAGCCGGCGCCCCGGAACTCCGCCTCGCCCCAGCCGGCGAACTTGGCGGGCACCTTGTCCCACCAGGACGAACCCTGCGGGCCGCCTTCGATCAGCATGTTGTCGTTGAGGCGGAAGGAGAGCAGCACCGCTTTCTTCAGCCACTGATTGACCTGCCATTCGCCGTCCGCCGTCCGCTCGGCGACGCGCGCCTGGCCGCTGTCGAGCAGGCCGAGTGCGGTCTCGACGGCGTCGCGCACTTCGCCTTTCGTGCCGGTATTGATCTCGGAACGGGCTTCGAAGGCGGCATCGATGCGGGCGGCAAGTTCGGTATGGGCCATGTCGGGCTGTCTCGCGTCTTGGAAAACTTCGGCCGGACATTACCCCAAACCCCGCCCCGTGCAAGCGGCGAGCGGCGCGACCAAAGGGAGAGTTGACCCCGCCCGCACCGATCCTTAACCGGGGGCCCTGTACCCTTCGCGTACACAAGGAGAGCCAGAATGGCCAAACGCCGGCATACGCCGCTCCGTACCTCGGGCGAGGACATCGACGCCTCCAAGCGCGCCCCGCAAACGCCGCAGACGCGTTCCCCGGCCTATCGGCTCGCCTTCTCGGACGAGGAGTTCATGACCTCCGAGGATACGCGCGGCATCCGGTTCCAGCTTGAATATCTGAAGCCCGAATTCCGCCTGCGCGAAATGGGCATCAATTCGACGGTGGTGCTGTTCGGGGGCGCGCGCATTCCCGAGCCGGGCAAAGCCGCCTGGGCAGCGCGCAACGCGACCCAGAAGACCAATCTCGAAGCCGCCTCCCGCTACTACACCGAAGCGCGGCGGTTCGCCCAATATGTCTCGCTGACCTCCAAGGCGCTCGACCACCGCGATTTCGTCGTGACGACCGGCGGCGGACCGGGCGTGATGGAAGCGGGTAATCGCGGGGCAGCCGATGTGGGCGCCATGTCGATCGGGCTCAACATCGTCCTGCCGCACGAGCAGGCGCCGAACCTCTTCGTCACGCCCGAGCTCGCCTTCAACTTCCACTATTTCGCGACCCGCAAGATCCATTTCCTGCTGCGCGCCCGGGCCGTCGCCATTTTCCCGGGCGGCTTCGGCACGCTCGACGAATTCTTCGAGACGCTGACGCTGATCCAGACCGGGCGGATGGAGCGCATCCCGCTGCTTTTGTTCGGCTACGAGTTCTGGACCAAGGTGATCGATTTCGAGGCGCTGGCCGATGCGGGCACGATTTCACCCGACGACATCAAGCTCTTCACCGTCGTCGACAGCGCCGAAGAGGGCTGGGACTGCATTCGTCGCCACTACAATTTGCCCGAGATCACGCTCGATCCGGGCATCGAAGGCTGAGCCTCAGGGCAGGCGGGTGAGGAAGCCCGCCAGATCGTCGGTGACGTGGTGCACGTGCTCTTCGAGCGTGCGCCCGAGCTCCCAGTCATCGACCTGCTCATGCGCAAAGCCCGGCCCGGCGACGACCTGCACGGTCGCCATGCCGATCTCATGGGGCACGCGCAGGTTCTTTTCGAGATCGTCGAACATGGCCGCGCAGCGCGCGTCGATCCCGTGGCGCGCGAGAAAGCCGTCATAAGCCTCGCGCAGCGGCTTGGGCCTGTAGGACATGGCGCGGATGTCGAAGACGCCCTCGAAAAGCGAATCGGAGACCCCGAGCCGGTTCAGCACCGCATGGGCGTGATTGACGTCGCCATTGGTGAGGATGAACTTGCGTCCGGGAAGTGCCGTGATCGCCGCGACCAGCTCGGGATGGGCGCTGACCGGGGAATAGTCGATCGCGTGCACGACCCCGAGATAATGGTCGGGATTGACCTCGTGCCGGTGCATCAGCCCGTTCAGCGTCGTGCCGAAATCGCGGTAATAGGTCTTCTGCAGCGCCCGCGCCGCCTCGAGGTCGAGCCGCGTCACGTCCATCACATAGGAGGTGATGAGCGTATCGATCTGCGCGAAGAGGTTGCATTCACGCGGATAGAGCGTGTTGTCGAGATCGAACACCCAGTCGGTGACATGGGCGAAGCTGCGAGCGGCGATGGGCGGGGTCATGGCGTTCATGAGAGCATATTGGCGATGGACATCTCAAAAATCCATGACCATCGCCAAAGCTTGATTCACCGGACGATCAGCGTGCCTGCGCCATGCTCGGTGAAGAGCTCGACCAGCACCACGTGCTCGGTCTTGCCGTTGAGGATGACGACGCCCTCGACCCCGTTGTCGAGCGCCTCGAGGCAGGTTTCGACCTTCGGGATCATGCCGCCCGAGATCGTGCCATCGGCGATGAGCGCGCGCGCATCGCGCATGGTGAGCTCGGGGATGAGCTTGCCATCCCTGTCGAGCACGCCCGGCACGTCGGTGAGGAACAGAAGGCGCTTGGCGCCGAGCGACCCGGCGATGGCGCCCGCGAAAGTGTCGGCGTTGATGTTGTAGGTCGCCCCGTCGCGGCCCGGCGCCACGGGCGCGATCACCGGGATCATCTCCGAGCGCGCAAGCAGGTCAAGAAGCGTGCGATCGACTTCGACCGGTTCGCCCACGAAGCCGAGATCGAGCACGCGCTCGATGTTGGAGCCCGGATCGCGCCATTTCTTCTCGGCCTTGCGCGCAAAGACCATGTTGCCGTCCTTGCCGCAGAGCCCGATCGCCCACTCGCCCTCGGCATTGATCAGCGCGACGATCTCCTTGTTGATGGAGCCGGCCAGCACCATCTCGACGATTTCCATCGTCCGCTGGTCGGTGACGCGCAGCCCGCCCTCGAACTTGGATTCGATGCCGAGATTCTTGAGCATGGAGGCGATCTGCGGCCCCCCGCCATGCACGACGATCGGATTGACCTTGGACTGCTTGAGCAGCGCGATGTCGCGCGCGAAGGCCTGCCCCAGGCGCGGATCGCCCATGGCATGGCCGCCATATTTCACGACGACCGTCTTGCCCTCGTAGCGCTGCATGTAGGGCAGCGCCTGGGCGAGGATCGAGGCGTCGCGGGAAAAGGCTTCGGTATCGGGCATGAGGGCGTTCCCAGTGGCGTTGCGGGGCGCACCCTATAGCGCAATTGGCGGCGCTGTGAACCGGTTTCGGGCCGGTAGGGCCATTCCGTCGGCCCCTTGATGCAAAAAGGGGATACCGCAGGCGCCCCGGCTCTGGTCTAATCGCGGTTCGACGTCCCGGCGGGGCGATCGCGTCGCTGGGAAGGGAGCCTGTCGGGGCATGCAGGGGAGCGCTGGTGAACTCGCGGATCTGCTTGCGCGCACGGCCATGCGCGACCGCGCCGCGTTCAAGCTGCTCTACACGCGCACGAGCGCGAAACTCTTCGGCGTGGCGCTCCGTATATTGAAGGACCGTTCAGAGGCCGAAGAGGCGCTCCAGGAGGTTTACGTCAAGATCTGGCAGCGCGCCGACCGCTACCAGGCCGGCGGCTTCAGCCCGATCTCCTGGCTGGTCGCCATAGCGCGCAATCACGCGCTCGACGTGCTCCGGGCGCGCAAGCCGGTCGCCGACGATCTGGACGCCGCACTCGATCTTGCGGACGCAGGCCCGAATCCCGAACAGGCGACGGTCCGGTCAGGCGAGCGGGCGCGCATCGAGGCGTGTCTCGACCAGCTCGACACCGACAGGGCCGACGCTGTGCGCGGGGCCTATCTCGATGGCTATAGTTACGAGGAGCTGGCAAGCCGCCATAGCGTGCCGCTCAACACGATGCGAACCTGGCTGCGCCGCAGCCTTTTGAAACTGAGAGAGTGCCTGAGCGCATGAGTGCCGAGACCATAGGCTCCGGGGGCGAAGACGGCGATGCGATCCGCATCGGCGAATATGCGCTCGGCCTGCTGCCTGCCCAGGAGGCGGCGGCTCTGGCGCGGCAGATCGCCGAGGAGCCGGCGCTCGCGGCCGAACTGCGGTTCTGGCAATCGCGCCTGTCAGATCTCGATGAAGAGTTCGCGGAGGTCTCGCCACCGGCCGCCGTGCTGCCCGCGATCGAGAAGCGGCTCTTCGGGTCAGCAGAAGCGCGCGGCGGTCTCTGGGAAAGCCTCGGCTTCTGGCGGGGGCTGGCGGCGGCGGGCGTTGCCGTGGCGGTGCTCTCGCTCGGGGCGCACATGCTCCGACCGGTGCCGGTCGATCCGGACGCGTTCGCGGTGCAACTGGTTGCCGCCCTCAATGCGCAGGAGGGGAGCGGGGTGCAGTTCGTCGCGCTCTTCGATGCCGAGACGGGCAATGTGCGGATCACCTCGCTTTCTGGCGAGCCGGTGCCGGACCGCGATTTCGAGCTCTGGTACATCGAGGCGGGGAGCGATCCGGTCTCCATGGGCGTTGTTCCCCTCGATGCGCGCACGGAAATCCCCCTCGGACCTGCCGACCGGGCGCGTCTGACGCCCGGTACGGTTCTCGCCATTACGCTCGAGCCCCAGGGCGGATCACCCACCGGCGACCCCACCGGGCCGGTTGTCGCAGCGGGCCCCGCTACGCCGATCTGAGCGGTTCGGATCACTTCAACTTTTTAAAATTATCGTGTTTAGAAAAGGGCTTAGCGTCTGAAACTTTCTTCGATGCCTCCCGTTGCTTCGCTCGTCCAGCTGCAACGACAGCGGATCATCAGGAAGGAATCCAGATCATGAAGACCACTCTTCGCGCACTCGCCCTGTCCACCATGCTCGGCGCTGCCGCCTTTACCGGCGCTGCCATCGCCCAGGACAATCCGATGGTCGGTGGAGCCGAGATGCTCGCCGAACGCAATATCGTGGAAAACGCCGTGAACTCGGCCGACCACACGACCCTCGTCGCCGCCGTACAGGCAGCCGGGCTCGTCGAGACGCTCTCGGGCGAAGGCCCGTTCACCGTCTTTGCGCCCGTCAACGCCGCCTTCGACGCGCTTCCCGCAGGCACCGTCGACACGCTGCTGCAGCCTGAGAACCAGGCCCAGCTCCAGGGCGTGCTGACCTACCACGTCGTGCCCGGCACCGTGACCTCGACCGACCTCGTCCAGCTCATCAACGACAATGGCGGCGAATACTCCGTCGCGACCGTTGCCGGCGGCGAGCTCACCTTCTCGCTCGAAGGCGATGGCGTCGTGATCACCGATGCCAATGGCGGCACGGCCAACGTCACCATCGCGGACGTGATGCAGAGCAATGGCGTGATCCACGTGATCGACGCCGTCCTGCTGCCCGCGAGCTGATCATCTCGTGTCCCGTGACGCTCGGGACACGAGGTTTTGACGTGCAGGCCGCGCCTGCTTGCGCCTAACCTGCCGTCGACCGCGCCCCGCACCCGCCCATCGTTCCCTCCGATGGTCCGGCGTGCGGGGCCGCATTTCATCGGGAGAGAGACATGAAACGCCGTACTCTGCTGCTCGGCACGTCCGCGCTTGTCGCGCTCGGCATTGGCGGGTTGGCCACGCGCCCCGGATCGAGCGCACGGGCTGCCGCGGGGCCGTTCGAGATTGAGCTGACCGAAGCCGAGTGGCGCGAGCGCCTTAGCCCCGAGCAGTTCTACATCCTGCGCGAACACGGCACCGAGCGCGCTTATACGAGCCCGCTCAACGACGAGAAGCGCGCCGGGATCTTCCACTGCGCCGGGTGCGACCTCGCGCTCTTTGATGCCGCAGTCAAATATGACAGCCGCACCGGATGGCCGAGCTTCTGGGAGCCCATGGTAGGGGCCATCCGGGAAAGCGAAGACCGCAGCTTCGGCATGGTCCGCACCGAAGTCCATTGCGCCCGCTGCGGCGGTCATCAGGGGCACGTCTTCAATGACGGGCCGCAGCCGACCGGCCTGCGCTATTGCATAAACGGGCTCGCTCTTCAGTTCCGGCCCGCCGAGGCAGCGTAGACCTGGGCCGGCGCCCTGCGCGCCGGCACTTTATCAGGGCAGGAAGCGATTGAGCGCGATGATCCGGCGCAGCCAGGGATTGTGCGTCTGCTCTCGGAAATATTCAGTGCCGAGACGCTTGGCGATCTCGCTCAGGGTCGGGTAGGGCGCGACGAAATTGAGCAGATGGCTGGCCTTCAGCCGGTTGGCGATGGCGAAGGAAAAAAGCGCGATCAATTCGCCCGCACCCGCCCCCACAATGCCCGCGCCGACGATCCTGCCGCGCCTGTCGACGATCATCTTGGCAAGCCCATAGGTCTCGCGCTCGGTGCGTGCGCGGTCGTTTTCCGCAAACGACCAGCGCACCACCCGATAGCCCTCCTTGTGACGCCGCCGGGCCACCGGCTCGGTGACCCCGATTTCGGCGATCTCGGGATCGCAATAGGTCGCATGCGGGATGAGCTCGGGCTTTTCGGAGACCGGCAGACCGAACAGGGCATTCCGGATGACGAGCCCCGCCTGGTAATTGGCGAAATGGGTGAATTGCTGGCCGCCCGCCGCATCGCCCAAAACATAGATGCGGCGGTTGCTGGTCTTGAGGTTCTTGCCGATCCGCAGCCGGTGGGGAGGCTTCCGGTCGCGCCGCACCTTCGCCTTGGCCAGATCGAGCGGTTCAAGATTTGGCGTGCGCCCGACAGCAACGAGAATGTGGGAGACGTCGAGCACCTCGCGCGCCTCGCCGCTCTCGATCAGCACGCCGATGCCCTGGCTGCGCGGCTGGATTTCGACGACCCGCGTATTGGAGCGGATATCGACGCCATCCTCGGCGACGCGCCGCAGGGCGATCTCGGCGAGCTCGGGATCGCTGCGCTGGAGCGGCGTCGTCGCCTCGATCACCGTGACGGCACTGCCGAGCCGGCGATAGGCCTGGGCAAGCTCGATGCCGATCGGCCCGCCGCCGATGATGGCGAGGTGGGTGAGCTTGCGCGTGTTGGAAAAGATCGTCTCGTTGGTGAAATAGGGAACCTGGTCGAGCCCCGGTATCTGCGGCACGCTCGGGACCGAGCCCGTGGCAATGACAAAGCGGCGGGCTCGGATGAGCTGGTCTCCCGCCGAGAGGGTTCTGGGATCGACGAACTTGCCCTCGGCCTTGATGACGGTCGCCCCGAGCCCCTCGAAGCGCGACACCGAATCATGGGGAGCGATCCCGGCGATGACGTCCTGGATATGCTCCTGCACCCGCCGGAAGCTGATCTGCGGGTCCTGACCGGTTATGCCGAAGGGCTCGCCCGAGCGCATGGCGTGCGCATGCCGCCCCGCAGCGATCAGCGCCTTGGAAGGTACGCAGCCGAAATTGAGGCAATCCCCGCCCATCTCGCCCTTCTCGACGATGACGACGGAGGCGCCGAAGGCACGCGCGGCGGCCGCGACGCTGAGGCCGCCGGAGCCGGCCCCGATGATGCAGAGGTCGGGCGTCAGATATTCAGCCAATTTGGTCCCGTGAACGTGAGGCTTTGAGCAAGCGATGGGCGCGAAGGCGCTTGAGGAGTACGGGCAATAAGGAGACCACGGCAAGAATAGAGAACGCAATGAGGATTTGCGGCGTGACGAGCCGGCTCGCGTCGAGCCCGGTCCCGCAGGGCGCTACCCCTTGCGCGCAAGCCTCGGCGCGCTCGGTGATGATGCTGCGCAGCCCTTCCCCGGCAAAGGCGTAGGCGATGGTCGCAGGAGCAATGCCGACCGCGGTGGTCCAGACGAACACGCGGTAGGGTATGCCGACGATGCCCGGGAGGATGTTGAGCAGGGTGAAGGGCACGACGGGGGTGAGGCGCAGGAAGAGCAGGTAGCTCGCCGCGTCGCCCTTCAGACCGTCGGCAAAACGCTTGACCCACCCGCCCGCACGCGCCCTGAAATGCGCCGCGAGCGCGGAGCGCGCGGCAAAAAAGAGTGCGCTCGCCCCGAGCGTCGCGCCGATAACGACGACGATGCTGGCCGTCAGCCAGCCGAAAACGAGCCCCATGAGGACCGAAAGAATCCAGGCGCCCGGTATGGAGAGGGCCGTAACCAGTGCATAAAGCCCGAGCCCGAGCGCAATGGCGAGCATAGGCTCGTCGGCGACGAAGCGCTCGAGCCCGGCATAGCGCAGCGACAGCGCATCGAAATCGAGCAGCCGGTCGACCCTGAAGATGATGGCAAGCGCAAGAGCAGCTAACAGAAGGCCGATCGGCAGCCAGCGCCGCCAGCCCGGGACGGTCGCCTTGTCCTCCCCGATGTCGTCTTCCGGCGGTTCTTGCATGGTCCGTTTCGATTAGCCCGGCGCGGGGGCGAAGTCTCCTCCGGCTCACTGCAAGTTGACAGCCCCCAAGGTCAAGCTGTCGCGGCCGCTTCGCGTTGACTTGGCACCGTCAATTCCCTATAAGCCCGCCCAACTGCCGCGATCCCGGAAGCGTCTCGTTGCGCGCCCGGGGGCGATGGCGCCTATCTAGCGCAAGCACCGAATTAGAGGAACCGCGCCCGGCGTGGTCTGATGCCATGAAACGTACATATCAGCCGAGCAAGCTCGTCCGCACGCGTCGCCACGGTTTCCGTGCCCGCATGGCGACCAAGAGCGGCCGCGCGATCATCAACTCGCGTCGTCGCCAGGGCCGCAAGAAGCTCTCGGCCTAAAGGCAGGCCGGTGACGGCCACGGGCGACACCCCGAAACGGTTGCGGCGGCTCCTGAAGCGCCGCGAGTTTCTCAGAGCCGCCCGGGGCAGTCGCGCCGGGCGCGCTGGTTTTTCGCTGCAGGCGATCGCCGGCGCCGCCGAAGTCCCGGGGCTGGGGTTCACCGTCACCAGAAAGACGGGGAACTCGCCCGAGCGCAGCCGCATCAAGCGCCGGCTGCGCGCCGCGTCGGAGGCCTGCTCCAGCCAGTTCCGGCCGCATCATGATTACGTGCTCATCGGGCGCCGAGAGGCGCTGACGGTGCCCTTCGAGGCACTGGTCGAGGGGCTCTCCGGCGCCATTGCCCGGGTTCATGCCGGCAAGGCGCAATCGCAACGGCCCCCGGGCAATCGGAACGAGACACAATGACCGACAACCGCAATATGATCCTGGCCATCGTCCTGAGCCTCGCGGTGCTCTTCGGGTGGCAGTTCTTCGTTGCGGGTCCACAGATCGAGCGCGCCCAGCAGCAGGCCGAGATCGCCCGCCAGCTCGAGGAGCAGCCCGATGCCGGTCTGCCGACCCCGGCGCTCGGCACGACCCCCGGGGCGGTGACGCCCGAGGTTCCGAGTGCAGCGGCGAGCTTTGCCGACCGCGACGCGGCGATTGCCGCTGGCCCGCGGGTGCGCATCGACAGCACCGGGCTTCTGGGCTCGATCAACCTGACCGGCGGCCGGCTCGACGATCTCGAACTGAAGCGCTACCACGAGACGGTCGACGACAGCAGCCCCATCATCTCGCTGCTGACCCCGGCCGGTGCGCCTGCCGCCTATTTCGTCGAGCAGGGCTGGGTGCCCGCAGGCACGCAGCTGAGCGTGCCCGATGCCCAGTCGGTGTGGACCGTCGAGGGCGCCAACCAGACCCTGACCGAAGCGACGCCCGTGACCATTGCCTTCGACAATGGCGAGGGCCTCGTCTTCCGGCGCACCTTCGCGATCGACGAGAACTATCTCTTCACCGTCACCCAGTCCGTCGAGAACCAGGGCACGGGCGACGTCGCGCTCTTTCCCTATTCGCGCGTTGCCCGCCACGGCACGCCGCCGGTGGCGAACTTCTTCATTCTCCATGAAGGGCCGCTCGGCGTCCTCGGATCGCGCAACCTCATCGAGATGAGCTATTCGGACCTCGCCAACGACCAGCAGGTCGATGTCGAGAGCACGGGCGGCTGGCTCGGCTTTACCGACAAATACTGGGCCGCGGCGATCCTTCCCGAGCCCGGCGCGCCGATCAGCGCGCGCTTCTCCTATACCCGCCCCGGCAGTCTCGAGGTCTACCAGTCGAGCTTCGTCGGGCGCGATCCGGTGGTGGTGGCCCCCGGCGCGACGGGCGAGCATCTGAGCTACGTCTTCGCCGGCGCCAAGGTCGAGGCGATCATCGACAATTACGAGCAGGGCTACGGCTTTGACCGCATGGAGCTGCTCATCGACTGGGGCTGGTTCCACTTCATCACCAAGCCGATGTTCTACCTGATCCGCATCCTCTACGATGTGCTGGGCAATTTCGGCCTCGCCATCCTTGCGGTCACCGTGATCATCAAGGGCGTGTTCTTCCCGCTCGCCAATCGCTCCTACGCTTCGATGGCCGCCATGCGGCGCGTGGCCCCGGAGATGAAGGCGATCCAGGAGCGGCACAAGGACGACCGCATGGCCCAGCAGCAGGCCATGATGGAGCTCTACAAGAAGGAAAAGATCAATCCGCTCTCGGGGTGCTGGCCCATCCTCGTGCAGATCCCGGTCTTCTTTGCGCTCTACAAGGTGCTCTTCGTCACCATCGAGATGCGGCACGCGCCGTTCTTCGGTTGGATCCAGGATCTGGCGGCGCCCGATCCGCTCTATATCTTCAACCTGTTCGGGCTCCTGCCCTACGATCCGACCGTGGTGCCGGTCATCGGGCCGTTCCTCGCCATCGGCATCTGGCCGGTCATCATGGGCATCACCATGTGGGTGCAGATGAAGCTGAACCCGCCGCCGCCCGATCCGACCCAGGCGATGATCTTCTCGCTGATGCCGGTGCTGTTCACCTTCATGCTCGGCACTTTCCCGGCGGGCCTCGTGATCTACTGGGCGTGGAACAACTTCCTCTCGATCTGCCAGCAATGGGTGATCATGAAGCGGCACGGGGTGGAGGTGAACCTCTTCGGCAACATCCTTTCGAGCTTCAAGCGCAAGCCCAAGGCAGCCGAATAGGACGCGACATGGGGCCGGGCAACCGGCCCCTCTTCTTTGTGGGGCAGGCCCGATGAGCGACAAGACCGAAAACACCCCCGAGACCCCGGCACTGCCCGAAGCGGCACGGCTGCTCTTTGCGCGGCCCTGGAGCTTCATCAAGGGCTGCGTGCGCATCGACGATCTGCCCCCGATGGACCGGGTGGAAATCGCCTTTGCAGGCCGATCCAATGTGGGGAAATCCTCGCTCATCAACGCACTGGTCGGGGCGACCCGCCTGGCCCGGACCTCGAACACGCCCGGGCGCACCCAGGAGCTCAACATCTTTGAGGCGACCGACGCGCCGCTCAGGGTCGTCGACATGCCCGGCTACGGCTTCGCACAGGCGCCAAAGCCCAAGGTGGAGGCGTGGACGCGCCTCATTCATGCCTACCTCACCGGCCGCGCGACGCTGCGCCGGGTCTATGTGCTCGTTGATTCCCGGCATGGCCCGAAGGCGAACGACCTCACTGTTATGAACGAGCTCGATGGCGCCGCGGTCAGCTACCAGATCGTCCTCACCAAGGCCGACAAACCGCCGCTGCGCGACCTCGAAAAGGCGATTGCCGCGGCGCGAGCCGCCATTTCCAAGCGGCCGGCGGCGCATCCGGAGGTTCTCGTCACCTCATCGGAAACGGGCGCCGGCATCGACCAGCTGCGGACCGAAATTCACCGGCTCGCCAATCACTGATAGCGCGGCAGCATGGTCTCTAGGGCCGTGCGGATGATGCCGAGATAGCGCAGATTGGCCGGATCGGGCGCGCCGATCGTCTCGGGGGCGTCCGGGGTAGCCAGCGCCACCTCATAGGCTCCGGCGGGATCGAGCGTCTCGATCATCTCCGGATCGAGCGCGAAGCAGGGGCCGATGAGGCATTCTGTCACCTCGAGCCGGCGCACGGGGAAGAGGCGTGTCGTTTCCCGCCATTGTCCGCTCGTCATCGCAAGGCCCGCCGGAAGCTCCGGGGGGAGCCTTTCTTCCTGCCGCAGGATATGCGGCACGGGCGGGTTGTCGAGGAGCGCGGCATCGAGCAGATGCAGGATCACGCGCTTGTCGGGCGTCGCCGCAAGCCAGCCGGTGATCGCATTGCCGTCAGCCATGAGATAGGGGCGCGGCCATTCGAGCCCGAGCCCGAGGATCTTGCCCGCCGTGTCGGTCAGGACGAGCTTGGTTTCGCCATAATAGTTGATCGCCCGGGCCCTGAACCCCGCGAGCTCGATGTCGCGTTCGAGGGCAATTGCGGAGACGAGGCTCTCCTGCCAGCTTTCGAACCGCTCATGGGGGAGCTGGGCGGTCGCATGATCGAGCAGCACGCCCTCGGCAAGCTCGGTCGCTTCCCTTTGCAGGATTGCGAAATTCTCGGGCCCGAACACCTGTTGGAGAATGGCGAGATAGGTTTCCATCGCGATCCGTGCCTCTTCGTGCACAGGTTTGTAGAGAGGGTCTGATGGCGGCAGGCCGTCGCGATGGCTGGCGATGAGAAAGAGCCCGAAGGCGAGACGGGCCGAAACGATCTGCGCGTTCTGGTAGAGCCCGGAGGGATCGGCTTCGCAACTGGCGGGCACGAGCGCATCGGCCTGGGCCTGCAGCGCGTCGAGATGGCCGAAATAGGCGAGGGCCCAGTCCTCGTCGTCGCCATCGGCGATGATGTCGGCTTCGTCCTCGAAATAGCCGGCCTCCTCGTCGGCGCGCCGGTATGCATCGTCGACGAGGATCTCGAGCGCCCGGCGTTCGGTCGCGCGCATCAGGAGGCAATGATTGTCATGGACTTCGATCGCACGGAGCCGCGCATAGTCATCGACCGCGCTCTGCGCGAGGGTTGGCGCGTTGCTCGCCGCCAACGTCCAGAGACCCGCAAATCCGATCGCCAGAACCCGCCGCGCGAAAGACATGTCATTGCCCACCATTGAGAAGCTGCCATGCAAGGCTGTTCATGACGCGCGGCCGGTAGCTGCCATCGATTGCGGGCGGTTCGCTATTGGGCGTCGTTGAAATATAGAGCTCGGCCGCTTCGTTTTCGCTCAATGCGACGAACGCCGAGAGCGCGTCTGCGGGGAATTCGAAGCAGGGCCCGCCGACGCAGGGTTCGGAGAGGCGCGTGGCCTCGAAAGCCGTCGTCTGGTCGCGCCAGTCGGGCTGGTCGAACCGGGTCCAGGCCATGCCTTCGGCCGCGGGGGCATCGGGAACGTAGAGCCGCACGGTCGGATCGCCCAGCGCGCTCTGCGCAGTCTGGCCAAACGTCATCAGCCGCAATCGGCCCTCGGGGCCAATGGCGAGGGCATAGTGAAGGGTGCCGTGTCCTTCCAGCGAACGCCAGATGGGTCCATCGATGACTGGCAGTGATGGACCCCCGCTTGCCGGGGTGAGCTGGGACGTCAGCCAGTCGTTCTGCAGCACCAGGGGCCGCACGAAATAGCCATGGGTTTCCGCAAGCACTTCGAACTGCACCGCGCTCACGGTGGAGCGCCCGGTGCTCTGGAGCCCGAAGATGACGTTCATCACGTTGGGCTCCGTCAATCCGAGCATGGTAAATCCGAACGCGAAATCGGAATCGGAGCCCAGAAGCCCGGTATCGGGGATTTCGCTTGCGGCGTATTCGCGTTGCCGCGCGGCGAAGGTCTGGAAATTCTCGCCATAAAGCTGCTGGAGGTAGATATCGTAGCGCTGCGCAGCCTCCACCTGGTCGGGCGTCATCGCGACATGGTCGAGATCGTTCGGATCAAGCGATGCGAAATGGAAGGCATAGAGCAGGCCCTGGAAGATCTTTTCATTGGCGCGCCCCTTGGCCGCGGCGATGAAAAGATGGGCGGCCTGGGTGCACCCCACCTGCTGGGCCTGCGCAGCGGCGCGCGCATCGAGACCTGCCAGCCAGGCTTCGTACTCGTCGTCAGGCAGGCGGCCATCGCCGTTGAGCCGATGCTGCGTCGTGCCATCCAGCGCTTCGAAGGCGGCGCGGCGCACTTCGTACCGCTCGACATATTTGAGCGCGGCGCACGCATCGTCGATCGCCATCGCGGTCTTGAAAGTGACGTAGTCATCTTCGGGCGCAGCCGCCGCCGGCCCGGCGATAGCGATGATAGAGGCCACAAGGAGAGGGCGGAGGGCAGGGGGCAGCTTCACGATGATCTCCGGGCTGGACCGCTCCTCGCGGAGCCGGCAGGAAATCCTTCGGCCCGCATGGGGCCGGCGTCGATCACCCGTTCCGGGGAGCATTGCTGCGACAGGGCGTCCTCCAGCGCAGCAGTGGCGCATCCCCGGCGAACTGCGCTAGGGTATGGGCGATGACCATGCAAACCGATCGCCCCGCGGCCCGGCCCCTTTCGGGCCTGTCGGCAAAACTGATGACGACGATTGTCGTCGTCATTCTTCTGGTCGAAATCGCGATCTATCTCCCCTCCGTCGCCAATTTCCGCGCCTCCTGGCTCGATGACCGGCTGCGGGTGGGCGTGGTCGCGGCGCGGGTGCTCGACGCGGTGCCCGACGTGATGGCGCTTCCGCGCACGCTCACGGACCGGCTGCTGAATTCCGCCGGCGCAACCGCCATCGTCTATCGGCGCGAAGGCCAGAGCCAGCTGATCGAACTGGCTGACGCACCGGTGCCGCGCGAGGCGGTGACCGCCGACATGCGCCAGCGTGATCCCCTGACGCTGATCGGGGGCGCGCTCGACACCCTCCTGTTCGGCGGCGAGCGGACCCTGCGGATCGTCGGCGAGAATGTCGAGGGGGCCGAGGTCAGTCAGGTCGAGGTCCTGATGCCTGAGGCCCCCCTGCGCGCCGAGCTCCTCATCTATTCGCGCAACATCCTGATTCTCTCGCTGATCGTCGCCCTGATGACAGCGATCGTCCTCTACGTCTTCGTCAGCGTCATCTTCATCTCGCCGGTACGGCGGCTGACCAACAACATGATCGCCTTTCGCCAGGCGCCCGAGAATGCAAGCCTGATCATTTCTCCGCAGGCGCGCCGCCGCGACGAGATCGGGGTGATGGAGCAGGAACTGGCGGCGATGGAGACCGATCTTTTTTCCATGCTGCGCCAGCGCCGCCACCTTGCCGATCTCGGGCTCGCCGTGGCCAAGATCAACCACGATCTGCGCAATACGCTGACCTCCGCGCAGCTGCTTTCGGACCAGGTGGCGACGCTCGACGATCCGAAGGTGCAGCGGCTCGCGCCGAGGCTGGTCCTCTCCATCGACAAGGCGATCGGCTTTGCCCAGTCCGTGCTCGATTATGGCCGCCAGTCCGTGGCGCCCCCGCGGCTTGCGCCCCTGCCGCTGCGGACCCTGATCGAGGACGCCGCATTCGATGCCGGCCTCGTGGGGCATCCGGGCATCGCGTTTTCCAATGGCGTGCCCGACACGACGACGATCAGCGCCGATCCGGACCAGGCTGCGCGCATCTTCCTCAACCTGCTCAAGAATGCGCGCGAGGCGATGGAGGCGGCAGCCGGCCGGGTCGAAGCGCCGCGCGTCAGCGTCGATTTCGCGCTCGAAGGCAATATGGCGGTGATCGGAGTGGTCGATAACGGCCCCGGCCTGCCTCCGCGCGCGCGGGAGAACCTTTTCGTCGCGTTCGAGGGGTCGGCGCGAGCGGGCGGCACGGGGCTCGGGCTCGCGATCGCCCGTGAACTCGCCGAGGGGCATGGCGGCAAACTCGCCTATATCCCGCTCGAACCGGGCACGCGTTTCGAGGTCTCGCTGCCCCAGCCCGCGTGAAGCAGGAAGCCCATGCTGCAAGCTTCACAAAACCATCATCTTTTGCGCGGTGCAGGCCGGTCGGCGCTTGCAATGGCCGGCAAGCCCATGTATGGCTTCCCCCGCCTGCAGAGAGCGCCCCACGGGCCCTCCGCAAGCCCCGCCGGGTCCCACCCGGCCGCGCGCCCGTAGCTCAGCTGGATAGAGCACCAGACTACGAATCTGGGGGTCAGAGGTTCGAATCCTTTCGGGCGCGCCATTCAACTTACTGAAATTTTTAGACCTTTTTGTTCGCACGTGGCGCCGGACGGTCTTCGGTTTGCAGGCGGTTTGCAAATTCTGTGCTCTTTGCGTTCTCGAATTTGGTCATCGCCCCGGTGGCCAGTGTTCTCGTTCGAGCCAGGTAGCGATCGAGAATGGTTGCCACCGATTTTAGCGAATGCCCGGTGATGGAGGCGATCTCCATATGTGTGCAGCCAGCCTCAGCCAGCATGGTAACGGCGGTGCCCCGAAGGTCATGGAAATGGAGGCCCTCAATCCCTGCGGCCTTGCTGGCATCGGCCCACCTCGCTTTGAAGTAGTCCGACTTGTAAGAGAGCCCGGTTTTGGTGCTCAAGATGACCACAGAGGAGCGATCCATGTTGTCGAGCATCCCTCGTAGCGCCGCGGTGCAGGGGATGCTGACTTGCCGCCCTCCCTTCCCTTGTTTCAGGGTGACAAACTGGCCGTCATAGTTGGGCCAGGTCAGGCGCAGTAGATCTCCTTGGCGCTGACCGGTATGGAGTGCCAGGATCAGAGCGCGTTGCATCTCGATCGGCGCAACTTTCATGAATGCAGCGACGTGCTCGGGCAGCCAAATCATGTCCGATCGATTGCTCTTGTGGAGTCGCTTGAAGCCCGAGACATTGTTGCGGAAAATTCGTCCGTTTTCTATCGCCCAACTGAGCATCGCCGAGATGACCGTCAGGCGGTTATCCGCTTCACGCTCGCCGGAGTCTCGCGCAACCTTGGCGCGCCAACTCAAAAAATCTTGGCGGACACGGGGGTCCTCGAGTGCCGCGATAGGCATGTCACCGAACGCCGCCTCGGCTTTGGTCAACATGCGACGATATTCCTTCTGCGTGCTGGACGCACGCTTGGCGAATTCCGGCGAAAGGGTATAGGCCCGGATGAGACCATTGAAGGTCCCATTGAGGCGTTCCCGCGAGAGCTTTTCTGCTTCTGCGTAGGATAATAGAAATGCAGGAGTTGCTGGCTCGCCCTGAATCCTCCGCCCGGTTGCGCGGTGATAATAGTAGGTGGCGGTTGAGCCGTCACTTAGCGTCTTGCGAACTGTATTGATCCCACGAAGTCTAGTTCTCACCGCGCTTCTGCCTCCAAATATCGTATGCGCTCCGAGGAGTCTCTTCTTTGACATCTAACCCACTAAGCTGGTCGATCGCGGCGTCCAGCGCAGCACGGTCCCAGCGCTGAACACTTCCAAGGGGTAGCGATGCTGGTAGCTGTTTATCGCGCACCAGCTGGCTAAAATACGCCACGCTAACGCCGACGTAGCTCGCGGCTTCCTTGCGGTTCAATACGCGGCGTTCTGAAGTCGGGAGGGCATGAATGAGTTCGATGATCATAGGTGCGAGTTCTCCTGCGTCTCTATTATAGCGCTCTCGCAAACGCTTGCAGGAGGGTCGTCCCTCAAACGCTGTGCCGTGGTGCTGAGGTGGGGTCGTCAGAAGACGTTGACGCCGGGGGGATGCACGACGTGTCCCCAATTACGTCTCGCTATAGATCAAGCGTGATCAACAAATCGATGAAAGCGAGACCCGGATGGCCGTGAAGAAGTTCGCCGACACGCCCCTTACGCAGTTTCTGGAGAGACGCATTTTGGAGTTAAAGCCTGTAAAGACCCAGGCGGAGATCGCTGCCGCTGCAGGCTTTACCAGCCCCAATATGCTGGCGATGATCAAGCTCGGCGATGCCAAGCTCCCGCTGGATCGCGTTCCGGCCCTTGCGAAGGCTCTAGACGTGGATCCCGCGCGTCTGCTTCAACTCGCCCTCGAGCAAGCAGTCGGTGACACGACCGCTCGGGCACTTCTTGAGGTCTTCGGACCCATCGTCACGCACAATGAGCTGGGTTGGATCGAGGCCATTCGTGTAGCGTCTGATCATTTAGACCCGCCGCTCACGCGCCGGGGACGCACGGCCATTTTAGGGATCTTTGGAAAATGAGCCGTCAGTCGCGAACATTGGGACCTGTTCTCCTGAGCCCCAACGAGATGTTCTGGCTCGACGTAATCAGGATGTCCTCAGGATACTCCGACCCTGCGCCCACCTTGTGGCGCACACAACGGTTGCGCCAGCTTTTTTCAGATCGCTTTAGGACCAGGGGGTCGGACCACGATGACGAGGCTGGCGCCTAAGACGTTGCCCAACGTTCTCCGACGATAATCCAGGTTCGCCTTGCCATGAAGAATTACCCGGAGGGGCGGTTGGCGCCTCACCCTCCGGGTCATATTCAACAGCTAGGAAAAGGAGGTCGGGCGAAAGTCCGGTCCCCACTCCATAAAGCAATATAAATCCTTGGTCACTTGCTGCCAAGGGTTTCGCCGACAACCCTGCCAGCGATCAGGAAAATCCATAAAGACCGCCATCGTTCCGCTCGTGCTCTGGGCACTGACCGCGAGCACAGCTGTCGCCCAGCAACCTGTGCTCGAGAAGTGCGTGCCTGGGCAGAAGCGGAGCGCGATGGAGACCTGCATCGTCGACGGAGACACGTTGTGGGTCGACGGAGAGATGATCCGCCTCAAGGGCAGTGACACGCCAGAGCCGCAGACCAGTATCTTTGGCGGCCGTGCCGAGGTCGAGCTGGCGCACCGGGCGAGCGATCGGCTGATGGAGAGTCTCAACACCTACAACTGGACGATCGAGCGCCCCGGCTACGACAACCCCTCGCGCCGGCGGACATTGGCACGCTTCCATATCGGCAACACCACCGCCAGTCAGATGCTGATCGATAAAGGTCTTGCCCCGGACCTTGCCGGATGGTGAAGAGTGGTGGTGTGTTCGGTGACGGACAAGAGAACCCGCGATGCGGAGATCAATCCTGCTCGCCTGCCAGCTCCTGACTCACGCTTCGGAACTGCTCTAGGGCTGCCTCCAGGTTTTCGACGATCTCCGCCGAAAGCACATCCGGTGCCGGCAGGCTGTCGATGTCCTCGAGGCTGTCGTCCTTCAGCCAGAAGATGTCCAGGTTCAGTTTGTCCCGTTGGGCGAGTTCTTCGTAGCTGAAGCGCCGGAAGCGTTCGGTTTCCTTGCGTTCATAATAGCAGCGGACGAAGTCGTCGAAGTCGGTGTTGGTCAGCCGCTTCGTCTTCAACGTCTTATGGACGTTCGTCCGATAGTCATAGACCCAGAGCGCCTTCGTCTGGGCCTCGCGCGAGGCGGGGCGCTTGTCGAAGAACAGGACGTTCGCCTTCACGCCGGGGCTATACCAGATGCCCGTCGGCAGGCGCAGAAGGGTGTGGAAGTTGAACCCTTCCAAAAGCCGCTTGCGGATGCCCTCACCGGCCCGCCCAGCCTCGAACAGCACGTTATCGGGCAACACGACGCCTGCGCGGCCGTTCGCCTCCAGGATCGTCATGATGTGCTGGAGGAAGTTGAACTGCTTGTTCGAGGTGGTGAACTTGAAGTCCTCGCGCTCGTAGTCCTCGCGCTCGTAGTTCTCGCGCTCGGTCGAGACCGTGCCGTCCTCGCCGACCACCTTGTAACTCGACTTCTTGCCGAACGGCGGGTTCGTCAGCACGACCTTGAAGCGGCCTCCGCCATCGTTCGCCAGCGCGTCGCCTTGCACCACGGGGCTTCCTCCGTTGCCGATGCCGTGAAGATAGAGGTTCATCGCGCAAAGGCGGACCACCTCGTCCACGATATCCACGCCCGTGAATGAGGTATGGCGCAGGGCGCGCAGCTTCTCGCGGTCCTGGGTCTGGGTCTTCATGTGGTCATAGGCCGCGAGCAGGAACCCCCCCGTGCCGCACGCCGGGTCACAGACCGTCTCGCCGATCTGGGGGTCGACGCATTTGACGATGGCTTCGATCACCGGGCGCGGGGTGAAATACTGCCCGGCACCCGACTTCACCTCGGAGGCGTTGCGCTCCAGAAGTCCTTCGTAGATCTCGCCCTTCACATCGACCTGCAGCCCGATCCAAGGGCCTTCCTTGTCGATCAGGCTGACGACGCGCTTCAGCTTCGCCGGGTCGGACAGCTTGTTCTGTGCCTTGCGGAAGATCGTGCCGATCAGCCCGCCTTCGCGGCCCAGCGCCTCCAGCGTGTGACGATACTGCAGCTCCAGCGCGTCGCCGTCCTGGTTTGCGATCTGCGCCCAGCTCCAGTGCGGCGGGATGGCCGATGTCTCGCCTAGCAGGTCTTCGCGCTCCTGGTCCATCTTCAGGAACAGGAGGTAGGTGATCTGCTCAATATAGTCGCCATAGGACACCCCTTGGTCACGCAGAACATGGGCATAGTTCCAGACCTTGGAGACAAGCTGTTCGTTGCTCATGTGCGGATCCTTCGTCTTGTTCTTCCCGCCGCGGCGGCGTGGGTTTCCTTGATCCGCGCGAGTAGGGCGGCGGCGGGTTCGTCGGCGGGATCCTGAGGGACGAGGCGGCCTGCGAAGGCGTCCTTCAGGATGGACTGGCGCAGGGCGGTGGAGCGGGCAAGTTCGGTTTGGCACCAGATTTCGAGATGAGAAATCTTTGAAAATGCCTCGTCAACCAACTCATTGATCTCGTCGATCTCAGACAGACTCGGCACTGGGACGACCAACGCCTCAATCTTGCTGATACTCAACGTATAGAGACCGGAGGTTGAAGAAGCGACTTTCTCGATGTTCTGGCGACCATTAGGAGATTGAAACCACCACAGAGCAAACTCGACGAGCCCTTTTTCGATCATTCGAACCTTGATTAAGTGGTTCTGATGGACCGCGTCGGGGATTTCATTTCTCCAGACCGCCATGCGGCCGATTTGATCCTTGCTGCCGTTGCCCTCAACCACCAGAAGGTCCAATTCTTCCAAGAGGACGCGAGCGCTTTCGGCTTCTGTGATGCTAGTTTGATGAATGTCTTCGAGTTCAAGCCGGTTTTGATAGACGTTAGCGACCCGAAGCATCGGCTTACGAAGCGGCATTTCTTGCCGTTTTTTGTTCTTCGTTACGCCGCCCATGACATTCGCTAACTGCTCCACCGAAGCCCAAACCCAACCTTTCGGCAGTTCTGGCAGCTCCGTGGTCTCGGGGGCGGCGGGTTCCTGGTATTTGCCCCGGCCGTCCCAAGTTTCGCGGCGGGTTTGCAGGATGCGGGCGAGCAGGTCGCGTCCGTGCTCCAGGCGGTGGGCGTTCTCGGCGCGCCAGTCGGCGGTGAGCTGGCCGGTGACGGCGGCCTTCAGGACGGACTGGCGATAGCGGGCGAGAAGTTTCTGCACGTCGCGCAGAGCCTCTTCGCCCTTGTCCAGCCGGGCGAACAGCGTCTCGATCTTCTCGACGATGCGGCGCTGTTCGTTGATGGGGGCGAGAATAATTGGCAGTTTGGACAATGCCGATATGGTCAGCATCGGGATCGCAGTTGTTGAAGTGTATTTGGTCCAGTCCACGCAAGACAATTGAAAGGCAACATACTTGGTGTCCAATTCGGTTGCTGGAGTTGCGGCTATCGTTGTCTGTGTGCTGACAAATCTCTCGAACCTCGGGATTTTGGCCGCGCCAATTGTGCCGCGTGCGGAGATAATTATTGTCCCTCGCTCGAAAAAAACACTTTCATCACTGGTGTATCCCCAAACCTCATTTTCGGTTGCCGCACTAAAGACAGGCAACCCTTCTTCGGTCAGCTCCTTAGACAGAATGGTTTTTCCCATCCTGGCTTCAGAGACCTGCCCGAATGTTGTTTTTTCCCATGTTTCAGGGACCTTCGATTCCATCAAGCAACCAGCGCCCCCTGCAATTCTTCAAGCATGTCGTTCAGCCCCGGACCCAATACCCTGCGCGCCTGCAATATCCCACCCCTGTCGGCGAGGCTCGGCACTTCCATGAAATCACGCGGGGCGATCTCGGCATTGGCGGCAATGAAGGACGCGATGGCGCGCAGCCAGTCCTCCTGTTCCGGCGTGTAGCTGCGCCCGGCCCGCTTTTGGCGCCCCAACCACAGGTTGAAGCGCTGCTCGACGACCGCGCCGAAGGGCTCCAGCACCTCGGTCTGCCCCAGCGCGAAGCGGACCAGGCTGACCACCTCGGTCAGTTGCTCGTCCACCGGCGCGCCGCGCACGCGGGCGGCGTCGAGCCGCTTGTAAGCCTGCCAGACATTCGCGGTGGTCAGGTAGTGGGGCGGGTCGGTCAGGCGCTGCACCAGTTCGCGGATCGCGGCATAGGTCAGCCGTTGCCGCCCCTGCGGCTGGTTGTAGAGAATCTGAAGCGCCGTCAGCTCGTCGCAGTTCTCGTCGATGAATGTGCGGAAGCTGGTGATTGTTTCCTCGGCCCGCTTCATGTCGAAGCCCGCGCCGGTGAGTTCATCGGTAGTGATCTCATCGATCACGATGTCGGTCTTCTGCTTGATGTCCTTCAGCAGATTGCGGGCGGCGGGGTTGTCGAAGGGGCGGCAGGCGGTGTCGGTCAGTTCTTCGATCACGGCCTGTTCCTGCTCTGGCGTAGGCGCGGGACCGTGGCGGGCCTCGATGGCGGCCTGTTGCTTGTCGGCGTCGATGGCATCGAGCAGGTCATTCGCCAAATCGCGCGGGGTCTTGCCCCCCGTAGCCTCGGCAATGCGGGCGCGGTCCTCATCGCCCAGCTTGCGGTCGAGAATGGCGAGGCGCGCAGCGAGCGAAGACAGCGCGTCCTCGTCGCGCCTTCCCATGGCGATCTGTTCGATCAGGGCGTCGAAGCTGAGGGACTTCTTGCGCTCCAGGGGCTGGGAGGCGTTCTTCTTGGTCTCGGACACGCCGACGGCGTCGATCAGGATGAAGCGGGTCTTGGTCTTGGCATCGGGCGTGACGGCCTGCAGGTCGGCGTCGGGGATGGTGCGCACCCCGCGCCCCTTCATCTGCTCGTAATAGCCTTCGGATTTCACGTCGCGCATGAAGATCAGCACTTCGACCGGCTTGATGTCGGTTCCGGTGGCGATCATGTCGACGGTGACGGCGACGCGGGGAAAGGGGTCGACCCGGAACGCCTTGATCATCGACTTCGGGTCTTCGCCGGTGTTGCGATAGGTGATCTTCTTGGCGAAGTCGTTGCCCTCGCCGAAGACCTCGCGGACGGCATGGACGATTTCTTCGGCGTGGTTGTCGTCCTTGGCGAAGATCAGAGTCTTGGGCAGCCAGTCGCCGGTGCGGTCTGGGAACAGCTCGGTGAAGACCCGGTCCTTGTAGGTCTGCAGGACGGTCCTGATCTGGTTCGGGTTCACCACGGAGCAGTCGAGTTCCTTGGCGGTGTATTCCAGATCGGCGTCGAGCTGTTCATAGCGGACCTTGCGGGTGCGCTTGTCACGCACGGGGACCTGGAAGCCGGTCTCGTCGGTTTCGACCTTGCCGCCTTCCTCGGTGACACGGGTGCGAATGCGGTAGATTTCATAGCCGACATTCACGCCGTCGGCGACGGAGCGTTCATAGGGGTATTCGGCGACCAGGTTCTGGTTAAAGAAGCCCAGCGTGTGCTTGGACGGGGTCGCGGTGAGCCCGATGATCGAGGCGTCGAAATATTCCAGCACCTGCCGCCAGAGCCCATAGATCGAGCGGTGGCATTCGTCGGTGACGATGAAGTCGAATGTCTCGATGGGGATGTCGGGATTGTAGGCCAGCGGCAGAGGCTCGCCGTCCTCGCCCTGCCACTTCTCGAAGCCGGACGCCTCTTCCTCTTCCTCGGAAAGTTCCTGCCCCCTGAGCATGGAATAGAGGCGCTGGATCGTGGTGATCACGACCTTCGCGTCGGGGTCAATCCGGTGCGAGTGCAGATGCTGGACGATGTATGTGTCGGTGAAGCGGTTCGCAGCGCCGGGCGGCTGGAACCCCTGGAACTCGCGCAGGGTCTGGTCGCCCAGGTTGTCTTGGAGAAGCATGAGGCACAGATGAGGTAGAGGCGTTACAGGCGTGAACCGGTGAGTGTGAACTGATGCTCGAGGAAGTGTCCCGGTGGAGGTATGAGCGATGGGTGATGAGAGGGTGATTGTGTGGGGGGTGAGGAAAGCGCCACTGCGGTCCTGACGCGTCTCGCATGACTACGCCACCATCCACCTGCTGCCGATCCTTCTCGCTCTGCTGCCGTGTCTCGGAACGAGGCATTGGCTCGCCGCTGCAACCCGTGGGAACCAACGCGCGCAGACCCAGCTGGGGAACCGGGAGAAACCTTGGGATCCAGGGCCGGGAAGCCCAAGGCTCGCTGCAATAGTGCGTGCTGCCCTAAAGGCGCTGAGTAGCGACCGAGGCGGAATTACGCGCTGCCGGAAGAACGGGTAGCCGCGGGCGGGGAATTTGAAGAAGGTTGGCGGCCTGGACCACCTCATGGTCCGAGCCGGCGGTAATTATATGCCGGACAGGCCGAGTTAGTATCGGTGCCGCACGACTCCGATGCGTCACGATTTGTTAGTAAACTTCGGCATGTAAATTATCTAATATAAATTAAATAAACATATGTATGGACAGCGCTCACAATACGTGACGGTCCGGACATGGATCGCGGTCGCGGTTCGAACGGTAACCTCGTAAACATGCCAAGGAGCACATGAGGCGCTGCTACTGAAATCCCTTCGTCCAAACGCTATAACAGTGCGTGTGGGAACCGCGGACAAAAAAATGCAACATATCCCCTTCGACGATGATGAACTTGAGGCTCTTCTCGATCAGATAACAGCGCCAGTCGTAGCCGCAAAAGTCGTTGAGGAGAGCGCTGCGACAGCCTCTGAGGTCGAACCCGTCGCGAGCAAACGAGTTCTTCATCCCACCCTGAGAGCTGCGCTCGACCACTTCCGTTCGAAGTTGGCCAGTGAGTTTGCCCTGAATCGCTCGCAGGTTCGGGAGAACTGGCGACGCCGAACACGTGCCGGGGAGCGAGAGATTTATGCATTCGAAAAGAAGCAGCTTGGCATTGACGTAAGGCCGCGGCGCCGGTTCTGTGCGACGACGCCAGAGGCCTTGGAGAAACTGGCGGATTTGAAGCGACGGGAGCACCGCGAGGGACAGCGTCGTCGCCGAGGAAAGTCTGCAGAGACAGTGCGCAGCTACACTGACTGCACATCCATGTCAGATGCAGAGCGCCAAGCTCATGATCGATCGCTCGCTGCAGAGCGGAGCCGCCAATACCGCCTGCGGAAGAAGGATACGAAGTCCTAGAGAGTGACCGGTCGGCAAGGGGATGCCGCCAGTGGCCCCGACTCTCCGGCGTCCTATCCACCTCTATGACTGACTTGCCCATCCACCGACTTGACGTTCCGCAGCGCTCAGCATCCTCTGATGGCTCGAAATGCACTGGAGCTATAACTTGAAACCCTGCCATGGATTTTCAGCAGCCATATGGGGACCGCCTCACCGGCATTCGCTCAGGCATTGCCCAACCCGACGGAGCGCTTTGGAGGATCACTGCTCAGAATCGGCTTCGGCGCCATCATCCTTGGCCTGTATTTTGTCCCTACGATCATTACTTTCCGGAAAGATCATCCGAACAAGTGGCTCTACCTGCTCTTGAACGCAGTCCTCGGTGTGACGGTGATCGGCTGGGTGGCCTTGCTCATTCTCGTGCATCTTGCCATTTTCATCAGCGCTGAGGGAAAGCTCGTGAACAACGCCCGCTCGAAGTAGGCCGGGCATCCTATCCACCTCTATCCGTCAGTCGGTGCGCTGACACCTGATCTGCTGGCTATTCTCGACGATGCCCGTGTCCAACCGTGTTCCGATCATCGTGACATTCGCCCTCGACCAGTCTAGCACCCAAAACGTCGGGACCTCTTCACCCCACCCAGCAATATGAGCTGTCGTGATCCCAGGGCTCGAGATGCCGGGTAGCTCCGTGTGGTGGTAGCTGAAGATTTCCGGCCGGCCCACACCGCCGGTCGATGACCCGAATACCGGCCTCCAGTCCTTGTCCAAGCTAATGATCATGATGGTAGGATTTCCCTCTAGCGAGCAGCGCAGTTCCTGGGCAGCCACCTGAGGAGCGGCGGCAAGTGCGAGAGCGATGATGGTCAGGCCCGTCAGCATTGCATTTCCTATTCAAGATCAGCTGAGAGCAAGGGGGTGACGGGTCTTCGCGCCCAACTGGGGGTTTGACCGACTGCATCCTTTGTGCGCGCGCTGATGCGCAAAATGCGCTTCGCTCCGTCCGAGTATTCGGAGTGCGGAAAGACCCGGCCGTGGCACTCGGGACAGCGCATGAGCTCACCCGGGCGACCCCCGAGCGCGTCTTCGACGTCGATCGGCTCCCAAGCTCCGTTGACCTTGATCTCGGCGTAGTGATTGCGAGCCATGAAGGTCTCCCTCGTGATCGAACAGTTCTGGGATGATCACGGCCGCTTGGCAACAGGGATCTCTACCCGGTTGACTACTGTCGTTGCTCGCGTCCATCCCGCCGACAAAATCAGAGGGCCGAGATGCCTGCAGTCCTGATCATACTTCTCGCCGTCATCATCTGGGGACCACTTGCGGTCTTCGGGATTCCCGCCGCTCTGCTCTACATCGACTGGCAGAACGGGTTCATCCAGTTCATGCTCACCTTCGTCGGACTGGGGCTTGTGGTCATAATCGGTGGCATCATTCTCTGGGGGGAGGCGGACAGAAAGGAACAGCTCCGGCGCCGCGCTCATGAGGAGCGGAGGGAGAGGTTCAAGGACATCAGGATCCGTGCGGAGCCCGAACCCCTGCCCCGGGCTGCTACCACGCCGCACTGCCCTCAATGCGATGCCGACCGCCCTGCGTCTGCGAAATTCTGCGTCGAGTGCGGCGCCGAACTCCTGCCGGCTCCGTCCTCGAGGTGAACCTCCTGCTCGGATCGAGTGGATAAGTCAGCATTGACTAATATCTACCATCGCTTCTACGGAGATCCCCATGCGCCTCGCCGTGTCCACGCTATTGGTGCTGCTAACCGTTGACTCGAGCCACGGCCAAGCCTTCGGGATCGACATCACCAATACATTGGACGAGCTCGACGTGGTGCCGCCGCTCACCAACTACTCAGCGACAGCAACCACCGAGGTCCGGCCGCCGAATCCGAACTCGAGCTTCTCAAGATATGAGGCGACGGTAGGGCCTGCCGTCGGAACGTGCAGAGTGCGCGCTCTGGCGTCAGGTAAAGCCCGAAGCTCGCGAGAATGCGCTGGCAGGACATGTCGATGCCCCAGAAGGCTAAGAGACCGGTAGCTGAGCGAACTCCATTCTGTTCCGCCCATGGCGCTTTGCTCTATAAAGGGCACGATCAACCTCGCCGAAGATCTGCTCCGGTTCCCGCGCTCCCTCGAACAGCCCCAGTCCCATTGACACCGTGATGCAGCCATGCGGGGGGTTGCCTCTATGCTCGATCTTGGCGCCGCGGATACTCGTCAGCATTCCTTCGTAGAACGAGGCGGCCGACATACGGTCGCGATGCCTAGAAGCCATGGCGAGCTCCTCCCCGCCAATACGATAGGCTCTATCCGTGCTCCGCTTGAGGGCAAACCGAAGCAGTTCGCCGATTCGCTCGAGAACGGCGTCGCCCTTGGCGTGGCCGTATTGGTCATTGTATGCCTTGAAGTTGTCTACATCCAAAAGTGCGAATGCCTTTATGCTTTGATCGCCCACTGATGCCATGAATTCCGGCAATTCTTGAGCGTAGGCCCGGCGGTTCAACAAACCGGTCAGTGCGTCCACCCTCGCACTCCAGGCCTCTGTGATGTCACTGAAAATCCAAATACGGCTATACCCTCCGTCATTCTCTGGCAAAGCAACGCTGCGGCGATTGAATAACCGGCCGTCCTTGAAAGAGAGCTGATCTTCCGATGGAATTGTCGAGCCATAGAGGCGGTTGACGAGGAGCATGAAGGCATCAGGGTCGTCGAGTTGCTCGAGCACGTGAACAAGCATTGCCTGGTCGCCCTGCAGGACAACCGACCGCGGTATCCGCCACAGCGTCTCGAAGGCCTCGTTCATGTAGAGGACCTCTCGGCTGCTCCCGATGATCAGCACGCCATCGGGCATCAGATCGAGAGCTCGCCGCATCAGCGACGCGGTGCCCTTTTTCTCATAAGATGTCTCGAGCAACTTGTTCACGACGCCCTCCCAAGATCACTGTTGACTCGACGCTCGAGAGCCTCTTCGGCGATGGCAACATCACGGCCTCGGGTTGGTCCAAGGTGCAGCCCTGGCCTGAATGCGCATCGATCAGGGAGAGGCCGGTCAAGTTCCTGACATGCACGCAAGCGGGACCCTGTGCCGCCAGTTGGAAGGCTAGCTGATTAGTAGGTGAGCTGGAAGTCATCAGGGCTCGTTCGTCACGACGCCAACCGACAGGTAGTGAATGCCTTGACGTGATCCCTTTTCACCGGCGATGGCGGTTATAAACTGAGGCGCGGCACTCGAGTTGTGAGGTCTTCATGCCGGCGTGGGCCAACGTCTGAGAACCCGCTACTTGAAAGCACAAACTGTCAACTCTAGCCAGCGGGCTCTGCGGCTTGCTCAGCTGGTGTCGGGCCTTGCGGAATTTGATGCTTCTGACATTGCGCTCCCCGGCGGAATCGCGTCTGGCCTCCACGAGATTGATTATGAAGCAAGCTTGCCTCGGACGCGGAAGCGAGCGAGCATAATCTGAAGTTGCGGAAATCCGTTACTGAGTCGTGGGAGGTCACTGTCAGGAAAGTTGCTAGATTTGGAGATGCCACTTGGCGTGGCCCTGTAGCATCAATGGGGGCGTCAGTTCGTTGGGTTGGCCTCTTTGTCATCATGCTGTCGGGTGCTCCCGCGTTCGCCCAGAGTGTGGAGATGGGAGCCGAGGTCTTCGCACGATGTGCTATCTGCCACGAGATCGGTCCGGGGGCCGGCAACCGTCAGGGGCCGCAATTGAATGAGCTGCTTGGTCGGCGCGCGGGAGACCTGCCGGATTTCAGCTATAGCGAGGCTTTGCGTGAGGCAGGTCAAAATGGCCTGGTCTGGACCGCCGAGACGCTGGCCGAGTTCATCGCACGCCCGCGGCACTTTGAGCCGGGCAGCCGCATGATCTTTCGCGGTTTGAGAAACCCAGCAGAGGTCGAGGATGTCGTAGCTTACCTCGTAAGCCTCGAGACGCCCGATCAAGTTGCGTCACGCACCGGCAAGGCGCTGGTCGAGACCTATTGCGGTGCGTGTCATGCAACAGGTTCAGAGGACTTGGGGCCGCACGCGGAAGCGCCGGCATTTCGCGATCTTCACCATCGCTACGACGTAGGAGACCTTGCCGAGGCGCTGGTCGAAGGACTATCGAGTGGCCACCCGGACATGCCGGAATTTGAGTTTGACCCTGATCAGGCCGAGGCAGTTATCGCCTACCTGAAGTCGCTGGAATAGCGGGGCGATTTTTTCTACTGGCTGGCACTCATACTCCGGCAGGCATTCTGCCAGCAGGCTATTTAGGGGCTGGCTAGGTTGCGGGAGAGTGCTATTTCGGGACTATGGTCTCGCTTGCCGCGAAGCACCTTCAGGTGAGAGCGTTGGCGATCGCCGACGTGGTCGTCGCATATAAGGAGAACCGCGTGAAATACGTCCTCAGGATCCTCGGGGTCGTCGCGATCCTCTTTTCGCTCTACGTGATCGTAGGCGAGCAACTCGTTGGCTCGAGCGGCGACGCCTATGTCAACGCCCCCCTCGCGACGATCCGGGCGCCGATCAACGGCACGCTGCAACTGAGCACGGCGCCGCTCGGCGGGCGGGTCCGCGCCGGGGATGCGATGGGCAGCGTTTCGGCGCGCGCGGTCGCCGATGCCACGCTTTCCGGGCTCGAAGAGGGGCGGCTGCTGGCCG